>NFUV01000001.1:2056537-2260640 GCA_002127295.1 Chitinophagaceae bacterium IBVUCB2
TTCAGCTCCTTCTCTGCAATGTTAATCATCGTGTCGAGGGCATCGGCTCTCATTTTTTCCCAGGCCAGTTGTTTTTCAAGCAAAGCGATTTTTTGTTCTGCATCAGAAATGGCAACTTGTTTTTGTTTAGATTTTTTGCCTTGTTTCATTTGCTGAAGGTCGTAAGAATTTTGTCGTTTGCTGCGTGGCAAATCATGAATACCCTGATGAACGAGAACCCAGGTGTTGATGGTAGAACGGCTGACACCGTACTTGCTGGCCAACTGCCGGTAAGTGAATCCTTGCGTCAAATATTCGTTGACGGCTTGTTGTTTAATGTCCATAAGTTTACTTTTTTGTGTAAACCTATTTCAGGACGAGACACACTGCGGATGATTGCTTCAACGTCAAGCCCCAATTGCACAAAACCTTTTGTTGGCAGCAGTACTTCTCACTTAGGTTGTCTATAAATTATCAAGTAGTAAAACTTGTGTACGTCCATAGTTATTTTATGCTGCTCCTGCCATCGAGTAAAACCGTCAAAATCAAATTTTATGTCATCTGATACAATCATAACCATATTGTATTGCTTCATCAAAAATTCAGGGAGATAGTTTGCTTTTATGACTTTGTTTATATCACTGATAAATTTTGCTATGTCATTGTCTGATGTGTAACTTTCATCTTTGCATTCCGCAAACTCTTTAAATGCGTCAATGTGCATATTGAGATATAAATCAGGGAAACCAGAAGCTCTTTCATTTTCAGGCACATTCTTATTAGCCCATTCCAATTTTTTTAAACCACTTTTAAGAACATACTTTGCTCTCACTCTGTCTTTACCCAGTTCTGGTGCAACAATAAAATCTGATTTTAGATTTAATGGCTTTAGTTCTGTGAACTTAGTCGGGTCATATTTAATCAGAATTTTCTCCTCTAATGCTTGGATATGGTTGCTGTCTAATCCCTTCGAAGTAATTTTTATTCTTAGAAACCATGCTCCACACTCGTATAGAGCTAATAGAGCGACTTTATCTTTGGTTTTTAGCTTTGATACTGCTTGGAAACCATTACATATATATTTAGCGCCCACTCTACGGATTGGGCCTTGATCAAATCCTATCGTCTTGTTTGCTGCGTTTGAAATCGTTTGAAGTGTCTTTAAATACTCATTTCGTAATCTGCCTTCGGTTCCATCACCTGCTGGGTAAATTTTGATTGCTATAGAAGTTTCCTCCGAGCTTTCATAAGTCACTTCAATATTATCGTCTTGTTTGGTAAATGAATAAATGCTTTTCCTGGGATAGCCTTCTATTTGTTCTGGAAAAATTGTTCCTGTTGCATTGTGAGTGAAATCACCTTTCGATTTAGCCAGCTTAGGAGAGCTCCTTTCTTGTCCAAAAGCATATGCACCAATAAATGTCAACAGGAAAACAAGATAATATCTTATAAACTTACTTGTGTTAATCATGGTCTTTGCGTATTGCTGCCAACAAGTAAATTTATGATATAAGACGTATTAGCCCAAGAAAAGTAGGCACTGAAAATCAATGCTTTGATGTTATACATTTTGTATTGTCGTTAGGACAATCCGCTTTTACAACCCCGCCTTCGCACTAATCTCCAGCATCCTGTCAATTGGTTTCTTTGCAGCAAGGCGCAGCGATTCTTCCATCTCTATTGCCGGTGTTTCATATTCCATACAGAGATATAACTTTTCGAGAGAGTTCAACTTCATATGCGGGCAATCATTACAGGCACAACTATTATTCGGTGGCGCCGGTATAAAAGTTTTTTCAGGAGATGCCTTCATCATCTGGTGCAGTATACCCGTCTCTGTTGCCACGATGTATTCCTGGGAGGAATCTGTTTGTGTGTATTTTAATAATCCCGTAGTAGAGCCGATATAATCTGCAATGCGAAGAATGGGGTCTTCACATTCAGGATGTGCAATCATTTTTGCATTCGGGTGACGAACTTTTAACTTGGTAATTTTTTCTAAACTAAAAATTTCATGCACCATACAGGCTCCATTCCACAGCAACATATCCCGCCCTGTTACTTTGTTGATATAAGCTCCTAAATTTTTATCGGGGGCAAAAATTATTTTTTGATCCTTTGGAAAACTTTCAACAATGATCTTTGCATTACTGCTCGTAACGATCACATCACTCAATGCTTTTATACCGGCACTGCAGTTGATATAGCTCACCACCACATGGTCAGGATGCTGCTCTTTGAATCTTTTGAATAATGGGGGAGGGCAACTATCACTCAACGAACAACCCGCTTTCAGATCAGGTATCACTACTTTTTTGCTGGGGTTAAGGATCTTTGCTGTTTCAGCCATGAAGTGTACTCCGGCAAAAACGATCATATCCGCTGTTGTCTTTTCCGCTTGCTGGGCTAAACCAAGACTGTCACCGATATAATCCGCCACATCCTGGATATCCGGCTCCTGGTAGTAGTGCGCCAGCACCACCGCATTTTTTTCTTTCTTCAACCTTTCGATGGCCGCAAAAAGATCCAATGTCGGGTCAAGATCAATATCGAGAAAACCTCGTTTCTCCACATTGGCTTTTGCCGTTTCCAGTACTGAGTTGTTTGAAGTGTTGTCGTTCATCGCAATTTCTTTTTCGATTCAGCAATATTCCACCAAGCCAACCAATTTTTCAAAACAAAATTTTTCAAACCCTGTATTAATACAATAATAGTAATAATATATTTTTATAAAAAAGAGTATATTATTATTACAGCTGTGGATTAGTGGATAACCCGCAACACAAATTTACTTGTTTAAAGTAATACACATTCAAAACCCGGTAATCCACATATTGTTTTGTGGCTGCTGCTGTATTTGAGCATAGCTATCCACATAGTTGTTAATTGTAAAAACTGAATAAAAAGAATTTTAAATTTTAAATGACAGTGTGGATTAAGTAAGGACAAACCATAAAATACATACAGCACTATTTCAAATTGTACGCCGTTCACATTTTAAGTTCCAATCATTCAGTTTCATATCCACGTTTCACAAAGAGCTATCCACATTAAATATGCGGTATCCACATATTGTTGTGAGGAAAAAAGTTGGCAAAGAACCGGTTTGGTTGAGTTACATATTTATTAAAATCAATAATTGAAACGATCCGGACGACGAAACGCTTAAAATAATCACTCCCGTCAGAAAATATTACTTTTAACTCCTTAAAAACTTGTTGTATGAAGTATTGTAAGCAGCTTATTATTATTATATCGCTATTTATAACCACCCTGGCCAAAGCAGACGAAGGAATGTGGTTACCCCAATTGTTAGCCCAGCTGAATGAGAAGCAAATGAAAAGCATGGGGATGAAGATCAGTGCCAAAGACATATATAGTATAAACTCCGGAAGTTTAAAAGATGCGATCGTAAGCTTTGGCGGTTTCTGCACCGGCGAAGTAATTTCCTCCAAAGGCCTGGTGTTAACGAACCACCACTGCGGCTTTGATAATATTCAAAATCACTCTACGCTTGAACGTAATTATATAAGAGATGGTTTTTGGGCAAAAAATTATGCTGAAGAAATTCCAAACCCGGGATTGTTTGTGACGTTTATCGTGCGAATAGATGATGTAAGTAAACAGGTGCTGGAAGGAGTTACAACAGCTATGAAAGAAAACGAAAGGCAATCAACCATCGATAAAAACATTGCCACGTTGCGCAGCAACTCTAAAAAAGAAACTTATCAGAATAATTTTGTTCGCCCCTTTTTTGAGGGCAACCAGTACTTTTTATTTACTACAGAAACCTATAATGATGTACGCTTAGTAGGAGCTCCGCCATCTGCCATCGGCAATTTTGGAAAAGACACCGACAACTGGGTATGGCCACGCCACACCGGCGATTTTTCTATGTTCCGCATTTATGCAGGCAAGGACAATAAACCTGCGAATTACTCAGCAGATAATATTCCTTACACTCCAAAAAAATCATTGGCCATTTCATTAGATGGTGTAGCAGAAAATGATTTTACGATGGTGTTTGGTTTTCCCGGCAGAACTACACAATACTTACCATCACCTGCAGTGGAGCAAATAATGACAGTGAACGATCCGGCAAAAATTGCTATCCGTGATAAAGCCCTGATGGTGATTGATGGTTATATGCGGAAAGATGAATCAATAAAAATTCAATACGCATCAAAATATGCCGGTATTCAAAACTCTCATAAAAAATGGCAGGGAGAAGTGTTGGGCTTAACCAGCACCAATGCCGTAGGAAAAAAGAAAACATACGAGGCAGAATTTCAAAAAAGAGTAAACGCCAACCCCACCTGGAAAAATAGTTATGGAACATTACTGAGTGACCTGGAACTATTGTATGCAGAACTAAAACCCTATGGGTATGCAAGAGATTATTATACTGAGATAGTAAGTAAGGTTGAATTATTTACCATCGCCGCTCAGTTAAATGCATTGATAACAGCCTATGAAAAAGATGGTGAAAAGGGATTTAACCAACGGCTACCGATAACCAAAAACGCATTAAATAGTTTATATGGAGAATACAGTCCTGTGGTGGATCAAAAACTATTTGAAGTGATGATGGAAATGTATGTAAAAGACCAGGAAGCAAAATATGTTTCTCCCATGTTGAAAGAATGGATGAACGGCTCAGGAGACTATGCAAAACTTGCGGCAAAAACATACGGCGCAACAACGCTGGATGATAGCAAGGAAACAATGAAACTATTGGAAAAACCAGCGGCAGAATTAATAACAACTTTGAAGCAACAACAGGTAATATTATTATACCAGGATCTTTTAAAGACCTACCAAACACAGGTTCAAACAAAGTTGGGCGACCTTACCAGCAACATCAATAAACTACAGCGAACGTACATGCAGGCGCAGATGGATGTGTTTAAAGAAAAAAAGTTTTATCCTGATGCCAACAGCACACTGCGGGTTACTTATGGAAATGTAAAAGGGTATGAACCACGGGATGCTGTTAAATATGATTTTTATACGTACCTGGATGGACTGATCGATAAATATAAACCGGGAGATTATGAGTTTGATGTGCCGGAAAAAATAAGAGAACTGTATAAAAACAAAGATTACGGCCAGTACGGCGACAAAGGAAAAATGCCGGTATGTTTTATCGCAAAGAATCACACAACCGGCGGCAACTCAGGCAGCCCGGCTTTAGATGCATATGGAAACCTGGTGGGCCTCAACTTTGACCGGGCCTGGGAAGGAACCATGAGTGATATCAATTACGACCCCTCTATTTGCCGCAACATTATGGTGGATATCCGCTATGTGTTATTTGTAGTTGATAAATACGCCGGGGCCACCCATTTGATAAAAGAAATGAAACTGGTTCACCCAAAGAAGAAATAAGGGCAGCCGCTTATAAATACAGGTTTCCAGCCCACATTTTAACCGCTTAAAATGCCCCTGAACAGGGCATTTTTTGTGGATTTTCCACAGTTTTTCCCCTATTTTTGCCATCCTTTTTAAACAGGGTATATTATTATGTCTATTATTCAAACTATAAGGGACAAAGGCGCAAAAGTTTCCGTTGTATTGATTGCTTTAGCCCTCATTGGATTTATTCTAACTGATTATTTTGCTGGTAAGGGTCGTGGTGTTACAGGTGGCGGACCCAATTCCGTTGGTACCGTAAACGGCACTAAAATTTCTGCCGATGAATTTCAGCAATATGTTGACCGTGTAGAAAGTAACATGCAGCAACAAGGTTATCCAGCCGGTGGTGCAACAACACAACAGGCCATCGAACAAGCCTGGAACCAGGAAGTGGGAAGAGTTTTGTTTACCGATGAGTTTGATAAACTGGGAATGAAGATTGGTAAAAAAGAGTTAGGCGATATTTTATATGGTCCTAACGCACCGCAAGATTTAAAACAACAGTTTACAGATTCTGCAACTGGTCAATATAATGCGGTACTTGCAAAGCAACAGATCGACCAAATGTTGAAGAAAGGAACACCTGAACAAAAAGAGCAATTCAGCACTTATATCAGAGACCTGGAGCAACAACGCAAAAGCGAAAAGCTGGTTGCTATGTTAGCTAATACTGTAAACTATCCAAAATGGATGGTAGAGAAACAAAATGCCGACAACAGCCAGCTGGCAAAAATTTCTTTTGTAAGAGAACCTTACACCAGTATTCCGGATAGTGCAGTAAAGATCACAGATAAAGAAATCCAGGATTATATCAATAAGAACAAAAACGATTTTAAGCAGCAGGAAAGCCGCAGCATCAGCTATGTAAAATTTAGTGCAGCACCCACTGCAGCAGACAGCGCAGAAGCAAGAACTAAGCTGATGGCATTAAAAGCAGAGTTTGACACCACACAAAATATTGAGCAGTTTCTTGCTTACCAGGGAACAGGAAATTTTTATAATGGATATATCAGCGGCAAAGCTATACAGATCGCTGCTAAAGATTCAATTTTCAGAACACCCGTTGGCAGCACTTATGGACCTTATCTTGATGGCGGAACTTATACATTAGCAAAAATGATGGGTGTACGACAAATGCCGGATACGGTAAAAGTGCGCCACATTCTTATTGCCACCTCACAAAGAGATCCGCAAAGCGGCCAGATGTATCCTGTAAGAAGCGATGAAGATGCAAAAAGAATAATTGATAGTGTAGAGATAGCAATACGCAACGGCTCCAACTTTGATACCGTTCTTGCAAAGCTTTCAGAAGATCCGGGAAGTAAAGACAAAAAAGGGGAGTATGAAATAACACCGGGACAAATGGTATCACCCTTCAATGATTTTGCTTTCCTGAATCCGGTGGGTACCAAAGGAGTTGTAAAAACAGAATTTGGTTATCACTACATGGAAGTGCTTTCACAAAAAGGAAGCGGTGCCGGATATAAGATTGCTTACCTGCCAAAAGAAATCATCATCAGCCAGGAAACAGATAACAACGCTTTAAACAAAGCCAACCAGTTTGCTGGTGATAGCAGAGATTTAAAATCATTTGATGCGACGTTTGAAAAAACATTAAAACCCCAGGGTCTTGTAAAAGGGATTGGTTCTAATATTAAACCAGCAGATTCTCAAATCCCCGGCCTTGGTGATTCAAGAACCTTTGTACGGGCTATATATGATGCAAAGAAAGGAGAGGTATTAAAGACAGAGAAAATCGGTACTGATTATGTGGTAGCTGTAGTAACAGAAATATTTGAAGAAGGAACACAAAGTGTAGCAACAGCAAGAACAACCGCAGAACCGGCGTTGCGCAATAAAAAGAAAGCAGAAATGCTGAAGCAAAAAATTGGCAAGATAACAGCCCTTGAAGCAGCCGCTACTGCATTGGGCAAACCAATCGAAACAGCGGATAGTATCAGAATGTCTTCCCAGGCAACATCTCCTGCATTAGGTTATGAGCCAAGAGTAATTGGTGCCGCTTTTAATCCTGCTAATAAAGGAAAGGTGATTCCGGAAGCATTGGAAGGACAGAACGGTGTATATGTTGTAAGAGTAGAGAACGTTTCGGCAACGGCCGTAACAAGTGGCGATATTGCAGAGCAGCGCAAATCATTATATGAGCAGGCAAAACAACGGGCAGCAAACCCGCAGTTGATCTTGATGGCTTTGCGTGAAGCGGCAACCATAAAAGATAAAAGAGCAGAAAAATATTAAAGAAAATAGCAACCACAATTAACAGGCAGCTCCGTGAGAACGGGGCTGTTTTGTTTTACGGATGTCGCAAACAATAGCTCCGCATTAATTGTAACTTTATGCATCCGTAAAACCTAAGCGGAGGCGGACATACAAACGATCTAAAATGAGTGAGCCGATAATAAATAAAGTAGCGGAAAGTGGATTGGTAACAATCGATTTGGAAACCTGGTATCCGAAAGGAGAAACAGCCGTTTTCGATATGAAAGATTATTTATTCATGGGCCTGATATTAAAAGAAAAGGATTTTAGAGAAGCACTAAAAAAGGTGGATTGGTCTGTTTTCGCTAACAAAAATATGGCACTTACCTGTACTGCCGATGCAATTATTCCTGTATGGGCCTATATGCTGGTAGCTGCCTACCTGCAACCAGTAGCAGCAGAAATAGTAATGGGCGATGAAAAAGAATTGCACAAAACACTTTTTCTAAAAAACCTTTCTGTCATTAATGTAAATGATTATACTGATAAGCGAATTGTAATTAAGGGTTGTGGTGAAACACCCATTGCTGATTATGTGTACATGGAAATAACTAAATTATTACGACCTGTTGTAAAAAGTATCATGTATGGAGAGCCGTGCAGCACAGTGCCGGTTTATAAAAAGCCACTGCCTCCAAAGAGTAACTAGGTGTTCAGCTGCAGTAATTAATTTTCCAATTAAATGAATAAGTATAAGTCCCTTTTCGGTTTGGAAATTAAAACCACCCCCGCCTTCTAAACATCCACAGCATAACGATAGGGATCAGCAACATTAAACCCACGGCGGTATAAAATCCCCAGCGTTGGTGAAAGAAATTTACGTTGGCATCGAAGTTCATTCCAAAAATACCGCCGATGACTGTAGCGGGTGCCAGCAAGCAGGTAACGATCGCCATTACCTTCATCACTTCGTTCATTTTCAGGTTTACATTATTTACATGCAGGTCCTGTAAGCTCACCATAATATCACGGTAGTTTTCACTAAGGTCAGTAGCCTGGATGATGTGATCATAAACGTCTTTATAATATTTGGTATGACGATCTTCGAGTAATTCACTTTCACTTCTCAAAAAACCATTTACCACTTCCCGTACCGGAGAAAAATTTCGTTTTAAGATGATCAGTTCCTTTCTCAATCTCGTAATATGGGAAAGGGCTCTTGGGTTATTGCCGCGGGATACTTCTTCTTCCACTTCTTCAATACGATTACCGAGTTTTTCCATTACAATAAAATAATGGTCAACGATCATATCGAGCAATGTGTAGCAGAGATAATCGGCCGTACGCTGACGAACTTTACTACCCGGGCTTTTTAATTTTTCCCGCAGGGAAGTAAATACATCTCTGTGTGCATCTTCCTGGAAACTGATAACTGCATCTTTGGCCAATATGATACTGATCTGTTCCTGTTCTACGGCAAATGTTTCTTCATTAAAGTAGAGCATGTTGAGCAGGCAAAAAATACTGTTCTCGGCTTCATCAAGTTTTGGACGCTGGTTGATACTCAATATGTCTTCAACGATCAATGGGTGAATATCAAAATGAGCACAAATCGATTCTACATCCGATTTACGCAGCCCGTCAATATTTATCCAGGTAATGCGACCGCTGGATTTATAATTGAAACAACTATCAATAGAGGAAAATTTCTTTTCTTCCATTGTTTCTGTATCATAATCATATACAGTAACAACAACATCTTTCGCTTCTTCCCGGTGCGGAATAACGGTTGGGTTAACGGATAAAATCTCTTTTGTCCGGTTTGACCCAAACAGGTTCGGCAGGTAAAGGTATTTGAGGTATTTATCGGGCCTCAGTTTATCGAGATTCATAACAGGAAAGTTAGTAAAAGAATCGCTGCCAATAAACCCTGAATATCTTTCCCGGTCATATAGTCCTTAAACAAAATAGCTATGAAAATTAAAGCAGTAGTAATAATGTGTTTGTTGGTAGCGGGATTGCAACTGCAGGCACAGCATGTAAGAGTCCGGTTAAATTTTCCGGTTGCTGTTCGCATGGGAGCACCCGGTCCTTCTCCCCGGCATGGTGCCATTTGGATAGGGCCAGAATGGCGTTGGAAACGGGGACAATATGTAGCAGTACCCGGCTATTGGTCAAGCCCCAGATATGACAGGGCTGTGTGGGTTCCCGGTCATTGGCAATATACCCGCAGAGGATATAAATGGGTGCCGGGTCGCTGGCGATAAAAATGTTTCTCACTTCTATGTCGGGTCCATACAAAAAACCCTGTTCCGTTTTCGGATACAGGGTTTTTACATAGTTCATGTTGTGTGCAGTTTTAGTTGTGCTTGGCAAGTTTAAATTCTTTGTTGTCAAGAATTAAAATAGCGTCCCCGCCAATATGGGTCAGTCCGCCTCTTATCTCACCTTCTTCGTAAGTCAGTACAATTGGGTCAATGAAGGTGTATGAAATGGCGTTATAGTTGTCATTATAGAGACCGTCTTTGCTAACTGGGTAATTATTAAATAGCTCTTTGTTGTAAGATGGTTGCATGGCTTTGATTAAAGCCTTTTCAGCGTCAAGAAATACTTTTTCTTGGTCTGGATAATTTTCACCAAGCAATGATGCAACCATGTCTTTTGTGTCTGCTCCATCTCCAAATGATTGGATTTGCAAATTTTCTTGGAACTCAAAAGGAAGAATTACAATTTCATTTGCTGGTAATTGCTTTTCAGTTACTGGAGCTTCCAAAGATAAAATGTCTTGGAATGTCGCATGTCCTGTTAGTCGTTTCAATATACTTTGCTTTGTTGCTTTACCAACATAATGAACCTTGTAATTTGTGAATGATTTCCAGTCCCCTTCAACCTCGCAATCAATAAATCCTTTCCACCAATTTTGGAGAAGCTTTTCTGGAGAAAACCAAATAATAAACTCCTTTCCTTTTTCCGTATGTCTAACTAATGAGAAACCAAGAATATTTTGAAAAGGAGGCTTTTCTTGCTTAATAGATTTGTCAAGGTAATTAAATGCTACATCAACAACATTATCCTTTATTAACCCAAATATTTCTTGGTCAAATGGTAGTTGGCATTTCAATACATTCGGATTGCCTTTTTGATGGATTTCAAAGTTCAATTGATATACTGTCGTGTCAGGGATTACATTTTCAAAGGTTATAACGGGTCTTTGCCCAATCAGATAAAGGCTTGCTTTCTCAAGTGCTCTGTCAATTAACTTGTCATCTTTGACAACAGCAAATTCGTAAGCTGTCAATGGAGCATAAGCTAATTCAAGTTGATTTAATAAGCTCTTTCGGTTCATAAAAAATTGCACACAACTCATAAATATACGCAACTCCTTGTATAAATTTCAATTGAAAATCAATGTATTTTTATACAAATGATTAAACTAAAATACTGGAACGAGGCTTTGCAAATTGCCATGGCAGATTGGAAAACAGTGTACCAGTTTCCCGAACGAGAACTAATGATAAAAGAAATTCATCAGGGAAATCTTTATTATCGTCGTTGTGGCAGCAATCAACGCATCAGCTACCGGCAACTAAAAAAGGGGTTGCAGAAAAAGGAAATTATTATTTATGAAGAATTAAACCTCCTGCCATTTTGATTACAACTTATCATACAAAGCTCTCAACCTCTCTCTCGTCATTATTTTTTCCCAGTCTTTTCCCAATGCATTTTCCCAAAGCGGCTTCATGCCCATGGATACGCCAATCATCTTGTCAAAATCATCTTCGCTTAATCCTTTGCAAATGCCCGTTGGTATATCGATCTTATTTTTTTCAACCATGTATTTAAATTCTTTTACACCGGCCGGATAATATTCTTCGAGGTGATTCATCACAATACAATTACCAATACCATGTTTGGTACCGAGTAAATAACTCAAACCATAACTTACGGCATGTGCCACACCTACCTGTGAGTAGGCGATGCTCATTCCACCGGCATAAGAGGCCATCATTAATTTATCATCACAATCATCATTCCACCCATCAGTCTTTACAAAAACATCACGGCAAAGCTCCAAAGCTTTTTCTCCATAGCTTTTGCTGAACTCATTTAAAAAAGTTCCTTCCAAACTTTCAATGCAATGGATATAACAATCCATGCCTGTATAAAAACGCTGATTGGCTGGTGCGTTGGCTGTTAATTCCGGGTCCAATACTATTTGGTCAAATGGTGTGAAGTCGGAATTCATTCCCAGTTTTTTTGTTGGTCCTGTTAATACAGTTGTTCTTGAAACTTCTGCACCTGTACCACTGAGCGTAGGAATACCAACTTTATAAACACCGGGTTTTTTTACCAAATCCCATCCCTGGTAATCGGCAGAAGAGCCGGGGTTGTTCATCATTAATGAAACAGCTTTTGCTAAATCCATCGCTGAGCCACCGCCGATACCGATAATACCGCTTACAGTTCCAAACTCATCTTTTATTTGTTGTGCAAGTGTATCAACATATGTTGTTTTGGGTTCGTAAGTAACGTCAACAAAAATTACTTTATCATTTCCACGAACAGGAATTCTGGTGACCAGCGGCTTGCCCTCAAAAAAATGATCGACTAAAAAAACCATAGGCTTATCATCTTTACGATGCGGTGCTATGATCTCATCTAATTGATTAAAAGAACCACGGCCATACACTACATAGCCAACGAGTTTAAAGTTTCTGAATTTCATGAGTTATTTTTTACCACAGAATGCACAGATTAATACACAGAAAACACAGATATTAATGTATTAGACGTTTTATCCCTTTCTTTAAGTCTGCTACATTAAAATTTATAAGCAAACCTACTTTAGATTGGGTTAATTTCAAATAAGTCAATACTTGTGCGGTGTGTACATCTGTTAGTGCCTCAACAGACTTTATTTCTACTATAACTTTTCTTTCTACAAATAGGTCTAACCGATATCCAATATCAAGCTTTACTTCTTCGTAAAGGAGTGGCAACGCTTTTTCTTTTTCAACGAATAACCCCTCTTTTGTTAAAACATAATAAAGACATTCTTTATAAGAACTTTCTAACAAACCAGGCCCAAGCTCCGAGTGTACTTTAAAAGAAGCGCCGATAATCTTTCCCGTTATTTCATTTATTTCTTCTAAACTGTGCAATCTGTGCAATCTGTGCTATATTAAATCTGAGTAATCCGTGGTTAAACTATTAAAGAAGCTTCGCTGCTTTTTCCAAATCCTCCGGCGTATCAATTTCAACTCCCATATAGTCTACGATGATCATGCGAAGCGGGATACCATTTTCCAAATAGCGGAGACATTCAACTTTTTCAGCGGCTTCCAGCGGCGTTACCGGCCATTGCGTAAAACTCATTAATGCCTGCTTGCGGAAAGCATATACGCCAATGTGTTCGTAATAGGTAGTAGGAAAATTATTATCTCTGGGGTAAGGAATCACCGAACGACTGAAGAATAAGGAATTCATATTCTTATCCACCGCCACTTTTACAAAATTAGGATCCATGATGTCGTTATGGTCAGTTAATACCTGCATCATGGAAGCCACTTGTACAGCATTATCATTAAACTGAGCTAACAATTTTTGCAAAGGCTCTCTTTTTACAAAAGGAGTATCGCCCTGTACGTTCACAATTATATCAACATCCATATCAGCTGCTGCTTCTGCTATTCTATCACTACCACTTTCATGTTCGTTCTTACTCATAAGGGCCCTACCCCCGGCATTTGTGATCTCCGAATAAATAATATCGCTGTCGGTAACTACTACCACCTCATCAAAAAGACCGGTGGCTATTGTTGCATCGTAAGTATGGCGAATTACAGTTTTGTCTCCCAATAACTGCATCAGTTTGGCAGGAAATCTTGTAGCAGCGAACCGTGCCGGTATCATGGCGATCTTCTTCATGCGGTAAAATTACACCCCAGCACTGATAGAAATGACTAACTGGTTTTCCAATATATACATTTCAAATTCATAATAGGCGCCATCTTCATAACCTATTCTTATCTTTTCAATAGAAAAAGGGCCCGCATAATCTGCTTCCTCAACTCGTTTGCGCAATTCTATTTCATATTCTCTCTCTCCCTTTTTAAACTTTTTACTGGTCGTTGGAAATTCATCTTTTTCACCAAACACTTCCTGAAACTGGGTGATAAGCCGGCAGAGCAGAAAACCCTGCTGCAAACCAAAACCGGGTAAAAAATAAGTATCGGAACCATATTCATAACCGTTGAATTCCTGGTGTTCCGCCCCGTTTTTATAAAGTTGTTTCTTTAACTCCCATCCGCTTTCAGTCATCTCGGCTGTTTTTCCGGAACGGATTATTAGTTGCTGGCCAAAAGGTGCAGCTACCTGGGCCAGGTATTGTTTCATATCTTTTACCGTGGCGAGTTTTGGCGGAGGCCAGGGGAATAAATAACTGTCAACGATATAACCAGTCTTGTTATTAAACTTCACTTTTCTCCAATAACCTGTCAAGCCCTCGGTAATAATTTCCTTCCAACCGCCATCTTCATCTATTAAGCTAATTTTTGTTCCATAAGGAATTTTATCAAGCACCTTAGCATTAGCATCAGCGGTTTCACGAATGCTTAAGCCGGATTTTGCTGCTACATACATTATGCGGTCAAAAACCTGTGACCAACTGTTGATTGAAACAAGAACAAGAACGAGTAAAAAGAATTTCCTCATATTGTGTGATTGTAAAGATTGATCAGCTATCCAACTTTTGAAAAGGTTTTTTAAGAAGACTCAGTACATCTTCATCTTTTTCGGCGGGATAATAACGGTCGAGACCGTAGCGGATTTCTTTGGTATCCAGTTTTCCAAAAGTTCCTAATAATCTATCCCAGATAGAAAACACAGCACCATAATTAGTATCTGTATAAGGCTGCTTCCAGTGGTGATGTACTTTATGCATATTGGGAGAAATAAGAACGTAGCTCAACGCAGCATCTAATTTTTTTGGCAGACTGATATTTGCATGGGTAAAGGCAGTGGCAATTACTACCAGTGTCTGGTAAATCATTACACTATACATAGGAGCACCAGAGATAAAAATAAAAATGATAAAGAAAATACCTCTTAATAAACTATCACCGGGATGATGACGCAAACCTGTTGTTACATCAACATTGGTATCGCTATGATGAACAAGATGAAAACGCCAAAGTAACGGCACTTTATGCATTACCAAATGCACCAGCCAGCTGCTGAAATCCAATGCCAGCACACCAATGATCACCGTGAGCAATACATTGGCATTAAACCAATACACCAAACCAAAGCCGTTATGCAAACACCAATCGGAAAGCAGTATAATTAATACTGCCAGCCCCGTATGAACGATAAGATGGATAACCGTGAAAACAAAATTTACTCCTGCATGGCGAAGCTTATTTTTTTTGTAGCGGAGTGAAATCAGCGGTATAGCCCCTTCAATAATCCAGAAGAATAATAAACCACCAACAAGAATGGCCATTCTCTCCAGGGGTCGTTGTTCAAGGGTTTGGAAATGTTCAATAATGCTATCCCACATCGTTAGCTATTTTCAGTTAAAAGGTACGAAGGAAAACAATAGAATTATGTCCTGTTCAATTTTCTAACATTTCTTCAGCAAATTCGTTTCCACAATCAAAACAATGATTAACAGTTTCCACAGCCATAGCAAAATTGGTAAAGGAAAAAGTAAGTAAAGCACTAAGCCAGTTAGCAGCCTTGCGAGGGGTACTGACCACTTCAATATTATGAGAACCGCATGCCGGGCAAGTAATTTTTGCTTTATGGTCTAGTTGCAATTGTTTTAATATATCAAAAGCTTTCTTTGCCTCCGCTTCTTCCACCATTAGCTTAATTCCACCAACAGCATTGGTAAGGATAGGGTCGATGGTAACCGTATTTTCATCCTTCAACCAGCATTTAAAACCATCTTCTTCCAGCCGGCCCATTGCAATATGTGCCGATACATAATTATCATAGATCCAAACGGGTACAAATTTCATAATAGTTTTTATTAACGGCCATATTCATCACCATACTCCTCTGCATATTTCTCATATCGTTTTATCATGGTAATGTTTTTCTTTTCAATATCAGTAAGAAAACCTTTAATGTTGACCGTGTTGGGAACATACCAATCTTCATTCTCAAATTGCTGGCGCAAATGTTTTCGGTTAAAACAATAACCATGACGGGCAAAAATCTCATTGCGCATAAATTCCAGGTCTTCTTTCATTTCATTCTCTACATCTTCGGGTTTTAATAAGCGTTGCGAAGCCTGGGGGTAAGAGCCAACAGCAGGATTATACGTAAATTTTTTACGTTCCAAAGCAAAGGTCTTGGCGGGTTTTTTTGCATCGTTTGGTTTCCATGTACCACTCACTGCAACAGCATTCGATTCAGCGATTTCAAAATTAAAAACACCATCATCTTTATGATCGCCGGGTTCTTTAGCAGTTATAGAAAAGATATTGCCATTTTTTACAATTGTTCCGGCAAAAGGCCTGTCATTACCACCAACAATAGAGCGGCCCACAACAGAATCCTTATCAGCACGGGTTATCAATAATGTAATTTTATTATCACCAAAAGCACCTACAAAAGAGCCCAATAATGCTTCATAAATTGAAGGAGCAGGCGGTACTGTTGTAGCAGTAGTTGCAATAGCCGTATCATCTTTTACTTCTTTCTCTGAAGTACCGGCAGTTTTTTCATTATTACAGGCCAGCAAAAAAGAAACAGCCAGCAGCGAAAGCAAAAATTTTCTCATGGTGAAAGGTTTAAATTTGTAAGAGGAGTTAATTAATGGTCTTTTAAAATTAGGACAAATAATCAGTCGCACAAACACCATAAATGCCGGCTTGCTAATATTGCTGGCTTTCTTTTGCTGGCTAATGGCATCCATTACGATGGCCTATATCCCCTACAATACGGATGTTGGCTTTTTACGCATCAAACAACAATATATCAGCATCGGTCACTGGCGAACGGCCTTCTTTATTCATGTATATGCAAGTATGTGGGTATTGTTTGCCGGGTTCACCCAGTTTTCAAAAGCCATACAAAGAAACCAACCCAAACTTCACCGCACACTCGGCTACATTTATGTAGCAGATGTTTTATTAATTACCGGCCCGGCAGGATTGTTAATGGGTTTTTATGCTAACGGCGGCTTATGGTCAAGAATTGCATTTGTTTTATTGGCGATACTGTGGATCTATTTCACTGCTATGGCATTGGTAAAAGCAAAACAAAAAAACTTCAAGGCGCATCGTAATTATATGATAAGAAGCTATGCACTTACCTTGTCCGCTATTACATTAAGAGCATGGAAATATGCAATCACTAATACGGTCACCCTTCCGCCGATGGATGTATACCGTGTAGTAGCATGGGTAGGCTGGGTTGGAAATTTAGCATTTGCCGAGTGGCTCATCTTCCGCCATAAACAAAAACAAGCGTATAAAAAAAGAAGCCCACAAATATTGTGAGCTTCCAAATTCATTTCAAATCTTATTGATCAATTAAATCAGTGGTCTTTATTGATTCAGCATCAATGGCATCACCAGCATCAACAACTCTTCATTATCATCCAGGTCAGTTGGTTTAATGATACCAGCTTTAGTTGGAGTAGATAATTCCATATTAATATCATCGCTGTCAGCCGCATTCAGCATTTCAATTAAGAAACGGGCATTGAAGGCGATCATCAGGTCTTCTCCGTTGTACTGGCACTTCATTCTTTCGTTTCCTTCAAAGCTAAAGTCTACATCTTGTGCTGCTAATTGTAATTCGCTGCCGCTAATGCTCAATGCAACCTGGTTAGTACTCTTATTACTAAATACACTTACACGACGCAGTGCACTTTGAAAATCATTTTTATTCACCGTTAAGCGATAAGGATTGTCCGCAGGAATCACCACTTTATAATCCGGGAAACGGGCATCTATCAGGCGACAACTCATTTGAGTAGTGCCATGTTTTATAAAAAGATGATTGCTGTTGTAGCTGATTGTGATCTCATCTTCGGAAGAAGGGATCGCTGTTTTTACAAGATTCAGTGGCTTGCGGGGAACGATGAATGAATCCGCTTTCGGACATTTTACATCAGTTCTTTTATAACGAACCAGGCGATGAGCATCTGTAGCCACACATTGAAAACCTTTTTTATCCAGCTCAAAGAAAACACCCGTCATGGCCGGACGCAGATCATCGTTACTGGTAGCAAACAATGTTTTGCTGATAGCCGTTACCAATGCCGAAGCTGTCATGGTAAACGAAGTAGTGTCATCAGCAGCCGGTTCTTTTGGAAAGTTGTCCGGGTTTTCGCCCATCACTTTATACTTACCATTGTCGCTGGTAATTTCCACGCCAAAATTTTTATCTATGTTGAAGGTCAGGGGCTGATCAGCAATATTCTTTAATGAATCCATCAGGATCTTTGCCGGAATACAAACCTTACCGCTGTCTTTAGCTTCAATATCCAACTGCACCCGCATCACAGTTTCCAGGTCGGTAGCAACTACGGTCAGCTTGTTTTTTTCTACTTCAAACAAAAAATCTTCAAGGATAGGGAGCACCGTGTTAGCATTAATAACACCGGAGATATGCTGCAGTTGTTTCAGCAAAGAAGAAGAGGATGCTATGAACTTCATATTAATAATTGAATGTGGCGAAACTACTGATTTTTGCCATACAGCCAACACTTAAAACGGGCTGAAAACGGGTTAAATATTTTGTTTTCCAGCGTTCTGTTCCCTGCGCATCGTTCCTTGCGTCGCACTCTTCAAGGTTCTGTCCGCTGCTCAGCAATTACGAACACCCCGAACAAAATTGAAAAACCCGAAACTTCAGGAATCTACCGATTACCGACTCCTTACTCTCCACTCTTCAAAGAACCTTTTTAGTATCTTGCCTATTCACAAAATCCAACTATGCTCGATAAATTGTTTGGCTGGGGAAAGAAGAAAGAAGTACCGAAAGCAGGACCGGAAATACCATTTGGCCGTTACTCAGATAATAATAAGCCCCTGGCAAAAGTAAACCGCTGGACGGATGCGGATAATCTATACAAAGAGAAAAAATATCCTGAAAGCATTGATGCTTTTTTTGAATATCTCCGGGACGATACTATACAAAACGTAGTGTATGAAAGAAATGGCGCCGAAGGCCGGTTTGAAGTATTCCAGGGTTCTAAAATTGTACGGGGCAGTATTGCTAACGGCAGAATAAATGCGGAAGTGACATTAGCTAAAATGCCACAAGCATCCGTGCCGGTTATGCGCCGCCTGCTCGAAATGAATTTTAATTTATACTACAGCCGTTTTGCATTGGATAACGACCGGCTTTGCATGCGGTTTGATAGCGGAATAGATGCAGCAAGCCCAAGTAAACTATACTACGGACTAAAAGAGCTGGCCATTAAAGCCGACAAACAGGATGATCTGTTAGTGCAGGATTTTACCACACTGCAAACAGCCGATAATGAGCATGTCACTATTTCTCCCGTAGAGGAAAAAGAAATAAAATATGAGTACCTGCAAAAATGGATTCAACAGGTGCTGGATACGGCATCTGCAATGGATGCAGATAAATTTTCCGGCGGTATTGCATATATGTTGCTGGCTTTGATTTACCGGATCGATTATTTAATAACTCCCGAAGGAAAATTATTGCATGAGCTGGAAAAAATAACCGGTATCTATTTTAAAAAAGATGAAAGGCCTGTTACCGAAAAGAACAGGGATATGATCGAAGAGTTTAAAAAATTAAAAGAACGGCCCAAAGAAGATATTTTTAATTATCTCTTTCACTCCAAATATACATTTGCCATTGTAGCACCGCAGGCTTACAAAGCGATCAGCGATTCTATTCATGTGGCCAACCAGAATATGGTCTGGTACCGGGATAATAATTATCCTTTTATCGCATCACAGATCGCAGAGTATGGAATTTCATATTGCCAGTACTCCTACAGTTTGCCTAAAGTAATAACCGAGTTATTTCATTTATATATGAAAATTAATTACTCGGAATATTTTACAGCTTTAGGCTACACCAACATTCCATACGATGCAGCCCGCAATAAATTTTATTCGGAAGAAATAACAGATAGAATAAAAGAGATACAATCAAAGTGGAGAGACAAATATCCAAACATGGATTTCAAAACCCAGAACCTACGTTTTGATACATTAGTGAATTTTGATTTGACATTTACCAATGAAATAGAATTTTTAAATATGGAAAGCTAACCGCTGATTGCACTGATTTAAATGAGTGGAATGATAAATGAGGCCTATAAATATTCAGACATAACTGCTAAAGTAATCGGCTGTGCAATGAAAGTGCATCAAAAAATGCGCAATGGCTATCAAGAACTGATTTATCAGCGTTGTCTTATAATTGAATTAAATAAAGAGGGCATAGGATTTAAACAAGAAATGGAATTACCTATATTTTATGACGGAATCGAGGTCGGTAAGCGACGAGTGGACTTTTTAATAGAGAATAAAGTAGTGGTAGAAATAAAAGCCGTTACAGAACTAACAGATGCCTATTTAGCGCAGGCATTAAATTATTTAGAAGCCCTGAATCTTGAAATAGGTTTATTAATAAACTTCGGGTCAAAAAGCGTAGAGATAAAAAGGATAATTAATAACAAGTATACACCATCATTCAAATCAAACTAATCAAAGCAATCAGTGGTAATGGATTCACAACAAATAATAGAACAATATCAAAAAGCAATTATCCAAATTGCAACAGCCGGTGGAACCGGTACAGGATTTTATGTAAAAGAGTTTGACCTGATTGTTACCAATGACCATGTAGTAGCGGACAATGCGGAGGTAACTATTGCCGGAAAAGCTTTTGATAAAGCCTTATCGAGAGTTTGGTACACCGATAGAAAACATGACCTTGCCTTTCTACAGGCACCTAAGAATATAGAACTTCCAGAAATACGGTTAGGACGTTATGAAGAAATGAAAGACGGAGATGCCGTTGTGGCTATCGGCCATCCATATGGATTAAATTATACTGCCACCCAAGGCGTAATTTCTAAAGTAGACAGAATAAGAGAGGGCCTGAAGTTTATACAAATTGATGCAGCCATTAACCCCGGTAATAGCGGCGGACCCTTAGTAAATAATAAAGGCGAAGTGATAGGTGTAAACTCGTTCATCATTCGGGGTGGTGATAACCTCGGTTTTGCATTGCCGGTTAGTTACCTGCGGGATGCTTTACAAATGTATTTGCCCAACCGGGGTCATGCATCTACCCGTTGTTTTAGTTGCGGCTATTTGGTTACCACAGAAAATATTGACTCCAAAAAATATTGTCCCAGCTGCGGCACCGAAGTAAAACTGCCGGAGATACCTGAAAAAGAAGTAGAGGCCGTGGGTGCAGCCAAAAAAATTGAAGAAATTTTAAAAGAGCTTGGAAAAGATGTGCGGCTTGCAAGAGACGGTGTAAATACCTGGAGTGTAAAGGAAGGGTCTGCAAAAATTAAAATAACATACAACGTAGAAAACTTTTTTATAGCGGGGGATGCCTATCTCTGTCAAATGCCGGCGGATGCCACAAGAATAAAACCTCTTTACCAATTTTTGCTGCAGGAAAACTATCGCACCAATGGTCTTGTACTGAGTTGTGTAAAACAGAACATCGTACTCAGCCGTATCATTTATGACCTGGATATGAGTAAAGAAGGTGGGGCCGAAACCTTTCGCCACCTTTTTCAGCAGGCAGACTATTACGATGATTTTTTAAAAACGGAGTATAGCTGTACCGACCGGCTTGAAGAATTGTGATGTATAAAAAATACCTTACTAAAGAACAGGCGCTGCAAAAATTAAAGCATTATTGTGCGTACCAGGAACGTTGTCATAATGAGGTGAAAGAGAAATTATACAACCTCGGTGTTTGGAAAAAAGAGCATGATGAAATTATTGCCACATTGATTGAAGAAAATTACCTGAATGAAGAACGGTTTGCCATTGCCTATGCCGGCGGAAGGTTTCGCATCAAACAATGGGGCCGGGTAAAAATAAAATATGAACTAAAACAAAAGCAGGTAAGCGAATACTGTATTAAAAAAGCATTGAAGCAAATAGAAGAAGAAGACTATTTAAAAACATTACAAAAACTGGCCAACCAAAAATATGCTTCACTTAAAAATGAACAGCACCTGCTTCGAAAAAAGAAAACGATGGATTATTTGATGGCAAAGGGTTTTGAGATGGATTTAGTGAGAGGAGTGATGGAGAAAAAATAACGGGCAGGGCTTTGTGCAGGTGTGGCATTAGTATTCCGTCCGCCCTCAGCCGCTGCTGATTGAAAATATAAAGTTGAAATTAAGAAGTAGGCAGGCGTTCTCAACGTCACTCTGATTTTAAATTAAATCTATTTACGATTTGCCACTGTCCTCCGTCAATCTGTTCAATAAGTGAAACTGTGTCAAACTTTAAACTTGTCGGTAAGTTAACTGATTTTATTTCTTCGAAAGTTTCGTCAGTACAATTTGAATTTCTTGGGTGCATCAATGTGATGTGTGGTTCATGGCGGCGCACCGGCATATTTAATGCTGTCAAGATTTTTTTACGTAGCTGTTGAAATTGTTCGTTGTCACCAGATGCAGGTAATAAAACACCTTTATTATTGTCAAACCTGGTTGCTTGTCCAAACTGAATTGTTATTGTCGATGTGTCAAGATTTTGTAAGTTATCCCGTACTTTGTCAATATTTGCAATTTCATCTTCCCTGCAAAGCGTAACATGACAGTCAATTAACTGCTGCTGTTTTGGGTTGAATTTTTCACGAATGCTTTCAATCTCACTTGCATCTTTTTTGTCGACAAAAAGAGTAAGTTGTTGCCTAATGTTTTTGTCCATTTAATAAAGTAAAATTTGTCTGTTAAATAAACGGAAGGTTGCAATACGCTTGCCTACAACGTATGTATTAGCGAAACTACGAAGTGTTTTATTCCAAGCCATTACAAAATTGTCGACTTGATCTCCAATTGTTTTTATGCTAGTTTATGCAAGATTTTAAAAAGAAATAATGAGTTACGACAATAAACCCATTTTTCGTTTTGTATAAAGCAATATTTACAAAACCTAAATTCTTAACGAGCCCCGGAATGCTCTTGCCGCATAGTAAGAATCTGCCCCGTTGTGATAGGTAAAAACAGTATCATAACGGCGATCACAAAAAATGGCACCGCCCAGCTTTCTGATAGCAGCAGGTGTTTCCACCCAACTCGAAGTTTTCAGATCGAACTTACCCAGCTTTTGTAAGTCACGGTATTGTTCTTCCGTTAAAATATCAATGCCCATATCATTGGCCATTTGTATAGCACTGTTTCCCGGCTTATTTTCTTTTCTTTTTTCTAATGCCTCATGGTCGTAACAAATACTGCGGCGTCCTTTGGGGCTCTCCGCGGCGCAGTCATAAAAAATATATTCACCGGACTTTTTATCATAACCCACAACGTCCGGCTCTCCTTCCGTATTTTCCATTTCGTACAACGACCAAAGTTTTTTAGTATTCGACTTCAGCTTCTTTTCTACGTCGGCCCATTCAATGCCTTTATGACGGGCATTGTTCTTTTCAAAACGGGCTTTCAATGTTTGAAGCAGCTCTTCCTGCTGTTTTGATGGTAACGACATTTTATTTGCTGTGGCCATAAACTGGTATTTTGAATTATCAAATGACAAGGAAAGAATAAAACTAGTACGTCCTTTTCAAATCCGGGTTCGTCAGAATAATATAATCACCCAAATTACTAAACTGCTGCCAGTCGGGATTTGCAAAACTCTTATCAGAGAAGCAACTGATATTTAAGATCTTCAATTTTTTGTTATAGGATTGAAGCTGCGCAGCGGTGCCTAATTTTTCATCGCTATGAAATTTACCTACACAATGGAAAATCTTCATGCCCTTATTCTTTTTTAAGAATGCATACATACTGTAAGCCATTCCCGCATCCCATAAACTCTGGCTGTAATAAATATTCTTACTGGCGGATTCAGGTGCGCCTTTCATAAGGGTCAAAAACTTATCCCGGTAGCGGCCACCTAATGTATCATACGGTAATGGCGGTAAAAATTTCTTCGCTTCTTTTGATAAACTGTCTAATGATCTCATTCCCCGGCGGCTTACCATATTTACATAGCGGCGGGGAGGGTTTGCGGCAATAACGGATAATTTATTTTGCTTGGCATATTCGATCATCGGCCGATAGTCCCTGTAATTACTCCACAACCGCACATTTGTTGAAAAACGGGGTTCATCAATTTTACCTTGCAGGTATTCATTTAGCACTAATTGATTATCGGTCTCGAACATTTCCAGGCTCAATGCAAGTTGATCAGCATACCGGGCATGTAAGGCTCGAAAGATCTTATTTTCTAAATAATGCCCGGCACTATCGTTATGTTCTTCACCAAAAAATAATACATCAGCCGTTCCCAGGTCGGCTACAATTTTATCAATAGAAATAATTTGTTGTGTACGGGTGTCGTATATTTTGTAATGCACACTCATGCTGTCTTGTGCAGTGGCCGATAAAAGTAAAAAGCAGAAGATTAAAGCCGATAGTATTTTCATCAATAAAATATTTTGGTGAAAGTAACTCTTGTTTTTTGTTTCATTTGACCGACAGTTTTATCTTTTTAAAATACTCCAAACTTTTTTTCTCTGCTTTTGTCTGTAGTTCAATAGCATCGGGGTATAGTTTCCGTCGCAACGATTTATAGATACTTATGGAGTTGTCCAATGCTTTAATGATCGACTCCCGGTTGTATTGTGCAATTGTTATTTTCAGATTTTCCAGGTCAGAAAGGCTTAATTGTGTTTCTACTCTCCGTAATCCCCGGGCCTGTTTATTATTTTTTACTTGCAACAATGGCGAAAGAACCGTCGTCCGCAGGAAAGAAAGAAAATCAAACGCTTCCATTAATTCGCCCCGTCCAATTTTTAAACAGGCATAGTGTACCCAGGTCCAGAAGCGGTCTTCTATCCATTGATAATTGAGTTGCGGCCATTCTGCTTTGGTGGAATTTATAATATCGCTTAGCTGGTTATTTCTTTCAAACAATACAACCGGATTTTCTACCCTCTCGTAAAACTCAGGCAGGGTAAGAAATTTAATATCAACATGGAGTAAAGGACCATCGTACAAGCAAATCAATACTCTTGGCTCGCCTACATGCTCACCGGTAAAGCCGGAAATAAAATCGCCAAAGCTTTTTGCGTAGGCAATCATTTTGTCTTTATCACCTGCAATATTTTCCTTGCTGATAAGAATAAGATCAAGATCAGAATATTCATCCATCTCATCATTGATCCAGGAGCCGGCTGCTGCCAGGCCGATTATACTTTCATCTTTTTCAATAATCTTTACTGCTTTGTCAGCAAAATCCTTTTGAATCTTCATTACTTAAAGATAAAAATTGCTGCATGTATAGCAATAAAAAAACCCTTGTTATACAACAAAGGTTCTTTTATTGATTATAAGGAAGGTTTAATTAATTCTTATCTGCCTGTTGCCGCCACCATTATTCTTATTCATCTCTGCCATCATTTTCTCCCTTTCTTTTTTAAATTCCTCTTGTGTATAGCGTTTTTTACCTGTAGGTTCTTTAATAGCAGCGATATCTACTTTTTCAGAAATGCTAAGGGCTTTAAAAACTTGCGTTCCGTCTTTTATATCCATTTCCAATATCAATCCCGGTAATTGTCCCTGGTATTCTGCTGGACCTGCCGATACAGGAATGCTGGTAGTAAACCAGGCAATGATAGCAACAGTGTCGGTAATTTCTTTACGTTCCAATTTACCGTTGTCCATATTCGTCATTGTTCTGGTACGGATGTTCGATGTTGTAGCTTTCATACAGGGCAAATTCAAAATGGTTTTTGTTTCACCGGTCATTTTCCATTTTAAAGATTTGATACTATCATCAATGATAAACGACTTATCCATCACTTCTCTTTTCTCTACCCGTTTACCGGTTTCAAAATCATTGAACAGTACATCGTTGGAGCCTGCCATCACCATACGTATTTGCATACCACCACCTTCACCGCCACTGATATCGGTTGTTTCATTCGTCTCTTCTTCAGCAGCTTTCCATACGGATTTATTGTTGCCGAAGCTTAGTTCAAAATTATCTTTCCGGCTCTTTGGTATTTGACTTTCCATACCAGCCGGCATATTGCCACCGAAACTAATCTGCACCTGGGAAACTCTTTCATAGGTAACCGTCCCTTGTTTTTGTTGCGCCTCCAACACACCAGCTAATAAAACGGCACAACCGGCAATCAGAAATTTTTTCATCGTTATAGTTTTATTTTAAACAGTTGAATAATAATTTAATGAATTACGGACAGAGCCACCTCTTGCAGTTTCTGAACATTACTCAGCAATTGCGAAGCTCACACCCGTCATCCGTTCTTTCTTTCCAGGAGTCAAATCTATACAACCCTTTCTTCTCTATAAGTTAACCTACCTATCATTAAGGTTAATAAAGGTTAAAACCGCTGAAATACCAGCCAGCATTGATTTACATTTGTTCCGGAATTTATTTATATGAACAGACTCCGCTGGTTAGCATTATTAATGGGGGTGGCCATTCTCGGTATCACCGGCTTCCAGCTATACTGGTTAAACCAAAACTATGACCGGGAGAAAAGGTCGCTGGCAATAAAATCAGAAGCAACATTTCGTGACGCCATTTTACAATTACAAACTGCAAAGTTGAAATTGGATGGAATAGTTTGGGATAGCTCTGATAAGGTTGGTAGCAAAGGAGGGAAAGTAAAAATTATAATGGCGGATGGAGGCGAAAAAAGAACGAATGCAAACTTTCGGCCCCGTGGAGAAATAGTCTCCACTATCAATGTTATCCGCAACAAATTAAAAGACTCATTGAAAACAATAACAAAGGGCCGACCCGGAGTTGTTATTTCTATGAACCAGTCAAACAGTGTAACTCACAATGGCGAACCTGTGCACTTTGAACAACAAATCACCGGCACATCGGATAGAGGGGATTTTATTTTCAACATGTTATATGGTGTAGATTCCTTACAAGATTCCTTGCGGATAGCTGAGGTAGATTCTGCCTACAGTGTGGCGTTAAAGAAACAAAAACTAAACGTTCCATTTTCGATTATCAAAAACGATAATCCCGATCTCGACAACCCACAACCATTAAATGAAGTAGTAGTAGGGTTTGCTAAACCGGTCTCGTACCAGATGAACCTGGGAAACACTTTTCCGTATCTTTTTAAGCAGCTAACACAACCTCTTCTTTTTTCCATTCTTTTACTAGGGATTACTATTCTCTCATTTGTACTGTTGTACCGGAACTTATTAAAGCAGCAACGACTAGCCGCTTTAAAAAATGAATTCATCAGCAATATTACCCATGAATTAAAAACACCGATTGCTACCGTAGGAGTTGCGATAGAGGCACTAAAAAATTTTAATGCGATTGAAGACCCGAAGCGTACGAAGGAATATCTTGATATTTCTCAGAATGAATTACAACGACTGAGCTTACTGGTAGACAAAGTACTGAAGTTATCCATGTTTGAGAAAAAAGAAGTGGAGCTGAAATATGAAACGGTTGATCTCAAAGAAGTGGTGGATGAAGTAGTAGGGTCACTAAAATTACAATTCGAAAAAAATAATGCAAGAGTAACTGTTGCTACGGAAGGTAACCTTGTTTTACAGGCAGACAGGCTGCACCTGTTGAGTGTAGTGTTCAACCTGCTCGATAATGCACTTAAATACAGCAAAGAAAATCTTTCAGTACAAATAAGCCTGGCAGAAAAAGACAATACAATTGCGATGACAGTTACGGATAATGGCATTGGTATTGAAGCGGAGTACAAAGAAAAAATATTTGAAAAATTCTTCCGGGTGCCACATGGCGATACACACAATGCAAAAGGCTATGGACTGGGATTAAGCTATGTGTCGAGGGTGATCGAACAACATAAGGGAACTATTGCAGTAGAAAGTCAACCGGGTATCGGAACATCTTTCATCATCACACTACCAAAAAATTCAGCATGAGCAGGATCAAAGTTTTATATGTAGAGGATGAACTCTTTCTTGGAAAGATCGTAAAAGAAAGCCTCGAAAGCCGCAACTATGAAGTTGTAATGGAAAGTGATGGTGCCAAGGCAACCGATCTATTTAAAAAATCAAAACCGGATATCTGTGTGCTGGATGTAATGCTGCCGAATAAGGATGGATTTACAATTGCGGATGAGATAAGAGAACTGGATGAGGAAGTCCCCATTATTTTTTTGACAGCCAAAGTACAAACAGAAGATGTGGTAAAAGGTTTTTCAGCAGGTGGCAATGATTATATCCGGAAACCATTCAGCATGGAAGAATTGATTGTGCGGATTCAAAACTTATTGCGGAATAAGCAAGAAGGATTACCCAGATCAAATGACGGAACAGCCATAATGGGCAGGTATAATTTTCAAATGAACAGGCAGATACTGAGTAATGGCAAAGAAGATAAGAAGCTTTCTTACCGGGAAAGTGAGTTATTGAAATTGCTCTATGAAAACCGGGAGAAAATTATTGACCGAAAAGACATTCTCAACTTGCTTTGGGGAAATGATTCGTTCTTTAATAGCCGTAACCTTGATGTATATATCACCAAACTCCGGGGTTATTTAAAAGAAGATCCTTCGCTGGAAATAATCACTATTAAAGGAATTGGTTATCGCTTTGTAGCCGGGTAAAATACCCGAAACACGGTAGGCATTACTCTGAAAATGGTATTAATTTTAGTACAGCTATGCGTTACTTCCTTTTACTTTCATTGCTACTAACCACTATTACCACAGCGGCACAACATTGTCCCTGGGATTGCTCCGGTTTGCTGATGCTTAAAACGGATGCGACCCATGAAGAAATGAAACGATTAGACCCTATACTGGTAGATATAAATAAAGATCCAATAGATCAGAAACAATATGGAGCCGGTGGCGACAGCACTAATCTCTGTCGTTTTTTATTTTATGATGATTTTTTAAAATTTCGGATATCCCGTATTAAAATAAATAATTGGAATTCCTACGACACTTTGTATCATTTTGCAAAAGATCACTACGTAGTCCGCATTAATTATTGTGGTAATAGTACCAGTGATTTATTTGTACGATATAATGATCCCGCTGCTGCAACTGGCTATAACTATATAGAAATTCCGGCCTCCCGCCGTATACACCTGCATGACTACAGCAGGGAGATAAATAGAAGAGAAACCGAAAAAATTCTTCAATCCATTCAACCTTTTATTCTTACTATCAGCAGGAAAGAGTTTGGCTTACTATAAAAGCTAAAATCATTTATCTTTCCGCCCCGTTGGCAACTACTAAAATATATATAGCAGATAAAATTTTTACAGGAGAAACCTGGCTGCAAAATCACGCAGTAATAGTAGAGAAACATATCATAAAGGAAGTCCTTCCTGTTTCATCCTTATCGGCAGACCAGCAAGCAGAAAAGTTTTCCAATTGTTTTCTTACTCCATCCTTTATCGACTTACAGATCTACGGTGCCGGAGGGAAACTATTATCAGCCCATCCGAAACCCGCCTCTCTGCAACTATTACAAGAGCACAATGCGAAAGGGGGAACCATTTTTTGTTTACCCACAGCAGCTACTAACACTTACGAGGTATTTTTTAAATGTATTGATGCCGTTAGAGAATATTGGAAAAATAATGGTTCCGGCATTCTTGGGTTGCATTTAGAAGGTCCGTGGATAAATGCCGGTAAACGGGGAGCACATATTGAGTCGCTGGTTCATTCTCCTTCTGTACAACAAGTACAGGACCTGTTGAATTATGGGAAGGATGTGATTAAAATGATAACACTTGCACCAGAAATTGTGAGCAAAGAAATTATTGACATTATTAAATCATCCGGCATTATTATTTCTGCCGGTCATAGTAATGCAACTTATAGTGAAGCAAAAGAAAGTTTTACAAATGGCATTACAGCGGTAACTCATTTATACAATGCTATGAGTCCATTGCAGCATCGGCAACCGGGCCTGGTAGGCGCTGCCATGAATGATGCTACAGTAATGGCAAGCATTATCCCCGATGGGTATCATGTGGACTATGCTGCAATGCGGATAGCAAAACAAGTAATGAAAGAAAGACTATTTGTAATTACCGATGCCGTTACAGATACAATCGAAGGAGAATATCAGCACCAGGCAGCGGGAGATAAATATGAAGCGAATAATATTTTAAGCGGCTCTGCATTAACCATGGCAAAAGCTGTACAAAACCTGGTTAATTTCGCCGGCATTGAGTTAGGAGAGGCGTTAAGAATGTGCAGTCTTTATCCTGCGAGATTAGTTGGGTTAAGTGACTATGGAAAAATTGAAAAAGGATACAGCAGTAGTATATTAGTAATGAATGAAAAAATGGAAGTGATTCGACTACTTTGAATTAATTGACATCTATGAAGGCGAAACAAGTTTGGGGTTTTATTATTACAGCATTTATTCTTTTCAATTCTTCAGCTATAGCACAACCCGATGCAAAAAGAATTCAATATCCTGCCGGTTTAAAGAATGCTTATTTCGGAGTTAGCCTCGGATATATCAACTATCCTTTTTCATTTGCACAATTGGAACCGGGCTTTACGGCTGAGTCAGTAACTGTTCCGCATATTGCGCCACGGCTTGTTTTGTATGGTTATGAATTCAATAAATATCTTGCCGCACAAATAACTTATATGCGCCCTGTTGATTGGGTAGGATATAAAAATATTAATGGTGATCAGCAACTTCGTACCGTGTGGATGAATGTAGGCGGACTCACATTGGTTGGAAACATTCCATTGCACAAGAAACTTTCTTTGTATGCAGAAGCCGGCCTAGGAGTAATAACCCGAAAAGGTATTTATATAAATGATGTACCAGCCGTAAAGAGTGCCGTATACGCTACAGGTTTATTTGGCGCAGGCCTGCAATATCATCTGAATCATAAATGGGATTTACTATTGGGTGCAACCTTATCTCCTGCACATGCAAAAGTCAAACAACCACAAACAACTTTTTTCTCTGCCGGGTTTAATTATCACTTAAGAGAATTATCCAACGAAAAAGTTGAGAGTGTTATTAAGAGTGGTTATCATTTCCCCAAACACTTTATTAATGTGGCTTATACCAGTAATGCATTGGGCTATGGAGTAAACGATCTTTTTTCTAAAACACTCCCTTTCTTTTGGGGTGGTGATGCTCATGTGCGGTCGGGTGTTTCTGTAAACTACCAACGCAATATTTTTCATGCCCGTAAAGTATTCGCTTTAGATATTGGTACCACCGCAGGTTACTGGAAAAGCGAAGACAATAAAGAGGATTTTTATACTTTCTCTATCTACCCGGTGTTGAAGTTCGCTGCCTTCCGCTCTAAAAAAACAGATGTGTATTTTGAATATTCTGTAGCTGGCCCAACGTACATTTCAAGAACATTGATTGATGATGAAAAGACAGGAAGACATTTTACTTTTCATGACCAGATGGGCTTGAATGTATTTAGCGGCAAAAACAAAAACCTGCAAACAGGTCTTCGTATCGGCCATTTCTCCAATGGAAATATTTTTCCGGATAATAATGGGGTAAAAGTTCCGCTGACGCTTAGCGTTGGCTATGTACTTAAATAAATGATTTTCATTTCTATATTTTCTGCCTATATTTTTTTACCGGGTTACGGAAAACTTTTTTACCTTTTACAGACCAACCATTAACCATCTAAACTGCAAACCAACATGAGAAAGCTTCTTGTATTGGCAGTGTTGTTTTCTATAACAATTGCTGCTGTATATTTCTCTGCTTGTAATAACAACCAATCTGACAAGCAGGTAACCACCGAAACAGATTCACTTAAACAATTAGTAGACAGAGGCCATTACCTGGCGCATTATGTTACGCAATGTATGGACTGCCATAGTGTAAGAGATACGGGCAAATTTTCCATGCCTATAGTACCAGGCACGGAAGGCGGCGGATCTGCGTTTCCATTTGGTAAAAACGAAGGAGTTCCCGGTGAGGTAACACCACCGAATATCACTCCATTTGCATTAAAAGATTGGACAGATGCGGAATTGATAAGAGCTATTACAGAAGGAGTAAATAAAAAAGGCGATACACTGTTTCCAATAATGCCGTATCAGCATTTTAGCAAGATGGCAAAAAATGATATACTGTCGATTGTGGCTTATATCCGTTCCTTAAAACCGATCGAACGAACTACTCCTCCACGGAGATTAGAAATTCCAATGAGTATGCTGGGTCCATTACCGGCTGTTAATCTTGACAATAATAGCATACCTGATAAAACGGATAAAGTAAAGTATGGCGAATACATTGTAAATGCAGCGGTGTGTTCGGAATGCCATACGCCGATGGGACCGCAGGGACCAGACTTTTCAAAAATGTTTGCCGGAGGCTTTGTATTTGAATTGCCCATGTTTAAAGTGGCGGTAGGGAATATCACATCCGATTCTGCTACGGGTATTGGCAGCTGGACCGAAGAAATGTTTTTAGCAAGATTTAAAAACAATGGTGCTGATGAAATGGTGAACAAATATCCCGGCAGGCAGAACACTATAATGCCCTGGTCTATGTATGCGAAAATGGGTGAAGAAGAATTAAAAGCTGTTTATGCATACCTGCGTACAGTGAAACCAATCGTTAATAAAGTAGAGAAGTATCCGAAGTAAATTTTTTCCGCAACCCTGCCGATCGTTTGACCCGGAGGGTTGCGGAATTTTTTCTATTGATCTTTAAAACTTTCTCTTGTAAAAGTTCCTGGTTGCGCATGGTCACCTTCTTCAAAATCAAAATTCGCAAAGCGTATACCCGGAATTTCAGTAAGATTATAAACGGCAGAAGCAAAGTACATACTTGGCCCTGTAGAGCCCATCTGCTGTGTTAGATAAGTAGCATCCGTTATTTTTATAAAGATAGTATCGCCGGAAGTTTTAATAAGTGTAAGTGCAATGTTGGGATTACTGCTGTTCAAAAAATCAACTACCGCTTGTGGTGATAAGCTGTCTGGTCCTATCATTTCTTGTTTCGTTAATTCCAGCTTACCGGTTGAATCATTTAAAACCGCCTGCCAGCTAAAAGTATATTCGGAAATAGAAGTTGAATCCTCCTCTGCATCGGGTTGATCAGCTTTATTGTTACAGGCAATGAATACGGAACAAGCAAAAACAATTAATAAATAATTTTTCATAGCGGGATGATTTGGAGTGGTGAAGGTAGGAATTTATTAGGGAGGTGTTATCCTGCTGCTTCCTCCCTCTTCCACTCCTTATCCATATAAAAAGTTCCAAAAGGAATTATAGAAGCAATAAACACTTTTAATCCCCATCCAAAAGATTTATTATACTGATCTTTTACCAGGTAGGCAGCAACTGCTAAAGCAACAAATAAAACACCATGCAATCCTCCAATAAGAGTAACCGCCATCGGCATATTCGCAAAATATTTTAATGGCATGGCTATTAATAACAATACTAAAAAAGAAATCCCTTCTATAAATGCAATTTTTCTAAACCAGCTATATGTTTTTTTCATAAACCCCTACCCCTACAGGGGCTTTTAAACTCCGAGTTATTAAAATGCTTTACTGCATTTAAAAATTTTAGCTCGGCATCGGTTAAAAAATATTTTCTCAAACTATAATGAATTTCCCATAAAGCCCCTTTAGGGGTTGGGGTTTAATAGTCTATAACCTGCTCTTCAATCGTCTGCGGTATCTCTCTCCATTCATATTGCTGGTTCCGCAGTTGTGGCTCAAAGCCGGCTTCCACAATTGCTTCCTGTATCGACTTATAGGTAAAACGGTGCGGAGCTCCGGCAGCACTCACTACATTTTCTTCCAGCATAATGCTTCCAAAATCATTAGCACCTGCATGCAAACAGATAGAAGCCGTTTGTTTACCAACCGTTAACCAGCTGGCCTGTATGTTTTTTACATTCGGCAACATAATACGGCTGAGTGCTATCATACGAATGTATTCTTCTGGTGTAGTTAAATTTTGTACGCCTCTTATTCTTGCCAATAATGTATCTACATCCTGGAATGTCCACGGAATAAATGCTAAAAATCCTTTGGCATCTTCTGGTTTGCGGCTTTGAACTTCTCTTATTTTTACTAAATGGTCAAACCGTTCCTCAATAGTTTCCACATGACCAAACATCATTGTTGCAGATGTTGTGATATTTAATTTATGTGCTTCATGCATTACATCCAGCCATTCCTGTGCGCCACATTTCCCCTTGGAAATTAAACGCCGAACCCTGTCCGTTAATATTTCCGCACCGGCTCCGGGCAATGAGTCCATACCGGCCTCTTTCAATGCCATCAATACTTCACGATGTGTTGATTTTTCAAGTTTGGTAATATGAGCAACTTCAGGTGGTCCGAGTGTATGTAACTTAATGTTCGGGTATTCTTTTTTTATCTGGCTAAAAGTGTCAACATAATATTGCAAACCAAGCTCAGGATGATGCCCACCCTGCAATAACAACTGGTCACCACCCCATTTCAATGTCTCTTCAATTTTTTTCCGGTAGGTGGGCATATCCGTTATATAAGCTTCTGCATGACCCGGTATGCGGTAGAAATTACAAAACTTGCAATTGGCTATGCACACATTCGTGGTATTTACATTCCGGTCTATCTGCCAGGTTACTTTTCCGTGTGGCACCTGTTTTTTCCGAAGTTCATCGGCAATAAACATCAGGTCGGCCAACGGCGCATGGTGATATAGGTATACTCCTTCTTCTATAGACAAAAAACCAAAGGCAGAGGCTTTTTCGTATAAATCATTTAGCTGCATGGGCGCAAAGTTACACCGCAATAACATACAGCTACCCCTCTTTGTTGCAGAAATGGTTATTGTTTAAAAGCGTTGCCCTGCTTGTAAAAAAGGTTGAACGGTTTTGATTAGCTGAAGCATTATAGTAAATTTAAATAAATAGACACCTGTATTGCATCATTTTGAGCAGAAGATTTGTCTTGTACAGGAAACTACCACAGCGTTTAAGCTATATGAAAAAAGCGATTCATTGCATGGTCATGCTGAGTTTGCTGTTGTGGCAACAACCCGTTGCTGCGCAGGAAGAGTTTATTGAACCTCCGTCCCGCCATATTGTAACTATTCCTTTTATACAATTAACCGGTGGCATTATTATACTACAGGCCAGGTTTGCCGATTTTCCCGATACATTGAATTTTGTACTCGATACTGGCAGTAGTGGTATTTCGCTGGATTCAACTACAGCAGACTATTTCGGTATAAAACCAACACCAACCGATAAAACTATCCGTGGTATTGCAGGCATCCGCAACGTAAGTTTTTTTTACAACCAAAAATTACATTTTCCGGGCCTTACCATTGACAGTCTCAATTTTCATACAAATGATTACGGAATTCTAACGGCTGTATATGGCGAACGTATTGATGGTATTATCGGTTATTCCATATTGAGCCGTTATATAATGAAAGTAGATTATGATAGTATGAAGATCTCTTTTTGGACTCCGGGAAGTATCCGCTATCCAAAAGGGGGCTACATGCTCAGGCCGACAATAAGTTTATTGGTATCGCAAGACATACGGGTAAAAGATGACAGGGCAATCAATGCAAGATTTTTATATGATATGGGTGCGGGGCTGTGTATGCTATTGAACAGGGAATTTGTAGAAGACAGTTTGTTCTATAAGAAAAAGAAAAAACATTTTGTAAAAGAAGGAGAGGGGTTGGGCGGAAAAATTGATATGGATCTTACAGTGATACGGGAAGTAAAAGTAGGCCCTTATAAATTTAAGAATGTACCTGTTTATACATTTGAAGATGAAAATAATGTCACTTCCTATCCTTATATGGGAGGGTTAATTGGCAATGATATATTGCGGCGATTTAATGTAACGCTGAACTATAAAAAATCAGAAATATACTTAGTGCCGAACAGCCATTTTACTGAGCCGTTTGATTATTCTTACTCGGGAATAGAGCTATATCTTATTAGCGGAGTAATTTTTATTGGCGATGTAGCCAAAGGCTCACCGGGAGAAGCCGCCGGCCTTAAAGAAGGAGATATTGTAATAGCTGTCAATAAAGTTTTTTCTCAAAACCTCAATCAGTATAAAGTGGCACTGCAAAAGCCCAATGAAAAAGTAATGTTGCTTATCCGCCGTGATGGTGTTTTACAGGAGGTTGAGTTTAAAGTGAAAAGTATCTTATAGTTTTTACTTTCAGGAATTGTTAGTAAGCCGCCCCAAAATTTTCGATACTTTTACACCCCGCCCGGCACAGTTTTGGGCGGTACAGGCACTGGCTCTTATTACCAGTAGCTTTCAGCAATCAACTTTATTCAACGGAATGTTATTTACGTATGATACAATTTGAAAAATTTACATTGGATAATGGCCTTAAAGTAATTGTGCACCAGGATCTGTCCACACCAATGGCCGTGATGAATATTATGTATGATGTGGGGGCAAGAGATGAAGATCCTGAACGAACAGGCTTTGCTCATTTGTTTGAACACCTGATGTTTGGTGGCTCCATCAACATTCCAAGTTATGACGAGCCATTGCAAATGGCCGGCGGCGAAAACAATGCTTACACCACTAACGATCTTACTAATTATTATATACAACTACCGGCAGAAAATTTAGAAACGGCTTTTTGGCTGGAAAGTGATCGTATGCTATCCTTAGCTTTCGGTGAAAAAAGTTTAGAAACGCAACGGAAAGTAGTGTGTGAAGAATTTAAGGAACATTACTTAACCAAACCATACGGCGATGTACAGCATAAGCTAAGAGAGCTGGCCTATAAAAAGCATCCCTACCGTTGGATGACCATTGGTAAAGAATTATCTCATATAGAGAATGCACAGTTGAATGATGTGCAGCATTTTTTCTTTAAACATTATCGCCCTGTCAATGCAGTATTGGTAGTGGCGGGCAACGTAACAACTGAAAAAGTAAAAGCATTGGCGCAAAAATGGTTTGGTGATATTCCGGCCGGAGAAAAATATGTAAGGAACTTACCACAGGAACCTGAACAAACTGAAGAAAGAAGACAAGTTATAAAAGCAAATGTTCCATTAGATGCCCTGTACAAATGCTGGCATATGGCGGGGCGGTTAGATAAAGAATATCATAGCATTGACTTGTTGACAGATGTTCTTAGCGGCGGCGGTTCCTCAAGATTATACCAGGCGTTGGTTAAAGAAAAACAATTGTTCAGCAATATTGATTGCCATCATTATGGCAGTACCGATAATGGATTAGTGATGATAGAAGGAAAATTAGTAAAAGGGGTAAAGATTGAGGATGCAGAAAAAGCAGTGGAAGAGGAATTGGAAAAAATGAAAAACCAATTAGTGAGTGTAGAAGAATTGCAAAAAGTAAAAAACAAAACAGAAAGCATGATTGCTTTCGAAGATATGAGTGTAATGAGCAGGGCTACCAGTCTTGCATATTATGAAATATTAGGTGATGCAGCCTGGATGAATACGGAGCTGGAAAAGTATGCTGCAGTTACTGCAGCAGATATTTTAAAGGAAAGCAACAATATATTCCGTACTACCAATTGCAGTACGATTTATTATCTCTCAAACAACTAAGCAGAAAAGAAAGGACTATTATGCCAGACCGGAAACAATCACCCGAAATAGTAGATGCAGTTAATTTTAATCTTCAATTAAAACCTGCCGATAAATTTACCTTACGCAACGGTGTGGAAGTATATGCCGTTAATGCCGGTGCTGAAGATGTGATGTCATTAGAGTGGGTATTCTTTGCCGGTAACTGGCAGGAAGAAAAAAATTTGGTTGCAGCTACTACTAATTTCTTGTTGAGAAACGGAACTTCTACAAAATCAGCCTTTCAAATCAATGAGCATTTTGAGTATTACGGTTCTTACCTGAATAGAGCCTGTTATAATGAAACTTCAACTATTACGCTGCATTGCCTGACCAAGCATATAAAGGAATTATTACCTGCGGTAAAGGAGCTGATCACAGATTCAACGATGCCACAAAATGAGCTGGATGTGTATAAACAGAACATGAAGCAGCGGTTGAAAGTGAATTTAAAGAAAAGTGATTTTGTAGCCAGCCGCTTAATTGATGTTTATTTATACGGAGAAGATCATCCATATGGTAAGTACAGTAAAGAAGAAGATTTTGATGCACTCAACAGGGAAGAGTTGTTACAACATTATAAAAAATATTACCAGGAAGGAAAATTGATCTTGTTTGTGGCAGGTAAACTTCCTCGGGATCTCGATAAATTATTAGATGAACATTTTGGAGATCTTCCCAATAAAACAAACGGTTCTTCTTCTATTATTTCAACACCTTCGGTGGAAAGAAAATTTAGGGTAACAAATGATCCTAACGGAGTGCAAGGCTCTATACGTATAGCAAGGCCATTTCCAAATCGTCATCATCCAGACTTTTTAAAAGTACAGGTGCTGAATGCATTATTCGGCGGATTCTTCGGATCGAGGCTGATGAGTAATATCAGGGAGGACAAAGGATATACCTATGGCATTCATAGCTACTTGCTCAATCATGTTCATGAATCGGGATGGTTAATAAGTACCGAAGCAGGTAAAGATGTTAGCGAAGCTACCATTGCAGAAGTATATAAAGAAATGAAAGACTTGCGGGAGGAACTGGTAGATGATGAAGAATTGTTATTGGTAAGAAATTATATGATGGGTAGCCTGCTGGGTGACTTAGATGGCCCTTTCCAGATAATTGCCCGCTGGAAAAATATTGTATTGAACAAACTGACAGAAAAATATTTCTACGACTCTATCAATACCATCAAAACAATTTCAGCAGAAGAATTGCAGGCACTTTCACAGAAGTACCTGCAACCCGAAGACTTTTATGAATTGATTGTTGTATAAACCGCTATCAATTTTCTTCTTTATCTGCTTTACTGTTTAATGCAGTATCAGCAATAGAAGATAGCAGCGTATCAGCTTTCTTTTCTTCAGCCAGGTTTGCCCGTAGCAATTGAATTGCTTTTCTATTACCTAACACTTTTGCAAAAGCGGCTAATGTGCCATAACTGGCTATTTCATAATGTTCACTTTTTTGGGCTGCCGCAATAATCGCTGCATCCCGGACAGATCCCATTTGGGTTTCTTCAATTATTCCATCACCTTCTCTTAGAAGCCCGGCCATTGCTTCGCATTTTTTGCCTTGTGGTTTTATATCTATCGTAGCAAAAACCTGGTTTAATCTTTTTACCTGTCCCCTGGTTTGCTTTAGATGATCTCGTAAAGCTTTCTTTAATTTAGGAGAGGTAGCATTGATCGCCATTTTTGGTAAGGCTTTGATCATGGCACTTTCTGCCCAATACATATCTTTAATTCCATCTTTAAAAAGATCCATTAAGTTGCCGGCGGCATCTTTTTTTGCACTTACTTTTTTTGCTTTCCTGGTTGCCATAATTGTTGGTTTATAGATTAATAGTTACCTCTTAAATCTATAATACTGTGCCAACTTATTTTTTTTACCGGCCAGCAAATCGGTGATGATTGACCGGCCTTGTACAGAAAAAGTAATTCCATTGCCACCGAACCCCAATACAAAAAGGGCATTTGCAAACTCTGGCGAAGCACCGATATACGGCAATCCATCTTTAGTAGATCCAAAAGTACCCGCCCAGCTAAAGTCCTCTACAAAGTGAAGGCCGGGTATTAATTTTCCCAACTTGGTTATTAAAGTGGTTGATTTCTTTTCCTTTTTCTGCTGTTGAAAAAGCGAAATATTGTTGCTGCTATCTTCTCCACCAATTAATAACCGGCCATCATCCGTTGTACGCAGGTACAGATAAGGATCCTGGGTATCCCAGATAAGTGTGTCCTTTATATTTTTATTGATAGCAATGTTTTGTTCACTTACACATGCATAGGTATAAAATAGTTTGGCAATTTTTTCTTTTAAGAGACTGGTACTTTCAAAGCCGGAACAAAAAATAATTTTTTTACCGTCAACCCGGCTCCCATTTTTTGTAATAACGGTTACACCATCATCCCTGCAATCAAATTCGCTGATATCAGTTTGATCAAAAACCTGCATCCCCTTTTTTACATTTAAGCGTATCAACTCATGTGTTAGTTTATAAGCATCTACACTGGCAGCGGTCCCGGAAAGAATAGCTCCTTCACTTACTATATCATACTGCTTCTTAACGATTGCTGGTGTTAACCATTTTACACCCAGCTTATATTTATTTCTGATCTCAAACTCTTTGTATAAATCTTCAGCAGCTTTTTTATTATGTGCACAATACAGCGATCTTTTCTTTTGAAATCCACAATCAATTTTTTTTAATCCAACCAGTTTTCCCAGATCCTGAATAGCTTTTATACCAGCTTTATAACATTCAGCGGCACTTTCTTCACCCATAATATCAGCCAGCTTATGTAATGGGGTATCAATCTCATATTGCAACATGCTGGTAGTGGCACTGGTGCTGCCCTGCCCGATGTCCCGTTTATCAAGCAGTGTAACTTTATAATTTTTGCTTATTAGTGCATCGCTGATTAAGGCGCCGGTAATACCTCCACCAATTACAATGATTTCGGTAGAAATATTTTTCTCTAACGAAGGATAGCTATTGAGCAACCCATTCTTTAGTAACCAAAAACTCTCAAAAGTACGCAGACGCATAGTATAAGTTGTGAAATGAATGACTACAGGGTATATAAATAGGTCATTACAAGGTAGAGCAATTTAATAGTAACCGGATGACCTGATTTTATTTTACGCTGTATTCATAGTAGATGAGGTATGATAAAAACAAAAAGGATACCGAAGAAAAAATAATGTACCATAGTCCATGAAACTAGTAAAGGGTTCAGCCCTTATAGCTGGCCACGACGATTTTAAAGTATATAAATCTTTCGCTAAATATATAAGGTAGCTTTTTTATGTTCTTATTCTACCCGACCTTCGCATGGATATGAAATTCAACCGGAAAGATTTATCCAACGACGAGCTTGTTCATTTTTACAAATCCCTGCTTTGGCCCCGCATGATTGAAGAAAAAATGCTGGTGCTGCTGCGGCAGGGGAAAATCTCCAAATGGTTTAGTGGAATCGGGCAGGAAGCAATTGCTGTAGGTGCCACATTAGCGTTGCAGGATGATGAATGGATAATGCCTTTGCATAGAAATCTTGGTGTATTCACTACCCGAAATATGCCATTGAGTAAATTATTCATGCAATGGCAGGGAGCACAGGAAGGATATAGTAAAGGAAGGGAAAGAAGTTTTCATTTTGGAAACAAGGAACATCATATCTGTGGAATGATCTCACACCTGGGTCCGCAACTCGCCATTGCAGATGGTGTAGCATTGGCTCATAAACTTCGTAAAGAGAAGAAAGTATCCATTGCGTTTACAGGAGATGGGGGTACCAGTGAGGGAGATTTTCATGAAGCATTGAACACGGCAGCCGTTTGGGACTTACCAGTAATATTCATCATTGAGAATAATGGGTATGGATTAAGCACACCAACCAACGAACAGTATCGCTGCATCAGTTTAATTGACAAAGCGAAAGGCTATGGAATGGAAGGAGTGCAGATCGATGGCAATAATTTATTGACCGTATATGAAACAATAAAAGGAGTAAGAGAATACTGTATCAACAATCAGAAACCATATTTGATAGAGTGTCTTACTTTTAGAATGAGAGGTCATGAAGAAGCCAGCGGAACAAAATATGTACCGCAGGACCTATTCAAACTATGGGAAATGAAAGACCCGATTAAAAACTACGAACAGTTTTTATCAGACGAAGAGGTATTGGACGAAACAAAAATTACCGCTATAAGAAATGAATTCAAAGAAAAAATTGAAAGTGAATTAGCCATTGGTTTTACTACAAAACCAATTGTAGCAGATACGGAAGCAGAATTAGAAGATGTGTATGCAAAGGTAAACAGCACAAGCAACCATGTTCAGGTAGTTGATAATTCAAAACTCTATTCAAACCCCGGATTACCTGCCAAAGAGTCCCGGCTTATCGACGCTATAAAAGAAGGTCTTTATCAATCCATGCAACAACATCCCAACCTTATTTTAATGGGACAGGATATTGCAGAATATGGTGGTGCATTTAAAATAACGGAAGGATTTGTAAATGATTTTGGCAAAGAAAGAGTCCGCAATACTCCGCTTTGTGAAAGTGCAATTGTGGGTGCTGCATTAGGCTTATCATTGGAAGGATATAAGAGCATGATGGAAATGCAATTTGCCGATTTTGTAACGGTAGGTTTCAACCAGATCATTAATAATCTTGCAAAAATTCATTACCGCTGGGGACAAAATGCCGATGTGGTAATTCGAATGCCAACAGGTGGAGGTGTGGGAGCCGGTCCTTTTCATAGCCAAAGTAATGAAGCATGGTTTGTAAAAACACCTGGATTGAAAGTCGTTTATCCATCATCACCCATGGATGCAAAAGGACTATTAATTGCTGCTATTAATGATCCCAATCCTGTTTTGTTTTTTGAACACAAAGCATTGTACCGGTCCGTAAGTGGCGAAGTACCTGCAGAATATTATGAAATAGAAATTGGTAAAGCAAGACATATGAGAGAGGGAGATGAAATTTCCATCATCACATATGGTGCAGGAGTACTTTGGGCAGAAGATTATGCTGCTGAGCATCCGGAAATTTCTATTGATATCCTGGACCTCCGTACATTATTACCATTGGATTATTTAGCCATCCGGGCTGCAGTACAAAGAACAGGAAGAGTTTTATTATTGCATGAGGATACACTAACCGGCGGTATAGGTGGTGAAATAGCCGCCTGGATCGCTGAAAATTGTTTTGGTTTATTAGATGCGCCGGTCATGCGTTGTGCAAGTTTAGATACACCTATCCCCTTTAATATTGAGTTGGAAAATAATTTTATGGCGAAAGCAAGACTGGATGAAACCATCCAGAAGCTGTTGCGTTATTAAAACAAATTCCAAATTATAAATACGATCAGTATAATCCCAGGCATAAAGTGTAAGAGACTGTTTCGTAACTAATTTATACCAGTCCGGCTCTTACCGCCCAACCTACCAGCTGCTGTGTATTGCTGATACCTGTTTTTCGCAACATATTGCGCCGGTGTGTTTGTACTGTTGTTTTTGCAATACCCAGCGCCCCGCCTATTTTTTCGCTGGTATATCCTTTAGCCACTAATTCAAGCACTTTTATTTCAGATTTACTAAGCATTATTTTATCAATGGGCATATTTAAATAATAAATTTTTTGTTTCTATCGGCACAGCAAAGGTTAATACTTGAGCAGGAATATGAAATACCTACTTATAGGTAATTTTTTATCACCAGCTGTTTAACTAAAAGCTTTTCTGGCTAACTTGGCTTGTATGGTTAGTAACAGGTATCTGTGCCTTCTTATAATTCTTTTTGCGGGGGTTATTCAACCATCCTATGCTCAACCCGCTTCTCAACCTGAATTTTATTTATATGAAGACAGCAGCAAATCGCTGACTACTGCTGATGCAACAAGATTGTTTCAACAAGGAAAGTTTAGCAAAACAAATAACCAGTCATACAATCCGGGATTTACCAAATCAATTTTTTGGCTGGCTTACTCCAATGCTATCGACCGGCCGGCAGATTCTTTACTGCTTGCTATCGGGCATCATCATATCAACCGTATTCACTTCTATTATGTAAATGATAGCAGTGCAGCACTGCAATTTATCACCGGGGACTATTTTCCTTTTTCTCAACGCCCCGTAAATGCCACTGGTTTTTATTTCCCGATAAATAAAAAAGGATTGTACCTGGCGCAAATTGATAAATCAAACGAATCACTTCAATTATCATTTTATCCTGTTTCAAAAACAGAAGCTCTTGCTGCGGAAACAAAGCAGAAAACTATCATGGCAATATTTACCGGTATGATATTATTACTGGTAATTTTTGGAATTTATCTATTATGTATTTCAAGGTCCATCATATATCTCTGGTATATTTTATACATTGGTACCGGCTGGCTTTGGGTATTGTCCAATGCAGGTTTGGGATTTGAATATATATGGCCCAACCAACCCTGGTTTGCCAGCAAGGCAAGACCGGTATTCGCTATTGCACCACTTATTTTTTCTGTATTATTTCTTATAAAGTATATCGGCACAGTAAAAAGTAAAAGATTACTGTTCGTATTTAAAACAACAAATATCATTTTACTCGCCTGCATCCTTGCCATATTATTATTCAACGAGAATGGTTATCAAAGTTCCTGGTGGTTATATATCCAGTATTTTATTCCTCTTATCTCTCTTTTATATGTCATAATAATAGTGACTGTACTTATCATTTCCTCCATCCGGGGAAACAGGCCGGCCATGTTTTACCTCGCAGGAATTCTTACGTTGATCATCATGGCCCTGATGCAGATCTCTTTTTCATTAGGAAGCCTGGGAAGTTTAAGCAACTTTTTCAGTAGTTATGGCTTGGGTTTAGGTTATGTAATGGAAGCCATTATTTTAACGGCAGGTTTGGTGTATCGTTTTAATCAATACCGGTTAGAGAAAGAAAAATTGCTGATAGAAATGAACAAGCGGCAGGAAGAAAACACACAGATACTGATAGAAGTCCAGCAGTCAGAACGCAGCCAGGTCGCTAATCAATTACATGATGTGGCGGGTTCTTTATTATCGGCAGCCAAACTCAACCTCTCTTCCCTTCGGGAAAAAGGGATCATTAATGAAACAGCCAATTTACATGTTGCAAAAGCAGAAGAAGCCGTTGGCCTTGTTTCAGATATGGTGAGGAATTTAAGCCACGCATTGAGTCCTGTAATGCTGGAAAAAGTAGGGTTTAAAACTTCGTTGGAAAAAGTGGTAGCCATTGTAAATGCTTCCGGCAAAGTAAACATCCAGTTGTTAACCATAGGATTTGAGCAATATGAAACAGGTCTTGGTAAATATTATACGGCATTGTATGGCATAGTATATGAATTACTGAATAATATAGTAAAACACTCCGGTGCCAGGAATGTGCTGGTACAGGTAACAGAAGATGCCGACTGTTTTTCGTTAATGGTGGAAGATGATGGCATGGGGATCGTACCGGAGATGATGGACGAGAAAAAAACATTGGGAATTAGCGGCATCCGGTCAAAAGTAGATTCGCTGAAAGGATTAATAGCATTTGATGCAAACAAACCACAGGGCCTGATTGTAACTATTGAAATTCCTATCATTAATAATGAAAACTAAAATAATACTTGCAGATGATCACCAGTATTTGCTGGAAGGGATCAGGGTTATTTTACAGGAGATGCCATCAGTAGAAATTGTGGCAACTGCTCAAAACGGATTTGAGCTGATGGATGCTGTTGCCCAACAACAGCCATCCCTTGTATTATTAGATCTGAATATGCCGGGCTATGATGGTTTGCAATGCTTACAAAAAATTAAAACCAATTATCCTGCTGTGAAGGTATTGGTACTAACCAATTATAACCAGCCCGAACTGGTAGAAGAGGTAAAGAGAATGCAGGCCGACGGCTACCTTGTAAAGAATTCTTCAGCCACACAATTAAAAGATGCGATCGCTACGATTGTTGACGGTAAAAAACATTTTCCTGCTGCCGTTGAACTTATACCCCTTGCTGATGATTCTTTTTTCTTTGATGATTTTTTAAAGAAGTACCAGCTTACCAAGCGGGAAGTAGAGATCATTCGGATGATCTGCAAGGAAATGACCACCAAAGAAATTGCCGTACAGCTTTACTTAAGCGAACTAACGATAAACACCCACCGCAGAAATATTCTCCGCAAACTGGAAGTAAAGAGTGTAGCCGGGTTAATGAATTTTGCCAGGCAGAACCAGTTGCTGTAAGTAAATACCTATTAGTAGGTATTGTTAACCCCAAGCCAGCCATGTAGCTTAGTACTATCCTTTTATCAAGCAATAAATTTTTAATTATGAACAAGACATTTCTTGCATTGGTATTTATTAGTATTAGTTGTTTAGCCCAGGCACAACCTGCCGTTGAAAAAATAAACCTTAAAGGCACTGAGTATACTGTAACCAAACAAATACCAGAGGCACAAAAAGTAATACTGGGTCGTTATGTATATGAGTGGGGGAAGCAAAAAGAAGAACCGATTGTACTACTAAATCCAGATGGCACCGGTCTATTTCAACCGCATGATGTACCTGCTATACCAATAGAGTTTTGGCTGGATTGTGATGAGACGGGAAAAGTTCGTAAGCAGGAAGGTGTTAATGGCCGCTACCAGGTTACTTTATTAATTAAGTACGGTGCCGGCTCCCGCATTTATCCTGCCGGTACTTACGATTTGATGGGTGTAATTGTGGTGCCCGATGAAAACTATGCAGTTATTTATGGCGAGAGATTTAAGAAACTAAAATAAATAAGCGACATCTTGTTGCAAAGCAGGCGAGAGCCTGCTTTTTTTATGTAATTAAATGAATATCTTGTAGTAAGTCCCTGTGCAAGCATTTTACTCCTGCCTTCTACCACTACCAAAACCAACCAACTATGTCAAGCACACAGGCAGCTCCTGTCAACCAATCGGAAAGAATTATTATTCTCGATTCCTTAAGAGGCATCGCCATCCTGGGAATTTTATTAATGAATATTCCGGGATTTGCATTGCCCGAAGCAGTATACGACGACCCTTCTGTACTCAACGAATGGGGAACCATCAATTTCAAGACCTGGTATTTTATTAGTTGGTTTATGGAAGGCAGTCAACGGGCCTTGTTCTCCATGTTATTTGGTGCCGGTATTATTTTATTTATTACCGGCAAAGAAAAAAAGACAGAAGGTCTGTGGCCTGCGGATTATTTTTTTCGCCGCCAGTTATGGTTACTGGTCTTTGGGTTATTCAATGCATTTATTCTTTTATGGTTCTGGGATATTTTATTTCATTATGCCTGTATCGGTATGATAGCTTTTACTTTTCGACGTCTATCGCCAAAAGCCTTGATCATTGGTGCGGTGATTTGTATGTTGCTGCAAACTGCAAGAGAAAATGTGGATGCATACAGGGATCGGAAAATGATTTACAAGGGTGAGATGATCGCAAAAATGGACACCACGGTAACGAAACTGACCGACAACCAAAAAGCAGACCTCGGTGCTATGACGGAGTTTAAAGAAAAAGCAAGCCAGGAAGGAAAGATCAAAAAAATGAATAAGAGCCTGCAGAGTGTACAAGGAAATTATGGTGGGTTTTATGAATACCAGAGTGAAAGGAGCTTGAGAGGAGAGTTCTTTTACACCTATTTCGGTATCTGGGATATTTTATTATTTATGTTTTTAGGAATGGCTTTTTATAAATCAGGTATTTTAACCGGTAAAGCCTCTTCTAAAGTTTATTGGGGTTTATTTATCGGCGGACTTGGTCTGGGACTAGTACTTTCCTATTTCCGCCTGCAACCATTGATCGATTATAAGTTCAATTATTTTGAGTATACAAAAAATGTATCCTTTGAGTTTTATGAAATATCCCGCACTTTCAGGGCCATCGGAATTTTTGGATTGATCATGTTGTTATACAAATCAGGTTGGTTCAATTGGTTTTTTGCATTAATGCGGCCCGTGGGTCAAATGGCTTTTACCCACTACCTGATGCAATCTTTATTAGTGGGATTATTTTTTTATGGAATTGGGTTTGGTTATTTCGGCAAACTTCAACGCCATGAAATATATTATGTAGTGGCAGCCACATGGGCACTGCAAATTATATGGAGTCATATCTGGTTAAGGTATTTTCGGTTTGGTCCGTTAGAGTGGGCATGGCGGAGTTTAACCTATTGGAAGCGGCAGCCTTTTAGAAAAGAGAAACAAAATCTAAATACAGAAACAATAGTTTAAATTAGTTGACCCATTGTTTCCACGTAACCAATTCCTCACTTTAAAACGGCTGAAATGAAAAAATTATTGATCATTATTATCACTGTGCTATTTGCAATTAACATAACAGCACAAAAAAACTGGAGCCCGGAACAGTTGCTTAAAATAAAAAACATTACGGCTGTAATTCCGTCACCAGATGCAAGTAAAGTGCTTTATACGGTTCGTGAAGCAGTAATGACAGACGATCGGAGTGAATACGTAAACCAGGTATGGCTATGTAATAGCGACGGAAGCAATTCAATTCAGCTAACAAAAGGAGATAAAAATTCTTCTAATCCGAAATGGAGTCCTGATGGTAAGTGGATCGCTTTTACTTCTTCCCGAGATACTAAAACAAATTTATACATACTGCCTGTTGGTGGAGGTGAAGCGGAAAAATTAACGGATGTAAAATCTGCAGTGGGGAATTATGATTGGAGCCAGGATGGAACAATGATCGCTTTTACCATGATAGATGCAGCAGATAGCAAAGAAGAGAAAAACAAAAAAGCAAAAGACGATGCGTATTTTATGGACGAAGAGATAAAGCAAAACCGTCTTTTTGTTGTATGGCTTAATCAAAAAGATACCGCCGGAAAATATGTACAGAAGAAACTAACGAAAGAATATTATAATGTTATTTCTTTTGACTGGAGTCCCGATGGAAAAACCATTGCCTATAGTCATGGAAAATCGCCGGAGGCAAATGATAATGTGTACAGCGATATTTCTTTGATTGATGTTGAAACGGGCCATATAAAATCAATCGCAAATACCGGCGCCGGTGAAGCAACTCCATTGTTTAGTCCGGATGGAAAATATATCGCTTATTTTTCCAGTACTTATCCTGTTGATTGGTCGGGCCCACGCCATGCTAAAATTTATAACATGGCGGATGGCAAAAGCTGGCGGCTAAAAGCAACTCCCGATGAAAATGGCGGATTGCTTGGCTGGACACCCGATGGAAAAAATGTTTTATGGTCGGAGGCTAACAAAACATTGAACAGTGTGTACCAACTTAGTGTGGATGGAAAATCAATAAGTGAATGGAATAAAGGCTCAAAAGATTTTTTAGCCGCTTTTACATTAAATACCAGCGCAACTCATATTGCATTTACATTACAAAATCCATCACAGCTACCTGAAGCATATATCAGCCCACTTAATAATTTTGCCCCGGTAAAAATTACCAGTCTTAATGCTGCACATCTTGGAAAAGCATTACCAAAAACAGAAGTAATAAAATGGAAAGGAGCGGACGGAAAAGAAATTGAAGGATTGCTTACTTACCCAATCAATTATAAAGCCGGTGATAAAGTGCCGTTTATTTTAAATGTACATGGGGGACCTGCCGGAGTATTTACACAAACCTGTGTTGCCGCTAACCAGGGCACTTATCCTATTGCGGCTTTTTCAGAAGCAGGCTATGCAGTACTGCGACCGAATCCAAGAGGTTCAACCGGCTATGGTGCAGAATTTAGAATGGCCAACCGGGAAGATTGGGGTGGAAAAGATTTTCAAGACCTGATGGCGGGAGTGGATCATGTAATAAAAATGGGAGTGGCCGATGAAAATAAAATGGGAGTGATGGGATGGAGCTATGGTGGTTTTATGAGTAGCTGGATCGTTGGTCATACCAACCGGTTTAAAGTAGCCTCCATTGGTGCGCCGGTAGTTGACCTGTCGCATCAAAATCTGACCGATGATATTGAAGGATTTTTACCTTCTTATTTCAAATCCAATCCCTGGGATGATTGGAGCAAGTATGATGCGCATTCACCACTACGCTTTGTACAAAATGTAAAAACACCGGTGATGTTGCAGCATGGCGAAGCGGATGCAAGAGTACCATTTAGTAATGCCGTAATGTTTTATAATGCATTGCGCAGAAGAGAGGTTCCCGTTAGATTGCTGGCACTACCAAGACAACCACATGGTCCTACCGAGCCAAGAATGGTATTAAAGACGATGCAGACCAATTTAGAATGGATGGATAAATATATTGGAGAGAAGAAAGGATTTTAATTTTATCAGCTGCTGTAATTCATACATATGAAAAAAATTTTGTGGTTAGTTTGTGCAGGAAGTTTTCTTGTTTCCTGTGATCAACAGAAGAGACCGGAAAAAGCTATTTCAGTAACATACGATTCATCGTATCAATCCGCTGTATTTACAGATGGTGCAAGAGAAGAAAAAATAAAACAGACGTTTGATGTTGTCGATAAAATTTTCCGGGACTATGCAGATTCAAATCATTTGCCGGGAGTAGCTTACGGTATAGTAGTAGATGGAAAACTTATTTACAAAGGAAATATTGGCTACACGGATATTGAGAAAAAAATTCCCGTTACTTCATCTTCCCTTTTTCGCATCGCCAGCATGAGTAAAAGTTTTACTTCCATGGCAATATTGAAACTGCGGGATGAAGGCCAATTGAACCTGGACGACCCTGCTTATTTATATATTCCCGAATTAAAGAATCTAAAGTATCCAACGGTAGATGCGCCACATATTACCATCCGCCATTTAATGACGCATGGTGCAGGTTTCCCGGAAGACAATCCCTGGGGCGACCGGCAATTAGCAGATACAGATAAAGACCTGCTTGAATTAATTGCAAAACAATTGTCATTCTCCAATGCTCCGGGTATTTCGTTTGAGTATAGCAACTTAGGTTTTGCCCTGCAGGGGATGATCATTACGAATGTGACTGGTATGCCTTACCAGGACTATATCAGGAAAAATATTTTTGAGCCACTGGGTATGAAAACAACTACCTATGAGTATGGCGAAGTAGCCCCAGATAAATTGGCGCATGGTTACCGCTGGTTAAATAATACATGGAATGAAGAAGAGTTGTTGCATGATACCAAAGAAGGAAGCTGGGGTGCTATGGGTGCTATGATCTCTTCTATTGATGAATTTGCAAATTACATGGCCTTACATTTATCTGCCTGGCCGGCAAATAATGCGGCGGATAATGGTCCTGTCAAAAGAAGTTCCGTACGGGAAATGCATCACCCATGGAGATGGAATGGATTTAACCCCAATTATAAATTTCCGAATGGAAGAACTTGTGCAGTTACAGCGGCGTATTGCTATGGCCTGGGCTGGCTGAAAGATTGCGAGGGCAAAACATATATTGCTCATAGCGGTGGATTACCCGGCTTTGGAAGCCAGTGGCGCATTATGCCTGATTATGGAATTGGTATTGTTTCTTTTGCAAACCGAACTTATTCTCCTATGGGATTTGTGAATTTGCAAGTGTTGGATACAATAATAAAATTAGCGGGACTGAAACCCATGGAATTGCCGGCATCTGGCATTTTAGAGAAGCGGAAAAATGATTTAGTAAAAATTTTACCGGCTTGGAGCAATGCTCAACAATCTGGCATTTTTGCAGAAAACTTTTTTCCTGACTACCCGATAGATACATTGAAAAAGTATGCAAAGGAAGTATATGATAGAGCCGGAAAAATAATTTCGGTAGGCCCGGTAAAACCAGAGAACCAACTGCGGGGTTCTTTTATTCTTACCGGGGAAAAATCGGATATAGAAATATATTTCACACTCTCCCCTGAAAATCCGCCATTGATCCAGGAATATCGTATCAGGGAATTGTCAAAAGAAAAGAAGACTGTTCAGTAAAATAAAAAAGGGGTAAGAGGCGTTGTAACTTCCATAGTTACTATAGATTAAATTTTATTAATGAAACCTACCCTTCTTCCTGCTGTATTCTTTTTTATAGCCACTACCAGTTTTTCACAGAAAGAGTTTTTTAGGTCAACACAAAAATTTTCAGCCAGTGAGATGGGGAGTTTTTATTCCTCCGTTACTGTTGACGGAAACTTGCTGCTTTTTATCGGCGTCGATTATAAGCTCTATGCGTATGATAAAACTAGTGGCGGGCAAAAATGGGTTACACCAATAGGCTATAAAGCAAATACGCAATGTTTTGTAGCAGATGGAATTGTTTATGCTCCTTATTATAACGACAAATATGAATCAACAGCCACGTTTGAAGCAGCTACCGGAAAATTTATTAAAGTATTACCGTTTGGCCCATTGCGTACAATACCTGTACTGAAAAACGATGTTTTGTATGGAACGGCTTTATATGAGGCCGGTAGTTTATTCGGATACGATATAAAAAAAGACAGTGTGCTTTGGTGGAAATTTATTGCACATGGCGTTTCTACACAACCTTATTTTTTTGATAAATACATTATGGCAAATGCAGAAGCAAACAACTGGTTTAAGATAAATTATAATGGACAGCTAATCGATACATCCTGCAAGGAGAAGGCAGATATTTTTGTTCAGGATATTCCCTGTATAAAAAAATTCTGTGCATTGACACATGACGGGCTTGAACTTGATGCTGCTTTCTCCAAAAAGATGTTTGATAATGACGAAGAAGCTATCACATCAGAAAATGTATTACGAACGGCCCAACATAGTTTTGTACTGTACGAAAAAAAATTAACTGTAATTGCTAATAAGCGAAAGCTTTTAACACTGGTAGATCTGTCTTTATTGATCGAAGATTCTATCAAGGAAAATAATATTGGAATGAGCAAGTTGCTGGCGGCAAGCGATGAAACTGTAACTTTTGTTTACCTCAACCAATTTATAGTATACAACTTCAGGCAAAATAAGGTTGAAAAAAGGGTTGATCTTTCCTCCCGGGAACCCTACCAATTATTATTGGACAATGATAAGCTTTGGGTGATCTCAAGAAAGGATGGCCTACTTTATGGACTCTCTTTCTGATCTGAAGCAAGTGGCGTAACTTTATTTGCACAACTTCCGCTATGTCTAAAAAAGACATACTGATTATTGAGAACCTTGCTGACTTTGAAAAGAAAGTCAATAGGGACAGCCGTTCTTACGACATCAACCTGATGGTGATGCCGGGTACTCTGGAGGACAAGCACAAAGATGTAGATCCGGAAAAAGGTATTCAAGCTCTCCGGCGGCAGTTCAATCTTATCTATATTCTGCTGGGTGGGGTACATGATGTGTACCTCGGCGCCGATTATCGCTGGTTAAAACCCAATGACCTTGTTATTGTGCCGGAGAATGTTGTGTATGCTTCAAAAAATGTAAGAAACTGCGTCGGCTATTGCATGCATTTCAAAACAGAGTTTATTCAACCATTATTGAATAAACCATTGGCTGAAGAATTTTCTTACCTCAGTATGGAAGCGGAACACATCATTAATGTTACGGAAGAAGAGAGTCAACTCATTCGACAATCTTTCAAAGATATAATACAGGAATACGAAAGATTTTCTCCGGAAAAAGATTACCTGCTGCGCAACTATATTCATATCCTTTTATTACGGGTAAGAGAAATTTACCGGCCACATGCAAAAAAATTGTATGACGCTTCCACCCGTTCCATGAAGATCGCCGGTGAATTTAAAAGACTGGTTGAAAAGAATTTTGTTTCTATAAGAGAAGTAAGCCAGTACGCAGCTATGCTGCACATCACTCCCAAACATCTTGCGGAAGTGGTAAAAGAGCACACCGGCAAATCCCCCAAGGAGCTGATCAATGATATGTTGTTGCTGGAAGCAAAAGTTTTGCTTGGTTCTACTGACCAAAGTATCACTGAAATTGCTCATCGTCTTCAGTTTGGTGACCAATCACATTTCTGCCATTTCATAAAACAACATACAGGCCTTTCCCCGCAGGCACTACGAAAAAAATGCTGATTTATACAAGAACTGCCGACATCCTTACAAGGAACCTGCTTCGTAATAATCACATCTTTGTTGTATTGAATTATTCTTAGGCGGCGCCGCTAAAGAATAAACGGGTAAAAAATTAATTCACTAAAAATAATTGTAATGAAAACAACAATCATAGTGGCAATAATGATTGCCAGCACTCTTTTGTTATCACACAAGCCACTTGTTTCCCTACCTACAATAACAGCAGAGAAAGCAGAAATAAAAAGTTTCGGAAAACCTGATGAAGTAAGAGAATTTCCAAAGGGAAGAGTTGAGGTAATAAAAGTGGGAGGGGCAACGATCGGCCGGGCTACATTTCAACCCGGTTGGAAATGGTCAGAATCAGTACAGCCGCTCGTCAAAACAAAAAGCTGCGAAGCGCCACATTACCAGTATCATATTTCAGGAGAAGTAGTAGTACTGATGGATGATGGAACTAAAATTCATTGCAAGCCCGGGGATGTTTCTTTATTACCAATGGGCCATGATGCATGGGTGGTGGGTACGGAGCCTGCCGTTGTGGTGGATTTCCAGGGCATGGTTGATTATGCAAAAATGAAAAAGAACTGATTCGTTCATACTAAATAAAAGTATATGTACATCGTTCGTGATATTTTTCAACTTCGCTTTGGCGCCTTTAAAGACGCCAAAGCTTTACTGGATGAAGCGTATAGCAAAGGTCTTTTGCCCGATGCAAAATCTGCGAGAGTATTATCAGATTTTACCGGGGACTCTTACCGGCTGATCTTTGAAGAAGGATATGACTCACTGGCGGATTATGAAAAATCATTGACCGGAAGTATGAAGAAAGCAGATTGGAAAAAATGGTACGAAAAATTCAAACAACATATTGAATCCTCACAACGGGAGATAGTAAAACTATTGATGTGAGGATTCTCTAAAATTTATTCATCCACATCGTCCTCTTCATCAATAATGGCTTTTTGCAAAGGAACTCTTTCTCCGATCTGCTGCCGCCACATGGCGTAATACAATCCTTTTTTGTTGACGAGTTCATCATGTGTGCCTTGTTCGGTTATTCGTCCTTTTTCTAATACATATATCGTATCGGCATGCATGATGGTGGAGAGGCGATGGGCGATAAGAATGGTTATCTGTTGTTTTAACGCAGAAATTTCTTTTACTGTTGCTGTTATTTGTTCTTCGGTTAACGAATCGAGTGCAGATGTTGCTTCATCAAAAATTAGCAAACGGGGTTTGCGTAGCAAGGCTCTTGCAATAGATAAACGCTGTTTTTCTCCACCGGAAACTTTTCTTCCCCCCTCGCCAAGTATTGAATCCAATCCTCGGCCATTGCTATAAACAATATTAGTTGCGGAGGCTTGTTCCAGGGCAGCATTAATTTCTTCATCGGTGGCATCTGGTTTTACAAACTTCATATTATCCCGGATGGTTCCGGAAAAAAGCTGGGTGTCTTGTGTTACGAATCCTAATTGTCTTCGCATCCTGTTGTATCGAATGTCTTTGGATGAAATATTATCATATAAAATTTCACCGCTAACAGGAGCGTAAAGCCCCACTAATAGTTTTACTAACGTTGATTTACCGGAGCCAGATGGACCAACAAATGCAATCGTATCACCAATACCTGCTTCAAACGAAATATTTTCTATTGCATTTACGGTAGCATTGCGATGCCGGAATACAACATTATTAAATTCAAGATGCTCTACCTCGCCAACATCAATTGGTTCTTCGGGGCGGTACTCCGGTTCTTTTTTCATCAACTCATTAAATAGTTGCAAAGAAGCCTCCGCTTCCCGATAGGAGAGTATGATACCTCCTAAATCTTGCAAAGGGCCAATGATACCTGTTGAAATAAATTGCATGGCAATCAACTCTCCGGGAGATAATACTTTCCGAAAAATGAGCCAGAGTAAAATAAACAGAATGGATTGTTTTAAAACTGTAAGTATGGCTCCCTGGAAAAAAGTAAGTGTCCGTACCTTTTTTACTTTTTTCATTTCAAGATCGTAGATGTCTTGTGTGTGCTGACGCAAGCGTCGAATTTCAGGATAGGTAAGTCCTAAACTTTTTACCAACTCGATATTTCGTAATGATTCCGTTATGGTGCCACTCATTTGCCGGTTTTGACGTATGAGTGAACGCTGCAATGTTTTGATAGATCGACTAAGGATACTTGTAAGGCCCCCAAGTAATACGACACCAATTAAGAAAACCGGTATCAATGCCCAATGTTTGGTAATCGCATACCAAACTAAAAAGCCAATACCTACTAAGGAAGAGAATAGGATATTGATAAAACTGGTAATGAATCGTTCGGTATCGTTCCTTACTTTTTGCAGAATGGATAGGATCTCACCGCTGCTCTGGTCTTCAAAATCCTGGTACGGTAGCCGGAGTGTTTGCCGCAATCCATCATTAAAGATTTGCATGCCGAATTTCTGTACCACCATCCGCATTACATAATCTTTGAATGCCATTACCAATCTTGCTGCCAGTGCAATGGCCACGGCTATGCCCATCCAGAACGAAACACCTCTTATCAATTCTGCTTCTGTTTTATTACCGGGCTTTAAGGCGTAGTCATCAATGATTCTTCCAAAAATTACGGGATCATATAGTGCCAATATTTGTGCAACGCCGGCAAGAACTAATGCAAGAAAGATCCACCAGCGATAGGGTTGAAGATATGTCCAAAGAATTTTCATGTATGTGTGGATTCAGATGAAAAGGTACATCATTCGGTTGTAAGCAATAAAAAAGCATCCCAGTATATATAGGATGCTTTTGATATAGTTATTTTTCTGCTTAGTTTATTTTACAACTAAATTTTACCCATAGTTTATGTGTATCATCTGCCCGGGTAAAATTGCTAAATGGAATGATGAGGTTTATCAGGTTCATATTTTTATTAGTAGTAGCAAGATCAGTAATAGCTTCAATGGTTTCTGTGCGGTTTGTCCTGTAATCAAGAATATAAGTGCTTCGTTGCTCTTCACCCATTTTTAAGGCATCGTAAGAAGCAAAATCATTGTCTTTATGACGGGTTCCGAGAAAAGTTTTTACAACCAGCATGAGTTTTTTTTCTTTCAGTAGACTTTCAGGAATATTATACGTTACTTTTCCCATCTGGCTATTGTTGGATGCAGTCCGATTATCCTGGTGATAACTTAAACCTGCCGTAGGTGGACCTTGAAAATTGGTTTGATTGTAAACCAGCTCCGACATATTATTATACGAACGCAGTCTTATTTTCATTTCATTGTTTTCGTCCAACTCCCAAAGTTCGGTGCTTACCTGTCCAAATACCCTTCTGCAATCACCATTATCAATTTGATTGCGGGTGGCTTCCGACACGGCGATATAGTTCAGTACAATATCAAACAATACTTTTTTACCAGTTGCGGTGGAGTTATTGGTACCAACCGTTTCAAACTGCCATTCAATGTCTGCTTGTCCATTGTCTGCCCACTGAATAAGTACTGCATTATTTTCTTTGCTGCCACCTTCCACAGCTATGAACAGGTTAGAGTTTTTATTTTTTAGTTTATAGCCTTTTGTTGTTTTTTCAAGTTTCCACTGCAGGTCGGCCTGGTTACCAGTAGATTTCTGAGTAACAAAACCATACTGCTCTTTAGACCGGCCTAATACACCCAAAAACAAATTGGTATGCATATTTTGAAATTTATAATACCCCCCGGGCACCGCTGTTGCTTTCCAGGTAAACCAGGCATCGTTACGACCTGTCATAATAATGATATTAGCATCCACAGCAGTGCTAACATCTTTTGGTATGGCATACTTGCCGCTGTTTAGATTTTTAATTTTTACAATTTCGCCGTCTTTAAGTTGGGCTTGTGCAATAAAGCTTATTGATAATAAGAACAGTGTTGCGAACAGAGAGACATTAAGTCGGTTCATGTGTTGAATTTTAGCTTTAGGAATTTAAACCAGTAATTAGCCAAAAAGATTATTAAAGCTTCTTAATATCGGCGCTTAATAATTTTTTAAAGCCAGTACATAGTTGATAAGGTTTAGGTCAAATGTTTAATGACATAAAAGTAAAAAATGGCACAAACCTAAACAATTACATTTTTATGTAATGGGATGTTACTGGTAATAATACGCAGTTAAACCTGGGGAGAGTAGAAATTGTATTACAGAGTTTTACGATAAATTGCCTGACCACCCCTTGCAGTAGTATGGGTGCCATTATCTACTGTCAACACACCATTTACCAATACAAATTGAAAACCTGTAGAATAAGCATGTGGTTTTTCAAAAGTTGAAATATCTTTTACAGTAGCTTCATTGAATATAACGATGTCGGCAGCATACCCTTCTCTTACTAATCCACGATTAGTTAATTGAAATTTTTGTGCCGGTAAAGAAGTCATTCTGCGAATAGCTTCTTCCAATGAAATAACTTTTTCTTCCCGCACATATTTACCCAATACTCTTGCATTGGTTCCGTAGCCCCTGGGATGTGGCATGCCTGCGTTCATTATGCGAATTGTAGCATCACTGGCAAACATGTTGAACGGATATTTCATGATGTATTTTACATCATCTTCACCCAGGCCATGAAAAACGGCACTGGCCCCGCCATTCATCATTATGTCGATAACAGTTAATGCTTCTTCCCTGGCTTTATGCTTGCGGCCTTTCATCAGGTTGATCTGCTCAATGCTTTTTCCGTTGTACGTTGTATCAGGAGAATAATAGGCTACCACTGCATAACTAAAATGTTTCAGTTTTCTTTTCTTCAATCGTTCCAGCATCGAATTGATCACCTTTTTTCTAACGTCCGGTCGTTGCAATCTTGCTTTAATAGAATCCTGTCCATCTGCCAACACATCATCCGGTATTAATGTACTGATAGAAGTACTGCTGGCGGTATAAGGATATTGGTCAATTGTAACATCAATGCCTTCTTTTCTTGCTGCTTCAATCATGGGCACCGTTACTTTGCTTCTGCCCCAATTGTGTTGACCGCTTAATTTGAAATGCGAGATCTGCACCGGTAGTTTCGCTTCTCTTCCGATGGTTAACGCTTCTTCAATGGCCTGGGTTACACTATCGCCTTCATCCCGCATATGACTTGCATATACACCATTATATTTTGCTGTCACTTTCGCCAGCGAAACAATCTCTGGTGTTTTAGTATAAGTGCCCGGTATATAAATAAGTCCTGTTGACATACCAACAGCACCATCCGCCATTGCTTTATCAACAATATCTTCCATTCGCTTCATTTCATCTGCTGTAGCATCCCGGTTGGCTCTTCCCATTACTGCTTTTCTTACATCGTTATGTCCTATAAGAGAGGCTACATTAATAGAAAGCTTTAAGGAGTCCACCCAACGCAAATATTTTCCCACATCGGTATTGGAAGAACCGCAGTTACCCGTTACGCAGGTGGTCACACCATCGTAGATAAAACTTTTTGCTTCGGGGTCTCTTATTTCATCTCCTTCCAAATGTGTATGCACATCTATAAAACCGGGGGCAACAATTAATCCTTTTGCATCAATTGTTTTTTTTGCAGATAATTTTATATCCCTTCCGGTTTTGATGATCTTACCATCTTTTATCGCCACACTGCCATAGTACCAACTGTTGCCGGTGCCATCAATAATTTTACCGTTGGTGATGAGAATATCACAATCCTGTGAAAAAATAATAGTAGGAAATAATAAAAGAAGGAGTAAACATTTCATGCTGTTAAGTTACTAAAACTTATTTATGCAGGCTATTGAAAGCTCATAACGAAGTGTTATACAAAGCCTATAATGATCGCAGGAAAGCAAGCAATGCATTTTTATCTTCTGCATTCAGATACAAACCAAACGTATGGCCTTGTACCGGAAATGGTTTGTCAATATTGGGATTGAAACCTGAAGGTAAAAAATCACTTTTTAGTCTTGCCGGGTTAAACATTTCTTCCAGGCTTGTAACATAACCGCTGTGCATTAATGCTGTACGGTTCCATACGCCCATTAAAGAAGGAACTTTATAATAACCGGTACCACGTCTACTGTACAGTGCAAGGCCCGGGTCTGTTTTTACGCTGAAGTCAATTACATCATATTTTATCATCTCTTCTTTGGTGGGTTTAAAACCATCTGCCAACGTAAGTTTATTGCTGGAGTAAAATGGCGGTGTGTGGCAATCCACACAAGTTTCTTCTATAAAAATTGCTTTCCCTTTTGCAATCAGTTCTGGCGAAGCCTTTTCCGGATTAGGCAACGGCTTTAATGAATAAAGATAGTTGGCCAATGCATAGGCTTGTGCATCAGAAAAACGGGTATACTGTTGGATGATGATGCTATCCGGTGAATCATCCGGCTTAAAGCCGCCGTACGAATTTGTAAAATCTAATTCCTGGTTTAGGGCTGCGTACCGCATCACATCGCCGATATCACGATGCAACAGCATACCAGTACGATCAAGATATTTTCTTTCTTTTAAATTAAAAAGATCCGGAATAGCAGTAGGTGAGCCAAAAGCACTACTGTGCCGGTGCATTACCCCCGGAACGGTTGCCATCAAAACCCCGGTTGCATGTTTCCAGTCAGGATTTTTTATGTATGACTGGCTTTGGTGTTTGATCCAGGGCGCACCAAATAAACCAAGAAATGAACCACCAACCATTGCGTTAGCTGCACTGTCTGGCATTTTCATTCCTTCGGCCCGATTTTTCAATCCAGCACCAAATAAATCATCGAATGGAAAATTACCTTGCCCGCCTTTAAGAACAGAACCATCATTCATTACCCGGTTATGACAACTGCCACACGAAAAAGAACCGATTTCAATTCTCCCCTTTTCACGGATTACAAGGCTGAAAAATGGAATAATGCCTTCTTTGGTAACAGGAACATGCATTGCACTATAAAAATTACCCATCGCTTCCAGGGTTGATTTGTTTAAGGAGCTGTCCATAAAAAAATCGATATTCTGAGGCATATCATAAATGAGCTCTCCGGCTTTTACCCAATCATCCGCTGATTTTATTTTTGATGCATCAAAAACTATTTCGGGGTTTTGACTTAGCAGCCATTCGTAATATCCTTTTGGCTCACGACCGGGCATATACACCGGGTAGGTTTTATAAGCAACTCTTTCTGGTATTTTATTATATAAGTTTTCAGCAATAGGTTCTACATGAATGGATTTATCTACCAGTGGTAAATGGGCGGATTTTAGTTTTTCCATATCCCATAGCTTAGGGATATCGGTTAGCTTATTTAAACCAAAACTTAGCAGGAAGGTGCTGATGATTATTGTACAGATTACCAGGCTGATTTTTTTGTATTGCATAAAATTTTGCATTGGTTATCGATGAGTTGGCTTATGCCGAATTTTTTTTTCGCATTGGCTGCCATTTTTTATACGTAGCACTTCGCCACAGCCATTCTATGGGACCGTAATTAAAGAATTTCAACCAGATAGTACTTAGGATTATTTGACATATAAAAACAAGTAAGCCAAATATGGTATAATAAACCGGGCCTATTTCTCCAAAATAGCCCAGTCCCGGCCCCAGAAAAACATAACTGCCGATCAATGATTGCAATATATAATTACTAAAAGCCATTTTACCAACGGGTGCCAATACGCCTAATATTTTTTTACCGGCGGCTGATTGGAAGGCCAGCATAAAAAGTCCCACATAGGCCATAGCCAACGGTGCTACACCAAGTGCATAAAAAATTGTTTGATACCAGCCTTTCATTTTTAATTGCCAGTATTCTCCCATGTGATTGCTCATATAATAGGCTAAAAAATAATTAGCGGTTAAGCCGATCGTTAATCCAACACCAATAATCCAGTATAATATTTTTTTATGCTGGAGCAGGTTTTTATAAAAATCAGAACGACCTACTACGTAGCCTATCAGAAATATACCCAGCACTTTTGGAATACGGCTTACAAAAAATAAATATTGATAGCGGTAAAAGAAGCCAACGATATTCATTTTTACCTGCTCTAACCAACTATCACCATGTTTCATAATATTTACAAAATCCTTTTCACTTTTAATGGTAAACATGGTGTTTTCAACCCTTGTCGCCGTTTTTATCGTTATGTCAGCAGGGTAATTCAGCACCGGGAATGTCATTTTCAACCAATACAATAGTATGGGGGAAAGGACAAGCAGGCAACCTGTTATTAATAAGGCCGTATTAGAAAATTTGCGAAGAGGCAGTAAAATAAAACCAAGCATCGCATAAAAAAATACAATATCACCAGGCCATATCAGCAAATGAACAGCGCCTAGTAAGAGCATAAAGAGCAATCTTCTCCTTACAACAGGCAATGCATTCATCCCTTTTTCTTCTGCTCTTTTAAATTGCAGGGCAATGCCCCATCCAAATAATAAACTGAAGATGGTATAAAATTTTCCTTCGATCAGCATATGATGAATAAAACTCATCGTATGATCTGCTTTAGGAATTATGTAGGGACTTTCAATTTTTGCTGATTCATTGTACCAGCTAAATCCATTCAGGTTGGCAATAAAAATTCCGAGGATAGCAAATCCACGGAGAACATCCATGAAAATTTCACGTTGATTCGTTTGTACAGGGGCTAAAGATTGCATAAGCAGAAAGGTTAAGGTTTTGGTGGGCAGAACTTAGTACACAAGTAATGTGTATTAAGAAGGCTATAAGATACAATGAAATGGAATATCTGCATCAAATGGGTATTTAAATGTAGAAAATAATCCACGAAAACCTGGTGTTAGTAATAAAAATAGCTTTCTGAATGCAATGGCATGGTTTTTTGAATAGTGTAGATGAAAACAAATTATTACTTCATTAAAACAAACGATTATGGGCAGAAAGAATATAGGATTGTTGTTGGCTGCGGCCGCAGCATATGGAATTTTCAGGTATTCCAAAATGACACCTGAACAAAAGAACAGCCTTATGACAAAAGGTAAAGATCTTCTTAATAAAAATCTGGGCAGTTTAAAGAATACAGTCAACAAGGCAAATTCAGCAGTATCTGAAAGAGGTTATTAATTAACAACTTTCGTTCTGCGAAAAAGAGTTGCTCAGCAACTCTTTTTTTTATTTACTTACTCATCCTTGCTTCCTTTCTCTCCTACAAACCACTGTTCTTTATTTTTAAACAGCACATTAAAAGTGGTAAGCGATCCATAACAACGGGTAATATATTGTTGAATATTTACTTTCTCCTCATCACTCAAGGTTTTGCTGCTGTTGATGTTTTGTTCCAGTACCCGAAGCCTGTCCCGCAGCATAACTATTTTATGAAAGAAATCTTCAACAGGAATTTCTTTCGGCTTTAAACTTTTATCTGCCGGCTGGAGCAGCATCATTCCTTTTATCCATTTATCGCCCAACGGTACATTTTCGGTGATGCCACCCCAGAGACGTAAAATTTTAAGTAAAGATTTCTCTGCTTCAGAATGAGTTTCAATTTCTGCCGTTACATTCTCCGGAATTATTTCATCCAACTTATCATCTGTTTTATCAATTTCTTTAATACCGGTATTGATAAAAGAAATAATGTACGTAGCATATTTAATTCCTACAATAACGCCGGGCCCATGTTGGGTATGTTGTAATCTTGTTCCTATGCCAAGAGTTGTTTGTTCCATAGTAGAAAATAATTTCAGTTCGTAACGATCAATTTATTGTCCGGGATGATAAGTTCTCTCTGCATTTTTTAATACATCTTCTTTGTAAAATAGCACCTCTTTAAATTGTCCCTTAGTGTACATTTCTAATTGATCAGTAAAATGTTTGGAGTTGGGATCACCACTATTGCCACCGGCAAGTAACGATTTTGCTTTTATTTTTTTACCAAACTCCACTGCACAAACAAAGCTGTTTCCAGCAACACCGTATCGTTTATTTGTACCTGGATAATAACGGCTATTATAAGAAGGCAACTGCCCCCAGGATGCCGAAGCAAAACCAACCGGTAAACTTGGCTGGTCATCTTTATATTTCTGTACAATATCACTGGAGATACGTTGGTAGCGATTGATATCTCCCCATGGCATTTTCCAGGTGCCAAACTTTTTAGTCAGTTCTTTTAGTACAGCTGCTAATGGTGGTAATAACTCCTTGGCAGATGCAGTAGCAGCGAATTTTTTTACCAGGGTTACCTGGTCATCCCAACCCTCATCAATATATATTCGTTGTATAGAAGCGGTAAGTTTTTGCGCCCATTCAATAGCCAATGTAGTAGCTATCGAACTTTCGGAAGAATTGTAATCCCAGTTTTTTAACAATTGAATGGGTTCGGCTAAAACAGTATATAAAGAATCAGTAGAAGCAATATTTTTTTCAAAGGAGCTCACAACTGCAGGAACCAAAATTTCAAAGGCGGTTAACTTTCTATCATAACCTGCTGCAATTGTTTTTTCGATAGTGAATTTGTTTTCAGCAGCTAAAACTCTTGCTGCATTAACTCCCCGAAAATTTTCACCATCCGGCGCCATGTACGCCGGGTAATTTTCTTTTTTAGGACTGCTGCTGCCGGAAACTGTAAAAGGAGTGGAGTTGCAATTTTGTATCCAGCCGGTTGCAGGGTTGTAAACATGTACTGTTTCATTTAATGGGTGCAAGCCTTTCCACTCAGTGGCAGAAGTTGTACCATCAACAGCAAGACCCCAGTTTAAATTTTTATCCCGGCGGGGCATATAATTTCCATGCCAGTAGGCAATATTGCCTTTGTTGTCTGCAAATACCGTGTTGTTAGACGTATTGGCAAGCATGGCCATATTTTTTTTATAATCTTCTAATCCTTTTGTTTTTGTTCGGAGAAAGCTTTGCATCAAACTTTGCAGGGAACGATTATAACCTCGTACACTTATCCATTGCCCGTTGCGATTGGCCATAATGGGGCCATGATGTGTATAATAGGTAGTGATGGCTTTTGTATGAATCACATCATCTTTTTTATACCGGAGTGTAATTATTTTTTTTGTGACGGGTTTTAAAGCTTTGTTGTACTCGTAGAAAAGCTTGTCGTTCTTTTTTACAATTTTCTCCTTGTACATATCTGCCACATCCATATTGCCCGATGTATGCATCCACCCGCAGTATTGATTGAAACCCTGGTAAACAAAAAACTGTCCCCAGGTAACCGCCCCATACACATTCAATCCTTCTTCACTTACTACCTGTACTTCCGGACGGAAATAAAAAGTAACATGTGGATTGATATATAAAATTGCATTACCCGAAGCTGTTTTGGAGGGAGCAATAGCAAAACCATTAGAGCCGATGGTTTGCTCTTCAAAAAAATCCTTTGTTTTAGCGATAGTTGGAGCTGTATCACCGAGATAGAATTTTTTTACATCATTCTCCGTTATATCGCCGGTGCTGATAGCACCAATACTGCCATCGGTCCAGAGTAATTGATACCAGGGTTTGAAACGGGTAAGCAATGCTGGTTTTACTTCCGGATGTTTATAGAGATAGTAATTAATGCCATCTGCATAGGCATTCAATAATTTTTGTAACCACACCGGACTTTTTTTATAATCCGCCACCGCTTCGGCAGAATCAATGATAAGTTTTATATAGAGATCATCCTGCAATGAAGTTTCTCCTTTTACCTCACTCATTCTACCCAGCTTTTCAATATAGTTCATCTCCACCCGTTTGAAGTCGTCTTCGCATTGCGCATAGAGTAATCCAAAAACAGCATCGGCATCTGTTTTACCATAAATATGCGGAATGCCCCAATTGTCACGGACAATCGTTACTTGTTTGGATTGTTTTTCCCAACGGTTGATTTCATCCTTGGAAAAAGATTGCGCAAATAATTGAACGGGGAACAGGACAAAAAGAAGTAATTTTTTCATCCTGAAAAGTTATGAATTATTTCTTTTCCAACTCTTCGATTGTTTTTTTAGCATTGGCCAACCGTATTGCTTTATTCTTCTCCACCAATTTATGCGTAGCCCATTTTTCTAATTTATGATGTAATGGAACTAATAATGCTGCAATACAAACTAATGCCAGTAGCATAAGCACCGGAGAATGGTGGGTGATGCGTTCTAAAAATGGATGAAGTAGTAGGTTTAGAAATTCAAATACTAATAGCAACGCTACCACTCCAAGAAACTGAATCAGCTTTGTATTGCTGATATGGCGGCGGCTGAGCATTAAAAATAAAAAGATAAATGTGATAATACCGAGAGCAAGTAAGGCGTATTGAATATTTTGCTTTCGTTGCTGTTCTTCTTTTACTTTTTCTGCGGCTACTTCCTGCTGCCGCAGATCTTCTTCAAAAGTCATTAACAGTATTTGCTGATTGGCTTTGCTGCTGGTTAATGAATCATTTGCTGTTTTTAAAATTTTTGCATACTTCAAAGTGCTGTCGCAATTGGTTTTTTCATAGATATCAGCAAGTAGTTGGGCCGGCTTGCTGCTTAAATAAAAGAAAGACGTTTTGTTTACTGCGGCTATTGCTTTTTTAGCATATAGTATACAGGAGTCTGTTTGATTGACCCGTTGATAATGCTGGGCTAACCCCGTATACGCCAAATTAAGGTATCTGACATAGGATGTGCCGTATGTTTCTTTTATGGCCATATTAAAATAACTAATGGCAAGAGGCGCATTACCCAGTTTGCTATGTACACCGCCTAAGTTTGTAAAAATCAGACCAGGTGCAAGGTTGGTATCTTTTAATCGTAATGATATTTCATAAGCCCGTTGAGAATACATCAACGAGGAATCTAATTTATTGGTAGCAAGATATACCTGGCCTAAATTTAGCGGAGCCCAACTTTTTATTATTTCAACTTTCCCCATTTCAGCATGTGATGTTGCAGACAGGTATAAGCTAATTGCTTTGTCATATTCCTCACGGTCTTTGTAAACATGCGCCATTTGATTTTCAGTGATAGCCAAAAGCGACAGGTTGTTGCTTTTTTCTGCTAATGCGATAGCCCGGTGGTGATAATCTAACGCTTTAATATTGTTTCCCAGCAAGCGGTATCCCTGGCCTAAAAAGCTATAGGAATACGCTTCTTGATTGCTGTTTTTTGTTGTTTGTGAATGATTCAGCATTTTTAATCCCGTTTCAATAATCCATTCAGGATTATTATTGACTTCAAGGGTGTAAAGTCGTACCAATAAATCAACTTTTTTGTCTTCATCTTTTTCTATAGCAACTTGTTGCAGTATGGAATCTACGTTTGGCTTTTGTGCAAATAAATTTTGCATACTTGCAATAAAACAAAAGAGGATTACTTTTTTTTTCATAATTCAGTTAATTCGTTTTCTTCTTTGGTTGTTGCTGTGTGCTGCAATGTATACCACCGCCGCTCCAGTTTTGCATGATAGCATCAATAAATACGATCTTTCTTCCCGGAAATTGTTCTTCAAATATTTTACGTACCTGTTCTTCTTTTTCTTTGGAGGAACCGAAAGCTGTATATGTAGGTAATAATACCAAACCATTTGTAACTAAGTAGTTCATGTAGCTGCCCGCAGGAACTCTCAACAAAGTATCACCCACTTTTGGTTTTTCGGAAGGAATGAAATTATTAACTTCCACATCAAATGTTACTTCCGCAGAATCAATTTTTTCTCTTGCCAGTATTTTCTTTGTAATCAAGTCCGGTAATGGTACTTTAATAATGGTAAACGACTTACCATCCTGGTCTTTTGAAGCCTTAAGAATCTTATAGTTCTCATTCATCCGTTCATAATTCATTCGGTTGATGGGGTTGAGGTCTTTTTCTTTTTCATCAACCCATGCCAGCAGAATAGTTTTTGGATCAGCAAAACGAACAAACTCATCGGTATGGCCGCCAGTGCCACCGCCCACATAGTTAGCTACTATGCGTCGAAAAAAACTTTTAGGATCATCTGCCAAACCTTCCTTCATCCAGATAATATTGCTGACCCCTAAAACCTTTTTCATTTCTGCTTCAATATATTCTTTTTTCATATCAGGGTTGCGCTGAAAAACCGTTGCTTCACATAGTATCAGCGTACCTGCTCCGTTTACTTCAATGGCACCACCTTCATGTATCACATTTGTTTTAAAAATTTTTGCTCCTTCCTTTATAGCCATCAGGCTGTCAACAGCTGCTGTTTGTAATCTAAATTCTTTTCGCAAATTCAAATAATGAGTGACACTGTCTTTATTGCCATTATACTTTAGCTCCAAAAAGCCAGGGTATCCATAACTGTTCCAGGCAAAATCCGCAACGCCCAATTCTCCTTTTCCATTTACTAAAAAAGCCGCTCCATGGTCACGGATCCAATAACGATCTCCGGGTATGATGTACCGCTTGTACATATTACTGTCAACTCCCTGCGATGTGAGATATGTTATCGCTTTATACATCAGCGTATCATTATGAAAAGCCATCTTCACCGTAACGTTCGGTGCCAACGCTTTGATGATGTCTGCAACAGCAGGGTAGTAGCCACGCAAACTATCTTTCTCCCACCCGAGCCAAACAGCATCATGTGGCTCCCACTCAGCAGGCATATAAAATGTTTCGGCAGGACGTTCGAACTTTTTTGTATTGCAGGCAAAAAGGATGAATGCTGAAAAGGCTACTCTGATAAATAGTTTCATATTTTATTCTTTATCTATTTTCAAAATCGTTTGGAATAAAACATTTGCTCCATTGGCCATATCTGTTGCTGTTGAAAATTCTTTGGGTGAATGACTGATACCGGCTACACTGGGTATAAATATCATAGCAGCAGGTGCTATTGAAGCGATATGCTGCGAATCATGCCCGGCACCACTTTGCATAAACTTAGTGGTAAAGCCCAATGCTTTGGCAGATGCGTTGATAAATTGTTGTAATTTTTTATCTGTTAATGCAGGTTTCGATTCATTGGCCTGGCGTTCAAAACTGATTTTTGTTTTTGTAGCAACTGCAATGGTTGCGGCCCGCTTTTGCATGTTTCGAAAAAGCATTTCAATTTTATCACCTGATAAATCCCGTATTTCCAAACCCAACACTACTTTACCGGGAATGACATTATAAGCACCGGGTTGTACAGTAATTTTTCCAACTGTACCCACCTGGTTTCCTTTTACACTGTTGGCCACTTCATTTACAGCAATAATAAATTTGGATGCAGCTAGCAAAGCATCTTGCCGCAGGTTCATAGGCGTAGTACCCGCATGGTTAGCAAAACCTTCAATGGTTACTTCCCAATGCACAATACCCACAATACCTTCCACCACACCAACCTGTATCTTTTCTTTTTCTAATATACCCCCTTGCTCAATATGCAATTCAACCCATGCATGTATATCTCCTTTTTTACGGATGCAGGATTTAATAGTATCGGGATTGCCGCCAATGGCTTTAATACCTTCTGCCATGGTTAAACCACTTTGGCTTTTTTGCTTAAGACCTTCTGCAGTCATATCGCCTACCATGGCCTTGCTGCCAATGGTGCCACCTTCTTCATTTCCAAAAATGATCACTTCCAGCGGATGTTCTGTAACAAAATTGTTTTCATTGAGTATTTCTATTACTTCCAGTGCAGCAATGGAGCCAAGTGTACCATCATAGTTGCCGCCATCGGGCACCATATCTATATGCGAACCGAAGCCAATAGGTTTGAGTGATGCATTTTTTCCGTTGCGTTTACCGATGATATTACCTGCTGCATCAATGGTTGGATCAAGCCCTGCTTTTTTCATCAGCTCCATAAACCAGGCTCGTCCTTCAATGTCGCCTTTGGTGTAAGCTACTCTGTAATTGCGACCTTTTTCATCCACACCAAATTTTGCCAGTTCAAAAATGCGGCTTTCAATGCGTTTGCCGTTTACGCTTAAACCTGTTCCTGTTTTTTTATTATTGGAAAGTAGGGAACCAAATACACCCATGCCGATAACGGTGAGTGATGATTGTTGAATGAAGTTTCTGCGTTGCATAGTATTTTAGTTTTATTATCATCGGTCATTTAGGGCAGACTGTTTTACAAAAACAATTTATTTAACCCGGTTATATTTTTTCAAAATATCTATTACCAGTTTATGCGGCATGGCATGAGATTTATTTCCATTAATACCTTCCATCGTTTCAGCAGCCACCATGGCATTAACAATGGCTTCTTCTGTGGCCTGTATCGTGGCTTCAAATAGAGGATTGATTTCATCATTCGGTAGTGTTTCAACGTTTGTAAAATTGACCCGTTGAAAAGCAGAGGGGTTAGCGGTAGAAAAAGCAATGAAAATATCGCCAGAGCCATTGGTGCCTTGTCCGCCCACTTGCCCGATACCTAATGAAACCCGTTGTACAATTCTTTTCAACTGGTGAGGTAAAACCGGCGCATCAGTAGCAACCACCACTATTATAGAACCATCACCCGGTTGATACGAAGGCGGAGCTTTGAATTCATTATTTAATGTATCAATTAATTCTTTGCCTACCGGTACACCGGAAATGGTGAGGTTTCTTTTTCTTCCGAAATTAGCTTGCACAAAAACCCCCAGTGTATAAGTAGAGTCTTTAATTTTTATTATTCTTGATGAACTACCCGAGCCGCCTTTAAATCCCAAACACATCATACCGGTGCCACCACCAACATTGCCTTCTTTTATTAAACCACTCTTTGCACTGTCTAATGCCTCATATGCATTGCTTTCTTTTACATGAAAACCATAGATGTCATTTAAGAAGCCATCATAGGTTTCTGCGACTACGGGATAAGTGTACCAGAAATCCTCTTTGTACCAGCCTTTTTTTACATACCATTTTAATACGGCATCTCTTACTGTACCTACACTGTTGGTGTTTGTAATCATTACTGGCCCTTCCAGAAAACCGGATTCAGTTAACCATGTTGTTCCGGTCATTTCGCCATTACCATTTAAAGTGTACCAGTTTCCATAAACAGGATTATTGTTTTTTCCTCTTGGTAAAATAGCAGTAACACCAGTTCGCACCGGGCCTTTGCCTCTTATGTTTTTTCCTGTTCCCGAAATGATGGTGCTATATCCAACTTCCACACCTTTTACATCAGTGATGGCATTAAATTTTCCCGGTGTGCCATCAAAAGGAATTCCGATGTCTCTTGCTCGGGGTTTTTGGGCATAGGAGATAGCACAAAGAATGGCCAGAGAATGAAGTAAAATTATTTTTTTCATGATATGTGGTGGCGTTGGTTTTAACTACGTTTAATCAATGTTGAATGGAGATGTTTTACTCTCCACTGTTTATTTACTTTAACTAAAATTACTGTTTCAAGCCATTGTACCATTGACTGTTTGCCATCTCTTGTTATTGCTGATTGAAGACGATAAGTAACCCATGCCGTAGTCTTATCTACCTTGGTATTGATGAACTCAAAACTATTGGTACGTTTAAAATCGGCTGACTGATTTAGCGTAATGGCTTTAAGGATAAGTGTATCTATATTCCATACCTGGCCATATTCGTATAGTGTAATATCTGCTGTGCTATGGGTTTTCAGGCTGACAGAATCACGGTTTGATAATGCATCAAACATTTTTATGACCGCTTGCTGGGCTGCCTGCTGGTTCTTGGTTGTTGGTTGCTGTGCATGTAAAATCGCTATGCATAAAATTGCGGGGAAAAGCAGTGATATTTTTTTCAGCAGTTGTTTTTTACTCATGCAGTTTGCTTTTTATCTTTTATCAACCAATAAAGATGGAACAATAACAATGGAACCAGCCATACAAATACATCTGAAATCAGAAATGCTGTTGACTCGTTCGGAAATATAGAATTGAATACACCCATAGCAAAAGCATCAATTACCCGTATCGTTACAAAATAAGCCGCACAGATAAAACTGCTGATCATCATCCGTTGATGCAGTACAATTTTTCGTTGCTTAATAAAATAGAAAGCAAGGATGATAAACAGCAGCCACAAACTGGTTACTATATATTGTGATGGCATACAGGCGGTACACCCTGTTCTGGGTAACATCACATACAAGGAACCAATACAGAGTAACGACGAAAGAATATAGAGCTTGCCGGTTTTGCGATGAAAGGAAATGTATTTGTTGCGTATAGAAGGAGTGAACTGCAGTATGGCGGTGCAATACACGATGATACCGGCAAAAATATGCAGTGCAAAAATGCTGTTGTCAAATGTGGCCTTATCTCCCCAATGTTCAAGAGAACTATTCGTAAGATACTTATACTTCGGAATCAGTTTGTATAAAAAGAAACCGAAGAAGGCCAACCAAAAAACAGCTATGGCAATTTTCTTAAGCATGTATTGTTATTTACTTTCTATCCACCGGTTGATTTTTGTTTCCAAAATAATCAGCAACTATTTATGATGATGTTTACTTTTTTTATAATGCTCATTTAAAAGATCAACCCCAAAGTCACCATTGAAATCACGCCAAACGATGTGTATATGATTGGCATTGTGAGTTGTATTATCAAACTCAATTAAAAAAGTCTTCCCTTGTATTCTGTAATAATGTGGAACTCCCTTTAGTAAGCTTCCCGCCCAACCAAATCTTATTTCATTAAAATCTTCTGATACAATTCGCTTCTTTCTCATCTCTGCAATTTCAGTTGGCATTGAAGAAAGATGACTGACAATTAATTTGTTTAGAATATTTTTTTGTTGAGTTGTTAAGTCTTTGGCTACTATTCCGACTGGCGTAAGCGGTCCAACTTGAATGGCGTTTGTGGTTACGATATCACTGAATGCTTTTGATTGAAAAATTGCTTTTGCCTTTTGCTCATTGGTAAGCATGTTTATTAATTCAAAGCCAATATCTTCTTCGTCTTTTATGATACGCCTTCCTTTATTTTTTCCTTCTTTTATTTCTGCAGGATAAACGCCAAAAAAGATGGGAGTTAATGCTAATTGATTATTTACGATTGTAAAATTGAGAGCAATATGATGTCCGCTGAATTTCCATCCCCAAACACTGTCCTTTGCCGGCGTACCATAAAATGCAATGAAATGATTTTCAGGTATCCGATGGATCATGTTTGGCTCTAACTCTTTCAAATAATACTCATTATTCATAATGTCCTGAGTTCTTAAAAAACCTTTATCACTTAAAAAACGTTTCAGTAAGGTATAGACATGACTCTTTTGTATGCTATCCAGGTCTTTTAAACAAACACCTTTTCTTGGAATTAAACTGGGAGGAAGATAGTTCCAATCGTATCTGGACATATCATCAAAAGGAAAAACCGCTTTTGCTCTTTGTTTACTGTCTAAAGAATTTACAACTGTCAATGCAGTCGAAAAATCTACAGTATTATCTTGTGCTGTCAAACTGAAAGGAATGCATAGCTGGAAAGAAAATACATTTATCAAAGCGATAAATACGAGAGTTGTTTTTTTAATTTTCATTTAAAAATTTCTTTTAGTAACTAAAAAAAATAGAAAATACTGAGGAGTATAAACTTTAATTCAACAAATAACTTAACAACCTATTTCCATATTAAAGATTGGTCAATACTTGCAATATTGGCTCTCCCAGTTAATGCCATTGCCATTTCAAATTCTGCTCTTAAAATTTCTAAGGTTTTGGTAACACCTTCTGCTCCACCCGAAGCCAAACCAAAACAGATTGGCTTACCAACTAAAACGGCATTTGCACCGAATGCAATAGCTTTTAAAACATCAGTGCCTCGCCTTATTCCACCATCCATTAAAATGGGTATTCTTTTATTTACTCTTTCAACAATTCGTGGTAAAACTTCAATCGTAGCAGGAACAGTATCTAAATTTCTACCACTATGATTGGAAACTATAATTCCCGATGCCCCAATTTTAATTGCTTTTTCTGCATCATCAGGGTTTAGAATACCTTTTAGCAGAACAGGTATTTTTGCAAATGAAATTAACCATTCCATTTCTTTCCAGGTAATGGATAGTGATTCTCCAACCCGATAAGGTGCATTGATACCTTCGGGCAATTTAAATTTCACCCTTGCTTGTCTATCCCGGGCACCCGCAACAGGTGTGTCTACCGTAATGCATAAGGCACGACAACCTAAGGTCTCTGCTTTCTGAACAAGGTTTTTCGTAAATTCTTTATCGTCTCTTGCATACAATTGAAACCAAAGTGGTTCAGTTGCCACTTTTTTTATTTCTTCCAAAGCTGTTGTAGTAAATGAACTAACTACATAAATTGCCTTTGCTTTACCAGCTCCTTTCGCAGTTGCCAATTCGCCTTCGGGGTGCATAATTTTATGAAAAGCAGTTGGGGCAATTAAAATGGGATAAGCCAATTTATGACCAAAAAGTGTAACAGCTGTATCCAATTTGCTAACGTCATTTAGTACACTTGGGTTTATTTTAAGAGCATCAAAAGCCTGCCTGTTCCAACGTACAGTAAATTCATCGGCTGCACCACTTGCCACATATTCATAAACCATTTTTGTCATTTTCCCTTCCGCCATTTTTTCAAAATCAAACAAATTGATGATGTCAGATAAATCAACAGGGTCGCCATTAATAATTGGTAATTTATTTTGTCCAACTATTTGACTTTGTCCACCAAATGGAATCATTGCACCACCAGTCAAAGCAGTGATTGTTTTGAGTAGGTCCCGTCTTGTTGTTTTATTTTTACTCATGTCTTCTATATTTTTTTAAGGAATTCGTGATTCTTCGATTTCATTTTGAAAATTCGATAGAGCATGATTCTTTAATTTTTTGCTGCTTTACTTTCTATCCACTTATTAATTTTTGCTTCCAAAATAATCAGCGGCAAGCAACCATCTTTTAATACTTCATCGTGGAATTCTTTAATGTCAAACCTGTTGCCCAGTTTCTTCTTTGCTCTTTCACGCAGTTCAATAATTTTTAACTCACCTATTTTATAACTTACTGCTTGTCCCGCTGTAACCATATAACGTTCTATCCGTTGTTCCGCTTCAGCAGATGACACGGGTTGGTTCTCCAATACATAAGCAATGGCTTTTTCACGGCTCCAACCTTTGTAATGGATGCCTGCATCTACTACTAACCGAACAGCCCTTTCAATTTCACCGTTTAGTCTGCCCAAATATTGATAGGGGTCTGTGTACATTCCTAATTCATTGCCCAAACTTTCTGCATACAATGCCCATCCTTCTCCAAAAGCACTGGTGGCATAAGCTTTTCTAAATTCCGGAATATCGGCTTCCTGTTGAATAGCTACCTGGTAGTGATGCCCGGGAATAGCTTCATGTAGAAATAGATCTTCCATGGAGAAATAATTGTACTGAGCAGGGTCATGAATTACTTCATAAAAAATGCCGGGCCTTTTTCCATCTCTTGATGGTCGGGTGTATTCCGCATTTGCACCAGCGGCCCGAAACTTTTCAGTAGCCCTTACTTCAAATTTTGCTTTGGGTGTTAAATTGAAAAGACGGCTAAGCTGCGGCGACATTTTGTCAAGAAAGCTTCTGAATCTGTCCAGTACTTCCTCTTCGGTTTTAAATGGAAAGAATTTAGGATCGGTTTTTACATATTCAAAGAATGACTTTAAATCACCCTTAAAGCCAACTTGTGTTTTTACAGAATCCATTTCTTTGCGAATACGGGCAACCTCACGAAGTCCTAAATTGAAAATTTGTTCGGCTGTAATATTGGTGGTAGTATAATGCTTTAACCACAGCTCATATTCTTTCTTGCCCTTATCATTATCTAATAAGCCCGAAGTTGTTCTTGCTTTTGGGATATACTCTGTAACAATATAATCATGCAATTTTTTATAAGCTGGTTTGATAATGTTTTCAATGGCATCCGTATAATCTTTTTTTAATTGTACCGCAGCAGCATTGTCTAAGTTGGTTGGTAGTTTTAGTAAAGGTTTATAAAAAACATTCGCTTCTACGATACCTTCAAATAATGGTTTTAATTGCGCCGGCACTTTTGCCATTGCTGCCTTTGGGTTTGTATTATTTTGGGCAACACCCTTTTTCATATTTGCAATGGCCTGGTCCACCCAGGTTTGAAAACCTTTCATGCGGCTGATAAAATCCCGATAATCTTTTTCAGTATTGAAAGGAACAAAGCCAGCTCCCGAACCTAATGTTGCAAACCGTGTTGAAAAACTAAATACGAATTGGTCAACAGGTCGGTAAAATCCCAATGAATTATTTAGCCGTTCGTTTTCTGATTTCAGCTTGTAAGTAAGTACATCAATACTTAACAACTCAGATGCTGTTAAGCCTGCTTTGTTAATGACAGCTAATTGACTGAGATATTTTTGATTGAGTGCTTTTGCTTTTTTTATATACTCTTCGCTGATGGTAATTTCAAGTTGATTGTTGTAATCGTTGATACCTGCTTGTGTGGCTTGCAAAGGATTTAATGCATAATATTCTTTTGAGTATTGCTGAAGCAATTGCTCCAATTGAATCGGTTGATTTACTTTTTGTGCCAAAACCGGAGAAGAAAAAAGACTTATCAGTATTATAAGCAGAAGTGTTGTTTGCCTTGGTTTCATTATTCTTTTTTTATAGTTATTGACTTTTACAATAATTTACTTTTTAAACTTTCCATACACCGCCTGCCCCGGAAAAACATTGGCCACCGTTTTGCCATTCTTTAAAATAAAACTTCCATTCACCATTACATATTCAATACCTGCAGAAAACTCAAGACCTTTTTCAAAAGTTGCTTTATCAATTATTGTATTGGGATTAAAGATGGTAATGTCTGCATCGGCACCAACCTGTATTCTACCTTTGAAACGCATAGAGGGAGCAATATTTTCCAAACGTTTTGCAGGAAGCAAAGTCATTTTTTCAATAGCGGTATTCAAGTCAATCACTTTATCTTCTCTTACATATTTTCCGAGTACTCTTGAAAAAGTTCCGGCGGTTCTTGGATGAGACAGTTTTGCATAAGTCATTCCATCGGAGCCGATCATAACAGCAGGAGTGGCAATACCTGTTTTGATCCATTCTGGTTTCATTAAGTGCATAATAACTACACCACCTGATTTCCGGTAAGCTTCAAAGCTTTCTTTGGTCAATCGTTCGCCAGTTGCCACCCATTGTAAATCGCCGTAGCTTATTCCAAGTCTTTGCTGCCAACCTTCATCAAACATGGCACTTTGCAGCCCTGTAGAAGCTGCGGTATAAGGATACAGTTCAGTTGTAATATCAAAGCCCCTGTTTTTTGCGGCTGCTACCAAATCTATTGATAGCTGAATATTTCCCAGCGACATACTATTAATATGAACAATATGCAGTGGAGCTCCTGTTAGTACCGCATCGGCTATTGCTTCTTGTATAGAAATTATATCGGGGTTTCTTACATGAGAAAACACAAGGGCCTGCAACTCACCAGCCAGTTTATACACCTGGAACATTTCATTGGGATTTGTTTTGGGCAAATAACCTATTGGTACACCAATGCCAATGCCGCCTTCAGCCAATGATGCTTTGATGTTTGCCAATGTTTGATTCAATGCATCGGGAGTAATCGTTTCAGAAGCAGCCCGTAAAATAGTATTGGTCATTGCGCCAATATTTGCTTCTCCCTTCAGTGTAATTTGCAGTAAACTATCAACAGCGGTCTTGTATTTACCAATTGCTTTAAACCTTTCAAAAGGCCAGTTTACACTGGCTCCATAATTAATGAGAGCTTTCCCTTTTCTGGATTCATACCATTTTCCTACATGTTCAATTCCCCATTCTAATTCCAATGCAGTTGTTACACCATCATGTAATTGGTATTCCTGCTCTACATTGCTGCGGCCATGTATATGCAGATCAATAAAACCGGGAGCAACAACCAGTCCGCTTACATCAATGATTTCTTTTCCCTGTAATGATTCACTGCTGATTTGTGCAATGCGGTTGTTGAGAATGCCTACATTTCTGATGGCATCTAATTTTGTTTCGGGATCAATCACACGGCCACTTTTAAGCACCACATCGTAAATAATGGTTGACTGAGTAAAGGCTGTGAGTGAAAATGTGATCAGTAAAGCAGTCAGTAATTGTTTCATGTTGATGAGTTATGTTGGGTGATACAAGTATGCGGAGTAGTTTTTTTCCACCACTTTTCATTTTATTATTTATTTTCTGCGGAATGGATGATCAATCGCAGTACATCTGCAATCTTGCCATCATCCATCCAACGGGTCACCACTACCAGGTCATGTTCTTTATCTATAATAATATAATTGCCACCGTAGCCAACGGCATAGTATACTTTCTGCGAAATGCCTTTCCATCCCTGATCTGTATTTAACCACCATAGGTAACCATAGTTTTTATTAGGAGTGGATGGTTGTTGTACAGCATTGACCCATTTCTCAGATAGTAACTGTTGATTCTTCCATTTGCCATTTCTTAAGAACAACAAACCAAATCTTGCATGATCCAATGTATTAATAAAAATACCGCCGCCATGATGTCCGCCGCCACTTACCGATTGCATCATTAGTCCATCCATATTTACAAAAGAGTTATCATAACCAAACCACCGCCAGGTAGTGGAAGCTCCGATAGGGTCCATTAGTTTTTCTTTCAGAACAACAGGCAATGGTTTGCGCCACACCTGTAAGAGTGAATAAGACAATAGATTTACCCGTACATCATTGTATTCATAATTCGTTCCGGGTTCCAGCAGCTTGCGGTTTTTCCAATCGTCAATTGTCCCTTCTCTTGGCGGACGATCGGCCCAATCCTCTAAGCCAAAGAGGCTGCCACTCCAGTCACTTGATTGTGTAAGCAAATGATCCCAGGTAACTTTTGCATTGTGTGGCCCTTCAAAAAGATCGCCCCATACATACTGACCAACTTTATCATGTACATTTTTGATCAATCCCTGGTCAATAGCTAAACCGGCAACAGTAGAGAGATAACTTTTTGTTACGCTGAAAGTCATATCAACTCTGTTCACATCACCCCACTGCGCAACGATGTATCCGTTCTTAATAACCAATCCTGCCGGTCCGCCTCTTTCTTTCATAGGCCCGATAATCTTATAACCCGGTTCTCTTGAATAGGATTTCATATTGGCGATACGTAAGTCCCGTTCAACTTTGTTTTCACTTTTCAATGCAAGTGATACTGCACTGTCGAGTAAAACTTTATTCATCTTTAACTCTTCCGGTTTTTTTGCCTGCCACTCAGCTTCGGGATAATAGAGCTGTTGTGCATGTACAACCAGTACATACAGGCTTACAAAAAGGGTAAACAATATTTTTCTCATTGTTTGGTTTTTAATCCTGTTATTTAATTTCAAAGAGTACCATGTTTATTTCTTCCTCTCCCTTTATAGAAAAATAAAATGTGCTCCCAGGTTTTATATATAAATACTTTCCTGTTTTGATTTTGGTTGATTTGTTCCTCTTTGTATCATGATAGATCACTTCATTACCAGCCACCAGCTCGGCTACCATTGGCCCACGACCACTAATAACCTGGTTGTTGAACGATGAACTGCTAAAACGGTAGGCAATTACTTTTTCATTTTCAAACAAAACTGTAAACGGCAATGGTTGAAGCGGTACAGTTGGTTTATATGGAGAAAGAATTTCTATATCGGTTACATGAAAGGGAACCGTATCACAATTGCTTACCCTGTGCACCAGTGTGTCATTAACAAAGGATCTGTACCAGGCATTGCCTTGGGTATTTTTAGCCGTTACCCATTCCTTCCCTTTTATTTGCGAGCATACAACTGTAGTAGTAAAATGCAGAAACACCGAGGGTGTTGAATGAATATGAAACAAGCTGGTATCACCGGGTGGTATATGTACATCCAGCAGCCGGATATATTTATTTTCCAGAGCTTTTCTATGCCGCGGTTCTTTGCTTACCTGTACCTGGGCTGAGAGTACAAATGAGGAACAAAAGATTATTGCTAAAAACGCAGCTTGTTTATTTTTCATTTCATTTTTTTACAAATAGCTCAGCCACCATTTTTCTTTATGACTGGTTTTATATTGGTCATATCGTTTACATAAAGGATACAATGCAATAACTACTGCCAGCCAGACCACATATACCACCCACAGGTTATATCCCTCCCCGGGTGCTACGAATAAAAAAGGGAATTTCTCTCCAACATTTTTTGCATCTTCCAGGGTATGGCCACGGGCAAAAAAACAAATGGCTGCCAGCAAGTGAATAAGATAGATATGAAGGATATAATAGAAGAAAGCAGTTCTGCCAAACACCAGCATCGCATTGGTAAAACCGTTTTTAATTCTCTCCATAAACGCTAAGAGCAATAACGCCGGGCCAATGGTGATGCAGAGGTATAATAAAGAAGGAGGATACTTATCTACATTAATAAAAGATAGAAAAGTATAGAAACCATTTTTCTGTGTGGTCCAGTCTACCGGATCGCCATAGACATTGGAAAAACGAAGGGCTATAAAAAATACAATCAACCCCAATCCGATACGGGTCAATATTTTTCTGCGTAGCTCCGAAGAATATGCAGGAGTGAACAAAGCTCCGGCACAATAGCCCAGCATCATCACACCCGTCCATGCGGGAAAAGGATACACCAGAAAGGCAAAACGATTGGGTGAAAATTCATAAGGTGTAAATACACCGTGATGCAACAGATCCCAGGCAAAGCTGGCTTGAAAACCCGGAGCCGACTCCGGAATGTCTAATAGGTTATGACCGGCAACAATAATAACTCCGAGTATAAATATAACTTTATAAGGAAGCCTGATCAGCATCATCAATCCGAGCAATACCATACTGATACCGATGGCCCAGATAACCTGAAAAGCAATCAAATTATAGAAAGGATTGAATGTCCAGGCAAAAGTGATGATCACCCATTCAGCAATTATTAACCACAAGCCCCGCTTGAGTAAAAAGAGGCCAAGCTCTTTTTTTGTTTTGCGTAAGCTCTGTAAGTAAATAGAAGTGCCCGATAAAAAAACAAAGATGGGAGCACAGAAATGAGTGATCCAACGGGTGAAATATAATGCAGGGGTGGTGGTAGCTAAGTTCAACGGATCATCGACGTTGGCACCAATATGAAAATAATCCCTGGTATGATCGAGTGCCATTATCACCATAGCGATGCCACGGATGATATCAATGGATTCGATTCGTTTTTTGTTGGTGGTTAATGAAGCTTCCATCCTTTAATTTTATTTCAAATGATATTTTTCTTTTAGGTATTCAACCAGTTTTCGGGAACTCACTAACAAATCTTCTTCTAATGGTACAATAGAACGGGTGCTGCCATTCAGGTAAACGATATAAACTCCAAGTTCTTTTAGTAAATCAGGATTGGTAGTTCGTAGCTGAGGATTATTTGCATCTCTGCTAATATCACCATTGGGCATTTCCATTGACCGGAGTACCAGTGGATCGAGTAGTTTTGAAGCAATGCTTTTGTATTGTGCAAACTCTTCAAAATATAACGCTTCCAGTGTTTTAATAAGCGGCAACTTATTATAGTATTCCATTATTTGGTTGGCTGTTTCACTCTTCCTTATCAGGCGAAAGCTGCCAGAATTCTTTAACTGGTCATAAGTTTTGTTGTTAGTGGTTAAGATACTGATCCTGGGCCCCATCCTGGCCATGTAATAAATAGTATTCCCGTTTTGTGTAAGCTGGTCGGAATTGCTGATGATGGTAATAAAGCTGTCCATTTGTGCCACACGGGTACGGTTGATGGAAATGCTTTGCTGAATAACCACTTCATCGTCTTTCAAATCTTCGATCAGCGATTTGATGAACTGTACTTCCCTGTCTTTTTCAATCTTATGCTCTAACTGGTACTCTGCTAAAAATCCGCAGAATACAGCGAGGAATAACATAATAAATTCCCAGAGATAGTGGGTCCATTTATTTCTTGGTGTATGTGAGTGTGCATGTACTTCCATATATATTTTATTTCAGATGATACTCTTTCTGTAAAAATGTTATCATTTTTATTGCTTTTTCATTCAACAATTTCAACCTTACTTCAATCATGAAATTGCTGCCTTTAAGCTGGTGAACATAATAAGCAAGGTCAAAGTGAAGGTTTTTATCGTATGATCTTAAAGGTGGATTATCAGTTGGCCTGGTGATGCCATCAATAGTTACCATTTTATCAAATACTGCAGGGTAAAATATATGGGATAATAAGGGGTCTGCCTCTCTTCTTTCGATACGATCGTCTTCCTGGTTATAATAAATATATTCTACCAGTTTTTGATAAGATATCATACTATCTGCTGCCTTTTCATTTCGTATCAATCTTAAGGCACCGGAGTTTTTTAATTGTGTAATGGTTCGGTCGTTACTTTGAAACCTAACACCCCTCACAAAGGTTCTGCCCAAATAATAAAGGTCATTTTCGTTTCCTTTAATTTGCTGACTGTTTAAGAGAAATGTTAACGAGTCCATTGCTTTCATCTTATTTTGACGGAAAGCGATATTTTGTCTGATTGCGGCTGTATCCGATTTTAAATCTTCTATAAACGTCTGTATAAATTTTTTCTCCCTGTCTCTTTCAATCTTATGCTCCAGTTGATACTCTGCCAAAAATCCGCAGAATACAGCGAGGAATAACATTAAAAACTCCCAGAAATAATGGGTCCATTTTTTTCGGGCTGTGTGTGAGTGGTGGTGTACTTCCATGATTTTTTATTTCAGTCCGTATTTATTTTTTAAAATGGCAAGAAGCTCTTCTCCTTTTTTTAGTGTTTCAGCTTTCCGATCCCACAAATTTTTATTGTTGTTCGATCGTATTTGGCAGATATTGGCATATTGAATAAAATCCTTTTTATCCTCACTCAGAAAGGGCATTGTTTTTTGTTTGAAAGAATCAATCTTTTCGGCTGATAGCTCCAGGCTCATCACTTCATCCAGAAAATAGGCATTGAATATTTTATTCCTGGTACTCAGTAGTAGTTCATACACCGGGTCCTGGAAATCCAATTGGGTTTGCAACCGCCGGCATGACTGGTCATACCTGGCTATAGCATCTGTAACATCCCGGTTTTTAAAATAACGCAGTCCGCCCGAACTTTTTAACTGGTGCAAAGTGGCATCCTGGAATGCCACCTGCAAATAGCGGGTGCCGAACCGGCCATAATAATACCAGCTTCCGGCAGGCAGCGAATGCAGCGGTTGATGCTGAACCATGTTGCGGAAAGTATCAATTTTACGGGTGACAAAATCGTTGACCTGCATGGCTTCTTTTAAAATGGCGGTGTCAATTTTCAGGTCTTCATAAAGTGAATTTGCGTATTGTTTCTCCCTGTCTTTTTCAATTTTATGCTCCAACTGGTACTCTGCTAAAAACCCGCAGAACACAGCGAGGAATAACATTAAAAATTCCCAGAAATAATGGGTCCATTTTTTTCGGGCAGTGTGTGAGTGGTGGTGTACTTCCATAAATTTATTCTTTAATCAAACCTGTATTCTTTTTTAATCATTTCAATAAGCCCCTTTGCCCGGTTTTGAAGGGCAGCAGCATTACGGCTATAAAACTTAAGGGTAGTGGAATAGTAATGATAGTTCAGCGATACGGTGTTTATATCCTTTACATCAACAGAAAGCAAGGATGGCTTTGTCAAAGGTTTTCTGATAGTTGTTCGCTGACCACCCGTAGCAGTAGCACCGGTAATTTTTATATCAGTCATCATTTGCTGAAAAACATAACTGTCAAACAACCGGGTATTTCCTTTGTGAATTTCATCCATTTTCAAACGCTGCAGGTCTATCTGATTGGCCAGCCACTGAAAGGAGGCATAATAGGTACCAATACTATCCAGCAATTCTTTGTCTTTTATATACCGGAGCAAGCCTGCCATCTTAAGCTGCTCAAAAGACTTTGAGTTGGTATAGTAATACCCAAGATTGGCTGTTACAGTTCTTGCGGCAAAATAGATCTCGCTGGTATTTGTAATATCCGAGTGTAACAATTCCACCAGTGAATCCGCCATATTTGCACCATGGCTATTGCGGGCTGTTACCGAATCAAAAAGGGTGATATCTGATTGAAGATCGGATAGCATCGAGTTCAACTGTGTCTTCACTTCTTTTTTGTGAAGAATAGTTTCCCGGGTGTTCTCCGCATAAAACCCCAATGAGACGGCTAAAAACAACATTAAAAACTCCCAGAAATAATGGGTCCATTTTTTTCGGGCAGTGTGAGAGTGATGGTGTACTTCCATTATGTTATTTTATGTGATATTCTTTGTTTACTGATTTCGGTAAGTCATTTCCTTTGTTCTTTGTGTTTTCAATATTAATATTTAAAAACTCCAGCATTTTCTTCCAGAGGCTGATGTATTCATAACCCCAGCTTAGCAGTTTTCTGTCACTGCTGATGAGTGGAACATTTGATCGGTCATTTGGATTGGAGAAACGGGCAGCATCAAACAGGTCTGTTTTTTTAGACTGCTGTAGTAAATATGTATTCATTCCTGACTGGATTATTTTAATTGTCTCTGTTATCTTATTATAATCCATTAACCTGCTCACTACCTCCTGTTTTTTTATCAGGCGCAAGGCGCCACTGTTTTTCAATTGCTGAATTGTTCCATCATTGGGAATAAAATCATAGTAACCAATCATTGAACCCCATAGTTTATAAGCAGGATATGAATTAATAATAATCTCTTTGCCTGATAGCATGGTCAATAAACTGTCGCAAAGCGTCTGCGAAAATTTATTTTGCCGATATAAGCTGTCGCATTGTTCAATATCTTTTTTTGTGTCCTTTACCAGGGACTGTATAAACTGTTTCTCCCTGTCCTTTTCAATTTTATGCTCCAGCTGATACTCTGCTAAAAATCCACAGAACACAGCTAGGAATAACATTACAAACTCCCAGAAATAATGAGTCCATTTTTTTCTGGCGGTATGTGAGTGGTGGTGTACTTCCATAGTTATAACCTTTTCATTTCGGTTTTTATTCCAAAATTTATAAACCAGGCTTTTACTGGTTTTTTATCGGAACCTACTTCAAATTCGATCTGGCGGTCGGAGCCGTCACTATAAAAAAACTTCGTGGGTGATTCCTGTTTTAATTCTAATTCGCCTGATTGGTTGATACGATAGAATTTTTTTCCTCTTTGTTCAAGCTTCATCTTATTCCCATTTATTTCATAGTTGCCGGTAAAAGCGGTAAGCGATACAGAATCAGATGCAATTTCTTTATGTTCATAAGGAGTTATCACCTCTTTGCCCGCCATAATATGCTGCAAGGCGTTGGAAATGGCTGGAGAATTTGAATTGTTGTTGGATAGTACAATATAGGTTTGATCTTTATCTGCATTTCTTGCCAGGAAGGTGATATAACCCGGCCAGCCACCCGAATGAGAAATAATATTACCAAAATCGTTTTTCTCCATAAACACACCAAAGCCGTAGGTTGTATTTTTTACCGTATCAATAATGGCCTGGCCTTTTACCATCTCGTTTTGTGTTTCTTCTTTCAGCAGGCTATGATTTTTTATCGCCCTATCCCATTTTAATAGATCACCGGTTGTTGAATTTACAATACCATCACCCTGCATACCATCCAGGTAGATCACAAATTTTAGAGCAGGAATGCTATCGGGCAGAATGTGTTTTTTCAAACTGTCGTCATACACAAATCCATAAGCGTAATTGGCAATCGTATCTTTTAATGAACGGCGGGTATTATAAATGCGGGTATGCGCCATGCCTAATGGCTGAAAAATATTTTGTTTCATGTACACTGCAAATGTTTGCCCCGATACTTTTTCAATAATGCTGGCAAGAATAACATAAGCGGTGTTGCTGTATTCCCATTTTTTTCCGGGTTCAAACGACCTGGCAGGTTTTTCTTTAGCCAAAAAAGCAATCATATCACTATTGAAGGCAATTTTTGATTTGTCCCATTTTGCATTCATGCTGCTTTCATAGTCGGGCAGGCCGCTGGTATGTGTAAGCAGGTGCCAGAGTGTAATATTAGGATAGGGCAGTTCAGGAAAATATTTACCTAATGAATCTGTAAGCTGAAGTTTGCCTTTATCTTTTAAAAGTAAAATACCTGTTGCGGTAAACTGTTTGCTTACAGAAGCCAGTTCAAATACAGAGGAATCATTCAGTTGTCGCTGCGAATCAAAATTGGCAAGGCCATAGGATTTCTGCAAAATGATATTTCCATTTTCCGCTACCAGCACATTACCATTAAAGCGATAATATTTATGAAGGCCGGATAAATATTCGTCCATCTGCTGTGCAGCAGGATGTTCTTTTTCTTTTTGATTGCAGGCAAAAAGAACAATACAGAGCAGGGGAAACAGTTTTTTCATGATGTAGTTTTGATCAGTAATTGTAAAATATTCGTATGAGCATAGGGTCACACTTTTATTCACTAATCGCTTTTTAAATAGCGATACAGGAAGGCGGCTAAAAAGCCTACTATTATATAAATGATAAAACGGATGATCCGCTCTTTGCTACTGGGCTTCATGGTTGCCTATTGTATAAAAGTTACTTTTTTGATCTTACCATTTTCTACTTCATATATCGCTACGGCACGGAGTGTTCTTGTGCCGGCTCTTACTTTTTCATGGTCTATTACTTTATTGCCGATTACTATCCTCTTTTCAATCTCGCAGTAGAGATTTGTTGCATTTTTAAAAAACCCTTCATATCCTTTTCGCATATTTGCTTTTCCTTTATCTGTCAGGGTGTTTGGAAAATCATACAATTCCACATCATCACTATAGGTGTCCATAAAGGCATCAATATTCCTGGCATTATAAGCATTCAGTTGTCGTTGTACGATCGCTTCGGGTGATTCTTTTACAATACTATCAGGTATCAGCTGTTTTCCATTTTTGAAAACAAGTTGAATACTGTTGAGATTTTGTAAAGCCTCCAACGGATTTTTTTGCAGCAGTAGTAAGTCTGCCAGCTTTCCCTTTTCAATACTTCCCCATTGTTGTTCTTTACCAAAACCAATGGCCGGGTTAATGGTTGAAGCTTTAATAATGTCAGGTACATTCATTCCAAACTGTTGCATCGCTTCTAACTCTTGTATATAAGAGGAAGCATGGAAGGTTCCGATGTTGCCTGCATCGGTGCCGCTGGCAATGTTCACACCGGCTTTATGAAATTTTACCAGGTTGATAGCTGAAATCGAATCTGCCGTTTTTGCCGATGAAGGGATACCAGATTTACGAAGCATTTTTAACACGGGGGGCATCTCTGCTTCTGTCATTGCTTCAGGATCGGTTATAGATCCATATACAAATGCATTTGCCCAGGCAAGATCTTGCGGATGATTATTTAGTTTACCCGCAAATACATTGTAGTAACCATGCATTACAATAAGCGTTGGTATATAAGTTATTTTTTTCTCTTTCAGTTTTTTTGCAAATTCATCCGAAGCCACTTCATCATCTATGCTATGTACCAAAATATCTGCACCAGCATCTACAGCCAGTTGAGCCGTTTTTAATTCTGTTGCATGTACGGCCAGTTTCAGTCCATTGGCATGTGTTTGCTCGGCGATATATTTTACTAAAGCGAAATTCTTTTCTGCCGGAAGATCAGCCCCGGCTATATACCAGATCTTTATAAAGTCAGGTTTTAGCGGCAGCATTTTTTTGAATAAAGCATCCGCTTCTTCAATGCTGGTAATTTTCATAATGGGCCGGTCATCTCCAAACTGATCACTCTCTACCATCGAAAATAAAGGCCCGGTAACCAAAATATTGGGCGATAGCATTGTTTTACCAATAGAATCTCTTACTGTAAAATTTGCCATGGGTCCGCCTACATCTATTACAGAGGTGACGCCTAACCGTAAATAGCGATTCAAATAATCAGTTGCGTTGTTTGTGCCAAATGTTTTTTCTTTTTCATACGGGACTTTATTACGAAGATCCATTACATCCGGCCTTGTGTATAGTCCACCTGATTGAAAAAAATGGATATGGGCATCTGTCAACCCGGGCATTAGATATTTCCCGCTGCCATCAATTTTTTGTGCACCTGCTATAGGTTTAATTTTGGCAGAAGGACCCACTTGCTCGATCTTTTCTTCATTAATAACAATAGTTTGGCCCGGCAACAGCTTACCTGTTTTTACATCTACCAGGTTTACATTACTGATGACTGTTTGTTGAGCAACAGCAGAAGCAGCAATACAAAATGATAATACGAACGCAATTTGTTTTTTCATTTTTGGTTGTTTTGGTAATGGTTTTTGCAACCGTACATAGCTTCATAATCTGATAAATAGATTTTTTCAGACGTACTTTAAAAAAGTACCGGGGATAGATTATGCTTTGCGTTTAAAAGGGAGGAGTGTACAATACAGCGAAGCAGTAATATACCTTTCTTTTACTATTTGTGTGGGGAACGAACCGGAAAAAATTATTCTTCCTCTTCGTCTTTTAGAAATGGTAAGGGGTGAAGTCCTTTTTTGTAGCGGTCGAACGATTCTTTGATGTATAAATGAAAGTCATAATCGCCGGCGAACTTGGTGAACATAAACGACGGACGGAAAACCCGCATAAAACTATCCAGCTCGTTGCCATTAAGCAAGGTAAGCCGGCGCACCAGGGCTTTGCTGAAGCGGTGGTCAATAAATTTATCCTGCTCATCCAGCAATAATCTTTTCTGGAAAGAAGCCATGCTACGGTTTCTTTTAAAACGGAACATATTGATGATCTCATTTACATCAAAACCAGCGGCAGCTCCATATTGCGGCGTGGTGGTTTCAAGTCCCGGCTTTTGGTAATTAAAGATCTTGGCGTAGTCCAGCCTGTTTTGTGTAGAATCAAATTTGTAATTCTTCGGTCTTATTCTTACTTCTTTCAGCGTGGGCACATTTACCTGTAAGGAAATATCAAACTGCAATGTGTTGGCAATTTTTGCGATCGGAAATTTCATCGTGGGTTTATTGAGGTAGCTAAACCAGATAGAATCCGTTTCGCTAACATAAATTTCATACACACCATCTGCATTGGTAATTGTTCCGGCACCGGAGGTAGAAAGCACACTTACCGATTGCAAAGGATTGTTGCGGGAACTATCATACACCACTCCTTTTATTTTATACAGTTGTGCTGTAGCAGTTGTGCTGCTTAGTAATAAAGAAAAGACAATAAGAAGTAGTATGTAGAAATTATATCGACGCAAAACCAAATTTAATCCGGCAAGTAACAAAAGAAAGTGCAAAATGAATGGTAAAAGACTCCGTTATCAGTCGTTTAAGGCAGAATAAACCAACACTTTAAACTTATTAGCAATCTCTCCAAAGGTGCTTCCCCATAATTGGCGATAAAAAATGCCGATAATTTTTTCTTTTGGATCAGCCCAATAAGTGGTGGCAAATGCACCGCCCCACTCAAAAACATCTTGTGGTGTTGGCAATACGCTGCTTCCTCTTTCGGTAGTGATGCCAAATCCTAATCCAAATTTATTAGGTCCCCGGCTTATATCACCGATCTGGTTCATTGTCATCATCCGAACGGTATGGCGGGAAAGCAATCTGCGTCCATTATACTCACCACCATTCAATAGCATTTGTAAAAAAATAGCATAATCGGTGGTGGTGGATGAAAGCCCGGCTCCACCCGAATAATAAGTGCCCGGTATTTTTGGATAGTCAACAATGAATTTTCCGTTCTGCACAATTTCTGAACCGGCGCTGACCAGTTTCTTGTTTTCTTCTCTATATAAATTAACCAGCCTGTTTTGCTTGGCAACGGGTAAATAAAAATAAGTATCATTCATTCCAAGCGGAACGAAAATGCGTTGACGAAAAAACTGGTCAAGATTCATCCCTGAAACAACTTCTACTAAATAGCCCAGCACATCTGTATTTAATCCGTACGTAAACTTTTCACCCGGCTGATGTAATAAGGGAAGTTTACCGAGCTTTTTCATATCAGGGCCTAACAATCTTCCATTATCCACTCCAATGCCTCCCAGCACATTGGCTTTAGCAAAAATGGCATTCGCTTCTTTGGTTCCTATCTGCGCATAGCCAATACCGGAAGTATGCGTTAATAATTGACGAATGGTAACTTCTGATTTTGCGGGTACTGTAGTATAACTGCTGTCAGCTTCATTAAATTTATCCAATACCTGTTGTTTCGCAAATTCCGGAATGTAACGGGAGATAGGATCGTCCAGTAAAAATTTTCCTTCTTCAAATAACATCATCACAGCCACACTGGTAATGGCTTTTGTTTGAGAGGCAATACGAAAGATATTATCGGTGCGGATGGGTTTTGTTTTTCCCAGGTCATCGTAACCGAATGCTTTATGATAAACAACTTTTCCATTGCGGATGATCAAAGCTACGGCACCATTCAATCTCCCATCATTGATCCACCCATTAATATTATCGTCAATTCGCTTCAGCCGTTCTGTTGAAAAGCCCTGTTGTTCTGGTTTGGCAGGTTGAAGAACTGCAGTTTTGTTTTTACCGGCACTAACATCAGCCTGGGAAAAGGAAGATAGAAAACTAACAACGGAGAGCAGAACTAACGAAAACTTTTTCATCGTGAATATTATTAGGTATGGAAATTACGAAAACAGTAATGATGCAAAAGAATTATTTCAACAACAACTCCCCGATCAGTTTCGGATAATGTTCATGTTCCAATGATTGAATGCGCAATGCCAGCGTAGTGGAAGTATCATCTTTTAATACGGGGCATTTTACCTGTAGTAATGTTTTGCCATGATCATATTGCTCATCTACATAATGAATTGTAATGCCACTTTCTTTTTCGTGGTTATCAATTACAGCCTGGTGTACCTGTTGGCCATACATTCCCTTTCCTCCATATTTTGGCAACAGGGCAGGATGAATATTAATAATGTGGTTGGGGTAAGCTTGTATTAAAGCAGCAGGAATTTTCCAGAGAAAACCCGCCAGTACAATGAAATCGATCTTATGTTCAGCAAGCTCCTTTATATAACTGTCGCCACGAAAAAATCGTTCTTTTTCAATTAGCAAAACAGGGATGTTATTTTGTTCTGCAATTGTTATAACACCGGCACCGGGTTTATTGCACACAACAAGAGCAATTGCTACTTTTTTTGAAGCATGAAAGTGTTCTATGATCTTTTGCGCATTGCTACCAGAACCGCTTGCGAAAATTGCTATTCTTTGCATAATTGTTTTCAGCCGCAAATTTGTAACTTTTCAGCATGAGAATATATTTTCTTTTTATGGGGCTGATTATTTCTATCTATACCAGTGCCCAGGCGGAATGTTACGAGAACAAACCATGGCCAATGCCTGAAATGAACGAAGCGGCAAAAAAAACTCATTCAGCAAAACTTTCAGAAGCCCGGCAGGAGTATGAAAAAGATTCATTGAATGCAGATGCGATCATCTGGTTGGGTAGAAGAGAAGCATACCTGGCCAATTATAAAAAAGCAATTGACATTTTTACCCAGGGCATTGCATTACATCCAAAAGATGCCCGGTTGTATCGTCATCGTGGGCATCGGTATATTACTTTACGTTGTTTTGATAAAGCAATTGAAGATTTTATAAAGGCTTCGGAGCTTATACAAGACCAACCCGATGAAATAGAACCAGATGGTATTCCTAATGAAAAAAATACACCGGTAAGCACTCTAAAAACCAATACCTATTACCATCTCGGGCTAGCTTATTTTCTAAAAGGACAATATGATAAAGCTGAGAAAGCATATTATAGGGGGATTGTCGCTTCCAAAAATGATGATATGCTGGTGGCTATGGTTAACTGGGTTTATATTACGCAACTCACACAGGGAAAAAAAGAAGAAGCAGAGAATTTTTATGCTATAGTTCCCGACACACCAAAACTTATAGAAAATGGCGACTACCTGAGCTTGCTTGCTTACTATGCGCACAATCCGGATGCATCTGAAATCGAACGATACACTCATACATTACTACCTCGAACAGCCACAGGAAAAGATTCGACAAGTGTGAGTGCAGCCACACTTTTTTTTGGAGCTGGTTATTATGCTAAGTTGAAAGGCATGCCTGAAAAAGCCAGGTTATTTTTTGAAAAAGCAATTGCTACAAAGCAATGGTCTTCGTTTGGCTATATAGCTGCTGAAGCAGAACTTTTAAAGTTGAAATAAAAGATGATAAAAGGTTTATACGAAACACATTTATATGTAGAGAATTTAGAAAGATCAATTGATTTTTATAAAAATGTATTGGAACTGGAGTTTTGCCATTATGAAGAAACAAGAAGAATTGCTTTTTTCTGGATCGGTAAACCAAAAGAATTTATGCTGGGCCTTTGGGAAAAACCAAAAGAGGAAATGGAGATCCGCCATTTTGCTTTTCGCTGCGAGGAAGAAGATGTGTTGAACAGAGCGGTAGCTTTTTTAAAAGAACGAAACTTAAAGCCTTATAATTTTTTGAAAGATGATACCGAAAAGCCCATGGTATTTGCCTGGATGCCGGCTCTTGCTATTTATTTTAATGACCCGGATGGAAATGTATTGGAGTTTATAGCCGTGTTAGAAGGAAAACCAAGACCAGAGTTAGGGGTGATCTCTTATGAGAAATGGAAGGAAACAGGGAGTGTCAATCTGTGACTGGAAATTCAATCTATTTAAATGAAAATCTGCGCTTTAAGATTCTTCAGGTTCCCGTCTCTCAACTCCCGACCGGCGGTTCGTTATTCCCATTTTCTCACCCATTTTTTTGATATACCCGGTAAAGAATTTGAATTGCCCGAAAGGGATACTTACCACCAGCACCGCCAGTGGCCAGATAATAGTCACTAAAAGAATATATATAACAGCCCAAAGCCAGTCTTGCTGAATGGCCAAAGCATTCATTATTTTTTTACCTACAAAGCCGGTTGCACTACCACCAATTGCAAAAGTGCAAAGGATTAATGCCAATTGCAGGCCGTTTACTTTCCATTTTTTTTGTAGCCGTTCGAACATGTGGTGCTGATTGGCGGCAAAAGTGAGGAAAAAAAAGCCAATAAAATCTTCCTTTTTCACATCTGTTGAACTTTATTCAACAGTTGACTATTTTATGACAAACAAAATTACTTCGTTCAAAAAAAACATTTAAAATCGGCTGAAACGCAAGCTGGTAGCGGCTCAAAAAAAAGTTAAAGGCGTTGCTATTTTGTTAACTTCCTGACTTATTTTTGCGGCTGATTAACGGTTTTTATCCACATTTTTTTAGCATCAACTGTGTCTATGATTCCTTGTAAACCAATCGGCCAAAGACTAACACTAACTCTACTCTCGGTATTCGTTTTTTCTATTGTATATGTTTCGGCTCAGGATGTAGCAGCTGGTAAAGCCATCTTCATGGGTAAATGTGCTTCCTGTCACAATCCCAATATGAAAACAGCTGGTACAGGTCCGGCATTGGGTGGATTGGAAGAAAGACATAAGTGGGCTGATCACAATGAATTGCTGAAATGGATCAATAACCCGGCAGGTTACATGGCATCTGATCCGTATACACAAGGTCTGTTAGCACAGTATAAGTCAATGATGACAGGGTTTTCAGACATTACTTTAAAAGATGTTGGTGATATTGTTGCTTATATAAATGATGCGGCTGTTGTAAAAGCTCCTCCTCCTGGCAGCACTCCAGAACCAGAAAAAGGTAATTCAAACGCCATCATCTTTGGTGTTATTTCCCTGATCTTAGCCATTATCGCATTGATTCTCATGCAGGTTAACAGCAACCTGAAGAAAATGAGTGATGATGCAGAAGGAATCAGTCGTCCGGAACAAGTTCCATTCTATAAGAACAAAATATACATTGCTATGATGGCCCTGATCTTCTTTGCAGTGGCCGGATATTATTTCAGTAAAGCAGCAATCGGATTGGGTCGCCAAACTAATTATGAGCCAATTCAGCCTATTTATTATTCACATAAAGTACATGCGGGTATCAACCAGATAAGCTGTTTGTATTGCCATGGTTCTGCATGGGACAGCAAACATGCCGCTATCCCTGCAGTGAATATTTGTATGAACTGTCACAAATCCATTGGTGAATATGTAAAAGGACCGAAACTATATGATGAAGGTGGAAACGAAATCAATGGTACAGCAGAAATAGCTAAATTATATAAGGCAGCAGGGTTTGATCCTACAAAACCAAACGACTGGGATCCCACTAAAGCGAAACCAATTGAATGGGTGAAGATTCATAACTTACCTGATCATGTTTACTTTAACCACTCACAGCACATAAGAGCAGGTAAAGTACAATGCCAGAGTTGCCACGGAGAAGTAACAGCCATGGATGAGGTGAAGCAGGTATCAGAATTAAGCATGGGCTGGTGTATTAACTGTCACCGGGAAACTAAAGTTGATTTCAATTACAGCGACAGCAGCGGTAACAAATTCTACAGCATTTACGAGAAGTTTCATAACGATATAAAGAATCACAAGATGGATAGTGTAACAGTGAAAGATATCGGTGGTTTGGAATGTCAGAAATGTCACTATTAATAAAGAGCAAATTCGAAATTGTCGAATTGTCAAATTTTCAAATTCTACTATGAGCCAAAACAAGTACTGGCAAAGTTTCGGAGAGGTGAATGACCCGGAGAACCTTAAAAAGTTATCCCAGGATGAATTCCAGGAGGAACTGCCTTTTGAGGGTTTTGATGATAAAGGATTAATTGATGCCAAAGCTCCCCGCAGGGATTTCTTAAAGTATCTCGGTTTTAGTACCGCTGCTGCTACTTTAGCGGCCAGTTGTAAAGTACCGGTTAAGAAAGCAATTCCTTATGCTAACAAACCAGAAAATCTTGTACCGGGTGTAGCAAAATATTATGCTACTACATATGTACAGGATGGTGATGTAATACCTGTTGTAGCTAAAGTAAGAGACGGCCGTCCTATCAAAATTGAAGGAAACGACCTTTCTTTTACCGGCGGTGGTACTACAGCCCGTTCACAAGCATCTGTTCTTGATCTGTATGATATGTACCGTGCAAAATTTCCTTTGCACCGTGTTACAAAAGGAACAGACGTTACGTTCCAGGAAGTTCCTACGTTTGAGCAGTTTGATAAAATGGTAGGTGATGCAATGAAAGCAGCAACAGGTTCAGTTGTATTGCTTACATCAAGTATCACTTCTCCTACTACAAAAGAGATCATTGCCAAGTTTCCGAACTTAAAGCATGTACAATACGATGCCGTTTCTTACAGCGGTATGTTATTAGCTAATGAAGCAAGTGGCTTTGGAAGAAAAATTCCAAGCTATGATTTTGGTGCAGCCAAAGTAATTGTAAGTCTGGGTGCAGATTTCCTTGGTACATGGCTTAGCTCTGTTGAATATGCAAAAGGATATTCAACAGGAAGAAAGATCGATGAGAAGAATCCATCGATGAGCAAGCATTACCAGTTCGAAGGTCATTTAAGTATGACTGGTTCAAATGCAGATGAACGTTTTACACACCGCCCATCTGAAACTGGTGCTGTAGCTGTTGCTTTATTAGCAGCTGTTGGCGGCGCAGTTACTGCACCAACAATTGCAGATGCAAAATTGGCAGCAGGTATCAAAAAAGTAGCAGAAGATCTGAAAGCACACAATGGCCAATCATTGGTAGTGTGTGGAAGCAACGATAAAAATGTACAGGTAATTGTAAATGCTATCAATAGTGCAATAGGTGCTAACGGTACTACCATCGACTGGAGCAAACCTGTTAACTATCGCCAGGGTATAGACGCAGACATGGTGCAGTTAATTACTGACATGGAAGCTGGCAGCGTAGGTACATTAATGGTGTATGGTGCTAATCCTGCTTACACTCATCCTGATGCAGAGAGATTTAAAGCCGCATTGAAAAAAGTAAGAGTTACTGTTTCCTTTAATGAAAAAATGGATGAAACAACTGAACTCTGTGAATACATTTTACCAACACATCATTACTTAGAAAGCTGGGGAGATGCAGAAGCAAAAACTGGTGTAGTTAGTTTCCTTCAGCCTACTATTTATCCTTTATTCAAAACCCGTCCTTACCAAACTTCATTATTAAAATGGAGTGGCGCTACACAGGACTACGATACTTATTTTAAAGAATACTGGAATACCAAACTGGGTACCGATGGATTTAATAAAGCATTACAGGACGGTGTAAAAGAAGATGCGCCTGCTGCTACAGCTGGTGCCGGTTCTTATGGCGGTGGCGGTGTTGCAGAAGCAGCATCAGCAATTGCTGGTTACAAAAAAGGAACAGGCAGCGAAGTTGTTTTATACCAAAAAGTTTCCATTGGTTCCGGTTCTCAGGCTGGTAACCCTTGGCTACAGGAATTGCCTGACCCGGTTACTAAAGCTACCTGGGACAACTATGCATTGATCTCTATGGCAAAAGCCAAAGAGTTAGGGATTAAGTTAGATACGGATTACGAATATTATCCGGGCAAGCCTGTTATTAAAGTAACAGTTGGCAAAAAAGAAATTGAATTGCCAATACTTGTTATTCCGGGTATGAATGCAGATACAATAGCGATAGCTGTTGGATACGGAAGAAATGATGGCATGGGAAAAACAGCTTCCGGCGCTGGTAAAAATGCATATCCGTTTACCTCTTACAATGGAACAACTGTTGACAGCTATGCAACAGGCGTTGCTATTGAAAACCTGAAGAGAAAAGAAAAAATTGCACAAACACAAATACATAACTCTTACGAAGACCGTGAAGAAGTAGTAAGAGAAACAACATTGGCTTCTTTTAAAAAGCATCCTAATGTTATTCCGGAATGGAAACAACATTTGAAAGAAGCTTTTTATAAAAATGCGAACGATGATTTCCGCCAGGCCACCTTATATCCGCAGCATGATCAGCCGGGTATTAAATGGGGAATGAGCATTGACATGAATGCATGCTTTGGTTGTGGTGCTTGCGTAGTGGCTTGTCATGCAGAAAACAACGTACCGGTTGTTGGTAAAAGCGAAGTGTTGCGTTACCACGATATGCACTGGTTACGTATTGACCGCTACTTCATCAGCGATAAAGAAAATCCAGACAATTTAAAAGGTGTGGTTTTCCAACCAATGATGTGTCAGCATTGTGATAATGCGCCTTGCGAGAACGTTTGTCCGGTGGCTGCAACTAACCATAGTGCAGAAGGATTGAACCAAATGACCTATAACCGTTGTATCGGTACAAGATATTGCGCTAATAACTGTCCGTTTAAAGTACGTCGCTTTAACTGGTCGGATTATACAGGTGCAGATAGTTTCCCTGATAACCAGGATCAGCAGTTAGTAGGTAAACTGGATCCGGTTGTTTTCCAGATGAATGATGACTTAACGAGAATGGTATTGAACCCTGATGTTACCGTTCGTTCAAGAGGTGTGATTGAAAAATGTTCTTTCTGTGTACAGAAATTACAAGCTGCTAAATTGGATGCGAAAAAAGAGAATCGCCCAATGAAAGGTGATGAAGCCAAAACAGCTTGTCAAACAGCTTGCGCTGCGGATGCGATTGTATTTGGTAACTCTCATGATAAAGAAAGTTCTATTTCAAAAGTAAGAGCAGCAAATACACAACGTGGTTTCCATGTGCTGGAGCAATTACATGTGTTGCCGAATGTTACTTACCTGGCGAAGATCAGGAACACAGATGAAATAGATACCCATTGGGGTGGTGAACATGGTGAAGAACATGCTGCAACCGGCGCTGAGCATAAAACAGAAGAACATAAAGCGGACAGCACATTGCCATCAGTACCTAAAGCAGAACCAAGTCATTAAGAACGAAGTTGATTAAAAAATATAAGCTGGTATTTGCCAAAACCAATAACAGCTAAAAGCTAAATCAAATTATGTCATTACTCAGATACGAATCACAGGTAAGACCAGCACTGGTAGAAGGGGATAAAGATTATCACCAGGTTACGGAAGATATTTGCCGTCCTGTAGAAGCAAGACCATCCAAACTTTGGTGGATAGGATTTATTATTTCGGTGTTGTTTCTTGCGTTTGGTATTCTCTCTGTAACAGTAGAGGTTATTTATGGTACGGGACAGTGGAACCTGAATAAAACCATCGGCTGGGGTTGGGACATTACCAACTTCGTATGGTGGGTTGGTATTGGTCACGCCGGAACATTGATCTCAGCTATCTTATTATTATTCCGCCAGGGTTGGAGAACCGGTGTAAACCGTGCTGCGGAAGCGATGACTATTTTTGCGGTGATGTGTGCGGGCCAGTTTCCTATCTGGCACATGGGTCGTGTGTGGAATGCATTCTTTGTATTGCCTTATCCAAATACAAGAGGTCCGCTATGGGTGAACTTTAACTCACCATTGCTTTGGGACGTATTTGCGATCTCAACTTATTTCACCGTTTCCCTTTTATTCTGGTATTCCGGTTTGTTACCTGACTTAGCTACACTTCGTGACAGGGCAAAAAAGAAATGGAGAAAAGCATTTTATGGTGTAGCAGCATTTGGCTGGACGGGTAGCACAAAACACTGGCAAAGGCATGAAGCACTTTCATTAGTGTTAGCAGGCTTAAGTACGCCGCTTGTATTGTCAGTACACACTATTGTATCCTTCGACTTCGCTACCTCGGTTGTTCCGGGTTGGCATACCACCATATTCCCGCCTTACTTCGTTGCGGGTGCCATCTTCTCTGGTTTCGCCATGGTGCAAACACTATTGGTGGTAACAAGAAAAGTATTGGGTCTTGAAGAATACATTACTATCGAACACATCAATGTGATGAATAAGGTAATTGTACTGACAGGTTCTATTGTTGGTATTGCTTATCTCACCGAGTTGTTCATGGCCTGGTATTCGGCTGTGGATTATGAGAATTTTGCCTTCTTCGAAAACCGTTTGAATCTTAACAGTCCTTACGGTTGGAGTTACTGGATCATGATGGGATGTAACGTATTGTCGCCACAGATCTTCTGGTTTAAGAAAATGAGAACAAACCTGGTGGTTACTTTCTTCATGTCAATCCTTGTAAATATTGGTATGTGGTTCGAACGTTTTGTGATCATCGTAACATCGGTTTACAGAGACTACCTGCCAAGTGCATGGAGTACTTACTACACACCTACTATCTGGGAAGTTGGATTTTACATGGGAACTTTCGGGTTATTCTTTACCTGTTACTTCCTCTTCTCTAAATTCTTCCCGGTTATTGCAATTGCAGAGATTAAACACATATTGAAGCGAAGCGGAGATAATTATAAAGAGAAGATGGATGTAGTAGAAAAAGAAGACACTATTGTGTTTGCTGAAAAGCAGGCGCATGATCACTAAGTAAATAGAAACGAGCTAATAGCTGCGAGCTACAAGCCGGTTAATTAGATAAGCACATAACGATTTTAGAGTTTCTTGCTCGCAGCCCGAAACTCATAGCTAAAAGCTAAACAATGGCGGTACAAAAATTTATAACGGGTAATTTTTATGATGAGGCGGTTTTATTTCCTGCCGTAAAGAAAGTGCGCCGTGGAGGTTACAAAATTCATGAGGTGTTTACACCATTCCCTATCCATGGATTAGATAAAGCAATGGGTCTCAGAGATACCAGCCTTCACACTGCAGGATTTATTTATGCAATTACCGGAACAGCAACAGCGGTAGGTTTTATTACCTGGGCATTAACGGTTGACTGGCAGATAAACTTTGGAGGTAAACCATTTTTCGCATTGCCTGCGTGGATACCAATTACGTTTGAGTTGACGGTATTATTCGCTGCAGTGGGCATGGTGCTTACATTTTGTTACCTGTGTCAATTGGCTCCATTTGTAAGAAAAGACCATTTCAACCTTCGTTCTACCGATGATACCTTTGTATTAGTGTTGGAGTGTACAGATAAAACCAACGATGCGGAAGCGATGAGTTTTTTACAGAGCATCGGCGGACAAGATGTGCAGGTACAATACAAAGAAACAGGTTGGTGGCTTGGCCGATACGATAAAGACACCAAACGTTTTGAAAGAAAAGCTGAAGCAGCTCATTGATCTTTTTTGAAAGATTATGTTGAATAAGTGTGTTGGAGAAGAAGTTGGAATTTGAAATTTTTATTTGGGATTTAAATAAAAGAGGATGAAAAAAATTTGGACTATAACAGGATGTGTGGCGTTAATGGCTGTCTTGATTAGCTGTAACAAAACCCGTCGCAGTGAGGGAAGAGCTTATATGCCAGATATGGCGTATAGCCGTGCCTATGAAACCTATTCTTCTACGGAAAACCTGAAAGAAAAAGGAATTAATTATACTTCTATGCCCGTGGCAGGAACAATAGCAAGAGGCGATGCAGCTGGCTATACTTTGAAAAATGATTCAACCGGCTATGCAGCATCAGCTGCTAATAAAAATCCTTTTAGCGCAGATAGTATCGATATGAAGGAAGCAGAGCGGCTATACTTGATTAACTGTGGTATTTGTCACGGAGCCAAACTTGATGGCAATGGTCCATTATGGAATGGTGGTGATGGTCCTTATCCCGCTGCGCCAAGAAACCTTATCACTGATCCAATTACGGCAAATATGTCAGAGGGAACCATGTTCCATTCAGTGACTTATGGAAGAAATAGTATGGGGAGCTATGCCTCTCAGTTAACGACAAAGCAACGTTGGGAAGTAGTAGCATATATAAAATCAAAGCAAGGAACAGCCAGTGCTGCAAAACCTGCTGCAGATACAGCAACTGCTGCGATGCCTAAAAAATAGTTTGAAGAAACAATAAACGAACACTGATGACAATCCGGGAAAATTACGTAGTACCAAAAAGATTCAATATGATAGCCTTTACCCTTATGGTAATTGGCTTGCTGACCATTGTTGGTTTATATGCCACACATGGTTCTAAAGAGGATCCGATTGCACAAGCCCGTTTCTGGGGATCGTTGCTGCAAAACAGCGTTTACTTTTTATTGGTGGTTAATGCAGCTATGTTTTTTATCTGCGCAACCACATTAGCATGGGGCGGCTGGCAAATGTCTTTTCGTCGTGTGACAGAAGCCATTTCTGCTTGTGTGCCGGTAGTAGGAACTATTTGCGGCGTTATTCTTTTGTTGATTTGCTTTGGTGGCAATCATGAAATTTTTCACTGGACAGATACAGAGCATGTAAAACACGATAAAATTCTGAGTTTTAAAGCTGGATTTTTGAACAAGGGTTTCTTTGCTTTCATGACGGTAGCAACTATTGTTCTTTGGTCGCTGCTTGGGTGGAAGATGAGAAAATTATCCCGCAGTATAGATGAAACACCATTGAATGTTGAAGAAAGTAAAAAATACATCTGGAAAAATACAGTTTGGGCCGCCGTTTATATTATCGTTTTCTCTTTAACGGTTATGTCTTCTATTCCATGGCTGTGGTTGATGAGTATTGATGCACACTGGTACAGCACCATGTACAGTTGGTACACATTCGCCAGCACATTTGTAGCCGGGGTGGCATTGATTACTTTATTTGTTGTTTTTCTTAAAAACAATAATTACCTGGAGTTGACCAACGAAGAGCATTTACATGACCTGGGTAAGTTCATGTTCGCCTTCTCTGTGTTCTGGACCTATTTGTGGTTCTCCCAGTTCATGTTGATCTGGTATGCGAACATTCCAGAGGAAACAACTTATTTCAAACCAAGGGCACAGGGTATCTATAGCGGAATATTTTGGCTAATGTTTATCATCAATTTTCTTGCTCCGTTGTTAATACTAATGAGAAGAGGTGCGAAGAGGAATTATACTACGGTTACGTTTATGGCATTGCTGATCATTTTCGGTCACTGGCTGGATTTCTTCCAAATGGTGTTCCCGGGTCATCAAAAAGATAAAGTGCCAATGATGTTGTGGGATTTCGGGGTGGCGTTAGGATTTGTAGGGTTGATCATGTTTTTAACAGGCAGGGCATTAAGTAAGTCGCCATTGCTTGCAAAGAATCATCCGTTTATAAAGGAAAGTGTAATACACCACACTTAAGATTTGACAAGAATAAAAGTTGACAAGTAAATAAGATAGAAAAACTGAATTATAGGTTATGCAAACATTTTTCATAGTTGCAATTTTAGGATTGGGTTTTCTGATAACTTTTCAGATAGCCAAAGCCAGTGAATATGTGGCCGTATTACGTGGTGAAGAAAGAGCCAGGAAGCAAACCAATAAGGTGAATGCTTTTATGCTATTGGCATTCCTGATCATCGGATTGATAGGGGTGTATTATTGCAACGAACAACTGAAAGGGAAAATATTGGGTGAAGCGGCATCAGATCATGGAGTATTGATTGACAGAATGCTTTATATCACCATTGCGCTGACGGGTATTGTATTCGTAATTACTCAGGTAGCTTTATTCTGGTTCTCTTTCAAATACCAGGAGTCTGATAAAAGAAAAGCATTCTTCTATCCTCACAACAACAAATTAGAGTTGATCTGGACAGTAATACCTGCAATTGCATTGACAATATTGGTAGGATTTGGATTATTCTATTGGTTTAAAATTACCGGCGATGCTCCAAAAGATTCTATGATAGTAGAAGTAACTGGTAAGCAATTTGGCTGGGAGTTTCGTTATCCGGGAAAAGATGGCATACTTGGAAAAAAATACTTTAAAAAAGTTGACCCTGCTAATAACAATCCAGCTGGCCAGCTTTGGGAAGACCAGGCCAATCATGATGATATCTTTATGGAGCAGGAAATGCACCTTGTTGTAAACAAGCCAGTGAAATTAGTTATCGGCGCAAAAGATGTAATACATGATGTGGGTCTTGCACATTTCAGAATGAAAATGGATGCCGTACCAGGCACTCCAACTACCATGTGGTTTACTCCACGGTTTACAACTAAAGAAATGGCGGAGAAGACAGGTAAACCCAACTTTACCTATGAAATTTCTTGCGACCAAATGTGCGGACAAGGTCACTGGAGTATGAGAGGTGTGATTGTGGTAGAAACACAGGAAGAGTTTGATGCCTGGATGGCACAGAAGAAACCACAATATTTCGTAGCCAATCCCGGTAAAGATCCAAAAGCAAAAGCTGACACAGCAACCAAACAACCTGTTGCAGCTGTTGTTAATAGTAATTAATGCCGATAGCGGCAATTGAAAAATAAAAGAATTTGAAATCCTCCTTTCACGGAACGGAGGCAAAACAAAAGAATATGAGCGAAGCAATAAATGTACAACACGGAGCAGCACATGTGGAGCATCATGATGCTCATTCACACGGCCATCATAAAGAAACATTTGTTTCTAAGTACATCTTTAGCATGGATCACAAAACCATTGCCAAACAGTTTTTAATAACAGGTATTATTTGGGCTATCGTTGGTGGTTTATTTTCTGTACTATTTCGTTTGCAATTAGGATATCCTGGCCAAAGCTTCCCGATACTAGAAACATTTTTTGGTAACTGGGCAAAAGGCGGACAGATACAACCAGAATTTTATTATGCATTAATTACCATGCACGGTACGGTGTTGGTATTCTTTGTATTGACAGCCGGATTGAGCGGAACCTTCGCTAACTTTTTAATTCCATTACAGATTGGAGCAAGAGATATGGCTTCTCCATTTTTGAATATGCTTTCTTACTGGTTCTTTTTCTTAGCCAGTGTGGTAATGATTTCATCATTGTTTATTTCAACAGGTCCTGCATCCGGAGGTTGGACAGTGTATCCGCCGCTGAGTGCACTGGGACAAGCATCATCCGGTTCTAAACTCGGTATGGATTTGTGGATTGTGAGTATGGCTTTATTCGTGGTGTCTTCACTACTTGGTGGTTTGAATTATATTTCTACCATACTTAACCTTCGTACAAAAGGTATGAGTATGACAAGAATGCCGTTAACTATCTGGGCATTGTTCTTTACTGCTGTATTAGGAGTATTATCGTTCCCGGTATTGTTATCTGGTTTAATATTATTGTTGTTCGACCGTAACCTTGGTACAAGTTTTTACCTGAGTGATATAGTTGTAAATGGTGAAATATTAGCGAACGAAGGTGGTAGCGCCATTTTGTTCCAGCACTTATTCTGGTTCCTGGGTCACCCCGAAGTTTATATCATCTTGTTACCGGCCATGGGAATGGTGTCAGAGATACTTTCGGTAAACAGCCGCAAACCAATCTTTGGTTATATGGCGATGTTAGGTTCCTTGTTCGCTATTACAATTCTTGCCTTCCTGGTTTGGGCTCACCACATGTTTGTAACAGGATTGAATCCATTCCTGGGTTCCATATTCGTATTACTTACGCTATTGATTGCGGTGCCTTCGGCCATCAAAGTATTTAACTGGCTAACGACATTGTGGAGAGGAAATATTCGCTTTACACCTGCAACATTGTTTGCAATTGGCTTTGTAAGCTTATTTATCTCAGGAGGTTTAACAGGTATCTTCCTGGGTAACTCAACTATTGATATTCATTTGCATGATACCATGTTTGTGGTTGCACACTTCCATATTGTAATGGGTGTAGCTTCTATGTTTGGAATGTTTGCCGGTATTTATCATTGGTTCCCGAAAATGTTTGGACGTTATTTAAACAGCACATTAGGGTATATCCATTTCTGGGTAACTATGATCGGATCTTACCTGATTTTCTGGCCAATGCATTACCAGGGTCTTGCTGGTATTCCACGCCGTTATTTAGATAAAAGAGGATGGGTATCATTCAATGATTTTCCCGAGTTGGATAAAATGATAACTATCGTTTCTATTATAGTATTTGCAGTACAGTTGATGTTTGTATTTAATTTCTTCTATTCAATTTTTAAAGGAAGAAAAGTAACCAATCCAAATCCATGGGGTGCAAACACTTTGGAATGGACTACACCTCTTCGTCCTGGCCACGGTAACTGGGATGGCGAAATTCCTGAAGTACACCGTTGGGCGTATGATTATGGTAAAGATGGAAGAGAATTTATTCCACAGACGGAGCCGATAGGAGAGAATGAGAGCAAACACTAAGAGAAAGGAAATAGAGAATTAAAAGTGAGGTAGTCGCAAATGCTGAGTAAAGAAAAGGAAGTACAAGAGTGCGACGCAACCGGGTTGATAGTAGTAATGAAGATGGGAACATAAAATTTATGTTCTTAAATATAGCGGTGGCTGAATGAAGAAGATCAAGGACTATTTACAGTTAATGAAGCCTTCGCTGAGTATCATGGTGGTGTTCAGCAGTGTAATTAGTTTTTTGCTGACGCAGGGTTCGGATGATTATGTGAGGAACCGATGGACGATGATACTATTGCTCTTTGCAGGTGGGATGTTGGTAACAGGCAGTGCCAATGCCATAAACCAGGTGGTTGAAAAAGATACGGATGCGATGATGAAACGTACAGCAAGTCGTCCGGTAGCTTCAGGCCGCATGAGTGTTACGGAAGGATGGATTTTTTCCATCGTAACCGGAGCATTGGGTGTTTTTATACTCGGTAATTATTTTAACTGGCTGGCAGCAGGATTAGCAGCGTTTAGTTTGTTCCTGTATGCATTTATTTATACGCCATTGAAGAAAGTAAATTCAATAGCGGTATTAGTAGGTGCTGTGCCGGGAGCTTTACCTTGTTTGATCGGTTGGGCAGCGGGAGATAATAATTTGGGCACTGGTGGTTGGGTACTATTTGCGTTTCAATTCTTTTGGCAGTTTCCCCATTTTTGGGCTATTGCCTGGGTGGCACACAAGGATTATTCAACAGCAGGTTTTAAGTTGTTGCCGGCAGATAAAGGTCCAACAAAATTTACAGCGTTGCAAACGATCATGTATTCGCTGTTATTAATACCTGTTACGCTGGCTCCTTATTTTATAGGAATGTGCAGCTACGATGATACACAGGGAATAATAAGCTTGGTGTTGATAGGATTGGCAAATTTATTTATGATTGGCAGATGTGTGACGTTGTATAAAAAGATGGATGTTGGTTCGGCAAGGCAGGTGATGTTTGGAAGTTATATGTATTTGCCGGTGGTGATGTTAGCACTATTATTAAGTAAGGTTTAATAACTAAAAAGTAAAAATTCAAAAGTAAAAAGGGGAGTCTGGTATAATTGTGTGGGTTTTGGCTTTTTAATTTTGATTTTTGAATTTGATATATGAGCACTGTGAGTTTAGAACAACAAAAGAAAATGCATCCACACAAGTTTACGCTGTGGGTGGCAATAGGCAGTATTGTCATGATGTTTGCCGGATTGACGAGTGCATTTATTGTGAAAAGCAATCAAACTGGCTGGAAGTCGGTGGATTTGCCAAAAGCGTTTTATATTTCTACTGCAGTTATTTTAATTAGCAGTATAACATTTCAGGTGGCATTGGGTTTTTTTAAGAACCGGGAAATGAATAAATACCGGTCGATGATGGGTATTACATTATTACTGGGAGTTGCGTTTGTGGTTTTGCAGTGGTTTGGCTTCCAGGATCTGTGGGCACAGGGAATAACTTTTAAGGGTTCTGGTGCTGGGCAATTTTTATATGTAATATTCGGATTGCATGCGATACATGTGGTGGGTGGTATCATTACTTTATTAGTAATGTTCATTAAGGCATTTGTTGGGAAAACAAAATTGTATAGCTCAGTACCGATAGAAGTGGCAGCAGTATATTGGCATTTTGTAGATTTTCTTTGGATATATTTATTGGTGTTCTTTTTAATAATCGGCGGGTAGAGACCGAGGTTGAGAAACAGAGAATTTAATTTTTTTAATTAGGAATTTTATAAACATGGCTACAACAGGAACAGTACATCAGACCAAATGGTGGAGCGGCGGTAAAAGCCCCTTCAACCTGGAGTATGGCAAACTGATGATGTGGTACTTTTTGATGAGTGATGCATTTACATTTGGAGCATTCCTTATATCCTACGGGTCTATTCGATTCAGCCAGAATTTCTGGCCTGATCCCAACGTAGTCTTCAATGCATTTCCGGGTGCAGGACATGCAAATTTGCCATTGGCGTTTGTGAGTGTGATGACATTTATCCTTATTGTGAGTTCAGTAACGATGGTGTTGGCCGTACATGCGGGACACAAAGGAGATAAGAAAGGCGTTATTAAATGGATGTGGTGGACGATCTTAGGTGGTCTTGCATTCTTAGGATGCCAGGCCTGGGAGTGGCATCACCTTATTACCGGCGAACATGCCGTATTGGTGGATGGAAAAATTGAGATGATCGGACAAACCATGACCGGAAATCCATGGGGTAATATAGTAGAGGATAATACAGCACTTACAGCTGCATTAAATACTACCTCACATGAAACACTGGTGCACCTGGCGCATGAATTTCCAAAAGAAGGTACTGCAACTTCAATAGAAGCATTAGAGAAAATGTCGAATGCACAGCTGTCCGGCATGGTAGATGTAGCACATGCACATATCCGTGAAAAAGGACCTGTGGCTTTTGGCGGTTACTTCTATGGTATTACTGGTTTCCATGGATTCCACGTTTTTTCAGGTGTTATCATCAATATAGTAATGCTGATCATGACGCAGAAAAATGTATTTGCAAACAGAGGCCATTACCTGATGATAGAAAAAGCAGGATTATACTGGCACTTTGTAGACCTGGTGTGGGTATTCGTATTCCTTTGTTTTTATCTTATTTAATAATATTTTGAAGCTATATAGATTATGAGTAATCATTACGATCCAACGAAAGATATTTCACCTTCAGCAGCATACCCTGAAGTAAGTTTTCATCATCATTCAGATGATGCAGAATTTAAGAGACGGGTAAAGAAAACAACGATCCTTTTATCTGTCATCACCATTATAGAATTGGCGATAGGTTTATTGATCTATAATATTCATAAAGGCGATAGCCCGAATGCATTGCTGGTATTGATGTTCAAAGGTGTTGTTTGTATACTTACTATCGCAAAAGCTTATTATATCGTTTCTGTTTTTATGCACCTTGGAGATGAGATCAGGAATATGATCATGACGATCGTAGTGCCATTATTACTTTTTGTATGGTTCATCATTGCATTTATTGCAGATGGTAACTCGTACAAAAACCTTAGAAACAAATACGATCTGCATTTCAAAGAAACAACAACTCCGGCTCCTCACCATTCAGCAGAAAAGCCTGGAGAAAAACCCGCAGAGAAGAGCGGAAAAGAATAAAGTGATTTTTACGTAAACCAAACCATTAAACCGGGTGCTTGTTAACAAGCAGGGTTTAATGGTTTTTACTTTTAAATAATACCCTCCTGCCTCCGATTGAAAAGAGAGGGAGAGATAAAATCCGAAAGTTTTTATCTTATACAGAAGGGCTTAAATCTATAATTGTGAACAAGAAAGCGTTGTATGCGGTGTTGCTGGCTTTGCTGCTTCCATTAGTTGCTTACTTTATTGTAAAAAGAAAAAGCGAAAATGCAGTAGCAATGCCCTCTCATTATTTACCAGATTCTGTAGTAGCAAGTACTAAAAAAGGGAAGCGAACAACAGATACTGTATGGCACCAGGTAGCCAATTTTTCGTTACTCAACCAGGAAGGAAAAAAAATTACCTTGGATAGTTTACAGGGTAAAATTATTATTGCCGATTTCTTTTTTACCCGCTGCCCTACCATTTGTCCCAGCCTGACAAAAAACATGAAGCGGTTGGCAGAATCAATTCATAATGGCCAAAGGGTAGGCGACAGGACAAATAAGAAAGTACATTTTCTTTCATTCAGCATTGATCCGGAAAGAGATTCGGTAGAACGGTTGAAATTCTGGGCTGATAAGTTTCAAATTAATCCAGACCAGTGGTGGCTTCTTACGGGGGATAAAAAAGAAATTTACAATCTTATTATAAATGAGTTAAAGATACCGGCTGAAGATGGAAAAGGTATTGACACCGATTTCGTTCATACGGATCATTTTGTTTTAATAGATACTAATAGGCATGTGAGGGGTTATTATCATGGTTTGGATTCCATGGCATTAAAAAAGTTATCAAAAGACCTTGTTTTGCTAACGATGGAAAAAGATCCCAAATCCAAAAGTTTTTTTGATGGCAAACTACAGATAATGGCAGTCGCTTTTTTACTGGCCATATTGGGTGTAGGACTGTTATTATTCTTCTTTAGAAAAAAATCATAGAAAATGCTACAAGCTGCCTGGAAAAAAAATGATAAAAAAGCAAAGACCCTGATTTTTATATTTTCAGCGATTGTTTTTACCGCAGTAGTAATTTTAAGCCGGGTTAAATTAAATGTTGATCTTGGCTTTGATGTACACTTGTTTGCAAAGGTCAATGCAATTATAAACTCTTGCGTTGCAGTGTTGTTGATTGCAGCGTTGCTAACGGTAAAAGCAAAAAATTATAAGCTCCATCGTAATATAATGTTGTCGGCGATGTTCTTATCAGTTTTTTTCCTGCTTAGTTATATCTGTCATCACTTATTTGCGGGAGAAACAAAATTTGGTGGAGAAGGAACTGAAAAGACCATTTACTACATAATTCTATTTACACATATTCCTTTAGCGGGGATCATTCTACCCTTTATTCTTTTTTCTGCTTACCGGGGTCTTACCGGAGAATATGATAAGCATAAAAAATTAGTACGCATTACCTGGCCTATATGGTTTTATGTTGCCGTTACAGGGGTGGTAGTATACTGGATGATCAGTCCTTATTACACTTAATCACTCTGCTTATCAGTATTGCTTTGTTCTTCGGTAGCAACAATACTTGTTTCTGAAAGATTGTATTCTTCAGCGAGGGGGTCAACAAATTCGTTCATGTATATTTTGAACAAAAGAATTATATAGCTCACTAAGAGTGGACCAAATACAAGACCGATAAAGCCAAAAAGTCCCAAGCCAATAATAACTCCAAGAACGGTGATGACAGGATGAACATCACCCAATTTTCGCATAATTGTGATCCTGGATATATAATCCACATTACCGGTAACTATAATACTATATAAACCCAATCCGATAGCCATGCCATTATTCCCACTTACATAGGTATAGACAACCAACGGAACCCACACCAGCATTGTACCTACTACCGGAAAGAATGCAAACACTCCAGTTAGAAAACCCCACAGAGCCCACTCGTTTACCCCAAAAATAAAATAGCCTAAAGTGGCAGTAAGACCTTGAATGATGGATATTAATGGAATGCCAAGTGCATTTGCCTTTACTACTCTTTTTGTTTCTGACGCAAGCATAGTGGTATTATCATCCTTTAGAGGAATGATACGGAATAATGTTCTTTCCATCTCTTTACCATAATAAAGCATATAGTAAAGAAAAAACAACATGATGGCCAGATTGGTAATCAGGTTGGCGGTACTATTCAGAAGGGAGGGGAGAATTTCGGTTATTTTTTCAAGAGAACCGTTTAAGGATTTTTCTGTAACAAACTCAAACCCAATTTTTTGCTGCACTTGTAATACAGCTGCTTTAACACTGCCAATCATAGCAGTAGGGTCATTTAGAAAAGCATTTATTTTTGGGCTTATTAGTGTTGTTGCTAAAAAAACAGGCAACCCAAGCAGAATAAGATAATAAATAATGAAGAGACCAGCGGCTCTGCCCTTTCTCCATTTATTTTTATAAATAAGTTGAAAATAATTGGCCCGGCTTAAGATATATAAAGTCACAGCGCCAAGCAAACCCGGAAGGCAAATAAATAATTCTTTTACTGATACCCAAATCAGTAGAATAAGGAGCCCAAGCAGCAATATTTGTTTAACCCTGTTATTAAAGGTAATATTCATCAGGTAAACTTTTCAGGATACAAAAACCGATATCGGGCTTTGTTATACCAAATATAAATAATAAACGATGGAGAAAGAGTTAAGCTTGGGAATTATCGTCTCTTACCTGATTTAATTTCTTACTTACAAAATTGGTAAGTATTAATTGTAGCGCAGAGCCAGTAAGTTTTCTGAAAATACCGCCTGACTTATTAACTAATAATTTTTTGCCAAGAAAACCAGCACCCAGTCCTACGGCCGTATCAACTAAATTTCCTTTTAGTCCAGGCGTATTCACTACGGTTCTTAGCGTACTTTTTAATATTTGCATTGGAGAAACACTCTCAACAAGTCCGGAAGCAGACAGTTTAATGTCAGCCACTTGCTCTTCATATTGACGTTCCAGTTGTTTAATCCGGATTTCTAAATTCTCGATGGAAGAAGGCCGCTTCATATATTTTATTTAGAAATTTTATCAGCAATAAGATTACTCAACGGTTCTTTGATCAGATCTTTCCGGAAAAAATAAACCAATAGGCCGATAAGAGCATAAAACCCACCCACTATAAAAAATCCGTAACTCGTATTGTCTAATTCTTTACCAATCCAAAAGGCAGCACCAAAACTTAATATGATCAGTGAGGCGGCTGCCAATACAATTATTGCTATTAAAGAAATAAGCGACGATACTGTTTCGGATATTTTACCTGCAGCTTTTAATTTCCAGATCTCCATTTTTGTTTCCGCCAGGTCACCGGCTTTGGAAACAATTTGTTCAATATGTTCAACTGCGGTATGCATAATAGAGTAGTTTTAGCTCCTATCGGATAAAGTTAATAGAATCAAGAAAATGAATTCTTCACATCTTTCACCACATCTTTTCTTGCCGCATTCATTTTAGCTGTAGCATCATCTTTCAAATCTTCTGCATGCCCTCTTACGTTACCATAAGTTTCTTTTACACTATCAACAAGATCACTAACAGTGCTTTGAACTGAACCTTTAATATCGTTTGCCTTAGTGGCAATTTTTTTACGGGTTTCAGAACCCTTATCGGGTGCTAAAAGTATACCTGCTAAAGCACCAACTGCTGCACCGGCTAAAAAACCTAACATTGTTTTACTCATAAAAATTAATTTTAAGTATTAAAAAAATATATTACCAGATAAAGAAATTATTTATTAATAAATAGCTCTTTCCATTTGGCAGTTGAAGGAGCCATTAGTGATCGGATATAAAGAAGTGCTGACAATGCCAGGAAAAAATGAATAAATCTTCCGGTATTCAGAAAAAATACCCCGGCAATCCAAATTGTAATAGCTATTAAACTTGCTATAAAAAGCATCTTTTTCATATCACACACATTTTTATTACTGATAAATGAAAAATAAGGGCAATGCTGGATATGTTTTTTTCAACATTGCCCTTTTTTTATACGTCTGTCTTTCCAAACGATTTTCCAAATAACAATGACAGAACAAAAAGTATAAGGAAAATAAAGAATAAGATCTTAGCAATTCCTGCTGCTCCCGCAGCAATTCCACCGAATCCAAACAATGCGGCGATTAACGCAACTACTAAGAATGTGATTGTCCAGCGTAGCATAGGTTGTGGTTTTAAAGATTAATAAATCCGTTGACGATAGGGATATTGAAAATCCTATGCCAGAAAAAAAATGCTTAATTTAAACTTAGAAAAGATCGGAAAGCGGGGATTTTATGCAACAGTACGGGGAACTGTATCAGTAAATAATGAGATATTTAAGTTGGAGTCAAACTTGTTTTAATGGTGTAATCTTTCAAAATCAAAATCAAAATCATGAAACCAGCTATTGGCCTCTCAGTAAAAAACCTAGCATCCGTAAATACCCTGTTAACGGGTGTATTATCAGATGGAGTTGTGCTCTATACCAAAACAAGGAAATTTCATTGGAATGTTTCCGGTAATAGTTTTATGGAACTGCATGAACTATTTGAGGAACATTATAAAAAAATGGAAAAATCTATTGATGAAGTAGCCGAAAGAATAAATAAACTTGGTGCAAACACCCCAGGAACAATGCAGGAGTTTTTACAACACAGTTCATTAAAAGAATCACCGGGAAAATATCCTGTTCAAAAAGAAATGATAAAAGAATTATTAAAAGACCATGAAGCGATCATTGTTCAGCTTCGAAAAAACATAGATGACTGCGATGAAAAATACAATGATGCAGGCACTGCTGATTTTCTGACCGATTTACTAAGAGAGCATGAAACCATGGCCTGGACACTTCGGCGTTACCTAAATTAAGCCTGACTAAGAATTTACAGGGCCATTATTTTTTTAGCATACCCATGCTTTCATCAATTCAAAATCAGAAATTCTTAAGAAGTGCAGGGCAAGAAATTGTTACTTTTTACTATAAAAAGTTGGTTGCCATGAATTGGCGAATATTTCTAAATTGCCGAACATTATTTTGTACCAGATTTTGGAGGTTAGGATATTGCCTCTTGGATGGTTGCTGCAAAAGTTATTAATAAGCAGCATGTTGATTATAAAGAATAGCGACGTGGAGTTGTTTTTCCCCTATCGCTGATAAACAGAATTTTGATTTGATTGATAGAGTTTACTATGAAGTATACGTTAGAAAAAATTAAGAATGATAGTAGAATTAAAAAAGGATACCTGACGGGCTTTGTTTTTTTGTTGATTGCCTGCCTGATTACCTTATACGCTAACAGACAACTTATTCGCCAGTCTGCCAGGGTAGCACATACCCATAAAGTTATTTCGATATTAGAAAATTTGTTTTCTACAGTCAAAGATGCAGAAACAGGGGTAAGGGGATATTTAATTAATCATGACAGTTCTTTTCTTCAGCCTTATATAGGGAGTAATAAATCTATAGACTCCATGTTTAATATTGTTAAAGAGCAAACTAGTGATAATGAATTACAGCAAAACAGGTTAATTGAATTAAAGGAGAAACTAAATGAGCGATATAATATCTTGCAATCCAACATTGATATTTATAACCGGAATCGTAAAATAATTGTTGATACAATTTTTATACAGCAGGTAAAGGGAAAAAGAATAATGGATGATGTAAGAAACCTGATCGGTTTAATGAAGAAACAGGAAACGGATTTGCTTACCGGAAGAAACAAATTACTTTCCCATAACTTTCGGACCTTAAATAGTATTATTATTTCTACCATTACAGTGGCCGTTATAATTGTGGTTTTTGGATTTATTACTCATACAAAAGAAAGCAAGGCCCGGCGAGAAGCAGAAAAGAAAATTATTACTTATGAAGCAGAACTCAAAAATCGGATCGCTGACCTTCACAAAGCTAATGAGGAGTTAATACAGATGCGGAGTCAGGAGAAGTTTGCAGCTACGGGACGTATGGCAAGAACTATAGCACATGAAGTAAGAAATCCGCTAACAAATATTAACCTGGCAGTGGATCAGCTTAAAGGGGAAATACGAGTACCGGAAGAAAATACAAATTTCTTATTTGAAATGATTGGAAGAAACAGTTATCGTATTAACCAGCTTATTTCCGATTTGCTAAATTCTACTAAGTTTTCAGAACTATCGTTTAATAAAATCTCTATTAACGAGCTGCTGGATGAAACATTAGTACAGGCTGAAGATAGAATCAAGTTGATCAATGTAGAAATAATTAGAAACTATAGCCAGAATATAAAGAATGTATCAGTTGATAAGGAACGCCTGAAGATTGCCCTGCTGAATATTATCATTAATGCATTAGAAGCAATGGAGGGAAGAGCAGGGAGTAAATTGGTGATTGAAACAAAAGAAGAAGAAGGCAAGTGTAAAATATCGATCAGTGACAATGGGCCAGGAATGGACGAAGATTCACTTTCTAAAATTTTCGAACCTTATTTTACAAGCAAACAAACAGGTAATGGACTTGGATTAACGAATACCCAAAATATAATACTAAATCACAAAGGTGATATCAATGTTAGCAGTAAGGTGAACCAGGGGACCAACTTTATTATAAGGCTGAATTTTGCATAAATCCATTAAAACGATTGTGGAGATAAATCCTCAATGCGTAGAAAAAGGGGGTCAATCCTGAGATGTTTCCAGCATTACATCAATAACTTTATTAACCTCCGTAATTGTAAAAGGCTTGGAAAGGAAAAAATCTACCCCGTTCCCGTAAGCTTTCGATCTATCCTGCGGACTGTCATGGGCTGTAGTCATGATAATTTTTGTTTCAGGATATTTGCTTTTGATCTTTGTAATATAGTTAATACCAAAACCATCGGGAAGGTGATTGTCTAACAATACAATCGTTGGTTTCTCTTGCTGCAACTGATTTTCAGCGTCTTCCAGCGTATGCACATAGGATACACCAAAGTTTCGTCTTGTCAGGTTGCGGCTTAAAAAGTAGCAAATATCAACCTCGTCATCAACAATAAGAATTTTAACCGGGGACGTCATAGTGCCATTTATATTACTCTCTCTCACTTCAATTTACAATTTCTATGTAACCTGCAAAATATTTGCCAAGCAATTTTTATGGTCATAATCACCTATTTCAGGCATTCTCTTTGTTATTATCTCAATCTTGGGACAATTAAAGGGTATATAATTGCTCGTTATGTCGTGAAATGTCTACTTTAATTTTATAATTATAATTACCACCAACTCAACACTCTGAAAATGAAAAAAATCCTGATTATTGACGATGACATGGATATGTGCAAATTGCTTAGTCATTTCCTGCAACGTAAAGGCTTTGCAACGGATACGGCATATTCCGGGAATAAAGGACTAACAAAATTCAAAGAAGAAAGTTTTGATGTAGTGCTTTGTGATTTTCGCCTGGGCGATATGGATGGCGTAAAAGTTTTAAATGGCATCAGAGAAATAAATCCTTCCGCACTCGTAATAATCATAACCGGTTATTCGGATATTAAAATGGCGGTAGAGGTTATGCGGCAGGGCGCCTTTGATTATATAACTAAGCCGTTGATCCCGGAAGAAGTTATCAGTGTCATTAACAAAGGCCTTGCATCTACTGATGGAACAGCACCCAGGAAAGAGGCTGGTAGTTCAAGAATAGCATCCAAAAACGTTTCTTTGAATGAAGAATATCTTGTGGGAGGTGCGCCCCGTACTGCTGAAATGTATAAACAAGTGGAGCTTGTAGCACCAACGCCTTACAGTGTTATTCTCTATGGAGAAAGCGGAACAGGTAAGGAAGTGATTGCAAAAACGATCCATCAAAGCAGTAACAGAAAGGACAAGCCATTTATGGCAGTGGATTGTGGTACTCTTTCCCGTGAATTGGCTGCCAGTGAGTTGTTTGGACATGTAAAAGGATCTTTTACCGGTGCATTGGCTGATAAAGAAGGTTTTTTTGAGGCAGCAAATGGAGGAACTCTTTTTTTGGATGAAGTAGTGAATTTGCCATTAGATGTGCAGGCTACATTGCTAAGAGTAGTGCAGGAGAGAAAATTTAAAAGAGTAGGAAGTAATAAAGACCAGACTACAGATGTTCGGGTTATTGTTGCATCAAATGAAAATTTGCAGGAAGCATATAGAAAAGGAAAATTCAGAGAAGACCTGTATCATCGTTTTAATGAATTTTCTATTACGATCCCTCCACTTCGTATGCGGCAGGAAGATATTATTCCATTCTCCGAGTTTTTCTTAGCGAGGGCTTGTGAAGAACTAGGCAAGCAGTTAGATGGATTTGATGATGAGTCCATGCAATTGTTTTTGAATTATAGCTGGCCTGGAAATTTAAGAGAATTCAGAAATGTTATCCGAAGAGCCGCATTGCTTTCTTCCGCTGGAAAAGTTACCAGTAATGTATTACCATGGGAAATCATTGGCGGAGTACCGGAGAAGATCAGTCATACTTCAGTATCGCAAAATGAACATGCAGATTTATCTACTAATACAGTTGGCCATCCTACAGGATTAAAAGATGCAGCTTCTCATGCAGAGTACCAGGCTATCATGGAAGTTTTAAAGGAAGTAAAGTTTAATAAAACTAAAGCGGCCGCCCGACTGAATATTGACAGAAAAACCTTGTACAATAAAATAAGATACTTCGAAGAGAATAATCAAAAAGCATAAATCCCGATTACTACATAATGGGGAAGCAGTTTCCCGAAAATTAGTGATACTTGTGCTTATTATGTCCCGGCATATAACTTGCTTTTTTGTGTTGAATACATTTTATAAAAAATAAAATAAAATCAATATGAAAAGCAACACAAAATCAAACGGTAAACAATCAACAAAAAGTGAAACTACAACAAGTGCAAGCCATGATGACTTACACAAACTTTTTGAAGATGGTATCAAAGATCTTTATTGGGCAGAAAAAAATCTGCTAAAGGCCCTGCCTAAAATGGTAAAGAATGCTTCGTCTTCTGAGTTAGTACAAGCTCTTGAAGGACATCTTGCAGAAACCGAAGTTCAGGTTACAAGATTAGAAGAAGTATTTGCAAGTATTGATGCAAAACCTGTAGCAAAAAAATGTGAAGCAATGGAAGGGTTAATAAAAGAAGGTGAAGAAATAATGAAAGATAGCGAACCGGGAGTAATGATGGATGCAGGAATCATAGCAGCAGGTCAAAAAGTGGAGCATTATGAAATTGCTTCTTATGGAACATTGGCAACATACGCAGAAATCCTGGGATATACCGAAGCAGCAGGGTTGCTACGAGAAACCCTGGAGGAAGAAAAAGCAGCAGATGAAAAACTTACAGCAGTAACTGCATCAGCTGTTTTATTAACTGAAAGCGAAGTGGAATAATTGAATATGCATTCTCAAAGCCAGCACTATCTGATTTGTGCTGGCTTTGTTATTTAACTATACAATATAAAAACCCAGACCTTAAAAACGGCACAGCATTAGTATTGAAACTTAAAATTTAAACTTAACCGATATGCTTAAAAGTATTCAGATTTTTGCACTCTTTATGCTCGTCACTTTCTTATCCGGTTGCTCAGCAATCGAAACGATATTTAAAGCTGGAATGTGGTGGGCTTTCTTTCTCGTTTTTATCGTTGTATTTATAATAGGATGGTTTATTTTGCGAAGGAAAAAATAAGATTACAGGCCAATGCGGTAAGGCGGGCAGTAATATTTTTTTAAAACCTCTTAACTGGACACTATTACACATATTGCCCTCGGTGCTTGCATGGGGGAAGCTTTTGCCGGACGTCAACTGGGACGAAAAGCAATGCTGGCAGGTGTAATAGCTCACAGTTTGCCGGATATAGATTTCACTGCGGCCCTATGGCTCAGCACTGCAGATAACCTGCATGCTCACCGGGGATTTACACATTCCATTCTTTTTGTTTTTTTAATAAGCCCCGTACTGGCTTTTGTGGCCAGATTTTTTTTAAAGCAGGCAGAAATTTCATTTGCAAAGTGGGTAATTTTTTTCTTGATCATCTCTGCTTTACATATTTTTTTAGATGCATTTAATAATTATGGTGTGGGTTGGTATGAACCCTTCAGCAGCCAGCGGGTTTCTTTTGACACCATCTTTGTTGCAGATCCATTCTTCTCTATTGTTCCCGGGCTGGCATTAGTAATGTTACTAGTAATAAAGCATGGAAAAAATGTTCGACGATTTTGGTGGAGGGCAGGACTTTTTTCCTGTTTGATATATCTAGGCTATACAGTGATCAATAAGATCATTATCAATAAGAGGGTAGAAAAAGTGCTTGCTTATCAGCAAATAATTCCAAAAAGAATATTTACTACACCAGCACCTTTACAAAACTGGCTTTGGTTTGTTACTGCTGAAATGGATAGCGGATTTTATACAGGTTATGTATCTGTTTTTGATAGAAAATTAAATAATCAACTTACTTATTCTCCGAAGAATGAACGGTTACTTAACTTATTACCTGATAGGGAAGAAGCGGATAAACTCATAAAATTCTCTCAGCGATATTACACCGTAGAAAAACACGCCGATACTCTATTGTTCAATGACCTTCGTTTTGGGCAGATAACAGGATGGGATGACCCCCAGCAACGATTTGCATTTTACTTTTATTTGCAACCAGAAATGGATAACACATTGGTAGTACAGCGGGGACGCTTTGCTAATTGGAATAAGAAAACCTTTAATTCCTTTATTAAAAGAATTAAAGGAAACTAATTTATAATACAGGAGAAAATAAACGGGCAATTTTTTCAGGTAGCTGCACATACCATGGGCGGGATAACCATTCATCCTTGTCAATTTTTTTAGCGTCTTTCAGATCTTCAAAAAAAGTTTTGCGCATATCCTCGGCCACTTCTTTATCATATATAAGTGCATTCACTTCAAAATTGAGTTCAAAACTTCTGTAATCCATATTAGCAGTACCTAATAAAGTAAGCATGGAATCTGTAACCATTGTTTTAGCATGGACAAAACCTTTCTGATAGAGGTAAACTTCCACGCCGGCTTCCAGTAATTTATTGTAGTATGATTTGGAAGCAGCGTTAACTATTCTGGAATCACTGATACCTGGCACTAACAATTTTACAGATAAGCCACTTAATGCAGCCACACTTAATGCATCCATAATACTATCACCTGGTATAAAATAGGGGGTAGTGATCAAAATCTCTTTCTTGGCCAGGTATATCGCCTGCAAAATGGAATAAAGAACAGAAGGTAAAATTGAATCAGGCCCACTGGCTGCTATCTGTACATAACTATTTTGTGCTGTTGAAGGAGGGATTTTAAAATATATATCTTCCGTTTTTAGCGAATTACTGCAACAAAATTCCCAATCTGTAATAAAAAGATATTGGAGGTAATACACTGCGGGGCCATCAATACGAATATGGGTGTCTCTCCAGTATAATTTGTTCTTACCATTATTTACATATTTATCCGAGACATTTATGCCTCCTACAAATGCAGTATGCCCATCAATCACAACAATTTTCCGGTGATTACGATAGTTAATGCGATTAGCAAACAAATAGAACCTGATCTTATGAAATGGGTGTACCTGGGCACCGGCCTCATGCATTCTTTTTTCTGTAGATTTTTTTATTGCAGGACTTCCAAAGTCGTCATAGATAAGCCGGACTTCAACCCCTTCTTTAGCTTTTTGAATTAATAACTCAATGATTTCAGTACCGATAGTATCATATTCATATATGTAGTACTCGATGTGGATATGATGAGTGGCATTTTTGATGGCCTCCAACAGTTCTGGAAACTTTTCTTCTCCATTCTTCAATAGTTTAATGGAGTTGTTTTTGGTAAGAGGGCTACCAAGGTCCCGGACAAGCATGGAAGCTAATTCAGAATGTTGTTGCACAGATTCATCAACATGGGTAATAGCGGTGCTGTCAAATTGCACAATTCCTTTTTTTAAATCTTGCAGTACCCGGCTATTCAGCTTTGATTTTTTATTATATCGCTTTTTTTTCCAGTAATTAACACCAAAAAGAAGATAGAATCCGGCTCCTATCACCGGAATAAAAATAGCAAACATTATATAGGCCAGCGCTTTACCAGCATACTGGGTAGCTAAGAGAATCCGGATGCATATAAAAATTATCAGCAGGATATATAGCAGTGTTAGTATAATAAACCAGTTCATAGATAAAAAGTAAAATTGTGGCTGTTGAAGAGTAAAAAGGTACTTAATAATAGGAAGCTTATTGGTTTTTTAAGAACTATTTATCATAGCTCTAAAAAGAGCTTCTGGTATTCTAATTCCCATGCAGCCGCGGCATAGCGTTTGCAATCATATACATAATTGGCCGGTACACTCCGGTTGGTTTTGGTTACAGAGCACCATTTCTATGGTGCTCTCTTTTTTTGCAAGAAAGAGAATTATTACTCCAGGTTTGCGGATGGATCCCAGAATACATTTTTAAAATCCTGCACCTGGTCATTTATTACTTTAATTCCCTCTTTCTTTAGCAATTTTTCCATCAGACCGGGTGGAGAAAAGTGATGTTTACCACTTAATATTCCAAGACGGTTAACAACACGGTGGGCAGGTACTTTCGGTTTTACTCTTCCTGCCCCATTCATGGCCCAGCCAACCATTCTGGATGATGATTTTGCACCTAAACAAGCTGCAATGGCACCATAGGAAGTTACCCTGCCTTTTGGAATTTGACGGGCTACTTCAAACACCAGCTCAAAGAAATTATTTTCAGTTTTCCCGGATGGTCGTACTGTTTTTAATTTAACCGATGATTTTTTTTTAGTAGCCATTATTGAAATTATACTTTTTTCTCAAGTAACTCCGTCCGGCGGGGCTCCGGCACATTTTCATAGTGGAAAGGACAGTGAAGACAGCCATTACCACAGCAATATCCCTTGTCTAAATGGAACTTTTCTGTAAGCACCACGTAGCCCGCAGGGTTAATGTAATAATCATCCCCTTCAATCAACTCTTTCATGTTCTTGTACCAATTGTTTTAATTCTGCATCTTTCTCTTTGCCGGCCAGCGAAACAGGGATTGAAAAACACAGATAGTGAATACGATTGCTGGCGGCTATATCAAGAGATTCATAATGCGTTTTAATTTTCAGTTCATCACTTACCGCTTCTTCCTGGTATATATTGTCGCTATCTTTTAACATAGGGCAATTATATAGATCAATTACTTGCTTTGTAAATTTATAAAGATCAGGACTGTCCGTTTTTAAATGTATTAAACCACCGGGAACAAGAAATTGTTGGTACAACCGCAAAAATTTTGGATGCGTCAATCTTTTTTTAGCTTTCGACATGCGCAATTGCGGATCAGGAAAGGTTATCCAGATCTCAGCTACTTCATTCGGATTGAAATACTCTGCTACCTGGTCTATTTTCGTTCTAAGAAATCCAACATTGTTTAAATTATTTTGCAACGCTTTTTTAGCCCCTACCCAAATGCGGTTTCCCTTTAGATCAACACCAATAAAATTCCTGTTCGGATAAAGTTGGCCAAGTCCAACAGCATATTCGCCTTTGCCGCAGGCTAGCTCCAATGTTATTGGATTTGTGTTGCCGAAGAATTCATTCCATTTGCCATTAATATCTTTTGGATACTGCAATACATTTTTGAAACTCAATAACTCTTCAAACCGTATTAATTTTTTTTGCCCCATACGCAACAAAGATAAATACGCTTCAGGGAATATTGCCATAAAAGGGCTGAAGGATACAGGGAGAGACTTGCAACTTGCGGAGTAGCGAACTGAACACACAAGAGTGCGACGCAACCAAGATGCCAGTAGTAATACAGATGGGTTTATAAGTTCTGTAAAAAATCTGCGTTAATGATGTTAATCCAATAATTTGTGGGTTATATCTTAACCTGTAATCCAACACCGATGATGGATTTTAATTGCAAAGCAGGCGATGATTTCTCTTTACCAAAAACTTTTACATCATCATCATAGATCATATCCACATTCCAGCTAAAGGCCAGGAATTTGGCAAATTTGGCAGAAAGAGAATTGGTCATGTATAGATCTGCATTCAATGGATCTTTTTTATAGTTCGAAAAAATATCAATTCTTCCTCTATACGACACATGCTTGTTGAATGCTTTTTGATAATTGATAGTGGCAAATGCACCAAGATGGTTGAGACTATGTGTACCCGGTGCTAATCCATACTCACCTCGGGCAGCAAGACTATCATCTTTTACAATTATCCATCGGGAGGTAACGGGTGAAACAAAAATGGAAAGATGATTACCGGCCTTGTAATCTACACCGAGACTGGTAACCACATAAGCAGGAGAAAGCAATGCGGAAGCAAAACTTTTTTTACTGTCCTGGTAAGTATAGCCTTTAAAAAATTGCGAACGAAAATTTACAAGCGATGCAAGATTCAAATGTTTATCTAATGAATAACCATACTTGGAAACAAAATCAAAACGATCATCATTTTTGCGACTGCCGAGACTGGTAGTGTTTACATAGCCAAAGTTTATATCAAGGGTATTATCCCAGCTTTGTTTATTTTTTTTATAAAAACCATGCAGGTTAAGTGAAGTTGAAATGGTCAATGAAAAATCATCGCCACCGGCAGCCCAATTACTAAGACTACTTTGTCCAACATTTATATTATACAACGCACCTGCTTTCCATTTTTTCCAGGCACTATCCGGAATATCCTTTTTAATTGTTCGCAAAGATTCGACTTGCAACTTTTTAATAATTGCATCTTGTGAAAACACCAATTGATAACTGGCAAGCAAAAGAAAAAGACCTGGTATTTTTTTCATAACTAAGTTGTTCGGTTTCGGTAGTGATATGGATACTGCTTATAAGAGAAGCAGAGAAACAGAAAAGTTTTTATAGCGGATAGTGGACTTGTGCAAATATATAGGACAGTGTAAATAGAGAAGCGAACTATTTTATTTTATAAGGATTGTTAAAATGAAGGATGGCTAATGAATGTTAGTATAAAAAAATACTGCTCCTATAACAGGAGCAGTATTTTATAGCAATTAAAAATATATCAAACGATTGCTTAGAATTTAACCAGCAATCCAATACCTACTAATGATTTTACTTGTAAGGCCGGAGAAGTTCTGTTAGGACCGAATAATTTAACATCATCATCATAAATAAGATCCACTCCCCAGGTGGCAGATAATACTTTCGACAATTTTACATTGAGGATGTTTGACATAAATAAGTCGACATTCTGTGGGTTTCTTCTGTAGTTGGAGAACAGATCAAGTCTGGCTTTATAGGTAATGTTCTTAGAGATTTCTTTCATGTAATTGATAGAAGCAAAAGCACCGATCTCCAGGTTAGATTTTTGACCGGGTGTAACTCCATAGGCACCTTTGTTGGATAAGGCGGTATCTCTTACAATTACCCAACGGGCAGTTAGTGGTGAAATGAAAATAGAAAGTTCTTTGATTGGTTTATAATCAAGACCTGCACTCACTAATAAATAACCCGGCGCCAGAAAATTAGAGGAAAGCGATTTAACATTGTTATCAAATGTATATCCTTTAAAAAATTGCGAACGAAGATTGACCAAACCTGCAAGATTGAGTTTGGAGGTTAATGCGTAGCCATATTTGGATAAGAGATCAAAACGGTCGTCATTTTTTCTTCCGCCGATGCTGGTGGATTTTACATAACCGAGGTTAAAATCAAATGTATTGTCCCAGCTATGTTTATCTTTTTGATAAAAGGCATACATGCTTAACAATGAATTTACGGCGAGGGAAAATTCATCTCCACCAGCTGCCCAGTTAGTCAGGGAGGCTTGCGAAACATTAAGACTATAAATGCCACCCCTTTTCCAATTTTTTTTACTGGTATCTGCAGGATCTTTTTTTACTGATTTACCAGATTCTGCCTGCAAAGCTTTTACAGTCTGGTCCTGGGAATTAGCAGACAAAGCGATAACTGCAATTAGAATAGTTGCGATTATTTTCATGGTACAATTATTTTGGCTGAAAAAATAAATCCGAAACTGACTGCAAGGTAATAATTCACAAAAAGACTCTTATATAGACAAAAAAAGGCCTCCGAAATTTCGGAGGCCTTTCAAAGTGCTGTAGGGGGAGGGTTCGAACCTCCACGGGGCAGTTAGCTGTAGTACAAAGTTCGGTGGTCGACCCCGGTCGCTTTGATATTGCTATCAAAACGGCTCTATGCTACGTTTATCCTGTTTTCCCCACCCCCGAGACAAGAGGGTATGTCTGCCATGCTTTCGCAATTTCATCACCCCACAGTATTATCAAGAACTGGTGCCTTTCGGCGTTGTTGATGACACAAATATAGGCTTCAAAAGCTTTTCATTCCAAATTTTCTAATAAATATTTTGAAAGTATAGAAATTATTCAAATATTTGACAATTATTATGAATAATTTCTAAAATCAATTCACAAAATGGCAGCCAAATTAAATCTTGATAATCTCGATCTTCAGATCATTCACCACATGATGGAGAATGCAGAAATTTCTTACGCCGATCTCGGAAAAAAACTATTTGTTTCCGGTGGCACCATTCATGTTCGTATCAAAAAACTACAAGAGGCAGGAGTGGTTAAAGGTACACGGTTGAAGGCAGATTTAAAACAACTAGGATATGATGTTATCGCCTTCATAGGCATTTACCTCAAAGAAAGTTCGTTGTATGATACGGTAGCAAAAGATCTTCAAAAAATTCCGGAGATAGTGCGATTGAATTATACAACCGGCAACTACAGCATGTTTGCTGAAATAGTTTGTAAGGATATTACGCAACTTCGGTTTGTGCTACATGATCAGTTACAAAAAATAAAAGGCATTGAACGAACAGAAACTTTTATATCACTCGACGAAAGTTTTAGCCGGAATGTAAAAGTGATGTAGCCAGCTTTGGTTTTTCATGGCATCGTCCCTTGCGTCGCACACTTGTACTTTCTGTTCGCTCATGAACCGCAGATTCGTCGGCTCTAAATAATTTAAACACTTTCTTAGAATGTAATGAAAGAGTTGTCTAAGTTTTACTCTTCACTCGGGCTGCTGATTATACTAAATATAATCATCAAGCCGCTATGGATCTTTGGTATCGACAGGCAAGTCCAAAATGTTGTTGGTACAGAAACTTACGGTGTTTATTTTTCATTGCTCAATTTCACTATCGTATTTAGTTTTTTGCTCGATTGGGGTCTCACTGCTTTTTTTAATCGCCAGTTAGCAGCTAATCGAAATAGTTATATAGATAATGCCGGAACTTTTATTATCATCAAACTATTTTTTTCTTTTTTGTATGCAGTTATTGTATTTGCTACCGCTTATTTTTTAGGGGTAAAACAATGGAGTATTCTTATTGCTGTTATTCTAATACAAATCCTTACCTCTTTATTTATTTTCTTTAGAAGCATTGTTACAGCGCATCAATGGTTTAAAACGGATGCCTGGCTTTCCATAATTGATAAATTGCTCATGATCTTTATCTGCGGAAGCTTTTTATTATTTCCTGCCGTTACGGGTATTATAACTATTCATAAATTTTTATGGATACAAATTACATGTACAGCATTGGCACTTTTAACTGTGCTTACACTTATCAATAAAAAAGGTGTGCAGCTTTCTTTTAATTCAAAAGCGTTACCAAATAAAAACTTAATACGGGTAGCGCTGCCCTTTGGAATTATTATTTTATTGATGTCGGTTCATAACAGGCTCGATGCTTTTTTATTAGAACGACTACACCCCAACGGAGCTTATGAGGCAGGTATTTATGCAGGAGCTTATCGTTTATTGGATGCAGCTAATATGATCGGTTATTTACTCGCCTCTTTTTTATTGCCTTTTATTGCCCGCCAATCCGGTGAAGACAAAAAGATCGATGAAGTAGTATTAAACAGTCGCCACCTGTTACTGATAATTGCGATTTTCGTTAGTACGACCACCATCTTCCTCGCTCCGTGGATACAACAATTATTATATCATAATTCCAATGCAGATGGCATAGCTGTTTTGAAATGGTGCTTACCGGCATTGATCGGCTATTCTTTACTGCAGGTTTATGGAACAGTACTCACAGCCAATGGACAAATTGTACAGTTTTGTTACATTGTTTTGCTTTCTGTACTATTGAATATTGTATTGAACCTGTTGTTGATACCAGTTCATGGGGCTAAGGGATGTGCTATGACCGCTATTATAAGCCAGGCATTTTGTGGTATTTCAACGATGCTATACGTACAAAAAAAGGCCGGAATAAAAATGCACTTATCTTCCCTGTTAATCTATACTTCTATTGCAGCATTGCTTTGCGGTTTTTATTACCTGGCAGGCCGGACAGGAGTTAATGAATGGATGGTTTTAGCTGGCGCAGTAATAGTAGTATTAATAACAACCACTATTCTTTTCAAATTAATTAACCCGAATGAGTGGCGAAGCCTGATTCAACAAAAAAATAGTTAACTTAATTCAATGCCGGATATATTTAGCCTTATACAAAATTGGTGGAAACAGATTCTTGCTGTTGTAGTGTTTTCTTTGCTCACAGTGGGAGTTATTACTTTTTTGAAACCGCAGCAATATCTTTCTGTTGCCACAGCAGTGCCGGCCAGCTCTTTTGCAGCAGACAGATCGAAAATATTTAATGAGAATGTGCAGGCTTTGTATTCAGCACTTGGCACCCCTGATGATTTGGATATGATATTGGGTACTGCGAAACTCGATACGGTTTATTTGGCCGTTACAGATCAGTTTAATTTGTTTGATCACTATAAAACTTCTGAAAAAGGAGAGGCCGCAAGAAGAAAAGCGGCTTCCCGGCTAAAAAAGAATACTAAAGTAATGAAGAGTGAGTATGGCGAATTAAAAGTAAAAGTATGGGATACGGATAATAATCTGGCCCCCCAATTAGCCAATACTATAATGAATGAACTGCAATCCATTCATCAAAATTTGCAAAGTGCAGGAAATGAATCTGCATTGAATGGGTTGATGAAAGGGAAAGCAAAATTGCAAATGCAAATTGATAGCTCTTTGATGTCTCCTGAAAAAAGACCAGAGTTTTTAAAACGGATTGAAGAATATGAAAAGCTGATTGGTGAATACCAGCTGATGGTAGATAGTAAACCGCCATCAATAATAATAGTAGAACAGGCAAAATCCTCTAACTGGCCGGATAGGCCAAGAAGAATCCAGGTAATGATTGCAACCGGAATGCTGAGTTTTCTGTTTGCTTTGCTTGCCGCTTTAGTACTACAAAGAAGAAAAACCTCTAACCAGTGACAGGCGCTGTAAACAAATCTGGTTACCTGTTTGCTGTATTGGCCGCATTGTTTATTTCCTTTCTTGCTGCAGCTGTCATTACGGAAGAATATTTCATTATCGCTGCGCCATTTGCAGTATTGGTTTTTTATGCAGGATGGCAACATACGAAAATCGTTTTCTTTTTGTTATTGGCTACGCTGCCTTTTTCATTTGAGTATAATTTTTCTCCCGAATTGGGGACGGATATTCCGGATGAGTTTTTAATGTTGCTCACATCGCTGCTATTCTTTGCGTATTGGCTGTATTTCCCAAAAGCAATCAATAAAAATGTTTTACAACACCCTGTTATTATTTTACTTCTTGTTGTTATCTCTTGGAGTTTTCTGTCTGTAGCATTTTCAAGCAATCCGGGCATTTCAATAAAATACTTGCTGGCAAAAGGTTGGTATATCGGTGCATTTGTATTAGCACCATTAATCGTATTCAAAGAGAAAAGGAACATTATAACTGCATCGGTTGTTTTAGTTACTTCCATGCTGGTTGTTACTTTAATTTCTTTAGCCCGTCATTACCGGGAGGGATTCAGTTTTGCAACCATAAACGAAGCCGTTAGTCCTTTTTTTAGAAACCATGTTAATTATTCGGCAATGCTGGTTTGTATAGTGCCGGTATTGTTTGCTTTTTATCGTTTTGCTACTACCAAAAACCAGAAACTATTTCTTGCAGCGGCAATTGCACTTACATTGATTGCTTTATTTTATTCGTATGCAAGAGGGGCATGGCTGGCATTAGCGGTAGCAGCTATTTCGTTGGGGCTCATCAAAAAGAAACTACTCTTCTATTCATACATTGTGGCCATACTTATTGCTATTGGATTCTTTTTTTGGATAAAAAAAGAGGATCGCTACCTGCTGTATGCACATGATTATAAAACAACCATCTTTCATAAGAACTTTGGTGAGCACCTGGTATCTACCTATAAATTAAACGATGTTTCTACTGCAGAACGTTTTTATCGATGGATTGCAGGAGTTAGAATGATAAAAGATAACTGGCTTACTGGTTATGGGCCTAATACGTTTTATGATAACTATAAAGGATATGCAGTGCCGGCATATAAAACATGGGTAAGTGATAATCCTGAACGATCAACGGTACATAATTATTTTTTACTCATCACAATTGAACAGGGAATTCCGGGATTGATTTTTTTCCTGCTGCTGCTTGGAGCCCTATTTTATTATTCACAATATTTATATGATCGGGTTAAAGATGAGTTTTATAGAACAGCAGCTCTTGTTACCGGTGTTGTGCTGGCAATGATCATGACGGTTAATTTTCTCAGTGACTTAATTGAAACAGACAAAGTGGGTAGTCTTTTCTTTTTGTGTTTGTCTATGCTGGTAGTTATTGATATAAATACAACAAAGAAATTAAATTCTTCCTCTTACATTCAACGCATCTCTTAAACCATTTCCCAATAAATTAAAAGCAAGTACGAGTAACATAATGGCGAAGCCGGGAGCTAATGCCAGCATGGGATTTTGTGTGATGATGAAATTGTAATTCTCTTTTATCATTAAGCCCCAACTTGGTTGCGGAGGCTGTACACCAATGCCTAAAAAGCTTAAACCAGCTTCAATAACAATGGCGGAAGCGAAATTACTGGCTGCAATAACCATGACTGGTCCCATGATATTGGGCCAGATATGACGAACAATAATTCTGAAATTTGAATAGCCTAATGCTTTTGATGCTTCTACATATTCTAACTCCCGCACCCCTAATACCTGGCCTCTTACTAATCTTGCAACGTTAACCCACATGGTTAATCCTACGGCGATAAAGACTTGCCAAAAACCCTTCCCTAATGCTAATGTAATCGCAAAAACAAGCAGTAAAGTAGGAATGCTCCAGATAACATTGATGAACCACATGATCACATCATCTATTCTTCCCCGAAAGTAACCCGCTAACGAACCGAGTATTAATCCGATGCTCAACGAAATGATAACAGTAATTAGTCCTACACTTAAACTTACTCTTGTGCCAACAATGATGCGGCTTAAAATATCCCTGCCATATTTATCGGTGCCTATGGGAAATTTCAATTGAGCAATTACTTTCTCATGTAACTGTGATCGGTGATAGGCTTGTCGTTCTGTCACACCTTCATCAATATATTTTTGAACGATCATGCTATCTGCCTTTTGTTCATAAGTTGTAACAGGAATATAATAATAAGCATCTTCTTTGCCATTCACCAGCTGCTGGAAAAAACCAGTCTCTGCAACATCTTTATCTTTTCGCACTTTAATAAAATCTTGTTTAAAGCCGGGTTTTTTACCATCGATTTCAACGATTATTCTATTGGAATAAGGAGAGGAGTCTGGTGCAATAAAATAAGCGAAGATGGCAATCAGTACTGCCACTATAATAATGATCAATCCAAAAACAGCGCCTTTGTTTTTTTTTAGGCGTCGCCATGCTGCCGCCTGGAATGATTGAGATTGAGACATGCCGGAAAGATAAGCTAAGAGTGTAAAAGAGAAAAGAGTTGATATTCTTTTAACTCACCTTTCTTCCTTTCCATTCATATTTACCAAATTGGCCAAACAGGCCGGAAATAATTGTATAAAAAATATGCAAAGGCTGGAAAAAGAAAAACAGTTTAACAGCCCACTGCTTTTCAAAGAAGTTGGATACGCTGATAAAAAAAGGTAATTCGACCAATGTTTTTGCAACCCATAGAATGGCAGCGTATAACCAATATTGTGTGCTCCAAAAACCAGCAACTAGTAATACGGCGAAAGAAAGGTTTATAAGATAAACGAGTAAGAGTACAGGTAAAATTCTTTTATCATTATACACACTGGCTTTGCTGGCCCAGCGTATGCGCTGAGTAAAAAATGATTTCCAGGTGTACATGGGTTCCGTACTTACAATAGCTTCTTTTGATTTCAGGTAATGCACTTTGCCAGGGTATTCTTTTACTATTTTATGCATTAGCAGCATATCATCACCAGAGGCAATATGGTCAATACCTGAAAAGCCATTCACCTGATAAAAAGCATTTCGATCATACGCAAGATTAGCACCATTGCACATTGACATTTTTTGGTTGGCAACAACAGCTCCGGTAATTCCTTGTAATACCATAAAATCCATCGCCTGGAAGATTTGTAGTACTGAAGAATTACAATTTATCACCACGGGGGCAGCGATAAATCCAGCTTCTTTTTCTTCTTTGAAGGAGGCAATAGTTTGTAACCAGTTTGTTGATGGTAAGCAATCAGCATCTGTTGTAACAATCAATTCGCTGGTAGCAGCAGCAATGCCTGTTTCAATTGCTTTCTTTTTATAAGAATTGATAGCATCTTCTTTTAATTGAATCAGCTTTACAAATGAGAATTGCTGAACAATAGATGCGGTGCTGTCTGTTGAGTGATCATCAACTACAATTATTTCAGTGTGTTCTTTTGGATAAGATTGATTATCTAAAGCCTCTAATAATTTTCGGATGTTGTTTTCTTCGTTTCTTGCGGGAATGATAACGGAGATTTTTATTTGTGTTGTTTCATTTGTTGGTTTAAATATAGAGATGGAACTCCATGTCCGCCAATAATAAATAATCAGCAGGCTATAAAGAATAAAGAATACTATAACGATGTAGAGAAGGGTCATGTAATTCGACAAAACTAATCATTGCAGCAAAGCCGGCAGTATTTCATCTGCATGTTTTTCATGCAACACCTGGTGGCCGGCATGTATTACACTAATTGTGCAGCACTCTTCAATACCTTTTTTAAATTTTTCTCCTACAGAGGAAAGAATAATGCGGTCATGCTTTCCATAAATTAGGCGGGTTCGGGTTCTATTAATTATTATCTGCTGTTTAATTTTTTTGAGATGTGGTTTCAGGTTGCGAAAAGCCGTCCACCTGGCATATAAAAGTTGGCGCACCTCAGCATCACCGATATAGTAATTAACGAATTTAAAAATGCTGGCATTAATGAGCTTTATCCGGTTCAACAGTTTTAAAAAGCCCAAGAACCAATGGGGCTTTCTCATGGTGAAAGCAAAGAATTTATTTCCCAGCCATGTTTGTGTTGCCAGCCAATACCAGAAATTTACTTTTAAACCATCTGCAGCCAGCAGAATAAGTCTTTCCACTTTTTGGGGAATAGCTTCGTAGAGACGAAGAGCCATGCGACCGCCAAGACTAAATCCAATTAAGGAAAATAGTCCCTTTTGCTTACCTGTAATCTGCTCTGTAATTTCTTGGAGGTCTCCTATTGTAAAATTTAGTCCTTCTTTCCATTCAGTTTTGCCGTGAAAGGGAAGGTCAATGGCATAAAAGCTATATTGATTTCCAGCATATTTAGCCAGGAATTCAAAGTTAGCAGCTGTTTCACCGTAGCCATGAAAGCAGACTGCTAGCTTCGGCCCGTTTCCAAACCTGTAGTAGCTAATAACCGAGTTCTTATATGTAAGCCATAGCTGATCCATAGTTGAACACCGTGAATTTTACGGAAAATTAAACTTGCTTATTTCAAAAATACTATTAATTTTGGATAGTTGCACAAACAACTATATGCCAAACAACCAATTCAAGAAAGGAGAACTCTACAGCTTTATTACCGGTAAAGCATCCACTGCCATTGCCCGCCGGTTACAGAAGAAATTTAATGCAGCCGGATTGAATATTACCATCGAACAATGGAGTGTACTGTATCATTTGTGGAAACAGGAAGGCATTAGTCAGCAGGAATTGTGCAACGCTACTTTTAGAGATAAGCCAAGTATAACCAGGTTGGTTGATAACCTTGAGAAAGCGAACCTTGTAAAAAGAGTGGCTTCGGAAAATGATCGTCGTATCAATCTTATTTTTTTAACCAAGCAGGCGTTGAAATTACAGGAAGAAACAATGGCCATTGCTGATGAAACTTTGAATGAAGCATTAATAGCTGTACCGCCAGATAAAATTGATGTGTGTAAGGAGGTGTTGCAGGTAGTGTATGATAATTTGAAATAAGAGGCCTATGTTCCCTGGCGAACAGAAAGTACAAGAGTGCGACGCAAGAGACGATGATAGTAGTAGTGTAGCCTGGTTCAAAATGAATAAAAATAATAACGTATAAATCTTTAAAACTTTTCTTATGTCTACTGAAACAGCAACAAAAGCAGTATTGAAAGGTGGCGAATGGCTGGTGAAAGAATCATCAGCCGCTGAAACATTTACCGCCGACCAATTCGGAGAAGAGCAATTAATGATCCGTGATATGTGCAACCAGTTTTTGGATGCAGAAGTATATCCCAACCTGGATCGCATAGATGACCTGGAGCCGGGCTTAATGAAATCATTGGTATCAAAAGCCGGTGAGCAAGGTTTACTATCAACTTCTTTCCCGGAAGAATTTGGTGGATTAGGAAAAGATTTTGTGACGTCAACAATCGTAAACGAATACCTGGGTGCAGGACACTCATTTTCTGTTGCAGTAGCAGCGCATACCGGAATTGGTACATTGCCGATCTTATATTTTGGTACACCGCAACAAAAAGAAAAATATATTCCCAAGTTGATTACGGGTGAATGGGCTGGTGCATACGGATTAACAGAACCTAACAGCGGTAGCGATGCATTGGGTGCAAAGACAACTGCCAAGTTGAGTGATGATGGTAAGTTTTATATTTTGAACGGGCAAAAATGCTGGATCACTAATGGCGGGTTTGCACAAGTCTACACCGTGTTTGCAAAAGTAGATGGTGACAAATTCACTGGTTTTATTGTCGACAGGGGAACAGAAGGATTTACACAAGGTCCGGAAGAACATAAGATGGGAATTAAAGGTTCTTCTACCGTTCAATTATATTTTCAAGATTGCAAAGTACCCGCAGAAAATTTATTGGGTGAGGTTGGTAAGGGACATAAGATCGCCTTTAATATTTTGAATATTGGCCGTTTGAAATTATGTGCAGCAGCTTTGGGTGGTGCAAGAAGGTCAGTAACGGATACAGTTCAGTATGCAAAAACAAGAGAACAGTTCAAACAACCGATTTCCAACTTTGGTGCTATTAAGTACAAGTTGGCGGAAATGGCAATCAAAGTATTTGTTGCTGAATCGGCATTGTATCGTACTGCTAATTGGGTAGATCAAAAAGAAGAAGAGCTGCTAGCTGCCGGTAAACCCTTTAATGAAGCATTATTGGGTGCGGCTGAAGAGTATGCAATAGAATGTGCGATGCTAAAAGTATATGGTAGCGAAGTGCTGGACTATGTGGTAGATGAAGGCGTGCAGGTACATGGCGGTAATGGTTTTAGTGCGGAGTATAATGCTTCCAGGGCTTACCGGGATAGTCGTATTAATCGTATTTACGAAGGAACGAATGAAATTAACCGGTTGCTTACATTGGATATGACTTTGAAAAGAGCAATGGGTGGAAGGTTGGACCTGATGGGACCGGCAATGGCAGTTCAAAAAGAACTAATGAGCATTCCAGATTTTGGTGCCGAAGATGAAGCACCTTTTGCCGCAGAAAGAAAATTAGTTACGAATTTGAAGAAAGCAATTTTAATGACATCTGGCGCAGCAGTACAAAAACTGATGATGAAATTGGACAGCGAACAGGAAGTGCTGATGAATATTGCTGATATGGCCATTGAAACCTTTAATGCGGAGAGTGTATTATTAAGAGTAATGAAAATGGTGGAAGAGAAAGGTGCAGCAGCTTCAGGATTACACCTTGATATAATGCGGACTTATCTTTTTGATGCAGCCGATAAAGTAAATAAAGCAGGGAAAGATGCAGTGAATTCATTTGCCGATGGCGATGAATTGAGAATGATCTTAATGGGCCTGAAACGTTTTACCAAAGCAGAACCTTTCAATGTGAAAGATGCGAGAAGAAGGATTGCAGATAAAATGGTAGCGGAAGGTAAATATTGTTTTTAATTCCAAAGGTCTTTATCAAAATCTAACATGGCTGTCCTTAACGGGGCAGCCGTTTTTGTGTTGGTGTAGATACTGGAAAGCTCTTTACGGGTTAATTTCAACTCATTTAATTTTTGTATTCGCTTTCTTTCAACTACAATCCCAATGCACATTAATATAGAGGATAGTGAAGTAACAAAAAAGTATACAAGAAAAGTGTCGGCTACATATTGTTCGCTGATCTTTCCATTCTCTATATGTGCCTTAAATACATAGTAAATAAGATAAACAATGCCGTAGCAACCATAAGCAAAAAGTAAAGCTGCACAGATCAAAGCCTTACCGGTTGCTTTACGATGTGTAATAGCAATTTTGGCCTGTTTAATAAAAAAGTAAAGACCCAGCGAAAGCACAATAAGAATACCGGGCCCAAGAATAATCGTTATAGCTTCTGTATTGATACCTTTTATAGCCAGCACAGTTATTTCGAACCCAATAAATATGGCAATCAATAACCGCAACTTTTTTGTAAAGACAGGTGAAGTGCTGAAATAGCTAAGAAACCAAATCATTAATGGTGCATCCAGTAGATTATTACCAAGCCCCCAAAAGAAAACAACATCTTCATTTGTTTTGAGATAGCCTTCCGTCATTAAGTTGTAAATAAACAGTAAAAAATAATAGGTAATTAAAACAGGAAATGTTTTGTACCTGCCCAGTCGTAAGCTCAGCACCAGTATCACTGGTAACAGCAAGGCCAGCGAGGATATAACACCCATTGTAGAATTCCACGTCATCTCGTTAGTTTTTCTCAGGATTTGGATTAAGGCCGGTTTTAAAACAAATAAAAACCGACTGCAATATTAACGGGATTCATATGTACATAGTGTTTAATGATAGGTGTTTATACTAAAATTCAGTAAAACCGAAAAACTGTTCCGTAATATTACGGAAGGGGGTTAACGGGTTTTTATGCGACTGCTAAATAGTCTAAACAAGTACACTATATTTTCCAGGCTAACTAGTAATATTACCTGCTGATTTTCTCATTCAAATTATACTATTCTACTTTGATTTATCTTTCTGGTATGATACGATTACTTTTTTTGATCATGTTTTTTTGTAGTTGTAATGCTATTGCTCAAACTGTTGTAGCAAAACCAATAATAGGAACCACCACCGGCTCCCAACCGTATCTGGAATATGGTTTTGGCTTCGACCGGCTCGGGGGAGCTAAAATTTCTTATCTCGATACGGGTATAGTAGTAAAAGTAGTGGACAGCACAGCTGTAAACTATAAAGTACAGCTATCAAAAAATCATGTTGCCTATTTACCCAAAAATAATTTTAAAAAGGATAGTGCTATTAAAGCGGCATCGTATTATTTAACAGCCAGCTTACTGGCCATTGGCGATGATAAATATGATTATCTCACTATTACACTGGATGAAAAACTTCCCTACAGAAGCATTCAACAGATCAACCCATCAAAACTGGTGATTGATATTTATGGAGCCAGTTCTAATACCAACTGGATCACACAACGAACTTCGGCAAGAGAAATCAAGAATGTGTATTATGAACAGACCGAGGATGATGTGTACAGGGTGATAATAGAATTAAACCACGAACAACATTGGGGTTACAGCATTTATTATGTAGGAAAGAAACTAACCGTTAGAGTTAAAAGACAACCTGCAGAGCTTGAAATTTCAAAAGTAAAAATAGCCGTAGATGCAGGACATGGAGGAAGTAATAATGGAGCTGCAGGCATTGCGACTAATATTTCAGAAAAAAAATATACATTATTGATTGCAAAAGAATTGCAACAGGAATTACTGGAAGAGAACGCCACTGTGTTTATGACAAGAGAGACTGATATTTCCATTGGTATGCAAGAAAGAATGGAAATGCTGAAAGCGGAAGACCCGGATTTTCTTATAAGCATTCATTTAAACTCATCGGTAAAAGATAGTGTTAACGGAGTAAGCACTTATTATAAGCATATTGGTTTTCGTCCTTTAACGCAATTTATTTTAGATCGTATGCTGGAACTAGAACTTGCAGAATTTGGTAATGTAGGTAACTTCAATTTTGCATTGAGTGCCCCCACTGAGTATCCCAATTGTTTAGTGGAAGTAGCTTTCTTAAGTAACAGGGAAGATGAGAAAAAGATTCTCGATCCTGAATTTCATAAACAGGTAGCCAAAAAAATTGTAGCTGGTGTTAAAGATTGGTTGAAAGCCTGCAAAAAAAAGGATGATTAATTTTCTGGTGGGAACGGCTGGCCCTGGTGGCAAGTTTTACATTGAACCACATGTAAATATTCAGGTCGAACATCTTTAGTAAAATAAAAATAATTCTTGTTTATATCGATCGTCATCCGCATCATCTTTCTTCCTTCTTCTTTCATAGGATTGGTATCTGATGCATAATCCAGGGAATCTTTCATTCCAAAATTCAATTTATTATAGGGTACATGGCAAAAATCACATTTCACACCCAGAGCAACATTGTATGTCTTCATAATACTATCCAGCTTTTCATCGCTGATGTCTTTTGGTAGTATTTTTAAATTTCGCTCTTTTACAACAGGAGCTTTTGTAGCAGCAATACTTATTACAACTGTAGCAGCAATACTTGCAACTACTATTAATTTTTTTTGATGAAGCATATATATCAATTACGTATAAAAACTTTTAATTCATGCCAGACGGGCATCTTGTAACCGGGAACTCTCAAACAGACGAACTTCCATCCAATAAAGTAGCATCAACAATTAAACTATTTGATCCATCGCTGGAAAAACTCGTATGTCCTCAACATCTGGTCTATACGCTGGCGGTTATTTCCGGTTCTTGTCAGCTCATGTGTACCACCTGGATGACGAACATACTCAACAGGGCGGCCAAGTACTTTTAAACTTTTGTATAACATTTCACTTTGTACAAAACCTGTTCTGCGGTCATTATCGCCATGAAAAATGATATACGGGGTTTTTATATTCTGTACATAATTAATCGGCGACTCTCTTTCCAACGTTGCTTTGGTTCCTGCTTCCCAGGGGTAGCCACCAAAATAATTGGGCACTAATCTCCATGCATTACCTTCTCCAAAAAAAGTAGCCAGGTCATACACGCCACGCTGTGAACAGGCAGCTGCAAAACGCTGATCATGTGCAATGATCCATGAAACCAAATAACCAGCATACGAACCACCTGTTATTAAAAGTTTGGAGGTATCAGCCCAACCTTCTGTAATAGTTTTATTTAAAGAGGTTAGTACGTCACTGCTTGGCCCTGTTCCCCAGTCATTCATATTGCCTCGCAAAAAATCATAACCATATCCACCGCTGCCTCTTGGATTGCAATACACTACTCCATACCCTTTGCTGCAGAAGTATTGAAACTCATGCCACATACTTGTTTCACCTGGACCCCACATAGCTGCGGGGCCGCCATGTATATTTAATAGTAGTGGATATTTTTTTCCGGCTTCATAGTTAGCAGGCTTCATCACCCAATATTCTATCTCCATTCCCTTTTCATTTTTGAATGTATGCTTTTCAGGAATGCTTAATTTTTTTGTGGCTATCCAATCTGTATTAAAACTGCTGACCCGCTTTGGATTTTTTGCAGATGCATCGGCAAGATATAATTCAAATGGGTTAACAACTTCCGTTTTTACATACACCAATTTGTTGCCGTTCAAATCGAAATTTATAATACCACTGTTATAATCGGTAAGCTGCTCTGTTTTCTTTGTGCTGATCTCGGAACGATAAATAGGTTGCCCTCCATTACTTTGAGCAGAGAAGTAAATATATTTTTCATCATTACTCCAGGTAACATTTCCTTTATTCCTGTCGAAAACAATATTAATCATATCAGATGCTTTACCGTTCAGCGGCATTATGGCCATTGTAGGAACACTTACAAAGGATGTGTTGCCATATTGAAATGCAAGCCACTTTCCAGAGGGGGAAATACGGGGGTTATTATAGTTCTTACCTTTTTCACCCAATATCTTTTTCAGGTTGCGACCATCTGTATCAACAATAAATATTTCTCCTTCCAATGAACGGTCAGGATGTTCGGTGGAATCTATTTCTCCGGCAAGTATTAATTGTTTACCATCTGGCGTAAAGTCAGCTGTGTTGTAGCGATAGAACCCCTTGGTAATAAGAACAGGCTTTGCATCAGGTTTCGCATCAACAATAAAAAAATGGTTAAAGCTCATTTCTGTATTAATTTCTGTTTCATCCAAAAAATTCAACTTCGTTGAAACTTTTGCTTTTCTATCTGCCGCATTATTTTCTAAATATGCCCTTATCTCTTCTATATTTCCATCAGGGTCTGCTTTCGCTGTAGATTTTAAGTATTGATTATTTTCCAGTCCCGGCTTTTCCATCGACCATTTTGGAACTTCTTTCCACGGATTCAGCAGCGAATCCTTCAGCAATTCTTTCAATGAAATGCCTGCTGAAAAAAGTAGTTGCTTTCCGTCAGGGCTCCATTTTGCATTACTTGCGCCATATTTATATTTTGTAAGCTGTGTTGCTTCGCCAGCATCCAACGGCAGTAAAAAAATTTGAGGTTTACCATCCACAGATCTTGAGAATGCAAGTTGTTTGCCATCTGGACTAAATGCAGGTTGCGAAGAATTTTCTTTACTGGTCAATTGTTTGGGAGCTGAGGCGCCATCTGTTGCCACCATCCATATCTGCGTTACATATTTATACTCTGTTTTACTTTCCCCATCGGGTTCAATAGTAGTAATCGTAAAAGCTGCTTTGCTTCCATCTTTACTGATAGTTACATTACCAGGAGTTTTAATTTTCACCATGTCAGTTACTTTCACCGGTTCTTTGCCATTTTGAGCGGCCAGGAAAGAAACTATGAATAGAGTGAAGGTGAGTGAGAGAATTTTTTGCATAACAGTGGTTTGGATGCTGAATGTACGAATTCAAATGCTTTCCCGTATTGGTAAATGACAAATGGTTATGTTTTCTACATTTGAATATTAAAAAAATATACAATGAGCAACCTGGTAAAAGAATTCAATGACTACCGTACTAAAATGAATGACGTAATTCTTAGTAAGGACAATCTTGTAATAAAACGCCTTTGGAATCTTGACACGAATACCTATGCAGAAGGGGCTTTGGATGTAAAAACAAAAGAAATGCTTGGCCTTGTTGCCAGTATGGTGCTTCGTTGTGATGATTGTATCAAGTACCATCTTGGAAAATCGCATGAAGTAGGTGTTACTACCGAGCAGCTATATGAAGTATTTGCAGTTGCCAATATTGTTGGCGGAACGATTGTAGTGCCGCATACAAGAAGGGCGGCTGAGTACTGGGAGGAATTACAGGGAATTAAAAATGAATAATTAAGAATTAATAGTGAATTTTGCACTGGAATAATTCTTAATTTTTCATTACTAATTATTAATTGATGTCTACAGAAACAATAGCTCCAACCCTTACCGCCAAAGATTTTGCTACTGACCAAGAAGTTCGCTGGTGTCCGGGTTGTGGCGACTACTCCATTCTGGCACAAGTACAAAAAGTAATGCCAACGCTGGGTATTGCCAGGGAAAATATTGTAATTATATCCGGTATTGGTTGCAGCAGCCGGTTCCCTTATTATATGAACACTTATGGTATGCACTCTATCCATGGCCGTGCTACTGCAGTAGCTTCTGGTTTAAAAGCCAGCAGACCTGAGTTGAGTGTGTGGATCGTAACGGGTGATGGTGATGGATTGAGTATTGGAGGCAATCATACCATTCATTTGCTACGCAGAAATTTTGATGTGAATGTATTATTGTTCAACAACCAGATTTATGGATTAACGAAGGGACAATATTCTCCTACTTCAGAAGAAAAGAAAGTAACGAAGAGTACCCCGATGGGAAGTATTGACCATCCGTTCAATCCGCTGGCACTGGCATTAGGAGCTGACGCAACATTTGTGGCAAGAACAATGGATAGGGATCCGAAACATTTACAAGCAATGCTCATCAGAACAAATCAGCATAAAGGAGCATCGTTCTTAGAGATTTACCAGAATTGCAACATCTTTAATGACGGAGCATTTGAAATATTTACGGAGAAAGGAAGCAAGCCAACAGAAACATTATTCTTAGAACAAGGCAAGCCATTACTGTTTGGTGCTGCGAACGATAAAGGAATAAAACTTGATGGCTTTAAACCAGTGGTGGTTGATTTAAACCTAGGGCACAGTGCCGATGATCTGTGGATACATGATGAACAGGATATTTACAAAGCACAGATATTAACCCGCATATTTGATGACCCTAAAATTGAAGGTCACTTGCCAAGACCATTTGGTGTTTTCTATCAAACCAACCGGGCTTGCTATGAGGATGTAATGGCAGCGCAATTAGAAGAAGCGAAAACAAGGAAGCCTGCCGATTTGGATAAGCTGCTGAAAGGGAATGAGGTTTGGACGATACAATAAGAATAAAATTTTCGAAAAATATTTTATTTGTGGATAGAAGTCAAATGACATTCAGGTCAAATCTTTTTAAGATTGCCCTAACACTTATTTATTTTTGTTTACCACTTATCTTTTTTATTACTTTATTCATAATCGATTTTAGAAAGACCGGATATTTTGACTTTAATTCTGCAATTCGTAGTTTTTGGATTTTCGTTTTATTTATAAGTTTGATCACAATTCCCGGGATAATTCTACATCTCCAATATTATCAACTTGATAAAAGGAAGTCTTTAGCCTTTAATAAAAGCTCTATTAAATTTTATAGCGAAGAGAAGTTTGATAAAATTATATTTAATAAAATTGACAGGGTAGAAATTCACACTTTGGCTTGGAGCTACAAATTACCATGGCAAGAATATGGCTTCACAAGAATTATTCTAAAAGATGGCACAAAATACTTGTATACAAGTTTGATACTTGAGTGCTCTTCCAGTGCTCTCATATTTAAACGGACAAATATTACCGTAGATGAAATAGAGGAATTTTGGACGTGGCCTACAAAAAATTAACCACCAGCTAGCACTCTCGCCGCATTCTCATACACTTGCCGTTCTTTTCTCTTATACCACCATTGCGGAACGGTTTTTTTCATCAGCGTATCAATATTGCGCATACCGATCAAGCTCCACATACCTTTTAATTTTCCGCCAATAGATGGTTGCAGGGCTCTTAAGCTCATAGCAAAACCACTGTCTAAATATTCCATGTGATGCCAGTAACCGGCAGGCATAAATAAAGTGTCACCCGGTTCTAAAATAAAATCAAAACCTTCCGCCAGTTTCAGCGCCGGAAATTTTTCGTAATCAGGACTGCCGTTTTGCTCGTAGTATTTAGAAAAATCAGCCAGACTTAATACTTCAAATGGTTTGCGATACAATTTGTGTTGTTCCTTAAAAGGAAACATCAGCACTCTTTTTCTACCACTAAACTGTGTATGTAAAATATGTGACAGATCAATATCAAAGTGCATGTGTGTAATGCTGCCTTGTCCGCCGGTAAACAGCATCGGGTATTTTTTAATAAAGCCTTTCATCATATGTTCAGGCCATTTAAAATCATTGATGAGCTGAGGCGCATGGTCAAAAATATTAAAGAGAAAAATTCGCCAGGCAGCAGGACCGGCTTTTATCATGTCAATATATTCGCCAAAAGTTTTGTAATCGTCAGCGGTATTAATGGGTGTGTAGGCGTCGCTTTTTACGTTATTATAAAGCGGTACTTTTTTATCGCCAACTAATTGTTTAAAATAGTCCCAATTCCATTTATTATAAGCAGGCCATTCTTTAGCAAGATTTTTGATAACAACGGGTTGGCCAGGTTCATAATATTCCTTTTTGAAAACCTCAGGGCTTAACGAATCGAAAGTGGGAACCGGCTTTAACTGCATACTGGAGTATCTTAATTTGCCGCCAAATTACGATTTGTAAGTCAAAACTGAGTTTGTAAGAGCTTGTTTTAGCAAAACCCTGTATTTTTAAACCGAACCCCAATTTATGTTATTACGCATACATCCAGATAATCCGCAACCACGGTTGATAAAACAGGTGGTAGAAAGCTTGCAGCAAGGCGGTATCATTATTTACCCTACTGATACGGTCTATGGCCTGGGCTGTGATATTCTTCAGCAAAAAGCAGTAGAAAGAATTTGCCGTATCAAAAATGTAGAACCTAAAAAGGCACAACTGTCTTTTGTATGCAGCGATCTTTCTCACTTAAGCGATTTTGCAAAACCTATTTCAAATCCCACTTACCGGATTTTAAAAGATTACTTGCCCGGACCTTACACTTTTATTCTGCAAGCAAGTAAAATGGTACCCAAAATATTACAAAGTAAAAAAGATACTATAGGGCTGCGTATTCCCAACAATGCAATTGCAATGGCTATCATTAAAGAATTAGGCAGACCAATTTTAAGTGCCTCGCTACCCGGCGAAATGGTGGAAGATTACACTGATCCTGAAGTGATGTATGAAAATTTTATGAATGATGTTGACTATGTAGTGGATGGCGGTATTGGCGGGGTTATACCTTCTACAGTTATTGATTGTACGGCAGAAGAACCTGTTTTAATACGAGAGGGGCTGGGAAAATGGGGTGAATGATAATTCTTTCAAAAAAATGCTGGCTGCTCCGGAAGTAGTTTAAAACTTTTTCGATGATGATCGCAGAGACCAAATTCTTCAATTGCCTTTCGGTGAACTAAAGTGCCATAGCCTTTATTTTTATTCCAACCATATTGCGGAAATTGATGATGTAGTTGATACATGTATTCATCCCGGTATGTTTTTGCTAAAATGCTGGCTGCTGCAATTGAAGCAAATCGTCCATCACCTTTTACAAAACAATGATGAGGGATTTTTTTATATGCGATAAATCGATTGCCATCAATTAATAACAATTGTGGTTTCTCCTTTAATTCATCTAAAGCCAGGTGCATGGCTTTAAAAGATGCTTTCAGAATATTTATCCGGTCAATTTCTTCATTACACACCGATGCTACTGCAAATGAAATGGCTTCCTTTTCTATTATTGGTCTTAATTCATCCCGGTGTTTTTCTGAAAGCTGCTTAGAATCGTTCAACAAGGGATGATGAAAGTCTTTGGGTAAAATAACAGCCGCTGCAAACACTGGTCCGGCATAACAACCCCTTCCGGCTTCATCGCAACCGGCTTCTATTAACTCACTTTGATAAAAGGATACTAGCATACACTGCAATTTCAGTCAACAAAAATTATTTTTAGCAAACAAGTGCCTTTAATTTTGCACCGCAATGGGATCAAATAGAAAATACCTTCAGTACACATGGTTTGTAACCATTATGGTCTTTTTGGTGATACTGGCAGGTGGTGTAGTTAGGATGACACAAAGCGGAATGGGCTGCCCCGATTGGCCTACCTGCTTTGGCCGCTGGATTCCACCCACCAGTGCCGAACAACTGCCTCCGGATTTTGAAAAATACCTGAAGACACAAGATATTGACCATACTTTCAATGTATATCACACCTGGATTGAATACATAAATCGGTTGCTTGGGGCTTTACTCGGCGTTTTTATTTTCATTCATTTTATCTGGAGTTTTAAAAAATTTCGCAAAAGCAATCAACAAATCGTCTTGCTTTCTTTATTCTTGTTACTTGCAGTAGGTTTCCAGGGTTGGTTGGGAAAAAAAGTAGTCGATCATAATCTTGCAGTAGTCAAAGTAACAATACACATGCTGGTGGCATTGCTCATTGCTGCGGTACCATTAATTATCATTTATAAGTTACAGGCCGCAAAAAAAATAGAGGCAAAATTTTTAAAATATTTGTCCTATTCGCTTATTGTAATACTACTGGTTCAAATTGTATTAGGCACACAAGTGCGGGAACAAATTGATGAAATTTCAAAATCACTAAAATACCAGCAGCGGGAACTGTGGATTTCAAGATTGGATGATATGTTTATAATCCACAGAAGCTTTTCCTGGTTAGTAGTTATCGGTGCTATTGCCCTTTGGTTTAAATCCAGAACTATTAATTCTTTACAACCAGGCGTATTATTTATTCTTGCAGTTGTATTGGCAACAATTATTGCAGGGCTAGTGATGGCTTTCTATAGCGTTCCTGCTATTGCACAGCCTCTTCACCTGTTATTAGCAAGCATATTAGTGCTTTCCGTTTTTTCGTTTAGTCTCCGATTAAAGTAAGAGCTTATTTTACAGCTTGATTTCGCAAGTTTTTATCAGTATTTTTAAGCTGAAACTATTTTCTAACGATGAAAACCTGGCTCAAGGGATTTTTTTATTCTTTTCCCGTTCAATTATTGTTTCTTCACTTCAGGAAGTACCAGGTCTTATTATTGTTCTGGTTCATCATGTTTAGTACCGTGAATGGTAGTTTCATGAAAACTTTTGGTGCTGATTCATTATTTCTTGCACCAGAATATTTGGGCAATGTAAACCCTATCAGCTCCGCTATTGTAGGTGCTGCAATTGGTATGTTTATTATGAGCTGGAATATTTCCAGCTTTATTTTATTTACCCGGCATTTTCGATTTTTAGCGGCTACTACCAATCCATTTTTAAAATATTGTATTAATAATTCAATTATACCCGGCATTTTCCTGTTGTTTTATTTTTTTAAAGCATACCAGTTCGCTCATTTCAAAGAATTAATAACTACTACAGAAGTTCTTTTTTTATTTGGCGGTTTTACCAGCGGGTTGATTTTTATTCTGGCCGCATCGTTAATTTATTTTTTCCGGGCCGACCGTTCTATCCTTCGCCGAATGATGCCAATGATTTCTAATCCTAAGTCCTATATAACTCACCTGAACCCAATAAAAGAAGTTTATCATGGCGCTGCCATAATGAAAGTGGAAAATTATTTAGAATCCCCTTTTCGCATAAGGCCCGTGAGAGATGTTTCCCATTATACTGATGAGTTTGTTGAATCTCTTTTTAAACGTCATCACTTTGCCGCTATTCTGTCCGTTTTTTTTGCTTTTCTTTTCCTGGTTATGATTGGTTTTCTGCTCGACAGTGCATTTTTTCAACTACCTGCCGCAGCCAGTATTACTATTTTCTTTTCTATATTAATAGGTGTGGCAGGTGCTATTACTTATTTTTTACAAAGCTGGAGTATCCCTTATCTCGTGGGGCTTGTATTGCTGTTGAATATTTTTTATCAAAAAGATTGGATTGATCCCCGCAATAAAGCTTACGGTATTAATTACTGGAACAACGAGGATCGGCCTTCTTATACCCGTGAAGGATTACTGGCTTTGTGCACTAAAGAAAATGTAGAAGCTGACAGGCAGAATATGATTAACATATTAAACACCTGGAAGAAAAAACAGGACAGTGAAAAGCCGTTGCTGGTATTAATAAACACCAGTGGTGGTGGCCATCGCAGTGCTACGTTTACAATGAGTGTGTTGCAGCATCTTGATAGTATTACGAAAGGTACTATTATGAAGAAAACATTCCTGATCAACGGGGCATCCGGCGGAATGATTGGCGCAGCCTATTTCAGGGAACTATATTTGAGAAAACAGCAAGGAAAAAGTATAAGCTTGCAAGACAAGCAGTATGTTGATGACATTGCCGGCGACTTATTAAATCCTCTCTTTACCTCTTTTTTTGCCAGGGATTTAATTGCCCCCGCCCAAAAATTTTCCATTGGTCCTTACAAATATGTTAAGGACAGGGGTTATGCTTTTGAAGAAAAACTGAATAGTAATACCAGGGGCTATTTAAATAAGCAATTACTGGACTATGCGGCAGATGAAAAAGCAACCAACATTCCATTGATGTTTTTTGGTTCTGTGGTAACAAGGGATAGTCGCAAGATGATTATCAGCACACAACCGGTTCGGTTTATGATGCTGGCCCCACAGGATACCACTTCTATTCCTTTTGTTGATCCTGATGTTATTGATTTTACAAGATTCTTTGCTAAACAAGACCCGTATAATATTCGTATGCTTACTGCCTTGCGCATGAATGCTACTTTTCCTGTTGTATTACCCAATGTATGGTTGCCTTCTAATCCGGTAGTGGATGTAATGGATGCAGGGTTGAGAGATAATTACGGCCAGGAAACTACACTCCGCTTTTTATCTTCATTTGATGATTGGATAAAAGAAAATACAAGAGGTGTACTAATAATACAAATAAGAGACAGAACTGCCGGAGGATGGGAAGTGCCATATGTGTCCGATGATATCAGTGATCATATCACCAAGCCATTTTTATTGTTGCAGCACAACTGGTTTAAAATGATGGAATACTCACAAAATGATTTACTGAATTATTATACTACTAATAATGGCAACCCGGTCTATAAAATTGCTTTTCAATACGCAGCCGATAACCAGGAAGATAAAGCGGCACTGAGTTTTCATCTTACCAAGCGGGAAGAAAAAGATATTGTAAATTCTATTCACTCACCGTCTAATACAAAAGGGTTTCAGCAGATGCTGGATTTATTCAATAAAAATATTACTGATCCTGTTCAAAAAAACAGCATGTTTCCACTAAGATGATATGATTTTATTCAGGCTGAATTAGCCGGAAGATTTTCTTCTTCACAACAATTTCAATTTTTTCCGATGTTTCAGCGGGGTCTCCATCAATATGTAACGGCGCAAGAGAGGGGTTCTTTATTTTTAATCTATCCGTTTGAAAATAGATCACTCCTTTTTCTTTGCCGGTTACGGCCTCGGTTTGTAGTTTATTTTTCCCACTTACTTGTTTTAGTGTTTCAATCAACAGGCTCAGCTTGCTTTGATTGGTTACAATAACAACATCAAGCAATCCATCACTCAGGCTTGCTTCGGGTGCAATGGTAAAATTATTTCCGAACTGGTTGCTATTAGCAATGCTGATGAAATACGCCTCCGTTTTTATAGTCTTGTCGTCAATTGTTAATTCAAAATTATAAGTGCTGGCGGAAAAGAAATTTTTAACCACCTGTTTTACATAAGTAGCCAAACCTCTTGAAGGCTGTCGTGCAAAATCATGCGCCACTTTTGCGTCAAAGCCTAAACCACAAAGCATACAGGCAAACTGCTTGTTGATCGTAAACCCATCAATAGCGGATGCTTTACCTGTAAAAATTGTATTCAATGCCTGGGTTGGATGCTTAGGAATTTTTGCTGTTAGTGCCAGACCATTGCCCGATCCACAAGGAATAATACCAAAATTGACTGGGAGCTCCATTAAACTGCTTACTACCTGGCTCACCGTTCCATCACCACCGGCAATTACTATATCAGTTACTTTTTGTTCTTTGATAATAGAATGAAGAAAAGAATAATCCCCACTGGCTACAGAGGGAAACACCTGGAAGGGGATTTTTTTCTCTGTTGTTTTTTTCTCTATATATTCCTGGAGATCTTTCTTGGTACGGGTACCAGAGATGGGATTGATGATATAAATAATGTGACGGCTCATTGACTATTGAAGCCGCAATGTACATAAATGTACCCGACGAATTCTTACAGCAAGGTTTGGGTCTTTTGGACTTATCGTAGTGTAGATTCTTATCAGTTTTTTTCCTGAGAATGACTTGCGTAAAAGGCCCAACTTTATTTTATAGGAGGTGACGCTGTCTTTTCGTAATACCTCATTATCATCTTCATCATAAAAAAGAAAAGACCGCCACCAGGTATCTGGCTCAGCCTCTGTGAACTTTATTTCAAGATATCCTTCTTTCTTCCCTTCTTGCGTCTTAATTTTTACGATATTTTTTTCTTCATCTTCCTTTGTAGTTGATAATACGATTTTATTATTCAGTTTTATATTCCAACTGTTCTTTTGTGCATCAGTAATCAACGTTGTTAAAATAAGGGTTAAAAGAAGAAATAATTTTTTCATACTGCAAACAGTTCAATAATCCTACCAAAAAGATTTTACTATTGAACGATGATTTTAATAGAGCAAATACACACTTACCATCTTAATAAAGCACTGGCCCAGGTGAAACCACTGCCAAATGCGGCCAGGCAAACTAAGTCACCCTCCTTTATTTTTCCGCTTTCCCAGGCTTCACAAAGGGCAATAGGAACAGAGGCTGCAGTGGTATTGCCATATTTTTGAATATTGTTGTATACCTGGTCATCGGTTAGCTTTAACTTTTGCTGGACAAATTGTGCGATGCGTAAATTAGCCTGGTGGGGAATAAGCATTTTTAAATCCGATGTTTGAAGTCCATTTTGCTGAAGCGCTTCCATGATTACTTCCGGAAACTTTACCACCGCTTTTTTAAAAACAGACTGTCCATCCATGAAAGGAAAATTTTGTGCGTTATCAATCATTTCATGACTCATAAACATATCACCTATTTCATTGCTGTTAAAGTCCGCTACTTTTTCTTGCACCCAATGATTGGCATGTGTACCCGGGTTATACATCGCTAAAATTTCAGCTGCATCACCATCACTATGTAAATGCGTAGAGAGAATGCCTGATGAAGAAGATGAGGAAGCGGGTTGTAATACTACAGCACCAGCTCCATCACCAAATATTACTGATATATTTCTTCCTCTTGTTGTAAAATCTAAACCAAACGAATGTTTTTCTGCCCCCACTACCAATATGTTTTTATACATACCTGTTTTGATAAATTGATCGGCTACACTTAATGCATATACAAAACCACTGCATTGATTGCGGACATCTAATGCGCCAATTTCCTTCATCTTCATAGCCCTTTGCAATAAAACACCGCAGCCCGGAAAATAATAGTCTGGGCTCAGGGTAGCAAAAACGATAAAATCAATATCCTGTGGAGTAATGCCAGCTCTTTCAATGGCAATTTTAGCAGCCTCAACACCCATGGTAGTGGTTGTTTCATCAGTACGGTGGGCATATCGTCGTTCTTTTATACCTGTTCGTTCTTGAATCCACTCATCACTGGTGTCCATATACTTCAACAAGTCGTTATTGGTAACAACATTGGCTGGAACATACATGCCAATGCCGGCAATCTTAGTTTTTTGCATAGCAAGCAATTGAAAAAGGAAGATAGGAAAAGTGACGGAAATGCAACGGTTTCATTGTGCAACTGTTTGGCGTTGAGCAGTGGTTACGCAAACGATAGCGCAGATGTAGCTATTGCTACTACACAAGATTAAGGTATAACTCTATATTTCACTACACAAGCCAACCGTTTCTTTGCACCCGAAACACTGATTAAGGTTAAGGCTCTGATGAAATAATTGAAAGACCGTTCCAATTAATCTATTTCTATGAAAACTACCAAAATCCACCTGACCTGATGAAAGACGAACTTCTTAAATTCTGAACTGGTTAAACCATTTTTAGCAGCCCCGGTAAAACGGGGCTGTTTAATTATCAATACATTACCACATCTTTCATCTTCAATACTTCCACCGCAAACTTCTCACACTCTTCCTGAACTTTTTGTATGTCTTTAGATTTTACATACGAACCAATTACATGGTCGCCTGCATTGGGAATCGCTGCTTCCCTTTTCAAGTTTGATGCCGTACCTAATTGATTAAACATTCGCTTCATTGCCGACACCTTCACTACATTATCCTGGTTGTCTTCATCTTTATAATAATAGAGCAAAAGCGTTGGTTGTGTAATTTTTTTGAAAGTAGATTCTTTCATCGTTGTTTCCAGCAGCTCTTCTAGTTGTACGGTTGCTTCAATCCTGTATTTATTATTCCAGTATTGCGCATATTTTGTTGTTGTATCCTTTGCCGTATTGTATTTGCCTTTTACCATTTTGGCAATTTGCAAACCCCAGTGATTATTTAGCAACCAGGCATTGGGGTCATTGATAGCAATATTGGGGGAAAGCAAAACCAGTCCGGCAATTTCGGGATATTCTGCAGCGAGTTTTAATGCCAGTGTGCCACCAGTTGAGGTTGCCATCACAATAACTTTTTTGCCTAATTGTTTTGCAATCGCATAAGCCTCTTTGGCGGAGTTCCAAACTTTATCAGCTGTAAAATCCAATAGCGGCTCTGTTGTATCAATTCCATGATCAGAAAGCCGGCTGAGAAATAAATTGCAACCAAACTTCTGTGCAAATTCATAATGTACCGGATCGCCTTCTTCCTGGCTGGCAGAAAATCCATGTAAATAGACAATTGAATAGTCTGTAACTTGTTTTAAAGAGTCATTGAACCAAATAATCCGGGCTTCATTATCGGGTTTCAATTTCTGCTTGGCTTCATTCTCGCTGATATATTTCTCCAGCAAACTGGCTTCAGCCGGAACTTTGGGGAGATCTTTTGTAAGCTTTGGATGAGAGGGTTTAGGGCCCACAAAGTAAACAGCAATCAACACTAAAAGGATGATGCCTAACCATTTGAGAAATTTCATGGCGACTATTTTGCTAAAACTACATTAAATCCTTGTTTCTAACTGCGTTAAGCCTTTATTAAATGGGTCTTTCGTTTGCTCCCCCCGCTTAATTAACGTACCTTCGCCGCTCGTTTGAAAAAAGAGAATTATGGATATTAGAAACATCGCAATCATTGCCCACGTTGACCACGGTAAAACTACATTGGTTGACAAGATATTACACACCACAAAAGTCTTTCGGGAAAACCAGGAAACCGGAGATCTTATTATGGATAGTAACGACCTCGAAAGAGAAAGAGGTATCACTATTTTCAGTAAGAATGCTTCTGTAATGTACAAAGACGTTAAAATCAACGTAATCGATACTCCCGGTCACGCCGACTTTGGTGGTGAGGTAGAAAGGGTTTTGAAAATGGCTGACGGTGTATGTCTGCTCGTGGATGCTTTTGAAGGTCCGATGCCCCAAACAAGATTTGTATTACAAAAGGCTTTGCAGCTAAACCTGAAGCCAATTGTTATTATTAATAAAGTAGATAAGCCAAACTGTCGTCCCGATGAAGTACATGATGCTGTGTTTGAGTTATTCTTTAACCTTGATGCAACAGAAGAACAATTAAATTTTCCAACTTTTTATGGTTCCGGAAAAAATGGCTGGTTCAATGATACATTAGACCAGATTGATAATATCAACCCATTGCTGGATGGTATTGTAAAGTATGTACCACCGCCAAAAGTAAATGAAGGGCCGGTGCAAATGCAGATCACTTCATTGGATTATTCTTCTTTCCTTGGTCGTATTGCTGTAGGTAAAGTAAGCCGCGGTGTATTGAATGAAGGACAGAATGTTGTTTTAATGCAAGCCGATGGCAGTGTTAAGAAAACAAAGGTGAGAGAACTGTATGTGTTTGAAGGAATGGGTAAAAAGAAAGTAACAGAAGTAATAGCCGGCGATCTATGTGCTGTAGTTGGTATCGAAGATTTTAATATTGGCGATACTATTTCAGATGCAGAAACACAAGAAGCATTACCGGTAATAAGTGTGGATGAGCCAACCATGAATATGTTGTTCTCCGTGAACAACTCACCATTCTTCGGTAAAGATGGAAAGTTTGTTACATCAAGACATCTTCGGGATCGCCTGATGAAAGAAACAGAAAAAAACCTGGCCTTAAAAGTAGAAGATAGCGAGGAAGGTGATAGCCTGATGGTGTACGGTCGAGGTATCCTTCACTTAGGAATATTAATTGAAACAATGCGCCGTGAAGGATATGAGTTAACGATTGGTCAGCCGCAGGTAATTGTGAAAGAAGTAGGGGGTAAAAAATGTGAGCCTTATGAAAACCTGGTGGTAGATGTACCGCAAGAGTTTGCTTCTAAAGTTATCGACCTGGTTAGCCGTCGTAAAGGTGAAATGCTGATCATGGAAACCAAAGGTGAAATGCAGCATTTGGAATTTGAAATTCCTTCAAGAGGGTTGATCGGGTTGCGTACACAAATGCTGACTGCTACAACAGGTGAAGCTGTAATGGCTCATCGTTTTACAGAATACAAACCATGGAAAGGCCCAATTCCCGGAAGAAATAATGGTGTGTTGATCTCAAAAAGTACTGATAAGACCACGGGTTACTCAATTGATAAATTACAGGATAGAGGAACATTCTTTGTAGATCCGGGAGAAGAAGTTTACACGGGTCAAATTATTGCAGAGAACATCAAACCAGGTGACCTGGTAGTAAATGCAACGGAAGGAAAGAAATTGACGAATCACCGTGCCAGCGGAAGTGATGATGCTACTAAAATTGCACCGAAGACGCTGATGACGTTGGAAGAGTGTATGGAATACATTCAGCAAGATGAATGTATTGAAGTGACTCCAAATTTCATCCGTATGAGAAAGGTGATATTGAATGAAGATGAAAGAAAGAAAGTGCAGAAGAAGATGGAAGCACAAGCTGTATAAAAAATCGAAAGCCCTTTAGCAATAAAGGGCTTTATTTTTTTGAAAACTTTTTATAGCACTTATTCATAAAATATTCAGACCAGTTGGTTTGTTTTAAAATAATCCGGGGAATTTTCTTCTGATAATTAATGATATCCGCTACTCCTTGTACCATCTTACCATGATAGCCATGTTCCCGGATATAGGCTTCATCTTTTATGTTGAACTTGCGGATGAGATTCCACAAACAATGAAAAGCATATTTATTTGTGCGGGCAAGAGTTTCAGGAAACTTAGTAAATAGATTCAGGTACTCTGGTATTTCTACAAAAGGATTTTTATAACTACCTTCTGATACCTGCTCTGTATCCATGCCAATATTGATCATTGGTGCATGAATATAACTATACCCCCCATGCTGTTGAAGATAACGGATGTAAAAATCAATATCTACCACCCATTTAAAATCCGAATCATATTGAATTGCGTTATCTTTTTTATGAATAACGGTACTGGGATGTCCAATTACATTATCAAAAAGAAGGTTGATCGGGCTGTCATCCAGCAATTGTCTTTTCTTTTCTGTTAGCTCCATAATTTTTATGCGGTTCGCAGCAAGATTTATTTCTTTGCTGGCACAAAAAATAAAATCAGAATTTCCTTCAGTAATAATAGTTACAAAATGTTGTAAGGATGTTGGAGATGAATACCAATCATCTGCATGTAATAATTGAATCCAATCACCATTGGCTTTAGTCATGGTACTGTTCCAATTGCCCGGTGACCCCAATGCAGGGTCATTGCTATAATATTGAATTGGCAAATGGGTGAATTGCTCCAATACCCGGCGAATCTCATCCCCCGGCGTATCGTCTGTTATTATGATTTCATACTGCTTATATGTTTGTTCATTGATGGAATTCAATAACCGGATAAGACAATCGGGTCTTTTATAGGCCGGTATACAAATAGATATAAGGGGAGTATTCATAATTTTCAGTAAAGTTGCAATAGCTTTATCATATTTCCTTTGAAATTTAAGTTTACAATGAAACAGTTGAGCATATTGGTTATTCCTGGTTATAAACTTTTCCCGGTTGATGCGGGCGGTGCACATGCCCAGCTTGCTTTTTTAGCAAAACAACAGGATCAACATTCAATTGACTTGCTGGTTACTCCACAAAATATAGCGGCTGAAAGCCTCCAGGATTTTAAAACAAAATTTCCATCAATTCAACTAATAACTATTGGTTATAAGAAACCATCGGCAGTAAAAAAAATTTCAGCATTCTTTACTAAGCAATACAGAAAAATTTCCCGGCGGGATTATGCTTACCAACTAAAAAAGCAAAAACATTTTAATGGGCTGGTTATTAATGATGCAACTTTTGTTGATTCAGTTAAAACAATAGCCGCTCAAAAAAAGTATGATATAATACAGGTAGAACATTCAATTAATATGGGGCTTATTGAAGTGTTACCAGCACATATCCGTAAAATATTTGTTCATCATGAAATAGCATATACCAGAATTGCCAGCGATTTAATTTCTGTGGGATATAGTAAAGAGTATGCCTCCTACATCTCGTCCGTAGCAGAAGCAATGGAAATAAGCTGGCTTCGAAAGTATGATGGGGTAATTACATTATGCAGGGAAGACAAAGAATTATTAATTAATAAACGCATTGATGTTCCGGTAAAGGTGGCAAGGCCCTTTGCACTCTTTGATGATGAGTTGGTGAAAGAGTATGATGCTGCCATCCCGCCTCAATTAGTATTTGTAGGGGGAGAGTCGCATTTTCCTAATAAAGAAGGACTAAGTTGGTTTTTACGGGAAGTATATTCGTTAATAGACAAGGAAAAAAAAAATACAATTGTAAAAATTACCGGACACTGGACCGAAGCGTTTAGAAACGATTATGCTGAACAAAAAAATATACAGTTTACCGGCTTTATTGATGACATAAGCAGTGTTTTTAAGAATGGAATTTTAATAGTTCCCATACGTATAGGTTCTGGCATCCGGATAAAAGTAATTACTGCTTTTGCAAAAGGTGTACCGGTGGTTTCTACAAAACTTGGAATATCCGGCATACCTGGTATTACAAATAATGAGAATGCGATTATTGGCGATACGCCTGAATCTTTTGCAACCGCTGCTATTCAATTATTGGAAAACACACAGTTGCGAAAACATATATCTGACCAGGCATTTGAACTGGCACAGAAGGAATTTGGCGAGGCGTTATTTGCGGAAGAAAGAAACTCTTTTTATTATGAATTATTGGGTCCACAAAATCCTGAAGACATGTAAAAAGCGTTTAATTTTGCAATAAATATGAGGGTATGAAAAAAGTGGTACCAGTTTTATTTTTTGGCTTGTTATTTTTATTCTTAAATAGCGCCGACCTGTCGGCACAATGTTCTATATGTACCAAAACAGCCCAACAGCTTGGGGAAAAACCAGCCAAGGGTATGAACAGCGGTATTCTCTACCTTGCCTTTACCCCCTTTGCTATCGTAGGATATATTGGCTACCGTTGGTGGAAAAATAATAAGACCAGTTAATTCCCCTCATAAAAATCATTGCTGTACTTTTTTACATTGCTTAACTTGAGCAGATAAAAATATCTGCACATGCACAAGCTGATTGCTTTCTTATTACTGTTACCAATTTATGTAGCAGCACAAAACCAGCCTTCCGCAAAACAAGGACTTCCCACCATTGAAGAAAAGATCAAAGACCTGAAAAAATATGAAGGATTCATAAATTTTTATTGGGATGAGAATACAGGAAAGATCTGGCTGGAGATAGATAAGCTGGATACAGAATTATTATATGTTACTTCCTTACCTGCCGGACTTGGTTCGAATGATGTAGGTCTTGACAGGGGTTTACTCGGCAGCGAACGCATTGTGAAATTTTCAAAAATCGGCAGAAAGATATTATTAATACAGCCGAATCAAAATTACCGGGCTATTACTAATGATGTGGCGGAGAAGAGAGCCGTGGAGCAATCATTTGCACAATCTACATTGTGGGGGTTTACACTGGAAGCAGAATCTAATAATCATTATCTCGTAGATGCTACTGATTTTTTGATGAGGGATGCGATGCAAGTCTCCAATCGTTTAAGGGGTAGTCAGCAAGGTAATTATTCATTCGATAAAAGTCGTTCTGCCATGTACCTGCAACGAACTAAAAATTTCCCTCAGAATACAGAATTTGAAATTACAGCCACTTTTACAAATAACGATGGCAATACCGGCAATTTTGTAAATGCGGTTACTCCATCACCAGAAGCAATTACGGTTCGTCTGCATCATTCATTCGTGCAATTGCCCGACAATGATTATCAACCAAGAGTATTTGATCCCCGCAGCAGTTATATTCCTGTTTCCTATTATGATTTTAGTACACCAGTGTCAGAGCCTATAGAAAAATATTACATCATGCGGCACCGGTTAAAGAAAAAGGATCCAACTGCGGCAATGAGTGAAGCAGTAAAGCCTATCATTTATTATTTAGATAATGGAACGCCGGAGCCTATCCGCAGCGCATTACTGGAAGGAGCAAGGTGGTGGAACCAGGCCTTTGAAGCAGCAGGATATAAAAATGCTTTCCAGGTTAAACTATTACCGGAAGACGCAGATCCGATGGATGTTCGCTATAATGTGATCAACTGGGTGCACCGTTCTACAAGAGGGTGGAGCTATGGATCATCCGTAACTGATCCAAGAACAGGTGAGATCATTAAAGGTCATGTCACATTAGGATCATTAAGGGTGCGACAAGATTATTTGATCGCATCTGGCCTATTAGCTCCTTATGAAAATGGGATACCTGCCGATAATAAAATGTTGAAGATGGCACTGGAACGTTTAAAACAACTGGCAGCACATGAAGTAGGTCATACCATTGGGTTAATGCACAACTATGCATCGAGTGTAAGCAACAGGGCCAGTGTGATGGACTATCCGCATCCCGTAGTAAAAATAAATGCGGCCGGAGAAATTGATCTTCGTGATGCTTATGATGACAAAATAGGAGAATGGGATAAAAGTGCCATCACCTGGGGCTACCAGGATTTTCCTGCCGGGACAAATGTATCCGCAGCACTTAATAAAATAATGGTGGATGCTAATAAAAAAGGACTGCAGTTTATTGCTGACCAGGATGCCCGTGCTGCAGGCGGCCTTCATCCACAGGCTCACCTATGGGATAATGGCAGTGATGCAGTAACTGAATTACAAGAGATGATAAAAGTTCGCAGTAAAGCATTGTCACAGTTTGGTGAAAAAAATATAAGGCCGGGCATGCCAATGGCTATGCTGGAAGATGCACTGGTGCCGGTGTATTTTTATCATCGCTATCAAATAGAAGCAGTAACAAAACTGGTAGGAGGAATGAATTATACGTATGCCACAAGAGGTGATGGGCAACTGGTAACAAAAGCATTGTCAAAAGAAGAACAGAAGAAAGCATTGAATGCAATTATTGATTGTTTGGATCCAAAATTTTTAGAATTACCCAACAGGATTGCACAATTAATACCACCACGACCAGCAGGCTATGATTTTTCAAGAGAACTTTTCAAGAAAAGAACAGGATTAGCATTTGATGAATTGTCGCCGGCAGAAACAGCAGCTGATCTCCCTTTATCTTTTTTATTTAATGCACAGCGACTAAGCAGGATGGTACAATATGAAGTACAAAACGGCGGATTGGGTGTAACAGAAATGATCAACACCCTGATAGCAAAAACGTGGAAAGCACCCAGACAAACCGGCATTCAGAAATTAATACAATTACAAACCGAACAGGTATTATTGACCTATCTGTTATCGGCCAGCATTAATGATAATAATTCATTTGCAGTAAAAGCGGCTTTGCAAAAAGCAGTACAAGACCTGAAAAATTTTGTACAGGCACAAAGCAAGACAACTTCAGATGAAACTTATAAAGGACATTTATTGCTGACCCTGGAAAGAATGACCAAGCCAGAAGTGGCTAAACCAACGATACATAAAGAAATTCCACCCGGCGCACCGATAGGCTGCGATTGGGATTAATGAATAATAAGTTTCTGTGTTTTCTCGCCAATGCGGATTAAATAAATTCCCGGTGAAAGAACAGGCAGCGCAATCGGAATTGTATTGCCGGATAATTGTTGTTGCAGGATCAGCTTGCCACTAATATCTGATAATTTAAAAGTGGTTGGTATAACAAAATTTCCATTGATGGTTATTTTATTAGTAGCAGGATTAGGATAGACGGAATATTCGTTGGCAGGGTAGGGGAGTGAAATGGATCTGTACTCAGAATAAGTGATCGAGTTATCTTTTTCAATGATCTTTAACCGGTATAAATTATTTCCCGGTGATGGGTTATTGTCAATCGTTGAATAGATCCGTTGAACATCATTGGCTACTATAGTAACAAGTACAGTTCTTTCATTGTTACTGTTTATTTTTTCTATGGAATAATATTTAGCTAGTTCAGGATTTTCTACTATCCAGTCTATCTCTACTTTTTTATTAATTAATGATGCATTAAAATCTATTAGCTTAACCGGTAATAAAAATCGGCAATAAGCGGCGGGGTTGGTAGAACGGGTGAAAATGTAGCTCGAGAAGATGTTGCCATTACTCCCTGGTTGTGCAGCCTGAGGCGGGTTGCAATCAGGGTCTCTACCTGTTTCTGCACCTGCTAGCCCCCCATCAGTTGAAGTAGTGATAGCAGGAATTGGTCCTGTAAAGTAAATGGCGCCCCCACTTCCGCCTCCGCCGCCCCCAAAACATTGTCTAATATTTCCTCCATCATTTGAATTTCCACCCCCACCTCCTTTTGCTTCTACTATCGGCGAACTTGTATAGTCTGTTATGTGCATAATTACTGTGCCACCCGCACCACCTCCACCTGCACCATCTGCTAAAGAATTTCCTCCGTTTCCTCCATTGGCTCTAATGGATTGACTATTTCCAATAATGCTGTTTGCCCATATAAAAATAATGCCACCGCCATTGGCACCACCGGTGGTTACTATTGCGTTGTTATTATTATGGCCCGCACCACCCCCACCTCCCATAAAAATTTTTTGTCCTCCAGAAGATAATAAAGCTCTACCACCTATTCCTTGAAAGGTTAAAAAGCAACCGGTAGAACTTGAATTACCCCCTCCCAATCCACCACTTACTAAATTACCGCCTCCACCACCGCTATTATTATGATTATTACCGCCACCGCCACCGTTTGCAGGTGCACCACGGCCTCCACTTTGAATAGAACTTACAAATGCAACACCCTCACCCTTTCTTGCACCATTTTGTGTTGCAAATGGAGCTGGTGTTCCATTGTATACATATCCATTAGCTCCGGGAGAGTTGTTACAGAAATCCCCACTTTCAAATAAAGGTCCGCCCATATATCCACTTGTGCTCGCATCTATTCCTGCATTCAATGTTATACTTAGATCTGCATGTATAGCAATCACACCGCCTAAACCTGTGGCGCTATCCCATGGCAAAGCAGTTACCGTGTTTACAACATTAAAGGAAATGTCATCAGCAAATTGAACAAGCTGTACTTTACCGTCAACCGGTGAATATGAATTCTGTAATTGATGAAACAAAAAAACAGAATCGTCTTTTATAAAACAAATCGTACCAATTTCATAATTACCTGCATTGTTTAAGTTTGATACAGTGCCATATGTTGGATCATTGTCTGTGGTTATTGTAGCACCTTTCATTTGAACTATCATTACTAAATTGTTGAGGTTTAAACCTGTTGGATCCTCAACAATAATGCATGCCTTCGATATGTCAATAGAATTTACTTTATGGTATGTATTTACAATCCCTTGTATCGGTGTCTGTGCAACCGAACAAATAGAAATAACTATATAAAAAATAAAAAAACCACTCTTTTTTGTAAGAGTAGATAAAAAAAGGTTGCTCAACGACTGAATAGTTTTCATCTGCGTGTCAAGTTAAACAGATTTAATGCAAATAGAAACGTAATAAATCCACAGCCCTTGATAAGTTTTAATGGAATATCTACTATTGTGGAGTTTCGTATTTTCCTGTGTGATCTACTTTTTAAAAATGCAGCGGTTAGCAGGGCTATTTATTTGCAATAAATTGGTAAAGATTAAAACTTCCTTTTGTATAGGCTGCTTCAATTTCTTTTTTTAGTACTGCTTTATCAACGCCTTTCATTCTTTTTTGCTCAATCAGGTAAAAAGCTCTTTCAGCCAACAGCCAAAACGTTTTATCCGTAAGGTGAGATTTCTGTAATTGGTTCTTTATAATAGCCATTAATTCTTTCACTCCTTCATTTTGGGAGGCTACGGTTTTTACAACAGGTACTTCGTTATAATGCTTACTAAATGCAGGTGCCAGCATCTGTTGTAAATTTCTTACAAAGGTATCTGCATCCGGCCTGTCGCTTTTATTAACAACAAAAATGTCGGCTATCTCCATCAAACCAGCCTTCATTGTTTGCACTTCATCGCCTGCTTCAGGTACCACCACCACAACGGTTACATCAGCCAATCCTGCAATTTCTATTTCACTTTGTCCCACACCAACGGTTTCTACTATAATATGATCAAACTGAAATGCTTTTAGGAGGTCTGTTATTTCGATGATCTTGGGATGCAACCCGCCCATAGAACCTCTTGTAGCCAACGAACGGATAAATACATTCGGATGAGTGTACCAATTGCTCATTCTAATTCTATCTCCTAACACAGCACCGAGATTAAATGGCGATGAAGGGTCCACACAAAGAACACCAACTTTTTTTCCAGCTTCTACCAATTGCCCTATTAATGCATCAACCAATGTGCTTTTACCGGCACCAGGTGGACCGGTGATGCCGATGATTTTTGAATGGACAGTGGGAAGTGTTTGTAATAAAGATTCATACCCCGGATATTCATTTTCCACCAGCGAAATACTCCGTGCAAGTGCTTTAATATCTCCCTGCTGCATTTGTTGTAATAGTTGCTGCCACATAGAATGAACGGGATGTTGTACGTTTACAAAAGTATGCCAAACAAGTTACAGCATTCATGGAGAACCAACATCATTTTTATGCTGATGTTGATTATGCTGGCTGCTTTATTTTTTTCCCGGGCCTTGTTATCAATAAGTATGATGGCATTTGTAGCTGTTTCTTTTTTACATGCGGACAGTAAAGGCCAGTTTCGGCAATTTTTTTCATCACCGCTTTTATGGGGAATGAGTTTGTTGTTTTTTATTCCACTGCTTACCGGCTTGTGGAGTAATGATAAAACACAATGGCTGGCGATACTTCAAATAAAACTTCCATTATTGTTTTTACCGCTGGCATTTGCAGGCCCAATGCCTTTTTCGAAGAAGCAATGGTATTGGGTAGCCTATTTTTTTATTGCATTAATTACCGGAGCTACACTTTGCTGTGTGATCAACTATATTCCTGATGCAGCATCAGTGAATGTGGGTTATCTAAAAGCAAAAAGTATGATTACTCCATTGGAGAATGATCATGTGCGGTTTAGCTGGATGGTAAGTGTAAGTATTTTATTAGCAGGTTGGATCTGGATCCGGGAAAGAGAGAAACAAAAAATTCGAACATGGATCTTATTGATTGTAACAATCTGGCTGATTATTTTTCTTCATATCCTTGCTGCCCGCACAGGTTTGTTTTCTTTTTACATAATTGTTTTGATGCTGGCTTTTTGGCTGGTCTTAAAAAAAATTAAATGGCAATATGGAATAGCGTTGCTGTTCCTATTAATATTACTTCCGGTTACTGCTTATTTTACTATTCCTACTTTTCACAACCGGGTAAAATATATTGTGTATGAGTTTGATTATTTTAAACAAGCTAATTACCAGCCGGGATCGAATGATGGAATGCGGATTATTTCATTGAAAGCCGGTTGGAATAGTATGCAACAGCAACCTGTAACCGGTGTTGGTTTTGGAGATATCGGAACCGGATCAAAACAATGGTATTCGGCTAATTATCCTCAAATGATCGAAGCAGATAAGATTTTGCCCAGCAGCGAATGGATGATGTATGGGGCCGGAGCCGGAATTCCCGGTATAATTTTATTTACTGCAATTATGCTGATTCCTTTTTTCATAGCAATAAAGAACAAATTACTTTGGTGGATGTTGAACGAAACAGCTGCTTTTAGTTTTCTATTTGATATTGGGTTGGAAGTGCAGTTCGGGGTATTTATTTACGCTTTTATTGTTTTATGGTGGTGGAAATGGTTGAAAACAGAAAAGATCTAATCTTTGTAGCTATGCAATCCTTGTCAGTTGTTATTGTTTGTAGAAATGAAGCCGGCATTATCGGCGAAACTTTGCAAAGCCTGCAGGGACTTACAGATGATATAGTAGTATATGATAATGGAAGTACTGATGATACAGTAGAAAAGGCAAAAGCATATACCGAACAAGTACACCAGGGAAGCTGGGAAGGATTTGGTAAGACAAAACGAAAAGCCAATGCCCTCGCAAAATACGATTGGATATTATCGCTGGATGCTGATGAAGCTATTGATGCTGCATTGAAAGAATCGTTGCTAAGTTTTAAGCCGGCAAATGATTATGAAGTTGGTGAAATAAAATTCAAAAACTTTTTTGTGGACAAATGGTTGCGGTTTGGCGAATGGGGGAATGATAAACATATCCGCTTGTTTAATCGCAAGCAGGTGAACTGGGATGATGCGGCTGTGCATGAAAAATTGTTAATACCAGCAGGGTCTTCCGTAAAAAAAATTAAGGGCCATATATTGCACAAAACAGTAAAAAGTATCGACGCCTACAAACAAAAAATGCAGCAATATGCCATGCTGAACGCAGGTAAGTATCACCAGGCAGGGAAAAAAGCCACCTGGGTCAAACGATATCTATCCCCGGCATTTACATTTATCAATTACTATATTTTTCGCCTTGGTTTTTTGGATGGCTATGCTGGTTATGTATGTGCAAGAATAACCGCCTGGTACACTTCGTTGAAATATGAAAGATTGAGAGAGTTAAACAGGGGAGTAGGAAGGGGCAAGTAGCAATCGGAAAATACAACTCAGAATTTTAACTCGGCTACTCATTCACCACTACTCATTCTCTTTTACCTTTGCTTGATGACCAATTTTATTCCCATATTCCCTCTTGGCATAGTAGTTTATCCTGGCGAAAATCTAAACCTGCACATTTTCGAACCTCGGTATAAACAACTCATTGCGGAATGTCATGCAGCAAAGAAGCCTTTCGGCATACCAACAGTGATAGATAATAAAATGCAGGATTATGGTTCTTTGGTAGAGATCGCTGAATTATCTAAACTACATGATAGTGGTGAGATGGATATAAAAACGAAAGGCGTAAAAGTTTTTCGCATATTAGAAATAATAAAAGAAGTGCCGGATAAATTATATAGCGGTGCAATTGTAAACTATCCACATAATCATGAAAAAGGAAACCCCGATACCATGCGAAAAATTATGGCGGGCATCAGGGAGCTCCACAAACTATTAAACGTAAATAAAGATTTTAAGAAAGAAGATGAAGTGCTCAATACATATGAAGTAGCTCACCACATCGGGTTATCTTTAGAAGAAGAATATGAATTGCTGCACCTGTTGGACGAAAGACAGCGGCAAAAATACCTGAACTTGCATCTTGCAAAAGTGCTCCCGATGGTGGCAAGTATGGAACAATTAAAAGAGAAGATAAAGCTGAACGGCCATTTCAAAAACCTGGGCGGCTTTAAACTATAATAGAACAAGCGAAAAAATAAATATGTCAATTACCCTTTGTTTCGATTTTGGCAACACCCGAAAAAAATGTGCCGTCTTTCATAAAGATGAGATGAAAGAGGTGGTAGTATTACCGGATGATTCCCTCGCAACGATGCAAGCTCTCATCAACAGGGCTAAACCCACAAAATCAATTTTATCTTCTGTAATAGAACATAACCCGGCTATTGAAGAATTGCTGGCTGCTAATACAAAATTTCACAAACTCAGTCATCTTACCAAAGTAGCATTTACCACACCCGTTGGTAAACCAGAAACTATTGGTGCCGACCGGTTGGCACTCACAGCTGCAGCCGTTCATTTTTATCCTTCAAAGAATAATCTTGTTATCGGACTCGGAACTTGCATTACATACAACTTCATTAATAAATACCATGAGTTTGTAGGGGGTGCTATTTCTCCAGGAATGGAAATGAGGCTCAAAGCACTTAATTATTACACGGCCAAACTGCCAATTGTAAAGGCCGACAGCAATGTGCCGCTAATTGGATATGACACCAACACTAATATTTTGACCGGAGTGGTGATGGGAATGGCTAAAGAGATCGATGGTTTTATTGATGCATACACGGAGAAGTTCAGGAACTTTAACGTGCTGTTAACCGGGGGTGATATAGTGTATTTGGGTTCGCACCTTAAAAACAAGATATTTGCAGACCCTGATTTAATATTTAAAGGTCTGTATGCAATTAGTGAAGTTAATAACCCCTAAGAAAATCAATACGTTACGAGGTTTTTGCGCAACGATTTTGGTTTTACTATTTACTGCTGTTTCCCCTGCTTTTTCACAGGATAATTCGCCTTACTCCCGGTATGGCATCGGCGATTTGGTGCCATCAACAAATATTATTACCCGGGGAATGGGTGGTGTTTCCGCCGGTTATGTGGATTATATATCTATAAATTTCAATAACCCGGCGTCTTATGCTTATTTCCAGGGTACAAAAGAAGCAAAATCAAAAAAGCTTACTTCAGGTAGAGCTATACTCGATATTGGCATCAATGTAGAAAATCGAAAACTAAAAGAACCCGCTACTTCTAAAACTTTTAGTGCCAGCAATGCACTGTTTTCTTATGTGCAGGTAGGCTTACCGCTAAAACAAAACTGGGGTTTATCATTTGGACTACGTCCTATTTCAAGGATTAGTTATAAAATGTATAATACCGAACGATTAATTAATCCTAATCCTCCTTTTAACCCCATTGATAGTGCCCTCACAAGATTTGAAGGAGATGGCGGTTCTTATCTTGCATCTATCGGTACCGGCATTAGTATTTTGAAAAGAGAAAAAACAGTTGGTAAGGGAGAGAACAGGGGTCTTGCTGAGGAAAATCTAAGCATTGGTGTTAATGCAGGTTATTTATTTGGCGAAAAAAATTATAGTACTAAGAGAAGTCTTATTAACGATACAGTAGAGTATTACCAGGCTAATTATGAAACCCAGGCAAACTTTGGTAAACTTTATTTTAATGCCGGCATTCAATATAAACTTCCCATAAACAAATTGCTGTCACTAACACTGGGTGCTTATGGTAATATCGGGCATCAATTAAATGCCACCCAGGATATACTACGGGAAACTTTTATTTTTGACCCCAGCCAGGGAGAAATAAGATTAGATAGTGTTTCTGATAAGAGAGACATAAAAGGAAAAATAGAATTACCTGCTTCGTATACGTTTGGTTTTGTTTTGCAGAAGCTTGCCATTTTTAACAAAGAAGGTGGTTGGATAATAGGTGTTGATTATATGCAACAGAACTGGAGTGACTATCGCTACTTTGGACAAACAGATCAATTACAAAACAAATGGGAGCTGCGGGTAGGAGGTCAATTAAGCCCTACACCCAGGGTAAAAAATTACTTTAGCAACGTTGCTTACCGGTTTGGCTTTTTTACGGGTACCGATTATGTAAATGTGGGTACCAAATTAGGAATTGTTGGCGGATCATTTGGATTTGGATTGCCACTAGGGTTTAGCAGACAAGCTCCTAACCAAAACCAAACGTTGAACCTTGCATTTGAATATAGCAAAAGAGGAAATAATAATAACTTGCTTCGGGAAAATATGTTCAGAATTTCTATAGGCTTTTCTCTTAGTGATGCCTGGTTCATTAAACGTAAGTATGACTAATTTTTTTTCTTATAAAAAAATATTTTACGCAGCAGCTCTTATTACAGGCTGCTGTTTTGTTTACGGCTGCGAGAATGATGAGAAAGTGGTAAACGACTGGACAAAAAATGTGATAATGAAAGAAGAGGCGATAAATGTAGAAAGCTACTTAAGCCAGTCTGGTAAAATGAAAGCTAAATTGAAAGCTCCATTAATGTACCGTGTATCAACAGATACAATGTATGTGGAATTTCCTAATTCACTACATGTAGATTTTTACGACAGTACCAATAAGGTTGAAACCTGGTTAGATAGTAAATATGCTAAATATTACGAAGGTTTGGGTAAAGTATATTTAAGGGATAGTGTGATAGTAATTACATTAAAAGGCGATACCCTAAAAGCCCCTGATCTCTGGTGGGACCAGAACACCAAACTTTTTTACACGGATAAATATGCAACGTATACTGGCATCGGTAAAAACATATACGGAGGCAAAGGATTAACGGCCACACAAGATCTCAATAGTGTCATCTTCCACCAACCAACCGGCACGGTAAAAGTTTCCGATAACGGATTTCCTCAATAAATTTTTTAAGTACAAACCTTGCTGTTTTTGGGTAAACATCAATCAACTATCTTTAGGAAAGTTGGATCAAAATATACTCTTTCACAGCAAACTAAAAATAAACTAACAATGGATTATCGGTACATGGGCAAGACCGGCTTACAGTTAAGTGTATTGTCATTTGGCAGCTGGGTAAGTTTTCATAAACAAATTGATGATAGCGTAGCGGATGAGTTGATGGGAATTGCTTACGACAACGGGGTAAATTTTTTCGACAATGCAGAAGTATATGCGTTGGGCGAAAGTGAAAAAATGATGGGCCGTGTATTAAAGAATAAAAACTGGGACAGAACCTCCTACACCGTTTCATCTAAAGCTTTTTGGGGTTGGCGGGGAGAAGGAAATAAACCAAATCAGCATGGGTTGAGCCGCAAACATTTGGTAGAAGCTTGTAACGAAGCATTGCAAAGATTACAGATGGATTATCTTGATTTATATTTTTGTCACCGACCCGATAAAGGAGTGCCCATTGATGAAGTAGTATGGACAATGCATAATCTTATTCTGCAGGGGAAAATTTTATACTGGGGTACCAGTGAGTGGAGTGGTGTAGAAATTATGGAAGCGCATCGGGTAGCACATCAATATGGATTGATAGGACCAACGGTGGAGCAACCGCAATACAATTTGCTGGAGCGAAATAAAATGGAGAACGAATTCCTGATGATCTTTAAAACGGTTGGGATGGGTACTACCATATGGAGTCCATTAGCTTCCGGTTTATTGAGTGGGAAATATAATAATGGTGTCCCCGCTGACAGCCGTTTTGCAATAACTGGTTTTGACTGGTTAAAAGACCGCTGGATGAAAGAGAGTTATTTAAACAAAATAAAAGAGTTGGCTGCGCTTGCTGCAGAGCTTGGTATTACTTTAGCGCAATTAAGTATTGCATGGACGATAAAGAACCCGAACGTAACAACAACTATTCTTGGAGCAAGCCGCAAAGAACAATTATTAGAAAATCTTGGTGCATTAACTGCTGCAGAAAAATTAACAGCTGAAGTGCTGCAAAAAATAGATAACATCACAGAGACAAAACCTGTACTACCGGAATATTAATATTTAATTTTAAAATTGTCATATGTCATTCAAAAATAAAACTGCTATTATTACGGGAGCTACCCGGGGAATAGGTAAAGCAATGGCCTTACGTTTAGCAAAGGAAGGAGCGAACATTGTTATTGCTGCAAAAAGTGTAGAAGAAAATGCAAAACTCGGAGGCACTATTTTTTCTGCAGCTGCAGAAATAGAAGCAGCCGGTGGTAAAGCATTACCAGTTCAATGTGATATTCGCTTTGAAGACCAGATTCAGCATGTAATTGATAAAGCTGTTGAAACATTTGGCGGTATTGATATTTTGATAAATAATGCATCTGCAATTTCGCTTACTTCAACAGAGCAAACAGAAGCCAAGCGTTTTGACCTGATGCAAAGTATAAATGTGCGGGGAACTTTTTTAGTTACAAAAGCATGCATACCGCATCTTAGAAAATCAGAGAATCCCCATGTTCTTACTTTGTCACCACCTATTAATCTGGACCCTAAATGGTTTGATAAGCATGTTGCCTATACTATTACTAAATACAACATGAGTATGATGACCATTGGTTGGGCCAAAGAATTCAAGAAGGACAAAATTGCAGTAAATGCTTTATGGCCAAGAACAACAATAGATACTGCGGCTGTAAGGAATTTATTAGGTGGGGAAGTGCTGGCGAAAATGAGTCGTACTGTTGATATACTGGCTGATGCCGCATATTATATTTTACGCCAGCCTTCCGGGGAATGTACGGGCAATTTATTTGTGGATGAACAGGTATTGGCTAAAGAAGGTATTACCGATCTGGAGAAATATTCAGTAGTGCCGGGGGCTCAGTTGTATAATGATTTGTTTGTTTAATTAGTGTTTTTTCATCTTTTTAAAGAATAATCTAATACCAAAAGAAAGATTTAAATCATCTTGACTATAAGCGGCTTCGGTAAATAAGGAAAATTTGGATTTGATATTCCAGTTTAATCCTACTCCTGGGTCAGCATAGAAGTAGCTTCTATTTATATTCTTGTGTCCTACCCAACCTGAATAAGAAGAGCCCTTTTCATCCCGCCATCCTGTTTGAAAAGTAACATATGGTTTTAATTTTCCCTTACCAAAATAGTAATTAGAATAAATGCCGATTCCAAGGGTATTAGTTTTTTTAGCATAATCGGCAAAAATAAAATTGATGTGGGTGTAATTAAAATTGATGCCAACTTCCCAGTTGTCTTTAATAAAATATCCAACGCCGGATTGGAAAATATTTTTTTGATCTTTTTCCTGATTCTTATTTATTCTAATGGCACTTATATCCCCAACACTAAATTGAGCGACCACGGTACTTTTTTTTATTTGCGCTTCACTAAGTAAAGCACAAAAGCAACTGCACATTATCAAAACAATCGTTTTCCTCATACATCTAAATTTATATAAAGAAAATCTTTTAAGTGCTAAAAAAATCAAAGCTAAAAAAATCATTCTGGTTGATGCAGAATGGTTTGTAAAATTTGAATCAGTTTAATTTATTCTTGAATTTCCTCTTGCTCCTGATGTTTTTCCGGTCTCATTTGCGGGAACAACAACACATCTTGTATAGAAGCCTGGTTGGTAAGTAACATACAAAGCCTGTCCACTCCAAAGCCAATACCGGAAGTTGGAGGCATACCATATTCTAAGGCTCTCAGAAAATCATAATCAATAAACATCGCTTCATCATCTCCCCGCTCAGAAAGTTTTACCTGCTCTTCAAAACGTTCCCGCTGGTCAATCGGATCATTCAATTCACTATATGCATTTGCAATTTCTTTCCCATTTATCATTAACTCAAATCTTTCAACCAATCCCTGCTTATCACGGTGTTTTTTTGTAAGGGGACTCATCTCCACCGGGTAATCAATAATAAAAGTGGGTTGTATGTAATTCTTCTCGCATTTTTCACCAAAGATGGCATCTATCAATTTGCCTTTACCCATAGTATTGTCGGCTTGTATATGTAATTGCTTGCAAACCGAACGAAGTTGTTCTTCATTCATCCTGCTTACATCAAAACCCGTATGTTCATGTATGGCATCAAAAATACTGATGCGTTTAAATGGAGCTTTAAACGAAATAGTGTTTGCTCCTACAGTTACATCGGTACTGTTGCAAACATCCAATGCTGCTTTTTCCAGCAATTGTTCCGTTGTTTCCATCATCCAGAAATAATCTTTGTATGCTGTGTAAAACTCAAGGATAGTAAATTCAGGATTATGTGTTCTGTCCATTCCTTCATTGCGGAAGTTGCGGCTGAATTCGTACACCCAATCAAATCCGCCAACGATCAATCTTTTTAAATAAAGCTCATTGGCAATACGTAAGTACAAGGGAATATCCAATGCATTGTGATGGGTAGCGAATGGTCTTGCAGCAGCACCTCCCGGAATACTTTGTAAAACAGGGGTGTCTACTTCAACTGCTCCATGTGCATTCAAAAATTCACGGATGGAATTAATAAGTTTTGTTCTTTTTAAGAATGTTTCTTTTACCGTTGGATTGATAATCAGATCAGCATATCGCTGACGATATTTAAATTCCGGATCCGTAACGGCATCAAAAGTATGCCCTTCTGCTTCTTTTACAATTGGTAGTGGTCGAAGCGACTTGCTGAGAATAGTTAATTCCGTTACATGCACTGATGTTTCACCTGTCTTTGTAATAAAGCCGTATCCACGGATGCCGATAATATCACCTATATCAATTAATTTTTTCCAAACAATATCATATAGTGTTTTGTCTTCACCCGGGCATATATCATCTCTCCGGATATACAATTGTATTCTGCCGGTTGAATCCTGTAATACACAAAAATTTGCTTTTCCCATATCCCGCACACTCATGATACGGCCAGCCAGGCATATATCTGAAAACTGTTCTTTTGTTTCTGATGTAAAATTTTCTTTTATAAAAACGGCGTTGCTATTAACAGGAAACAAGGGTGCTGGGTAAGGTTCAATGCCCATCATTATCAGCTCGGCTAATTTTTCCCTGCGTAGTTGCTCCTGCTCCGATAAGTGTGTTGTACTCATGATTTCATTTACTTTTCAAAATTGTTGCAAAGGTACTGGTTTGAGAGAGGCAGTCAAAGACGAAAAAAGCCCCCATACTAATGGAGGCTTTTTATAAATAGATCAGTAAATTATTTGTTGTTAATCAGCCAACCAAGGTTAAGTCCAAAATTGGTGTTTTTAAGATCACCTGTTGCTAAAGAGTTAGCAGGAATTAAATTTCTTAAACCCAACGTACCATTCGCAGATACGAAAAAACCACCTTTTAAACGATAGCCCATCACTAAGTTAGCACCGTAGTCAATTCCTCTGTAAGCATTAGCAACTTCGTTACCAAAGCTTAGATCAGTTTCCGTTTTTGTGCCATCACTTGTTTCGGTAACTTGTTTGCTTGGTAAATTAAAACTAAGCGTAGGGCCTACGCCAATAAAAAAACCACCAGCACTACCGCCGGTATTGTATACAAAATTAAATAGCATTTCTGCATAGCGAAGCTCAGCGCTAATTTTTGGCTGTAATACGCCTAATAACTCTTGTTCAACTTTTCCTTTTTGTATGTATTGAATAGCTGGCTGAAAACTGAATTTGCTATTTTTAATTGGGGCATCCACAAAAAAACCAACGCCAAAACCCGGAGTATATAGTCCTTTTTCTTTTACCCCATTTACAGTTCCCCGCATAGTTGCGAGGCCGCCAGTTAAGCTAAAACCCACTCTTGATTTTTGAGTAAGACCACTCATCTGGAAGCAGCAAACAGAAAGTAAGAAAATAAAAATCGTTTTTTTCATAAACAGTATTTTTTTGGTTTGCCTACTCATATCGCTTTTCGGTTGGTGCGCCGTACTCTTTATCTGGATTTTCCGGAATCTCCTTTCATCAGCCTCCAATGGGCTAAAATAATATTTTTCAGCATACCCCGAAATTAACCGGGATGATAAATATATTATTCTTTGCTTTTACCAGCTTTCAATTTTCGATAAAAATTATGGTTCATTTTTTTCGTAGAAGGCTGATTTTTAGCACGGGCAAAGGTACTGGTTGCTGGCGGAAGAAAAAATAAAAAGCCCCCTCTTTAGAACTAAAGCAGGGGGCTTTTATAGTAAATTAAGCGATTTATTGGCTGGTTTTTGGAGGTTCTTCCTCCGCTAAAGCCTTTTTTCGTTTCTTTCCATTGATAGCACGGATGGTAATAACGAGGAGGTATACAACCAGGGCAGTTCCTCCAATGGCCACCAATATGGCACCCGCAGCAGAACCATTACACGAGAGCCCACATGCAAGACTTGCTACAAGAGAAAGCAATCCAAGAGCTACAATCACAGAAAGGATTATCAGTGCAATTTTTCCTCCTTTTGACATATCCGTCGAATTCTTTATGGCTTTTACTTGTTCTTTCAAAAGCTTTTTTCTTTCCTTCAACCTAAGTTTTTTCCCTTCTTCATTTTTTAATGAGGCGGAAAATGCACTAATGGATTTATAAGTCTTCTGGCTACTATCGCCAGGTAAAGAAGTACTACTGGCTGCAGCGGCATTTTGTACCGGAATATTTCTCAGGGCTCTGAAATCACCGTTACTTACATACACTATTATCAAAAATCCTGAAAGAGCTAATGTAAAATCACAGATCTTTTGCCATTGATAAAACCTGTCAGCTGCAATCTTTGTTTTTTGGCGTAGTGAGGGATAGGCAAGAAAGCTGATGAAATAAATACAAAGAATTACTATAAGAGCCGAGGCCGGGATAATAATACCAAGTTCATTTAATAAGGTGCCGGTTATAATACCGGTAGTAATAATTAACAGAAACGAAATGACAATAGCAATACGGGCAGATTGTTTATGGTTTTTGGCCCAGACAGAGAGCTTTTTCATATAATGTTGTTTTTAAGTTATTAGTTCAGGTTTAATCTTAAAGATAATGCGGGATACCGGGCAGTAACAAAGGATTGCTGACGAACCAGTATACTTTTTTCCATTTTAATAGAAGCATTAACCGCACTAGCTTTTTTTCTGTTTTTACCTGAGGCAATAAAAAGCGGAATACTAGCTGCAGTAGTTGCAAGTCCTGTAAAAAACAGAATGGTTCCGGTATTGGAAGATTTTTCCTCTTCGGCTGTAAATAAGTTTGCAAATTGATCTGAAACCTCGTTAAAACCAACGCCGATTCCAGTTCCCACTAAAACGGTTCCAGTAGCAATCATTACCCATGCTGCCGTTTTATTGCTCTTACTTTTTTTCAGGTAATAATCTTTTGAAAAAGGGTGAGATGGATTTTGTGGCTCTGTTTGCTGAGCCATGGAACTGGCCGCAACAAGTAATAAAACGGGGAGGAGGATGTGTGATTTCATTGTAGCAGTTTTAAGATTAAGAATCATTATACATTAGTGATATAGTTAAATAGGGTACAGATTGAAACCGGGCAGATTATTTTCTGTTTTTCATGCGGTTAAGCAGAAAACCGAGTTTTATTGCGATGTAATTGCTCTTCAATATGCTATTTTCATTTTTATCTGTAAAAAGATTGCTTAAGCCAAGGTTGTAATTAACAGCCAACATTAAACCATTAGGGAAGCTATACCCAGTTAAAAAATTAGCTCCGAAATCCATTCTTCTTAAAGTATCTTCTTTGCTATTTCCAAACTTTAGATCTGTGAAGTAAGGTTGAGTACCCTCATTATTTTTCCGTTTTCCGGAGAGATGAAAAGCTAAAGAAGGACCGCCACCTATGAAAAAGTTTCCGGTGTTGCCCGATACATTGTACAGAAAATTAACTGTTACCTCCATAGAATTGATGCGCAACGATGTTCTTTCTCTTATGCCCAGGTAGATTTCTCTTTCAGCAGTTCCTTTCTGCACAAAATTCAGGGCAGGCTGAAAGCTAAAGTGAGTGTTTAATGGAAAATCCACAAAAAGGCCTGCATTAATGCCGGTTTTAGAGTTTCCCTTTACACTTTCCCCATACAGTTTTGCCTTATAATTGGCAAATACTACGCCTCCCGAAAAGCCAACTACCGGCTTCTGCGCCTGGCTTGTAATAAGAGAGCCAGTGAGAAAAATCAAGATGAACCAGGGTTGTTTCAAGTTTAAAAATTTAGTACTGCCAAACTATAACCCCGACGAGCAAAATGAAAATTGAATTTTGCAATTGGCGGATTATAATTAGTAATTTTTACTAAATACCCCCGGAAGGATGTTGCCTTTTTGTTTAAAATCGAGTAACTTTTACAAATAGAACGGGAGTGCTCTGATTGAGATGGACTGCCGCCTGGCCTAAAGAACCTGTCATGACCACCGCCAATTCACAGGATTTTTTGTTTCAGCGCATCAAAGAAATGCTGCCGCAAGACCTGTCTATGGTGGATGTAGTTTCAGAAATACTCCATGTAAGCAGCGACAGTGCCTATCGGCGTATCCGGGGCGAAACCCTTTTGGTATTGGAAGAGGCAAGATTGCTTTGCGATCATTTTCACCTTTCCGTTGATCAGTTATTAAATAGTACAAGCGGAACTATTCTTTTTCAAAATATAAGAATACATAACAAGGAGTACTCTTATCAAAAATATTTGTCTGGTCTTACAGGCTTAGCGCAACACATTAATAGTTTTTTTCAAAAAGAGGTAGTTTATCTTACCAAAGACATACCGTTATTTCACAACTTCTACTATTCTCCTTTAATTGCATTCCGTTATTTTTTTTGGATGAAAAGTATTTTACAACATCCTGACTTTACGAATAAAGCATTTGATTTTAATTGTGTTTCTCCAGAGATTGAGCAACAGAGCCGGGAGTTAACAAAGGCCTATACTTTAATACCCTCTACAGAAATATGGAATACGGAATGTATCAATAGTAATATTTCTCAAATTGAGTTTTATAAAGAGTCGGGTCTTTTTTCTTCTGCAGCCGATGTCAGGCAGGTGTATGATGCTTTAGAAGAGACAGTACTGCATTTAAAAGCTCAAGCTGAATTAGGTTACAAATTCATGCCCGGTGATAAATTGGAAGGAAAAAAAATTCCGTTCAGATTTTTTTATAACAGGGTGGTATTAGGTGACAATACAATACTGGTAATAACTGATCATATACGATCCGTATACCTTAATTACGATGTACTTAATTACATCTATACACGGGATGAAAAATTTTGTGGACAGGTAAATGAAGATCTGCAAAACCTTATGCGAAAAGCAACGCTTATAAGTGAGAGCAGTGAAAAGCAACGCAATATTTTCTTCAATATTTTATTATCTAAAATACAGGACAGAAAACGTAACTTATAGCAATGACAACCGGGCACATACAAGAACAGCTTTTTAAATCTATCAAAGATAAGATTGGAGAAAACCAGTCTGCCGTGGAAGAAATTGCCAAGCTTTTGGAAATTAGTACCGATAGCGCCTACCGAAGAATAAGGGGAGAAAAATCAGTTACGCTGGATGAGTTAGAAGTGCTTTGCACACACTATCGGGTATCTCTGGATAGATTAATGAATATACAGCCTAAGGGAGTTTTATTTCAAGGTGAATATCTGGATAGAAATAATTTTCAATTTGAAGAATATGTAACCAGTATGATGCATAACCTGGCATATATGAACAGCTTCAAAGAAAAATGCTTTTACTATCTATGTAAAGACCTTCCAATTTTTCACCAGTACCATATAAGAGAAATTGCCGCTTTTAAATGGTTCTTTTATCTAAAAACCTATTTTCAATTTCCCGGGTTTGAAAAGAAAAAATTTAGGTTCGCAGATCACCCTGATGAACTTTTTATACTTGAGCGGAAAGTTCTTGATCTCTATAATAAAATACCAAGCGTTGAAATGTGGAACCTTGAAAACATGAATATGTTTTTCCGGCAAATCGATTTTTATCGGGATGCTCAATTATTTGAATCAGATAAGGATATATATATATTGTATCAGGCTATGGAAAAATTATGGGATCATCTGGAACAACAAGCCGCTCTTGGATATAAGTTTAACTACGGTGATCCTGACCGCAAGCCAATAGGCGAAATTAAAATGTACTTTAACGAAGTATTGCTAGGAAATAATGATATGTTGGTAGAAATGGATGGGGTTAGGATGAGTTATGTTACACACACCACTATTAATTTTATGCTTACTAAAGATGTTGCATTTAATGATAACATGTATCATCATATTCAAAACCAAATGAAGCGATCTACATTAATTAGTGAAGTAAGCGAAAAAGAAAGAGCCCGGTTTTTCCGTATTATCAGGGATAAAATACTTAATCGGAAAAATGCCTTAAAGGTGTAGCGTGGCTTGGTTTTCGCTACTATACATTACCAAAAATTTAAGGAATGAAAAAGTTACTGGCTATTGCCCTTCTGTCAATGTCTCTAAGTAGTTGTGATGTGCTGTCTAATTTGCCTACTGTTGGCGGTGTAACAGAAGCGGAGGCCGGGCAGGGCATTAAAGAGGCATTAAGCCAGGGATTGGTGAAAGCCGTGTTGAAATTGAATAAAGAAGATGGTTTTTTTGGTGATGCGTTCTACAAAATTCTGATGCCACCTGACGCACAAAAAGTAGTGAATACCCTGCGGGATCTGGGAATGGGCAAAATGGTTGATAAAGCTATACTGTCTATCAACCGCGGCGCAGAAGATGCGGCTGGTTATGCGAAACCAATTTTTGTTGATGCCATTAAAAGCATGACACTAAGCGATGCAATTGGACTGGTAAAAAATGGTGATACCAGTGCTACTCATTTTTTTAGAGTAAAAACTACGGATAAACTGATTGCTGCATTCACCCCCGTTATTAGAACATCATTGGACAAAGTAGATGCTACAAAATACTATGGGGATGTGATTAATACTTACAATAATTTCCCTACTACATTCAAAAAAATTAATCCAGATCTTACCTCATTCGTCACTAATAAGGCCACTAATGCTCTTTTTGACCTGGTGGCTAAGGAGGAATTAAACATCCGCCAGAATATTGCGGCCCGTACTACCGAATTATTACGAAGGGTTTTTGGTGGTGGCGTAAAATAAACAACGTTTAAGCGCAACTAATAGCATAAAATAACGTCAAAATCTGGTCCTGTATTTTCAATAAGCAGTAGGTAGCACTATCTTGTGTCAGATTTTAAATTTCGTTTATGAAAACTTTTTCTATTGCTTTAGTTGCGGGCTTTCTGTTATCTGTAACTTCTTCTTATTCACAAATTTCATTGCCTAAAATATTGGGTGGTAATAAATCTGGTACTGGTATTACAGAGGGAGAAGCCGGACAGGGTATCAAAGAAGCCTTATCCCAAGGTGTAACGAATGCAGTGTTGAATCTGAATAAACAAGATGGTTTTTTTGGCAGCGAAATATATAAAATGCTTTTACCGCCTGATGCTCTAAAGGCTGAAAAAACATTGCGAAATCTTGGAATGGGAGCACAGGTTGACAAAGCAATATTGGCAATTAACCGTGGCGCCGAAGATGCGGTTGGATTTGCCAAGCCAATTTTTGTAGATGCTATTAAAGAAATGACACTAACTGACGCATTGAATATAATTAAAGGCGATAAAGACGAAGCCACTAAATATTTTAAGGATAAAACAAAGCAAAAACTTATTACGGCGTTTACTCCTTCTGTCAAAACATCTTTAGATAAAGTTGACGCAACAAAACATTATTCGGATATAATTAATACCTATAATAAATTACCCACTACATTTAAAAAAGCAGATCCAAATCTTACTTCTTATGTAGTTGGTAAAGCTGTGGATGCTTTGTTTGACCAGGTGGCAAAAGAAGAAGCGAATATAAGAGCCAATCCTCTGGCAAGAACCACAGATATTTTGAAAAAAGTATTTGGCGGCAAATAGTTAATCAGGAAATATACTCCAGAATAAAAGTACAATTCTTCGTCGCGGATCATTTATTGTATAATCTGTTATTTTAGGATTGGGAAATTTCTCTCCTTTCCCTTCATGCAGAAATAAAAGATTCCTGACATTATTACCGTCGGCAGATTTACCTACCGTAAATGTTTTTAGCAAGTCAATAACTGATTGAGCTCTTGCATTTGAAAGCTCTTTATTTATCTGCTCATTAGTCGGAGTAGCAGTAGTGTTAATACGGGGTACTAATTTTTTATATAAAAATGAACCTTCTTCAATAGCTGTTGCATCTGCATAACCTTTTGCAGTTATAACAAGTGACAAAGGAAAGTCTGGGTATTTTTTTACAAAATAATCGATCTCCTTTGCAACAGGGTCAAATATTTTTCCAATATTGTAAGCCACAGCGGGAGATAGATTGTATTGTCCCGGACCAAATAGAACATCCTGGTCTAACTTTATTACAGTATTGCGGTTTATCAATTCATTTATCAATGAAACTTTATCACCAATTAATTTTGAAGTGCTGTTAGAAAAAGTGAGAGCTTGTTTTAACCTGTTCCAGTCATCTTTATTTACTGAAGTATTTCCGATAAGAATAGCATTTTGGGTAACCAGTTTATCAATTTCTGTATTGGTCATGCCAATAAATTTTTGCAAACGCAAACTTGCCGTATCATCAATTTCATTTTGATCTTGTTTATTTTGACGTTGCTGATCAAGGGCTTTTAATTTTTCACTATGCCGCACTAACTGGCTGTCAATAATGGCTAATTGTTGTTGGTGAGTGGTAACTTGTTTTTGAGGAACACAGGATGCGAAATGAAATACTGTGGTGAAGATGGCAAGCTGGTATAAGGTTTTTAGTGGTCGCATGGTAACATGCTTTAGGTGCTTTCTAAAGATAAAACAGTATTGGGAGGAAAACAATTAATACCGGCGTGATATTTACCTATTTCATTGAATTTATGAACCGGCCAAAAGCACCTGCCAGGCACCACCCAGGTCACCGGACTCTAATAATTTCTTTGCATAGCTGTGTAACTCCCTTTCCATATCCTCGGGATTAATGCTATAGTATTGAATGATTTGTTTCAGATGGTTGTCATCAAAAGAAGGATCGATGGCAGGCATATCATGCACATTGGCCAGCATGCCCAGGTTGTTTCCCGATAATATTTTACTGTTACGAAGGGAAAGGGGAAGACTATCAACGCCAATACCTAACTGTGTATTAGGTTTTGGCACCTGGAAGAGATTGTTTTCGTTGACGACACAATACCAATCGCCACCCAACCTGGCTACATGATCAATTTTTCGCTGATCAATTTTTCTATTGCTATCCAGTAAAGAGTCGTCAATATGCATTACCAATACTTCACAAATAACTAAGTTGCCTGCACCCCCTTCATTACCTAATGGTTTTACTTCAACAACTTTGCACTCCATCTGCACTTTACTTTCTTTTACCATTGGGGGTTTTACTATGGAGGCAGCAATTTCTGTAAAACCGGCTTTTACAAATTCATTTATTTCTTTTGGGAACTCGCAACTGGCTAATGATGTTTGTTGCACCATATTATAGGTGACGATATTGATTACAACTTCCGGCACTTCCAAAACATTTTGTAAAGTATGCTTGGTAGTATTGTCTCTTACTCTTCTGGCAGGAGAAAAAACAACAATAGGCGGATTAGAAGAAAAGAGATTGAAAAAACTAAATGGACTAAGATTTACATTGCCTGCTTTGTCAATTGTAGAGGCAAAGCAAATGGGTCGTGGTGCCACAACATGCTGTAAGTAGTATTGCTTTTCGGCAGGGTTTAAATCTTTTAGCTCCAAAATCATAAAAAATCAGTGTGCTATTTCTTCAACTTTAAAATACTCCAGTCTGTTTCTTCTGCTATAATTGTATTCGAAAGTTTACCAAGTCCGTCAATCTCCATCTCTATCACATCATTTGCCTGCAGCCATTGCTCAGGATAATTCGGGTCGTTTAGTTTTCCCGTGCCATTCAATTCTAAAAAGCAACCTGTGCCAACGGTACCACTACCAATAACATCCCCGGGATATAGATCAACGCCATACGATGCCCGTTCAATTATTTCTGCAAAGGTCCAATCCATATCGCCTACATTGCCATCACTTACCTGTTTTCCATTTACCCAACATTGCATGCGAAGATTCCATGCTTTGCCGGTATGATTTTCTTTCGACGGAATTTCAAAAGATTGAAGTTCATCTTTTGTTACCAGCCATGGGCCGATAGCCGTAGAAAAATCTTTTCCTTTGGCCGGACCAAGATTTAATAACATTTCCTCCATTTGCAAACGTCTTGCACTTATATCATTCATGATCATCAGGCCGGCAATATATTCATCTGCTTCAGCAGCTTTAATATTCCTGCCATGTTTGCCAATTACAATGGCAACTTCCAATTCAAAATCTAATTTTTCAAAATGATCAGGCATGCAGCTTACGGGACCTGGGCCAGTAATGCTGTGATGATTAGTAAAATAAAAGATCGGGTATTGATCAAACTCTGCGATCATATCTACTTTCCGATTTCTTCTGGCTGCTGCCACATGTTGCCGGAATGCATAGCCATCACGACAAGAAGTAGGAAAGGGAACAGGTGCAAGCAATTGCACATCTTTTAGTAAAACACCTCTGTTGCTTGTTCTTGTTCCTTCTTTCAGCAATAGTTCACCGGCTTGTGCAACTGGAAAATATTCTTCCCAATAATTTAAAAACAGGTTCATGCTGTTAGGAAGGTCGGGGTGCAACACTTCCATATCATATATAGTATCATTTATTAATACACCGAGTTGCTCTCTTTCTTCTTTGAGGTAGGAAACTAACTTCATATTGAAATTTTATAGAGATGCGAAGTTAACAAGGTTGTTTGTAAATTGCCGGAATGAAAAAATGGTTATTTATTTTCTTATTGCCGATACTGGCTTTTACTTATAACGAAGAGCCGCAAAGCTGGATTCGTATTAATCAGCTTGGCTATACTCCGGATGGAGTGAAAGTAGCGATTTGGTGTAGCAAGCAGCAGTTAGCCCTTAGCAGTTGGCAGTTGGTAGATGCGGTTTCAAAAAAAGTTGTTTCTTCCGGCAGTTCAGGAAAAGCATTTGGTACTTACGGACCTTTTAAAGAAACATATCGCTTAAACTTTTCTTCTTTTAAAAAACCCGGACGATATTATTTACAAGCTGGCGGTGCTACATCACCAGAATTTACCATTGGCGATGATGTATATAAAGGAGCCGCCGATTTTTGTTTGCGTTATATGCGGCAGCAACGAACCGGTTTCAATCCTTATTTAAAAGATAGTTGCCATACACATGATGGCTATGTATTGTACGGAGAAAAAGCAGGAATAAAAGACAGTACCAGAATTGATGTGGTAGGTGGCTGGCATGATGCGTCTGATTATTTGCAATACTCAACAACATCTGCGAATGCTACTTATCATTTGCTGATGGCCTACCGTGATTTTCCCAAAGTATTTACAGATGAAAAACAAGCCAATGGTTTGGATGGAAAAAATGGAATGGCAGATGTACTCGACGAAGCAAAATGGGGATTGGATTGGTTATTAAAAATGCACCCGAGAGAAGATTGGATGTTTAACCAGATTGCCGACGACCGTGACCACATGGGTATGCGCATACCCAAGCAAGATACTTTTTATGGAAGAGGATTTGAACGGCCTGTATATTTTGTAAGTGGCGAACCACAGCAGCGGGGAAAGTTTATGAATAATACAACGGGAACAAGTTCTACGGCGGGGAAGTTTGCAAGTGCTTTTGCATTGGGAGCCGAAGTGTATAATGGTGTAGATACTATATATAGTGACTTATTACTTAATAAAAGCTCGTCAGCATTTTCGTTTGCAGTTAAAAAAAATGGTGTAACACAAACAGCTTCTGTAAAATCACCTTACATCTATGCAGAGGATAATTGGGTTGATGATTTAGAATTAGCAACTGCCACGGAAGCCTCTGCACACAAAGTGACTTGGAAAAGAAGAATGAGCAGATTGATACAGTATACAAAGACACATAAAGATGGATATCATTTGCCAAACCCTGGTTTGTTTATTGGAGGCTCTTACACCTATGCTAAGCAAGAACCCATCACTCCCTGGCTTGGTTCAGATACGGCGAAACATTATCAATGGTATCCATTCATCAATATCGGCCATTATGAATTAGCCAAACAATTAAAAGATAAAAGACGAGATACAATCATCAGTTACTATAAAGAAGGTATTGAGAGAGTTTGGAACAAAGCCCAGCAAAATGCTTTCTACCGTGGCGTTCCATTTATCTGGTGCAGTAATAATCTCACTACATCATTTGCTATTCAATGTTATTGGTATAGAGAATTAACTGGCGATAAACAATTCTCAGAATTAGAACAAGCAAATTTCGATTGGTTATTCGGGTGCAATCCTTGGGGCACAAGTATGGTCTATGGCCTGCCCTCATGGGGAGACACACCTGTTGACCCACACTCTGCATTCACTCACATAAAAAAATACCCGATTGATGGCGGATTAGTGGATGGTCCGGTTTATGGAAGTATTTATAATAATCTCATCGGTATTAAATTATACGAACCGGATGAGTATGCAACTTTTCAAAGTGGCTTAGCGGTTTATCATGATGATTATGGTGATTACAGTACCAACGAACCAACAATGGATGGAACTGCTTCATTAATTTATCTATTGGCTGCGAAGGAGGCAGAAGCTAAGCCAAAAAAGAAATAGCCTCCGGTTCAGGAGGCCTTACTTACAGTCGTGGTGCTATTATTCGGGGCGACAGTACACAAAAAAATATTGCATTAGTGTTTACGGGAGATGAATTTGGAGAAGGCAGTGGTTTTATAGCTGAAACATTGGACGAAGAGAAAGTAAAAGCTTCTTTTTTTCTTACGGGTAGATTTTATCGGAACAAGGATTTCAAAAAACCTATTCAGCAACTAAAAAAGAATGGAAATTATTTAGCTGCCCATTCCGATCAGCATCTATTGTATTGCGATTGGATTAAACGGGACAGCCTGTTGGTAACAAAAAAGCAATTCAGTTTTGACCTGGCGGATAATTATACCAACATGGCCCGTCATGGGATCAATATTAAAAAAGCAACTTATTTTTTGCCTCCTTATGAATGGTATAATGATACCATTGCTGCATGGACAAAAGACCTGAAACTGCAATTAATCAACTTTACACCCGGCACACTCAGCCATACCGACTATACCACCAGCAAGGATAAGAATTACCGCAGTAGTGAAACTATTTTCAATTCAATCATGAATTATGAAAAGCAAAAGCCAACCGGATTAAATGGTTTTCTCCTGTTGATGCATATTGGAGCCGGGCCCGATAGAGCGGATAAATTTTATAAATACCTGCCCCGTTTAATCAAAGAGTTGAAAGCCAAAGGCTATCATTTTCAAAGAGTTGATGAGCTTTTAAATCTTTAACTTACTCTGAACTCTAAACCTCAAACTCAAAACCGGCCTTTCCTTATCTTTGCCGCATGGAATTCGAGAAAATTCATAACAAAGGGCAGGCGCAGCTTTTCAAGAACCCCTACCTTGAAATGCTAACCAAAACACATCCATTAGTAATTTGGGGAATGTACACACCAGTAATGATTTATATGGTGTACTACAGCGGCACTATCGGCTTCACTACCGGGCGAATTGCCCTTACTTTTTTAGGCGGTATGTTCTTCTGGACTTTCTTCGAATATTTAGCACACCGCTTTTTATTTCATATGATTGCGAATAGCGGCCGGGCAAAAAAATTCATTTACACATTACACGGTAATCATCACCATTACCCAAGAGATAAGCAGCGGTTATTTATGCCGCCGGTACCAAGTCTTATTCTTTCATCTGCTATTTTTGGTTTGATGTATTTGTTGATAGGGGCAAAGACGTTTATGTTTTTCCCTGGTTTCTTATTGGGCTATTTAATGTATGGAACAATGCACTATGCTATCCATGCATGGAATCCTCCTTTCAAATGGATGAAGGGACTTTGGAGAAATCACCACCTCCATCATTATAAGAATGAACATAATGGTTATGGCGTTAGTTCTACTATTTGGGATCATGTATTTGGAACCATGTTCGATTTAAAGAAAGAAAAAGAAGATAAAGACAAGGTGAAGGAATTAATGTTTGAGAAGAAGGAAAAGAAATAATTCAAAGTATTTTATATAAAGTAAGAGGGCTCTGTTTTTGACAGAGCTTTTTTATTTAATTATGTTTTGGCTTAACAGAATTGCTTAGGTTTGATATTGGATGATATATATGAGAAAACATATTCTTCTTTTTATGGTTGTTGTTACAGTTGTTCTTGCAGCTTGTAAGTCTGGCAAAAAAGATGAGCAGCAATTGGCTCCATTCCTTTCGGCAAAAGACGCTATACAACTGAATCAACTTATTTATAAAGATAGTAGCCGGAATGCTTTTGCTAAATATGCGCCGGCTTACGAAGTGATCTTTGTGCCCCAGCCAGTAAATGGCAATTATGCCATTATTGCAAAAAGCAAAGCTGCCAATCAATACGCATTAATAATAAGAGGCTCAGTGATAGAATTCAGTAATGAAGGCTTTCAAAATTTTATTCTGCAGGATTTTAATATTTTTAAAATTAAATCCTGGAATTATACGGATAGTGTAAAAGATGCTTATATAAGTAACGGGGCATGGATCGGCTTTCAAAATTTGTTACTGCTGAGAGATATACAAACAGGATTAACCATCAAAGAATTTATAGAACAGAAAGTACCGGCTAATGCAAGTATAGTTATAACCGGTCATAGCCTTGGCGGCAATCTTGCCTACCCTTTAGCAGGATATTTAAAGAAGGAATTACCTGTCGGCAAAAAGGAAAATCTTCAACTTATAACTTTTGGTGCACCGGCTGCGGGGAATGCCGCTTTTGTAAAAGATATGGAAGACAAATTTCCCAATGCGGAACGTTATACTACTGATATGGATATAGCATCAATTTTTCCGGATATTGAAGGAATACAACAAATGTCAAAATTGATAGGACTAGATACAATACTCCATCTTGGCGCATTAACGAATAGTGTAATCGGGAAAGAGCTAAATGCTGGACGATTATTGGATTTAGCCGGCGAAATATTAGAAAGAACCAATGTAATAAATGAGACCAATAAATATGTACAGAGTCAAAAGCATCTCCGGCAATTAATGAATACATATATAGACTCTGCTACCTCTGGTTTATCTGTAGAGGCAATTTTCGATAAAGCTTATCGCTTTCACAAAGTGGATAGATATGCAGAATTGTTGGGTGGAGGAGCTTTAAAAGAAGATTAAACTACCATTTATTCTCATCATCAATATCATTATCCCGCTGGCTGAATTGTTGGCGGGATTTTATTTTTTGTGCTTGCCGTTCTATCATCAGGTTGGCGATGAGCAAACCCGCATCTGTACCAGGATTGTCCTTTAATAATAATTTCAATTTTGTTTCATTTACATCCATCCGATAAAGTATGGAAATCAGTTTATCAAAATTGTTTGCGACCAACTCATTTACTGCACTAATTAATAACTGCTTATTGAAAGAATAGTCATCGTCTCGAAGAACTATACCCATTTCTTTTGCTACTGCATTGATGATTTGTTCTTGTTCCATTTGTATATTTCTGCGGTTGCATAAAATTACATAGTTCATTTTTGTATAGAATATTTTATTTACCGGCGCAGTGGTGCAACAAAAACAATTTGATTGCGTATTTACTTTTAAAGTATGCAGGACTTCACATATGCCAGGTTGCGAACCAAACCATGAACTTGGTGAGGAAACTCGACTGCGGGCTATAAATAGTTTTTATAATACTCTATTTCATTCTCAAATAATATAATACCCCAAGCTCCCGATCTTAATCTATACTAGGAATTTACCGCTCATACAATAAAATGTTAAAACAATTTTCTACGAATCATTCGTACGACAACAATCGTATATATTTGTTCCTTTAACCATTACCTACGCCATGAAGAAAATATTACTGCTTACCGCTTTACTATGGTTTATTTCAAATTTGTCCTGGTCGCAAGGAACATTAAAAGGAAAGGTGGTGGACTCCACAGGCAAATCTTTAGGCTATGCGACAATTACAGTTTTCAAAGCTTTAGATACAGCTATAATTACTTACCGTCTTAGCACTCCCGATGGTGATTTTAAAGTACCTGGTCTTCCATTTGATGTTAATTGCCGTGCAGTTATTTCGTACTCTGGTTATGCAGTTCACAGAAAAGAGTTTACTATTACTTCAGCACAATCAATAATTGATATTGGAACTATAACATTAGCAAACGATGCAAAATCGCTGGATGAGGTATTGTTAATTGCAGAACGACCACCAGTTATTTTTAAAAAAGATACCATTGAGTTTAATGCTTCTTCTTTTAAAACATTGCCGAATGCATTGGTGGAAGATTTATTAAAAAAACTTCCGGGTGTGATGGTTGACAAGGAAGGAAATATTATGGTAAATGGACGACCCGTGAACAGAATTTTGGTAGATGGTAAAACTTTCTTTGGCGATGACCCGAAGATGGCAACAAGAAACTTACCTGCCAACGTAATTGACAAAGTGCAGGTAACAGATGATAAAGAAGAAATGATGCGTAGTGGTGACGACAACCCCAACAACGTTGGCAAGGTTGTAAATATTACACTAAAGAAAGGAGTGAAGAAAGGCTGGTTTGGAAAAGTATATGCAGGCGCAGGCAATAGTGACCTTTATGAGGCGGGTGGTATTGCAAATATTTATCGGGATACGTTACAACTAAGTGTACTCGGCTATGCAAATAATTTAAACCGTCCCGGCTTTAGTTATTCTGAATTAATGTCGTCGGGAGGTTTTGACAGAGTGAGAAGCAACAGTGCCAGTAATAGCATTAATAATTGGAATAATAATGGAGGAAGTGGTATTTCGATAAACGGGATAAACTTTGGGGGATCGCAAAATTTTGGCGGTATCTCTACCAGCATTGGTGCAGGCTTTAACCTAAACCTTGCACCGAACAAAAAGAAATCGATGTACCTCCAATACTTTAATGGAAATGTAAAAGCCCCAAGAGTAAACACCACAGATATTGATCAGTTTATTAGCGATACGATAATAAATAACAATACAAGACTGACAGGTGATATGATTACCCATGGACATAGTATTGGGGCAGGTATAAGATTAAAACCCGATTCTGTAACCAATATTCTCTTTAACGCAAGCTACCTGATAGGGATACAATACGAAGACAGGTTTAGCACCATTACGGGAAACAATAATAAAATCGGCCCATTAAGTAATGGTGAAGTGATACAAAACAATGATGCCAATACTTATTGGTACAAGCATGGTCTTTCCATTACCCGCTTGTCAAAAACAAAGAAAGGAAGACGGTTTAATTTCAATCATAACCTGGATATTAATAATCGCTACAACGACTATATGTCGGAGTCGGACATTAATTATTTTTATCCTGTCGTATTTGACAGTGCATATGCACAATTACGTAAGGAAAGAATACCAAGAACAGATGCGAACATAAGCTTTAACTACAGCGAACCGATTAATAAACACTTTACTATTAGAGTGGGCGGCCGTTATGAGTATAGCAAATTGAATAATGCAGTAAGTACTTTTAACAGGAGTAGTAGTGGTAATGGAAAATTTGATGTGCTTAATACCTTGCTCAGCAGTGATTTCAGAAGAATAAGCAACCGGTTTATTTTTAACCCGGGCTTGGAATATAAATGGAAAGACCTTGCTATTACTCCGGGTATTCGCCTGCTTCAGCAAAATGTAAATAATCGCCTGGTTAACTCGGGTGTCATTATAAAACAAGGCCAGTTTGATGTATTGCCTACATTTTCTATTGTGTACAAACAATTAAGTTTTAATTATAGCAAAGATGTGAGCTTGCCGGGCTTTAATTCATTGAACCCGGTAATAGACATCAGCAATCCATATTTTGTTTCTAAGGGAAACCCCAACCTGCTTTCTGCTAAACGAAATAATTTTTCTGTTAACTATAATTTCAATGATGCGAAGCGGTTTATTTATGCAGGTGGGTATGCCAGTGCTACATTCACCGATAATGAAATTGTACAGAGTATTGTGGTTGATGACAGAGGAGTACAAACATCTACGCCAGTTAATGCGAATGGAAGCAAGAACTATAGCATGAACTGGAATGTTAATAAGCAGTACAAGAACAAACAGAACGTAATTTTTATGTGGAACACCGGCAACTGGATGGGTGTAAACAAGAGCCGTTTATTCTATAATGCAACCAATAGCTGGCAAACTACTTTTAATTATAATCACTGGTTTGGTGTTGGTTTAAATCTTGATGATAAATTTGAATGGAATGTGAACTATTCTTACGGCAAAAATTTTACACGATATACAAGTACCCAGTTCAAAAGACAAAATATCACCTATCATTACATGAGCAATGAATTTGTGTTGCGTATGCCCAAGCATTTAATATGGGAAACACAAATTTCTTACAATAGCAATAGCAGTATTCCTGCTGGATTGCCAAAAGAATCAATAAAATGGAATGCAGCACTGAATATCACTATGCTAAAAAATGAAGCCGGTGTATTTAAACTTGCCGCAAATGACATTTTGAACCGTAACAATAATGTATCAATCGGAGCCAATAGAAATACAGTAACAACATCACAAGGGAATATCCTTGGTCGATATTTCCTGGCTACGTTTACATATAATGTAAGACCAGCAGGTGTCAAGAAAAAAGTGGGTGGAAGAGAGAGATTATTTATGTTCTAATATTTCTCCATCACTCCAAGACTGAATAAGGCGAAATCATATTTCACCGGGTCGTCCTTATCAAATTTTCGAAGTTGTTCGGTTAGTTCCAGCGCCGCTTGCCAATCTGTTTGCTTCCGGGTTAGTAGATTAAAATGACGGGCAACTCTGGCTACATGCAGATCGATCGGGCAGATCAATTGAGAAGGGGAGATGTTTTTCCAGATTCCGAAGTCAACACCTGTAGTATCTTGTCGCACCATCCAGCGTAGATACATATTTAATCTTTTGCAAGCAGATTGCCTGTCTGGGGTTGCAACATGTTTTCTGGTTCTTTCAGCTACATGTTCAAGGGAGAAAAAATAATTATGGAACCCACTCAGCATTTCTTCCATGGAATTACCATGCATGGCAAAAGCTGTTTCCAGAGTTTTGTGTTTGCTATAATGTGATTGTAAAAAGCTGACAAAGTACAACAGGTCGGTTGAATTAAATGTGCGATGCTTAAATTCCAGTAATCGTTTTAATGCAGCTGTATTATGGTTTATACAAAAATCATATGGTGCATTATCCATTAACTGCATTAATTCATTCGACTTATTGATGATAGTGGTGCGATTGCCCCAGGCAAAAATGGCAGCAAACAAACCGGCGATTTCAATATCTTGTTTTTTAGAAAACCGGTGTGGCACGGAGATGGGGTCATCTTTTATAAAAGAGGACTGGTTATACTCATAAACTTTACTGTTTAAAAAATCTAAAAGTGAATTTGCAACCGGCATATTACTATTATCATTCAAAAACTTGTTGTGAATGAGAAAGCAAAGTTGCAGGAAATTAATTGTGGCGAATTGATTTTTCTCACAGAGACGCAAAGTCATAACAAAACTTTTTAAGTTCTATTTTATGACGTTGCGTCTCTGCGAGGGTTTTTATTTTGGTATCACGGCACCACTTCCTGTAATGTTGGTTGTTATTACAGGGGTTCCCCGATAATATACATTACCGCTGCCGGTGATTTTTGCTTTCAGTTGGCTGTTTGCAGTTATTTCTGTGTTTCCACTTCCCGAAATAGTTGCGTCTGCTTTGTCAGCTACCAGGTTTAATGTATAAATATTCCCACTACCTTGAATTTTGGAAGTAAAATTTTGAGTAGTGCCGCTGCTAAAATGAATAGTTCCTGAGCCAGAAATGCTGGCATTAAAATCGGTGTTGCCATTAAAAGCCCCGCTGGTCGTAATATTTCCAGAGCCGAATAAACTAAGACCGTTTAATACAGGCAATGTGATGAATACTTCAGTATTATCATTCTTTATATTCACATTTTGCTTGTAACCAAGTTGCAGGGTGTTGTTCACCAACTTGGTTTCATAGTAGGGCAGCAAATTACTATATCCCTTTACCTCTACTTTAAAAGTAGCTCCCTGGTTAATATACACATTCGTACTTCCCGAAGCAGTTATAGCAGTAAAATTGCTGATTGACCTGGTCTCAGTAATAGTAGATCCATTTCCAGAAATCCGTTCTTTTGAACATGCAGACAATGCCAATGTGACGCTGATAACTACAATTGATAATCCTTTTTTCATAACAATGGTTTAATAGTTTAAATAAATAATTTCCATAGGTATAACGCAAAATTATAACCACTAAAAAGGGACTTTAGGCCCAAGGGTGGAGACTACAACATGAATAAGGAAGAAAAATGGGTGAAGTATGAAAACTTGCTGATGAAAATCCGGGAAACTTAAAAGAGGGCCTACTTATTTAACCACTCTTTAAAGGCAGGAGCTCTTTTTTGGCTGATGATGACACTATCGTCATACGCCGGAATGAGGTGGACTTCGAGCTTTCCATTTTCCTCATTGGTGAAATAATGGCAGGCTTTCAGGTTAATAATGAACTGGCGGTTGGCCCTGAAAAAAAGAGTTTCTTCCAACAATTTCATCAGCTCATCCAGCGAATGATTCAATAGATAGGTCTCAGATTGGAATGTTTTTAACGTGGTGTAGTTGCCATCTTTATAAAAATAGGCGATGTTTTCAACAGGAATTGGTATGTTTTTGTTGCCCGACACGGCTACCAATATTTTTATTTTATTGGTACTGCTACTTTCCGTAAAGTCGGTGTCTTCCTCTTTTATATCAGCCACTATTTTTTCAGGTAGCGTGGGTATTACATCTGAACCGGTCTTTACATTTTGCAACGTAAATAATTGTTCCTTTAATGACATCAATTCACGGTTACTCTTTTTACTTTCCCGGTAAAAGAAGTAACCAACATACACAACGTTCCAGAAAAGAATAAATAAAACTGAGATTGGGAATTCAGTGTAAAAAAATTGAACTTCCTCTTTTTTAAACCCCAGCAACACTATAAGATAAGTATACATAAAGGCCAGTACAAAAATGGCCGGGATGGCAACAGCAGCTATTAATTGATATAATAGGCGGGTAGCAAAATATTTATTCCACGGGTATTGCTCATCCAGATAAGCGGTAATAATATTTACTGAAGAAGTGGTAATGAAAGTTAGGGCAAAACCTGCCAGCACATCCGCAACAAAGTATTTTCCTTTAACAATATCACTGATAGAATCGCTTCCAAGAAATACAAAAAAGAAAGCCAGTAATACAGATACCCCCAATCGTAACCAGAAGTCACGGTATGCAGAAATCTTTGGCATTACCCAATGGCTTTTTTCAAATCTTCAATTAAATCATCAGCATCTTCAATGCCTACACTTAGGCGAATCAGTGAATCACTCAGGCCATTTTTAATTCTTTCTTCCCTTGGAATAGAAGCATGTGTCATAGATGCCGGATGATTGATTAATGACTCAACACCTCCTAAACTTTCTGCCAGCGAAAATAAATGGGTAGATGATAAAACTCTTTTTGCCTCCTCCACACTATCATTTTTTAATTCAAAAGAAATCATCCCCCCAAAATCCCGCATTTGCTTTTTTGCAATTGCATAACCGGGATGGTCTTCAAAACCTGGCCAGTATACTTTCGCCACTTTAGGATGATTGCGGAGCCAATTGGCAATGATCTTTCCATTTTCACAATGGGCTTTCATGCGTACCCCCAATGTTTTTATTCCTCTTAATACTAAAAAGCAATCCATTGGTCCTGGTACCGCACCACAACTTTTTTGCAGGAAGTATAATTTCTCTCTCAGGTCAGCATCATTCATTACCAAACAACCTTGGATAACATCGCTATGGCCACCAAGATATTTGGTAACAGAATGCATTACAATATCAGCACCAAGATCAAGTGGGTTTTGCAAATAAGGGGAAGCAAAAGTATTGTCAACACAAACCAGTATGTTTTGTTTTTTAGCAAGAGCTGACACTGCTTCAATATCACAAATATTCATCAATGGGTTAGTAGGTGTTTCAAGCCAAATCAGTTTTGTATTGCTGTTGATGTATTTGCTGATATTGTCAACGCTGTGCATATCCACATAATGAAACTTGATACCAAATTTTTCAAAAACTTTGGTAAAGAGGCGATAAGTACCACCGTACATATCATTGCCACAAATAACTTCATCCCCGGGGCCTAATAATTTTATCACGGCATCTGTTGCAGCAACGCCACTACTGAAAGCAAGCCCAAACTTTCCATTTTCGATTATTGCTAATGCTTCTTCTAATGCTTTGCGGGTTGGATTCTGACTACGGGCATATTCAAAACCTTTGTTTTTGCCAGGAGCTTCCTGCACATAAGTAGAAGTCTGGTAAATAGGGGTCATAATAGCACCGGTAGAAGGGTCAGGAGTGGCGCCGGCATGTATAAATTTGGTAGCAAGTTTCATAATAATAATATTGAGGGTGCAAAGATGTGAAATATCGGGCATAATAGTAGTATCCATTTATGCCGTTCATCCGGCATAGTAAGTCTTTAACAACTGCTTAGCAGTAAATAAAATGAGGGTTCAGCATTCAAAATTTTCCTTTGGGACAGTCTTTTCTACCATTCGGTAGTTTTTATCATTTCCATTTTTTTTCTGGCCTTTGCCAATCGTACCAAACCACTTGTAAACAGCTATACATGATAGTAGCTTTTCATCTGAATCATTTAATCAACTTAAAGTATTTAGCCATGAAAAAAGTATTGTACCTCGCAGTATTGCTGATAAGTTTGTCAGCAACTGCCACAACCCCTCCTGAAATAAGCGAAAAAGTAATCAAAGCATTTAATGAAACATTTACTGAAGCAGAAAATGTAAGCTGGCAAGAGTTAGATAACAGTTGCCAGGCAGATTTTAAAGTAAGTGAGATGCGGGTACGGGCCACTTATGACAACGATGGAAATTTATTAAAAACTACAAAGTATTACGGGGAAAAAGATTTGCCATCAAATATAATTGCCAAGTTAAAAATAAAATATGCTGGTAAGCAAATTTCCGGAGTAACTGAAATAGTAACGGAAAGTGATATTGCTTATCATATAGTATTGAAAGATGAGAAGAACTGGTATTGGGTAGAGTCAACGCCATATGGAAGTCTTACATTGACCCAGAAACTGAAAAGAGGAGAGCCAAGGGCTTCAGGGTTTTAAAATCTTATTACCACAGGGGAACGGGGTATTTACAAAGAATAAAATTATTCTTCTATAAATTACTTTGTTTTCTCTGTGGTAAAAATTAAAAGGATTAAATAAAAGCTGCGGCTGATAAATATCGCCAATCATAATTATCTGCCTCATGTGAGGCTAATGGTTTGATTGGTTTTTCCAACACAGCCGCTTGCAATATTTTTTCTGCTATCAGTTTTTTTCTTGCCTCACGGATGGCATCTTGCACCTGGTTATTACTCATCCAGTTTTTTTGAGGTGGTTCGAAGCCAACTTTTTCTTTTCGCCAAACAATAGCTTCAGGGAGTTTTTCTTTCATGGTTTCCCGGAGTATCCATTTAGTCCAGCCATTGCGGATTTTAAAATTGGCTGGTAAAGAAAAAATAAACTCTACTAATTCATGCGAAAGAAATGGCAACCGTACTTCTCTGCCATGTGCCATTGCATTTCTATCGGCATAGCGAAGCAACTCTTCTAAACCATGTACACAAGTATTAAAATGTAATACACCATTTAAGGTAAAATGCTCCGGTGTAGTATAGTAGGCTTCTTTGCTTTGAAGTTTTACAAAATCTTTTGTAAAGTCTTCATGCCGGATTGCTTTTAATAAATATTGATTTTCCAATGCCACAGTCGCAACAGCCGGAAAGTAAGCCGCAACCATATTTTTAAAATCAAATTTTTCCTGCAAGCCCAATGCATTTGCAGCTTTTAATTCTTTACTACGAAATAATTTTCTGTTGCGGAATAATTCCTGCCAGTACCATTTGTAATATTTACTATAACCAGCTAAGGTTTCATCAGCACCCTGCCCGTCAAGTAATACTTTTACATTCTGCTGTTTTGCTAGTTCAAATACTTTGTATTGCGCATAAATACTTGCAGAACCAAAAGGTTCTTCCTGGTGATAGCATAGGTTGTTCCAATCTACTAATAACTCATTGGAAGAAAGGCTTACGGTATGTTGTTGTAGTTTGTATTGGTTTACGACTTGTTGTGAAAATGAAAGTTCATCTTTCTCAAAACCAGGAAAAATTGCCGTAAATGCTTCCGGTTGGTAGGAAAGGCTTTTTGCATCAGTAATAGCTGCAATAACTGAAGAACTATCCAATCCGCCACTTAATGAGGTGCCAATGGATACATCACTTCTTAATCTTCTTTTTATGGAGATTGAAAAAAGCTGGGCAAACTGCTCCATAGCTTCCCTATCTGTTATTTTTTTATTTTGCTTTTCAGGATCGATGTCCCAATATTGTTCAATACTTAATTCTTTTTGCGGCAATGAATAAAAAAGACAGGATGCTACCGGTAACTTTTGTATGTTTTCGTAAAAAGTTTCTTCTGGCCTTGCCGGGTTATCGGTATAACCGATAGTAATAAAATTGAAAAGCATTTTTTGATTGGCAATCTTTTCTATACCTGCGGCCCAAAGTGCTTTCATTTCTGAAGCAAACAATAATTGTTGCCCGTCAAAAAAATAGAAAAATGGTTTTTCTCCAAACCTGTCTCTTGCAGCAAAAAGCTGTTGTTCTTTTTCATCCCATATGGCAAAAGCAAACATGCCGTCAAAATAATCTATGCATTCGTCCTGCCAACAATCATAAGCAGCAGTAATTACTTCTGTATCGGTTTGTGATTGGAAAGAGTATCCTTTTTTTTGCAGGATTTCTCTTAATTCGATGTAATTATAGATCTCACCATTATGGATGATGGTGTAACGGTTCATGTACAGCATTGGTTGCTGTCCCGCATTACTAAGGTCTATAATAGAAAGGCGGCGATGGCCGAGAAAAACAGTATTCGCTTCGTTGTGCCACAATCCTTCACCATCCGGCCCACGATGGGCCAATGCAGCTGTCATTTTTTTCAGATGTACTACATTACGTTCTGAAGGATTTGATTGTATGATGCCGGCAATGCCACACATGTTGTAAATATCTGTAATAGTTTTGGGTTATCCTCATCCTAACTATAACTCTGCCTGATATATTGACTTGATATTGGAGTGCTGAGTATTGAGATGTGTTATATGTGTTTAACGCAAGAGAAGATGCTTTGTGAATGGGAGCTTGGAAACAATTTTAAAAAATAATCGGCAACCTTGCTTCTACATTATCCCAGGCCATTAATAACTCTACCACATCCGTTTTCTTTTCAAAAACCATGGTAAAGAATTCAATGCGCTGGTTGGTTTTTATAACAGGAACTACAAAGCTTGCCACATCTTTTGAAACATCATGATGAAGGCCCCAGCTATCTGTGTTAGAATTTAAAATAATGGTCCATGTTTCTGCTTTCGGAATACAATAGATGATATAACGGCCAGCGTTGATTTTTTGATTTTGTATCATGGCATCGTTATAAAGTTGTAATTCAGAAGATTCATTGGCGCCAAGTCTCCAGGCGGTATCGTACTTTAGAACGCCGGGAAACAATTGTCTTCCCTGTAAGTGCGGACGACTATATACTACCCTTGCTTTTGGGGCAGGTGAACCGGGATTAGCCATTTTTATTTTTGGATAATCTGGCGGATAATAACTCATGTCCATTGGAGAAAGATCAACCGGTGAATAAGGATTTAATGCGGATTCGGGTTGTATAATAGCAGCACTGTCTTTGGCATGTACACTGGTGGCAGGGGTGTTTGTTTTTTCATCTTTGCTTTTACAAGATGACAAAACAGGCAACATAAAAAAAAGTGATAAAGCAGCAATTGATATTTTCATTATAGGTCTTTTTGGTTTATTCGCTTAATGCGATATAGGCAGCGATGCTTTGGTATTATCCCAGGCTATAACAAGGCTAAAACCGGAAGTTGTTTTTTCGAATGACATTGCCAATGATTCAAGCGAAAGATCTGTTTTTTGTACGGGTATAATGGTTCTCGTTACATCTTTTTTTGCATCATATTTAAAAGAACCCCAGGTATCAGTATCTGAATTCAAAATTATCGTCCAGCTATCTTCATTAACTATAGCATACAACGTATAACGACCCTTAGAAATTTTCTTACCACCAATTTTTACTTGTTTATAAAATTCGATTTCTGTTGCTTCGTTAGCTCCCATCCGCCAGAGCTCACCATATTTAACCAGACCGCCAAATATAGGTCTGTTTGTTTTTTGTGGACGACTGTAGATTACTCTTGCTAATAAAGGTTCAGTTATTTTGTCCTGTATTTTAAGTACAGGGTAGTTAGCAGGATAATAGCTCATATCCATCGGCGATTTATCAATCGGAGGCATGGTACCATTTTGTGCCAGCAGGCAAATAAAAAAAAGTTGGAAGACAATAACCAGTGAGATAGTTTTTTTCATGTGTCAAAGTGTATATACAAAAATAAAAGATTTGTTTTATGATGCTTGCGCCATATTAATTACGTATTCCCGGCAGTATTATTTTGGAGCAGCTCAAATTGCTGTTTGGCAAAAGGCTTAAGGTCAGCCCAAAAATGACGGTAACAGTGCTGTAAAAGTTGGTAGTGCTGCTCAAATAAGCCAAAAGCGGTTTCACTTTCGGTTAAATACGTCGCCCGCCGAACCACTCCACCAAGACTTTTTTCAATTCCCCAACGGGTTCGGTAATTATAGAGCCAATTATGTTGTTTCATATACGGAAAGCTGTTCGCAAACTTTTCAGGGAAATGTGCCGTATATCCATCTAATGTTTTATACACTTGTAATGAAAAATTATGCAGCGAATCTTCAGTGAATTCATTCGAATCGCCGGCCAGAAAATGGTCATATACTACGTCTACAAAGGCACCGCTGTACAATCGATACGCCGGCCTGAAAATTTCTTTTGCTTCTTTAGTTGCTTCATGTGCATCAGTAAAAGTATCAATAGCCCGGTGCAATGCGATTCCATTTTGAATAACAGACGGATAATCAAATTTCTTTTTTCCTTTTACATAATCGCTGATCATATTCCCTGTAAGTATGCCGGGATTATTAAAAGAGAGATATGCATGGGCCAAATAGTTCACACACTAAAGTTATACAAAGTAGGGTAACGTTAATTGGTAATACGTATGAGCTGTTATATTGGTTACACCGCTACCTGCTTTTTTATGGATTTTGCTTTTGTGCTTTGTATATCCGGTATGAATAAACGCAGGGGATAATTGTTATAACACACATAATTACAAAAAAGACTATAATAGCCAAAACAGCTGGTAAAAAAAGACAAATAGCGGCAATAAATAAACCGCCGGCAAACCAAAGCCTCCCTGCAAGAGCATGAGTTTTTTTCCAATTATCAGGACTTTCTAATGTCCACGGAAGGCGCAGCCCTGCAAAATAGTTGGGTTTAAGGTTTGGCAGATAATTACCGATAACAGCAAATAGTAACCCTACACCACTGAAAATTATACTGGCATTAAGCTTTATATTGTTTTGCCTGCTGCTATAAATAATAAATAACAGAAGGGCGGACATAAAAATAGAAACTGCAAAAGCTATACGGCCTAAGCGGTCTTTATTATCAGCTGCATATTTTTTAGGATCAAGGCGATAAATGTTGGTGAGCAGAAGGTAAACAAGCATATTTACTCCTATAAGAATAGCCGTAAGGCCAATCAATTCCCTTTTATTTCCATATCTGTCAGGATTTCCCTGCAAATCATAATGCATGGCAACGGTTTCTGGTAACTGGTTCCATACAATGGCTAAATAAATAGCAGGAGCAATTATAATAAGCCATACTAATTTTGAAATAATATTTTTCATAATCACTTCTTTTTAGCTTTAAACTGCATGAGCCATTTTAATATATCATCTACTACGGTTGTGTTCAATGAATAATAAACATATTGGCCTTCTTTCTCTGCTATTACCAGCCTGGCCTGCTTCAGTAAATCCAGGTGGTGTGATATGCTGGGAAATGAAATATTGAACTGGTCGGCTATTTCTCCCGCGGTCATGTCCTTTTGCTGCAGCAGTTGCAATATCTCCCGTCGGGTAGGATCGTTTAAGGCTTTAAATACACTATTCATTCGTTACCTGTAGTTATATATTTAGACAAATGTCTAAATATTAATTCATATTTCCAAATGTAAACAAATCGTTAAGCAGGAAAATGATGCGGATAAAAGGTATTTATAAATGGTTAGCGGCAGGTATACAATAACCTCTGTTAACGGCAGTTAACAGAGCACTCCATTAATCACAATTGGCTTGTAGCAGGGTGTAACCTAATCTACATTTGTACCGTCACACTGAGCAAGTAAACTAAAATCAAAAATTGTAACCTTAACCTTTCAATTAATAATCATGAAAAAAATTATGATCACACTGGCGATAGCTTTAAGCACTGTAGTTGCTTTTGCCGGGGAAGAAAAAGTAGCGCCTAAAGTTTTAAATGCATTTAATACTGAGTTTTCAACTGCTAAAGAAGTGGAGTGGACAATCGGCAGCGACCACTATATGGCAACATTTACTTATAATGGCGGATATTTATTTGCTTACTATACTCCTGATGGCGAATTGATGGGGCTTACCCGCTATATAAGCCCGGATGCATTGTCGATGAATTTGCAAAGCAGTCTGAAAAAAAACTACGGCGATTTTTGGGTGAGTGATTTGTTTGAAGTAGCAAAAAATGGAGGTACGGATTATTATATAACGCTGGAAAATGCGGATAAGAAAATTGTTTTGCATTCCGATGGCAGCAAGGATTGGGAACAGTTTAAAAAAGTAAAAAAAGCCTAAGTATAGTTTTGGTGTGTGGTAAATTAGCCCCGTTCTTCAGCAGAGAAGACGGGGCTTTACTTTTTTTACAAAACCTTACTTTTGCATTTCATTCCGCATTGTCTCACTCTATTGTGATCTGAAGGCGATTTAAAACAGTTGTAAAATGAACAAAGGACCTGTTTCACAATTTATCGAACTCCATTACCGTCACTTTAATGCTGCCGCATTAATGGACGCAGCCAAAGGGTATGAAAAGCACTTGCTGGAAGGTGGTAAAATGATGGTTACATTGGCCGGTGCCATGAGTACCGGGGAGCTGGGCATTTCGCTGGCAGAAATGATACGCCAGGGAAAAGTTGATATTATCAGTTGTACAGGCGCCAACCTGGAGGAAGATGTAATGAACCTGGTAGCACATTCTCATTACAAGAGAATTCCAAACTATCGTGACCTAACACCACAAGAAGAATGGGATTTATTGGAAAATCATTACAACCGTGTTACTGATACCTGTATACCGGAAGAAGAAGCATTCCGTCGTTTACAAAAACATTTGGTAAAACAATGGAAAGATGCGGAAGCAAAAGGCGAACGTTTTTTTCCGCATGAATTTATATATAAGACTATTCAAAGTGGTGAACTGAAGCAATACTATGAAATTGATCCTAAAGACAGTTGGGTGGTAGCTGCTGCCGAAAAAAATATTCCAATTGTAGTACCCGGTTGGGAAGACAGTACTACCGGTAACATTTTTGCGAGCTATATTGTAAAAGGTGAACTGAAGGCTAGCACCGTTAAAAATGGTATTGAGTACATGGTATGGTTAACCGAATGGTACCGCAATAACTCGTCTGGTAAAGGTGTTGGTTTTTTCCAGATTGGTGGTGGTATAGCAGGTGATTTTCCAATATGTGTAGTGCCAATGATGTACCAGGATTTAGAATGGCATGATGTACCGTTCTGGAGTTATTTCTGCCAGATAAGCGACAGTACAACTTCTTATGGTTCTTATTCCGGCGCTGTGCCGAACGAAAAGATTACCTGGGGTAAATTAGATATTAATACACCTAAATTCATTGTAGAAAGTGATGCTACTATTGTAGCACCATTAATTTTTGCATGGGTGCTCGGTTGGTAATGCATCAATAATAAAAAACAGTAAGGCCCTGCATTAGTTTTTGCGGGGCTTTTTAGTAATAAAAAGCAAACCCCAGCCGGTGCCGGGGTTCTATATAAAGAAAGGTAGGGATCAAATGTTCGGTGGAAAAGGAAAGTAGTTTTCGTTTATAAGAACGGGTGTGACCGTTAAAGGGTTGCACAGTATGCATAACTCATAAAAAAACCTTCCATTTACGGAAGGTTTGTGGTTAAGAACTTGTTTAGAAGCCTTTTGGCTTTTCCAGTTTTATATCCCGTTTAAGCATTTCGTCTTTGTTGGCCATTTCCATGGCGGTATAAAATACCAGTTGTGCTCTTTTAGCCATCATCGGGTAGTTTATTTTATCAGGTGTGTCGGTTGGTTTATGATAATCAGCATGTACCCCATTAAAATAAAAAATGATCGGGACGCCTTTTTCTGCAAAATTGTAATGGTCGCTGCGGAAATAAAAACGGTTGGGATCATTGGGATCGTTGTACTTACGATCCAACTTCATTTTTACATAGGTTTTATTTACCTGCTCGGTAATAGGAGCCAGTTCGCTGCTCAATTTATCATCTCCAATGATATATACATAGTTTGTAGAATCTTTGTCCTTCAGGTATTCATTGCCAATACGGCCAATCATATCAATGTTCAAATCAACAGTAGTTTTATCCAAAGGATAAACAGGGTGATTTGCATAATATTCGCTGCCCCATAATCCTTTCTCTTCGCCGCTGACAGTTAGAAATAAAATACTTCTGCGAGGACCTTTGCCTGCTTTTTTTGCATCCACAAAAGCTTGTGCCAGTTCCAGTATTCCGGTTGTACCACTACCATCATCATCAGCTCCATAATAAATAACACTATCGCCTCTTTTGCCCACATGGTCATAATGAGAAGACAATACTACATATTCATCTTTTTTATCGGTGCCTTCTAATAACCCTAAAACATTTGATACATAGGTAGTACTGCTGGATTTTGCGTAGCTAAGATCAATTTGTGCAGGATAATTTTTTGCAACTAATGTTCCTGCTTTTGCTTTATCAAAAAGGGTTGTAGCATCTTCACCCATTATGCGGGCAGCAATAGCAGCAGAAATATTAAAACTTATGGGAGATTGTCTTGCAGGATAACCGCCCCGCATACTCCAGTTGCTATTTTGTGGAACAGCTCTTCTCGGGAAATTATTATAAACTACTAATACTGCTGCCGCTCCTCTTTTAGATGCATTGGCTAATTTACCTACAGAAGATGCAGGTGATACCTGGCCACGAACAGCTGCCGGAGCTTTATAATCGGAAGGTGTTCCATCAAGTATCAATACTAATTTTCCAGCTACATCAAGGTTTGTGTAATCATCCCGTTGATTATCGGTAATACCATAGCCGGCAAACACCGTTTCGGAGAAACGCATATCGGCTGTATAATTTGTATTAGCAGGTTGAAAGTCTTTGAATACTTCAAATGCATTTCCATTCACTTTTACAGCGGAGCTTAATGTAGAGTCGCGGTAAAGCGGATATTGTTGGCGATAACTGTCTTTGTTGCCTGGCAGCAATCCCAATGATTTAAAATGATCTTCAATATAATTGGCTGCTTTTTCTAAACCAGGTGAAGGAGTATCTCTTCCTTCCATTTCTTTACTGGCAATAATATAGAGGTGTTTCTTCATATCCTCTGCAGAAATACCAGTTGCCACTTTTACTAATGCCTTATCTTTTTTTTGTGCCTGCACCAGCAGGGGCGTAGACAATAGAATACAAGCAATAATTTTCAGTACCATAAATAATTAAATTAATTGATGTGTGATACGGCATTGCCGGAGAGTAAAAATAATGGCTTCTGCCCGGAACATTCGTTAAAAAAGGATAACCGGCTTACTATTATGCGCAGGCTATTTTTGCTACTCTTTTTTGATGTCGGCCACCTTCAAAATCGGTGCTTAAAAAAATGCTGACCATTTTTTCTGCATCGCCTTCCCGTACAAACCTGGCGGGTATGCAAATAATATTTGCATCGTTATGTTCACGGCTTAGTTGAGCCAATTCTTCTCCCCAGCAGATAGCAGCACGGATGCCCTGGTGCTTATTTGCAGTAATAGCTACACCATTAGCACTTCCACAGAGTAAAATTCCAAATGCTGCTTCACCATTTTCAACAGCACTGGCAACAGGGTGGGCAAAATCCGGGTAATCAACCGAGTCTTTATTATATGTGCCAAAATCTTTAAATGCAAGTCCTTTACCTTCTAAAAAAGAAATGAGTTCTTCTTTATAATCAAATCCGGCATGATCACTGCCGATAGCGATAGGCTTGCTAAGATCAAATGATGAATGCATGAGAAAAGTTTTAAGTTAACATTACAAAGGTACATAACTCTAAACTTTGAACTTAAAACGCAGAACTTTCTTTAACTCCATTCTTTTCGTTCTTTTTCCTGTCTTCTGTTAATACGGGAGGCTATAATAATACTGGCTTCAAATAAGCCGTAAAGAGGAATTGTAACAATAGTAAGACTGAATGGATCAGTAGAAGGAGTAATAATTGCTGCTGCAATTAAAATAATTACAAATGCATGGCGGCGGTATTTTCTAAGAAAGCTGGCTGTAACCACCCCAATTCTTGCCAGCACCATTACCAGCAACGGCATTTGAAAAAGAATACCCACTCCCGCTGTTGTATAAATAAGATTTTCAAGATAATCGGAGAAAGACGGCATGATAGTTATCTGCTCACTCATCTTATAGTTAAAGTAAAAATTAACCATAAATGGTGTGAGAATATAATAGCCAAACAATACACCCGCAAAAAATAAGATGGATACCCAGAAGATAACCCCTCTTGTTTTTTTCAATTCGTTTTTTGATAAAGCTGGTTTTACAAAACGCCAAAATTCCCAGAAGATGTAGGGAAATGCTAAAATAAAACCACCAATAAATGCAAGGGTGAAAGATGCAATGAATTGCCCCGTCATTCGGGTTTCCAAAAATTTTGCATCTACCTGTTTAAAACAAAGTGCATCACCAATACCAATGCTGTGACCAAGGCTGCACATCCATTTAGCAGAAATAAAATCTGCCCGGGTTGGTGCAAAAAGTATTTCATCCACCACAAAGCCGGAATATGAAAAAACAACGATAGCGCCAATCAATACAGCAATAATTGACCGGATCACATGCCAGCGCAAATCCTCCAGGTGATCAATAAAAGACATTTCTGCCTGGGGATCTTTATTACGTTTTCCGAGAAAATCGAGTAGTGCCATCAGTCTTCTTTAGAGAACCGCAAAGATAAGGGGGCTGCTAATAGCTCAAAGCTTATTGCCAGCTTCTCATTTCAGTTTCTTCATTTTTACCATTTCAATCCTGGTATTGCTGACATGCATAATGTCAAATTCGTAGTCATCGATAATTATACGTTCTTTCTGACGGGGAATGGTTTCGTGGTAATTAATAATATATCCCGACAAAGTTTCGGATTCATCTTCCCCAAAATCAAAACCATATTTCTGTTCCAGGTAATCAATCTCCAGTCTGCCGGAAAATATATACTCGTTTTCGGCCAGTTGTTTCTCTACAAACTCTTCAGTATCGTATTCATCCTGTATTTCACCAAATAGTTCTTCCAGTACATCTTCCATAGTGATGATACCGGCAGTGCCGCCAAACTCATCTACCACCCAGGCAATGCTTTTGCGTTCCCTGGAAAATTTGCTGATAAGATCCACTGCACTCATGCTTTCAGGTACTGCAGGTATAGGTAAGAGAACGGATTGAATGGAATCAGGCTTTTTAAAAAGCTCCAACTGGTGTACATACCCAATGATGTGATCGATATTGCCATCAAACACTACCAATTTGCTAAGCTTGGTCTCTATAAATTTTTCTTTTAACTCAGTTATTGTTGCACGGCTATGAATACCCACAATTTCTTTGCGGGGTACCAAACATTGCCTGATTTTTACTTTCGGCAACTCCTGGGCATTCTCCATTAACTGCGTATTTCGTTCTTGCCTTTCTTCAATATTGGTTCGTTGAAACAAATGCTTTAGATCGCTGCGGTTGAGAGGTTCTTTATCTTTATCCAGGCGAATATTAAAAACATATTGTAAGATCCATTCTGATAAATTAATAAGCCCGGCAGCAATTGGATAGAACATTTGGTAAAAAAAATCAATAACGTAAGCCAGCCGGTTTAATAGTGTATTGCTTTTAGCCCTAAAGATGGCACGGGGTATAAATTCTGCGAACACTAATACTACAAAAGTGGCCAAAGCTATTTCAACAATAATATGTACCAGGTTAGAACCAACATCCAGATAGCTCCATACAGGAGCCATTACTGTGCTTATCTGCAAACCCAGAAATACAAGGAAAAGATTAAAGCCAATTAGTGTGGTTCCTAAAAATCGGGCAGGCGTTTCCACAAACTTTGACAATAGCTGAATTGCCCCGCCTGCCTGTTTCTTTTTTATTTCAATGCTCAGGCGATTGGCACTGTAAAAAGCCATTTCTATACCTGCAAAAAATCCCATCAGTAAAAGGGTAAGAATAAAAAAGAGTATCGTATTCCACTCAATCATGCGGTAAAGATAGAGAAACCCGCAAACCCACTAAAGGGCAGTTTAAAAGTTGTTGTATTATTTAAATTTCGTTCCCCATTTTACATTGGGAAGTATCATAAAATAAAAGAGGAGTAAATTTTTGGAAGCTAGAAATCCCCTTTAGGGAGTTTTGGGGTTTAAGAAATTTCGTACCAATTGCTCGGCTTCTTTACAGGCCCTTTCTAAATTGTCGTTAAGGATAATTTTATCAAATTGCTGTTTAAAAGAAAGCTCATACGATGCTTTGCTAAGCCGGGCTTGCAGCGATTCCGGGGTTTCTGTACCTCTTGCCAGCAGGCGACGTTCCAACTCCTCAATGGAAGGAGGTTCTATAAATAACGATAATGAAGTAGTAGGAAATTGCTGTTGCACATGAATGCCACCTTTTACATCTACATCTAATAGCGGGGCTTTGTTCTGCTGCCAGATGCGTTGCAATTCACTTTTCAGGGTGCCGTAATATTTTCCTTCGTATACCATTTCCCATTCTATAAATTCTTCCTGCTGTATTTTTTCCTGGAAAGCTTCTACGCTGATGAAATAATAATCTACCCTGTCTATTTCATGATGGCGGGGTTGGCGGGTAGCGGCGGAAATGGAAAAACCCAGTTGCTCCGGCAGGGTTTGCAGTAAATGCCGGGTAACCGATGTTTTACCGGCACCCGATGGCGCCGCAATGATGATGAGTTTGTTTTGGTAAACAGCCATGTGCAAAGAAAGGGAAAATGGGGAATAAATGAAACTTGCACAACGGGCCTGCGCAACCATTCTTTTGGGATTGAGTTAAGTGTTTTTTACACAGTTCATCCTATGTTTACAATTCAATAAATTTAGTAAGAGTAAAAGAACAGATTTAGAAAGAACAAGAGGTGGAATAAGACCGTAAAACCCCATAGGCATTATAGCCTTTCTAACATGATAGTCA
>NFUV01000002.1 GCA_002127295.1 Chitinophagaceae bacterium IBVUCB2
GGCCAACTGCCGGTAAGTGAATCCTTGCGTCAAATATTCGTTGACGGCTTGTTGTTTAATGTCCATAAGTTTACTTTTTTGTGTAAACCTATTTCAGGACGAGACAGAGTATTATCCATTAGCATGGGAGTCTTACCGCAATGGATTGGTTTATGGACCATCAAATATTCCAATTGCAACAGCTAGTCAGATTGCAACCGGAACTTTGCCCAGAAATGCAGGTGGTAATCAGATTTATTTATCTGGTCAATACCAGGACATTTATCAGTTATTGGGAGGTTATAATCCTTATACTGTTGGAAATAGAGATATTGTTAGAACTGATGGAACTTTGAATCCTGCAGCGAGTTTATTATATGCTGATGATTTGAATTGGTTAGACCAGGCCTCTCGTACAGGAACCAGAAATGAGTATGGAGTTCTGTTTGGCTCAGGAACTGAAAAATCTGATTTTTCTGCTTCTTTCAATTATTTAAAAGAAGGCGGATGGGGTTTACGTTCTGGATTATCCCGGTTTAGTGGAAGGGTAAATGGAAATGTTACTCCAACATCCTGGTTTAAAGCAGGCTTTAATCTTGCAGCTAACCGTACTAAATTTAATAATTCAGCTACCGGCGGTATTGTAAATCCTTTCTATTTTGCCAGGTATGCTGCCCCAATTTATCCAGTTTATCTTCACCAACAGGGAACTGGTCAGGTTGTATTAGATGCTTTGGGAAAGCCAAGGTTTGACTATGGTAATGAGAATGGCTATACTCGTCCTTTCAATAGTGGCCGTCACTCCATTGCAGAGCATCTGTTGAATAGGGATAATGATTTAAGAGATGCCCTTTCTGCCCGTACATATGGCGAGGTAATGTTTACACCATGGTTAAAATTCACTACTAATATTAGTTTTGATGTAACAAATAATGAGTCTGAAAGCTATGAGAACCCATTAGTGGGCGACGGGTATCCCTCAGGTCGTTATAGCAGAGGGCAAAGCAGGTCAACAAGTCATACATTCAATCAGCTTTTAAACTTTAATAAGAAATTCGGAAGCCATACACTTGATGTATTATTAGGTCATGAAAATTACAATAATATACAAACCGGATTGACAGGTATGAGGATTGGACAAAGTTTTGATGATATTTATGTGTACTCAAACTTTATTACTATCAACTCTTTAAACTCATCTGTTACTGAAAACAGATCAGAAGGTTATTTCTCCAGAGTGAACTATGATTTTGCTAACAAGTATCTGCTTTCTGCTTCCATCAGGAGAGATGGTAACTCAAAATTCCCAAGAGATATCAGGTGGGCTAATTTCTGGTCCATCGGTGCTGCCTGGAAAATTGATGAAGAAAAATTCTTTAATGTTTCATGGATTGATATGTTGAAACTCCGTGCATCATATGGTGTAACGGGTAATTCTGAAACAGCTAATTATCCATACCAGGCAGGTTATAGCATAGGCTTTGATGATGATACTAGGCCCGGTGTAATTCTTTCTTCACTTGGCAGCCCTGCTCTGACATGGGAAACACAAAAGCCTTTTGACTTAGGTTTAGATTTTGCCTTCTTTAAAAATCGTCTATCGGGTACAATTGGGTATTTTATCAGGAATAGCTCGGGATTAATTTTTAATGTACCTCAGCCATTACAAAATGGTGGTACCAGCGGTGGAGGATACACAATTGCTCAAAATATTGGCTCAATGACGAATAAAGGTATTGAGATACAATTAACAGCGAGTGTAGTGCGTAAAAAAGATTTTAACTGGAATGTTACATTTAACGGTACATCATACAAAAATAAATTGACTAAAATGCCTGAGATTACTCCGGTATTGACAAGTGTACCTTTTAGAAGAGAAGTAGGTAAATCTATTTACGACTTTTACACCCGAACTTATTATGGAGTTGATCCGGCAGATGGTCAGGCACTTTATTTAGGTGCTATAACTTATAACCCGGCTAACTCAAGATTGAAAGACAACGGTAAAGGTGGTTTTGATACGGTTACAATTGATCATAATAATGCCAGACAAACTTATATTGGAAAGAGCTCTTTACCCGATTGGTTTGGTAGCTTAGTTAATACTATATCTTATAAGAACTTTGAATTAGGATTTGTATTCACTTACCAAATTGGTGGTTCTGTTTACGATGGTGTATACGGATCTCTAATGTCAACGGCAACTGCTGGTCAAACTTATCATACTGATATTATGAAGCGTTGGCAGAAACCAGGTGATATTACCAATGTTCCAAGATTAGATAATACAAGGACCGCACAGTATGGTGCTGTATCAACTCGGTTCCTTACCAGTGCCACCTATTTCAGTCTAAATAATATCAATGTAGCTTATCAGATACCAGCTGGAGTTTTATCTAAAATCGGTGCTACCGGAGCAAGATTGTTTATCAGTGCTGAAAATGTACGTTTCTTTACCAAGAGAAAAGGTATGAATGTAAACGGTAATTTTTCTGGACAAACCGGAGATACATATGATGCAGCTCGGGTAATTAATGCAGGTCTAAGTTTTAACTTTTAAGTAATTGAAAAAGTAAAACATTGCGAATTATCAGATGATTCTATAAAAAAGTATTATTAGAAATTTTTTAAAAATTTTCAGATGAAAAAAAATATTATAAATAAAATAGTGGCACTTTTTTTAGTGGCGCTATTGGGAACCGGTTGCAGCAAGGATTACCTCCAATTGGATCCTCCAGCTACACAAACCCCGGAAAACATTTTTGCTACCACCAAAAATGCTTTTGCTGCCATTAATGGAATACATAGAATGATGTATGTTCAATGGTACGGCACACAAGCTTTAGGTGGCCATAGTGGCAATATGATTTATATGGACCTGCTTGGAGAAGACTTTGTAATGCCTGCTCAGGCTAATGGCTGGTTTGTTACTGAGTATAGATGGCTTGGCCATCGCAACGACGTAGGTACTATTGGTCGCTTTAGCTATGGATTTTATTATTCTATTATCGGTAATGCTAATGCCATTATTGCTAACATAGATAATGCAGAAGGACCTGATGCCGACAAAAAATTGATTAAAGGCCAGGCATATGCGTACAGAGCCTGGTGTTATTTTCAAATGGTACAATTGTTTGGAGAAAGGTTTGACAAAACAAAGGCAAACGATGGCTTAGGTATGTCATTAGTATTAGCAACTCAAACAGGTTCATTACCCAGAAGTACGGTTGCGGAGACCTACACTCAGATTAATAAAGATATTGATCAGGCTATAACTTTATTGGATGGTATTGCAAGGCCTGCAAAATCTCATTTAAATGTAAACGTAGCAAGAGGCATTAAAGCAAGAATAGCATTGACCCAGCAAAACTGGACATTGGCTGCATCTACTGCTGCTTTGGCCCGCCAGGGTTTTTCGTTGATGACGAATGCTCAATACCTGGAGGGATTCTCTAATACTACCAATCCTGAGTGGATGTGGGGAATTGATCATAGAGATGATCATAACACCTTCTTCTATTCTTTCTATGCATATTTAGGTAACTTTTCTTCTACTAATACAAGAGGAAATCCGAAAGCAATTTTTTCTCCTTTATATGATCAAATTACTGCCACCGATATAAGGAAGCAATTGTGGGATCCTACAGGAACAAACGCATCTTTCCCGGTTGTTGCTGGTGGCACAAGATTTCCTTATATGACAAGGAAGTTTATGTTGGCTAATCCAGGCAACAGTAATGGGGATTTAGTATTTATGCGTACTGCTGAAATGTATTTAATAGAGGCTGAGGCTTTGGCAAGACAAGGTGGACAAGATGTTGCTGCACGTCAGGCATTGTTTGTATTAGCTAATCAAAGAGACCCTAATTATGTTCTTTCAACTAATAGCGGTCAAGCTTTAATAAATGAAATTATGATTCAGCGTAGAGTTGAATTATGGGCGGAAGGATTTCGTTTTTATGATTTAAAAAGGTTAAATGAGCCTTTAAATAGAGCTGGCGGAAATCATAACAATACTGTAGCTCAAATAATACAAGAGCCTGCAGGTACTGTGAACTGGCAATTCTTAATTCCAAGAGTTGAGATTGAATATACTTTAGGTGTTGTGGTGCAGAATCCTCTTTAATAAAACTTCAATAATTAAAAAAGGCTATCTCATTATGAGATAGCCTTTTTTAATTAAAAATCGAATGAATTAATTCATCAAAATCAATTTCCCGCTGCTCCCCCTTTCGTATATCTTTTACCACTGCCTTTTTTGCTGCAATTTCTTTTTCTCCGATAATTATAACGAACGGAATATTTTTCTTCTCTGCATATTTAAACTGCTTATCAAATTTTGCAGCTTCATGATATAGTTCGCAACGGATATTGTGTTGGCGCATCTCCTGCATTAATGGGAAAGCAATTTTACTCTCTTTTTCACTAAGGTTAAAGAATAAAGCTTGTGTGCTGATAAATACATCGTCGGGAAATAATTTCAATTCTTCCATTACATCATAAATCCTGTCCACCCCAAATGAAATACCAACACCCGGAATTCCCGCAACTCCAAATAAACCGGTTAAATCATCATAGCGGCCACCCCCTCCGATGCTACCCATCTTTACTTCCGCAGGAGCTTTTGCTTCAAAGATGATTCCTGTGTAATAATTTAGACCTCTTGCAAGCGTTGGGTCGATTATAAGACTTGCTGATGATGAATGCTCAACTACATGTTTTATTTCTTCAATTCCTTTTTTTCCTGTGGCTGTCTGCCCGATCAAGGAAAAGAGATTCGATAAGATATTATTATTATCTCCGGAAATACCTAAATAATTTTCAATAATAGCAGTTTGTTCACCTGTTAATCCACGGTTGATTAATTCTTCTTTTACTTTTTCCAATCCAATTTTATCAAGCTTATCAATAGCAATAGTTATATCCATCATTTTATCAGCACCGCCACATATTTCTGCTAAGCCTGCTAATATTTGCCGATGATTTATTCTTAGTTCATAATTAATAAGTCCCAATTTTATAAATACCTCCTGGTAGATAGAAATTAATTCAACTTCATTTAGTAACGATTTACTACCTACTACATCAGCATCGCATTGGTAAAATTCACGGTAACGTCCCCTTTGTGGCCGGTCAGCTCTCCATACGGGCTGAACCTGGTAACGTTTAAACGGAAAATTCAATGTGTTATGATTCATTGCTACGTATCTGGCAAAGGGAATTGTAAGGTCGTATTTCAAAGCTCTCTCAGTAATCCCATTTGTGCTTTTTCCAGAGAGCACTTTTTCAAAATCTTCTCTTACCTGCTTTTCTTTTACAGGATTGTCGAGTCCGTTGTTCAGGATTTTAAAAATTAATTTATCTCCTTCATCACCATACTTACCCATTAATGTATCAAGGTTTTCCAGGGCTGGTGTTTCCAATGGCTGAAATCCGTAGAGTTCAAATACTGATTTAATGATATTCAGAATATAGTTTCGTTTACGAACTACATCCGGCCCGAAATCTCTTGTTCCTTGTGGTAGTGATGGTTTTCCCATTAAGTATGATTAAATCGAATTAGAAGTTTCTTGTTGCAAAGCTCCTTTAGGAATGGGGGAGTATTTTGCTATTATTGCATCGCAAGCTTTGTTAATAAGACTGTATGCTTCATGATACCCTGGTTCAGTTCCATACCATGGGTCAGGCACATCAAGATTTTGGCCGGGATGTAATTCATTCATCAGGAAGTCAATTTTAGATGGATCGAATTTCTTACCTGCTATCTTTTTTACTTCATCTAATACATCGGCAGCCAGCACATATATCTTATCATATAGTTCAAAATCATTAGCCGTAAACTTTGTAGACCGTTGTTGACTAATATCAATTCCATTAAGTTTAGCCACTTTCTGGGAAAAATGGTGTGGTGCTTCGCCTGTGTGATAACCATTAGTTCCAGCACTATTTATGCTCCATTTTAAGCCAGACCTGAATGCCTTATCCTGTAAAATGCCTTCCGCTAAGGGACTGCGGCAAATATTACCCAGGCAAACCATTAAAACTTTCATTTGGCAAATATAATCATGGCAGGGAACATTGCCGTTTGGTATAAGCAGATACTCAACATCTTGTTGATAATTAACTAACAGTAGTTTATGGATTTACAAACCTGAAGCATCTGTTTAATGGTTAGATTAGAAATAAACCAGGTGCTTGTTAGAGCCGTGTGAGAGGAAAATTAGAAAGTTGTAAAAGAATCTTCCATTGCTAATATTTATTGGAGAAGGGACTAAATTTTTAATAATTTGCCGTTCCCGAAAAAAGTCACTCATGTTTGAAGAATACGAAAATAAAAAACGAAAGCAGGTAGCGTCTATGAAGTCGTTGATGGACTATGGTATGGGGATATTAATCCTGTTATTGGGACTATTTTTTTTATTTCGAAGAAAACTTGGAAAGATTGAGTTGAATGAGAAGTTTCCCCCTGATAATATTGATATAATTTTCGGCAGCTTTTGTTTATTGTACGGGGCATGGAGAATTTACAGGGGCTATAAAAAAAACTATTTTAAATGATTGAAATCCGTACTGCGAATAAAAATATTGTTGCTGCATTTGTGTTATTGATGTTTTTATTATCAGCATGCAAATCGTATAAAGAACAGGAAGAGCACCTGGCTGATACTCCTTACAGAGGAACTATCTATGTAAGTGCGGATGAAACTTTTAAAACAGTTATAGACGAGCAGGTACAAGTATATGAATCCAATTTCCCGGGTACGAAAATTATGGTTTCGTACAAACCGGAAGCAGAGTGTTTAAAAGACTTGATGGTAGATAGTGTAAGAATGGTAATTGTTACCAGAAGACATTCAGAAGAAGAAAAAGAATTTCTGGCAGATTCAATGAAAGTATTATTACGCAGTATGACAGTGGCAAGAGATGGGATAGCAATTATTTTGCATCCTTCTGAAAAAGACTCCTTGTTTACTATGAAAGACATCAAAGAAATACTTGCCGGGACTTTTAAGAAAAATTTAATACCCGTATTTGATGGGGTAAAAGCAACCAGTACCGTACGTTTCGTCATCGATTCAGTGTTGCGTGGCGATTCGTTGACAAAGAATGCAATGGCAGCCCGCAGCAGCGAAGGTGTTATCGAATATGTCTCTAAGAATCCCGGAGTGATTGGTTTTATAGGCGTAGGCTGGATTGGCAACCCGGAAGACACATCGCAACTGAGTTTTTTGAATAAGGTAAGAGTAGGAGCAATAGAAAGTACAGATATCCCGGACTCATATGTTAAAGCTTACCAGGCAAACATTTACATAAAGCGGTATCCTATGGTACGGGATTTGAATTATATACTAAAAGAGAATTACAGAGGTTTGGGAACAGGGTTCGCAAATTTCATGAGTGGAGAGATTGGACAATTGATTTTCAGAAGAGCTTACCTGGCGCCAGCACAAAAAAAATTAGGCATCAGGCCGGTGAAACTGAACGAGTAGACAAAGTATTTATATTTACAACAATTAAAAGAAGAAGAAAATGAAGAAAACCGTATTCACATTTTTAGCCTCGGGATTGATTATGATAACGGGGTTGAAAGCACAGACCATTCAAGAGGGTAAAAGCCACTTGTATGCAAAAAGGTACAACAGTGCCAAGTCGGTGTTTGAAAAATTATTGGCTGTAAATCCTAATAGTATTGAAGCTACTTATTGGTTAGGTCAGTCTATTTTGGAAATGGATGAAATTGCCAGCTCCCGCCGGGCTGCTGCAGGTCAGCTATATTCAAAAGCGCTACAAACAACTTCAAACGCACCTTTAATTTTAGTAGGAATGGGACATGTGGACTTGTTGGACAACAAACCCGCAGATGCCCGTCAGAAGTTTGAGACAGCTTTAACAATGACAAAAACTAAAAGAGGAGATGATCCGGCTATTCTTACTGCCATTGGCCGTGCGAATGTAGATGCTAAGAATGGCGATTTTCAGTATGCGATAGATAAATTGCAGGCAGCAGCTGATAAAGGCGAGAAAAACGCTGAAATATTTCTTGAATTAGGTAATGCATATCGTAAAGCCAGACCCGGTGAAGGTGGTGGAGATGCCTTTAAAAGCTATAAAAAAGCATTGGAGATTGACCCAAAATTTGCGGTGGCAAGTTTAAGGCTGGCGCAGTTATTTGAATCACAAAAAAACCATGAGCTTATTCTGGAATACCTGAATGAGTCTGTAACCAGGGATCCTGGATTTACCGCAGGCTATTTTGAATTGTTTTACTATTACTTCTTACGTCAAAAAAATGAAGAAGCAGAAGCGCAGTTAAACAAATACATCAATAGCAAGCCTGATAAAGATATCCAGGATGAGTTTCTCTATGCACAGCTTTGTTGGGTACGTAAAGATTTTGCTTGTGCTATTACAAAAGCAGAAAGTGTAATTGCAGCTTTGGGTGAAAAAACAAAACCTAAAGTTTACAGATTATTAGCAGATGCATATTTTCAGAAAGGAGATTTTGCTTCAGCTAAAAAATACAGTGACCTGTTTTTTGCAAAAAAGAATCCAGATGATTATATCTCTTACGACCATAAGTTAAGGGCTGAAGTATTATCAAAAACAGGTGGTACCAAAGAAGAGATTCTTAATAACTATATACAAGGTGTTGAATTAGATACTACGGTAGCCGATAAAGTTGATTTTCTTAAAAAAGCCGCAGCGGATTTTAAGGAAAAGAAATGGAGAGCCGAGGAGGCCATTATATTAGAAAAGTTAATTGCTACAAAGCCTAAACCAATCATTAACGACTATTTTGATATGGCATTAGCACACTACTTTACTCCGAACTATGAAAAAACAAGGGAGACGGCTCTAAAGATGATAGAATTGTATCCTGACCAAATTTATGGTTATGAATGGGCCTATAATGCAAGTATAACAATGGCTACTGACACATTAAGAGCAGAATCATCCAGAGATTCTATAAAAGTAGCGATGACAGCACCGGACGCTTTGAAAATGTATGATTTTACCAAGGCTGATACCGTGAAATATAGAAAACAATATTTGAGCTCTATAAAATTTTTAGCCCAATACTATATTAATATAGCTAAGGACAAAGAAAAATCCATAGAATATTTTACAAAATGGCTTGAGGTAGATCCCGCAAACTCAGCAGACATTACTAAATATATCGAACAAATAAAGAAAATGCCTGCAACTAAGCAATCTGCCAGCGGTACTAAACCTGGCGCTTCATCAGGAAAGGTGAAAAGCCCTCCTGCAAAAGCGGTGGTGAAAACAAAACCATCGACAAGTTTAAAAACTATGTACTCAAAAGCATAAAAACTCGGTTTTCTTCTTTTACAATGAAAATCCCTTGTCTCTTTTGGCAGGGGATTTTTCATTTTAGCCCGAGCAATCTTGACGGAATGAGTAAAAGTTTATAGAGCGATTAGTCTCTATATGTTGTAGTATTAATCATCCTTTTAAGGCCATTTTAGTTAAGGTATTTTGAGCCTACCACCTTATTTTTGCCGATAGAGAAAACACCTATGATTTATTTTCTTCAAACCAATATAAATACTACAGATGCCAGCTCCTATTTACCCGTAGCATTACAGGTAGCTTTTGCTGTTGGATTGGTAATATTTTTAACGGTAGTTACCCATTTGCTGGGGCCTAAAAGAAAAACTTCTGATAAACTCCAGAACTTTGCAAGTGGGATTGAAAGCCATGGAGATGCCCGTCAGCCAATGGCGATCAAATATTTTCTGACAGCTATTTTATTCGTGTTATTTGATGTGGAGGTGATTTTCTTTTATCCTTATGCAGTCAATTTTAAAGGCTTGGGATGGGATGGATTTTGGGCAGTGTTAATGTTCGTTGGTTTTTTCCTTTGTGGATTTACCTATATTTTGAAGAAGGGTGCTTTAAAATGGGAAGATTAAAAAATGTGAGGATTTGGCAATCAGACATTTGAAAATGAAACTTTAAAGAGGTAAAACTGTTAATTAGTATGTCATTTACAAATTTCCAAATCGATCAATTTTCAAATTAATTCTATGGCTCGTCCTGTATCATACAATTTGATCAAAAAACCGCTGGAAGCCGATATCAGCATTGCTGATATGCCGGAAGGTCAGCAGGGTGAAGGATTCTTTGCCACTAAGTTGAATGATGTAATTGGTTTGGCAAGAAAGAATTCAATCTGGCCACTGCCTTTTGCTACATCTTGTTGCGGGATCGAATTCATGGCTACTATGGGTTCGCATTACGATTTGGCAAGATTTGGTTCTGAAAGAGTGGGCTTCTCTCCCCGTCAGTGTGATTTATTGATGGTAATGGGCACCATTGCTAAAAAAATGGGACCTGTAGTAAAACAAGTTTATCTCCAAATGGCAGAACCCCGCTGGGTAATAGCAGTAGGTGCTTGTGCCAGCAGCGGTGGAATTTTTGATACATATAGTGTTTTACAAGGAATTGACCAGGTAATACCAGTAGATGTGTATGTGCCAGGTTGCCCGCCAAGACCAGAAGCAATTATTGATGGGGTAATGAGAATACAAGATTTAGTAGGCAAAGAAAGTTTGAGAAGAAGAAATGGAGAACAGTATAAAGCGTTAATGGATAGTTACGGAATACAATAAAAAGCTACGGATTCTTTAAGCAAAAATCAAAATCAATGTCTCGTAGCTCAAAACTCGGGACTCGAATTTAAAGATGGGATTGACCAACGAAACAATAAAACAAAGATTAACTGGAAAATTTGGAGAACAGATATCCAATTTTGAAGAGCCTTATGGTATGCTCACCTTCGAAGCACCAAAAGAACTGAACCTGAAGGTGCTTAATTTTCTCTATGATGATGATGAATTGAAGTTTCGTTTTATGACAGACTTATGCGGTGTTCATTATCCTGCTAATAAAGGAAAGGAAATCGCTGTTGTTTATCATTTGCATAACCTGGAAGATAATATCCGTATTCGCTTTAAAGTATTTGCAGATATTAATCAACCCGACATATATACAGCCACTGGATTATTTTCTGCGGCTAACTGGATGGAAAGAGAAACCTATGATTTTTACGGGGTGAATTTTGTTGGACATCCAAAGTTGAAAAGAATATTGAATGTGGATGAGATGGATTATTTCCCGATGCGGAAAGAATTTCCATTGGAAGACCAGACAAGGATTGATAAAGATGATGAGATGTTTGGAAGAGGCGGAGCAACAGGATATGGAACAGACACAAGAGAAGAAGATAATCGAAATTCTGTAACTGCCGAAGCGGATAAACCTGATGAAACAGGAAGGCCAATTGTGTAATTGTTGAATAGCGAACAAAAAGTACAAGAGTGCGACGCAACAGACGATGATAGTAACAGTGCAGCTTGGTAAATAAAAATAACTTATAAGACAGCAATGTCAGAACAACATATCAAATTACCGGAAGGCTCGATTGAGAAGACGACCACTACGCTGAACCTGGGGCCAACCCATCCGGCTACGCATGGTGTGATGCAGAATATCCTGGAATTGGACGGGGAAAGAATTGTATCTACTGAGCAAACTATCGGTTATATACACCGGGCTTTTGAAAAAATTGCTGAGAGAAGACCGCTTGCACAGATCACTACATTGACGGATCGGTTGAACTATTGTTCATCCCCTATCAACAATATGGGCTGGCACCTCACCTGCGAAAAATTGTTGGGTGTAAAAACGCCGAAGAGAGTTGACTATCTCCGGGTTATCATTATGGAGTTGTCGAGAATTTCAGATCATTTGATCTGTAATTCAATTGTGGGTGTTGATGCAGGCGCATACACCGGCTTTTTATATGTAATGCAGTATCGGGAGTTGATCTATGAGATATATGAAGAAGTTTGCGGAGCAAGATTGACTACTAATATGGGCCGTATTGGTGGTTTTGAAAGAAACTTCAACAATATTGCTTTTGAGAAAATAGAAAAATTTCTCGCTGAATATCCAAGGGTGTTGAAGGAGTTTGAAAACTTATTTCAGCGTAACCGCATTTTCATGGACAGGACAAAAGGCACTGGTGCTATCAGTGCTGAAAGAGCATTGAATTATGGGTTTACTGGTCCTAACCTGAGAGCCGCCGGAGTTGATTACGATGTAAGAGTGCATTCTCCATATAGTAGTTACGAAGATTTTCAATTCAATATTCCAGTTGGTACCACCGGCGATAATTATGATCGTTGGTTGGTGCGGGAGCAAGAAATGTGGCAAAGCCTAAGCATTATTGAACAGGCTTACCAAAAAGTTCAGGAGTTTAAAGGAACAGAGGCCGACGTTTATCATGCTGATGTGCCAGAATATTATTTGCCGGAAAAAGTAGATGTATATACAAAGATGGAAGCGTTGATCTACCATTTTAAAATTATCATGGGGGAAACTGATATTCCTGCCGGTGAAGTATATCAATCTGTCGAAGGTGGAAATGGTGAGTTAGGATTTTATTTAATTAGTGATGGTGGTCGTTCGCCATATCGTTTGCATTTCCGCAGGCCTTGTTTTATTTACTACCAGGCTTATGAGGAATTAACGAAAGGTGCAATGTTGAGTGATGCAATTATGACGATGAGTTCATTAAACTTAATTGCGGGAGAATTAGACGCTTAAAAATTAAAAAATCAAAAGTAAAAAAGTAGAGTCAGTTGTTTTGAATTTTTACTTTTGAATTTTGACTTGATATGATGAAATTTTCGGACGATAAATTAAAGGAGGTTCAACGGATAATTAATTTTTATCCGGATGGAAAGCAGAAGAGTGCCGTTATTCCGGTTCTGCACCTGGCGCAACAGGAATTTGGCGGCTGGCTGAGTACAGAAACGATGGATTATGTAGCTTCCTTATTAAAGCTGGCTCCCATTGAAGTGTATGAAGTAGCCACTTTCTATAGCATGTATAATTTAAAACCAGTTGGTAAATACATGTTTGAAGTGTGCCAAACGGGACCTTGTATGCTCAATGGAAGCGATGATATTGTAAAATACATCTACGATAAACTGGGGATCAAACCCGGTGAAACAAGTGCTGATGGATTGTTTACATTGAAGACAGTAGAGTGTTTAGGTGCTTGTGGTTATGCACCGATGATGCAGATGGGAAAAAATTACAGGGAGCATTTGACAAAAGAAAAAGTGGATGCGATAATCAACGAATGCAGGAACGAAGCAACGGCAATAAAGAATTAATAAAATGAGATTGCTGTTTACGATAGGATTGTTCTTTACAAGTTTGATGGTCGTTGCACAGACAAATGAAGCAAAACTGGCAACAACAATAAAAGAGTTTCACCAGTCGCTGGTAAAGAAGAACACTGTTTCTATTAACCAGCAAACTGACAAGGCATTGAGTTATGGACACAGCAACGGCTGGATAGAAACAAAAGCAGAAATGATCAAGAACCTGGAAACAGGTTATACGAGTTATAAAAGCATAAAGGAAGATAGTCTGCAGGTAACGATAAATGAAAATCTGGCACATGCGAGGTTTGTTGGCGACTACGAGGTTTCATTGAATGGCGGGAATGCAGTTGTCTATCATTTAAAAGTGCTGGAAGTGTGGGTGAAGAAAGGAAAGAGATGGTTGTTGTTTGCGAGACAAGCGGTGAGATAATTAAAAATTAAAAATTCAAAAGTAAAACCGAGCATCGCTTTTTTGAATTTTACTTTTGAATTTTGACTTATAAGAATGGGAAGAAAATTATTATTAGACAAAGCTCACATTGAAAACATCAGGCTCTATGATGTGTATCGCCGTGAAGGTGGTTATCGTAGTGTGGAGAAGGCATTGAAAACAATGAGCCCCGATGCAGTGACTGAGGAAGTGAAGAAAAGTGGACTTCGGGGTCGTGGCGGTGCTGGTTTTCCTACAGGTATGAAATGGAGTTTCCTTGCCAAACCGGAAGGAGTGCCCCGCTATTTAGTAGTGAATGCAGATGAGTCTGAACCCGGAACGTTTAAGGATCGATATTTAATGGAGTTCATTCCGCATTTGTTGATTGAAGGAATGATCACTTCTTCTTTTGCATTAGGTTCTAATAGAGCATACATCTATATCCGTGGCGAGTATGCATGGATCGTTGATATTTTAGAGCAAGCGATACAAGAAGCAAAGAACAATGGCTTTTTGGGTAAAAATATTTTAGGCAGCGGTTTTGATTGTGAGATTTATGTGCAGCGTGGAGCAGGTGCTTATATCTGCGGTGAAGAAACGGCATTGCTTGAATCATTAGAAGGTAAAAGAGGCAATCCACGAATCAAACCTCCATTTCCTGCAGTAAAAGGTTTGTGGGATTGCCCAACAGTGGTGAACAATGTGGAGACGATTGCGGCTGTTGTTCCCATCATCAATGAAGGTGGAGAAGAGTATGCAAAAATTGGTATTGGTAAATCAACCGGTACTAAACTGATAAGTGCTTGTGGTAATATCAAGAAGCAAGGGGTGTATGAAATTGATATGACCATCAGCGTTGAAGAATTTATTTACAGCGATGAATATTGTGGTGGTATTGCCAACGGAAGAAAATTGAAAGCTTGTATTCCAGGTGGTTCATCCGTTCCTATTTTACCTGCGAACTTGTTATTGACAACAGCAAAGGGTGAAAAAAGAATGATGACCTATGAAAGTTTAGCTGATGGTGGATTTGCAACAGGCTCTATGATGGGCTCTGGTGGATTCATTGTTTTGGATGATACGCAGTGTGTGGTAAAACATACCTACACATTGGCAAGATTCTACCGTCATGAAAGTTGCGGACAATGTTCGCCTTGTCGTGAAGGAACAGGCTGGATGGAAAAGATATTGCTGAACATTGAGAATGGAAAAGGTAAGATGAGTGACATTGATCTGCTCTGGGATATTCAAAGAAAGATCGAAGGGAATACAATCTGTCCGTTGGGTGATGCAGCCGCATGGCCGGTAGCAGCAGCAATAAGACATTTCAGGGATGAGTTTGAATGGCATATCACAAATGCTGATGAAGCACAAAGAAGGAATTATGGGTTGATGCATTATGCAGATCCTATTCATGTACCTGTGACAGCATAATAAAAGAACGAACGAATTTTTAATATGGCAGACGAAGTAAAAAAAGAGGCACCTGCAAATTTTAAAGTCACTATCGATAACATTACTATCGAAGTGGCTCCGGGTACATCTATATTAAATGCTGCAAGAAAGATTGGTGGTGATGTTACTCCGCCTGCAATGTGCTATTACAGCAAGTTGCAAGGCAGTGGTGGTAAATGCCGTACTTGTTTGGTGGAAGTGGCTGCTGGTTCAACAGCAGATCCAAGACCAATGCCGAAACTCGTTGCATCATGCCGCACTAATGTAATGGATGGCATGATCGTAAAAAATATTACCAGCGACAGGGTGCAGGATGCAAGAGCAGGCGTGGTGGAATTTCTTTTATTAAATCATCCTCTCGATTGCCCGATATGTGACCAGGCTGGTGAATGTCATTTGCAGGATCTTGGTTATGAGCATGGCAAAGAAGGTACTCGTTACGAATTCAAGAGAAGAACATTTGAAAAAGAAGATATAGGTCCTTACATACAATTGCACATGACAAGATGTATTCTTTGTTATCGCTGCACTTATGTGGCCGACCAGTTAACAGATAACAGAGTACATGGTATTTTGGACAGGGGCGATCATGCTGAGATCTCTACTTACATTTCAAAAGCGATTGATAACGACTTCAGCGGAAACATGATCGATGTTTGTCCTGTTGGAGCATTAACAGATAAAACATTCCGGTTTAAGAACCGTGTATGGTTTACCAAGCCGGTAGATGCACACCGTGATTGTGATAATCCAAAATGTTGCGGTAAAGTAACCTTGTGGCAACGTGGCGATGATGTGTTGAGAGTTACTTCAAGAAAAGATGAATGGGGTGAAGTGCAGAGTTATGATGGCAAACCGGGATGGATCTGTAACATTTGCCGCTTTGATAAAAAGAAAGCAAGTGATTGGATAATTGAAGGCCCAACAAGTATTAGCAGGCATTCAGTTATTTCACAGGGGCATTATGAAGGCTTACAAAAGCCAAAAGAAACAATTGCAGAAGTAATGGGAGGCCGTGACCCCAAATTGCTGATGGATATTCATAGCATCAGTGATGTGAACAGTGTGGAAATAGCTTCCTTGCCCGGGCCGGCAACGAGTAAAACTTTTGAGAAAAGTGAATAGTAATTATAGATGAACATGACCCTATTAGTTATAGACTGGTGGCTTATTTTAGAAAAAGCATTGCTGATTGGCGGCATTATCGGCCTGTCATTCTTTATAGCTATGTACACTACTTTGGCAGAAAGGAAAGTGGCGGCATGGCTTCAGGATCGGCGTGGACCGAACAGGGCAGGACCATTTGGTATTTTTCAACCATTAGCTGACGGGGGCAAATTATTTTTCAAAGAAGAGATCATTCCATTAGCATCGAATAAGTTCTTATTTATTCTCGGCCCTGCGTTAGCAATGATAACTGCATTGATCACAAGTACTGTTATTCCCTGGGCTGCACCATTTATAACGAAGGGTGGAAATGTAATACCCATGCAGGTAGCTGATGTGGATATGGGCATTTTATTGGTATTTAGTATTGTGAGTGTGGGTGTATATGGAATTATGATCGGTGGATGGGCATCTAATAATAAGTTTTCGTTGATGGCTGCCGTTCGTGGCGCATCTCAAATGGTTTCATATGAATTACCGATGGGATTATGCCTTATTGCAGTATTGTTTATGACAGGCTCCTTAAAAATGAGTGAGATTGTTGCAAACCAGGTACAGAATGGATGGCATATTATTTATCAACCTTTGGGGTTTTTAATATTCTTTATTTGTGCCTTGGCAGAATGTAACCGAACACCGTTTGATTTACCCGAAGCCGAAAATGAACTAAACTTTGGTTATCACCAGGAATATTCTTCAATGAAATTGGGCTTTTACCTGTTTGCCGAATATATCAATATGTTTATCAGCAGTGCGGTAATGGTAACCTTGTATTTCGGTGGTTATGATATTCCATTTGTGAACGAAGCATCGTGGGGATTGAGTTCATTCTGGATGTCATTAATCAGCTTTAGTGTGCTAATGGCAAAAATATCTTTCTTCCTGTTCTTGTTCTTATGGATACGGTGGACTATTCCCCGCTTCCGTTACGACCAATTAATGAATTTGGGATGGAAGAAATTGATTCCATTGGCACTGGTGAATATGATAATTACAGCAGCGGTGCTGTTGTTGTTGAATAAATAGTAAGAAGTCCGACAGATCAAAAGTCTGAAGGGTTGTAAGATTAATAGGTTATTAAGAAGTATTCTTTCCGTCTCCCGGCATTCGGAATGATAACAATATATTTGCGAACTTTTATAAAAGTATGTTAACACAAAGAGCAAAAGAAGTAGACCGTAAGCCAATGACTTTCCTGGAGAGCATTTATCTCTGGAATATCATGAAAGGCATGGGTATTACTATCAGTCACTTGTTTAAAAAGAAAGCGACGATAAATTACCCGGAGCAGACAAGAACTTTTTCTAAAGTGTTCCGTGGTTTACATGTGCTGAACCGGGATGAGGAAGGAAGAGAAAATTGTACGGCCTGTGGTTTATGTGCAGTGGCTTGCCCGGCTGAGGCAATTACCATGGAAGGCGCAGAAAGATTGCCAGGCGAAGAGCATTTGTACAGGGAGGAAAAATATGCAGCCAAGTACGAGATAAATATGTTGCGTTGTATTTTTTGTGGTTTGTGCGAAGAAGCTTGTCCGAAGGATGCGATTTATTTATCGCAGACTTTTGCGCCAGCGAATTATGGAAGAAAAGGATTTATATATAAGAAAGATGATTTGCTGATACCTCATCCCATTGAAAATAAAGAGGCATATGAAGCCGCATTGGGAGATAAACCAGCAAAAAACTAAGAACGATTAACGGCTTAAGGGAATGAACATTACACAAATATTATTCTGGTTTCTTTCAGTGGTAGCACTGTTTAGTGCTTTAATGGTAATTACCAATAAAAATCCCGTATACAGTGTGCTTTGGTTGATCGTTACCTTCTTTGCTATTTCCGGTCATTATATATTATTGAATGCACAGTTTCTCGCCATTGTAAACATTATTGTTTATGCAGGAGCAATAATGGTGCTATTCCTGTTTGTGATTATGCTGATGAACCTGAATAAGGAAACAGAACCCCAAAAGAACCGCTGGTTAAGGATGGCGGGTGCTGTAGCAGGAGGGTGTTTGTTGTTAGTGTTAGTGGCGGCATTAAAAGATACAGATATCAAACAACAACAGGCAATGGTAAATGGCGGAAGCATTGGATTAATTAAGAATTTAGGAAAGGAATTATTTACCACATACGTAGTACCTTTTGAGATAAGCAGTATTTTATTTTTGAGTGCAATGGTAGGTGCGGTAGTGATTGGGAAGAAGGAATAAGAAGCTTCGAGCTATTAGCGATGAGCTACGAGTTAAAGACTCCGGCTCGCAGTTAGAAGCTCAAGGCTCAAAACTTTTTTATTATGCCGATTAATTATTACATATTTCTGTCTATCGCCTTATTTGCCATTGGTATTGTAGGTGTGTTGACACGTCGCAATGCGATCATTATTTTCATGTGTATTGAATTAATGTTGAATGCAGTGAATTTGTTGTTGGTCGCTTTTTCAAAAATGCATCATTTGAAAGCGGTGGCTATTGATGCAGCCTCAACAGCAGGAACAGACGGGCAGTTATTCGTATTTTTTATCATGGTGGTAGCTGCGGCAGAGGTAACAGTGGGATTAGCAATAATTGTAATGCTGTATAGAAATATACATTCGGTGGATGTGAATTTTTTGAATCGATTAAAACATTGATGCTGTTTAGAAGATAGTTATGCAGAACGCTTTACAAATAGTTTACCTGATTCCCCTGTTACCATTGATAGGATTTCTTATTAATGGTTTGGGAAGAAAGCATTTATCCAAATCCGTTATTAGTGTAATTGGTAGTGGGGTAGTATTGGCATCATTTGCCATCAGCATCTGGGTGTTTTTGCAGGTAAAAGGTGGCAACACACATGAAGCTCATTATTTTGATTTCATTTCTGTTGGGGATCTAAAAATTCCATTTGCATTTAAAATTGACCAGCTCTCATCTTTATTTCTCTTAATAATAACGGGAGTTGGGTTTTTGATACATGTGTACTCTACTTCTTATATGCATGAAGAAAAGACAGAGCACTTTGGAAGATATTTTTCCTATCTGAATCTTTTTATCTTTTCCATGTTGCTGCTGGTAATGGGGGCCAACTTCGTTATCATGTTCATCGGTTGGGAAGGAGTGGGACTTTGCTCTTATTTATTAATTGGATATTGGTTTAAGAAAACCGAATACAATAAAGCGGCTAATAAGGCTTTCATCATGAACCGTATTGGTGACCTTGCCTTCCTGATCGCTATTTTCTGGTTGATACAAAAATTGGGAACAGTTACGTATAGTGAAGTTTTTACTGCCGCCAATTTGGCTAAACTAAGCACAACAGATATAAGTGTCATTACATTATTATTATTCGTTGGTGCCACTGGTAAAAGTGCCCAGATACCTCTTTATACATGGCTGCCTGATGCGATGGCCGGTCCTACACCTGTTTCTGCATTGATACATGCTGCTACAATGGTTACTGCTGGTATTTATATGATTGCTCGGAGCAATTTGTTGTATTCGCTGGCACCTCTTACAATGGATATTGTGGCTTATGTTGGTTTAGCAACTGCTTTATTTGCCGCAACAATTGCATTGAAGCAAAACGATATTAAAAAAGTATTGGCTTATTCTACTGTCAGCCAGTTGGGATTTATGTTTCTTGCATTAGGTTGCGGTGCTTATACAGCTGCCGTATTCCATGTAATGACACATGCTTTCTTCAAAGCCCTGATGTTCCTCGGTAGCGGTAGTGTTATTCATGCAATGGGCGGCGAACAGGATATTCGTAACATGGGCGGATTGAGCAAGAAATTGAAAATTACTTTCATCACCTTCCTGGTTGGATGTATTGCAATAGCAGGTATTCCGCCTTTCAGCGGTTTCTTTTCTAAAGATGCGATCCTTCTAAGTGCATTTGCAAAAAATCCTGTGTTGTATGGTATCGCATTGTTTACAGCATTGCTTACCGCTTTTTATATGTTCCGTTTGTTGTTCATCACTTTCACTGGTAAATTCAGGGGAACACATGAGCAGGAGCATCATTTGCATGAAAGTCCTGCCCCAATGACTATTCCATTGATAATTCTGGCAGTGCTTTCTATTATTGGTGGATTTGTCGGCATACCGGAAGTATTTATGCATGGTGGAGATAAATTAGGCGAGTTTTTATCACCTGTAATTACCAATCATGGTGAAGGTCATGTTTCTCATTCAACAGAATATATATTGATGGGATTATCAACAGGTCTGGTTCTTATCATGATAATTTTTGCATGGTTTAAATTCAAAAACTATCAGCGAACAGAAGAATCAGGACTTGGAAAAGTGTTGGAGAATAAATGGTATGTAGATGAGCTGTATGATAAAGTAATTGTTAACCCATTGCACAAATTTGGTGGTTTTCTGAACTCGATATTCGAAAACAAAGTGGTAGATGGTATTGTAAATGGAGTGGGTAGAGCTGTTAGTTATAGCAGCCGCCAGTTTCGGTTATTACAAAGTGGCCAGGTGGGTAATTATATTTTACTGATGGTAGGAAGTATAGTGCTGATTTTTGTACTACAATTTTTTTTGAAACGATAATATGATTCCTGTTTTACTGATATTGATTCCATTACTGGCGGGACTGGCTTCTTTCTTCATCAAGAATGATAAAACAGTTCGTTCGTGGGCCTTATTTTCTTCATTGCTCACAGTTGTTGTTGCGGTGTTGGCTGTAACAGTATTAAAAGAAAATAAATACCTGGCTCATCAGTGTGAATGGATACCAGCATTGGGCAGTAGTTTTTCTGTAAAGCTGGATGGAATGGGGCAGTTGCTTTGCTTGTTGACAGGAATAGCTTATCCTTTAATTTTTCTTGGCACCTGGAACAGTCAATATAAAAATGCAAAGAACTTTTTTGCCCTGATGTTATTGTCACAAGCTGGCCTGATGGGTGTGTTTGTTGCAATGGATGCTTTACTGTTTTATTTCTTCTGGGAGCTGGCATTAATACCAGTTTATTTTCTTTGCTCTCAATGGGGTGGCGAAAAAAGGATCCGGGTTACATTTAAGTTTTTCATTTATACGTTCCTTGGTTCTGTCTTAATGCTGATTGGTATTTTATACTTGCAATCGCAAACACCTAATAAATCATTCGGGATACAGGATTTTTATAATCTTGATTTGCCAGGCAAAACACAGTCATGGGTATTCTGGTTGTTTTTCCTGGCCTTTGCCATTAAAATGCCCATATTCCCTTTCCATACCTGGCAGCCCGATGCGTATGAGCAATCTCCAACTGCTACCACAATGGTGTTAAGCGGCATTATGGTAAAAATGGGATTGCTCGGATTATTACGTTGGTTGTTACCTGTATTACCAATCGCTTCTTATTCCTGGGGAGATGTAACTATGTCGTTAGCGGTGGCAGGTATTATTTACGCATCTTTAATTGCAATTCGCCAGGATGATATTAAAAGATTAGTTGCTTATTCCTCCATTGCGCATATCGGCTTAATGTGTGCCGCAATTTTCGCAGAAAATAAAAGTGGTACACAAGGGGTAATGATACAGATGTTCAATCACGGTATCAATATTATAGGGTTGTGGATCATTGTAGAAATAATTGAAAAACGTTTCGGTACCCGTAAGATGTCTGAGTTAGGTGGACTGGCACAAAAAGCACCCGTGATGGCTATCTTTTTTGTAATAATTGCTTTGGCAAATATTGCTTTACCATTAACCAATGCATTTGTCGGCGAGTTCTTAATGTTTAACGGGTTGCTCAATGCAAAATCGCAATACTCTCTGTGGTTTACTGTATTTGCCGGCGTTGGAATAATATTGGGAGCTGTGTATACTTTGAACATGATTCGAAAAATATTTTATGGTGCTACAAACCAGGTGACGGAAGCAGCACAAGATCTGAAGTTGAATGAAAAACTGTCATTGGGAATAATTGTAGCCTTGATTTTCTGGATAGGAGTATATCCACAAGCTATATTGAATATTACTGACGGAATTTCGCAGACCATACTTGAACAAACAGATATTTCTCATTTGTTCAAAAAGTAACAAGGAATAGAAATTATGAATGCATTAATCATATCGGCGCTTTTAGGTGTAGTAATGATGTTCAGCAGCTTTCTGTTGAAGGATAGAAGTACCGTACGCAGTATGGCCATTGCCGGTTTGCTTTTATTGTTGGTAGTAAATGTGCTGGAAATGAACGGGGTTGAGTTTTTTAACATCAACACCCGTGATATGATAGTTTTTGACCGCTTTGCACTGCTGTTTAATACAATAGCTTTTTTATCCACTTTATTATACCTGTTGCTTTCTGCAAAGGAGATGGCAAAAGTGGGTGTGTATTTCGCTGATTACTTAGCTTTGATTTTCTTTATTCTGTGTGGTGTTATATTGGTATCATCGTTCAAGTCATTATTAATTCTATTCCTGGGGATTGAAATTATTTCTATTCCCCTTTACATATTGACCGGTAGTGATAAAAGAAATTTGAAAAGCAATGAAGCGGCATTAAAATATTTTTTACTCGGTACTTTTTCAACCGGATTAATGTTAATGGGTATTGCCCTTATTTATGGCGCACAAGGTTCTTTTTATTCTGTAGATATTAGTAAAATTGCCGGCGAAACACCCTCTGCACTATTGATAGCGGGCATGCTGCTTTTATTTTTCTCCATGTCATTTAAAGTATCAGCGGCTCCTTTCCATTTCTGGACCCCGGATGTGTATGATGGTGCACCCACTGTATTTACTTCTTTTATGGCTACCATCGTAAAGGCAGCCGTATTTGTTGCTTTTATCCGTTTGTTTGATGAGGCATTTGGTTTATTACATCTGCAATGGCAGTTACTGGTAGCTGTAATAACCGCCCTGACTTTATTCATTGGTAATATCACTGCTGTATTTCAGCAAAGTGTAAAAAGAATGTTAGCCTACTCCAGCATAGCTCAGGCAGGGTTTATGATGCTTTCCTTATACGCAATGAATGCAGATGCAAAAGAAGGCCTGATGCTTTATGTAGCAGCCTATAGTTTTGCCACTATCGGTATTTTTGCAGTGCTCATTAAAATGAGTGATTATACATTTGAAGGGTTTAATGGATTTGCAAAGCACCAGCCTTTGCTGGCCGCTACCACCACTATATTTCTTTTATCATTGGCAGGTATTCCATTGACTGCAGGGTTTCTTTCTAAATTTTATATGCTGAAAGCAGCATTAGGAACAGGAAAACATCTTTGGCTTGTAATAGTGGCAGTACTAATGGCCGCAGTCAGTGTTTATTATTATTTCAGAGTTATACAAGCCATGTATTTTAAAGAAGGTGAAGGCCAGCCAATGGAAGTTTCTAAGCCCTTTAAATGGACATTGGTAGTGTTAGCTGCCCTTATTATACTGCTGGGTATTTTCCCCAACATCTTACTTAGCTGGCTTTATTTCTGATTTGTACCAATCTGGTAGCATAGCTTCAACTTTTCTTAATTTCGGGAAATAAGTAAGTATGAAGTTCCGTGATGTTTTTCTCCTTGCATTTCGAACAATTCGCAGTAATAAATTGCGGACAGGACTTACTGTTTCCATCATAGCATTTGGTATTATGGCATTAGTGGGTATCATCACTGCCATAAAAGCAATGAATCAAAAATTGACAGAAAGCTTTTCTACCATGGGGGCCAATGCTTTTACACTCCGGTTCAAAGAAAGAAGCCTTCGGTTTGGTGGCAATAGCAGGGAGATTGAAGTTTCTAAAAAAAATTCCCGCAAAGAAAAAAAATCAAGCCTGGGAAAAAATATTACTAAAGATGAGGCGGAGCAATTTATAAGCCGCTATGATTTTCCTTCTACAAAAAGTGTATCCATTTTTGGAGGCAGGACTAATACTGCCATATATCAAACAAGAAAAACAAGTCCCAACGTAACAGTATTTGGTGGCGATGAAAATTATTTATTACTCAATGGATTTTCATTACAGTATGGTAGAAATCTTAATCAGCTTGACGTAGAAACAGGTCGCAATGTTTGTGTACTGGGATATGATGTAGCAAAAAAATTATTTAAAGAAGGCTTAGATAAAGCAGTAAACACTGTAATTCGTCTAAACAATATTCCCTATAGAGTCGTTGGGGTTTTAGAAAGTCGTGGATCCACTTTTGGGTTCAGTAGGGATAATATTATTATCACTACCTATTATAATGTCAATAGGAATTTTCCCTCTAACTTTTCTTTTGTGATAGCTGTAATGACAAACGACCTTTTAAAAGTTAATGAAGCAATGGGAGAGGCTGAGGGTACATTCCGGTCTATTCGAAAGCTTACTACTACCGAAGACAATAATTTTGTTTTAGATCGTAGTGACAGCATTGCCGCAAAAGCAATGAATAGTCTTCGTTTTCTTACTGTTTCAGCAACCATAATTGGGCTAATTACGTTAATAGGTGCGGCTATTGGCCTAATGAATATAATGCTGGTCTCTGTATCAGAACGAACAAGAGAAGTGGGATTGATAAAAGCCATTGGGGGCAAAAGAGAAATGGTAAGCCGTCAATTCTTATTGGAGGCTATGATAATAAGTGTGGCAGGTGCGATATTAGGTATAGTGTTGGGTATTATTGTTGGCAACCTTTTTTCTATTGTTTTAGGCACCGGTTTTGTTATCCCATGGAACTGGGTTTTGTATGGCATTATCATCTGTACGTTGGTGGGATTACTGGCAGGTCTTTACCCGGCAATTAAGGCCGGAAAGCTTAATCCCATAGAGGCATTACGATACGAATAAAAAAAAGGGCTAATATTGATTGTATTCAAATCTGTGGAATTTGCATGAAATTCTTATCAAATTATTTATCAGGGAGTTGTTCCGTTTGAAAAAATCCTTAACTTGACGCTTCCTATTTAAAAAAAGGAAGGAAAAAGTCAATTTTAATGATTTTTTCTTAGCATTGTGACTCTTAAAAAGACGGATTAGTATCTAACATTTTAAAAATTAAAAATTACGAACATGGCAGAGATTAAACCAACTGCAACAGCATCTGTTAAGGCGACATCAGTTCAACCGAAAAAAAGCAGTAATGCTATTTCGTGGATTGCTCCGGTATTTTGTATTGTGGCAGGCTATGCGATTTGGCGTTTTATGATGGGTAACCCAAGTGGATTCAATGAACCTGATCCCTCTGGTGGATTTTGGCCGCACCACAAAGGTCCAAAAGATGCATTCAGCGCAATCTATGAAGGTGGAATCATCGTTCCATTATTGATAGGAATGTTGTTGATAGTAATTGTATTCTCTATCGAACGTTATCTTACAATCCGCAAAGCGTTAGGCAACGGTTCTATTTCTGATTTTATCAGGAAAGTACAATATCACCTGGCGAACCGCAATGTTGATGCTGCACTTTCTGAGTGTGACAAGCAACGTGGTTCTGTAGGTAATGTAATGAAAGCTGGTCTTCGTCGTTACAAAGAAATGATCAACGAGGGTGGTTTAAATACAGAGCAAAAAGTTGTTTCTATTCAAAAAGAAGTAGAAGAAGCTACAGCACTTGAATTACCTATGTTGCAGAAGAATCTTGTATTCCTTTCTACTATTACCTCTGTAGGTACCCTTGTGGCCCTGTTAGGTACTGTATTAGGTATGATCAGGTCATTTGCTGCCTTAGGTCAGGATGGTGGTGCTGGTGCGGCCGGCGACCTTGCGGTTGGTATTTCTGAGGCCCTTTATAACACGGCTTTGGGTATTGGTACTTCCGCTTTAGCGTTGATTATGTATAACGTTTTCACTACTAAGATTGATTCTATTACTTACGGCATTGACGAGTCTGGTTTTACGCTGACTCAAAGCTTTGCTTCTCTGTACAAATAATACAGAAAATACCCCTAAAAGGGTATGGAATTTTGTAATGAATTCATCTAATTAAAAAGTAGAAAAAATGTCGCATGTTAAAATACAAAAGAAGAGTACAGATACGGACATGACTCCCTTCGTGGACATTGCCTTTCTGATACTTTCCTTTTTCATTATGGCAACTAAGTTCAAACCGCCGGAGCCTGTTGAAATTAAGACTCCGGGGTCAGTTTTATCACAGAAACTGCCAGATAATAACTCTGTACTGATTTCTATTGACTCATCTGATAAGGTTTACTTTTCTGTTCTTTCAGAAAAAGATAAAACCAAGTTCGATGAGATTATAAACGGTATCAATACCAGCCAAAATCTTGGATTGACGCCGGCTGAGATCAGCAATTTTAGAAAAACAGTAATGGTAGGCGTTCCTTTTGGAGGTCTTAAACAACTATTGGCTACCGATGCAAAAGAACAAGGTAAACTTAAGCAACCAGGTATCCCAGTATTGGATTCTGCCACTAACCAGTTGGTATGGTGGATCCAGGAAGCTAAAAAGGCATTTGCCGGTCAAAAATTAAACTATCTTATTAAAGGGGATGGTAATTCTAAATACCCTGCTTTTGAAGCTGTAATTGCTTCATTAAAGAGAAATGAGGAGTATAAATATAACCTGGTAACCGCCCTTGATGATGTTCCTTCAGGATCGGCTCTGGATAAATCACTTAAAAACCCAGCCAATTAATTTTTTAAAAACGTAAACCATTTTTTATGGCAAGTATAGATACCGGTGGCGATGGTGGCCACAAAAAAGGCCCGGGGGTTAAGAAAGCCAAAAAACTTTCTACTCGTGTAGATATGACACCTATGGTGGATCTCGGGTTTCTGTTGATTACATTTTTCGTTTTCACAGCAACTATGAGTACGCCTACTACACTGGACCTTAATATGCCTAAGGATATTAAAGATAAAAAAGAAGAAACCGAAGTAAAGGAATCCGGTGTTCTTACGGTTATGTTGGGCAAAGGCAACCAAATTTATTATTATGAAGGGCAGTTAAAAGTGGATGCAGAAGGCAACAACTTTAAGCAAACTACCTTCAAAGGCATCCGTGATATTATCATCAATAAAAAGAAAGAGGTAATGGATCGGTATGCAGCAGCCCCGGATCCAACATGCGAAGCTGAAGCAAAAGCTAAAGGGAAACCAGTTAGCAATTGTGCCGATAAGGATTTTGTGGTTATTATTAAACCTTCAAAGGATGCAACCTATAAAAATACCGTTGATATCCTGGATGAGATGACCATCAACCAGGTAAGAACTTATGCTATGGTAAAGTTATTGGACCAGGAATATCAACTGATTCAAGCAACAGAAGTCAGCAGCGGTATAAAATAATCGATAATGATTATGGAAAACAAACATTATCAGCATCTAATTAAAAACGCTTAAGTCATGGAAGCCAATAAAATTTTATCCGCAGATGTTCTTGACCTTGTGTTCGAAGGCAGGAACAAAGATTACGGTGCTTACGATTTGCGTAAGACGTACAATCGCCGTATTACCCGGGCACTTATCATTACCGCCTCTATTGCTGTAATTGCATTAGGAGGATCGTTACTGGCAAGTGCTATGAAAGGTAAAGACGACAAAAAAGTAAAAATGAACGAAATGACCATCCAGGATGTGAAGCAGGAGGAGAAAAAAGAACCACCTCCGCCTCCGCCACCACCTCCGCCAAAACAGGAACCACCAAAAGTGGAAATGAAACAGTTCACTCCTCCTGTTATTAAAAAGGATGAAGAAGTGGAGAAACCACCACCACCACAAGAAGAATTAAAGGAAGCGAAAATTGATGTGGTGAACCAGGAAGGTATTAAAGATGAAGGTATAGTAGCTCCTACAGTAATCGACGAGGGTAAGCAAATCGTAGAAGAGAAACCTGTGGAAGATGAAAATAAGATCTTCGACAAAGTTGAAATCGAAGCTTCTTTCCCTGGTGGAGATGCTAAATGGAGACGTTATCTTGAGCAAAATGCAAACGGACAGGTAGCAACTGATAATGGAGCACCAGAAGGTACATATACAACCGTGGTTCAGTTTGTAGTGGATAAAGAAGGAAATATAAGTGATGTAAGAGCATTAACGAATCATGGGTATGGTATGGAGCAAGAGGCTATGAGGGTTATTAAAAAAGGACCTAAATGGACTCCTGCTGTACAGAACGGCCGCCAGGTAAAAGCATTCCGTAAGCAGCCAATTACCTTCCAGGTACAAAGCGAATAAATTAAACATTGAATTTTTATAAATCCTCTTCTGCAAAGGAGAGGATTTTTTTTGCGAGTTCGTTTATAAAGAATGCCGAATACACAATTCATCTGACAAACACCATAATTGATTTATTTTTGAAACATGTTGAATTCTCTTTCAGGCTGGGATGATACGATTGTAGCATTGGCCACTCCACCGGGTGTTGGTGCTATTGGCGTTATACGTTTGAGTGGAAATAAGGCTTTGTCAATTGCAAATGCATTATTTTCTGCCAAAGATTTATTGAAACAACCATCGCATACCATTCATGTTGGGTATTTAAAAGAAAATGATAAAGTGCTGGATGAAGCAGTGATCTCCATTTTTAAAAATCCTACCTCTTATACCGGAGAAGATGTGATCGAAATTGGTTGCCACGGATCGCCTTATATTCAACAACAAATTTTAGATGCCTGTATCCGACAAGGAGCAAGATTGGCAAAGCCAGGAGAATTTACCCAACGGGCTTTTTTAAATGGTAAACTTGACCTTACCCAGGCAGAAGCAGTAGCCGATCTGATTGCCTCCAATACAGCAGCCTCGCAAAAAGCAGCCTTGCATACGATGCGGGGAGGATTCTCCGATAATTTAAAAGTATTGCGAGATCGGTTGATCACTTTTTCTGCATTGATTGAACTAGAGCTTGATTTTTCGCAGGAAGATGTGGAGTTTGCAGATAGGAAGAAATTTTATGAATTAATTGAAGAACTCAACCTTTCTACCAAACAGTTGACAGATTCTTTTCAGTTGGGAAATGTTATCAAAAATGGAGTAAGTGTTGCTATCATTGGAAAACCCAATGCCGGAAAATCAACTTTATTGAACAGTTTGTTGAATGAGAATAGAGCTATTGTAAGCGATATAGCCGGCACTACCAGAGATACTATTGAGGAAGTGATAAATATCGATGGTATTTTGTTCAGATTGATTGATACAGCAGGTATACGGCAACATAGCACTGATGTTATAGAGAATGCCGGAATGGAACGCAGTATTGAGAAAATGAAACAAGCTGACCTTGTACTGTATCTATTTGATGCCGCTGAATCCAGATCAGAAATTACAGCCAGGAAGTTGGATTTTGAAACTCAGCAATTGAATTATTTATTGGTGGCAAATAAAATAGATGCATTGGAGGAAGACAAGGCCAAAGAGAAATTAGGCGATTTAGATAAAATGGTTTTCATTTCAGCCAAACAGCGTTTGCATACTGATGTGTTGAAAGAAAAAATGGTAGATACTGTACTTCAGGGTAAGGTACAAAATGAGAATACCATCATCACCAATGCCAGGCATTACCATGCACTAAAAGAAGTACAGCAATCCCTTATTGATATTAAAAATGGATTGGATAATAACCTTTCCGGCGACTTATTGGCATTAGACATTCGTCGTTGCCTGCATTATCTCGGCGAGATTACAGGAGAAATTACTAATGACGATCAATTGGATTATATTTTTAGTAAGTTCTGTATCGGGAAGTAGGCGGATATTTAATTACCAGTTAGCAATCGAATATTAAAAATCCCGCAGTTTCAAACTGCGGGATTTTTTGTCATCTCTTTTTTGACTCTGTTGGTGTATACTACCACAAAGACCAGGTGCCACCCACTTTTTTCTTTGTGCCAGATGGGCGCATATTGTAGGTAAAAGTAGCCATAAAATATTGCCCCATAATATTACTGTACACAGTAGTCGATGTATTCTGATTCAGGAAAACATATGAACTCTGACTCTGGTTTAAAATATCTGTTGCATTCAGGCGTAGTACGGCACGTTCATCCGCAAAGAACGTAAAGTTGACCCCGGCATTCAACAAGTACATTTGCCTGTATGCCTTATTAGTGAAAGCATTATTATAAAAATAGTTCAGGTTGGCATCGAAGACAATATGCTTTATATAACGCAATACCAGTTCGGTTCCAATAACCTGCTGAAAAGTTTTGGTAGTAACAAACCTGGGATTGCTGTTTCTTAAATTAGTATACGAGAAAGAGTAGGAGGGAGTTATTTCTAATTTGTCGTTCCAGTTAAATCCAATGGCAGACCATATATTGCTGCGTAATCTTTTTTGAGAGCTTTCTTCTTTATTGTAGAAAAATTTGTTACGGCGAAATTCTGTCCAGGTGCCAAAGTTCCAGGATAAGGTGAATGAGTTTTTGAATTTAATATTCTGCTGGCCCAGGCCAAAGTTGGTAGCAATACGGCTGCTTCCATCTGCATTTACCGGCTGTATGGTTTGCACACCGCTTTTATCTAAACTAATATTTTGCACTACATCGTTTTCCGCTGTATACACTTCACCCCAGCCCCATACATTCAGGTTGTTTTTAGGGTTGAACGTATTCAGGTTGATGCTGATGGTATTACGAATGGTCGGCACCAGGTTTAGATTTCCCAGGTTGATGATATAAGGATTCGTATTGTTTCTTACAGGTATTACGTAATTGTAATCGGGTAGTATAATATCCCGGATCATGTTTACTGTTAATTTTTTATAAGTGATTTCCAGGGTAGGCAATATGTTGCTGTTACGCTGTATAATATTATTGGGTAAATAAGATACCGCATTATCGAAGCGCTGGAATTGATAGCGTACACCCGGTGTTATACTCAGGTCCTTATGCCTGAACTCCAGCCCCGAGCTAACAAAGTACTTATTACTTTTTCTCAGGAAAGAACTGCTTAGATCATAATTAGGAAGATCGTAGTGATCATTATTTTTGTCAAGCGTTGTTACCTTATTTTTTAGTTCTTCGTACTCATATCTCAAACCAGCACGTAAAAAGAATTTTTTACCTATAGGATCACGATAATTAGCACCTGCATAAGCATACAAGGCAGGCACATGCTCCTGTCGCAATTGGTAGGTAGCGCTGTCAAACTGGTTTGGATAAAAATAATGGATATCGGCATTGGTATAATTATCCACCTTTCGGCTGTTCCAGTTTAGTCCTTGCGTAAAAGATATTCTTCTCCCTTTTTTAGTTTTAGACTGACGGGTTATTGAAAAATATTGCCGTAATATATTATTACCTGTATTACCATCAATCAATACCGTTCCATTATTCAGAAGACCTAAAATATTATTTACACCGCTTTGATTATTGTTGCTGTTGTTTCTTTCTCCGGCGTTGACATAATTAACCGTTGCTGTAATATTGGTAACTGAATCCGGCTTCAGGTTCATTCCAACTCCAACAGAATGGGAAATACCATTCACCAGGGCATTGTAGTCGGATGCATTAGTAATGGTGGTGTCTTTATTGAAAATTTGTGTGGATCTGTTGCTTTGAAGATCTGTATGTACTTTTCCCAAATAATACTGAGCAAAGAATGATTTCCTTTTATTGGGAGAATGGTTGATATTGATACCCGCACCATTACTGGTAGTAACACCACCCAGTTGCGACATGCCGCCAAAGTTGATGCCATTTACGCTAACGCTGGAACCGAAGAGGCTATTATTGTTATTATTGTTGCCACTTCCGCTTATTTCCCTGTTACGGCTCAATCCCCCCGATTGTAATAATTCCGACATGCTAAAGCCGGGTTTGTTCAGGTTATTGCTATAGCCTAATACGCTTATTTGTAATGTATCCCTGAAAATATTAGCAATAGCACCAGCTTCATACCGAAAACCATTCGGGCCTCTGCCTCCTCCGGCATAAGCTTTACCGAACAGACTTTTTTTCACTCCCTTTTTAAAAGTAAGATTAATAACCTTGCCCACATTGTTCATGTTGTCATCACCAGTTTCCAATAGTTCATCTTTATCATCTGTTATTTGTACTTTGTCAATAACATTCGATGGTAAATTTCGTGAGGCCATTTTAGGGTCACTGCCAAAAAAGGATTTCCCATCTACTGTAATACGATTCACTCTTTTGCCACTGACAGTAATATTTCCTTCTTTGTCTACCTGTACGCCAGGCAACTTTCTTAGCAGGTCTTCCACCAGGGCATTAGGTAAGGTGCGAAAAGCATTTGCATTAAACTCTACGGTATCGTTTCGAATTACCATTGGCGGACGTTCAGATACTAATAGTACTTCGTCTAAACTGGTAGCATCAGGCGTTAAACCAATATTCCCTAATGCCAGTTCGCTTTGCTGGGTTGAAAAAAGAAACTCTTTTTTATATACTCCATAACCAACAAAGGATACGATTACCCTGTAAGGAATATTATAGGAAAGATCCGGGATACGGAAATTTCCCTCTGCATTAGTTAGTTTATACATAACAATGGTAGTGTCTGCTGCTTTAAAGACAGTAACAGTAGCCATGTATAAAGGCTTTTGCGTAGTGCTGTCTACCAATTTTCCAGACAACACACCCTGGGCCTGCGAATAATTTGTAATTACACAGGCAACTACAATGCTCAGCACAACGCTGAATTTCTTAAAGGAGGAAGGCATACTATTTCTCATAACAATGTTAAGTACGTAGGAAAATTGAAAATGTTGCACCAATGTACGAATTGATTCGTAAAAGCTAGTATAAAAATTTGGTGCTTGATCTGGAGCGGGGCTAGCAGAAGAAAGGGCCAAATCATTCATAAGTCTTCCGTAGGTGGCTTAAAACTAATTTTTTGGCCGTTGTTGGTCTTCCCAAAATCTTTGAGCCACTTTTCTTGTGTGAGGTATCGTGTATAGCACAAAGTAAAACACAACACCAGCAACGGCGTGAAATCACCTGCAGGAAATAATTAACGATCAGGCCATGTTGCAGGACTATCTGTGGCTGCTGGATCAGCTTATAGCGAATGGTGATTAATTCTCAAATATAATGGCTGGTTTCTCAATACAAGGCGATATGCTTAACCAAATGACAGAGGAGTTAAAGAATCTTATAAGAGAAGCTAGTTTGAGCAAAAGTAGCATTTGTGTCAGCTATGCAGAATTGCCCAATTTTTTGAACCTTACTAACTAGCATTTTTCATCATACTGCAATGATTGACGCAGCGGTAATAGATAATATTGTTCGTAACATGAGAGAAGTGATTTAATATATTAAAGCAGGGTTGCCAGCTATAACATTATTTTTTTATTTTGATAAGATTGATAGTAACCGCCCGGATATTTATTTAAATAAGCCATTATAAGTTTCTGCTTTTGCAGCCGTTGTTTCAAAGAAACAGCTTTGATCATTTTGTCCGGGGCTTCCTTCCCGAACAGTATTTTTAGTATGTTTCAGGCATAAAGCATTGGCATTATTACCCTGCCAGTATTCAACAGTAAAGAGATAAGTTGTTTTTTCTAATTTCCTTGTCGTTGTTTTCAATCGTTTTATCCGTGTTTCCAACACTTTCCTTATATACTCTGCACTCATACCATTATTGATTTTACCTACACTCCATTCTTCATTGGTGCCTTTTAAAGGTGTAATGCTAAGCTGGTTGCCATTTACCGCATAAGTGCCGGTTTCATATTGCAGTACATTTACCGGGTTGTTTGCCACAGCTGATGCTGCATTATAAACAAACCGGTAAGTGCCGTCTTTATTAAATTGATATTGATACAACCAGAACCCGCCTGTATGAAAACCGCTCCTATTTCCATACGCAGCGCCATGCTTTTCCTGCGACTGCGCTTCCCATATTTTTCCTGCAATCGGGGAGTTTATTTTTGCGTTTGTTGTTGCAGGGTTGGATGGCTGTACAGTAGCCGCATTAATTGTTTTATTTTCAAAACCTGTTATAAATCCCGGGGGATTATCAATGAGTGAATTATTTATATCTCTTGATTTGTAACGATATTCCTGCAGACCGGTTTTATCACCATTATTTCCGTCTCGTTGAGTGGCTTTCGGCGATCGTAACAAAAGTGTTATTTCATCATTGCCGATATAAGAAGCAAAGTCTAATGTATATGTTGTTTTTTCTAATTTAAAATCGGTAGAAGCTCGTACCAGTTTTCCCCACCCGGTGGTTCTGCCACTTGCTGCTTTGCTCCACCATTCACCTTTACCTTTTTTAGGCGATAGCGTAATTTGATTGCCATTGATAGAGTAAGTCCCTGTTTCATACACAAATAAAATGTCTTTCACATAAACCATCCAGTCTTTTGCCCTGAACAGATAAGTGCCATCTCCATAAAAAGCATATTCTCGTCTCATATAACCACCTGTCAATTGATTATACGTTCCGTTTGTTTCTGTATTATAAAACACCCACATTCCTACAATGGATGCGCTATTTGTATTATTTGCAGGCAAAGTTTTATTGTTAGCAACAGTAGCCGAAGCCTTAGCCAGATTTAACGAATTGATAAATGCCAACAATTCGTTTTGATATTGGTTGCTATTGGTCATGAGCACCACACTTACCATTTGTCCGCCACCGGTGGCTGTAAGTAATGTAGCCAATCCTTTTTGTTCGCCATCTGTATAGTTGGCGGTACCTGAAATAATATCCCAGCCGTTTTCTTTTACCGGGTCTTGCAGGGCAGGTTTAGTGCTTACCTCTACGGATGCTTTTACCAGTTTGTCCCAGTCGGTGTTGAAGTTTTCATAAGGGGTAGCATCCGTAGCAGTGGCTTTGGTAATAAGGGCTATGGCATATCCGCCTGTTTCTTTATCGGTAACAGATAACTGTACACCACCTTCGTTTTGTTGCTGCTGCCAGCCTTTGGGAGGGGTATAGCTCAATACATCAAAGATTTTTTTTTGTGTATATCCGCTTACACACATGAGTAAGATGGATAGCAACAGCATTAGTTTTTTTAATAGTTGCATGGTAACAAGTGTAATAATATTTAACAAGGGAATTTTACATCATCGGAGCAGGTGCTGCAGGTACAGCAGCAGGTGCTGCTTTTCTTTTTGCATTTGTTTGCCCTACTTCATCCAGATCCATCTGCAGCGTTTCCATAAACTGGTTAAACTCGCTGATGCAGGTGTTGTTATTGGTAAGCAATTGGTAGTATAGTGTTTGCTTGCCATTGCTGAGCGAATAAAAATAACTTTGTACAGGAGCCATTTGTTGGGTGCTGGTACCTTTTGAAAAGAAACATATCAATCCATCGCCTTCATATTTTGTAACAGCCCCTCTTTGGTTTTGATAGCTAATGCCTGCGCCACCGTACAATGTGCGAAATTGAAGGTATTCGGCAGCAGTAGCAACGCCGCCTTTTTCAGTTTTCGAAATGATGATTTTACATACCACTCCTTTTTTAGCTGCCTTCTCCAGCGTTACGGTTTCGGTGGTTCTGGTTATTTGCCATCCTGTGGGTACGGTGAATGTTGCTTTGCCAAAAATTTCTTGTGCTTTTATTTGAAAAAGCGACAGGAGCATGAAAGTGGTAGTGATAATTTTTTTCATTGAAATGATGTTTTATGAAGTAAAAGTACTTTACTGCAAAGCCCTTTATTATCGTTAAAAAGCATGATTTTTTTAGTGCAATAGCTTTACATATGCTGCATAATCAAACTTATTGGTAAAATTGTGCAGCAACCGCAGCGATGAGGGCATGGTTACATACCGAAATGCTATAGTAATGAATTGTGGTGCAGCTGCTCCGGCTGATGAAGTCTTAAAATACGCAGGGTTGTATTGGTATAAGGGTTCGCTTTTCTTTTCGCCATCGTAAAACTTCCAAAACCGGTTGTAATTGATTTTTTCTTTCAACTTATACTTACTGTTTTGATAAACATCCTCCGTACGGTTAGTAATGGCCTGTTCATTCAGCCAATCCTCTTTTTCAGTGGCAAGGATTTTTTTTACGATATCAATTTTTTCATTCACCGCTGTTTCCCATTCCTCGATTTGCTTTAATCCGCTTTTGTCCCGATCGGCTGTGAAAACAGTAATTGTTTTTACAAACTGTAATTTTTCCCGTTCGTAATATTCCAATAAGCTTAAGAGATAGGCTTTGCGGCTTACCGGAATTAGCATAGGTACAGTAGTATTTTTTTTTACAAACCAATAGCGGTAAATATGCGGCACACGGGTATTCATTTTCACATCCTCCTCTGCTACATCCTGAAAATAATTTTGACCAGTATTGATGGCTTCTAACAATGATGTATTGTTGCAGGATAAGTAATTGAACAGGCTGATTAGCTTATCTCCAGGTTTGTTAAGATTATTTTTCCAATCGGCATATTGAAAACCAAAATTTTTATCGCCCATTCTATCGTCAAATGTTCTTTTGATAAAACGATTCAATGTGTTTAGCGGAATGGCGTTTGCATAAACTCGTAACACAGTACCATATTCGCTATTTCGTTTTTGTTTTCCGCTGGCGCAAAAGAATTCATAGTGAGCTGTCTGCAAGTAATAGCTGCCCATTTTGGTATTTCCTGCATATTCATACCTGTTGCTGGAGAAAGTGCTTTCCCAATTACCTCCAGTGAGGGTAAAGCCTATTCGACTTTGCTGCTCAGTTTTTTCTACCTGCTCCAATGTTTTTTTAGCGATGGCTTTGTCGGCTACTGTTTTCAGATTTATAAAATAGTCAGCCCTTGCTGCAGGCCAGGGATGTTGGGCGGCTGTAAGGTATTGGCCGGGTGCTGCATCTAACTCTTCACGGGTTTTGCAGTTTTGGGCATAGCTGCTTTGTATGTATACCATAGCTGCAGATACCAGCATAATTTTCTTTAGTATTTCTTTCATTGTCTTTATATTATAGTTCTCCAAAAATTATCGACAAGGTTTTTTCTTTTCTGTTGCAGCAGTACATCAAAAGAAGATGCAAATATTTTTATCGCTTCATTTTTTTATTTATCATTTCATTTCCCGTAATAAGTATAAACAGTAGTATCTGTTTGCATCAACGTATTACCCGGCTGCATGTATATATTCAATATTCTTTGGGTTACTAATCCTATATCATCTGTCTGGTATTGGTATTCTACTGTTTGCCTTATGGCTTTGTTGTTTAGCTTATCGTAATAAGTAGTTTTTTGCAGCAGATTTTTTGATAATTTTCCATAAAAAGAAACTGGCAACCCTGCACTGTAAAAACCAGCTCGATAGGGCATATTGGCGGCATATTCATACACCACAGAATCTAATGCATTAGGGATGCCGGGACTTATGCCTATGCGTTCGGAAATATAATAGGTAGCTGTATTGTTTGTATAATAGTATTGGGCTTTATTGATATAGCCCGAAAAATAGTTAGCCGCATTAGACAATGTGCCATCTGTATTGTAATTGTATTTAGCAGATTGTGTAACTGTGCCGTTGTTCAAAATCCAACTGCTATCTACATATCCTGCTGCATTCAGCTTATCGTATGTTTTTGAGTTTGATAACGTACCGTTGTTATACTGTTCAGCTGTATAAATGCCATTACTAAGCGTATGCGTATAGCTATGTACAGTTCCCATGGAGGTGCGGCGGGTGTACCGGTAGGTATTGCCTTCATAAAGGTAGTTGGTTGTATCGAAGGATAGGTTTGAAGACGTGCCATTATAGTTTCTTACTGAATGCGTGGCTGTTTTTATTTTGTATTGGCTATAATCAATAGCCGGCAACGGTGTTATTTTTTCTTTTGAGCAGGATAGCAATACAATGCTTACTAAAATAACGGAGCATATTTTTTTCATTACTTGTAATTTTATAAGATAAAAGTACCGTCATGCTATGCCTGTTGCTATCGTTAAAAAAGATGATTTTTAAAACCCATCATCTAAAAAATCATTAAAAAGAATGATATGCCTCTTTTGAAAAACCGGCTTAATTTGTATTACTTATTAATTCATTTCAGCGAATGAAACTTTTTCTTCTTTTTGGTCTATTATGTATTGGATTGGTTCCATTGCAGGCGCAGGAGACTATTGCGAAGAGAGATAGTTTGCTGCAAATAACCCGCTCAGCTAAGGAGGATACAAATAAAGTAAAAGCCTTGTTGGCATTAGCCGATTTATTTGAAAACAATGAGCCCGAAAAAGCAATAGCCTATAACAGGCAGGCAGGCATCCTGAGTAATAAGCTGCACTTCGAAAAAGGTATAATGAGTTCTTATAGAAACCTGGCATATATCTATACATTACAATCCCGCTACGATTCATTGTTACATTTCAGCAAGCTGGTGTACCAGATGGCGGAAAAGAAGAATGATACCTACAATATGGGTGTATCTCTTTTTAATATGTCAGAGGGCTATAAGTTTTTGGGCGATTATGAAAAATGCATTGACTATACTTTCAGAGCTATGAAAATACTGGAGGGCAAGGGCTATCATTCGATAGAAGCTCATTTATTTTCTGGTCTCCAGTCTACTTATTATAAGCTGAAGCAGTACGACAGGTCAATAGAGTATGGACTGAAAGGCATTGAGTTGGCGAGGCAGTATAAAAATGAGAGTATACTGATGGTGTTGCTGGAAAATATGGGCCATTGTTATACCGACATAAAGCAATACACTAAAGCCGATGGACTTTTTGATGAGGCAATAAGCCTTGCACATAAGAATGAAAATAAGTTCACTGAAATAATTTGTTACGAAGGCAAGGTGGATATAGCGTTGCATGGAAAAAGATACAGTGATATAAAGCAATACGCTGACCGAACGATGCAATTGAGCCTGGAGACAGGCGATTCTTCGGGTATTTGTGTGTCGTACCACAACCTTGGCCTGTATAACCTGCTAACAAAAAATTTTGATAAAGCGTATGAAGATGGGCTGGCTTCTTTAAAGATAGCACATGAAAATAAGTTCACTGAACATGAGGCGAAGATCCTGAACCTGCTGGCGACCATCAGTGCCGCAAGAAACGATATTGCCGGCTCTATTGAATACGGTAACATGGCGAGAGAATTGAATGATAAAATATTTACGGAAGGCGTAGCAAAAAAAGATGCAGAGATGCGTACGTTGTACGAAACAGCAAAGAAGGAAGACCAGATTGAATTGCAACGGGCGCAACTCAAACAAAAATCTACCCTCAACTATTTGTTAATAGCGGGGGCAGCAGCAATGCTACTCATTTCCTTGCTTAGCTATCGCAACTACAAACACCGACAAAAGCTACAACAGGCAAAAATTGATGAGTTCGAAACAGAAAAATTACTGACCGCCACAGAAGCTGTACTTAAGGGAGAAGAGCAGGAGCGAAGCCGCCTTGCTAAAGATCTTCACGACGGGTTAGGAGGTATGCTCAGTGGTATAAAACATTCATTAAGCAGTATGAAAGAAAATTTAATTATGACGCCGGATAATGCACAGGCTTTTGAAAGGAGCATTGATATGCTGAATTCTTCTATCAGTGAAATGCGCAGGGTGGCACATAATATGATGCCTGAGATGCTGGTGAAGTATGGATTAGACACGGCGTTGAAGGAATTTTGTCATGAAATTAAAGCCAGTGGAGCTGTAAACGTAAATTACCAAGTCATAGGAATGGATAAGGCAAATATTGATCAAACTGTCTCAGTAACTATTTATCGAATTGCACAGGAGTTAATTAACAACGCTATTAAACATGGGAAAGCCAATGATGTACTGGTGCAGCTTCACTTGCATAAACAGGAGAAACTATTGGCCTTAACAGTGGAAGATGATGGAATTGGCTTCGATGTAAATTCGTTAAATGAATCAAAAGGAATTGGGTGGAAAAATATTCAAAGCCGGGTAGATTTTTTACAAGGGAAACTAGATGTTCAATCAGAACCCGGAAATGGGACATCTGTAATGATTGAAATTAATACCTGATGGCAATAAGTATATTTATTGTGGATGACCACTACATGGTAATAGAGGGCATTCGTTCTTTATTGCAAAATGAAGACACAATTGAATGGATGGGACATGCTACCAATGCTGCCTCTTGTCTCAGTTTTTTAAAGCAGCAACAACCCGATGTAATTTTAATGGATGTTAGTTTGCCCGACAGGAATGGAACGGAGCTTTGTAAGGAGGTAAAAGAATTATACCCGTCTGTATTAGTGTTGGGTCTTAGTACATTTAACCAACAAGCTGTTATACGCAATATGGTGGATAACGGTGCAGCTGGCTACTTACTGAAAAATGCCTCAAAAAATGAGATACTGGAAGCTATTACTTCTGCTTCAAAGGGAAAGCAATATTTAAGTTTTGAAGCTGCACTTTCAATGAAAGCACCGGATAAAAAAATGCCTGTCATTACCCGCAGGGAAAAAGAAATATTGCTGCTGATCGCAGAAGGTCTTACCAACGCAGAAATGGCGGAAAGGTTGTTTATCAGCATCCCTACTGTAAATACACATCGTAAAAGCCTTTTAGAAAAATTTGATGTAAAAAATACTGCTTTGCTGATAGGCAAGGCTATAAAATTTGGTTTTGTACAAAATGAAATTTAAACCGTCCAACGTAGCTGTACCTGATGCCTAGGGTTTATGAACTCACGACCCATCTCGGCAATGTGCTAAGTACTATTTCGGATAAGAAGATCGGCAATGATAGCAGTGGTGTAGTCAATTATTATATTGCAGAAGTTCTTTCTCAAAATGATTACTATCCCGAAGTGATAGTAATCAAATCTGTGGAAAACCTTATGCAGACTGCTTTATCAAAGAAAAATGATTAAACTATTTACGCAAAAAAGTGAATTTTTTTGCCAAAATACTGAGTGAATGGGTCAGTATGAAAATGAGGGGTCGTTTTTTAAAAACTTTGAATGTTTTATAAGTGATAGCAGGGAAAGATGTCCTGAATTTGCCATAACCCTTGCAGATAAATAGTGCTGTACGATTCTATTGGTAAGTAATACTTAATTGCTTAAGCTTTTCCTGTCTCAATCTTTAGTAGTGGGTAATTGCTGAACACTTTTTTCTTTGTATAAAAACCTGATATTTCGCAAGAACACAATTGTAAGTAACATAAAAGTAATAAGAAGTATAAAAGCAAATTCAGGGCGCAATCCGTTTAGCCAATAACCTTCCAGCAAAATAAAACCATGTATAAAGCATATTAATTTAGCAGCAAATGCGTGGCTAAATCCCTGGTTTGTTAATAAGTGATGAATATGCGTTTTATCTGCCAAAAAGGGGGAATTGCCATTCCATATCCGAACTGTAAATACACGGATCGTATCAAATACCGGGATCAATACAATACTTGCAACAAACACAGGTGTATTTGGTATTGCAGGATTTAATATTGCCCCATTTACCTGCATCAAACGTATACATAATACGGCAACCACAAAACCCAGCACCAGTGAGCCGGTATCTCCCATAAAAATCCGGGCAGGATTAAAATTGAAATATAGAAATGCCAGTATTCCGCCTGCCAGTGCAAATGCAATCAAAGCTGTATTTACATCCCCATTTATAGTGAGGAAGATTCCAAGGGTAACAAGACTCATAAAGCCGAGTCCGCCTGCAAGCCCATCAATACCATCAATTAAATTAAATGCATTGGTGATGCCGACAATTGCCAATACTGTAACAGTGTATTGTGCAGTAAGTGGTAAATCGTTGATGCCAAACAATCCTTCAAAAGAAGCGATACGAATGCCAGATAAAGCAATCAAAAGAGCAAGTGCAATTTGTACAACAAATTTATATTTCGCAGAAAGATTTTTTAGATCATCCATTATGCCAAGTCCAAAAAGAACAAGAATAGAAAAGAAGAAACTGATTTGACCGATTCCATTTGAAAAGGGGAACCATAGCGCCAGCCCCATCATCATGCCTGCAATAATAGCAATGCCGCCCATTGTAGCAATGGGAGCCGCATGTTCTTTGCGGGCATCAGGCACATCAAATAGCCTGTACTTTTTTATTAAGCTAATAAGAGGTGGGATAGTAATTAACGTTACTACAAATGCCGTAATAAACGACAGTAATGCAAACTTGTAATCATATAGATACAAGTCGAGTTGTAAAAGGTGGATGTGGTTATTCATTGTACCCGGTTTTGGATCAGGTATTGGATTCTTGTAAGTACAAAGTAGGGCGAATTCTAAAAAGCTGCAACCTTTTTTTAGTCGATGACAAAAAAAAATACATTCAGCCTTAACAGGTTGTGGTATTTAACCCCCCAATTAGGATATTTGCTTAAAGTGCACCGTATTTTTCACAAGTGAAATAGTAATGGAGATAGTAGTATTTCTTTTTTGGATAAGTCTTTTCACCTTGTTTTATGGCCATGTTGGTTATGGGGTACTAATTTTTTTGCTTGGCCCATTCCTTTTTTTCTTTCGGCGATTTTCCAGGAAAGAAATACGGGCAGAACAGCCGGCCATTACTATTATTGTTACAGCTTACAATGAAGAAAAAATCCTGACTAAAAAAATAGAGAACACTCTTGCGATTAATTACCCGGAGGATAAGCTAAAAATTATTTTCATCACAGACGGCTCCACTGATAATTCGGTGCAACTCATTAGCCAACACTCAACGATAGTATTATTGCATCAAACTGAGCGAAAAGGAAAATATGCAGCAATAAAAAGAGCAATGGGGCAGGTACAAACACCAATTGTTGTATTTAGCGATGCGAACTCTATGTTGAATAAAGACTGTATTACCTATATTGTAAAACAATATAAAAACCCGGTAATAGGTGGAGTGGCGGGTGAAAAAAAAATTCTCCATACTACATATGCATCAGCGGTAAGCAAAGCAGAGGGATTTTATTGGCAGTATGAATCTTTAATGAAAAGAGCCGATGCTGCATTTGGTACAGTAGTGGGTGCCGCTGGAGAATTGTTTTCTATTCGAACTTCATTATTCAAAGAACTGGATGATGAAATAATTTTGGATGATTTTATCATTTCTATGCAGGTGTGTTTACAAGGTTATAAAATTGCGTATGAGCCTAAAGCTTTTGCAATGGAAGAAAGCTCAACTTCATTAAAAGAAGAAGCAAAGAGAAAAATAAGGATTGCTGCAGGTGCTTATCAGGCTATTGGCTATTTAAAAAATGCTCTGAATTTTTTAAAGCATCCGTTGCTTAGTTTTCAGTACATATCAAGAAGGGTATTCCGTTGGGTACTTTGTCCTCCTATGCTTATCGTCCTCTTTCTTACTAATGCTGTCATCGTAATTGCGGGGAGCTATCATCAATTTTACAATTGGCTACTGTTGCTACAGGTGCTGTTTTATTTATTTGCAATTACAGGTTGGCTTATTATGAGGGGGGGTAAACAACCCGGGTTATTATCTATCCCATTTTATTTCATGTTTATGAATTACTGCCTGGTAAGAGGATGGATTGTATTCTTGCAAGGGAGGCAAACTGTTTTATGGGAGAAATCTGTCCGGGAAACTTCTATCTAAAGTCATTCAATATTTGTATTTGTCCACCACTTTGGATTTGTATTTTTGTTTAAACACAAATTATCTCTCATAACAACAACATATTATCCAGTCCGATTGAATACCTGAAAGGTGTGGGGCCGCAAAAAGGGGAGTTGTTGAAAAAAGAATTAAACATTTTTTCATTCGGCGATTTGCTTACTCATTTTCCGCACCGGCATATTGATAGAACTAAAATCAATTTTATTAATGAGATTAACAGCAATTCTGACTTTGTGCAGGTAGCTGCTGTTTTAACCAACTTTGAAGTTATCGGCCAGCGATCAGGAAAGCGGTTAGTGGGATATGTAAAAGATAAAACTGGCGAACTAGAATTGACATGGTTCCAGGGGTTAAGTTGGGTGCAAAAGTTATTGGAAACGGGCCGGTCTTATTTAGTTTTTGGTAAGGTAACTTTTTTCAATGGCAAAGCACAAATTGTACATCCCGAAATAGAATTATTATCATACGAAACTAATAAAGCAAAAGACTTCCTGGAGCCTGTTTATTCCACCACAGAAAAATTAAAAGTAAAAGGACTGGGTGCAAGACAATTGGCAAAGCTCACCCAGGTATTACTAATGCAGGTGCGGGAAAAAGATGTTCCGGAAAATCTCCCTGCGTCAATTCTTCAACCATTACAATTAATCAGCCGTTTTGATGCTTATCGTAAAATTCACTTTCCACAATCTCCGGCTGAGTATGAAGAGGCCGTAAAGCGGTTAAAGTTTGAAGAACTTTTTATTGCCCGTTTACGGATGCATTTGTTGTTATCACAACGTCATCGGTTTTCTAAAGGTGTAGTTTTTGATAAAGTGGGGGACTTATTCAATAACTTTTTTAATAATCATCTTCCATTTGCATTAACCAATGCACAAAAGAGAGTGGTAAAAGAAATAAGAAATGATACAGCAAGAGGACGGCAAATGAACCGGTTACTGCAAGGCGATGTGGGTAGTGGTAAAACTATTGTTGCAGTTCTTATTATGTTATTGGCAAACGATAACGACTTTCAAGCCTGCCTGATGGCCCCGACAGAAATTTTAGCTCAGCAGCATTTTTCTACTATAAGTGCTCTGTTAGAGAAGATGGATGTAGGTGTTCGATTGCTAACTGGTTCTGTAAAAACGGCACAGCGAAGAAAAATTTTGAAAGAACTGGCAGACGGCACTTTAAAAATCTTAATTGGTACCCATGCCGTAATTGAAGAAGTTGTGCAATTTAAAAATCTGGGCATCGTAATCATTGATGAACAACACAGGTTTGGGGTGGCTCAGCGAGCCAGGTTGTGGCAAAAAGCATCAATTCCGCCGCATGTATTGGTAATGACGGCAACTCCAATACCTAGAACACTGGCTATGACGGCTTACGGCGATTTGGATTATAGTGTGATAGATGAAATGCCCCCAGGCCGGCAACCCGTTACTACAGTACACCGTTATGAAACGCAGCGGAGCAGGGTGATGGACTTTATTAAAGCCGAGATTGATAAAGGAAGACAGGCATATATTATTTTCCCTTTGATAGAGGAAAGTGATAAGTTAGATTATGAAAGCCTGATGTTGGGTTATGAAAATGTAAAAAGCTATTTTCCTGAGCCCAGGTATTGGATAAGTATGGTGCATGGCAAACAACCAGCCGCTCAGAAAGAACTAAATATGAAAAGGTTTGTTGATAAGGATACACAGTTATTGGTATCAACAACCGTTATAGAAGTAGGGGTGAATGTACCTAATGCAACGGTGATGATAATTGAAAGCGCTGAGAAGTTTGGATTATCACAATTGCACCAGTTGAGAGGGAGGGTGGGCAGAGGAGCTGATAAAAGCTATTGTGTATTATTAACGAGTTCTAAATTGGGAAATGTTGCCCGTGAAAGGATAAAAATCATGACCTCTACTACCAATGGGTTTGTAATTGCAGAAAAAGATTTAGAACTCCGGGGCCCTGGTGAAATTGAAGGTACAAGGCAGAGTGGTGCGTTAAACTTTAAACTGGCGAGCATAGTCCAAGACCGCTCTTTACTGGAACTGGCAGGAAACATGGCTGCAAAGTTGCTTGACGACGACCCGGACCTGCTTTCGGCAGAAAATTTGCAGCTAAAGAACTTCCTGCAGCAGCAAAAAGGAGCTATTTTATGGAGTAAAATTTCCTAATGAGAAATTCTACGATTTGCTGAAATGGTATTTACTTAAATGGGAAAATATTCTGTAAATGGTTATTCTTAACACAAGTTTTCAATCTATTTCTCATAAAATTTGGTTACTTTAATATAAAACAATTTGACCCTGAAACGATTCCTGATTTTAGCCGCATTTTGTACCCCGGCCTTTGCTTCACTGGCACAGAGCTATAACAATATTGAGTTTATAGAAAACAAAGGCCAGTGGGATAGCCGTGTTCAGTATAAGGGTGACGTAAGCAATGGTGCTTTTTTTATCCGTGAAAGCGGCTTTACTGTTTTACAGCACAACCCGGTTGACTTTGCAAACCTTGCTACATTTTTTCATGGTCAAAAACCAGATGGAAGTGCGGTAACAGCAAAAGATAATATTACACTTCGTTCACATGCTTATCATGTGGATTTTTTAGGAGCAAGCACTTCCGTTAAAACGATACCGGAGAAAGTAGTGTCCACGTACAATAATTATTTTGTTGGAAACGATCCTTCCAAATGGGCAAATGAGTGTCGTCTTTACCAGGTTATAACATTAAAAAATATATATCCAAATATTGATGTTCGTTATTATACAGATAATAATTTTTTGAAGTATGATATTATAGTGAGACCGGGTGGAGATGTTTCAAAGATTGCCATGAAATATGATGGCACGGATAAGTTGCTGGTAAAAAACAAGCAACTTATAATGGAAACATCAGTGGGAGAATTGAAAGAGTCTGCTCCTTATACTTACCAGGCGGATATAAACGGCAAGAAAGAAGTTCGTTGCAGATATGTAGTAAAAGATAATGTTGTTCGATTTGTTGTAGATAATTACAATCCATCTGAAACATTAGTGATTGACCCAACGGTTACCTTTTGCTCTTTTGCAGGAGGCAATGCAGACAACTGGGGCTTTACTGCTACTTATGGCCCTGATGGAAGCATGTATGCAGGGGGCATTGTATTTACTCAGGGCAGTTGGCCGGTTTCCCCAGGGGCATTTCAAACTATATTCCAGGGCGGAGCTCCTAATCAGGGAAGTGATATGGGAATAATAAAATTGAATCCCAATGGTACTAACCGTGTATATGCAACTTATTTAGGAGGTTCCGGAAATGAGCAACCCCATAGCCTGATAGTTGATAACCAGGGAAACCTTGTAATAGCAGGACGTACTAACTCAGGCAATTATCCCGTAACTGCTAACGGTACACTTGGGGGCACAGGCTATGATATTGTTGTGACAAAATTGAATGCGACGGGTACTGCTATTATCGGTTCTAAAAAAATAGGTGGAAGTAGTGATGATGGGGTTAATATTGTACCGGGCAGAACTGGAACAAATTCGCTAAACCGCAATTATGGGGATGATGGCCGTAGCGAAGTAATTTTGGACGGAGCCGGAAATGTATATGTAGCATCTTCAACACAATCAAATAATTTTCCGGGCACTACTGGTTTTTTTCAATCCAGTTTTGGTGGCGGTAGCCAGGATGGGGTATTATTAAAATTTAATTCCAATATAAGCAGTCTGTTATTTGCAAGCTATTTGGGAGGTTCAGCAAATGATGCAGCCTATGTATTATCCTTAGATCCTGCCGGAAATATTTATGTAGCCGGCGGTACTGAGAGTACAAATTTTCCAGGAAACAAGGCAGGCGCTAAAGGCCCTAACAATCACGGAGGAATTGATGGCTTTATATCAGTTGTTAATAATACAGGAACAGCTATTATACGTACAACTTATGTTGGAACAAATGGTGCAGATCAGATTTTCGGTGTTCAGTTTGACAATAGGGGCTTTCCTTATATAATGGGTCAAACTACGGGTAATTGGGAGATAACACCTGGTACACCCACCTATGGAAGTGCTACCGGCAAACAATTTATTGTAAAATTTCAGCCCGACCTTTCAGCATATGTTTATTCAACAGTTTTTGGCACCAGCTCATTAACACCCAACATTTCACCAATAGCTTTTTTGGTAGATCGTTGTGAAAATGTGTACATATCAGGATGGGGCGGATTTTTTGGAACTGATAATGTATATAGCAGCGCCGGAACAACCGGCTTGCCGGTTACTCCTGATGCTTTTAAGAGTGCTACAGATGGCAAGGATTTTTATTTTTTTGTATTGAAAAAAGATGCAACGCAACAACTTTTTGGAAGCTTCTTCGGAGAAAATAATTCTATTGCGCAGGGAGGTGTTGACCATGTGGATGGTGGCACCAGTCGTTTTGATAGCCAGGGAAGAATTTACCAGGCAATTTGTGGTAATTGTAAACTGAACAATCCTCCACTGCCATATCCTGTTACAACCGGAGCATGGGCTACTGTTAATAATACTCCTAATTGTAACCTTACCATGCTAAAGATTGAAATGAATTTGGCTGGTGTAGAGGCTGGTGTTCAGTCAGCCATTGGAGGAGCCCCCCGGGATACAGCAGGCTGTCTTCCACTTACAGTTGATTTTATTGATACCATTGCCAAAGCACAGAGCTATGAATGGTATTTTAATTATGTGCCTGGTAATCCCCCTGATCTTACTACTACAGTTCCTTCAGCCTCTCATACATATACAGCGGTTGGAACATACCCAGTCATGCTTGTTGCCATTGACCCAACAACATGTAATATCAGGGACTCATCGTTTTTAAATATTCGTGTAGGTGACCTGGAAGCTAATCTTGCTTTCAGTAATATAAAATTACCTCCCTGTTCAGGGTTCAATTACGAGTTTACTAATTTATCTACTACTGATATAACGGCTCCGTTTAAGGATACCTCTTTTATATGGGATTTTGGGGATGGTAGTCCAAGAGTAGTGCGGGGCATGTTGCCAATTCAACATACATTCCCCGGCCCCGGTACGTATACGGTAAAACTAATTTTAAAAGATTCTACATATTGCAATAACCCAGATTCCATAGAAATAGAATTGGATGTGGCAGATAATGTAAGAGCAAGATTTACTACACCTGCAAACGGATGTATCCCTTATACCGCTGTGTTTGATAATACATCACTTGCCGGGGAAACATGGCTGTGGGATTTTGGAGATGGGAATACATCCACAGCATTTGAACCAACACATACCTATACCGCCGTTGGAACTTATAATGTTGTATTAATTGCATATAATCCTAATACCTGCAATGGTTCGGATACTGCCAGGTTTACGATACAAACATTTGATGCACCGGTGCCTGACTTTAGCTTTGCTCCAATTCCGGCACAGGAAAATACACCCACAACATTTACAAATCTTTCGTCAGCAGACGCCATTCGTTTTAAATGGGTTTTTGGGGATGGTGATTCGCTGATTACCACTTCAAGAGCACCGGTTTCACACCAGTATAATGCAACAGGAACTTTCAATGCTTGTCTTACAGCATATAATGCAGCAGATTGCGACAGTACAATATGCAGACCTGTAACCGCTGTAATTGTACCACTCGTAGATGTTCCTAATGCGTTTACACCCCAAAGCGGCGATGTAAATAGTGTTGTTATGGTAAGAGGGTTTGGTATTGCCAGAATGCAATTCATTATCTGGAACCGCTGGGGACAGAAGGTCTTTGAAACCAACGACCGTTTCCGTGGATGGGATGGAAGAGTGAAAGGAGTGATTCAACCAATGGATGTTTACGCCTATACATTAAGTGTGGAATTTTTTGATGGTGTTAAAACAACTAAGAAGGGTGATATAACGTTAATAAGGTAAGCACCTTGTACAGGATTTTAAGTACGGAGTGCATTTAATTTACAGTGTTTTAAAAGTATACCCAGGAGTAGTGGCATGAATAGAAAATTAAAAATAATAGTGTTGTTTGCTGCGAGTACTTTGTATTTCATACCCGGTACTAACTCGCAGGATTTGCATTTTTCTCAATTTATGAACTCCCCCTTGTTGACCAATCCTGCCAACACGGGTTTTATTCCTGATGGGGATTACAGGTTGGGAATAAATTATCGTAATCAATGGGCTGCTATTACTGCTTTTCCTTACAAAACGATGAGTGCTTTTGGCGATGTGCAGGTAATGCAGAATAGTGATAATACCGGCTGGTTAGGATTAGGTGGCGTAATATTGAGAGACGTTGCAGGAACTGGCACACTTACTTCTACTAAAATTTATGGTTCAGTCGCCTATCATCAAATGATAAATGCCGGAAGTCTACTTAGCCTCGGTTTTAATGCTGGCTGGGCCAATAAAAATATCAATACAGCAAATCTTACTTTTCCGAGTCAGTGGAATGGAAGATTTTTTGATGTGCATCAAACTACAGTAGCACCAAAGTTGGATGTAAATAATATTAATTACATCGACTTGCAGGTGGGGATGAATTATGCTTATTTTCCTACTAACGATGTTTATTTAAATGCAGGCGTATCTGCCATGCATATTAATCGCCCAAGAGAATCTTTTTTTGATGAATCTTCCGGAATTGATAATCGCATTGCTGTTCGTTATAATGCTTTTGTAAATGGTAGCTTCATGCTGAACGATAGAGTGATAGTAAATCCCAATGTTTATTTCTCCATGCAGGCAAAATCATATGAAATAGTAGGTGGATTAAATGCGCATTATAATCTTTCTGGCGACGGAGAAAAAATCCTGATTGCCGGTGTTTATTACCGGCATAAAGATGCTGCCATACCAATGCTTGGTTTGGGTTATAAGGATATGACCTTCACATTTACTTACGATGCTACCATTTCTACATTAAAAAACTTTAATAATACCCGTGGCGCATTTGAGTTTTCATTAATCAAGCAAGGTGTTGTTGACAGATACAACGGCAACCGCAGGGAGTCTATGTGCCCTTCTTTTAAAGCTTACTAACTGTTTCTTTTCAGGATATTCTATATTATTCCGATTTTTGCGAACTTAATTGATTGTTTAAAAACAGTTCATGGAAACAGCAACCACTGCCTCACTTACCACACATCATGTTGAAGCATTTAAAGAAATTGTTGGAGAGCAATTTGTTTTTGTAGATGAAGAATCGCTGAACAACTATGCACATGATGAAACTGAAAATCTTCATTACCTGCCAGAAGTGGTAATAAAACCACGAACAGCGGAAGAAATCAGTGCTATCCTTAAAATTTGTAATAAAGAAAAAGTACCAGTTACTCCACGGGGAGCAGGTACGGGATTAAGTGGAGGTGCTTTACCACACTTAGGCGGAGTATTGCTGTCAACAGAAAGAATGAATACCATTCTTGAAATTGATGAACGCAACCTGCAGGTAACTACTGAGCCGGGTGTAATAACAGAAGTATTGCAAAATGCAGTGAAAGAGAAAAAACTATTTTATCCTCCTGATCCAAGCAGCAGGGGCTCCTGTTTTATCGGTGGCAATATTGCTGAAAACAGTGGAGGCCCAAAAGCAGTTAAATATGGCGTAGTAAAAGATTATGTCCTCAACCTTGAAGTTGTTTTGCCTACCGGAGAAATTATTTGGACAGGTTGTAACGTACTGAAAAATTCAACTGGCTATAATCTTACACAGTTATTGGTTGGAAGTGAAGGAACATTAGGTATTGTTACAAAAATTGTATTACGATTAATTCCACTTCCTGAATATGATGTATTAATGCTGGTTCCATTCCGCAATTTGGAGCAGGCAGGTGAAGCGGTGAGTGCTATTTTTAGGGCAGGGTTTGTACCAAGTGCAATGGAGTTAATGGAAATAGATTCCCTAAAAATTGTAAGCAAATTTGTTGGTACGGCCGTTCAAGTTACAGATGATACGGCTGCCCATCTTATAATTGAAGTAGACGGCAACAATATGGATGTGTTGATGGGAGAGATGGAAGCTATTAGCAACCTGTTAACACAGTATGATATTGGAGAGATTTATTTTGCAGACGATGCGCAGCAGAAAGCAGAGTTATGGAAGTTGAGAAGAAGAGTAGCAGAAGCAGTAAAATTAATTGGTTATACAATTGAAGAAGACACGGTAGTACCTAGAGCAGAGTTACCAGCATTAATAAGAGGCGTAAAAGACCTGGGAAAGAAATTCGATTTTGAAGTTGTTTGTTATGGTCATGCTGGGGATGGTAACCTGCATATAAGAATAAGAAAAGAAGGTGTACCAAACAGCCATGGTAATGAGGCTATGACCATAGCCTTAAGAGAATTGTTCACTATAGTAAAAAACTTAGGTGGTACAATTAGTGGGGAACACGGAATTGGGCTTATTCAAAAACCTTATATGGACATTGTTTTCAGGGAATCTAATTTGCGGTTGATGCGGGAGATTAAAAAAGCTTTTGATCCCAATAATATATTAAACCCCGGAAAGATTTTTGATTTAACTACATAAATACCCATGATTATGAAGAAACTTATTTTGTCATTCATGTTATCTGCTGTTGTGGTTAGTTTATATGCTCAGGAAGAGGAAGAAGAAGAGAAAGGCGGCTGGAAGAAAGACCATTTATTTATTGGTACAAGTCTGAACCTTGGCTTTTCAAATGGATTTATCATAGGATTAAATCCTGAAATTGGGTATAGCATTAATAAATTTATTGATGCAGGTATATCCACCAACTTCAATTATGTCACACAGCGTTATCAGAATATTGATGCTTCACTTCGTTATATGGCTATAGGCGGAGGGCCATTTGTTCGGGTATGGCCTGTTCGCATGATTTTTATTGGCGGCCAGTATGAATATAATAGTATCAAACTATCAGAAAAAGTAGGAGGAACTGTAACGTATAGGGAAAATCATACGGCCTCCAGCCTTTTAGTGGGAGCCGGCTATGGAAACAGAATGATCGGAGAGTCCCAGTTTTATACCAGCATTATGATTGATGCGTTGAAGGATGAGTATTCTCCTTATCGTGACCAGTATGGAAGAGTGTTGCCTGTTTTTCGAACTGGCTTTATTTTTTATCTTGGCAGAGGTAAGAAGAATGATAATTAAATAAAATATTTTTTTAATTCTTCAGGATCATCCAATACGATGATCTTTTTTTCTGCCTGTTCGTATAAAAAATTTTCTTTTCGCATATATTCTATATGTTGTAGAAGATGATCATAAAAGCCGCTGGAATTCAGGATAAAGATCTGTTTATCATGAATGGTTAACTGGTTCCAGGTTAATATTTCAAACAACTCATCCAATGTTCCAAACCCACCCGGTAGTATTAATGCTGCTTCGCACAAGCTATAAATTGTTTTTTTCCGGATATGCATATCATCACAGATAATTAACTCTGTAATCCCACGATGCTGTACTTCCCATTCTAATAATAAGCGGGGAATAATACCGGTTACATTCCCATTATATTTCATTACACTATCTGCAATGCTTCCCATCAGGCCCGCACTGCCTCCGCCATAAATAAGTTTCACACCATTTTCCGCCATCAACTTTCCTAGTTGCTCAGCATGTTTGATGAACAGTAAATTATTTCCATTCTTTGAGCCGCAGAAAACAGCAAGAGATTGTATCGACATGATTCCTATAAATTTGCAGCAAAGGGATAGCAATTTTGGTTATCTTCAAAATTCAATAATTCACATTTATATTAAGTTGTGCTTGCCAAAGCCTGCTGTACCAGAAACAATTTACTATGAGTCCAACAATCCTCTTCACATTTGTAATAGGTTATTTTGTTTTGTTATTGGGAGTAGCCTGGTATACATCAAGGAATTCAAACAATGAATCTTTTTTCATTGGTAATAAGAGTAGTAACTGGATGCTGGTAGCCTTTGGTATGATTGGTACATCTTTATCAGGTGTTACGTTTGTAAGTGTACCGGGTGGAGTTGGGAGCGGTAATTTTTTCTACTACCAGATTGTATTAGGGTATTTGTTAGGCTATCTTGTTATTGCATTTGTGCTGTTGCCCTTGTATTACAAAATGAACCTGACGAGCATTTACACATATCTTGAGAAAAGATTTGGCATAAATGCTCACAAAGCAGGGGCATTCTTTTTTATTCTTTCAAGAACAGTGGGAGCTACTGCCCGTTTGTATCTTGTGATAAGTGTGTTACAAATTTTCATTTTTAATAAACTGGGTATTCCGTTTTATGCAACAACGCTGGTGATTCTGTTGTTGATCCTCTTATATACTTTTGAAGGCGGGGTAAAAACTATTATTTACACAGATACATTACAAACAACGGGCATGCTGGTAGGGCTGGTTGTTTGTATCATCGTTATTACAAAAGCATTGGGTACTGATTTGGGCGGAGCCTGGACGATGATGTCGGATAAAGGGTATACGCAAATATTTAACTGGGATGTTAAATCGGGTTCCTTTGCTTTGAAGCATATTATCGGCGGTATGTTCATCGCCATTGCAATGACGGGGCTAGACCAGGAAATGATGCAAAAAAATATCAGCGTAAAAAACTTGAAAGACTCCCAAAAGAATATGATGACATTTACTGCGGTACTGATGGTAGTAAATCTTTTATTCTTGATACTTGGCGGCATACTTTATTTATATGCAGCACAGAACAATATCACGGTGCCACCCGATGATTTATTTGCTACGATCGCTTTGAGTGATACATTCAGTGGTGTAATTGGTATTATATTTATCATTGCGCTGATCTCAGCCCTTTTTCCAAGTGTGGATGGGGCCATCACTTCACTTACTTCCTGCTTTTGTATTGATATACTAGGGATAAAAAAATCAACAGATAGTGAAAAAGACAAAAAAAGAACAAGGCTTAAAGTGCACTTCACTTTTGCAGCAGTATTTTTCCTGATGGTGCTTTTATTTAAATGGATAGATGATAAACTCATTATTGATTTCATACTGAAATTTGCCGGGGTTACTTATGGCCCCTTGCTGGGATTATTTGCTTTTGGCATTTTGACAAAACGTTCGCTGAACGATAAATTGATCTGGGTGGTGTGCATTATTGCTCCCCTATTAGCCTTAGGACTTGATATGGTTAGCAATCCGGCATGGTATGAAGCTAAATTGCATATAAGCCTTGGTCTTCAAAGTTTATCGGACAGTATTTTTAATGGCTATAAAATAGGGAATGAACTGATTCTTATTAATGGGATTTTTACCTTCATAGGTCTTTGGTTTATTTCCAAAAAGTCCGCAGCTCCAAATATTCAGCTTCACGCAGTATAAGTTTATCTTTGCTGCAAATTTTTTTTAGTTGGAACTTATACATCCATCAGCACAGCAGTATGCAGAAGATTATTCTTCGAAGGAAGATATTCTTTTAAAAGAAGTTAATGAATTTACGGTACAGCATCACGCAGAGTCTCAAATGCTGAGTGGGCACCTGCAGGGAAAAGTGTTGGAAATGGTAAGCTGTATGATACGGCCACGCCGTATTCTGGAAATCGGCACTTTTACAGGCTATAGTGCCTTATGCCTGGCAAAAGGCCTTACAGAGGACGGGCAACTGCACACCATTGAATTAAGAGAAGCGGATGCTACACTATCAAGAGCATATTTTGACCGATCTTCTTTTTCTAAACATATAATTTCTCATACAGGTAATGCGTTAGATATTATTGCCGGATTAGAGGAAACATGGGACCTGGTATTTATTGATGCTGACAAACCAGCTTATATCGAATATTTTAACCTTGTATTGCCCCGGTTGCGGCAAAACGGGTTTATTTTAGCAGATAATATCTTTTTTCACGGGCAGGTGCTGGAGAAGGAAATAAAAGGAAAGAGTGCAAAAGGCATCCAGGCTTTCAATGAGTTTATCAAAAACCGGATCGATATTGAGAAAGTGGTTTTAACTATTCGGGATGGCCTTTTCTTAATTAGAAAACTATAACAATATTAACAAATGCGAAGAACAGGAAATTATTTTATACTCGTTTTTGTATTGGCTTCATCTGCTTGCTTTGGCCAAAAGGCTGATGTTGTGCTGAATTATATTGAAACATATAAAGAATTAGCCATTACAGAAATGCAGCGTACGGGTGTACCCGCAGCCATTACTTTAGCTCAGGGTATTCATGAATCTGGTGCCGGCAGCAGCAAGTTGGTATTGGCATCCAACAATCATTTTGGTATTAAATGCAAATCAAATTGGGAAGGTGAATCCGTTAAGCATGACGATGATGAAAAAAAGGAATGCTTTCGGAAATATCCATTGGCTGAACATTCGTACAGAGATCATTCGGATTTTTTAAAGAATGGAAAACGATATGCTTTTCTTTTTGAACTGCAGCCAACAGATTATGTAGGTTGGGCTAACGGGTTAAAACAAGCAGGATATGCTACTAATCCAAAATATCCTCAGGTATTAATAAAATTGATTGAAAGTTACAACCTGCAGGATTATACCATGATTGCACTGGGTAAACCGGTACCAAAGAATGAAGATATTGTACATGTCTCAGCCTATAAAGATGTGGAAGGTAGTGCGTCGAAAGAGATTGGTTATCCAATTGAAAAAGAAGTAGCAGTAGCAAAGGAAAATTATCCTGAAGGCGAATTTAAAATTAACGATACAAAAGTTATTTATGCAAAAAAAGGAACTTCATTTCTGGCCATTGCAAAACAATATGATGTGGACTTGTCCAAAATATTTGACTTTAACGAAATGGAAAGAACGGAAACTCTACCCGAAGACCAGCTGATTTATATTCAACGTAAACGTAAAACTGGTAAAGACGAGTTTCATACAGTATTACCAGGCGAAACCCTTCACTCTATTGCGCAAAAGCAAGCTATCCGGTTGGAAACTTTACGGGAATTAAATTGGTTAAAGCTGGATGAAAAACCAGCTCCCGGTGTACAACTTAGTCTCAGAAAAAAATCATCATCCATACCTAAACTTGTAGTTAAGGAAAATTATTCTTTGATCCAGGATAGAAACAAAGGAACTTCTAATTAAAACGACCTAACTAATTCTTATGGCAGTCATTAAAGTGCATGATAAGTCTTTTGAAACCTATCTCCCGGAGGAGCAAATTCAACAACGAATTAAAGAGTTAGCGACTGCTATAAACACTGATTATGCAGGTAAACGACCATTGTTTATCGCCATATTAAATGGATCTTTTATGTTTGCTGCAGATCTTTTCAAACATGTAAACATAGATGCAGAGCTCTGTTTTATTAAGTTAGCATCTTATAAAGGGATGAAATCGTCAGGGAATGTGGTTACCTCAATTGGCTTGGAAGATGATCTCTTTGGAAAAGATGTAATTATTGTTGAAGACATAGTTGATACTGGAAAAACACTGCATAATTTTCTCCCGAAATTGATGCACCAGCAGCCAAAGTCGCTTAAAATTGCTTCATTATTGCATAAATCAGCCGCAACAGAATATCCATTAACCATTGACTATATTGGGTTTGATATACCGAATAAATTTGTAGTTGGCTATGGACTTGATTATGACGGTCTTGGCCGTAACCTGAAGGAGATCTACCAGTTGATATAAATCTGGGGAAGTCTACGGCTTTTTTTGTACTTTATCCTGCCAAAATATCCAGTTGAAGGCCACTTGTCATATACTATTCTTTCTTATTCTAAATTTATCCCTGTTTTCCCAGCAGTATTATGTGCGGGGCGAAGTAAAGGATGAAGCAGGTAACGTTTTGCAAAATGTTACTATACTACAACATAAAACCGGGTATGTTTTTAAAAGCGGAAGTGCCGGAACTTTTGGGATCATTTCTCATCAACAAATAGATACATTCAGTTTTTCATACGAAGGCTATCGAACAGAAAAGGTGATAGTGAATGCAGATAACTATGTCAGTGTAAAGATGAAACTAGCTCCTTCATCATCATCTAATGTTAAAAGAGATAAGTTATCGTCACTTACAAAAGATCTTGAAAAAGAAGAACAAAAAAGATGGTTCTCAGGTGATGAAACCTATGCCAGCTTATTGGAAAATCATTTTGTAAATGCAAAGCGATTTCCGACCACCGGACTATCATTGAATGTAGACAGGGCTTCCTACAGTAATATCCGCCGATTTATTACGCTTAATTCTTTAGTACCACCTGATGCGGTACGTATAGAAGAAATGCTGAATTATTTTAACCTCAATTACAATGAACCGAAGGATGCTTCCTTGTTTGATATAAAAACAACTTTAAGTAGTTGTCCCTGGAACCCGGCAAATCACTTGTATTATATTAACCTCTCTTCCAAAAAATTAAATCTTGATACACTTCCACCAAGCCACCTCGTTTTCCTGATAGATGTATCAGGCTCGATGGATATGCCCAATCGGTTACCGTTACTTAAATCAGCTTTTCGTCTATTGGTAAATAACCTACGGGATAAAGATTCTGTTGCGTTAGTGGTATATGGCGGTATAACGGGAATAATGTTAAATACAATCAGTGGTGGTGAAAAAGAAAAAATTCTAAAAGCCATCGACGAGCTAACACCGGGAGGCACAACACCGGGAGAGTCAGGAGTCAAGCTTGCCTATAGTGTTGCAAAAAATCATTTTATTAAAGGAGGAAATAACCGGGTGATATTAGCAACGGATGGTGATTTTAATGTGGGGATGAAAACAGAGGGAGAATTGGATGAGCTTATTTCCCAACACCGGGAATCGGGTATATATCTTACCTGTCTTGGTGTAGGGATGGGGAATTATAAAGATTCAAAAATCCAAACACTTGCTAAGAAAGGAAATGGAAATTTTGCATACCTCGATAATTTTAAAGAAGCTGAAAAAGTGTTGCTGAAAGAATTTACACAAACATTATATACCGTGGCTGATGATGTGTATATGAATGTGGAATTTAATGCTGAGTATGTAAAGGAGTACCGGCTTGTAGGGTTTGATAATAAAGTAGGTGCATTAAGAGATACCATGTCGGCAATAGAAGGAGGGGAAATTGGTTCTGGTCATTCATTGCTGGCTTTATTTGAAATAACGCCAACCAATGCTTGTAATGATGCAATAGCAGATGAAGTGAAATCTGGAAAATTTGCCGATATAAAATTGCAGTACCGGCATCCTAATAATGCAACACTCTTCAACATGAATCATGAGTGTAAGCTAAACTTTATACCCTCCAAAGAGTTGGATAAAAATTTTCATTTTTCTGCGGCAGTGGCGATGTTTGGCTCTGTATTACGATCCTCTTCATTTACCAAAAATGTTGGATGGAATGAAATTATTGCTCTTGCAGAAAGTTCTTCTACGGCGGATGACTTATTGCAGAAAGAGTTTATTACCCTGGTACAGCAGGCAAAGTTGCTTTATTCAAAAGTAAAAAAGAAAAAAGGTGCTGGCACGCAGTACTAGACTTAAGAAAACATATCTTTTATCTTTTCAAAAAAGTTCCTTTCGTTTTTATCAGGATGTGGTTTAAAATTGGGGGAACTGCTGAGCTTTTCCAACATTGCTTTTTCATCGCTTGTTAAATTTTGCGGAGTCCAGATATTTACCTGAATCAACTGGTCACCTTTTTCATAAGAGTTTACCGCTGGAAAACCTTTTCCCTTCAAACGGAATATCTTTCCACTTTGCGTACCCGCCGGAATTTTAATTTTTGCCCTTCCATCAATCGTGGGTACTTCCACCTGTGTGCCAAATGCTGCATCAGTAAAAGAGATGTGTAATTCGTACGCAACATTCAAACCTTCTCTATGTAGTTCCTTATGCGGTTCTTCTTCTATTAAGATAATTAAATCACCCGCAGAGCCGCCTCTTTCGCCTGCATTACCTCTGCCACTTATGTTTAATTGCATTCCTTCTTGCACACCAGCGGGTATATCAATACTTACTGTTTCTTCGCCATAGACTCTTCCTTCCCCTTTACAACTTGTACATTTTGCTGTTACTGTTGAACCTTCTCCATTACATGTAGGGCAGGTTGTAACAGTTTGCATTTGTCCCAGGAAAGTGTTTTGAACTCTTCTTACTTGCCCACTTCCACCACAAGTGCCACAATTTTGTACACTACCTTTATCTTTTGCACCACTTCCAGTACAGGTAGTACATACTACATGTTTTTTTACTTTTATATTCTTTGTTACTCCTTTCGCAATTTCTTCATAGGTCAATTTTAATTTAACCCGGAGATTGCTTCCTCTTATTCCCCGACTTCTCTGGCCACCACGGCTACGTTGTCCGCCTCCACCGCCAAAGAAATTTCCAAAAACATCATCACCGAAAATATCTCCAAACTGGCTGAAGATATCATCCATGTTCATCCCACCGGCCCCACCATGTCCGCCACGGGCACTACCACTTACACCGGCATGGCCATACCGGTCGTATTGGGCTTTCTTATCTGCATCGCTCAATATTTCATATGCTTCAGCTGCTTCCTTAAATTTTTCTTCAGCTGCTTTATCGCCAGGGTTTCTATCCGGGTGAAATTGCATGGCAACTTTACGATATGCCTTTTTTATTTCCTCTGCAGAAGCTGTTTTAGTAAGTCCCAGTATTTCGTAAAAATCTCTTTTAGCCATATAAATTTTATTTCCCTACCACAACTTTTGCGTGACGGATAATCTTATCATTTAAAAAATAACCTTTCATTACTTCATCCACATTCTTTCCTTTTAGCTCTTCCGATGGTGCAGGGATTTCTGTAACTGCTTCATGCAAATCAGGATTGAACTCCTGGTTAATGGCTTCCATTGCTTTTACTCCCCTTGATTGTAACTTGTTGCGTAGCTTATTAAACACCAGCGATACACCTTCTTTTATAGCCGCTGCATCATCACTATTTTCTAGTTGTTTTTGGGCCCGGTCACAGTCATCCAGTACATCCAATAAATCAGTAATAACATCACGACCCGCCGTTTGTATCAGTTCAATTCTTTCTTTGGCGTTGCGACGTTTGAAGTTTTCAAACTCAGCCACTTTTCTAACATATTTGTCTTTTTCCAACTCCAGTTCCGCCTTTAACTTTTCCATGTCTGTTTCCTCTGCTACCGGCTCATTCAGGTGTGAGGTACCGCTTTGATTTTCATCTGTATTAATATCCATTTCCGGATTCATATCTGCTTGCTTCATATCTTTTTCTGCCATTTTTACAAATTGTTTGCAAAGGTAAGCTTGTCAATAATATTGCCAATGGCGGATTTGGGACAAATTGGCCGCTATACAAATGATGCCGCGATGAGCTGACAGGACTTTGCCACTTAGGTTACACATTTATAGTACATTGCATTCCCTTTATGAATAAAGTTTACCTGCGAAGAAAAATTACCCCCAGGGTAGAAAATGGCCATCCATGGATTTTCAGCAATGAAGTTGAGAAAGTAGAGGGTGAGGTGCTGGGAGGAGAAATAGCCGAAGTATTTAGCTATGATAAAAAATTTATAGGCAAAGGCTATATAAACCCCAAGTCGCAAATCTTGGTACGCTTACTTACAAGAAGTAAAACAGAAGAAATCAACGAAGCTTTTTTTACAACACAATTAAAAAAATGCTGGGAATATCGAAAGAAATTGGGCTATATAGAAAACTGCAGGCTTGTTTTTGGCGAGGCAGATTCGTTACCGCAACTTATTATAGATAAATTCAACGATTATTTTGTAATTCAAACAGTGGCGCTGGGTATTGATGTTTGGAAACCGGCTATTGTAAAGGCCATCAATGAAATTTTTAATCCCAAAGGGATCTATGAACGTAATGATGTGCCGGTAAGGGAGCTTGAAGGATTACCACAACAGAAAGGGTTTTTATCTGCTCCGTTTGACACTCAAATTATCATAAATGAGAATGGATTAAAATTTTATGTGGATGTAGAGAATGGGCAAAAGACGGGTTATTTCCTAGACCAACAGGATAATAGAAAGGCCATTCAACATATTGTGAAAGATGCAGATGTGCTGGGAGCTTTTACCTATACAGGAACTTTTGAGATTCATGCAGCGCATTATGGTGCTAAGTCGGTATTAGGACTTGATATTTCTGCAAATGCTGTGGCTCAAGCAAATAAAAATGCAGAATTAAATAAGGTACATAAGAGGTGCAGATTTGAAACAGCCAATGCGTTTGATGTATTGAAGCAATGGGGAAAAGACGGAAGACAATATGATGTTGTAATGCTGGATCCTCCTGCATTTACGAAGAGCAGGGAAACAATTCAAAAAGCTATCACTGGCTATAAAGAAATTAATCTGAGGGGGATGAAATTGGTGAAGCCCGGTGGATTTCTTGTTACTTCATCTTGTACTAATCTTGTTCAACCTGATCTGTTCTTACAGATAATTAATATGGCCGCAAAAGATGCAAGAAGGAAAATACGGCAGGTAACATTTCAAACACAGTCAAGCGACCATCCGATTATTTTAGGCATGGAAAACACACATTACCTTAAGTTCCTGATTATCCAGGTACAATAAAATACACAAAAAATAATTAGCGGGAAACCTGGAATTTGCCAGACTCAATGATCTTACCAGTAGGATCAATCAATTGATAGATGTAAACACCACGATTAAAATCGGTGAGATTAACGGTAGTTTTTTCAGGCACATTGTTTACTTCATGTACTTTCTTACCTAACACACCGTTATAGATATGAATAGTAAGACCTCTTTTATAATTACTTTGTAAATCGAATGTTATGTAGCTGGTTGCGGGGTTGGGATATAATCTAATAATCCGGTCTCCTCCATCAGAAACTGGATTGTTCCTGGAAGACTGCGCCTGCGATTGCAAAGAAATCAACAGGATAAAGGATAATATGGGTATAATTCGTCTCAACGAAACAAATTTACTTTTATTATTCGAAAAATAGGCCTAAAATTTTATCTATGCAACGTAAAAATACGATTTGTCAAAAATTGTTGTAAATCATTGACTTGCAGTCCATAAATATTAAATTTTAACGAAATCTTATTGAAGAGCGGTAAGAGTTTCTTGAATTTTTGAAAAATTGGGAATTTCGCCTGCATTCTCCAATACTTCAGCATATCGAATGATTCCTTCTTGATCTATTACAAAAGCAGATCTTTTTGAAACACCTTTCATGTTATACCCAAACATTTCATAGATAGAACCATATGCCCGTGAAGCTTCTTTATTAAAATCACTTAGTAATGTAAAATTGAGTTGTTGATCTTCTTTATACTTGGCTAATGTGTGCAAAGCATCAACAGAAATACCAAATACTTTTGCATTAATGTTATTATACCAATTGATATTATCTCTTACAGAACAAAGCTCTTCAGTGCAGGTACTGGTAAAAGCAAGTGGAAAAAAAAGCAATAAAATTGGCTGGCCTTTTAGTTCGGACAAGGTGATTTGTTTTTTTTCGCTGTCAAATAGAGTAAAATCAGGGGCTGTTTGTCCAACTTCGATTTTCATATATTGTAATTGATATTTTTAAAAAATATAAACCTGTCCGATCATAATAACAAAGTGTTTAATAAACAGTTCACCTTTTATACAGGAATAATATTTGGACTCTTGTTTTTGGTGATTTTGTTTGGAATTGCATCTATGATTTCTCTCTTTAAAGCCTCAATCATTCTTTTCTTTAGAAAATCACGGTGTGTAACAATACTTACCTCCCGCATCGGAATTGGCTTTTTGAATTGCCGGACCAATTTTTTCTGTTTCGGAGAAAGTTCCAGAATCGCAAGTTCTGGCAGAATAGTTATACCATCATTTAATTCCACCAGTCTTCTCAGTGTTTCCAGGCTTCCGGCTTCGTAATCAAAATGGCTTCCTTCGGCGCTGGCTTTACGTAGTTGACAAAGATTTGCAATCTGTGTCCGGAAGCAATGACCTTCTTCTAATAACCATAATTTGTTAGGGTCAATATCAGTCGGCAGCACATATGTTTTTTTGTATGCGGCATTTTTTGGGGATATATAAGCTACCATTTCTTCATAAAATAAAACTGTTTCTTTCATTCCAGCTTCATTAAGAGGAGTAACAAGGATGCCGGTATCTATTCTTCCTTCCCTTAACCGGCTAATGATCGTATCCGTTGTCATTTCATTTATAATAAGTTTAATCAGCGGGTATTTTTTTGTGAAGGATGGAATAAACAACGGTAAAAGATATGGTGCCAATGTAGGAATGATAGCCACTTTTAGTTCGCCGGCCAGCACACCTTTTTTTAATTGTAAAAAATCAGAAAGGCTGTTTCTTTCTTCAATAATTTTTTTTGCATATGCTATAACTTCTGTACCGATGGCCGTGGGTATTACCGGTTGTTTACTCCGGTCGAAAATACGAATACCCAATTCCTCTTCCAGTTTATGTAATTGCATACTTAATGTTGGTTGGGTAACATAGCTGGCAGCAGCAGCTTTGGCAAAATGGCGATAGGTATCAACCGCTATTGCATATTCAAGCTGGGTAAAGGTCATGATATAGAAATTTTCTATTTAATCATGAAGTTATTCATTGTTGGCTATAAATGGTTTCTGATGGCGGAATGATACAATCAGAATCGGGGACAAAGAAGATATTCCCCCTTTTCTTTTCTGAAAGCTCTGTATGAAACAGATAATTCAACGCCGCCCCTTCCATAGCTTGAAGGTTTCAATTTTGAAATGTTTACATCATAGCTTAGGGAAACAGAAAAAGGAGTGTAGTCGATTTTTATGGCTGGTATTAATGCATCATTCCATCTTAGAAAAGCACCTGCATGTATCGTGTAATCCGGATTGTCCATATCGTCTCCTAGTTTTAAGCCTCCCATTGCACCTGCAACGGTCTCCGAAAAACCTCCTTGGAGTGATTGGTCAGCTTGTACAGTTATATAAGCGTTTTCTGAAACACTGAATCGAAGGCCTCCGGAAAAAACTAATTTAGGATATAGCTCTATACTGCTGTTGCGGTAAAAAGAATTGTTAGGCCGGTTGAAATGATGATAGGCTGCGCCAATGAAATAATTGTTATTGGGATTATAGTTTAAGTTTGAATTGTAACTGATGCCCACACTTCCATCCAGATAATTGTATTGAGTATTGGCGAAATTTTCCCCAATGCCGCCTCCACCATATTGACTATTCGTAGTAGCTTTTGAAGGATCAAAACGACGCTGCACCCAACCGCCCATAAAACCTAATGACAGGTAACGATTGTTTTCATTGCTAAGTGATTTGTGATAATTTAATACTGGCAATACATGAGCAGAAGTCCAGCCGATAGTTCCTGCTTTATCATACAGTATTTGCATTCCTGTTGTTAAAAAATCATTGCTTTTTCCAACCGGAATTTTATATTCTGCATTTACTGAACCTGTCCGGTAGGCATTAGTTACACTATTCCATTGATCCCGGTAAACAGCCTGTACTCTGATATCTCCTGTAAAAATGCCGGCGAGAGAAGGGTTTCTCCAAAGTGGTGCTTCATAGAATTGTGAAAAATGGATATCCTGTGCACACACTGTTTGTTGCAAGCAAAAAACAATCGCAAGCGAAGAGAAAATATTTTTTATAACTGCCACGGTTCTCATATTATAGGATCAATGCAATATTTCCATTGAGTTTGATTATATCTCCATTTTCACAAAATACTTCAGCCTGGTACACATATACATCTGGCTGTGCTTTTTTGCCTTTAAAGGTTCCATCCCATCCATAAGATGCATCGTTAACCGGAAAATTTTGCTTCTCAAAAACTACTTCGCCCCAGCGATTAAAAATGCGCAAAAACTTTGTTCTTGCCAACCCAATACCTCTTGGATAGAATACATCATTGCTTCCATCAGCATTGGGAGAAAAAGTATTTGGGATAAACAGGTTTGATTGCTGACATAAAACCTGGACAACAATGTTGCCATAATTACGGCAACCATTTACATCAGAAAATATTACCTGGTAGTTAGTATTAAAACTTGGTCCCGCTTCCGGATTGGCACAATTTGTACAACTAAGTCCCGTAACAGGTGTCCATGACCAGGTGATAACATTGGGTGTATATACCGCTGGAATAATAGCAGGAAATCCAGCTTGTATTGTTAATGTAGGGGGCATGGTCACAGTCGGCAAAGGATTTACAAGAATATTTTGTGTAGTGGTATCCCTGCAACCGCTACTATTGGTAGCAATAGCTGTAATGGTGAATGTACCTGCTTGCAGGTATCGCTGCGCTACGGGGTCCTCCAGATTTGAAGTGTTTCCATTCGGGAAAGTCCATTGCCAAGTAACTACTGAAGTGTCAGGTTGAAGGAAAATACCAGAATGTAGCAGTGAAGAATTTACGCATACTACCGTATCACCTGCTATATCAATTAGTGGTCGTTGTACTACAGCAATATAATTTGGTTTTGTCAAAGTATCACGACAACCACCTTGTGTAAGAATAGTCAATTGTACAGAATAAAGACCCGGTGCAGCGTAGGTATATGTCGGGTTTTGTAAAGTAGAAGTACCGCCATCTCCGAAATCCCAGTTAAAACTGGTGATCGGGTCATTGAAAATAGTAGAGTCGCTGAAATTAGCTGTACCAAAATCACAGAATAAACTATCATCTACTCCAAAATTTGCCGTTGCACCAATTACAAAGACTGTATCAAGACCTTGTAAAGGAATTATACAGCCAGAAGGATCGGTCATGATTATTTTTGGCAAAAAATTTCCAAAGGAACTATATATATGATTTGTAGTTGGTGTTGTTGTAGTTTCTGTATAGCCGTCACCAAAATCCCAATAGTAGGACGAAATTGTCGCAGCTGTAAGAATATTAAGACTTACGTCCAAAGGTTTACAACCTCCGATAGGCAGATAGTCAATTCTTGACCCAGCGGTGTCATCTAACACTATGGTATGAAAGGCAGAATCCAAACAGCCCCCCGGACTGGTAATAAGAAGTTTAACAGTATATGTACCGGGTGTTGAATAAAAATGGACTGGATTGTTTAATGTAGAATTGCCTTCACCGGTACCAAAATCCCAAACCACAGAAGTATAAAAAGTAGATGTGTTGGTAAACTGAACTTCAAGCGGTACACAGGAACTTATTGAATCGCTGACGGTAAAGCTGGCGTCAGGTTCAGCAACACGTATATAAGCAACTTTGGTTATTGAATCAGCACATCCGAAAGCATCATCTATCCGGAGTTTTACATCATAAATTCCTGTTGCGGCATAAGAGTGGGTAGGAGATGTAAGGTTAGAAGTACCACCATCGCCAAAGTCCCATTGACTTGTAAAGCCTGCGGGTGAAGAAGTGTTGGTAAAAGTAACAATGCCACCAGGACAGGAAAGAGTATCAGCCGTAATAAAATTCGGTATGGGATCCGTAGCATTAATTAAGTTAGTCAGGGTTATACTATCACGACAACCAGCGGCATCAGTAATAATTAGTTTTACTGAATAAACTCCGGTTGTATTATAAGTATGTTGAAAAGGCGGTGCAGCAAAATTTTGAATAAAGCCATCACCAAAGTTCCATTGCCAGTTCGTAATTGCATTTATACCATCGGTTACTGACAGATCATTAAACGTCGTTGTAAAGCCGGTGCAACCAGCAGTATTTGTAGCATCAAAATTTGCTGTCGGTCCATTAATGCGTATATAATTTGTTTTTGTCCTTGAATCCTGACATCCGTTTATATCTAATGTTGTTAGTGTTACGGTATAAGTGCCTGCAGTAGTATAAGTATGTGATATTACCGGGCTGGGAACTGTTACCAATGGAGAACCATCACCAAAATCCCAGGTATAAGAAACAATATTGGCTGTATTAATGCCCGTTGCCTGGAAGTTAATCTGCGAAATTTTACAGACAGAAGTTTGATCGGCAATAAAATCAGGATTCTCGTCAACCGAATTGACTGTTTGGGTAACTGAATGTGTACATGTTCCATTAGTAACAGTGAGGGTTACACTATATACACCTAATGCCGGAAAAATATGGGTGGGACTTTGTGTATTATCTAGTGGCGAGCCGTCTCCAAAATCCCATGTCCAGGTTAGCGGTGATAATGCGGGATTAACAATTGACTGATCTGTAAAAATAAAACGAAGACGATTATTACAATCAGGTGTAATTGCAAACCTTGCAATAGGTGGCAGTACTTGTATGTAATTGAGTTTGATTAGTGTATCGGGGCAGCCATTGTTGGTGGCAATTAACTGAACATCAAAGAAACCAGTATCCTGGTAATTATAAGTAGGATTTTGTAATGTTGAGCTACCACCGTCACCAAAATCCCATAACCATTCATCTACAGTAGATGGTGTAGAAAGATCTGTAAACTGAACCGCTCTTGTTGCACAAACAACTAATGGCGATGCTGTAAAATCAGCTGTAGGTTTTGATCCTGTTCTTACGGCACTATTAATTATTAAAGTGTCTCGGCACCCACCGCTTGTTGTAATTACCAATCTTACATTATACGTTCCTTGAAGCGGATAGGTATGCGTAGGAAATTGGTTAAAATCAAGCGGAGATCCATCCCCAAAATCCCATTCATAGGAAGTGACAACGTCCAATGCTGTAATAACTGGTATAGGATTAATAGTAAAAGGAATACAACCTCTCGCTGGCAAACCAGTAATATTAATTATTGCTCTTTGAATATTTATATAGGCAGGCTTAACAATGGTGTCGGTACAGCCAAACCCATTTGTGACAATTAGAGTTACATCAAAATTGCCATAGGCAGTATAGGTATGTGATGGGTTTTGTAATGTAGAAGTCCCCCCATCTCCAAAGTCCCATTGCCAACCCGTAGCACCTCCGGTTGTTAAATCCTGGAAGTTAACGGTGAGTGGTGGTTCACACTTCGAAGTAATTGGCGCTGAAAAATCGGCAACGGGTCTTGGGTTTACAGTGATGGTATTCGTGGAAGAATCCAGACAGGAAGTGAAATTGCTATATACTTTTACTGTATAAGTTCCGGGAACTGAGTAGGTATGTGTTGCCGTAAGCCCTGTAGCTGTACCGCCATCACCAAAATCCCATGAAGAAGATACGGGAACTGGTAAGGATGTATTGGTAAAAGTTGCGGACTCATTTACACAAATACTTGTGGGACCTGTAAATGCAGTTGTAAAGTTTCCAATAATTATGGGTGCACTTCGAAAGGTGTCTACACAACCAGCAGTACTTCGTGCAATTAACGTCACTACAAATGTGCCGTTTGCTGTATAAGTATGAATTGGATTTGTAGCAGTGGAAATGGGAGAGCCGTCACCAAAATCCCATTCGTAGCTCAAAGTAGGTGGGCCGGTCGTGGCATTAGTAAAACTAATATTAGCCGGAGCTCTGCAGACTGTAGCTTGTGAATTAGTAAAATCAGCTGTTACTCCAGTCGTAACCCTTATATAATTTGGACGGCTAATTACCTTTACACATCCTTTATCGTTAGTTACTCTTAGTGTAACTGTAAAATTACCTGCTGTCTCGTAAGTGGCCTCGGGATTTTGTAATGATGAGGTTACCCCGTTTCCAAAATCCCATGCCCATGTTACATTGTTATTTCCAACTCCTGCTGTTGAGAGATCGGTGAATTGAACCTTTAATGGGAAACAGCCGGCAACACTACTGGCCGAAAAGTTTACAGTGGGAGGCTCCCAAACCGTGATGTAGCTAGTACGAACTAAAGTATTTGAACCAGTAGCATTGGTAGCCGTAAGTGTAACTGTATAAGTGCCGGGTGTAAAATAGGTTGCTGTAGGATGTTGAAGTGTAGAGGTATTTCCATTTCCAAAATTCCAGTTCCACGAAGTAGGATTTCCTGTTGATTGATCCCGAAACGTAACAATTAATGGAGAGCATCCAGCTATAGGGGTACCGGTAAAATTAGCGGATGGCGCCTGGGCTGATACTGATGTAATCCCAATAACAATGGCAATGGATAAAGCAATCAGTTTTGTAAGGATATGGTTCGTGTGTGACCTCAATACGATAACCGGTTTGATAGTTTTTATAAAAACGTTTCCTTCTGGCAAAAATTACTCATAGCGGGCTAAATAATTTATATTAACCATAATGCCATCAAAAAAATCTGGACCTTGCTACGAAATCAGCTTTTGACTTTGTATATCAAAGCATTGCCTTAAGAGTTAAGTTTAAAGACTAGGACGGATTTGTCAACAAATGTAGTGAAGAAATATGTATTGGCTTTATTCTTTGTCGAGACGCATCGATTTGGTTTCGGCCCCCACAGTTTGGGTAGCAACCACAAAAGTCCAGCTGTTGTTGGTAATTTGCCAGCTGCCGTTAATTAATGAAAGAGGGTAGGCTGGCGAAGTAAAGTTTGCATAAGTGGTCATATTAGCCGCATCGCCATTCCAGGTACCTGTTTTTTCAACAACACCATTTTTAATAGCATCTACATTTTTGGGATTGTTGTAATATTTAAATCTGTATGTAGCAAAATCAGCAGTAATATTTGTTCCGTTATGAACAAAATTGCTAACCTTCCACTGCCCATCAGTCATGGCTTTAATTACAAGGTCTTCTTGTATATTTTCAATGGTTTTTTTGCAACCGGTAAGCAGGGTGGCAAATAGCATAAGAATGAGAATATTTTTCATACGGAATCTTGATTGAACACAAATTAGTCATATTTCGGAGCCTAGGCAAGCATTAATTACGATAACGTTAAAAAAAGAGTTTTTACGCAGCAAAAGATATTGCTTTTGTAGCTTAGCAACTTAAGTGGATTTTAATTATTTTAATCATAACTAATGCGCAGAAAATTTACAGTATTGCTGGCTTTATCTTTTGTTTGTTTAAGAAGCGATGCGCAAAATCCTGCAGAAATCTTAAATAGTTGGTCTGAAAAATCTCCAATCGAAAAAGTATACCTGCATACAGACAGGGAAAATTATATAGCCGGTGAAACGGCCTGGTTCAAAGCGTATTTATATTCAGATTATTTACCAGATACCATCAGCACTGTTTTATATACTGAACTAATTAATGAGTCATCTCAGATTATTCGCCGAAGTATTTCACCAGTATTGGTAGGCAGTAGCAGCGGCCATCTGGATTTACCAGATTCATTAAGCACAGGTTTTTATGTATTACAGTCCTATACTGCCACCATGCTTAATCAGCAACCTGATTTTATCTTTAAACGAAGAGTTTTTATCTATGGAAAAAATACTAGCCAGCTAGCCAGTAAACCACAGGAAAGAAAAATTGAAATTGATTTTTTCCCGGAAGGTGGAAATCTTATAGCAGGTCTTAGTAGTACGGTAGCGTTTAAGGCTGCCGATCAAAACGGTTATCCGGTGGCAGTGAAAGGATTTATTAAGAATGAGAAGAGTGAAATTGTTGCAGAATTTTCAAGCTATCATGATGGGATGGGAATGTTTGATTTGAAAACTACTGCCAGTGAAAAATATTATGCTGTGCTTAGCGGTGATGCAATAGCGACTAAATATGAGTTACCTGCCGCTTTAGCAAAAGGAATTGTGTTAACCGTTATGCCGCATCCGCAAGGAAGTTATTTTGAAATACAACAACATCCGGGAGATGTAAATTTTGAACCTGCCTATATGATTGGGCAAATACAGCATCATGTTGTATTTCGGCAAAATTTAAAAGCGGGCAGTAAAGAATTACAAGGAGTGATAAATACACAAAATCTTCGCTCCGGTATTATGCAGGTTACTGTTTTTAATAAAGACGGACTTCCGCTGGCAGAGCGGTTATGTTTCGTTAATAATAAGGAATATTTTCAGTCAGCTGAACTAATTACAGACACCCTTAATTTTTCAGAAAAAGGTAAAAACCGTTTTAGTGTCTTGATGAAAGATACTTTGAAGGGAAATTTTTCCTTTTCCATTACAGATGCAGCTTTTAATGAAAACGAAATACGAAAAGAGAATATTCTTACTTCTTTGCTGTTGACTTCTGATATAAAAGGATATGTACACAACCCGGCCTGGTATTTTGCAAACAATAATGATTCTGTAAATACGGCGATGGATCTGGTAATGATGACCAACGGATGGAGAAGATTTAAGTGGAATGAATTATTGAAAGCACCAGCAATCAAGTATAAAGACCCAGCTTACATCACTTTAACCGGCAAAGTAAAAATTAGAGGTTCCAGTAAACCTTTTGCGGATAAGCAATTGTTTGTATGGATGATCACACCTGACTCCACCCGTACTGTGCAAATGGTACGAACAGATAAACAGGGAACCTTCCGGCTGGACTCTATGTTATTCTATGGAAACAATCGTTTTTTATTTAGCGATACACGAGGAAAGAAAAGTGATTTTATTGATGTTGAATTTACAAGTGACCCGGTGGAAAAACTATTTGCATTACCAAAACCGGATAACCAGCTTTTTCTTGCACCTGGAACTTTTGTTTTTGGAAGTAGTAAATATGCTGATGATTATGATGAAATTCGAAAAGCTGCAGGCCTAATGTTGGATGAGATAACCTTAAAAGTTAGAAAAAAATCCCCTATACAAGAGCTCGAAGAAAAATATGCTAGTGGCATGTTTTCCGGAATGTCGGAAAAAACAATTGATTTGATTAATACAGATGAAGTACTAACTCAGGAGAACATTTTTGATTATTTAAAATCAAGAGTACCTGGTCTTACCATTATGGATCCCAATATTACAGATGCATCAATTCCTGAAATGGGCTCCCTGGATGATGGAACGAGTTACAAAATTTATTATCGTTATAGCCCCTCTGCAAGTTCAATGGGTCCAATCCCTATGACACTATATTTGAATGAAATTGAATCCAGTGCAAGTGTAATCGCAACATTACCTGCCAACCAAATTGCCCTGATAAAATTGTACAGTAGTTTTGCAGGAGCAGCCGGTAATGGAGCCGGTGGAGTGTTGGCTATTTATACAAAAAAAGATGTGGATATAACTATGAGTGCAGGTTCCTATCTTTCTAAATACAATGGGTTTACTGTAACCAAAGAATTTTATGCTCCTGACTATACAGCAAGCAGTATTGACAAATCAAAAACCGATAATCGGATAACACTGGATTGGAGACCTGCTATTTTAATCAACAGCATAAATCCAAAAATCCCATTTACTTTCTATAATAATGATCGCACCAAAAAATTTAGGCTGGTAATGGAGGGAATAACGATAGATGGAAAATTGCTAATGATAGAAAAAATTATTTCAGCTAAAGCTGGATTTTAGGCGCAGTTAAATGCGATGACTAGTGGAAGTTGCTATTTTTTTGGAAATTTCTTATGGTTTAAAATATTGTCAATTTGCTGCACATAGCAATTAGTTTCAGCACCCATAATTAAGATGTATTGGTAGCAGTCTATCCAACCAACCGGTGTTAGTGCTACATGGTTACGCAAATCTTCTGTTGAAGACTTCATATATTTAATATGTTCATTGCGCCTGTTTTTAAAACTACTGATAGTTGTTTGAGTAGCTTTCCAGGGAGCATTGGCTAATTTAAAAGTATTACTTCCCGATGGTGAAATTGCCCCTTGTTCTGTCATCTTAACAATCTGCTCATCCGTATATTGAATAGCCAATCTTTTTTCAGGATTGGAAGTTTGCTGCATGATGGTCGTAATATTATCCCATAGCCTGTCTTCCGACCAGTTAATTTGCATTAAACAATTTTTGATAGAGCTATTAGTACCTGGTTGAATGAAATTCAGTTGTTCTTCCGATAAATCTTTTACTCTTTCCAAAAGTTCATCTCGGCCTTCTTTTAAAAGGGTCACAGCAACTTTTCTTTCTTCTCTTGATACTGAGCTATCATTTAAGGTCCCTGCTAATCCGGTTACAACCAGCAAAGTAATCAGTAATCGGCCTTTGGTCCTTTGGAGCATTATAATCGTTTTATTTAAGATAAGTAGCTTAGCAAGGGGTGGGAAAGAAAGTTAAGATACAAAAGATTTGGAAAGTGCAAACTTTGTTTTGGATAAGAGGCGCAATTTATCTTAATGATTAAGCGGTCTCTTTTTTACCATACCTCCCATGGTGTCATTTACGCTTTGCATAACAATAAAAGCATTGGGGTCAATCCGCTCTACTTCCTGCCTTAGGCGGCTAATCTCAAGACGGGTAACTACGGTAAAAATTATTTCAGTATTTTTTCTTTCTCCCCGTTTACCATATCCCTTATTACCGGTATAAATAGTAAGTCCCCGACCCATGCTGTGTTTAATGAAATCAGCAATCTTTTCTGTATGAGGAGAAATAATAGTAACACCTGTAAATTCTTCTATCCCTTCCAGTATAAAATCTATTGTTTTTGCTGCAGCCATATAAGTAAGTATGGAATACAAGGCCATTTCTACAGAATATAAGTAAGCGGCTACCGAGAAAATGACAATATTGAAGAGCATGATGAAATCACCCACAGAAATGCTTCGTTTACGGCTTAGAAAAATTGCTAATATTTCTGTTCCATCAATTACAGCTCCTCCACGAATGGTAAGACCGATGCCCGCCCCTAAAAAAAATCCTCCAAAAACAGCGATCAATACTTTGTCATTAGTTACAACAGGGTAGGGCACTACAATAATCACAATGGCTAATATAGCGATACAGATAATACTCTTTATGCTAAAACTTCGGCCGATCTGCTTCCATCCCAATAAAAGAAAGGGAATATTGATAGCGATAATAAGGATAGAAAGCGAGATGCCGGTTTGACGGTTTGTAAGCAGCGAAATACCCGTTACCCCACCATCAATCAGTCCGTTGGGAATTAAAAATCCTTCCAGGCCAAATCCTGCTGAAAGAATACCCAAACCCATAAATATAATACTGCGGATATTATTACGGACTATACGACGTTGTTGGAGCTTCTCCTTCGCTTTTCTATATCCACTCATTGATTCTTGTGCTGTCGTAGAAAGTGCAATATCTATTTGGTTAGGCGTTGTCATTGTTTCGAAGATAATAAAAAGGCAAAAAAACAAGTACCTTATCTGTAAGAATAGGGAATTCTAATGGGGATTTAAGATTGAATATTTATTGTTTTGTGCTTTGTAATTCCATTTGAGTATAATTTCTGCATCCTATCTTTAACTAATGAAAATTGCTGAAATAATTTCTTTTTTAGAAACAGAGGCACCACCTTCTTTGCAAGAACAATATGACAATGCAGGTTTAATAACTGGAGATGCAAGTTGGGAATGTACCGGTATCATTTGTTCTTTAGATGCAATTGAAGATGTGGTACAGGAAGCTATTAGTAAAAAATGCAATCTCATTATTGCGCATCATCCAATTATATTCGGCGGATTAAAAAAGATTAATGGAAAGAATTATGTGGAAAAAACGGTCATTAAAGCAATAAAGAGTGACATAGCTATTTATGCTATTCATACAAATCTTGATAATATTATTGGGGGAGTAAATGGAAAGATGGCGGCAATGCTGGGCCTGCAAAATCTTACCATTCTTTTACCAAAAGAAGGGATGCTTAAAAAGCTTTTTACTTTTGTTCCGCTTGCCGCTGCTGAAAAAGTTCGGGTAGCCATCTTTCAAGCTGGCGGTGGACATATCAGCAATTACAGTGAATGCAGTTTTAATACAACAGGCACCGGGACTTTTAAAGCTGGCGAAGGCACTAATCCATATTCAGGCACAATTGGACAACGGCATATGGAGGAGGAAGTGAAGATTGAAATCATTTTTCCGGCTTACCTGGAAAGAAAAATAATATCAGCGATGAAGGCAAGCCATCCTTATGAGGAAGTGGCGTTTGATATAATAAACCTTTCCAACTCTCATCCTCATATTGGCTCAGGAATGATAGGTGAGCTAAACCAACCGATGGATGAAAAAGCATTTTTAAGTTATATTAAGTCTGTTTTTGAAGCATCAGTAGTACGCCATACTACTTTACTATCCAGGCCAATAAAAAAGGTAGCGATATGTGGGGGAGCAGGAAGCTTCCTGATTTCCAAAGCATTAGCTGTAGGTGCCGATGTTTTTATTACTGCTGACCTTAAGTATCATGAGTTCTTTGATGCTAATAACCAAATATTGATTGCCGATATTGGGCATTACGAAAGCGAGCAGTTCACAATCAACCTGCTACAGGAACTTTTAGCCAATAAATTCCCTACCTTTGCCGTCCTAAAAACAGCAGTAAAAACCAACCCGGTGCATTATTGCTGAGCCTTTAAAAAACTCAAATACTACAATGGCACACATTAAAGAATTTTCGGTTGAAGAAAAACTTACTTCTCTTGTTACCCTTCAGAAAATTGAAAGCAAACTGGATGAGATACATATCCTGAAAGGGGAGCTTCCCATGGAAGTAGCGGATCTGGAAGATGAAATTCAAGGTTTGCACTCTCGCCAAACTAGAATTGAAGAAGAGATTAATGGTGTAACAGAGTTTATAGAACAACGCAAAAATGCAATTAAGGAGGCTGAAGCGTTGGTTAAGAAATACGAAAAGCAAAGCGACAACGTAAAAAATAACCGTGAGTTTGAAGCCATCAACAAAGAAGTTGAAATGCAACAGCTGGAAGTCAAACTGGCGGAAAAGCATATTAAAGATGCTACTGATGAAATAGCAGAGAAAGGAATTTTATTGGAAAAGGCTAAAAAGAACATTGCAGCTAAAGAAGGTGTATTGGCTACCAAGAAAGGTGAGTTGGAAAAAATTATTGCAGCAAACGAAAAAGAAGAAAAACATTTTAATAAGCAAGCGGCAGAAGCAAAACAACATGTGGACAGCCGTTTACTGACGAGTTATGAAAAAATTCGTAAGAGTTACCGTAATGGATTGGCTGTAGTACCAGTAGAAAGAGATGCCTGTGGCGGATGTTTCAATGCTATTCCCCCACAAAAACAAAGTGAGATCAAACAACACAAAAAAGTAATGATTTGTGAGAACTGCGGTCGTATCCTGGTTGATGAAGAATTGAGCAACAACGTAGAAATAAAGTAATCTGTTTTAATAATATAGAAACCCTTTCGCTAACACGAAAGGGTTTTTTGTTTTGCAGCATTCCTATTTACAACTAATTTGCGGGTACAATGTTGTCCAGGCTATCCATACAGAATTATGCTATAATCGATAAACTGGAAATTGATTTTCCCTCCAGGTTAAATATTGTAACAGGAGAAACTGGTGCAGGGAAATCTATTATTATCGGGGCATTGAATCTTATCTTAGGCGAGAGAGCCGATTCAACAGCTTTGGTAAATAAGGAGAAAAAATGCATTATTGAAGGTGTTTTTAATGTAGAAAAGCGAGTAGTGATAGAAAGTTTTCTGAAAGAAAATGATTTAGATGGGGAGAATGAATTGGTCGTTCGTAGAGAAATAAGTGGAGCAGGAAAATCAAGAGCTTTTATAAATGATACTCCTGTTAATCTTTCACAATTACAGCAGCTAAGTGCTTTGCTAGTTGATTTACACCAGCAATTTGATACATTAGAATTAACCGAAAATGATTTTCAACGAGAAGTGCTGGATGCACTTGCGGGCCATGCAGCAGTAATTGATGAGTATCGACATACATATCGTCAATGGCAGCAGGCACAAAAAGAATGGGAGCAATTAAAGGAACAAAAGCAACAGTTTGATAAAGAGGCCGACTACAACTCATTTCAGTATAAGGAACTGGAAGAAGCAGCTTTTAAAGACGGTGAACTGGAAGATATTGATGCAGAATTAAAAATGCTGAATAATGCTGAAGGAATTAAAGCGGCGTTAAGTAAAGTGTATAGTGACTTACAAGAAAGCGAAAGTCCGATTGTACAACAATTAAAAACGCTATTGAATCAACTCAGTGTGTACTCATCGTATCATACAGAGTTACCGGGCTTATTACAGCGTTTGCAGGCCGCCCAAATAGAATTAAAAGACATTGCCGAAGAAATAGACCGTATTAATGGTCATATCAACTATGACTCCCGAATGATAGAAGAACTTAACGACCGCTTATCCCTGGGATACAAATTACAGAAGAAACACGGCGTTAATTCTACCAACGAATTACTGGCCATTTATCAACAATTAAAAGAAAAATTACAAGCGGTACTAAATATTGATGAAGCCATTCAACAGAAAGAAAAAGAAACAGCAAAATTTTTAGCGAATGCAAAAAATTCTGCTGATAAAATTTCAGCAGCAAGAAAAAAGCAGGCAAAGCCGTTAGAAGAAAAGGTAAATAAGCTATTGATACAGGTTGGTATGCCCAATGCCAGGCTGAAAGTAGGAATAAGAGAAATTTCATTAAATAGTTTTGGCGCTGATGCCATTGAATTTTTATTTGATGCGAATAAAAGCGGCCAGTTTCAGCCAGTAAGGAAAGTAGCCAGCGGCGGTGAGCTTAGCCGGCTAATGCTTTGTATAAAGTCTTTAGTTGCACAATCTGTTGATTTGCCTACAATGATATTTGATGAAATCGATACCGGTATTTCGGGTGAAGCAGCCAGGCAAGTTGGAATTATTATGAAAGAGCTTGCTGCCAATCGTCAGGTTATCTGCATTACTCATCAACCACAAATAGCAGGGAAAGCCGATGCTCATTTCTTTGTGTATAAAGAAATAGTAAACGATGCTGTGAAAACAAATATTCGCCAATTAAGTAAAGAAGAACGAATTACTACGATTGCTAAAATGCTAAGTGGAGAAAAGCCAACAGTTGCTGCCATAGAAAATGCAAGAGAAATGGTGATGAATTAATCTTCCTGATGCTTACTTTAAATTTTTCGTAACTCTACTCGTTTTATAGTAACTCTACCCAATCGCATTGGTATATCTGCTCCGCAAATATGCTTGAAAGCCAAGTGCAGCATGGTTGTTGTGATAAACTTAACAACAATTGGAACGAATCCGTAACCCTAAATCCAACATGATGAAAACGCCAAAATCCGTTCTCTTTCTGCTGTTACTTATGCAAACTTTTATCTCCTCAGGTCAAATTCAATGGTATCAAAACCAAGATGCCAACACTCCCGAAACAGGAGGTACTGCTGCAATAAATATTCAATCTTTCACCAGTAATTCATTCATCGCTTCCTACTTGTGGAGTATTAATGGAGATGAATACAGTTGGAAGATTTCCAAAACACATATAAATGGAACTGAGCAACGGCAGTTTTTTGTACATGGGATTGCTGCCAGCACAGAGCTAAGAGTTGGAAAAAATAACTTGCTGTATGTTTTAAAAAGGAGCTTCCCGTTCGGTAGTAATGCCGAGTTTACTATTTATAAGTTAGACAGTAACCTGGTTGTTCGGGAACAGCGTAACATCTCATTCCCTAATAATTTTAATATTATCAACCTGAATGCTTTTGAATTAGACAATACAGGAAATGTATATGTAGCAGGGGATGGTCAATATCCGCAAGGGGCTGGATTTAGTCCCGCATCATTTGTAATTAAAATGGATAAGAATCTGAATACAAAATGGAGCAAGATGGATATGGAGCAAACTTCTTTTACCCGTTTGCATATTGATAAAAACGGAACGGTACTCGTTTTGCAGGATCATCACACATTCTATCCCAACGTTAAATTGAAAAAGATCCATCAGAACGGGAATTATTCTCATACTATCATCATACAAACAGATCCTGAACGGTATAGTGTTTTTTCAAAATTAGATAAGCATGATAACCTCTTAATTTATGGCGGTAAAACAGTGGGGGAGGCAGCGCAGGCAGTTTACTTTTTAAAAATTTCCCGGGCCAATGGTGGTATTATATACAGGAAAACGCATTTTACAGCGGCCGCCACGCAGCTAAACGATTTACAGTTTGATAAGCATGACAATCTTTTTAGCCTTGTAACATTATATTACTTAGATGGCAGGCAGGAGAGCCGCATCAGCCGTATCAATGCAGATAACGGAAAAATTGCCTGGAATAAATCGTTGCCTTATGAAATAGATAGTAGCAGCCTGATGAAACTGGTGATTAATGATGACGATAAGTTCTATGCAGTAGGAGAGAAGCGGAGCAGTACGTATTATTCAAAAGGATTTGCGCTACGAATGAAAAAAAATGGGCAGATGGATGCCAACTTTCCCTCACCTGATAGTGTTTCTTTTTATAGGTCTCATTGGTTAATGGATGGAATAATAGACCGTACGGATCGTCTTATTGCAATTGGCAATACAAGTGATTTTGATACCAGTACTTATTCCAGTACTTATTTCAGATCCTTTGCTGTTAAGTTTGGGAATAACAATAATAATACTGGTTGTGATGTAAATGGAATGCCCATAGCTGAAGGTATACCGGCCGTATCTGAATCTATTAAAACAGAACAAGAAACAGTAATTACACCTAAATTGGTTGTGTATCCTAACCCGGTACAGAATCAATTGGTGGTTTCCAATATTAGCCCGGCGGAATATGATCGGCTTACAATTTACAATATGCAGGGAGGATTGATATTACAGCAACCTGCTAAAAGCAATACCGTTCGTTTTGATGTATCGGGTCTTCCGGACGGAATGTATTTATTGGTACTGCGTTCTGCAGTAACGTTGAAAGAAACAAGTATTAAGTTTGTAGTGAAACATTAGATTATCCTCGTTCAATCATAAACAAAAAGGAAGCGATAGCTTCCTTTTTTTAGTTATTTAAGCCGGGCATGCCCATTTGTTATCTATGCACTTAATTCTACTTTATACATCATACTAAAATAAGAGAATAATTGCCCCTGTTGATTTTTTGTATCACCATTCCACTCGTAGCCAAAATCAAATGGTTTTTTATTTCCCGTGGCAGCTTCACCAAAACCAACCAATGCCTGGGAGCTTTGTAAGCGAAAGCCATAAATAGCATCTTTCTTTACTGCTACAGGTTGCAATCCAAAGCGAATCCAACGGGCATCATCTCCTTTTTGAAAAAATTTGCTTGCATTACCGATAGCTGGCCCCCATGCTTTGCTGGGTATATCAAACTCATGGAGAGTAAGTTCTACTTCTCCGGGTTCATGTACGGCAGTGGAGTAAACCTGGATATTATTCAAAATTCCTTCAGCAGGGCATTTAAAAATCTGTCCTGCGCTGCGATCCGTTGGGTCGGTTAGCAAGTGACCGATCCATAATGTGGTGTTGTTTTCTATTTGTGAAAGAATGGGATGGCTGCCGGGTTTTGTAGCTGACATAATTGTAGGGTTTAAATGTTACAAAAAATGAATGCAGCTATTTTGGCAGGAGGGTAAATAGAACCTTGTAAAGAAACCCTCGCTTTCGTTTTAAACATACTACTGGCGGCTTTATTGTACGAACACTCGTTTTATTGTGAAATAATAGCAAAAATTTATGCACCATTGTGCTAAATACGAAGAGATTTTTACCGCATATTCAATTAACTTGAAGAAGACCGGGGAGTAAAATACTGGTGTGGATAACCCTGTTTTTGGGGTGAAAAAATGGTGCAGAAAGAAAAAGTTTTTTAAAAAGAAAATCGGAAGGATGGTAGCCCTTATTTTCGCTACCTGACTGACGGAAACATTCCACTAACAGAGAGATAACGATTTCTTAAAGCAAGGCCGGAATTACTACCCCAAAGTCATTAGTTTATAACTGATGGTTTAACCTTTTATCGCCGTAACTGAACAATGGATCTCACAAATATTAATAAAGACCGTAAGCAAAGAAGAAAGTCCTCCCTTGATCTTGGAACAATGGTATATGGTAAAGTACCCCCACAAGCGAAAGACTTAGAAGAAGCTGTACTAGGTGCTATCATGCTGGAAAAAAGTGCATTTGATACGGTAGTGGAAATTTTGAAGCCCGAATGTTTTTATGTAGAGGCACACCAACGAATTTTCAAATCTATGCAGAGCCTGGCTAATAAAAGCCAACCCATAGATATCCTTACAGTAGCAGAAGAATTACGTTTTAAAGAAGAACTAGAAGTAATTGGTGGAGCATACTATGTAACCAAGTTAACCAATGCTGTTGTTTCTGCTGCCAATATTGAAGCACATGCAAGGATTATTCTGCAAAAATTTATTCAGCGGGAATTGATTCGCATTAGTGGTGAAATTATTGGTGATGCCTATGAGGACTCAACCGATGTTTTCGATTTGCTGGATGATGCGGAAAGCAAATTGTTTGAAATAACGAATAATCACCTGCGTAAGAATTTTGATACGATTGATTCGGTTTTGGTTAAAACGATTCAGCGGATAGAAGATCTTCGGCATAAGAATGAAGATGTAACTGGTGTGCCGAGTGGATTTGCTGCATTAGACCGTGTAACATACGGATGGCAAAATACCGACCTTATTATTTTAGCTGCAAGACCTGCTGTAGGTAAAACAGCATTTGCACTAAACCTTGCCCGCAATGCAGTGATGAGTGCAAGCAAACAAACACCGGTTGCTTTATTTTCATTAGAGATGAGTGCCGGACAGTTGGTTCAGCGTATTCTTTCTGCTGAAAGTGAAATATGGTTAGAAAAAATTGCAAGAGGTAAATTGGAAGAGCATGAAATGAAGCAGTTGTATGCAAGAGGTATTCAACGGTTGGCACAAGCTCCTTTATTTATTGATGATACACCGGCATTGAACATTTTTGAATTGAGGGCTAAATGCCGTCGTTTAAAAAACAAGCACAACATCGGTCTTATCATCATTGACTATTTGCAGTTAATGAGTGGAACCAGTGAAAATCGTAACAGCAACCGTGAACAAGAGATCAGTAATATTTCCAGGAACTTAAAAGCACTGGCGAAAGAATTGAATGTGCCGATCATAGCCCTGTCACAGTTAAGTCGTGCGGTGGAAACCCGTGGTGCAAAAGACGGATCTAAAACACCACAACTGAGTGATCTCCGTGAATCTGGAGCGATCGAGCAGGATGCAGATATGGTAATCTTTCTTTCCCGTCCGGAGTATTATGATATTACAACTAATTCTGAAGGGGAAAATATTAAAGGATTAACCGAAGTAAAAATTGCCAAGCACCGTAATGGTTCATTAGAAACAATTAAGTTGAAAGCCTTGTTGCATATTCAGAAATTTACAGGGTGGGATGATGATCCATATAATGGAATTGGTTTGCCGGGTGGTGCCTGGAAGCCAGTATCGGATGCAGATGGTGATGGTGCAAGAGTGTTTGTACAAACGGGCAGTAAAATGAATGATTTACCGCAGGATGATGAAGACACACCATTTTAAATTTCAGATTTGCAATTTAAGATTTTAGATTTGTCCCGTTCCTACAGACGGGACATTTTATTTTATGGCACTCCCTTTTTTCTATATTGATAATTACGACGGCAATGAAGCTATTATACTAAATGAAGAAACTTCAAAACATATTGTCCAAGTATTGAGAATGGGAACCGGAGAATTAATTAATCTGACTGATGGAAAAGGAACGTTGATTAAAAGTGAAATTATTTATGACAATAAAAAGCATTGTACTGTTGAGGTCAAATCAAAATCCCAGCATCCAAAACCAGAGAGAAATGTTACCATTGCAATCTCGTTACTAAAGAATACCAATCGCTTCGAATGGTTTTTGGAAAAAGCTACCGAAATAGGAGTGTCACAAATTATTCCGCTTCTTTGTGAAAGAACAGAGAAAGAAAAATTTCGACAAGATAGATTACAAGGAATTGTGATTAGTGCCATGTTGCAATCCCAACAATGCTGGCTACCTGTCTTACACGAACCAACGAGATTTGAGGATCTGCCAACTTGGAAATGTACTAATGGTTCAAACTTCATAGCACATTGTATTGATAAGGAAAAGCGGCCTTTATCTCATTCTCACATTTCCACATCTTCACATTCCCTCATTTGTATTGGTCCCGAAGGAGATTTTACACCAAAAGAAATTGAATTGGCATTACAACAGCATTTTATTCCTGTTTCATTGGGAGAAACAAGGTTGAGAACAGAAACGGCGGGAGTAGTAGCTGTAGCTTTATTAATGAATAACTAAGAAAATCAGGCTTACGATAAATCCATTTTAATTGCCCGTATAACCGCTTCTGATGCTGAAGCAACACCTATTTTTTTATAAATGTTCTTTACATGAGTACGTACCGTTTCATAGCTGGTGTTGGTAAGCTGTGCTATCAGCTTGAGGTGGTTTGCTTCCCTCATCAACTTTAATATTTCTTTTTCTTTCGGGGTTAGCCCATAGTCGGGTTCTAGTTTTTGTTCGTTTGTTTTGAACCGGGTACTCAGCACTATTTTCTGAAGAAGTACTTGTATTTCATCCGGCTTATTTTCAATTAGATTTTTAATTTTTAATAAAACATGAGCAGGCCCATTACTTATATCTGCAATAGCGTCAATGCCATTATAAAGTGCTTCAGCCAGTTGACCATCATCAATTCTTTTCGTTGTAAGTAATAATACCGGACAGGATGGCTGCTTATCTTGTTCGCATAGCTTATTAAAACTTGTAACATCAGCCAGCAGGAGGTTGGTACTATTAGTTATTGCATCTTTATTGGATGCTATTTCGCAAAGTATATTTTTTTGGGATGCAAATTCAACACTCCATTTAAGTGTATCTGCTACAAATGAATTTTCATGCAATATGGTTATTAATGTAGCCATGATTAATAATAGCCGCTAATTTTTGCTTCATCGATAATAGCAGCAAGTAATTCATTTAAACCGGATGTGTCTCCACTTACCCATGTTGTTGTGAAGGATTTAATTTTTTCTGTTAACAAATCAGGAAGTCTTTTTGCTTTGGGGTGTAATAAGAAGAAAATATATTTGCCAGCTTCCATTGCTGCATTTTTTTTTAATAGGGCTTCTAGTAAGGGAAAAATTGAAAGGTAATAAAGAGGGCTTTCATGCATTAAAAAATCAAATGATTTTCTTGCATAATCTTCTGCGTATAAAAAATTTTTCCTTTTTGCATAAACCCAGGCCAAGTTAGCAGTAGAGACAGCAACGTATAATTTATTGCCTGTTTTTTCTGCTTTTTCAATAGTCAACTTTGCCCAGAGTTCTGTCATCGATATATTGTTCTGCATTCTATAGCCAATGCACATATAGGTATAACACATCATTAGGAAGCCATAGTTTTTTTCACCAAGAATTTCAATGGCTTCCGCAAAGAGTTCTCTCGATTCCTTAATTTCTTCCCTCCACAAATGCACAAAACCACTTCCGGTTACTGCCATAGCAATGATGGTTGGATTTCCGGTTTGCTTTGCCAGGTGCATATAAAATTGGCAATGAGAAACAGCTTCTTCAGGTAACTGGTACCAACGGTGTTTTAATAGAAAGTGAAGTGATACGGAAAAATAAAAATCAATTTTTTTATTATTATCCGTTACCGCGGTGAATAATTTTCTTAATTCTTTTACACATTCTTCTACTTTTTCTGATTGCAAAGAAAAATAGAAGGTTGAACAACATTGTACCAAAATATTAAAATATTCAGCCTTTTCCTCCTCCGATGAAAGCAATGTTTGCCGGATGATATTCAACGATTTTTCTGCATTTATTGCAGCATTGTCAAGATCCCGTTGATTGATAAATGATTCGGTTATTTTTCTCCAGCACCTGGCTTGTTCCAACTTATTTTGGTGCGGCGCGGCTAATTGCTTCCATAAATTTCTGCTATCCTCGTGCAATCCATTTTGCTCCAGCAAATCAGCTAATACTTGTTGGCAATTAATTTTTTCTACCTCGGTTTTTGCAATGGCCAATTCCTTTTCAGCTTTTCGCAATTGTTCCCGGTAATCGGGTTGTAAGTGATTGATGCCAGTTAGTTTCACAATCAAATTTATTCTTTTCCTTTTGTATTAGTTGCTTCTACCTCAAATGGGGTATTGGTTTGCGCTGCTTGTTCTTCTTACATTTGGTATAAATCAGCAATTATGAATATTGGCGTACTAGGTACAGGACCTGTAGGACAAACAATCGGCACCCATTTAGTTAGCAAGGGCCATATAGTAATGTTAGGTTCCCGAAGTACAAATAATCCAACTGCTGTAAAATGGGCGACTGAAAATAATTCCCGCCAGGGTACATTCAGCGATGCAGCCCTATTCGGCGACATTGTTTTTAATTGTTCATTCGGTAATGCGTCACTAGAAGTAGTGAAACTTGCAGGTATTCAAAACCTTCATAATAAAATATTGATTGATGTTGCAAACCCTCTTGATTTCTCTATGGGTATGCCACCGCGGCTTACAATATGTAACGATAGCTCTTTAGGAGAGGAAATTCAGAAAATACTTCCTGGCACCAAAGTAGTTAAAGCACTGAATACGGTTAATAACGAAATAATGGTGAATCCGGGAAAAATAAACGGTGGCGGCGCTGAATTATTCATCTGTGGCAACGATGAAGAAGCCAGAGCAACAGTAACAGAGCTATTGGTACAAGAGTTTGGCTGGAAAAGAGAATGTGTTATCGATCTTGGCGGTATTATTCATGCAAGAAGTACAGAAGCATTGCTATTGTTTTTTATAAGCATAGCTATGAAATATGGAACCTTTTATACGGGCATAAAAGTGTTGAAAGGGTAGCAATTTTTTAAACAGTTTCATCGAAAATTTCGGTTCTAAAAAAATATCCTAAAAGGGTAGGGGGATTCTATTGTAATGAATGCACCCAAGTATGTATAAGCAACTTTTAATTATTAAATAATGAGTATGAAAAAGATAATCATTCTGATAGGGCTGATATTACTTTTAGCACCTGCCTGCAAAAAGCAAACAGTAGAAGTTACAACCCAGAACAACGTGGAGCAACGACCTGTCTGTGGAATGGAAGAAGCCATGGCTAGTATGTCTGCTGAAATGCGTCAAGATATGCGGAATGAGTCTATACAAACAGAAGTCGCGGCAACTGAACTTTTACTGTTCCTGGATTTTGATGGAGCTACAGTCGTTTCGGGTTTTCCGTCGCCTACAGGTTACAGAAGCCCTTTAATAAGCGGAACCAGATATTGCCCTGCACCTTCACTTTCGGCGGCGCAAATCGAGGAAGTAATACAATTAGTAAAAGATGATTTTTCTCCCTTCAAAATTGTAGTTACAACCGACCAATCTGTTTTTAATACATACCCTGCTTCTAATAAACAACTTTGCATAATAACCACCATCCCAACTGTTATTGGAATGCCTAATAGCATTGGCGGGGTGGCACCTTTTGCCGGACTAAGTTTCCGCCTTCCATTTAATCCAAGTTTTGTTTTTGCAAACCTGTTTGGTGGCGATCTGGCAGAAATAGCAATTACTATTTCACACGAGGTTGCTCATACCATGGGATTAGGCCACCAGAGTCTTTATAATAATAGTTGTGCCTTAATCAATGAGTATCATCCGGGGTTTGGTAATGGTCTACTTGGTTTTGGTCCAATTATGGGAAATGGTGGAAAAAGAATCAGCAATTGGTTTGACCAGCCGTGTATTAATCCTAATTCAGGTGGCGGGCCACAAAATGATTTTGCTTTATTGAATAGCCAGGTAAATGTAAAAGAAGATGATTTCCCTAATGAAGCCGGCAATCCTGGCAGCCATCCAATTAATGTTGGCGGACCTATGGATGGAATACTTGAACAAGCGGGGGATGTTGATTATATACTGATTAATTTTCAATCACCTGGCCCGGTTACGATCACCAGTGAGAATATTGATCTAAAAGTTTCTTTATATAACCCCGGTGGTGGTTTAATTTCTGAGTACAATGATGCAGAAGATACACATGTTATTATTCCTGCTGCCCGAGGGCTTGCTTTTCTGAAAGTGGAAGCAGTGAGTAATACAAATATGTCTTCACAGTTTATGACCGGAAAGTATAAAATCACTTATTGATTTGGCACTTGATAATAAAAAACCGGTTTTCACAATCCGGTTTTTTATTTTGCCTTAGCTGGGCATGTATTTAAAGTTATATCAGCTGCGGCATTGTAATAAGTTTGATATGTAGAGCCATTTATAAGGCAGAATTTCTTTGTACTGAAATAATACAATAACTATACCCAGAAAAGTTAGAGCTATTGTTTTGTACATAATACGATACTACACTTTTGTTTTTTTTATGCCAGAAACTTTATCAATCCCGGTTAGATAATTCCTGCCGTAATACCATAGGCCACCATTTCAGCAGTTGATTTTGTTTGTGTTTTGCGCAGCATATTTTGTCGGTGATTATCGGTTGTTTTTACAGCAATTTTTAAAGAGTCAGCAATTTGTTTGCTGCTGTATCCTTTGGCTAATAGTCGCAACACTTCTGCTTCGCGGCTGGTAAAAGGATTCATCGGCTGCTTTGTTTCAATAAGGGTTTGTCCATCCACACACATAAATTGATGATGGCTGTCGTCATAAGTATTTAATAAAGTCATCATAGCATTTCCATCTTTTTTCAGGTGTGATATGTCGGTTACCAATGTGAGGCCGTAGATGATCCTGCCATTTTCATCAATGATGGTATCAACATATTGCACCATGCACCAGTTGTACGCATTTTCTTTGTTTAGCATACGGAGGTAGATAGTGGCCCTTGCATGTGCTTTTTTTTCAGCGGGGAGACCCATGTAATAATTAATCCAGTGCTGGCTAAAGCCAAGCATACTTGCATTATCATCCGGATGTGTATAGCGAAATAAAATTTCCGGTGGCTGACCAATGAAATCATCAGCTCCGATAGGCGTCATTGTACTGTAAGAACCACCGGCATCATATATCCGCCAGTTAATAGGATCGGCAATAAACCAGAAATGTTGTGCCCCTGCCATTTTTCTAAACAACGAAATAGTTGGTACAAATATTTCGGAAGGATTTAATGGTGATGACAGATGTTGACGGTGTCCGAAGCTAAGTCGCAGATCTTCTTCCTTTACCGGGTTCAAAAAAGTATACGTTGATTTCATTATGGTGGTATTAATGGTAGGTATAAATCCCTATATGCAATAATAACTTAAGCTATCAATTTTACAAAATAACAACTGACTATCTTCTGTCGATGATGATCAGTGTGATTTTCGTTGTAATACTATCAATAAAACCAGCAATTACGGTTTCAAAAAAAACTTGCATCGGGCCAGTAAAGAAAGTGGTGGCTGTTGATCAATTTTTAAAATGGGTTATCGGATACCAGCTTAAGAAAAATTAAAATTCATTTATGAGAAAATTTTTATTTACAGTTGCTTTTCTATTTATTGCCTCCATAGCTTTTTCGCAATCGGTAAAGTGGCTCAATTCATCAGGTGGTTCTGGTAGCCCGCAAATTCGGGATTTGGCCGTTGATCAGGCAGGGTTTATTTATGCCGTGGGATCATTTACTGCGAATATGTCTGTACATGGAAATGCTGTTAATACTCTGGGAGGGTGGGACGTCTTTATAACTAAATTTACTCCTGATGGGAACTTTATATGGATAAAGACTATCGGAGGTAACAGTAGTGATTTTGGACTTGAAATTGAAACAGATCAGCAGGATAATGTGTATGTTTCTGTTTTTTGCCAAAGTTCACCTTTGCAGGTGTCAGATTCATTATTGTCTTCTTCGGTATCAGGCATACTGCGTTTTGATTCTTCCGGAAGTTTTGAAGCAGTATTGACAACAGGTATGAATGTATTCGATATGAAATGCTATAATGGCTCAATCTATGCCCGCAAAAGTGTGAATACACTTTTTAAATTTAATTTAGATGGGGGTATTATTTGGAGTAAACCAATCACAGGAAGTATTAATCCAAACAATATAATTCTTACATCTCCAGAAACAAGCCTGGAGATAACTCCGCATGGAAATATTATATTCTCGCAGAACTGCACCGGAAATTATACCTATGATGGAGTAACGGTTAATAGCGGAAGCGGTACTTATGCAATTGCTACTTTGATTGATACCAACTCAAATCTTATACGGAATTATGCCTGGGGAATGAATGCAGGGGCCACTATAAGGCCAAGGTCAGCTATCGTTGATGCTGATCATAATGTTTACATGGCGGTTAATTTTCCTTCCAGCTATACGAACACTTTTGGCAGCAGTACCATTTTACACTTACTCAATGGTTCTGCTTTTCATGCTCTCTTGAAGTTCGATTCTCAGGCTACACCTGTTTGGGCTTATAATATCAGCTGCGCCAACAGTACCAACAACTTTTTTGATCTTTCACTTGACAACAATGGAAATATTGCAATGCTGGGAATGTATACTGATATAACTACACTTGGTTCTATCAGTTTTCCCACTAACAGCTTTAACGGAAATATTTTTACTGCAGCGATTTCTCCGGCAGGTACACTGTTAACAGGCATGGGCTTAGGTACTAATAATACAACAGACAGGGCCAACGATCTGGAGTTACTGGCTGATGGGGCTTTTGCTTTAGGAGGGATGGCTGGAACTGGCGTCCCTCCCGTAAAGTTTGGATGTATCAGTTCGGTTAGTCCTGGCTTTCTCGTTTTGAAATACAGTTACGAAACACCGCCTTTGCCCGATGTAAACTTTACACATCTCCGTGAACAGCGGAAAGTCTTTTTTTCTTCTACCTTAAGTAATGTTAGTAACGTTATTTGGGATTTTGGTGATGGTACAACATCTACGCAACGTAACCCATCACATACTTATACTACTCCTGGCAATTTTAATGTTCGTCTTATTGGAGAAAATAGCTGTGGTACGGATACAGCCTCAACCGAAATTCTTTACAAAGGAATACAGAAAGTATTGCCAGGGAAGATTGCAAACAGCCAATTTCAGATAGTGATCGCAAAAGGGGGCTTTCCTTTTACTACTGCACAAATGGTTCTTAAAAAAGGTACGCATATCATATTTGCAGAATCAACAGCTGTGAATGACAGTGGTATGGTTCAAGGTAGTTTCTTGCTGCAAAATGAACCACTGGGTATGTATGATGTTATCATCAACTCAGGTTCTTTCACGGATACGCTGGTAAACAGTCTCGAGATGGAGCCTGTCCGGAATGATTCACTCACAATCCAGGTTTCAGGACCTTCGCGGAGGCTCATAAACCGGTTTCAACCATACCAGGTAACCATAACGAATCCGAGTAATGTCAATTATTTCGGAGTGCCTGTTCTCATTGCAATGAATCCGAATAATGAAATTGCCAGGTTGTCAAACCGGGTGATTTCTGATTCACTCAGTCAATTGATGAGGGACAGCGCATTTGTACATGATTTTTACATGGCGTATAACTCAGCCAGTAGCGATTCTATGTGGCTCGGGATGTTCCTCATTCCAGTGGTGGCGGCTCAGAGTACAGAAACGATTGAGTTTTATATGCGTGGTACAACATTGGGGGATAAGTTGATAGTGGCTTCGCTTTTAAGACCCTGGTATGATTCGGCACAGCTTGTGCAACTGGGATTAAATCGGACTGAGACATCCTGTGATTTCTTGGGTGACGGAATGAATTGCATTTTGGATATTTTGGGGCAGTTCCCCGGAGCCAGTTGCCTGGTTAGTGCAGGAAGCTTGGGTTGCGCCTTAGGAAATCTGGGAAGAGATGCTGTAGGAAACCGCAACCGGGGTGGGGACGGGAAAAAGTATATAGCGGATGTTTTCAACGTCATGGCAGATGCTGCCAGCACTATCTTCTGTTCAACAGGAGGTATCATGAAGTCGAAGGCTAAGCTGGTAGCGGAAGATGCTGTCTCGGAATGGGCCGGTGAATTACTCGGGATTACAGCTTCAATTCTAAATGGGGAGATGCCAAATAATCCTTTTTTAAAACTTACGGCAATTCCTGTTACCATACCCGGCAGCTGTTTTACAGCTTTTGCTAGTCCTCCAAAAAGTATTGAACGATTCTTTATAAAGGATGTCTCTTCAATGGACCCCAATGATAAGACCGGTCCGCTTGGAATTACAACGGATAATTTTATTGATAAAGAAAGTACTCTGCAGTACCTGATCCGGTTTGAAAATATCAATACTGCTACTGCACCAGCATCGGAAGTACGGATCATTGATACCCTTGACATCAACTTTTTTGATTTGTCAACCCTACGCTTTACCGGGTTTGGCTTTGCCGATTCTACTTACCAGGTATTAGGCGGAAGCGAAAGTTATGTCCAGGAGATAGATCTCCGGCCAGCTAAAAATACCATTGTACGGTTCACCGCAAAACTGGATACGGTACTTCATACTTTATCCTGGCTCTTTGAATCGCTTGATCCTGTGACAAGGGAACTGGTTGCCGATCCAGATGACGGGTTTCTGAACCCTAACCAGCAATCACCGGAAGGTGAGGGTTTTGTTTCGTTCAGTGTTCAACCTCTGGCGAATCGGCCTCACCTGCAGCAAGTAATGAACACAGCCAAGATAGTTTTTGATGAGAATGCACCCATTTTCACAAACGTCTGGAAAAATACAGTAGACATAGAAAAACCATCCAGCCAGGTGTTACCACTTCCCACCGTTTTGAACGATACTACATTTTTATTAAGATGGAGTGGAAATGATAATCATGCAGGAATCTTGGGTTATGATATCTATGCAATTATTAACGATACTATTACCCGCAAGATATTACGCAATACACCTACTGATTCTATCCGGATTAACGGGGCTTTTGGTAATACCTACAAATTCTTTTCTGTGGCCAGCGACCTCGTAGGTAATATTGAAGATCTGCCAGGTGTGCCTGATGCTGTGATCACCCTTTCTGCTCCGCTACCATTGACCATTCTTTCTTTTACTGGTAACCGGCAAAACAATAATGCGGTTTTACAATGGCGAACAGCAAATGAAGTAAACGTTAGTCATTTTGAAATACAGCGTAGTAAAAACGGAATCGATTTTATTAGTATAGGAACTATCGCTGCCGGCGGCTCTTTGTACTCATTAACTGACCCGGCTATTTTCAATACTCAGTCGGTTGTTTATTACCGTCTGAAATCCGTAGATATCGATGGCCAATTTAAATACTCCGCCATTTTGAAGCTAAGCCGACAGGAAAATGGGGTGTTAACTGTATATCCTAATCCGGTAAATGATCAACTGGTAATAGGAGGGTTAAAACTGGGAGGGATGCTCCGGATTTTTGATGCTCAGGGTAAACTTTTACAGCAAAATGCCGTATACACTCAAACTATGACTATTGATATGAAGGGTTTTTCAAACGGCATATACTGGTTGCAATATTCTAGTAATGGTGAAATGCATACACAGAAAATATTTAAACATTAACAAGGATACAAATAACAAAATGACAATTGTAAATCAATCCGACAATAAAATTTTCAGATATATCTGAGGTAGTAAAATACCATTATAACATATTAATACCTATTTGGCTGGGTGTCTTGCATAGTGCAGATGCCCGGTTTTTTATTTCGCCATATCGCCTTCATTAGTTTCATGCTCATCAAGCACTGGCTCGTTCAATTTCACCACATGAGCTTTTGTCTTTTTGGCCTTGCTCATCATGGTCATGTTCAGCATTTCAACAATAAAGGAGAAGGCCATACCGAAGTAGATATAATTTTTCAATTTTAATTCATGCGCCGCATCGGCATCCCAACCTTCCATGATCAAACTGAGTCCAATCATTACTAAAAATGAAAGTGCCAGCATCTTTAAGGTGGGATGCTTATGAATGAAACCAGAAATTTTTCCGCTGAACAGAAACATGATCGTCATGGCTATTACTACAGCTGCTATCATTATTTCTACATGCTTGGTAGTACCACCGGCAGTGATCACACTGTCGAATGAAAAAACGGCATCAATGAGTACGATCTGTCCAATCGCTTTTCCAAACGAAAGGGCTTTTTGATTTTTCATTGTCTCATTGGGATCTTCCCCTTCCAGCTTGTGGTGAATTTCCATCACCGATTTATATATAAGGAATAAACCACCCGCCAGCATTACAATACTGGCCAGGTCAAATCCTTTACCGGCAATGGTAAATACCGCTTTTCCTTTTTGTGCCAGCAACCATCCAAGTCCCATCAGTAATAAACTGCGCATAATAATTCCCAATACCATCCAATAGCGGCGGGCTTTAGTTTGCTGTTTCTTATCCTTCAGCCGGTTCATGATAATGCTTACGAAAATCACATTGTCAATTCCCAATACAACTTCCAGTACAACAAGAATAAGAAAACTGATAATACTCTCCGATGTCAATAAATGCTCCATTATTTTAACTTAAAGTGATTTGCAAATTCGTTTTACAATAGCAGGTCCTTCGTAAATAAAACCTGTCCATACCTGCACTAAAACAGCGCCGGCATCTAGTTTCTCTTTGGCATCTGCTGCTACAAAAATACCGCCAGATGCGATAACAGGGATTTTTCCTTTTGTTTTGCTACAAATGTATTTTACAACTTCAGTACTTCGTTGCTTTACTGGTAACCCACTTAAACCACCGGCTCCAATCATTTGAAGTTTGTGATTAGTAGTTTGCAGCTTGTCACGGCTAATAGTAGTATTCGTGGCAACCAATCCATCTAACTTAATTTCCAATGCCAGATCAATCACATCGTCGATTTGTTCTTGTGTAAGATCCGGTGCAATTTTTAATAACAGTGGTTTGGGATCATGCTGCGTTGCATTAATGGTTTGAAGATGCGATAAAATTTTTCGCAGGGATCCTTTTTCCTGTAACTCTCTTAATCCGGGAGTATTAGGAGAACTAACATTCACTACAAAATAGTCAACATAAGGATGTAATTCCTTGAAGCATATTTCATAATCCTTCCAGGCGTCTTCATTAGGGGTTACTTTATTTTTACCAATATTTCCGCCAATAATCATTCGTGAAGGTGAGTGGTTAGATTTAGGATTTTCTACTGACCATTGGCGAAGTCTACCCGCAACTATTTTCACCCCATCATTATTAAATCCCATCCGGTTGATCAGCGCTTTGTCTTGTGGCAACCGAAATAATCTTGGTTTATCATTGCCGGCTTGCGGCAGCGGCGTTACGGTTCCTATTTCTACAAAACCAAAACCAAGTGCTTCCAACTCGTTCAAATATTTGGCATTCTTATCAAAGCCAGCCCCCAGCCCTACAGGATTTTTAAAATTTAAACCACCCAAGCTGGTGGTAGATTTAGTGTGCAGAGGCGAATAGCTTGCAGCAAGCAGCTTTTTAAAACCAAGCTTACAAAGCAATTTCAAATTGTTCATGGCAAAATAATGAACCCCCTCCGCCGGAAATAAGAAAAGAATATTTCGTATAATTTTATACATCAACTCGGGTATAGGTTAGTTATATGTTGCCAGCTTTGCCAACAGCTCTTTCGTAAATAATTTATCTGTCATAGGATCATTTTCCTTTAATTCTACAAAGGACCATTCTTTGGCATATTCATCTTTAACAGCAACCATTACACTTTTCTCTTTGATACTTATAATGCCTTTTTCATCAAGACTAATATTTTCTGCACCATACTCTGCAGCCATCGATTGCATGATATTTTTAAGCATCTCTTTATTATAGGCAGTGCTGTCGGCGGTATTTATAAAATTCATTCGCATGATCATAGAGTATTTGACTTTTGCATATTTCCCTTCGCCAGACTCAAATACCGGGTAAAGCGTATCAACCTTTACCTCATCAAGCTCAACTTTCATTTCATCGCCATTAAAAGTTTCTTGCATGCTTTTTATTAAATCTGCCTTAGGAGCGATGGTAAACAACTTGGGATAAAGATAATCTGCCATTTCCTCTATGTTCATGTTGTCATTAGCTTTCATAAATGAGGCTAACCTGCTCTCCAGCGAAACATTATCTGGGGCATCAGCTTTTTTGTCTTTAGAAGCACCACAAGCGCAGAAAATCAATACGATAACACTCAGTATCAGGTTTTTCATGGTTTAATTTTTTCCAAAGAAACCCTATCAGCAACGGAAACCAAAAACTTTTTTTCCGGATAACTGAATCCATTAATTTTGGTATAGAAAGTTGCATAAACAACTAACTTTGATTTATGGTTAGAATCAGAGTTTGATAACCATAGACAGCAAACAATTAAATTTTTTTTATGCAGGAAGCATATATAATTGCCGGGTACAGAACAGCAGTAGGAAAAGCAAAGCGGGGAGGTTTTCGTTTTTATCGTCCGGATGATTTGGCGGTAGAAGTGATTAAAGGATTAATGGCAACAGTACCCCAGTTAGAAGGTAAAATGGTTGACGATGTGATTGTTGGTAATGCTGTTCCGGAAGCTGAACAGGGATTACAATTTGGCCGCATCATTTCCGCAAGAGCACTGGGGTTCGATGTGCCAGGTGTTACGGTTAATCGTTATTGTGCATCGGGATTAGAAACCATTGCTATGGCTACTGCTAAAATTAGAATGGGTATGGCAGATTGTATCATTGCGGGTGGAACGGAAAGCATGAGCCTGGTTCCTACTGCAGGGTGGAAAACAGTTCCTTCCTATAAAATAGCAAAAGATGAACCCGATTATTATCTCGGGATGGGACTAACTGCAGAAGCAGTTGCCAAAGATTATAAAGTAAGCAGGGAAGACCAGGATGAGTTTTCATACAATTCACATCAAAAAGCTATCAATGCTATTAAGAGTGGATATTTTAAACCCGGTATTCTTCCAATTGATGTGGAAGAAATTTATCTGGATGCCAATGGTAAAAAACAAAAGAAGAATACCATTATTGACACCGATGAAGGACCAAGAGCTGATACTTCTGTTGAAGCATTAGCAAAATTAAAACCTGCATTTGCTGCGGGAGGAGTAGTTACTGCAGGTAATTCATCTCAAACTTCCGATGGTGCGGCTTTTGTTATTGTGATGGGTGAAAAAATGATGAATGAATTAGGTCTGAAGCCGATCGGAAGATTGGTAAGCAGTGCTGTTGCTGGAGTACATCCACGTATTATGGGTATTGGCCCGGTTGCAGCTATTCCTAAAGTATTAAAGCAGACCGGTCTTACTCTTGCTGATGTTGACCTGATAGAATTAAATGAAGCATTTGCATCACAAGCTTTGGCTGTAATTAGAGAAGCTGGTCTTGATCCTTCTAAAGTAAATATTAATGGAGGTGCTATCGCATTAGGTCATCCATTAGGTTGTACGGGAGCAAAATTGACCATTCAAAATCTTCACGATATGAAAAGGCTTAATAAAAAATATGGAATGATCACCGCTTGTGTAGGCGGTGGACAGGGTATAGCCGGCATAATAGAAAATATTCAATAATATTTCACATGAGAAAAGTAAAACCGGGAGTGTATCGCTCCCGGTTTTTTTTATATTCTTCCTCCTGATATTTCTTAATTTCAATTTCAGCCAGACAAAAAATGCACATGAAAAAATTTATTCTGTTATTCAGCATTATCATCATTTGTTTTTCTTTTTCTTCCGATAATCAATTTAAAAAACGGTGGATCTCCATATTTGATGGTAAAACTCTCGATGGCTGGAGAGTGGGTGCCAATTCACAAACGTTTAAAGTGGAAGATGGAATGATAGTAGTGAATGGTAACGTAGCACATCTTTATTATGATGGCACAATCGGCCAACATGAGTTTAAAAATTTTGAACTTAAAATTGATGTAAAGACAATGCCCGGTTCTAACTCTGGTATTTATTTTCATACCGCCTTCCAGGAAAGTTCCTGGCCAAAGAAAGGGTATGAAGTGCAGGTAAACAATTCTCATACTGATTGGCGCCGGACAGCTGGTTTATACGCCATTCAGGATGTTAAAGTAGCACCAGCAAAAGATGAAGAGTGGTTTACCATGCATATCAAAGTAAAAGACAAACGCATTACTGTAAAAGTGAATGACAAATTGATAACAGACTATATTGAACCCGATAATGTAAAAAGAGAACCTAATATGGCCGGTCGGGTTCTTTCCAGTGGTACCATTGCTTTACAAGGTCATGATCCCAAGAGCAAAGTCTTTTATAAAAATATAAAAATGAAAATAACAGGTTAAGTTTTAGACAGCTTTATAAAAAACTTCAGTAGATGGTCTTGGACTTCCATCAATAATTTTACTGTGTTCACAACAAATAGTCTCTATCGAAGTATTTATGTTTTGAGTAAAGCCAATTTTAGGATAAGCACAGAAGAGTGTGAAGTCTTCTTTTTCATGAACCTTATTCCACAAACATTCAAGATGAACTGTAGCACCATTTAACCCCTTCTCCCAGAGCATGGCAACCATTTCTCCAAAAGCCCTTATTTTTTGATTATGCTGGTGTGCCTGTTTAAAAAGAGCAGTAATTAGTTCATCGAATAACTTTTCATCCGGCCAGTTGTTTACCATAAACTTAGCAAGCATTTCAGCAGCATCAAGTGCAATATATTTACCCTCGGATTTCAGGATATTCATATCAAAACCTTGATTTTTTAAACGATTTTCTATTGCTTCTACATGTTCTGGGGTAGCAATAATAATTATACCGTCTCCTGCAATCAAACCTGAGCCAATAAAACCCTCGAGGGAATCTAAGAACACTTTGTCATTTTCATAAATCTGAATGATGTGATCACAGGGTGCAATTTCACCCCAGAAAACTTGCAGGGTCGATTTTTTCCATCCTTCTTTTTTAAAATCTGTCATTTTCCATTTTGAATTGATTCAAGCACAGAATTATCCAAAAAATAGACCCGATTTTAATTCCACAATTTGTGGACAGGCTTTAATAAGGCAGGCTTTTCTTGCATTCGCTTAAACCTTTGGCTAACTTTAACATCATAAGCTCACCAAACAATTGCTATGGACAGACGTGACTTTCTTACGGCCGGGAAGAAAAATCCCCAACCTGTTGCTATGTCGGCTTCAGGCTTCCGTACCCAATCCGGGCTTAATCCTTATAGTGGCCCGTGGACAAAAAATGAGGTTCAACACCTCCTCAAACGTACAATGTTTGGCTCCCGCAAATCGGATATAGATTATTTTCTTGGCCGGACGATGAACCAGGCTGTTGATGAATTACTAAATCCCACAGCAGCATTACCCTCACCCCCGGTAAATGATTATAGCCCGGGAACAGCAGACCCTAATGTGGCAGCCGGTGCTACCTGGATAAACAATCCCACGAATGATGGAACACTGAATAGTCTTCGTCGTAATTCATTTAAAAAATGGTGGGCGGGTGTAATGATCAACCAGGACAGAAGTATCAGGGAACGATTGACCTTGTTTTGGGCAGATCATTTTGGAACAGAAACCACCACTATTGGAATTGCTCATTATGTATATCAACATCATGAATTATTACGGCAAAATGCGTTAGGAAATTTTAAACAGCTAGTAAAAAATGTTACGATCGATGCAGGAATGCTCCGTTATCTAAACGGTTATTTGAATACAAAAACTGCCCCTGATGAAAATTATTCCAGAGAATTACAGGAATTGTTTACACTAGGTAAAGGTCCGGGTGCAGGCTTTACTGAAGATGATGTGAAGACAGCGGCCAAAGTATTAACAGGCTGGCGAATTAATGGGACTACCTATACCGTTTTTTGGGATGCAGCAAGACATGATGAAACTAATAAGCAGTTCTCATCTTATTATAATAATACAGTTGTTACGGGCAGAACAGGAGCAAATGGCGCATTAGAGACGGATGATTTGATTACGATGATCTTTACTAAACAAGAAGTCTCAAAATATATTTGTCGTTGTTTGTATCGCTGGTTTGTGTATTATAAAATTGATGCTGCTGCAGAAACAAATGTCATAGAACCGCTGGCTACTATTTTCAGAAACAATAATTATGAGGTAAAACCAGTACTGGATGCGCTGTTAAAAAGCGAACATTTTTTTGATGTACTGAACCAGGGCTGCTTGATAAAAAGTCCGGTGGATGAAGCGATAAGCTGTTTACGGGAATTTGGTGTTGTATTTCCAAATACTACTACAGAGTATGCTGATGCCTATGGAATGTGGAATTATATCAAGAACTGGCTGGCGTCAATGAACCAGGATATTGGGGATCCACCGGATGTTTCTGGATGGGCCGCTTATTACCAGGAGCCACAGTTTCATGAGTTATGGATCAATTCGGATACATTGCCAAAACGGAACCAGTTTACTGATACAATGATCCTCACGGGTTACTCCCGAAATGGAAAAAGGATAATCATCAATGCCGTAGCTTTTACACAATCATTATCAAATCCTGGAGATCCTAATCTTTTAATTGATGAGGCGTTATCCATATTGTACCGGGTTCCTATATCTGCAGCCTCCAAGCAAATAATTAAAGAGCAGATTTTACTGAGTAATCAAACACAGGATTATTATTGGACCAATGCCTGGAACGCCTATATCGCTGATCCTGCAAATACAGCCAATTTTAATATTGTGAACACCCGGTTGAAATCATTTTATCAATACCTGATGAATTTGTCAGAGTATCAATTGTCCTGATCTGCTATAAACTGACTACACATGAAAAGAAGAGATTTTATTAAAAATACAGTGCCGGCTGCTGCATTATTACCTGCTGTGGTAGATGGATATTCAGTAAAGGCTTTTAATGCCGAATCTCCTTTAATGCGGGCATTAATGATACCCCCGATCGAAACGGATCATGTATTAGTTATTATTCAATTGAATGGGGGTAATGATGGATTAAATATGGTAATACCAATTTCTACTTATAGTAATTATTATAATGCAAGAACGAATGTAGCGATTGAGCAAAATAAAATATTAGGATTAACCGGCTATGGCAGTACGGGCCTTCATCCCAGCATGACGGGTTTGCAGGCTTTATATAATGAAGGGAAATTAAATATTGTGCAGGCTGTTGGTTATCCTTCTCCAAACTTTTCACACTTCAGGGCAACGGATATATGGATGAGTGGATCATCAAGCACACAAGTAGTTAATTCAGGTTGGGCAGGTAGATATCTGAATACTGAGTATCCAAATTTTCCCACGGGTTATCCCAACACTACCATGCCGGATCCGCTGGCAATACAAATTGGTTCGTTGACTTCTCTTACCATGCAAGGTCCAAGTGTAAGTATGGGAATGAGTATTACGAATCCAACAAGTTTTTATAATCTTCTTAATAACATTGCTGATCCTGCACCTAATAACCCAATGGGACAGGAGCTCTCTTATATTCGAACGGTAGCCAAACAAACTAATTTGTATGCAACACGAATAAAAGATGCGGCGAACCTGGTAACGCAGCAAGGAGTTTATCCAACAAATAATTCATTGGCGGATCAATTAAAAATAGTTGCCCGCCTTGTGAAAGGTGGATTGAAAACAAGAATTTATATGGTGAGTTATGGGGGATTCGACACTCACTCGTTGCAAGTAAATACAACAGATACAGCAACTGGTACACATGCAAACCTTTTGGGGAACGTATCCAATGCCATTAAAGCATTTGTAGATGATTGCCAGTTTTTAGGAATACAGGATCGGGTGATTGGATTAACTTTCTCTGAGTTTGGGCGCCGTATAAAATCAAACTCAAGTACCGGAACAGATCATGGAGCTGCCGCACCAATGTTCATTTTCGGAAAAAAAGTTACAGCAGGTGTTACTGGCACTAATCCTCCCATACCCGTTAATGCTACAGTTAATGATAATATTCCAATGCAATATGATTTTCGCAGTATCTATGCTTCTATACTCGAACGTTGGTTTTGTGTTTCTTCAACCACATTGCAAACAATCTTATTTCAAAATTTCCAAAGCCTGGATATTTGCAACAATGCCAGTTGTACAACTACTGGCACCAACGACCCGAACCAATCGGGAATAGAATTAATTTCAAATCAACCTAACCCTTTTACAGAATCAACCACGATTAGGTTTACCACAAGAGGAGGTCATACACTTATTCAAATAATAGATATGTTGGGCCGGGTTATAAAAACGCCAATTGACAGGGACTATGCTCCAGGAACTTATACAACCATATTTGAAAGTAATGGTTTACCAACAGGGGTATATTATGCCCGTTTACAAAATGGACCTGTGCAACAAGTTCGCCCCATGCTTAAAGTAAGATAGAATCATGTTTTTAGAAAAATGTGGAGACTACAAAAAATTGTAATTATTTTTTGCAACTAAGATACATTTGTATATATATTTGCAACATAGTAGCAAAAAATAGTATGAAGATTATAGCTGTTCCCCTTTTATTCATTTCTTTTTTTAGTTCGGGTCAACCCCTGTTTGCAGATATTAAATTAAGAGAACCATTTTTAGGAAGAAGTATTGAACTTAAGATCAGTTTATCAGGAACGATAACCGATGCAAAAACCGGGGAGCCATTAGTTGGTGCTTCTGTTTACCTCACTGATGATAAAATTGGGGCTATTGCAAATGAAAAGGGAAAATATGTGTTGACCAATATTCCGGACGGCCACCATGTAATTGAAATATCTCATGCGGGTTATGCCACTATAGTTGAGCATTTGGAATTGATCACTGATACAGAAAAAGATTTCAAACTTTCTGCAGAAGTAGTCGAAAACCGGGGAGTGATAATTACGGGTGTCTCTGGTGCTACCAGTATTCGAAAAACGCCGGTACCAGTAACATCTATTCGCAAAACTGCTTTATTACAATCATCTTCTACTAATATAATTGATGCATTGACGCAAGTGCCGGGAGTTTCTCAACTTTCAACAGGTCCTGCTATATCAAAACCCTTTATTCGTGGATTAGGTTATAACAGGGTAGTAATAGTTAACGAAGGCGTACGGCAGGAGGGACAGCAATGGGGCGACGAGCATGGGGTTGAAATTGATGAACTCAGCGTTGGAAGAGTAGAAGTATTGAAAGGCCCCGCCTCATTAATATACGGAAGTGATGCATTAGCCGGGGTTATAAATTTTATTACCAATACACCCGTTGCAGAAGGTACTTTCAAAGGGAATATTTTATCAAACTATCAAAGTAATAATGGTTTGTTTGCATTGAATGCTAACCTTGCCGCTAACAACAACGGATTTAACTGGAATGTGTACGGCACTTATAAATCAGCCGGGGATTATAAAAATAAATATGATGGAAAAGTTTTGAACTCAAGATTTAATGAAAGAAATTTTGGAGGCTATGTTGGTATTAATAAAAGTTGGGGCTATAGCCATTTTATATTTAGCTGCTTTGATCAACGATTAGGTTTAGTAGAAGGTGACAGAGATGATGCTACTGGTCAATTCATTTTATTTGCCGGAAATCCATTAGAAAGAATTGCTACCAATACAGATTTAGATTCAAGACACCTATTTGTACCACAACAAAGAGTACAACATAATAAATTTATTCTTGATAACAATTTTGCAATTAATAAAAGCCGCTTAAAAATTAACCTGGGTTACCAGAATAGTCAACGGCAAGAATTTGGCAACCCCGAAGACCCGGCTGAGAAAGAATTATTCTTCGACCTGCGTACTGTTAATTACGCAGTACAATGGCAGTTACCAGAACTCAAAGAATGGCATACTACTATTGGTGTAAATGGGATGGGACAGAAGAACCTTAATAAAGGACAAGAAGCATTAATACCGGAATACAATTTATTCGATATTGGTATTTTTATATATGCACAACGCTTATTTAATAAAGCAACACTAACCGGCGGATTTCGCTTCGACAACCGGTCCATAGATTCAAAAGAATTTTTTGAAGGCGCTGATCTTAAATTTGAAAAGTTCAACCGGTCATTTTCTAATTTTTCAGGAAGTGTTGGTGTGAGTTATGAACCATCGGACATCGTTACCATAAAGGCAAATATTGCAAGAGGTTTCAGGGCACCTACTTTGGCTGAATTGGCCAGTAACGGTGCACATGAAGGCTCTAATCGATATGAATACGGCGATCAAAAACTAAGATCTGAAACAAGTCTGCAGTTTGATGCCGGATTTGATGTAGACTATGAACATTTTAGCATTGGTGTAAGTGCTTTTTATAACAATATCAGCGATTTTATTTTTTATAGAAAATTGGAATCAGCTTTTGGAGGGGACTCCATAGTGAATGTGGATGGAGAAGATATTACTGCTTTCCGGTTTAATCAACTGGATGCTACGCTTCGGGGGGTAGAAGCATCGATCGATTTACATCCGCACCCATTGGATTGGTTGCATTTTGAAAATACAATGTCATTTGTTCGGGGAACATTTAATCAAAATATTGATGGCTCAGATAATCTTCCTTTAATACCAGCGGCAAGGCTTACCAGTGAATTACGGGCTACTTTTAACGAAGGGGGAAAATCTTTCCGAAATATATATATCAAAGCAAGCACCGATAAAACATTTAAGCAAAACAAAGCTTTTACCGGGTTTGATACCGAAACAGCTACCAGTGGTTACACCTTGCTTAATGCAGGATTTGGTGCTGATATTACAAATAGCAAAATGAAAACTCTATTTAGCCTTCATTTTTCTATCACTAATATTACAAATGTGGCTTATCAAAATCACCTGAGCCGCTTAAAGTATGCAGCAGAAAATATGAATACAGGCCGGTTGGGTGTATTTAATACAGGAAGAAATTTTTCTGTTAAAGCGAATATTCCGCTTGATTTTAGTAATAAATAAATTGCAACTTTTGCCTCCAAATTTATACCCCGTTTTGCGGGGCTTTTTTTTATACAGACATTTGCAGTATGGAAATCACTTTTAATACTCCGGCATTATTATTTCCGGCTATCAGCCTTTTGTTGTTAGCGTATACCAACCGCTACCTTGCTTTGGCAAGCCTTATACGTAAGCTGCATGATGAGTATATGAAAGGTGATAAGAAGGCACATCTTCTGCAACAAATTAAGATTTTGCGCATACGCATTAACATGGTTCGTCAAATGCAGGCCCTGGGTGTATTTAGTTTTTTATGCTGTGTGGTTACTATGTACAGTGTGTATAAAGAATGGCTGGGGTTTACCAGTTATGTATTTGCTGCAAGCCTCCTGAGTTTACTGGCATCACTTGTTATTTCTCTTTTGGAAATCTCGCAGAGTACAAAAGCACTTGAATGGGAACTGAGTGATATGGAAGAGCTGGAAAAGACAAACTTTTTTACTGATTTATGGGGAAGTAAAGGTGAAAAAAAAGATTCGTAGATTTAAGGCATGATTTTATGCAGATTCCAGGTGATTTTATTTGTAGCTATGCTGGGCTTTTCTTGTTCAAAAGGTGATGACGCAACTGGTGAAGATGATAGTCCGCATGTAGTAACTCCAACCGATATTGTTGCACCCGTAATAGATATTTATACTCCTACACCCAATCAGATATTCTCCAATGGAAACGCAATAAATATTACCGGTAAAATAAGTGATGATCTTGGCTTATACAATGGAAGCATTCGTATTACAAATGATGCAAACGGTGAATTAGTAAAGCAACAGCTATATGAAATACATGGGTTGTTGACGTATAATTTTAATATTAGTCATATTGTTTCTGTTACAGCAGCAAGTGATTATACCGTGACAGTTACTTTTCAAGATCATGGACTTAACAGAACTACTACAACTGTTAAAATAAAAGTGAACCCATAGGTATCAAAGAGATTCAATAATCTTAAGCACATTTTGCCAGCTACCTCCATTATGGGCTGTTATTCCAGCTGCTTTTAAGTATTTCAAAGCAGTGCTGCTACGTTCGCCAGAGCTACAACAAACTATCACGGGTAATTTAGAAGCTTTAATTCTTTCTATGCTGGCCTTAATTCTATCAACCGGAATATTAAATGCATCGGGAATATGACCTCTATCATACTCTTGCGGGGTACGAACATCAATTATGATAGCTCCTTTTTGTAAAGCCCTTTTTATCTTTCCTGCCCCCAGTTTTAAAAAAGAAAATAGTCCCATATTTACGCCACTGAGATTTTATTTTTTCGTTCACCAATCTGCTGACGCCACATTGCATAATACAAGCCTTTTTCTTCCAGCAATTTTTCATGATTACCTGTTTCTACAACATCACCCTTTTCCAATACATAAATTCGATCGGCATGCATAATGGTTGAAAGCCGGTGTGCAATTAAAATGGTAACCTGCTCGCCCTGGAGAGAAATTTCACGGATAGTATCAGTAATTTCTTCTTCTGTTAGAGAATCCAATGCAGAGGTGGCCTCATCAAATAATAATAATTTTGGTTGGCGAAGTAATGCTCTTGCAATAGAAAGACGTTGCTTTTCTCCACCCGATAATTTTAATCCACCTTCCCCAATCATTGTTTCAAGCCCTTTTTCAGCTCTTGCCAGCAAAGTAGTGGCAGATGCTTTTTTTAAAACTTCTAGTAACTCTTCTTCTGATGCGGCGGGATTGACAAAGCTTAAATTTTCCCTGATTGTACCCGAGAACAATTGTGTATCCTGGGTTACAAAACCTATCTGGTTACGCAGTGCTTCAAAGTCAATACTGTTTTCGTCAATCCCATTGTATAAGATCTTTCCTTCTTGCGGACGATACAAACCCACTAATAATTTCATTAATGTTGTTTTGCCCGATCCTGATGGTCCTACAAAGGCGATAGTTTCCCCCGTCTTTACTTTAAAGCTAATGTCATTGATGGCTTTATGTGCAGCAGTCTGGTGTTTAAAAGCAACATGATCAAATTCTAATGTTTGAATTTCTCCCAGATGCTTTGGATTGGCTGCCTGTGGCTCGGGAGCTTTCTTCATTAAATTGGAAAAATTCTCTAACGAAGCCTGTGCTTCACGATAAGTAAGGATGATGTTGCCAATTTCCTGCAAGGGACCAAAAACGAAAAAGGAAAAGATTTGCATCGTTACAATTTGTCCTGCATCCATCTTGCCCTGGTAAATAAACAGCATCAACAGAAAAAGAATTATTTGACGAAGTGTATTAACGAAAGTTCCCTGAACAAAACTGATACTGCGGATTCTTTTTACTTTAGTTAACTCTAATCCTAAAATTTTAAATGTGTTTTTATTTAACCTGCTTACTTCCTGCTGTGTAAGGCCAAGGCTTTTTACCAATTCAATATTACGTAGTGATTCTGTGGTAGCACCGGCCAGGGCAGTAGTTTGGCCGACAATTTTTTTCTGAATGGTTTTTACTTTTTTACTCAGCAGATTAGAAATAATGGTGAGCAAAAATATACCACCAAAATAAACCAACGGCAGGCTCCAGTGAATGGTAGTGGCATATACGGCAACAAAAACAATTCCCACAATTACCGGGAAAAGAATATTAATGAATGAGGAAACAAATTTTTCAGTATCAATTCTCACTTTTTGTAAAATGCTCAGTGTTTCGCCACTTCGGGCATCTTCAAACTCCTGGTAAGGCAACTTCATGGCATGTTGCAGCCCCTGGGTAAAAATAGTGGCACCAAACTTTTGAGTGATGAGGCTTAAAAAATAATCCTGGAAGGCCTTGGCAATTCGGCTTATCATGGCTACAGAAATAGAAGCTATCAGTAACCACACTACGCCATATATAGTCTTATTTTTTTCAACTTTATTTACAACACCTGCCTTATCCATTTGAACCGTGCTGTCTACATATTCTTTTTGGGTAAACAGGAAATCATTCCAGTTTAAAGGCTCCACTTTTTGGTGGTAGCTTCCCAAGTTAACTAATTTTCCAAAAATAATGGGGTCAACGAGAGAAAAGCCGATGTTAATAGCCGCCAGTAGTAAAACCAATGCCACCAACCATTTGTAAGGTTTGAGATAACGCAGTAATATCTTCATAAAAATTATTGAGAGGGAAATTGTAAGTCTTCAGCCTGCAAACATCGTACAAGTTCGTAAAAAATGACAAGATTTCAGCTTTCGGGGTAAATTGCAGGATTACTACAAAGCCCCATTTGAAGAATAATCAGATGAAAAAGTACATGATTGATTTGCATCGGCTACGTCATAATCCATACAATGGATTGTATACTTTTTCATGCCACCTGGCTGAATATCTATTATTGAACAGTGCGGCTGATGAACAACTGGCTTATTATTTACCGAAAGAAAAATTTGGGCTATTTGGCGACAAGCCAAAATATGTTGCTCATAAACGGTGGCACAAACTTTTTCAACCGGGTACGGGGCAATATGATGTGTGGCATCTTACTACCGGCATTTCTCAATACCGGCCTTTTAATAAAAGAACCAAAGTTGTGTACACGATTCATGATATGAATTTTTTGGTGGAAGAGTCGGGCAATTCAAAATATAATAAGCGATCATTAAAATTGATGCAGAGAAATGTAAACCAGGCCAGTCATATTGTAGGCATCTCCGAACATGCGTTAAAGTTTGCAGCCGGCCATCTCGATTTTGGATCCACTGCCACTTCTGTCATTTATAATGGAAGCAGTGTGGCAGAATTCCCCGGTTTTGACAAACCGGACTATAAACCTGCAAGGCCTTTTTTATTTTCGCTGGGTCTTGTGCAGCCAAGAAAAAATCTGCATGTGCTTCCCGCATTATTGGTAAACAATGAATATGAGCTGGTAATTGCGGGACTTAATAATTTTGATTACACCGGGAAAATATTAGAAGAAGCAAAAAGGTATGGTGTAGAAGACAAGGTAAAGTTTGTGGGTCCCGTGGATGAGCAAACAAAATACTGGTATTACAAGAACTGCGAAGCATTTATGTTTCCATCTTTTGCTGAAGGATTTGGGGTGCCACCGTTAGAAGCCATGCATTTTGGCAAACCTGTTTTTTTATCCCGTTTTATGAGTCTCCCTGAAATTGGAGGTAATGCTGCTTACTATTTTGATGATTTTGAGCCGGAGACTATGCGAAACTGTTTTGAAAAAAGTTTATCGGATTACATATCTAACGACCGTATTGAAAGTATAAAGCAACAGGCAGCATTATTTAGCTGGCATACTACGGCCAAGAAATATTTGGATGTTTACCGAAAAGTTTTAACGTCATGAATTCAATCGCACTGCAAGTAGGTGTTTAGTATAATTATTAATTAATGCAGCATAAGGTTCCAAAATCTTTTAGGCCCGGTTTAAATAATGCCTTCTATTTTACCAGGGGAGCATTGTATAAAAAAATAAAACAGTTTGCCCCTCAGTTGCACGGCAGACTCATGGACTTTGGTTGTGGCAGTAAGCCGTATCAATCATTGTTTATTAATGCTACAGAATATATTGGTGTTGATTATGCCGGCGAAGGTCATTCTCATACTAATGAGTCCATTGATGTTTTGTATGACGGAAAAAAAATTCCTTTCCCCGATGAATATTTTGATGGGGCTTTCAGCAGTGAAGTAGTAGAGCATGTTTTTAATTTGGAAGAAATACTGCCAGAGATTGCAAGAGTGATAAAAAGGGAGGGGAAATTATTAATAACTTGTCCTTTTGTGTGGCCTGAGCATGAAGTGCCGGTTGATTATGCCCGCTATACTCAGTTTGCATTAAAGGACTTGCTGGAGAAGAATGGATTTTCTCTGCTGGTTGCGCATTGCAATAAATACCTGGATTGTCTTTATATCGTTCTGCTTGAATGTCTCTTGCTTTGATCACTCTGTCCCGTATACTGGCAGAATTCTCCTGCGGCCGTGTAGCGGATAGTTCACTAAAAGGAACAGGTGTTACTTCCACATGCAAATCAATTCTATCAAGCAAGGGCCCGGAAATTTTATTCAAATATTTCTGTACCGTGCCGGGCGGACAGGTACATTCTCTTTCCGGGTGATTATAAAAACCACAAGGGCATGGATTCATGGACGCCATCAACATAAAACTTGCGGGAAAATCAACAGCGATCTTTGCTCTTGAAATAGTTACTTTCCTTTCTTCCATGGGCTGCCGCATTACCTCCAATACCGTTCTTTTAAATTCTGGCAGCTCATCTAAAAACAACACTCCATTATGCGCCAACGAAATTTCCCCCGGCTGCGGTATTCCACCCCCGCCAACCAATGCAACATCTGAGATGGTATGATGTGGTGAACGAAATGGTCTTTTGGAAACTAAAGTTGAGTTTTCCGGCAACTTACCCGCTACGGAATGAATTTTTGTTGTCTCCAATGCTTCCTGCAATGAGAGCGGAGGAAGAATGGTCGGTAATCTTTTTGCAAGCATGGTTTTGCCTGCGCCGGGCGGTCCAATTAATATAGCATTGTGCCCCCCTGCAGCTGCAATCTCTAATGCCCGTTTTATACTCTCTTGCCCTTTTACATCAGCAAAATCAATTTCAAAATCATATTGCGAATGAAAAAACTCTTCCCTTGTATTAACAATAGTTGGGTCTAATCCTTTTTCATCATTTTCAAAAAAATCAATCACTTCTTTTATATGGCTAACCCCATAAACATTCAGGTTGTTAACCATCCCAGCTTCTTTGGCATTCATTTTAGGTACTATCAATCCCTTAAAACCTTCTTTTCTTGCTTGTATGGCAATAGGTAATGCACCTTTGATAGAACGAATTTCCCCATCCAGCGCCAGTTCTCCCATTATTACATACTGACTCAATGCCTCCCTGTTTTCAATTTGTTCAGATGCACCTAATATTCCCAGTGCTATAGCCAGATCGAATGCCGTTCCACTTTTTTTTATATCAGCAGGAGCAAGGTTAACTACCACTTTAGTGCGGGGTACAGTAAAATTGTTGGTTTTAAAAGTGCTTTCAATTCGTTGAAGGCTTTCTTTAACGGCATTATCAGGTAAGCCGACAATCATCATATCTTTTCCGGAAGTACTGAGCCAGTTTACCTCAATGGTGATTGTAATGGCCTCAACGCCATACACTGCACTGCCAAATGTTTTTACAAGCATGATTTGAAGATAGAGAAAAATATGAACTCCCGTTATACCACTAACTGGTATTACTGCAGTGTTAGCACAGGTTATTTTGTGGCTGCCAAAGTTCCTTGAAACAAAAGCGAAGTGTTAGGGTCAACAGATATTGAAATAGATGAACTTGATACAGGAAAATAAAACGTCTCCACTTTTTTAGTAACATTTATTTTTTTTATTTGCTTCTTAGCAGAAGTAACTCCAATAGCTATTTCTAATGGGAACTCAAATATTTTGTTTTGTAATTGTTCCACCGTAATAGCTACACTTTTTTCTTTTGCTTGATACTTCCAGGTAATATTTAGTTTGGGGTTTTCGGGAGTATGAAGCCATTGGTCAAAAAAAACATTCAAATTTTTACCTGATATGGTTTCAAAAATAGTTTGAAGGTCTTTGCTGTCAGCGTTCTTGCCTGCATAAGTCGCATAGTATTGGCGAATCGCTTTATGAAAAACAGAATCACCCAGTTGCCTGCGAAGCATGTGCAATACCCAGCCACCTTTCTGATAACTGTTGGCATTGAGTAATTGCATATAATCAGGACTAAAATCAACTACTCGTTTTTGAGAACTGTTCACAAAATCAATAACAGTTTCCCGGTCAGCCTTCATCCTGCTATTCAAACTATCGGTGCCATATTTTGATTCGAGATAAACATGAGTGAGATAAGTAGCAAATCCTTCACTCAGCCAGAGATGTGCAAAGCTTTTCTCGGTAGCCATATCACCAAACCACTGGTGTACTATTTCATGTGCTATCAACGCTTCTTCTTCTCTTTTGCCGGTTACTGAATTTTCAAAATAGAAAATAGCACCGGCGTTTTCCATACCGCCAAAGATGGTCTTGGATTGCACATTCGCCAGTTTTTTATAAGGGAATGGGCCGATGTAATTTATATACCAGGCTAATATTTCTTTTCCAATGGCATAATCATAAAAACCTTCTTTTTTATTTTCAGGATAAACCCAGGTGCTTACCGGAACACAGTTTACATCGCCAACATTATTCACAGCAAAATCAGCTACACCGATCACCATTACTTTTGTTGGCAACGGAACATCTTCTCTATAATGCGTTAGCTTTTTATTGTTGAATAAATTTGTTTCTTCTACCTGCATACCATTAGATATTACCTGGTAATGAGATGGGGCAGTGATAATAAATTCCACCGTTGCTTTGTCTGCCGGATCATCTACACATGGTATCCAGTTGTGTGCCCTGTTGGGCCAGTTGTCGGAAAAGAAAGTACGATTACCGTATTTGTTTTTAGAAATGATGAGACCATCGCCGGGAATGCCTTTGTATTCAATGGTAATAGTATCGTTCTCTCCAGGTAATAATTTCTTAGGTAACTTGATTTTTACTTTGTCATTTTCATGCAGATATTCGATAAGCAATGGAGAGGCAGTTATTCGAATATCTAAAGCTTCCATTGTATTAAGATCAGTTATTTTCATTCCCTTCCCAATCCCGTTGATTTTAGTAAGGTCGAGTTCTAAAAATTCAGCAGGCTCGTTAGCCTTAAAATATATTGTTGCAATTCCATAAATATTATCAGTTGTATCTGAAAGACTGATTTCATATTTATAATGTAACACATCAATACTTCTTTGCGAAAAAGCAGGTGCAATAAAAAGTAATACAAAACAGCCCAATAGAACTCTCTTCATGAAATAAATATTAGTATTAAAAATACGCAAAACTTGAAGGAGGTGGGTTACAATTTCTCCAGCATTTCCACCACTTTCTCCCTCTTAAGGATGACATAACCGATGCGGTCGTTGCTGATGCCCTCTTTTAATTGGTAACTAAATTCCAATTGCTCATCTTTTACGTTTGTTTCAAAATAGCGGAAGGAAATATTAGGATACATTTTTAATTCTTCCCCAATTTCATACAAGTGAGTGGAGAGTATGAACAATGAATTTTTCATTTTCATTAACCCTTTAATAACGGTTAACGAACATTTCATCGCATCCTGCACATTGGTGCCTTTAAATAATTCATCGATCAGTACCAGCCATTTTTTCCCATTATTGATCTTTTCAATGGTATGTTTTATCCGCTGTACTTCATTAAAGAAAAAGCTTTCGCCTTTGGCAATATTGTCTACTACATTAATATTGCTGAGCAGACCGTCAAACAAAGTCAGCTTCATGTTTTTTGCGGGCACACCCATTCCAATATGCGCTAAAAACACAGCGGAGCCGAGTGCTTTTATCAAAGTGCTTTTACCAGCCATATTTGCCCCTGTTAAAAAAAGAAAATTATGCTCGGGGTTCATTTGAAGATCATACGCTACCGGCTTGGGTAATAAAATATGATACAAACCTTTTGCATCTACCAGGGGCGAATCCTGCTCAATAAATTTAGGGAAACTAAGATTATATGTTTTTACTGCAACTGCCATGGAGTACCAGGCATCAAGGCGACTATAAATATCGATCAATTCCAGTGTTCCATTTTTATATCGTCCACGAAGATGATAACCAAAGTATAAATTTTGCCCGGTAGAAAAACGTTGCGCAGGTTCTGATACAGATAATTTTTGTAAAGGAGGTTCTTTCAACAATCCATTAATGCGGTCAATGTATAAACGAATATTTGGAGGCAAGTCAAGTTCTTCCAGGAGGTCTGCTATCTTTTTAATGCCCCTGTAAAAATCAGCGAAGTGTGTCATGGAGTATTTCACCATTGCATAATCTTCGCTATGCAGCCACTTATAGGTCATATTATTTAACGAAGCGGGGCTTTCACTAATGGGGTCTAATGCATAATCGAGAAATTTATCAATAACCAATATTGTTCCGTTGCTGATATCAGTCGGCCAGTCTTTCACATGCTCCATAAAAGTGCGGATGACTCTTTGAGTGCCGAGTATCTTTTTGAGATCATCATGTGGTTCACTAAAGAATTTCCGCAGCCACTCTCTTCCACCTACTGTTCGGGTGAAATTCAGTTTATGAAAAATAGAAAATTCCTCTTCCGGGTGGAAAATAGAAATATCGCTGAATGAAATTTTGTCTATTTGCATAGTTAGATAGAATGCAGATGTTTATGATTTTTATGATAAGCACAGATTAAATCAGGATAAATTATCATGAAAATCTGCGTTCTGCACTTACCTGTCAAATTTAAGTCGTTGCCCTTGCTGTGATTCATCCCACACACTATTTCCATAAACTAAATGCCCATTCACAAATGTATGTGTGACCGAGGCCGGAAATGTGAAACCTTCCAACGGACTCCAGCCACATTTATATAATATGTTTTCTTTTGAAACAGTATTTGATCTCTTCAAGTCCACTATTACTAAATCCGCAAAACAGCCTTCCCGGATATAACCCCGGTCTTTTACCTGGAAACAATCTGCTACTGCATGGCTCATCTTCTCCGCTATTTTTTCCAATGAAATGCGTCCTTGTTGATGGTGATGTAGCATTAAAGACAAAGAATGTTGTACCAACGGTAAACCTGCATGTGCTTTTTCATAAGGCTCGTCTTTTTCCTGCCAGGTATGCGGAGCATGGTCAGTTGCAATTACATCCAAACGATCATCCAGCAAAGCTTTCCATAATGCTTCTTTATTATTGGGAGCTTTAATTGCCGGATTGCATTTTATCTTATTTCCCAACTGCGCATAATCGTCGCTGGTAAAATGTAAATGATGTACACATACTTCTGCAGTAATACGTTTATCTTTTAAGGGAAACATATTGGTAAAGAGTTGTAATTCTTTTTCTGTACTGATGTGCAGAATATGTAGCCTCGTATTGTATTTTTTTGCGATCTGGATGGCATATAAAGATGATTCATAACAGGCTTCCTCGTTTCGGATGATGGGGTGGTCAGCAGCGGTTAATTCTTTTCCGGTTGCTTTTATTTTTTGCAGGTTCTGTTTAATGATGGATTCATCTTCACAATGCGTAGCGATCAACACTTCGCTTTCTCTGAAGATCCTGTCTAATGTATTTGGATTATCTACCAGCATATTACCAGTACTGCTGCCCATGAATATTTTTATGCCACAAACATCTTTTCTTTTGTAGTTCGTTTTTAAAACTTCTTCCGCATTGTCATTACCTGTACCCATAAAAAATGAATAATTGGCCAATGAAGTTTTTGCAGCGATCGAATATTTATCTTCCAGCAATTCTTGTGTTAATGCATTGGGAACCGTATTCGGCATTTCCATAAAACTGGTGACACCACCCGCCACTGCAGCCTTTGCTTCGGTATAAATATTGGCTTTGTGTGTAAGTCCGGGCTCACGGAAATGAACCTGGTCGTCAATACAGCCGGGGAAGAGGTGTTTTCCCTCACCGTTTATCTCCTTAAAACCCGATTTGATCGTATCTATTCTTGATTGAATCTTCTCAATCTTATTTCCTGTTATCAACACATCTGCCGTTTGAATGTGGCCTTCGTTGACAACCTGTATATTCTTTATCAGATATTTTTGCATATTTTGTTGGCTGAATCTAACTATGAATTATGCAATTTAAAAAAACCCTTGTAAGACTGCTTGTAATTCTTTTGCCGCTTGCAAGTACTGCTCAATCTACCTTCCTGCCACAAGGCGATAAAGCCAATATATTACTGGAAAGACTGGAAATCAAAAGCCGGTCGGATTCTTTTTTTATTTTCTCTAAAACAAAGCCCTACAGCCGCCGCCATGTTGTTAGGGCGGTAGATCACTATACGATACAGCCTGGCATTAAACTCTCCAAAGTAGATGCGCATAATGTGCGAAGCCTTTACATTAATAATTTAGAATGGGTACCGGAAGCCGACCGTTCCAATTTCCTCAGCAAAAAGCCTATCGGGAAAAGCTTTTATAAAACACCTGCCAATCTTTACGAAGTACATGTAAAAGATTTCGACCTGGTAGTTAACCCGGTCATTCAATTTACCCTGGGAAAAGAATCAAACAGCGACGAAAATCTTTTCTTGAATACAAGAGGCGTTTCTGTACGGGGACGAATTGCTAATAAGATCGGCTTCTTCTCCTATATTACCGATAACCAGGAAAGAGATCCGGGGTATGTGCGCCAGTGGGTAACCGATAGGAGAGCAGTACCTGGCCAGGGTTTATATAAAACCTTCAAAGGACTGGGCTACGATTATTTTGATGCCCGTGGGTACATCACTTTCAACGTTACTAAATACATCGATGTTGCTTTTGGATACGATAAAAATTTCATCGGCAACGGTCATCGCAGTTTGTTCCTGAGTGATTTTGGCAACAACAACCTGTTTTTAAAACTCAATACAAGAATCTGGAAGCTCAACTACCAGAACCTGTTCATGGAATTACATTCCGCAACGCCCCCTTCCGCTACACAGTTGATACCTAAGAAATATGCTGCCATGCATCACTTAGATATCAATGTTACCAAATGGCTGAACATCGGATTGTTTGAAGGGGTTACATTCGGCCGAAAAGACCGTTTTGATTTCGGTTATCTTAACCCGATCATTTTTTATCGTTCTGTGGAGCAGCAAAATGGAAGTTTTGATAATTCCATTATCGGACTTGATTTCAAAGCCAATTTGCCAAAACGTATCCAACTGTATGGTCAGCTGATGCTCGATGAGTTTTTACTCTCTGAAGTAAAAGCTAACAATGGGTGGTGGGCCAATAAATGGGGTATTCAGTTAGGCGCTAAATACATTGATGCCTTTAATATAAGTAACCTTGATCTGCAAGTGGAGCATAACCGGGTTCGTCCGTTTGCCTATTCTCATTATGATTCTGTTGCTAACTACACACATTATAATCAACCGTTGGCGCATCCGTTAATGGCCAACTTTAGTGAGTTTATTGGTATTGCCCGTTACCAGCCAGCACCAAAATGGCTTGCCGTTGCTAAGTTGATCTATTATCAGCAAGGCAGGGACAGTAGTAGCCGCAGTTTTGGGTCAAACATCTTCTTACCTAATGGTCCACCTTACAGAGTTGGCGACTATGGATACGATATTGGCAGTGGTTGGAAGACAGATGTGTTCATGGCAGCATTTCTTCTCTCTTATGAGCTAAGAGAAAATCTGTTTGTTGAACTAAACGCAGTGGCCAGGAAACAAAAAACAACAACGGCACCAATTACAAGTATGAATTCTACGATCATCAATTTTGGAATTCGTTGGAATATGCATAGAAGGGATTTTGATTTTTAAAATCTCCCTGACCGCCGAAGAAGTGTTCTTGTTCTCGGATGTTGTAACTCAGGATTACCAATATTTTATTTTTTGAATAGCAATCTGTCCACAGAATATTTGCCGCTGCCTAGTACAAAAATAGGTAAGCATAAAAGCAAGTATAGCAGCGAAATTTGTTTGGCCGTAAACGGATCTTTTGCATGTGCAATAAAATAGGCTACTACCATCGTTATAAAAATCGGAATGATCGATAGACGGGTAGCAAAACCGATCAATACAAAAAAGCCACAAAACAGTTCTGCAAAAATTACCAGGTTAAAGGAAAGCTTTGAGCCGATGCCAATAATATCTCCAAACATAGGCAGTATCTGGTCGTATGATGCCAATTTTAAATATCCGTAATAGACAAACAGGCCGCCAACAATTAAACGAAGCCACAATGCAGCAACATCTGTATTCAAAGATGCAGTATTGAAGATTTTATTTTTCATCTTTTTATATTTATAATGGATTAAGCCTTCGCCAGGAATTTCGGGAGCAGGTTGCCGATCAATTCTGTCCATCCACCCATAAAACTTTCTTTTGCAAAATCAGGACCATTTTCCTGAAATGATTCTAATCCTTCATGAGTAAGCTTTAATCTTGTGGTTTCCCCTTCGGGAAATAACTCAAATGTTACGATAGAATATCCATCCAGGTTTTTATAGGTCCAGCTATACTCCAGCTTGCTTCCGGGAATAACTTCTAATACTTTGCATAAATGAATAAATTCTTCACCGGTAGTTCCTTTTCCTGCAAACTGAAATTCAAAACCAACTTCTGGTTTAAAGGCTGACAGATCGAAATACCATTGCTTCATTTGTTCTTTATCGCTGATGGCTTTCCAAACTTTATCAGCAGTAGCATTAAGAACTCTCTCGATGGTGAATGCTGTTGTTTCCATATTGTATTATTTAAGTTGATTGTTTTGAATATATTCTTCCAGTTTTCTTAATGTTTGTTTGCCGCCTTCAACAGCATTGGCTGCTTTTACAACCCGATCTCTCACTTCAGCAGATGAGAATAAGGCAGTCATTATAATATTTGTCTTGTTGCCCTGTTTTTCAAAAATGATAGTGTTATGAAAATGTATTGCTGGATTTTCATCATCAGAACTGTGTGCATATACAATCCGCTCAGGTTTTACTACCTCAGTAAAAACAATTTTATTGGGGTAATCTGTTCCATCCGGCCCATGCATCATAAAACGCCAAATGCCGCCGGGTTTTACTTCCATTTCATATATGGTATTGGTAAAGCCATCCGGGCCCCACCAATGTATAACATGCTCAGGATTGGTCCATACTTCCCACACTAATTCTCTTGGTGCATTGACGAGGCGGGTAGTGACAAGTTCTCTATCTGCTGTAGTTGTTGCTGACATAGTTGTTTATTTTTGATGTTGTAATACATATTCAAGACGGTCGAAATTTTCTTCATTGGCCGCCGCAATAAAATGATGTAATTTTTCATACTCACTCAGCAAATCAAATTGCATACTAAAGCTAAGCCGGGTGCTTTTATTCAATTCCTCAAAAGTGGCAGTAACTGTGAAAGTATGTATGGGCTCTATATGTTCAAGAACAATTTTATCAGGACTTTTTATTTCTACAAAGCGGCATTCATTAAAATAGTCTGTTCCGTCGGGAGCATGCATGGTAAACTTCCATTCACCACCAGCGGTAAAATCAAACTCATGAAAGGTATTGCTGAAACCTTTCGGGCCCCACCATTGCGCTAACAACTGCGGATCGGCCCATGCATTGAACACCTGGTTTATTGGGTGGTTGAAAAGCCTTATAGTAATTATTTCAGGTACAACTGTTTTATTTTCTCTTTGCATGAGTTTTCCTTTTTGGTTTAGCAGGTGCCTGCAAAGTATTCAGGTAGTTTTCGAGTGCATCAAGTTTGGCCGTCCAGAATTTCTTGTACTGTTCTACCCATTCAGAAACTTCATTCAGCTTATCAAGTTTTGCTTCACAAAATCTTTCTCTTCCCTGTTGTTTAATAGTTACCAAACCACATTCGGTCAATATTTTAATATGCTTTGAAATAGCAGGCCGGCTCTGTTGAAATTTATCAGCAACAGAATTTAAGTTCATAGATTCATGGGCAATCATATTAATAATAGCTCTGCGTGTTGGGTCAGCAATGGCCTGGAATACGTCCCGTCTCATAGTGAAAATTTAATTATGTAACTAATCGGTTACAAATATAGGAAACCTTTCGGTTACGCAAAATTTATTTTCACTTTCAGGCAATGTGTTTAGAAGTTAGCCCTGCATTACGATTTAGGAACCTGGCTTTCATCCATATACAACAACTCCCACTGGTGACCATCCAGGTCAGCAAAGCTATGTTGGTACATCCAGCCATGATCGGCAGGTGTTGTGTAGATGGAGCCTCCGGCTTCAACTGCTTTTGCTACTGACTCATCTACTTTTTCCCTGCTTTCTGCATCAATAGCAATCAGTACTTCCGTAGTTTTTGTGGCATCTGCAATTTGTTTTTTGGTAAAGGTTTGAAACATCGGCTCGGTAAGCAGCATTGCATATATACTTCCATCATTAATAATCAGACAAGCGGCTTTCTCATCCGTAAACTGGAGGTTGAAGGAAAATCCTAAATGTGTAAAGAAGTCCATTGACTTTTTTAAATCTTTAACCGGCAGGTTCACAAAAATTTTACTTGGCATAGCATTTCATTTTATATGTAATGGAAATTAGTTTCAGCTTTTCTTTAAGCCTAAATAGTATTCTCTTTTCTTTTTATCAAAGTGCTCAATGGAATAACGCAATAAAGTGCGGGGCATAGTAGCTGCATATTTATCCAAAAAAGCTACCAGTTTTTTGGGTTCTTTCGTTCCCGCAAAGCGCAACATCCATCCAGTTGCTTTATGCACCAGGTCTTCTTTGTCTTTTACCAACAGTTCAGCGATCTTGAACGTATCTTTCACATCCTGCTGCCTGATAAAATAGCAGGTGCTTAGAATGGCAGTTCGTCGCTCCCAAATATTTTTCGATTTTGCTAATTTATATAAAATGGTATGCGACTTATCATATAAATAACTGCCGGTCATATGCAAACAACCTAAGTCAACCAGGTCCCAATTATTAATTCGATCATGACGGCGCATGTATAATTCATAAAACTCTTTTCGTCTTTCCGGGCTTGTCTTTTTATTACGGGATTCTTTATCCATGATACTTACCCCGCCTGCTCTTACTTCATGTATCCGGCTTTCCAAAAGTTTTTCAATCTCAACAACAGGCATTCCTTCAAATTCTTTTGCCAAAGAAAACAACTGTCCCATTTTTACACCCATAAATTTATCGCCATGCCCATATTCTCCTTCGCCTGATTTAAAATACCGCTGAATTTTTTTCAATTCAATATCCGATTGATAGGTCTTTAATTTTTGAATAAACTCTTTAGCAGTAAGTTTGATTGGTGAAATTGCTTTTGTTGTTTTCTGTATGGTCGCCATGCTTACACGGTATTATTTCCTGAAGGATAGCTTATTTGATTTTAAAACGCTTCGCAGTATAGGAATTGTTGCCTTTCCCATTCCATGCAATTGTAATATCTCAGCTTCAGTTCTTTTAGCTAGCTGTGCTGCTGTTTTAATGCCACTATTTTCCAATGCCCTTCTTGCAGGTGCTGATAACAGGGATAAAAAGCCATCAATGGGTTTTTTGGCTGCTTCGCAAACCGGGCAAGTTGGACAATCTGTGCTCTTATAAAATATATGGCCTTCGCTGCAAACCCGTCGATTCGTTGATGAAACTTTTTTCTTCATTTCGATGTATTGATATCAACTTACAGCTGCTTTTTCCAGATCGGCAATAATAAATTTTCTCATTTTCAAAAAGGCTTCCATTACTTTTTGTGCTTTAGAAGGATCTGACATTAATTTTCCTAACACAGCAGGAACAATTTGCCAGGAAACACCAAACTTATCTTTGAGCCATCCGCACATACTTTCCTCCCCACCGTCTGCGGTAAGTTTATTCCAGTAGAAATCTATTTCTTTCTGGTTGCTGCATTCAACTACAAAAGAAATGGCTTCATTAAAACCAAATTCATGACTGCCCGGTCCATCCATCGCCATAAAAACTTTATCATCCAGGATAAACTGGGAGTGTTTTACATTGCCGGCAGCCTGTTCTTCATTCTCACCATACAATAATATACCGGTGATGGAGGATGCCGGAAACAGCGCCGTATAAAATTTAACAGCTTCTTCCGCTTTTCCATAACGGTTGCCGGTAAATAAAAAGCAAGGAGTTATTTTCTGATTTACATCGCTGTATTTTCCTTTCATCAATTGCCAGGAAAGACCAAAACGGTCTTCGAGGAAACCATATCGTTCACTCCAGTCATATTTGTCAAGCGGCATCATTATCTTGCCACCATCAGCAAGTTGTTTCCATAGTTCATTGATCTCATCGTCTGATTCGCAAACCACAAAAAATGAAATAGCTGGATTTGGTTTGAACATAGGTCCGCCATTCAACCCCATAAATTTTTGACCTGCAATTTCAAAGTTTACTACCATGGGTGTATCGGCCGTGATAGTTGAATTAGGAAACAGGGAGCAATAGAATTCAGCAGCAGCTTTTGCATTGCCATCATACCAAATACAGGGGTGAATGTTGTTTTTCATTTTCAGGTATTTAAAAGTTAGATCGATTCGGTATGTTTTTTATAGCTATTAAGAATTGCCTGCCATCCATCTCTTTGCATGTCCAATGAGTTTTGATTCTCTGCATCAAAAGTTTCTGTTACGATGGTCTTGCCATCCTTTTCTTCAAACAAGATGGTGGCTTTTCTTCCATCGCCCATTGTATAGCTCATAGATCTATGTTTTGTTACTTCGGTGTATTCACCACCAAAATCAAAACTGAAACTGCCATCTTTAGCGGCCATCGTAGTTTTAAAGGTGCCGCCAACTTTTACATCATTATCAGCATAAGGAGCATGCCAATCATCTGATGCCTGGCACCATTTGGTAATATGCGCCGGATCTGTCCATGTTTCCCAGGCTTTTTCAACAGGGGCATTAATTACTGCAGTAATGGTAATAGGTACTTTGGTAGTTCCTTCTGCCAGTTCTTTTATATTTTTAAGAGCAATAGGCCACATCTTTTCAAACATTTCTTTGAATTCATCTACTATATCCATGTCAACAGTAAGAGTACTTACTCCATTATCTTCTTGCAAAGAATAATTTTCAGTAGAACCGCTCCATACTTTTATTTTTTCACTGGTGGTGTCTTCTACATCGCCAGTTACTTCGCCCAGGTGTTTGAACGACATGTATTCGTTTGGTTTGTTAACAGCCACCATACTTACCATGCCATTTCCACTCTGGTCAACAAACAATACTTTGCTTCCTTCTTTCCAGTTATCTGTTTTTACATCCGAACCTTCGCTAAAAGCAGTTGTCCATTTGCGATAAGCATCAAGGTTCCATAATATTTCCCATACTTTTTCTTTGGGAGCATTAATTGTTGTAGAGAATTTAATCTTTTGCATAGAAGTTGTTTTAATAATTATTTGGTGTCAATTGATTTTACAATTTCATTGATGATGCGGGAGAGTTCTTTTTTGTTTTTCTCAGCTTCAGCTTTGTTTTTAAAATAAATTAATCTCCTGTCTTTATATTCTCCCTGTAGTAATTCAGATTTTACTTTTACCACAGCAGGGTGATGAAATACCAGTAGCAGTTTGTCTTTTTTATAAGGGCCGAATGTTACAATATCTTCCTTATAGTAATAGCTAGGTGCATTCCACTTAATTCTTTCATTGAGTTTGGCAGAAGCAGCTTTGATTATTTTACGAACAGCTTCAATTTCTTTTTTGGTAGCTGTATCCAACTTGTCTATCCAGCTTTTTACTTGCTGCTCATCGGTTGGCTTGGCTGTTTTCTTTGTAACAGGTTTTTTTGCAGCTGCTTTTTCTTTATTTTTTTCTATCCTGTATTTTACAATCTGTGTTATCAATCCTGAGGGTAAAGGTTTATCTAGCGCAAACTTTACGGTGCCTTTAGAACCTTCATATTTCGATAACTCTTTTTTAAAAGCTTCAATTCCATTAGGTGCGGGATAAAAGCCAATATGATTTTTATAGCCACCAAAATGAACAAGATTTCCATCCAGCACAAATGTGGGAATACCATAGCTGATTGTTTCTGTAGCTTTTGGAGCGGCTTTTTTTATGATAGCCCTCATTTTTTGCAGCACTAACTGCACTTCCTTTGGAAACCCTGCTATGTATTCATCTGTCGTTTTAATTGCTGTGTTCATTCTTGTTGCCATTTATTTATTATTTAAATCAAACAGGGATTATTTTTCTAAAATAACTTTTAAGTTCTCCAAATTCTTTTGCATGTCTTTTCCTACTAATTTTCCCATAAACAGGTTAGAAAAATTCATGGGAAATTTTGATTTGCCATAAAACAAATTTGATACAGTCGTTTGCCCATTGCCTGCGGAGCTGACGGTAGTTACAGCATTATTAGTAGCCTGGAAAGGTTTTTTAAAACGAATTTCAACTTCCATGCTCTCACCATCTGTTATCTTTTTTATTTCCTGTTCACCCACACCCACATTTTTGTCATCACTTGTCCATGCTGATGTTGCACCAACTGTTCCGTCATTACCAGTGTACACTAATTTTATATTAGGGTCTTTCATTACCCATATGCTGTAATATTCCTGGTTTTTCAGCAGCTTCAGGTAATTAAACACTTCCTGTTTTGCTTTGCTGATAGTTATTTGTTTTTCAACACTAAATTCTCTTGGTGTAAAGAATGCAATAATTAAAAACAGGGCAATAAGGCTGCCAATTACAGCTAGTATGGTAATTAAAATACTCATGGTAATTTTTTTTGAGTGAACCTTAAAGCTATTCTATTTTTTATTTTTATCGAAATGCAGCAGCCAGTGATTTCCAAATTTATCTGTCAGGTCGCCGAATAAGGCACCCCAGAAACTGATTTCCAAAGGGTGAGCAGAAACTCCGTCAGCCGAAAGTTTTGCATAGCAATCTTTAATTTCCTTTTCACTGTTACAATCAAGCATCAGCGAAACAGCATTACCCCTGAGCAACCCTCTATTCGCAACCATGTCAGAGCCTAACAGTACTAATTTGTCATTGGTAAGTGTAGCATGTAAAATACTGTCTTTCATTTGTTGCGGCATTTTATCTGCCAACGGCGATTCTCCAATAGTTTGCAATTCAAGTTCGCCACCGAGGCAGTCTTTATAAAATGTCATCGCTTCCCTGCAATTACCATTGAAGGTTAAGTATGAATTAATAAATGCCATAGTTTATTTCTTATGAGTTGATAAAATATTTTTTAATTGAATAGTGTGTCGTTGTACATGAAATAGGATGAATTGAATCCATTCATATCTTGTTAGAAACCCGAAAGTGGGAAACTCAAAATCCATACAGGCTTCATCCAACGGTTTGCAATTGATAATACTTGTTAAATAGAGTTTGTTGACTTCAAGTTCTTTTAACAGTTCATTTCTGTCATACTGCTTTTCTTCCGGTATGATAAAATCCGGCGCCTTCATTTTTATTTCCATGTTCAGAAAAAGCACTTTTAATTTTTCTACCTGTTCATCATATGGCCGCCCTGTTTTTTTAATTTGCGAATCAGGAATACCTGCAGTTGCTTTTATAATATGTTGAGCTACTTGTCCCGCTGTCCAGCTTCCTGCAAATGGCACTTCATTTATTTGTGAGGTTGTAAACAAGGAAACAAGATTTACAAAGTCAGTAAAACTCTGCTCCAGTTTTTCTGTGAGTTTTGTTGTGTCAGGTATTGCTGCTGAAACTTTCATTTCTAAAAAATTAGGTGCTTTTTTTGTTTACAGCACAAAGATGTTTTGAATAATTGATTGGGAAGGGTGGCGTATATGACATATTAACGGGTTGATTGCGACAAAGAGGTTTCCTATATTTGTTTTATGAAAAAAGTATCTATACTGGTTCCTGAATCATCAGTAATGCAAGCCATTGCTGATCCTCAGTATCTTTTTAGTGCAGTCAATAAATTTTTGTTGTCTGCCGGTAAGCCGCCATTGTTTGAAGTGGAACTTGTTGGAGCAAAGAAAGAAGTACATATAAACAATGGCTCGTACTCAGTACATCCTGACAAGCAATTAAAAGAAGTAAAGGAAACAGACCTGATTATTATCCCTGCTTTGTTGGGAGATATGCCGGCGGCAATAGAAAAGAACAAAGCATTGGTACCGTGGATTCAGGACAAATATTATAATGGGGCAGAAGTGGCATCTCTTTGTGTAGGGGCATTTTTATTAGCATCAACAGGATTGCTGAACGGGAAAAAATGTTCGACACATTGGGGCTTTCAAAACGAATTCAGGGAAATGTTTCCAGAAGTGGAAGTGGTAGAAGGCAGCATAGTAACTGAAGAAAAAAGAATTTATTCCAGCGGGGGTGCCAACTCTTACTGGAATTTACTTTTGCACCTGGTAGAAAAATATACCAACCGCCAAACGGCTATTCTTGCCTCTAAGTATTTTGCAATTGATATTGACCGTAACAGCCAGGCTGCTTTTGCCATGTTTAAAGGGCAGAAAGATCACACGGATAAGGAGATAAAAAAAGCACAGGACTATATTGAAAAAAATATTCATGAAAAAATTACGATCGATGAACTGGCAGGCCATGCGGCCATCAGTCGCAGAACATTTGAACGACGGTTCAGGTTAGCTACCAATAACTCCGTACTGGAATATGTTCAGCGGATAAAAATAGAAGCGGCTAAACGACAGTTTGAAAACAGCCGGAAGAATATTAATGAAGTGATGTATGATGTGGGCTACACCGATACCAAAGCTTTTCGGGACCTGTTTAAAAAAATAACCGGGCTTACACCTATAGAATATAGAAATAAGTATAATAAGCAGGCTGTGGCCGTAATCTAGTAACTGTTACATGCCGAAGGAGGCCGTCTTCTTATGGCCGAAGGAGGATGTAAGCCACAAAATGTGGGAAGGATGTATTATTGAGATTGTCAACGGCCAGGTATTGCTGCAGGCGGGATATTTTATAACGTCCAGCCCCGAACAAAAGCTGATTGAAAATATTTTGTTGAAGTTAAAAATTAAAGTCAAATTACTAATGTCCAGCCCGGACTAGAGTACAGCGCTGCAAACTGCTGAAGATTCAATGTCCAGCCCCGCTTGCCAGCAATACCCATGTTGTAGGCATGTGCTTCACTTCAGCCGTCTAAGCAAACGTTTTCTATACCCGTTGCTTACACCTTGCTTACGCCATGAAACAATGACGGCATCGTAATTGTTTCTTTTTTGCTTTTCTTCGCTTGTTAAAATGATAAGATTATTTACAACATCTTTTCCGCCCCAATTTTTGAAGTATTGCTGTTTGTCAATGAAAGAACCACTCAAAACAAAAGCAATTTTTTTTCCTTGAAAGTCAAAATCTTTACGTTGCTTCAACAATTCAGCGTTGAAATATTCTGCTTCATTATTGGTCAAAACAGGATTGATTGCTTTTCCTATGTTACCGGAAAAGGTAGTGTCAAACAAATATTTCAGTTTACTAAGGTCAGCGTTATTGTTTGCAAGAGCATTTCTGCGACACCAAGTTGTTTGCTTGTTGTGTGAATAAACAAGATAGGTTTTCCCAACTTCAAACACCATCCCGCAGTCCGGGCCGCCAAAACCTGTTTTAATAGTTAAATTGGCGTCGCTGTCACCTTTGAACGTTTTTGAGACTTTGAACAAGTAGTACGCTTTGTCCGCTGCGGTTTTCTTGAGAACAGTTCCTACAAAGATTTGGTCTGCTTGAACAATTTCTTCGGAGAATGTCAGAGAGTTACACCTGCAAGCATAAGAAGTGACTGTTAATGTTATCGCTAAAAGTATGAGGAGTGTTTGTTTCATAGCATTGCCTACGTTAGGGCTTGGCGTTGTGGCGATATTCCGTGTTACGTCAGCCCGGATATGTTGCTGATCAAAGATATGAAGATGAAAATATATTCTAAAGCTGGGATTTATTCGTCAGTTGGATATGTCGCTGAGTAATGTTATATCGATCAGGATATATTCGTAAAGCCGCCATAACGCCAAACCCCATGTTGGGCGTTCGTGTTTTTATATTTGCTAATTTCTGACATCTTTCTGCTTGTAGTGCTGTGTCAGGCGAGCAACGAGTATTTCAAGTTCGATTGTCTTGTCAACAGAACTGTTCCTTTCAAAGTCGAACATTTGGAGCAACGCAGTAAGAGCTTCCATTTCCCAGGCATCTTTTTCAGGATTAAGGTTTTTCAAATAGCCTTCTAAATTGTCAAAGTTTAGGTTCCCTTTGATTTTCGAGTGCAATTCGAGGATAAGTTCTTTTGGTTCTCGTAAATTGGAAGTCGGCCAGTCAGTCAATGCGCTCATTAAAAGATTGGCCGATGCCTTGAAGTTGCTATTTGTTAAATCATTCTCGATTGCATCAAATAACTCCTCATGAGTTAGTAAATCATATTTGTCTATCGTCGACATTCTTAGTTCGCTAATGTTTTGGGCTATTTTAAAACCGTTATAGTCAGTTGTCAATAACATGACGCCCAACGGACAGGGCTTGCCGAAGTACGGGAATTAGTATTCCGTCAGCCCGGAACCGATGATGATTGAAAAACTGATGATGAAGATAACAACAAAAAGCTAAATAGATAATGTCAAGCTGGATATGAAGCACAATAGAATTACAAAAAGCCGAAGATAACTTCCGTCAGCCCGTATTTTGGCAAACCCCCTGTTGTACGTTCGCCCTTCTTCTCGGTCTGCTACAATGTGGGTCTGTGTCCAACCGTAGAGTGTTGCCTGTGCGTTGGCACAAGGCAGGCTCTTTTGCAAGGTTGGCTTATGTGTGTTGGCTTTGTGTGCCTTGCAAATGTGCCTGACTTGGTGCGTCGGCTAATTGTTGTTACTATATTCTACTTCAAATGTTTTATAAAGGGTTGAAATGAGTTTTCAAACTTTGGAAGATAAAGGATAAAAAAGCTATTCATATTTTCCCAATCTGATTCATTGAATAAATTGACATCTTGCAATTCAAATTTTATCCTACTCATTTTGTTTTCTGGTAACTCTTCCCAAACCAAAGTACTGCCAAAAGTTTGTTCTATGGCATCCTTATTTTTAAGCAGTTTCTTGAAGTAAACTTTGTTTTTCTCTTTGCTTGAAGTAGATATTCCTAATTCAATTCTAATGTGAGACTTTGTAATAATTAAAGTATATGCTAACCCTCCAATGCCTGCACCAGTGCTTAACCAATGGTCTTTTGAAGGACTTACATTGGCAAACAGATTTGTATGATTTAAAAGTGGCAATAATTGTTGCCAATATTTTTTTCTAACACTAAAGCGATTGGGCTCTGATACGTTTTCTCCATTTGATGAGTATTTTATTAATAGTTCATCTTCCATTTCGAACAAGGAAAGCAATCTCTTTAAAATGGTAAATTTCGAATTACTGTCTATGTTTGATTCAATATACCAGCCATTAACAACTTCCTGTGCTGCTCTGAAGTCTGATGCGTTTCTTGTTATTTTGAAAACATCCTGATTACTTAATAATAATTGAGAATTCTTTTCGTAAAGATTTCTAATCACATAGAAATACATTTGAGCAACCGTGTCTTCCTCAACTTTTGTATTTTCAAAAATGAAGTATTCAAGCTTTTTATGTGTTGGGCTTTCAGCATCATAAATATTCTGTTCTTCCGATTCGTCACCTTCTGTAATTTCCACATCAGGAAACTCCCATATTTTCAAGAAACGTTCATAAATAATATTCAGTCTTTCTTCATATTTTGATACATTCCAAGTGTCAATAGATTTCAAAAATGAATTTAACCACAATCTGCTGTATTGGTAGCCTTGCTCATTTCCGTCAACATTCATTTCTTTTTTTGCCAAAAATGATTTGTTGCCCAATGCTCCGTTATTGCCTGAAAGTGTGAGATTACCAATGGTGTTTAAATATTTTTCTTTAAAAACAAAATACTCTTCTGGCGATAAATCTGTGTTCCAATTTTCATTCGGGTTTCGTGGGAAAATATGTTCTATGGTAATTTGCTCGTTATTGGTATTCACATATTCCCTGTTGTTGTAATTTTCCAACATTTCAAACAGATAATTTCTGTTTTTCGGTTGTGTGTTATACAAATCTTTATCCTTCAAAGCAGTTTTTAAATCTTCATTGCTTGGAAATTTCGCACTGCCCTTCTTTTTAAGTAAAGCTTTTGCAATAGAATCATAATATTCTTCTGTATCAACTTCTGAATAAAGTGTCATAAATATCTTATTCAAAGAACTGGTTGGCAAGCCTACTATAAAACGTCTCCAGGCATAGCTTTGAATCAGTTTTAAAACTTTAATTAATTCATCTTTTGTAAGCAAACCGTTTTCAGTGTCTTCAAAAACTTGCAACAAAAAAGGATAAGTAACATTAATTTCTAAACGATTAATGTATTCCAATTCTTTTTTGATGTCCGCATCTGTGACTGTTGAAGGATTAACAAACTTTTTATAATGAATAGATAAAGACTTTATGTTTTCCAGTTCTTGTTGATAGGCTTCATCCTTTTTGTTAGCGTAAAGACTTTTAAACTCTGCGTAAACTTTGTTTTTATTGGGTATTTTTTTGTTGCGAAGTGTCAGGTAATCTCTTATGTAATCCGATACCAAAGAGCTTTGCTTCACTAAATCTTTTGCATTTTCTTCAATGGGATTCCAGATGGTTTCAAATATTCTGTTTTGGTCTTTTGGTGGCAAGTCCATCAAAATAAAATTCCGTATCAAATCAGATTGCGATAAATCTAAACCTGTTGAATTTAAACTTTCGAAAATGCGTTGTGGGTCGTCTTTATCTCTTTCAAGTGAAATTTCTACAAAAATCAAACGATTCAAGCCTCTTAAAATCAATTCAAAATTGTCTTCATTGATGATGTTTCTAAAGTAGTTGTAGTTTTCTGTAACATTCGAAAATGCATTCGTTTCATTATCGGTGCCAAGCATAATGGCTTTAAAAGCTAATGAATTGGTATCGGTTTGTTTTAGCTTTAATTTGCTTGATTCGTTCTTAACATACTGATTGGTTAAAAACATATTGTAAAGACGTTCTGCATCCTGTGTGTTGCCGTTTTCTTTGGCAAAGCGATAAAGAGCCACATATAAAATATTGATAGTTGTTAAACGCTGCTGACCATCTATGATTACCAATTCTTTTACTTCGCTGGTGCTGTAAGTGCCTTCGTGAACAAACACAATGCTACCAATAAAATGGGTTCCTCTATCTTCTGTTTCTACCGAAATAATATCATAGAGCAGTTCTTTACATTCGGTATTTGTCCAATCATAATTGCGTTGGTAAACAGGTATTACAAACTGCACATTGGGTGCTTGTAAAAAGTTATTTATCTGTAATTCGTTTGCTTTCATATTTTAATCTTCATTTACAAAACTTTCCTGATAATCCTTTGCACTCAATACTGTGTCGTAAAGCCCTATATCCTCATCTTTATGTTTACTGACACCAATGTATTGTAAACTGGCATCTTCATAGCGTTTGAATTTGTAAACAGCATCATTCATTAATGCAGAATTGAAAACGCCAAGACTTACTAATAATTCAAAATCCTTAACTGTTAAACCTGTAACCTTTTTGAAAAGTCCGGGTTCTAATTTTGTTATTACGTCCTTCAAACTTCTTTCTCTATAGTCGGTCAGGTACATGAATACGGGAATACGAGTAGCGAACTTGATAAGCTTTTCCTGAATTTGTTTTCGTTTGCTTTGGTATTCTTTCTCAGCATCAGATAACTCTTTCTTTTTCTTGTCCGATAACTCCTTGTCATTAGCTTCCTTCTTTGCTTTCTTTACGGCTTCTGATTTGTTGATAATGGTTTCAATGTCTTGATTCAAATTTCTGAAACCTTCAATGTTCATTAGAGCCTTCATGGCTTCTTCGTTTGCCATCAAACGGGCAAGTGTGTTATTGTCCACATTTACAAGTAATGCACTTTCCCAACGTCTTGCTAAAAGTGTTGCAGTAGTACCACTCATTGCCATGTCTAAAATACCTGCGGCATCAACTTGCTTCATTGTACTTCCGTCATAAGCCAATACAGGCAAAAAGTTTATAAACTCTGCGACTTTTGCTTCTGGATTTGTTTCATTAACATTCAACCGACAACTGTAATCAGCTATTTGTCGCAATGCTCTGTCTGGGGCAAAATCAAAAACGTAACATTCTTCTTTTAGTATTTCTTCTTTGTTTGGTGATTTGCTATCTGGGTTTTTTATTACCCAAGGTGTTTGCACACGGAAAGCTGCTTGAAAGTAAGTTTCAGGACTGGAAGAATTTCGCAACATAAAAATTCCTGTCCACGGTTTTATAGAAATTCCTGTTGTTAATTTTCCGCATGAAAGTGTGATTGTTTTTGATTCCAGTGGATTATCGGTCATGGCATCTAATACTGGCGGCATAGCTTCTACACCAATTCCTGCCTGAATTCCTGCTGCTACAACAATTGTATAGTCGTGATAGAATTTGTTTTGTCGTTGCTTTATTATGTTTGCCATTGCATGGCATGATGCTACAGTTGGCAAAAACCAAAACGTATGATTCAAAACTTTGAGTAATGGTGCATGAGAAAATGGTAAAGGTGGTTTCTTTGCACCCATCTTTAAATTGTCAACCGTAGTTTCTCTGAAATCACCACGAATTAGGTCAAGCCATTTTTGTACTTCGTCTTCATATTTGAATCGGGCATTTCGTCCTTCACCTTCTGCAGTAAAGAAAATATTCAAATCAAATCCGTCAAACTCACCTTGCATAGCTATTTGCCTTATGGTGTCAGGTAGTTGATAAGTAAGCATAACCATTCGTGGTAATGCAGCATAAGGATTGTTTGTGGCTTTCCAGTTTTCTTTTGCTTTTTGCTCGTCTGAATATGTCCAGTTGAAAATTTGTTCTTCAATAAATTCGCCAGATGCTATGGCTCTAAAAGGTGTGCCGGATAAATATAAATAATGATTGGTAGTAATTGGCATTGTTTCTTCATCAAAATATTCAATGCCTTCACCTTCGCCAAATTCTAACTCTTTTTTGCCTTCTGCTTCAAACAATTCTTTCGCATTTTCACGCCATGCACCATAATGATATTCGTCAAATATTACGCAATCCCAATTGGTAGCATGTACCCATTCATTTTTGGTTTTAATACCTCCGGTACTTGTATTCTTTCCCAAATAATCCTGAAAAGAACCAAAACACACAATAGGTTTTTTAGGGTCGGCATCTTCAAACTTCAATCCGTTTCTTGCAATAAATTGCCATCCTTTAAAATCAACATGGGTTTTTAAATCTTCATCCCATGCACTTTGAACAGCAGGCTTAAAAGTCAGAATCAGAATTTTTTTCCAGCCCAATTTCTTTGCCAATTGATAACTGGCAAAGGTTTTTCCGAAACGCATTTTTGCATTCCATAGAAAGTGAGGCGTTTGTTTTGGATTTTCTTTTTTATAGCTTTTGAAATATTGGATGCTTTTATTAACAGCTTCTTCCTGCTCTGGTCGCATGATGAAATTTAGCACCCGATTTTCTTCGGTTTGTTCACCTGTTTTTATTTGATGAATGGCTCTACGCAAATCATTTAAGTTGCATTTATACCATTCGCCACTTGCATTAACTACTTTCCATTCTCTTAAAAGCCGATGCACATCATGGTCGGTAAACGAACTGCCATCTTTCTTCATAGCCGATTCTTCAAACATAATTTTATGTTCAATCTTGGCTGTTCCCAGTTGTTCTTTAATACGAGTTTTTGCATCTCGGTCGGTAAAACCAATTTTGAGCAAACCTTTATGCGTTGCCACACCAACCAACTCATAAGCGTAGATAGTCGGATTAGTTAGTGGTCGTGGCGGAAAGAATTTCATTTTACTCATCGGCATCAGTATTTGCAGTTTCGCCTACCGCTTTTATTTTTGAATCAATGAATTTCCATTCTTCTTTAGTGATGCCCCATCTTTTGCATAATAGCTCATCTGTATAAACTCCTTCATATTTCCCCAAGTCAGGAACAAATTGAAAATTTCCTCTGGTTACATCTTGTGAAACGACAGTTTGCAGCAAAAGAAATCTGAAAGTCTTTGTAAATAAAAATGACTTAAATGATATTACTTCTTTTTGCGTCTTTGCTGCGAATGCTACAATCCAAGATTCAGTGCAGGCTTCCCCGGGTTTGGCAATTCTTGTATTACCATCATAATAAAATCCAACAGGTTTGGAGAAGTCTGTTTGACCTGCAATTGGTGCTCTCGGTATGAGAAGTTTATATTTATCAAGCAAATTATAGCTGTCTGATAATTCCTCTTTCTTTATATAAAGTAATCCTTGTCTTTGAGTGAAATAACAAGGAATTCCAGATTTAGATGGAGTATGATGACCTCTTACTCCAAATGGTTTTGAAGGCGAAACTACTTCACTCAGATTTTTACCGCCATTTTCTTTTTTTGCTAAAACCTTTCTAATAATTGGAATTGCTTTGCTATGGCGAATGAAAATTGGAAATTCATTTAGTGTTCTTTCGGATTTTTCTTGATTTCCATTTATAAAATTAGTTACCTCACAAAGTCCGGGATTATCTCTGTCCCACAAAAAGTAACAAATACCTCCTGCAACATCTACACCGGGAAACACTTCATTGGAATTTTCAAAATCAACAAGCCTTCTAATTCTTTTGTCGTTCAGCATGTCAGAACGAAAATCATCCAAACCTTTACCTCCAGCAAACCAACGAGCAGGAACAATCATAGTCAAGTATCTTGGATTTAATTTTTTGGCTTGTTCTATGAATTTGTGATAAATAGGACTTGCACTTCTGCCATGCCCTGCATCACTCAATTGATATGGCGGATTTCCAACGATTACATCAAATTTCATATTGAATATTTTTTCCGGTTTGTCCGTGTGAATAAAATTGTATGCGTAAGTTTCCAAAGCATCTTCACGGTCATACACTTCCTGGCTTGCTCCGCAATAGGTACATTTTGCATCGCTAAAAGTATGTTTCAGTTTTTTGTAATGAATATTGCTTTGCTCATTTTCAAATGCGTCCACAACAGAATACTTGCCATTGGCTGTTTTGCTGCAATACACACTTCTTTTGCTAAGCAGAGAAGTGAGTTCAGTTATGGCTATCCCAAAAATTTGCTTTGTAAATATGTGGTTGATTCTATTTTGCTTATCTGGTATTTGTGTTTCAAGTCCTTTGTCTAACCGTTTTGCAATTTCCCTTAAAAACACACCGCTTTTTGAAACAGGGTCTAAAAAAGTAGCGTTTGGGTTTCGCCAAATACTTGCCGGTAGCAAGTCTAAAATGTCATTGGCTAATCCCGGTGGTGTAAACACTTCATCATTACTCAAATTAGCAAGGCAGGAAAGTACATCAGGATTATAATTTGTTTGTATCATCTTAGCCGAGCTTTAAGAAATGAATTAGTGGAAAATCTTTTACTGGTTCATCAATTGCCGCTGCGTTTCCTTCGTCATTAAACATGGAGAATTGATGGGTTTGTTCTACCAAAAATTTAAAAACATAATCTCTTCTTTTTAGCATGTTCTCATTTATCATACTCCATTCAGAAAAAACGATTGGTTTTTTTGTAACAGGATTGGTAAAGTCTAAAGCATCACCCCACAAAATATTTCTCTTTAAAATAAATTTTATGCTTTTTAATAATTCTATTTTGGCATTAATGCCAAAACTGTCAACATAAATTTTGGAAAATATTGCAAATAATCTTTCCTGACATTCCAAAGTATTATCTTCTAAAATATCCACACCATAAATGCTTGAAATTGCGATTAAAGAATTTCGCTCCCATTCAAGTTGACTTGAACGGTATCTATTTTCAACTACTGATAATTTTCTTTTCAATACTTCCGCTAAAAAGTTGCCATTGCCGCAGGCAGGTTCCAGAAAACGAGAATCAATACGTTCAGTCTCTTGCTTAACCAAATCAAGCATTGCGTTTACTTCTCTCTCACTTGTAAACACTTCTCCGTGGTCTGTTACCCGTTTTTTTGTTTTTACTTGTTTGGTATCATTCATATCACTAAATACTGTGTCCAATTATGAGTTTTATTGCTAAGTTAAGTCTAAAGAACTAAAATGCTTTGGTCAGTTGGGTGGTGGGTGGGCTTTGGTGCTCAGTAAAGTTATATTGCTGATGTGTCGAACAAATGTTGATAGAAATTCGTCCGCCGGGGTGGGTGGGCTGTGCGTTGGCATTTTTAGCTCTTTGCAAGGTTGGCTTTGTGTCGGGGTTTTGTGTGCCTTGCAATGTGCTAAAAATAGCGTGGGGTCGGGTGGCGAAGTCTTGGTACATGAATTTGAGTAGGATGCTGTTTAGGGTGACGTACAACGTCCGGGCTTGGCGATGTGGCGATATTCCGTGTTACGTAAGCCGGGACTGGTGCTGATCAAAGATATGAAGATGAGAATATATTCTTAAGCTGGGCTTTATTCGTAAAGTTGGATATGCAGCTGAGTAGCGTTATATCGATCAGGATATGTTCGTAAAGCCGCCATGACGCCAAACCCCTTGTTGGGCGAAGTGCAATTTTACATTAGTTTCCTCTTGTTTAAATCGGCAGTCTTAATAATGAGGGTACAAACTCTCATAAATTCTGTAAGATTTCTTTTTTTTGTCGCATAGTCAGGTGACCAAACAGAATAGTATAACAAATTTTCTGCTATGCCGAATCCAATTGTGCATGTGTATCCGTCAAAACCATCAACCTTAGATTTTTCAATATCATTCTGCGATATTTTTTGAACTAGATTCGCAATTTGTGAGAAACGAGATATTTCCATTGAATAGCTTGTGTCCATCGCTGTATGGTTCCATTCCTTTGAATTATCCATGGGTTTGGAAATTACACGAATTGAAGCTGTGTCTCCCCTCTTAGTCATTTCAATAGTTACAATATGGTCTGGAATTCTTAATGACTGTATTAGTTCAAATTTGATCCTTTCAATATTCGTTTGTGCAATGACCTCAAGTGGTGACATCCACCATAAAATGATAAAAAGAGAAGAAAAATAGTATTTAGAGACTATACTCATTTAAGTAATGTTCTGCATTTCGCCCAACAAGTAAATTTATGTTATAAGACGTACTCATCCAAGAAAAATAAGCATTGAAAATCAATACTTTGATGTTATATATTTTGTATTGTCGTTAGGACAATCCACCTACCAGTCTATTGATTGCTTTTTCCACAAATCATCAAACGGACTTACAATATTTACTAATTGCTTTTTACTTACATGTAAATATCTTTCTGTTGTTTTAATATCAAAATGGCCTAGTAAGTCTTTTATATATTTAATATCTGTTCCTTTTTCCAGTAAGTGTGTGGCAAAACTATGTCGCAGGCTATGTACACCTACTTCCTTTCTAATTCCTGCTTTTTGCTTAGCTGTTGTAAATATTTGCTGTACTGTGCGAATTGGATAGGCCGTATGAGTTTGTTCAGATTCAAATAAATATTCTAAAGGCCTTGGGGTACAGGTTTTAATGTAGCTACGCAAAATATCCAAAACAATGGGGCTTAATCCTACATAACGATCTTTTTTACCTTTAGACTGGCTTACAAATATTTGCATCCGGCTGCTGTCTATATCAGCAACTTTTAGTTTTACAATTTCACTCACTCTTAAACCAGCACTATATGCTGTAAATAGTATTGCTTTATGTTTCTTATTAGTTAATGCATTAAATAGCCGTGTTAATTCATCTTCGCTTAATAGCTTAGGTAACAGTTGAGGTTTCTTTGGCCTGGGAATAGTCCAAAAAAATTTTTCTCTTCCCAATACCTGCTCATAATAAAACTTCATTGCATTAATACGGCTATGCAATGTGTTTTCCTTCAGTTGCAATTTTTCATAGCAAAAAACAAGGTATCTTTTTAAATGCTCAGGAGTTAACTGGTCAGCAGGTATGTCTTTTAATAAATGAAGTAGTTGAGACATTTCATTTAAATAGGTTTTGATGGTGGATTGGCTGTAAGCTTTTAATTTAAGGTGCTGGTGCATGGCTGGAATTACATGTGCATTTGCACTACCCATATTCTTTTTCTTGTATACAATTTCCCGGCTATTCACCCATGCTGGCTTTGCCTCGCTGCTAATAGCTGGAATAATTTTGCCGGCATTTGTTTTTTTAGTTTTCTTTTCTGCCAGGTATTGATGCAGCGCCGACTGTTCAATTACAGCCAACCCTTTTAATGCAGCAAAGATTTTATTATAGTTCTCTTTACTTAGTGCAGCATACCAACATTTATGCGTACCACTAAATTTTACAATACCGGTTTTTTGTAATGCTCCTTGAATTCTCGGGTGTATAGGAAAATAAATTCCGATAGACTCCTGCCCACGATGTTGCAGTGGCTTTAGTATTACATCTATCATTTGATAAATTGTCAAATGAATTTACAACATCTAAAGAGAAAAACTATCCTTCCAAATGAATCGAAAACACAATCATCCTTGATTGTATCTTATCAAATACATTGGAAAATTTCAGGTTCTCATCCCGGCCATGAATATTACGCAGGCCATTGCTGATCTTTATTTCTGGAGAAAATATAAAACTGGGGAAGAAAAAATTAAAACCTATTCCAAACTCAGGACCAAAATCATACTTGCCGATCTTTACCAGATCATCACCTCTTTTTGACCGGGCATTACTCGCCATATCAATATCGGCTTTAAAACCAGCCAGTGTGTACACTCTAAAATTTCCAATCCTATCACTCTGAAATTTTAACTGTATCGGGAATGACATGATAACCGATTCTACTTTTTTGGTAGCTTCTGTGGCACCATCCAGGTCGGGGTATTTTAATTTGTAATAAATACTGCGTTCAATAAACATTAACTGTGGATTGAAGCGAAGTGCAAAACGATTGGATAAACGAGCCGTTGCATGCAGGCCCAATGTAAGTCCACCGGAGTTTACCGGTTCTGCTACCATCACACTATCATATTGTAAAAAGCGGGGATGTAATTCGGTTTGAAAACGAGCCAGGTTTACACCGATGGTAATGCCAAAATAATAGGGCTTTACATCATGGTCGGTTTTATTTAACTCAATACCTTCAAACTGTGCCTGCACTAATGATGAAAGCAACAATGCACCTGCTACTAATAAAGAGGTTGTCCTGTTCTTTATATAGGCTTTCTTCCGGAGTAAATGCAACATATTCCTAAGCTTAATGAACTGTACTCAGCTTGAGTATAGCCCACTTTTTTTAAAATGTCAGTAAATAATTGGCGATCCGGAAACGCATTAGCCGACTCATTCAAATATTGGTATGCTTCTTTATTTTGCCTGAATAGCCGGGCCACCTGCGGTGCCACTATTCCCATATACAAATTGTACAAACCCTTTATTGCTTTACGTCGTGGTTTTGAAAATTCAAGTATCACTACCTGGCCACCGGGTTTTAATACCCTTTTCATCTCGGCCAGGCCATTTTCCAGGTTTTCAAAGTTCCGTACTCCAAATGCCACCATCACGGCATCAAACGTATTATCCGCAAAATTTATTGTTTCGGAATCTCCCAGCTGTAAGTGGATTTTATCCACAAGTTGCTCTTTTTCAATCTTTTTTCTACCTAATTCCAGCATTCCTTCGGAAATATCAATACCGGTTATCCGCTCAGGATACAGCATTTTCCAGGCCAGCAAAGCCATATCAGCCGTGCCGGTTGCCACATCCAGTATATGTGCAGGCTTATCTTTTTTAAAGCGGCGAATGGCTTTTTTGCGCCATCCAATATCAGTTCCGGCGGAGAGGAACCGGTTTAGTTTATCATACTTTCCGGCAATTTTATCGAACATATCAGCTACCTGTTCCTTCTTCGTTTTCTGCGAATCTTTAAAGGGTATGATATGGTCATGTGGTAATATCTCAGACATGGGGTGCAAAGGTAAAGCAAGTTTATAGTTTTGAGTTTGCTGTTTATAGTTTTATAGCAAGTTGTTTACTTTATCTTGCACACATCATGGAAATTGTTTCGGCGAAATATATTATCAGCAGCGCAACCTATAAGCAATGTCCGCCTCCCGCCAGTACGGAGTATGCTTTTATTGGCAGAAGTAATGTGGGCAAGTCCTCCCTGATCAATATGCTTACGGGTAAAACACATCTTGCCAAAACATCCGGCACACCCGGCAAAACACAATTGATCAACCATTTTGAAATTGTATCATCCGATAAACGTACCTGGCATATTGTTGATCTTCCAGGTTATGGTTATGCCACCGTATCCCAAAAAGCCCGGAATAACTGGAGCAATATGATCGAATCATACATCCGCAAAAGAGAAAACCTCGTTTGTGTATTTGTATTGATTGATAGCCGGCATGAGCCACAAGCTTTGGATCTTGAATTTATTAATAAACTGGGGGAGTGGCAGGTGCCTTTTGTATTGGTATTTACCAAAAACGATAAAAATAAACCTGGTGCTACTACCAGAAATGTGGAAGCCTTTTTAGCGGCTATGGCAGACAGTTGGGAAGAGCCGCCGCCTTATTTTATTACTTCGGCCACCAAAAGAGACGGCAGGAAACAACTGCTCGACTATATTGGAGGCCTAAATAGTAGTTTTACAAGGCTTTGAAAAGAAATCCCTATTTATAGTAGGGGTTTTCTGACAATTATGAACTATTTTGCAGCCTATTATACCTTGTGTTATGAGAAGATTCCTATCCGAAAAAAATATTGTCGTACTTCTTTTTGTGCTGGTCCTCATCACTTTCTCTCTTGCCCAGGAAGATAGTAAGAAGATGGAGCGAATGTACACAGGTGCCAGTACCAGTACTGCCAGCAGCCTGTTAGTACAGTTCCCGGTTATTGAAAAATCCACTACTACCGACGGCCCCACTATAGTAGCAGAATAAAATACCGTATAACGGGTATTTAAATTTTTCACTCCTTTATTAGCTTCGAAAAAAAACATGAAGGCTATACTATTAGGCATACTCCTCTGCGCAGGAACTGTTCTTTTTGCTCAACCTGTTGATACTGTTAAAACAGAAATCAACAATTTCGATAGTGATTCAATAGTTGCGGCGCTTAAAAAGAAAAACGATAGTATGGCAGCGGCAATCTACCAGGCAGATAGCAACCGGCGCAAGCAACAATTCCAGAATAACACGAATTATATTTTAGAACTGCAACAGGAAAACAGGGACAAGCAACGCAAAGCTGCCATAGTAAGAATTGCTATCGGCGTTGGCTTCTTAGTTATTCTTATTATTGGCTTATTACGCAGAAAAAAGATTCAAAGCAAAACAAAATAGGGGAGAAGAGGTTACCTGCAGGATAAAATCCCACATCAACAAGAAGGGGTCGACAACTTTTAATTCACCACTTTATTGGCACAGCTGCTGCTTGCAAAAGCTTCAGGTTTGGCTTTAAAGGCAAAGCCCATTCCAAGAATGTAACCCATTGCTTCTTTCAACGCATCGTTACTTTTAAAGTGTGGATTGGTGTTGATGTCTGCATGTACTTCCATATCCACATCGTAAACAGTAAACAGGTTGCAGAGTTCATACGCAATTTCAATACTTTTTGCTACTTCCGTCAGCATACGTTCTTTAATAGAAAATTGCTGCCGGGTTTTTTCGTTGTGAATGAACATAAAGCCGCCATGTCCTTCTCTCAGAAAAACAATAACGGTCGCAAATTCTGTTTCCTGTCCTTTTACTTGTGAATCGGTGCCGATGCAAACTTTCAACCGAAAGCCATTGGCGATTTCCCTTTTGATAGCTGTTTCAACAGCTTCCATTATCGGACTTTCAATCAGGTCGCCATTAAATTTTCTCCAACGCATATAAAAAAAGGTTTTCCTAAGTTACAGGAAAACCTTTTACAAACAATAGGGGTACGGATTAATGTTCTGTTACCAGAACAAGAAAGAGTTATTGGCGAACAAATTTTTCGACCCACTGTTCAGCATCATTGCTAAAACGAATGAAGTACATACCACCAGCATGCATACCCGGTGCACTAATAGTATTATAGCCGTTTTGTATCTGGCCTTTGGTTATTGTTTTGCCATTTAAGTCATAGATAAAGTAATTATAAACACCCTGGCTTGTTACTCCAACGCTGTTAGTATTAACCATTGTACTAACCAGTTTTGGACGTGGGTCTGAACCCGCAGGACGAATCGTTACTACTTTAGAATAATAATGTTCTGCATTATCAAATGTTACATGCAAACGGTATTGCGCAGTTGAAGAAAAATTAGGCCGGTAGATATATGAACGGTCTGCATTTGCAGGCTGCGTTACCTGCACAAAGTTTCTGCCATCAGTAGAAACTTCAAGTATCTGCTCAACTACCTGCTCATCTGCATCGATCAGCCATGTTAACTTATGACGATCACTTACTAATTCACCATTTAATTCAAGCTTTCTTAACGGAAGCGTAGTATTATTAGTAAAGTTGCCTTGCAATGCATAAGAACCCAGGCTTGCATAGTTTGGTGCATACACATTACCTTTTCCTTCAACCCTCAGGTAATAAGTGCCGGGATTTAGCATGGTATCTACAACAGAGTTCAATAATGTGCCGGGATTATAGATACTTAATTGTGTTTGGGAACTATTGAATAAGGTGATCTGCAAATCAAGATTTGACCCTGCATTTCCTGTTCCTACATTATAAGGTATGGCAGTTAGCTGGAAGCGACCAAAAGCAGGTTGGGTAAATTTGATGAGATCCTGATCAGTATTACGTTCTACCACACCATTTACTGTAAACTGGTTTGACACAAATGGAATATTATTCGCCTGGTTAAAAGTGGCCGAGTAATCATCTGTGCGATAGGAAAAGCCGTTGGTGGTTGTTAATACATCCAAATCGCTTTGATAGTTGGTACAACCAAACGAGTTGGGTCCATTATTCCAGAGTGTAAGGTTTTGATAATATCCAACTCCCATTATGGGGGCCCAGCCTATTTCGCCAGAACCTGTTCCATAATTATAGTCAGAAATTTTATTACAACTTGCATCGTAGGTTGATTGGTGATACAAGCCTAATGTATGTCCTGCTTCATGGGCTGCTGCTTCTGAAATATTCTTTACATTATTATTTAGAAGGTTAGTAAATACAAAACAAGGTGTATCATCACCCCAGATGTATGAGCCTACAAAAGCTACACCACCGGCACCATTTCCATACCAACTATTGGAGGTGGTTAACAAAACTCTCATTCTCCTGTTAGCGGGAGCTGCCAGGTATTTGGTAGAGTCGGTAGTTACATTAATATTGAATGGCCGGTAATCTTCGGCTACTCTGTTAAATACAGTGGTGATTTGAGTATTGTCAAGCCCGGTTGGAGCGCAAACAATAGGACCTGCATAATTCCAACTGGTGCCAGTTACAGTATGGCCATCAAAGTCTAAGAATAATACAGCTGATGCACTTGGGTGGCTGCTATATATAGGCACCTGTGCGGTTGTGGTCAGGGTACTGATCAATGCCAGTATCATAAGACCGGATTTTAAAAATAGTTTCATAACAAGGAGGATTTTAGGATTTTCAATAGGTACAAAAACGGGACACGGATGTAAAAACGGGTCAGTTTAAAAACTTAGCCATAGAAAAAGGTTTATTCATTAATAAGTTCGTGGTAGTTCTTCTTAACGAGAACAAACTGACCATTTTGATTTTGCAACTCATACAAGTCGCCATGCTGAAAGCTGATAATTCTGCCAACATAGGAAACAACTCCTTCCGGGCTGGTAGTACGGGAAATAGTAAGTTGTGCGCCATTAAAATTGCTGGAACGAACAACTACACTCTTAATAGAGTTTCCGTATTTACTTGCAGAAGAAACCACATCACCATCAAACTTAATATTGGCAGCAGCAGACAGCCCTATACTGGCTTTGCTTCCAACTTCCGAAGAAAGTAATGTGTTAAGCTCAACAATGTTTACTGGAATCGTTTTCGGCAGGTTGTCGAAAAGTCTGGGTTTGTTGTAGTCTGGTTCTGTTACAGGCGGCTTGTCATTTTTTTGCGCTGATGAACTCAGGTACAAGAACATGGTACTAATGCATAGTACGGCGGTACGAAGGTTTTTCATTTTAACTTGTTTTAAAGTCAATAGGATATTGTTCAGCAGTTAGGATTTTGCAACTGCAGTAGTCAGTGGGGTACGGTAATGCAAGATTTGTGAAAATTTTTTAATGGTGCAACAAAACGGTTGTTGAATCAATAAAGATTGAGTGCTAGTACCCGGAGGCAATCGTAAAACTTCGAACAAGTGTTTGGTTATCTACGACCTAATACTGGTTTGTACTTAGCATTACAAGTGTACAAGCTTCTAAGGGTTTTATACCTTTTGCTATAGCGAGTTGTGCTAATTCTTCATTCTCTGCACCTGGGTTAAAGATGATGCGCTTAGGATTTAAGGAGAGAATGTAATCATAGTATTCCTGCTGGTGGGTGGGATTCAAATAAAGAGTGATGGTATCAATATTATCGAACGGTTGTTTTTCTTTTTCAATAACTACGTCATCTACCTGCGCATATTTTCTCCCCACTGCTACTACGGGATGGCCGTATTTTCGCAGTCGTTGTATAGCAAGGTTGCTATAACGGGAAGGATTGTCGGATGCGCCAAGTACCAGGGTTTTTTTTGTAGTCATACTGTAAAGCTAAGATGTTTTTATTTTAATGATAGTTGTTCTCTTTCTTTTAGTTCTTGCAGTTCCATATAACAGATATGCGTATAGATAATAGCCAGTAATGGTGAACCCACTAGCAAAACAAATAAAATTAAAAGAAAGGGAGTAAATACCTGGCCCAACAATACAAAGGACAATATGATTGCTACCGTATAAATATATACCTTCCTTGCGCCTCGGTTTTTCATAAACCAGCCTGTAATGCCATGCACCATCATGCTGATTATTTGCCAACCACCTATAATAAAGTAAGCGTAAAACAGAAACTCAATATTTGCCAGGCATATAATAGCACAACAGGATACCAGTATAATATTTATCCATACATCAACCAGTTTAAACGTTTTCATATATTATGTTTTGTAGTTTCAGAAAAAAATGAAAGTACATTGTCAAATAAAAGCCGGGGTTACCGGCCATAGCTTATGAAGCTTTTTTCAATCTTCGCCACTCCACCCAACTGATGATAAAATAAAATATAACAAAGGCAAGAGCTACCGCACTCGTATAAACGATAGCTCCTAATCCATAATATTGATTGTTGCTATTAGCCGGCTTTTCTAAATTAAAGATGATTATAAGTGCAACAATAACCAGCAGAGTGCCAATATGGTGTACTTTTCTCCACGATAATTTTTTCCATTCTACCTGTATGAATAAATGAATCAGTATACTAACGGTTTGAACAATGCCCAGTGCAACCAAATAGTTTGGACTACTTAAAGTTTCTTCATTATTGATAAACAAACCGCTGAGAACGATAAGAATTAAACCGGTCTGTAAAAAAACGTCTATGCCTTTGAAAACTTTCATGTCTGTTATTTAAACATTTTCATCAACGAACTTACAAACCAACTTTCTTCCGCTTTAATCATGGTGTCTAATGTTTTATCCGCTTGCTTGCCCAACTTTTTTATACTGCTTACTGTATCTACAAATGTCTTTACATGTTTATCTCTTTTATCACCTTCCACGGCCTCCAGTTTGTCAAGCAATTGAAGCATGGGCTCTAGCTCTCGTTTCTTTCTTTCTTTTACGATCTGCTTTACCACTTTCCAGATATCTTTTTCGGCGGTAAAGTATTCTTTACGTTCGCCGGAAAGTAATACTCTTTCTACCAGGCCCCAGTTGATCAACTCCCGGATGTTCATATTGGTATTGCCACGGCTGATGTTGAGTTCTTCCATCATATCATCCTGCGTTAAAGGGTCAGGACTTATTAAAAGAAGAGCATGGATTTGTGCCATCGTACGGTTAATCCCCCAATGGGTTCCAAATGCACCCCAACTACTGATAAAATGCTGTTTTGCTTCGGTAAGTTTCATAGAGCAAAGCTACATTCCTGTTTCCGAATTTTCAATAATTATTGAAAATATATTTTACTGTAGATTTTAACAGTTGCAGGTTTGTGCCGCCATAATATTATGGAGGAAAATATATATTAATTTAAAAAGGTAAATGCTATCAATAAGTAACTTGCTGTATGAAGAATTTCCTCCTGCTGGTATTGTTTGCTTTCAGCAGCACTGCCTATGCGCAGATAAAGCCATTTCGCTTTGCTTTTATTTCTGATACACATATCGGTTCACCAAATGGTGCAGCCGAAGAAGACCTTCGCCGTACCGTTAAAGATATCAATGCAATGGATGATATTGCCTTTGTTGTTCTAACCGGCGATATAACCGAGTTAGGAACCAATGAAGAAATAAAACTGGCGAAACAGATCCTTGATAGTCTCGATGTGCCCTGGCATATTATTCCGGGTAACCATGATACGGGTTGGAGTGAAAGCGGCGGTGTAATGTTTAGTACTGTTTTTGGTTATGATAAATTCAGCTTTGAGCATAATGGTATTCGTTTTTTAGGTTGTGCATCCGGGCCTTATGTAAGAATGAGTGATGGACATGTACCCAGAGATGCCGTAAACTGGCTGGATGCTGAATTAAAAAAAGTAAAACCTGGGCAACCGGTTATTTTTTTGAATCATTACCCAATGGATAATGGATTAGATAATTGGTATGAAATAACAGACCGGCTGAAAAATCATAATACATGGGCTGTTCTGTGCGGTCATGGCCATGCAAACAAAGCAATGAATTTTGAAGATATACCCGGCGTAATGGGTCGATCAAATTTGCGGGCTAAAGCAGTAATAGGTGGCTATAATCTGGTTGATGTTCGGGAAGACTCAATTGTTTTTTCCGAAAGAAGACCCGGAACTGAGACACTGAAATCATGGACAGCCTTAAAAATCGAAACAAAAAATTATGATGTAAATAAAAAGTTCGCAAGACCCGATTATTCCATCAATCAACAATACAATAAAACAGTTGCGGCATGGACGTATTCTTCAGAAGCTAATATTATTTCTACACCTGCAGTGGCTGCTGATAAAGTATTTGTTGGAAACCAGAATGGAGTAATGACTTGTTTTGCTTTGAAGGATGGAAAAGTAATTTGGAAATATAAAACCGGCGGTGCTATTTTTTCTTCGCCTGCCCTTTCAAAAGGATTAGTTGTATTTGGTTCTGGCGATGGTTTTGTAAATGCACTCGATATAAAAAATGGCAAACTAAAATGGCAATACAAAGCTGGTGCAGCAGTACTAGGTTCGCCACTTATTCAGGGCGATACTGTTTTTATTGGCGGCAGTGATGATTCGTTTGTTGCCTTAAATGGTAATAATGGAAAACTTATCTGGAAGTTTAGTGGGTTGGACGGTCCTGTTGTAAGCACTCCGCTACTATACGATAACAAAATAATTTTCGGTGCCTGGGATCGAAATCTTTATTCACTAAATAGTGGAACAGGAGAGTTGTTGTGGAAATGGAATAATGGTTCCTCTATCCGAAATTTTTCCCCTGCATCTTGTATACCTGTAGCAGTTGACGGAGTTGTATACGTAGCGGCCCCTGACCGTTATATTTCAGCTATAGATGCAGCAACAGGTAAGACATTATGGAGAAATAATGATGCAACGATTCGGGAGTCAATTGGTATTTCAGCCAATGGCAAATGGATATATGGTAAAACAATGCAGGATACGATTGTTGCCTATAACAGTAGCCGTGAAAAGCAATCAACTGCGTGGAGAATGCATTGCGGCTTTGGTTACGAACATGTGCCTTCTATGCTGATAGAAAAAGAGGGATTAGTTTTCTTTGGAACCAAAAGCGGTGTGGTTTATTGTATCGATCCGGCAATTCAAAAAATAGTATGGGCACATAAAATCGATAACTCTATGGTAAATACCGTACGGGTTGTAGACAAGAATTCATTATTGGTAACAGCGATGGACGGAAAACTTGTACTACTACAAGGTCTCTAGCCTAAAATAAATCTTGTTGTTCTTTACCACCGCTATGTTTTGAAGAAGGTGATTTTTTCCCCGTATATGTATTTAGAATTGAGAGGATGCTCAATACTCCAATGATAAGGCCGACCCGCATGAATAAGCCACTATTGGAAGCGTCTAAAAATTTAAGGATAATACCAAACATAAGAAAACTGATAGCAGTAACTCCAAAAAAAATGCTCCATGAAAATTTCAGCATCTCTTTTTCTTCCATAATAGTGGTTTTGTTTTTATAGTACCGGGAAAAGAGCCAGCTGTTATCTGTAACAATTAATTCCGGGTTGCTAGACAGCGCAATAATATTGCCATAGTAATTTTTTGGAGATAAAAAAAGCTACCCACAGGTAGCTTTACTATATATTATTATGTAAAAATACTTTTACAATAACATGGTAATAGGATTCTCCAAATATTTCTTGAAAGTTTGTAAGAATGCTGCACCTACTGCACCATCCACACTTCGGTGGTCGCAGCTCAACGTTATTTTCATTACATTACTTACAGCAAAACCTTCTCCTTTCTTCACTACTATTTCTTTTATTCTGCCCACTGCCATAATGCAACTGTCTGGCGGATTAATGATCGCTGTAAATTCATCTATATCCATCATGCCCAAATTGGATATGGTGAAAGTATTACCTGAAAATTCGTTGGGTTGTAATTTTTTGTTCTTTGCTTTTCCTGCTAACTCTTTACTTTCTGCTGCAATCTGTGGTAAGGTTTTTTGATCAGCAAAACGAATAACCGGAACAATCAATCCATCCTCAATAGCAACCGCAATTCCAATATGAATATGATTGTAACGACGAATTTTGTCGCCCATCCATGATGCATTCACAGCGGGATGCTGACGTAGTGCTAATGCAGCCGCTTTAACTACCAGATCATTAAAGCTGATTTTAGCAGGGCTAATTTCATTCAACTGCGTTCTTGCAGCCATCGCATTATCCATATTGATTTCCATCGTAAGATAGAAATGCGGGGCACTGAATTTACTTTCTCCCAAACGCTTGGCTATAATAGTACGAATTTGATTATTGGGAATATCAGTAAATCCTTCCTCGCCTGCCGTAAATGCCGGTACAGTTGCAGTTGCTGCTGCAGGTTTTGCAGTTGCAGTTTTTGTATCCGATTGTTTGAAATTATCAATGTCTGCTTTTACAATTCTTCCTCCATCACCCGATCCACTCACTGCTTTTATATCAATTCCTTTTTCAGCCGCTAATTTTTTTGCAAGCGGAGATGCCTTCACTCTTCCATTTTCAGTTGACGATGAAGTTGAAGCAGCAGTTTGGGTTGATTCAGTAGCAACTTTTGAACTTTCAGTTGCAGTTTGTGAACTCTCTGCTGTCGGCTGTGGACTAACTACTCCACCTTTAGTAGCAGCTACGATTGCATCTACATCTACTTTCCCTTTTTCACCTATAATGCAAAGCAATCCGTTTACCGGAATCTTTTCTCCTTTTTGTGCACCAATATGTAATAATGTACCGTTCTTATAGCTTTCCAGTTCCATGGTGGCTTTATCTGTTTCAATCTCCGCCAACACTTCGCCTTTCTTCACTGTATCGCCAACGTTTTTATGCCAGGATGCAATCACACCTTCTTCCATTGTATCGCTCAATCGGGGCATCAATACTACTTCATCCATTTTGGAAACATCGAGGGTTGTAGTAGTGGTTGCTTTTTGGGCGGGTTGGGGAGTTGTAGCAGCAGGGGCTGTTTCTTGTTTCTTATCAGTTGCCACAGCAGGTTGGGCATTTTTTTCTTGTGCCTTCGGAGCGGCAGCAGTTCCACCTTTCAATAACGACGAAACATCTTCACCAGCTTTTCCAACAATTGCCAATAATTCATCTACCTGGATCTTTGTGCCTTTATCGCCACCGGTATGTAACAGAACGCCATCTTTATAGCTTTCCAGTTCCATGGTAGCTTTATCGGTTTCTATCTCTGCTAAGAGGTCGCCCTTTTTTACGGTATCTCCGACTTTTTTATGCCATGCAGCAATTACACCTTCGGTCATGGTGTCGCTGAGTCGGGGCATCAATATCACTTCGGCCATTGCCTTTGAATTTTCGCCGAAATTACGGTAAAATGATTGAATGCTGAAAGTGGAATAGAACTGAAAATCAGTAATCCAACTCCAGCCGGAGGCGGTCTTTCATTTCCTTTATCAACGGGTATTGTTCGGCCATTTTTAAAAACTGCTCTTTAGAGGAGAGTGGTACTTCAACCTGGGGGCGGTCATCAGTTTTTTCTTCAATAATTACATTGTATTGAAGTAATTTATTTTTTAGTGCTTCCTGTAAATAGGCAAACAGTTTATTTCTTTCCTGCTCTATAAATTGCTTTTCTATATTATTACCCGTAACTGCTTCAAAACAGTTATCATCCTTTACTCTTAGTATGGCTAATTGAAAAGAAGGGACAGCCGGATTTTTCGAATCCTTTAATTTTTGAATATATCCTTCCCAGGCTTTTTGTAATTCATCAATTTGCAATGACTGGTTAACAGCAATGTTGCCATTATTGCCATTGGTTTGATATTGCTTGCGGATTTTATCCAGTGCCGATATTTTACCCGTCTCCGTTTTTGTTTCTGCTTGCCTGGCTGGTTGATAAACCGGAGAATTATCTTCTTTTACAACAGCAGGGGTAGAAGAAGTTTCAATGATCAACTTTGCTTCTGATTGCCTGGTTGTTTTTACAACAGCTGGTTGCAAAGCAGGAGTATGTGGTCCTGTATATAATTTAATAGGGGAGGAACGGAAAGCAATCGGCGCATCAACTAGTTTTTTTTTACTGACAACTGAACCCTCAGCTGTTAATTGCAAAGCCTGTTGCAAGTAACAAAGTTTAATAAGTGCTAATTCTACATGCAATCTTTTGTTGCGGGCTGCTTTGTAATTTAGTTCTGTTTCGTTCAAAATATTTAAAGCACTGATCAATACAGCAGGCGAAACTTTTTGTGCTGTGCTGATGTATCTTTCTTTAAAACTCTCTACCACTTCCAACAATACAGCGGCTTTTTCATCCTTACACACTAACAGGTTACGCATAAATTCTGCAAACCCATTTATTACCAAATCACCTTCAAATCCTTTCCGGTTAATATCATCATATTGCAACATAGCACCCGACAGATCTTGCTGCTGCATGCATTCCAATAATTTGAAATAGCAATCTGCATCCAGGATATTCAAATGTTCTAAGGTGGTAGCATAGTTTAATTCACCATTGGTAAAGCTTACGATCTTATCCAGAATGCTCAATGCATCCCGCATGCAGCCTTCACTTTTTTGTGCAATTACCTGCAGCGATGCCTTATCGGTTTTTATTTCTTCTTTGGAACAGATTTCTTCTAAATGATGTACCGTATCATTAGTAGTGATGCGTTTGAAATCGAAGATCTGGCAACGGCTGAGTATGGTAGGAAGGATCTTATGTTTCTCCGTAGTAGCTAAAATGAAAATTGCATAAGGTGGTGGTTCTTCCAACGTTTTTAAAAATGCATTGAAGGCAGAGGAACTCAGCATATGAACCTCATCTATCACATACACTTTGTATTTACCAGTTTGTGGTACAAAGCGAACCTGGTCTACCAGGTCACGGATATTATCTACTGAATTGTTGGAAGCTCCATCCAGTTCAAAATAATTCATCGAAGCTCCATCATTAAAGGAAGTACAGCTCTGGCATTTATCGCAGGCCTCGCCATCTTTCGTCTGTTTTTCGCAGTTGATGGTTTTAGCTAAAATTCTTGCGCAAGTTGTTTTGCCTACACCTCTTGGTCCGCAAAATAAAAATGCATGCGCCAGTTGCTGGTGTTTAATAGCATTTTTTAATGTAGTAGTTATATGCGATTGCCCAACGACAGTGTCGAAGGTTTGCGGTCTGTATTTTCTTGCCGAAACGATGAATTTATCCATATTACCCCCAACCCCTAAAGGGGAGTATTGAAACCCTTCAAAGGAAGTTGCAAGATAAGAAACACGACACTCGCAATGCAAAACGACTTTTCGATGTTGATAAATCTAGGAAAGCCCCTTTAGGGATTTGTTGTTTAATGAAGTATCGGGTGCGGTTTAAATTCCTTCGTTCTGTCAAATAAATATCGATACGTAGTCAGAATGCGGCTGCGGTTTCCGGCAATAGCCTCGGCAACATTTATCATTTTTGGATTGAACTCTCCGATCCATTGCATTTCATAGTCATCATAAATTGGTTTACCCAGTATGTAGTTGCCATTTTCAATTTTTAAATTCTGTATCACCCTGCACCCTTCAATTATAAGGTAACTATCGGCACCCTTACCCTGAAATTCGGGTACCACACCAAATACTAGCCCGGTAAATTTTTTATTGGGCACAGTAGCTTTTACCCACAGAAATTTAAGCTTATGCCAGAGAGTGAATTTCCCGTTCAGGTATTTGAACCACCGGTTCAGGTCGGGAAGATTGATCCATACACCAATCGGTTCTCCTTTATAATAGATAAACCAGTTAACCCGTTCGTCCATTACTGGTTTCATGGAGTGAAACATTTTCCGGACTACTTTTTCTTCCAATTGCTTCAAACCTCCATGGCCGGCCCATGCTTTATTATATACAATGGTAAAATCAGCAGCAAACTTGTCGAGCTGGCTCTTTTTAATATGGGCGGAACTGTAGTTGGGGTCTTTTGAACATTCAGCATGGCGATCATAGTATTTTTTCTGAATGAGCTGGTTGGTGCTCATGGCAAAACAGATCTGGTTAAAGAAACCTTTGAAGCCATAGTTTTCCAGCAACTGCTGGTAGTAAGGCGCATTAAAGTTCATGCAATACATCGGCGGAATGTTGTGGCCTTTTACGACCAGTCCCCACCAGCGATCCCTTTCTCCAAAATTGATAGGGCCATCCATGGCTTGAAAACCTTTTTGCAATAACCAGTGTTTGGCAACATCCAACAGCATATCCGCAGCAGTCTGGTCGTTGATGGAATCAAAGAATCCCATACCGCCTACAGGTACATCATCTCCCTTATTTTTATATTTTTTATTGGCAAATGCGGCGATGCGTCCAATTAGCTTTCCGCTATTGTCTTTCAGAATCCAACGGGTAGCCTCACCAAAACGAAAGGATTTATTTTTCTTAGGATCAAAAACATCGTTCACATCTTTCTCTAACGGAATAATATAATGAGGATTGTTTTTGTTGATCTCCACGTTTACCCGGAGAAACTCTTTGGCAAGCTGAGGCGTTGTAACTTCTATCAATTGCATAGGACAAAAGTAGGGAAGATGCTGCTATGGCAAGACTGATTTTCTTCCAAAGTGCCCATGTTGACTTTTTGCAAAAGAGTGTTCGGAATTTCAATACATAATTAAATAATACTACCACAGAGAAGGCTTTTTCTTTTCAACAGCATCAGGCAATATGTTGCATCCGGGTAAGTTTTTTATACACCCCTTCTTCTATTTCAATCAATTCATTATGATGCCCACGTTCAATGATCTTACCATCATGGAGCACAATGATCTCATCAGCTTCTTTGATAGTACTGAGCCGATGCGCAATTACTAATGTAGTACGGCCTTTCATCAGTTTACTTAAAGCATCCTGTACAATTTTTTCCGATTCTGTGTCAAGGGAAGAAGTTGCTTCATCCAATATTAATATCGAAGGGTTTTTGAGTACAGCCCTTGCTATGCATAAACGTTGCCGCTGTCCGCCAGAAAGCCGGATGCCCCTGTCGCCGGTAATGGTTTGATAACCGTCTTCTGTTTGGATAATAAAATCATGCGCATTTGCAATTTTAGCAGCATTTACTACCTCTGCTTCTGTGGCATCTGGCCGGCCCAATGCAATATTGTTGAGTATGGTATCATTGAACAAAAATGTCTCTTGTGTTACGAAACTCATCAGGCTCCGGAGAGATTCCATTTTGAAATTCCTGATATCGGTACCATCTATTAATATATTTCCGGCCCTTACGTCATAGAAGCGGGGAATCAAATCGGCAATGGTTGATTTGCCAACACCGGATGATCCGATAAGAGCAATTGTTTTGCCTTTGGGAATGGCAAAGTTGATATCTTTTAAAACGGGGGTATCGTTGTAGGAAAAATCAACATGGCGAAATTCAATGCTGTGATAAAAACCAGTTATTTCTATCGCATCAGCTTTGTCAGCTACTTCAATAGGCTTATCAATTATTTCTAAAATTCTTTCACCAGCACCCCGTCCCCGTTGAATATTGGCACCGGCAATTACCATGGCTTTTGCAGGACGTAATACTTGGGAGAATATTGCAATGAAAGCAATAAACTCACTGGCCTGGATACCGGCAGCACCCTGTCCGTTTTTTAAAATCAAACTTCCTCCATAAACTAATATACCAGCTACTACCAATACCCCTGCCGCTTCAGAAAATGCCGGAGCCATTTCTCTTCTTTTAAAACCCGCCAAACTGGCCTTTCGGTAAAAATCATTTTCCCGGCTGAATTTTTTTAATGTAAAACCGGTGGCATTAAATGCCCGGATGATACGCATACCGGTTAATGTTTCATCCATTATAGTTAATAGCCTTCCAATTGATGCCTGCGCATCTTTAGCATCTCTTTTTAATTTTTTTTGAACGGTAGCTATTCCTAAAGCGGATAAGGGAATGATGATTAATGTAAATAAAGTAAGCTGAGTAGAAATAGAAAATAAGGCCACAAAATAACCAATGATGAGTGAGGGTTCTTTAAACATTACTTCCAGCGAATTGGCCGCTACACTTTCAATCTCAAAAACGTCCGAGTTCATACGGGAAATCAAATCTCCTTTGTGTTCTTTGGTAAAAAAACCCATGTGGAGGTGATTAATTTTTTCAAACAAAGCTTCCCGTATTTTTTTTACCAGTAATGTTCTTGCTTTTATCAATGTTCGCTGGGCCAGGTAGCGGAACAGGTTCGTTAATAGAACAGCACCTACAATAATGCAAGTAATAAAGTAAAGGGCATAAACAGGATTGATATCCTTTAACCGGTATACCTGGTAATAAAAAATATCTCTTATAAATCCTGTGGATATGGAAAACGAGGGGGGAGTTAAAATTTCGTTCCCGCTTTTATGCTCGAACAATACATTTAATAAAGGAATTATTAAGGCAAATTGAAATACACTGAAGATCACCGCCAGTATAGTGAAAATAAAAAAAGGTATCACAAACCACCGGTAAGGTCGGACATAGGCGAGAAGGCGTCTGTAAATTTTCATGAATGCTTAAAATAATTCAATATAGTGAACGGTACACTTCCAGGTATTGTTTAGCAGAGGTATGCCAGTTAAAACTCCTACCTCTTTCTTTTATTTTATCCTGGTAGCCATTGGCGTCATATTTATACATACCATTATAAAATACTTTTTCCATATTGTCGGAATTGAAATCATTAAAATAGAATGAAACATCGCCCCCTATTTCCGGTAAAGCTGTTTTATCCGATAAGAATAATGGCTTACCACAGCTCATCGCTTCCACTACGGGAAGGCCAAAACCTTCTGAAATAGAAGGAAAGGCAAAAGCCTTGCAATTATTATAATACCAGGATTTTTCATGTTCTGAAACAGACCCTAACAAATGTAAATTATCTTCTACCCCAAGGTCTCTTGATTCTTTTTGTATAAAGGAAAGGTAGTTTGGATCGTCATATTTTCCGGCAATAAGTAATTCCATTGTGTTTTTCTTTAAGAGTGGCAGTAGCACATGAAAATTTTTTTTCCGGTTGATAACTCCAATAGAAAAAAGAAACGGCTTGCGTGGCTTATATGATTTGGAAGTTAATTCAGGTGTTTCCAGCAAATTGGTCCCATTATGAATAACATAGAGGGGCTTGTTTTTTGTATCACAATTTTTCAGTACATCTTTTTTACTGAACTCCGAAATGCAGATAATGGCATCAGCCCGGTTTATCAGTCCTTGCAGGTATCGCAGGTATTTTTGTTTTTTAGCGGCTGTTTTTCTTTCATCATACATAAAGTTCAGGTCGTGTATAGAAAGAACAACCTTGATTTTTTTATTTAACACAGGCATGTAATGAGTGTTTTGGTAAGTGGAATGCCAGATGTCAAATGATTGTAAAGAAGGTAAGATAAATTTATGAAGCGGATTTTGAGTTATGTGGTTTGCAGTAGTTAGTGACCAATCCTGTTCACCGGGAGGTGTATAAAAGAATAATTGTTCCTGTCGCAGATGGATATTTTTCTCCAGGTATTTACCAAGATTGCGACAATAATGATATAAGCCGGTGTCGCGGTATTTCATTCTTTCACAATCCAAAACAATTTTATTCATTAAAGCTGTTTTAAACCTGGTGAGTTGTTATTGAAATCAAATATCATGCAAGTGTATGTTGTATCTATCATAAAAACGATGATTTCAATCAGGAAATTGGTAAACATTGCTCAATGAATAGTGACCCGAAATATGGTTAACTATGTATCATAAAACGATTATTTTTTTTATACTAGATATGCTTATTAGTCGTTTTGTTAATGGAAGTTAATGCTGCCTGATGGCGAAAGAAAAAAAGAAAATCTTTCTCGACTGTGACCTGATGAAGTATCCCAATTCAGGATTGTATCATTATTGCCTGAATTTAGGGATGGAAATTCAAAGCCTGCTCAAAGCGCAAAACGCTGGTGAAATCTTTTTTTATTTGCCACCTGAAAAAGTAAATTTATTTGGTCCTGAAGCCCGATATGTTGCGGAGAGAAAAAGTTTTTGGAATTTTTTTAGATCTCCTTTGCAGGCCTGTGATATATGGCATGCCCCCTTTCAATCCGGTAGAATAGTTCCTGATAAGAAAAAATATCCCGGTATTAAAGTAGTGCTTACTATTCATGATTTGAACCCCCTGCATGAAGGAAAATCCTTAGATGAGCAACAGCAAAGCCTGGCTCATACTCAATCACTGATAGATAAAACAGATGCTATCGTTTGCATCTCCCAATTCTGCAAGGATGATGTGTTGAAAAACTGCGATGTTGGCGATAAGCCAATTTATGTTATTTATAATGGCACACATAAAGTACATGCTCCCCAACTCAATGATACTTCTTACAAGCCCAAACGGCCTTTTCTTTTTGGAATGGGATATGTGAATACCAAGAAAAATTACCATGTGCTTTTAGCATTACTAAAGAATGAAAATATAGAACTGGTAATTGCAGGAAGGCTGGATGAGCCGGATTATATTGAAAAAATGAAACAGCAGGCGATTAAAATGGGAGTGTTTGACAGGGTCCACATTTTAGGACCTGTTTCAGAGGGGGAAAAAGGGTGGTATTTTCAGCATTGTCTGGCTTTTGTTCACCCTTCACTAGCAGAAGGCTTTGGAGCACCAGTAGTAGAAGCAATGCAGTTTGGAAAACCTATATTTCTTTCCTCTCTTACATCATTACCTGAAATAGGTGGTGATGCTGCTTTTTATTTTCCCTCATTTGATCCCGATAAAATGCAAGAAGTTTTTTTTAGAGGCATGATAAAATATGAAAAGGAGATGATGATAGAGCAGATAAAAAAAAGAGGAATGGAGTTTGATTGGAAGGAGAAAGCAAAACAATATCTCATCGTTTATCAATCACTATACTAATCATGGAAAAGCGAAAATCTGAACTATGCAAAGCAATAGACATGCAGGCTGATTGGTATAAACGATGGTGTCATGAGTTGAAGGAAGAGCCTAAGTTTCACCGAAAGCAATGGGAGTTTGTGTATGTAATGCAGGCCTTGTGGGAGAGAGGTTGTATTGAACAGGGAAAAAAAGGACTCGTCTTTGCCGTAGGAACAGAGCCGGGGCCGTCGGTATTCGCTAACTACGGTTGCGATATTTTGGCTACAGATATTTTACCTGCTAAAGGAATGGAAATGGGTTGGACAAATGCGAATCAGCTTTGCTTTGGTATAGAGTCATTGAATACAAGGGGACTGTGTGATGAAAAAACATTAAAGGAACATGTTACCTATCGTCCCGTTGATATGAATTCGATTCCAGCCGATCTTACCGGTTTTGATTTTAACTGGTCCAGTTGTTCGTTCGAACACTTGGGTAGTATCGAAAAAGGACTTGCTTTTTTGACCAATCAATTATCAACATTAAAGCCCGGTAGCTGGGCGGTACATACAACCGAGTTTAATATTTCTTCCAACGATAAAACGATTGAGCAAGGTGATACAGTGGTATTTCGGAAAAAAGATATTGATAGAGTGGTGGAAGAATTGCGAAGAATGGGGCATTTTGTAGGGGAGCTTGATTATTCACTAGGTGGGGAACCGGAAGATTTCCAGGTTGATTTTTTACCACACCAGCAAAAAGTGCATCTTAAATTACAACTGGATCAATTTGTTGTTACGTCAATTGGATTGATAATCCAAAAAAGAAAAAAATCAGGGGTATTTTCGAGATGGTTTAATAAAAAGAATTCCAGGTAATTTAAATATATATCCCAATGGGTTTTATAAACCAATTTGATCTGGGCCGGATTATCCGGGAGTTTGGGATCAGTAATTTCTTTGAAACAGGCACCTGGAAAGGGGATGCTGTTGAGTTTGCCTTGCAATTTCCTTTTGAAAGAATTATTTCGGCAGAAATTGTTCCCATTATAGCCGAGGCAGCAACCCTCCGGTTTCAACAGGAAAAGAGAGTAAAAATTTACCAGGCTAGTAGTGCAGTAGCCTTGAGTACTGAACTACCGTCTTTGCAGGGCAATTGCCTTTTTTGGCTCGATGCCCATTTTCCCGGAGCCGATGCAGGGATGGCTGAATATGATGCTATGAAAGATGAAAATATTCGTTTGCCCTTGGAACAGGAGTTAACAATTATTCATCAGCACAGGAAGCATTTCCGGGATATTCTTATTATTGATGATTTGCGGGTTTATGAGGATGGGCCATACGAAAATGGTAATGCGCCTTCCGACACCATTCCAAAAAATGACAGGAATATTGATTTTGCTCACCGTTTGTTTGGAGAAACACATGCAGCATTAAAATCTTATAGAGATGAAGGTTATTTATTGTTAGTGCCGGGAAACGACAATAAGGTCAAAGCCTCTTTTTCCAAAGATTTATTCCTGTCCCGGTAGTGAAGACCCCACTATTATAATCCCGAAAATCAAGCTTAAGCAGAGCTTTTCCACAACCTAAAAATCTTTTCTTTTCAAATTGGCGGATTAACCCCGCACCCTTACCTTTGCGGCCTGAAAATACCGGTAGTTTCCGGGACTTTTTATTAAACACTTTATATGGCAAACGTTGGTAAAGTAAAACAGGTTATTGGTGCAGTAGTTGACGTTCAGTTCGACGGCACTCTTCCCGAAATTTATAATTCTTTAGAGCTAAAAAGAGAAAACGGCGACATCCTTGTTTTGGAAGTACAGCAACACCTTGGTGAAGACAGTGTACGTACCATTGCAATGGACGGTACCGAAGGTCTTGTTCGTGGAATGGAAGTAGTTGATACGGGTATTGCGATAACGATGCCTGTGGGTGATGAAATTAAAGGCCGTTTGTTCAATGTAACGGGTGATCCGATTGATGGTTTGCCTGCTGTATCTAAAAAAGGTGGTCGTCCTATTCATAATACGCCTCCTGCATTTGAAAACCTGAGCACAGCATCAGAAATTCTTTATACAGGTATTAAAGTAATTGACCTGATCGAACCTTACTCCAAAGGGGGTAAGATCGGTTTGTTTGGTGGTGCCGGTGTGGGTAAAACTGTATTGATCCAGGAATTGATTAATAATATCGCAAAAGCTTATTCTGGAGTATCTGTATTTGCTGGTGTGGGTGAAAGAACCCGTGAAGGAAATGACCTGATGAGAGAAATGATCGAAGCGGGTATCATGAAATATGGCGATGCTTTCAAACACAGCATGGAAGAAGGTGGATGGGACTTGAGTAAAGTGGATATGAAAGAACTGGCTGATTCAAAAGCAACTTTCGTATTCGGACAGATGAATGAACCTCCCGGGGCAAGAGCAAGGGTGGCATTGTCTGGTTTGACAATTGCAGAATACTATCGTGACGGTGATGGCACTGGCAAAGGCCGTGACATCCTGTTCTTCGTTGATAATATCTTCCGTTTCACACAAGCTGGTTCAGAGGTATCTGCCCTGTTGGGTCGTATGCCTTCAGCGGTGGGTTACCAACCAACATTGGCTACAGAAATGGGTATCATGCAGGAACGTATCACTTCAACTAAAAATGGTTCTATCACTTCGGTGCAGGCGGTTTATGTACCTGCGGATGACTTGACGGACCCGGCTCCTGCAACAACATTTGCTCACCTGGATGCTACAACCGTATTGAGTCGTAAGATTGCTGACTTGGGTATCTATCCTGCTGTGGATCCTTTGGATTCAACATCTAGAATTCTGACTCCGTTAATTGTTGGTGATGCTCATTATAATTGTGCCAACAGGGTGAAGTTGATGTTGCAGCGTTATAAAGAATTACAAGATATCATCGCTATCCTTGGTTTGGATGAATTGAGTGATGATGATAAACTGGTAGTAAGCCGTGCAAGAAAAGTACAACGTTTCTTGTCGCAGCCTTTCCACGTTGCAGAAGCCTTCACAGGTCTGAAAGGTGTGTTGGTTCCAATCGAAGAAACGATCCGTGGTTTCAATATGATCATGGATGGTGAAGTTGATGAATATCCTGAATCGGCTTTCAACCTGGTAGGTAGCATTGATGATGCGATCGAGAAAGGTAAGAAGTTGATGGCGGCAGCACAGTAATTAAATTATTAAAATGAATCTTGAGATATTAACACCCGAAAAAAAGCTCTACAGCGGCGAAGTGTATGGTGTGCAAATGCCGGGCATTAGTGGTTCGTTTGAAGTGTTGGAAAAACATGCTCCACTGATAAGTGCATTAAAAGCAGGTCGTGTAAAAGTGTTGAAGGATAAACAAAACAATGTGGTGAACTTCGATATCCAGAGTGGATTTGTGGAAGTACTCAACAATAAAGTAACTGTGTTAGTAGAAGGAGCAGTGCCGGTAGAATAAAGAAACCTATCTGACATATAGCAGACTGGAAAAACCAGACCTGTCCGGGATTGTGAAAACAAATTGTAACCCTCCTTATTTAGGAGGGTTATTTATTTTGGAGAAGATGTTCTTCGCTTTAATTCATTTTCAGCATAAGTAAACACTTTCTTCATTAAATCTGTTTTTCTTAATTCATATTTGGTGCGGATCTGTTCTTCCTCATTGGCAACCATTACAAACATCAGATCAATTACCCGTGCAGATATGAAATCAGTAAGATTACTTTCCAATGGTTTATTGATGAATGGGATTTTGTTATAGACATTCGTAATTGAACTCCATTCTCTATCGGCCCCTTCGGTTTTAATAGTGCTATCAACAATAGGACGAAAAGCAGTCATTAACCCCGGCTTCATTTCCTGTTTAAAATAATCAGTGGCTGCATGGGTATTATCAGTTACTAAAATTTTAGCAGCATCTTTTATGCTCATGTTTTTTATCGCATCAAAAAATAAGGGTTTAGAAACTGCAACGGCTGACGACATAGCTTTGGTAAATTTCCCGGTAACCTGGTTGATCACTTTGTCAAAACCAATATCCCGTAATGTTTTTTCAATTTTTTCTGCTTCACCTGGAAATACAAATCGAACGAGTGGATTACCATTCGGATCAGCAAACGCATTGAACCCTTTAAACAGTCCTTGTGATAAAGCATCTTTTAATCCCATGGCCATTTCGAGTTCAGAAGGAATAATGCCAAGTTTTTTTAATGTACTACATTGATACGATGAGAAGATTGAAAATGCCAAAAAGAAAATTAGTAGCGTACGTTTCATGGAAGAAGTTTTAGTTTAACTGAGGATCGGTTGGAAAATTGGCCATCATTTCATAGTCGCCCCCTAAAAGCTTGAGGGAGTCCTTCCAAATAGTGTCATAATTTTTCTGGAATATAATTTTGTTGTTGGCCTTCACCGTTAACCAGGTTTTTTCTGTGATCTCTTCTTCTAATTGTCCTGCTTCCCAACCGGAATAACCAATAAATAAACGAACCTTATCCGGATTGAATGAAGGGCTTTTAATAACATCAACTAACGCATCAAAGTCTCCACCCCAATATGTTCCTTTCATTACTTCCTGTCCGCCCGGAATTTCATTGGGATACTGGTGTAAAAAATGAATAGAATCTTGCTGTACTGGACCTCCATAATACACGGGTAGTTTATGTTCATCCAGCCCGGGTAAAAATTGATCCAGTGTATTTTGATATTGGCGGTTCAAGACATAACCGAAACTTCCTTCTGCATTATGCTCGCAAAGAAAAACAACAGTGCGCAGAAAGTTGGGGTCTTTCAGAAACGGGTCTGCAATAAGTAATATACCGGATGCTGGTTCAATCATACTTCAATTTAAGATGAAAAATTTATTTAACAAGAACAGTAGCGAGGCAGATTGAGGTGAAAAATCTAAATGAATCAGTGAATGTTGCTACATAAGTGATTTTTATTCTAAAAGGCAGTTAAAATAAAGGATTATACCCACTTGAGGGGATAGGAGCCGGGCAGGGAACTGTATTTTTGCAGGGTAATTTATTTTCGCCCCGGTTGGGGATGTTCGAAAACCTTTTATCTTACGGCACAATTATTTTATAGTTAGTGAAGAGAACCTTTACCATTATTACTGTACTGATAAGCCTTTCTCTTATCAGTATTATTGTTATCCAGGTTTCATGGATCAAGAGTATGATCTCGCTGCGGGAAGAACAGATCAAGCAACGGATAATGAAAGCTGCAGAAAGTGCTGGCGAGGACTTAGTACAGCAAATTGGCATTTATGCACCAAGTACCGGGGCCAATAAATTGAACTTAGCACCCGAAGGATTTAGCCTCGATATATTTAAACCCGTAACGGTTGGCCGCAAGTATGACCAGGAACAAATCCGGTTAAAAGTTCAAAAAGCCTTTTTGAATAATGATTTGAAAGATGTTCCCTTCGAATTTGGTGTAGCCACCATCGGCCGTTATGGCGAAAACTATTTTGAAAAGCAATCAAATGGCTTTGCTAATTTTTACCAGGATACCACTAATTATCTTTCATTAGTAGTCCGGCTCGATCCTCCAAGCGGATCACCCGGAGAAAATTTATCTGTAAATGAAGTGTTGGTAGTGGTAGTTCCGGTTATTAAAAATTTGGTATATCAATCTTTACAAGGTAGAATTATTCTCTCCGTATTATTTACATTGATCATTTTGGCGGCATTCTATCTTACTGTTCGCACTATGCTACGACAAAAGAAAATGGGTGAAATTAAAAATGATTTCATCAATAATATGACGCATGAGTTTAAAACACCTATTGCCACCATTTCGCTGGCGGTGGATGCGATGCGAAATGAAAAAGTGATACAGGACAGGCAGAAGATGGGCTATTTCAGCGATATTATTAAAGAAGAGAACCAACGGATGAACCGGCAGGTAGAAACAATTTTGCGGGCATCTCAATTAGATAAACAAGAGGTTGATTTAAACTTGAAGCCATTGCATGTGCATGAGGTGATACAAGATGTAGTAGATAATTTTGTATTACAGTTAGAAGATAAAAAAGGTAAAGTAGAATTAGAACTAAATGCGCAAAACGACCTGATCAATGCAGATGAAGTTCATTTCTCTAACCTGGTAAACAACCTCGTGGATAATGCAGTGAAGTATGCAAAAGAGAATACGCCTCCGGTAATAAAATTGGCTACACAGTCAAACGGCAAACATTTTACGATACGAATTGAAGACAATGGTATTGGTATGAATAAGGATACCGTAAAAAGAATTTTCGAAAAATTTTACCGGGCTCACACCGGCAATGTACATAATGTAAAGGGTTTTGGTCTTGGCTTAAGTTATGTAAAAACAATGGTTGAAGCACATGACGGCGACATTAAAGCTGAGAGTACATTGGGAAAAGGGAGCACTTTTACTGTTGATCTGCCTTTAAGGAAGAATTAGTTTCTTTCTTCCATAATAAACTGCCATCTCCATAGCTAAGAAAGCGAAAATCGTTGAGTAGGGCAAAGTCGTACACTTTTCTCCAGTCATCACCAATCAGGGCAGCTACTAATAATAACAAGGTAGATTGTGGCTGATGAAAATTGGTAATAAGTCCATTTATAATTTTGAACTCATAGCCCGGTGCAATTAGTATTTGCGTTTTAGCAACCAATCGTTCCAGCTTATTTTCATTCATCCAATTCAACAGGGATTTTAGCGAATCTTTTACGGCGATATTTTTTTCATTCAAATCATAAGCTTCCCATTGTGTAAGATTCAATGAACTCACGGAGTCCGCTCCCGACTCCTGACTCCTGACTCCCGACTGTTTTACTCCCAACCAATACAAACTTTCTAACGTACGCAGCGAAGTAGTGCCGACTGCAATGATATTACTGTCAAGATTCTTTAGAATGTTTTCAATCGTTTTTTTTGAAACATCGATCCACTCAGCATGCATTTCATGTTCTAGCATTGTTTCACTCTTCACCGGTTTAAAAGTACCTGCCCCCACATGAAGTGTGACAAAATCAGTTTGAATATTTTTTTCCTTGAATTGATTAAAAATGTTGTCTGTAAAATGTAAACCGGCGGTTGGGGCAGCGACTGAACCGTCAAAATATGCATATACGGTTTGGTATCGTTCATGATCCGATTCCTCAACAGCTCTTTTAATGTATGGTGGCAAAGGAATTGCACCAACATAGTGTAATACTTCTGCAAAACTTAAAACTTCAGGTGTCCATGAAAGTTCTATAATGAATGAATCGTTTCTTTTCTCAACATACTTAGCGGACAAAATTATTTCTTGTCCGCCCTGTTCAATTTTCTTTTCCAGTATTTGCCCTGCCTTCCATTTAGAAGCACCTCCAACCAAACATTGCCACAGCACTTTTTCTTTTTGTAACATGGCAGTGGTAATATCAGCATATCGTTGATGTGGCTCCAGGCAAAATATTTCAATAACACCACCCGTTGCTTTTTGAAATAATAATCTCGCCTCTACTACTTTTGTATTATTGAAAATAAGTAGTGAGTTAGCGGGAATTTGTTGTGGAATATTTTTGTAAATACCTTCTTCTATTCCACCTTCTTTATAAATAAGCAATTTCGAAGCATCTCTTTCTGCTAATGGGTATTTGGCAATTCTTTCTTCGGGAAGTGAATAGGTATAGTCGTTAATGGATATATTTCTTGGGTCTGTCATGATACAACTAACTGTTGTATTTGATGAGTAACAAAAATACTATCGTTTACTAAGCGGAACAACTAATTTCAAGCCACTCCACACATCACTCACAGCACAAACTTTTACATCTACCAATTCATTCTGCAAAGCATAGTTACGAATTACATCTTCCGTAATATCCGTTGCAATCTTTGAAGCCTTCTTATACCAGGATACCCAAATGATAATTGAACTATTGTTTTTATAAAAGGCTTTTAATTTTTTCATTGCTGTTTCAAACTCTTTTGTATTCTTAACAAAGAGATGAACAAAGTCCGGCGTTTCATTTTTTTTGCACAATTGGTCTTCTACATCTGTCTGCAATAATGTATAATAATCATCGGGCTGGTTTATCAACAACAGTTTCATTGTCGGTTTGATACCAAGTTTATTAATCAATGGAGTTCCCGAATAACCTGCAACTGGCATTGTGAAAAGTATGAAATACAAATTACGATAAAGCCTTATTGTATAAAATGACTTCCTGATTCATATTTCATACATCCTTCTTGCTCTATTCACAGCTTATTAACTGCAATCCACAGTCTATTCACCGGCAAATGACTCAAAAATCACTAACATTTTCTGAAATCCTTTGCCGTAATGCTTTTCAGGGCAAAAATGAATGGGGATAAAAGAAAATGCGAAAAATTTGGTAGTTAAGTGGGAAAAAGTGTTATTTTGTGTCAATTAATTTAAAATTGACTCAATTAACTGATAATGACAGGCTTTCTCGGAGAATTCGAGGCTACTTTGGACGCCAAGGGGCGGTTCCTCCTCCCGGCAGGGTTCAAAAAGCAATTGCCGGAAGAGGAAACGGTACGCTTTGTTATTAACAGGGGTTTTGAAAAATGTTTAGCTCTCTACCCGATGAGGACCTGGGAGCCGCTCTTTGCAAAAATTAATGGCCTGAACGAATTCGATCCTAAACAACGGGAGTTCAGAAGGGCTTTTTTGAACGGTGCTACTTATGTAGAGCCGGACACGGCAGGCCGGATCTTGTTGCCACCGAGCCTGAAAATGTATGCGGACCTGACAAAAGATATTGTGTTGATGGCAACTGGAGACAAATTAGAAATCTGGGATAGTAATAAGTACAAACAGTTCTTTGATTCAATTTCTTCGGATGCATTAAGTGATTTGGGACGAGATGTATTGGGAGGCGGCACTAATTAATAAGTGTGGAAGAGCAATATCACATACCAGTATTGCTTGCAGAAACCATTGAGGCCCTCAGTATTAAGCCCGACGGCATTTACGTTGATTGCACTTTTGGAGGAGGCGGACATTCTAAAGCCATTCTTTCAAAACTAAGTGCGACGGGTAAGCTGATTGCCTTTGACCAGGATGACGATGCCAGGAAAAACCTGCCTGACGATAAACGGATCATTTTTGTTCCGCAAAATTTTCGTCATCTGCAACGGTTTCTTCGCCTGCATCATATTTCAGCGGTTGATGGTATCATGGCCGACCTCGGCGTAAGCAGCCACCAGTTTAATGAAGCGGACAGAGGATTTTCTATTCGCTATAATGCTGAACTGGATATGCGGATGGACCAACGGCAGTCGCTAACGGCTTTTGATGTAGTAAGCACTTACACTGAACAAAGATTGCACAAATTGTTTGAACAGTATGGTGAAGTGACCAACTCCAAAACGCTGGCTAAAAAAATTGTTGATGTTCGCAGTACAGCCTCACTCAAAACCATCGATGGTTTTAAAAATGCACTCCGGGAAATAGTGAAAGGAAATCCCAATAAGTACTTCGCCCAGGTTTTCCAGGCATTACGAATAGAAGTGAACGATGAATTAGGTGCGTTGAAAGAAATGCTGGAGCAGATTCCATCCTTGTTAAAGCCCGGAGGCAGAGTGGCCATCATTACATTTCATTCCCTCGAGGACAGACTAGTGAAGAATTTTTTCCGCCGTGGTTCATTTGATGAGCCGGATGAGAATCCTTTTATCAATACAGAATCAGTAAACGAATTAAGGATCATAACTAAAAAGCCAATCGTACCAACGGATAAAGAGATGAAACAAAATTCAAGATCGAGAAGTTCGAAATTGAGAGTGGCAGAAAAGGTGATGATGGTGTAAAAAGAAAACAGTAACAGTTACATATATGAAGGTGTAAAGATTTTTAGAAAATCTATATCCTTTGAAATCAACCCTCCTGTCAATATGGGAGAAATGGAAAACCAAAACCTAACGAGCTAACAACTCATTTTATGCAGGAACAAGAAACACAAAGAGAACAGGACCTTAAACCAGAGCCACTTGCTTCGCAGGTCAACTGGAAGCGATGGCTGAATTATCAGTCGATCGTAAAACAGGTGCCGTTCTTTTTGTTCCTCGCATTACTGGCAGTGGTGTACATATTTAACGGGCATTATGCAGATAATACGATCCGTAAAATTAATCGCACTGCCAAAGAAGTAAAAGAATTGAAGTATGAGTACATCGCTGTAAAAAGCAAAGTAATGTACCAGAGCAAGCAAAGTGAATTGGTTAAAGCGGTAGAACCACTGGGCTTAAAAGAATTGGTGCAATCACCGGTGGTGTTGAAAGATTCGACTGGAACTAATTAAGATAATTGAATAAACCTTTTCCTTGGACGGTGAAAAGGTCGACGAATACAACTAACAACAACTAAATCAAACCAACGGACTAAATCCGGAGGTTAACAGCGGACAGTGGACGTTAAACGTGACATATTATGGAGGGTATACCTCAGTTTTGTAGGCATCGTGGTGCTTAGCTTCCTTGTCCTCGGCAGAGCTTTCTACATTCAAAAATTCCAGGGCAATCATTGGCGCAACATGAGCGACAGCCTGCATCAGCGTTTTGTTTCGCTGGATGCTGAAAGAGGAACGATCTATAGCGAAGATGGACAAATGCTCAGTACTTCAATCCCCACCTTCGATATTTACATTGATTTTAATGCAGATGGTTTAACGGAGAAAAAAGGAAAACGTTTTCATGAGAATGTTGACTCCTTCGCTTTTGCAATGGCTGATTTCTTTAAGGACAAAACGGCTGCCCAGTATAAAAAGGATCTCAAAACTGCTTTCAATAAAAATCAACGCTATTATCCGCTAAAGAAAAAATTGAATTTCGAAACATATAAGGTGTTCCGTGAATTTCCATTAGTAAGACAGGGAAGAAACAAAAGCGGCGTTATTGTGGAAGTGAATAGTAAAAGAGAAACACCGTTTGGTTTGCTGGCCAACAGAACAATTGGTTTGTCAAGAGAATTTAAAGATGCAAACAACGCAGCTAAAAAACAAAACGTTGGTTTAGAGAGAAGCTATGATACGGTTTTAAGCGGTCATGATGGACAAAGATTGGTGCGATATATAGCAGGAGGAACGGCTATTCCGGTTGAAGGTTCGCAAACAGATCCGGTAAATGGGAAAGATATATACACAACTATTGATGTAAATATCCAGGACATCACTGAAACAGCGTTGTTGAGAATGATGCAGCAATGCGAAGGTCCATATGGTACTGCTATTGTAATGGAAACAAGCACGGGTAAGATTAAAGCGATGGCAAATCTGGGTCGCCGCACAGATGGCACTTATTGGGAAGATGATAACTATGCATTGCGGGTTACAGAACCAGGTTCTACTATAAAGTTAGCAACGTTATTAGCCGTATTAGATAAAGGCAGCAGCACTATTAATGAAAAAGTATATGTGGGAGGTGCAGGTAGATTAGAAGTGGCGCCAGGTAAAGTGGTTGTTGATGCAGAAAGACATAGTGCAGTTGAATTATCAGTAAAAGATTGTTTTGCGCATAGTTCCAATGTTGGTATGAGTAAGCTTGCCTTTAAAGCATTTGGAAACAATCCATCAGAGATCAAAAATTATTTCAAAAAATTCCATTTAGATACCAAATCACCAGTTGATCTGATGAATGTGCCAAAACCAACTATGGCTCCATTATCAACAGCCAAAGGTGAAGCTGGTTTAGGAAATATGTTATGGATGAGTTTTGGTTATGCTATTCAGGTTAGTCCTTTACATACCCTTACCTTATATAATGCAGTTGCTAATAATGGCAAAATGATGAAGCCGTATTTAGTCAATGGTATCCAAAGTAATGGAGTTGTAACAAAACAATTTTCTCCAACAATTTTAGACGAAAATATTTGTAAACCGGAAGCAATTCAGAATGCGCAAGATGCTATGCGGGCCGTTGTTACGGAAGGTACAGCCAGAAAAGCATTAGCAGGATTGCCATTTGCAGTAGCGGGTAAAACAGGAACTGCACATGTATCTGACGGAGCAATTAAATATGCACATGGTGTTTACCAGGCAACATTCGTTGGATATTTTCCAGCAGATAAACCTCAATATACCTGTATAGTTGTTATTCGTACAAAGCCACATGCTGCATCTCACTATGGCGGCACATTGGCTGCTCCCGTCTTCAAAGAAATTGCTACCAAGCTATATGCAATGTATGTAGAGAATAAGAATGCATCATTGTATGCCGCAGCAAAAGACAGTGCCAACTTTTTCTATTCAGGATATGCAGCGGATATAAAGAACGTATTTAAGACAATGAATATGTCTTATAGAGATTCAGTAGCTAATAATAACTGGACAAGTGTTTATGCAGCCAATTATCAACCAGTAATGAAACCTGCAACTGTTCGCAAGCAGGTAATGCCGAATGTGAGAGGGATGGGGTTGAAAGATGCCGTTTACTTATTAGAGAATATGGGATTGAAAGTATCAATAAAGGGAAGAGGAAAAGTGGCAATGCAATCTGTTGCTCCGGGAACAGCATTGGCAAAAGGTATTACAGTGATACTTGAATTGAGTTGAGTGTTTAGAATTTAAAGTTAATAGTTGTTGTGTTATTACAAGATGTACTATATAAGGTAGCGATCCGGTCAGTGATGGGAAGTACATCTGTTGAAGTGAACGACATACAAATTGATTCGAGAAAGATAAAACCGGGAAGTGCATTTGTAGCAGTAAGAGGAGCAGCGACAGACGGTCACCAGTTCATTGAGAAAGCAATTGAGAATGGAGCAAAGGTGATTGTGTGTGAGGATGGCTCACGACTCACGACTCACGACTCCCGGCTCACCTATGTGGAAGTAGAGAATAGTGCAAGTGCTGCTGCATACATGGCGAACAATTTTTATGGCAGACCATCAGAGAAAGTGAAACTGATGGGAGTAACGGGAACGAATGGAAAGACAACGATAGCGACATTATTATATAAGCTCTTTACAAGATTGGGATATAAATGTGGATTGTTAAGCACTGTTGAAAACCAGGTTGGCGATAAAGTAGTGCCTGCAACGCATACCACACCGGATGCCATTAGTCTTAACCAGTTGTTAAGCGAGATGGTAAATGAAGGATGCACCCATGTGTTCATGGAAACAAGCTCACATGCCATTCATCAGCACCGGGTAACGGGTTTGCAATATGCAGGCGGGATTTTCAGCAACATCACGCATGATCACCTGGATTATCATCAAACATTTGATGAATATATCCGGGTAAAGAAAGCCTTCTTTGATTCATTATCAACAGCAGCATTTGCTATCAGCAATGCAGATGATAAAAGAGGGACGGTGATGCTGCAGAATACGAATGCGAAAAAGTATTACTACAGTTTGAAAACAGTAGCGGAGTTCAAAGGAAAGATCTTAGATAATAGCCTGGGTGGTTTGGTGATGACGGTGAATGATATTGAAGTTCATTTCAGGTTGATCGGTGAGTTCAATGCGTATAATCTGTTGGCGGTGTATGGTGCAGCGGTTTGTTTGGGAGAAGATAAACAAGAAGTGCTGACAGCGTTGAGTGTGTTAACAGGTGCGGAAGGAAGATTTGATTACATCGTTTCGCCAAAAGAAAAAGTAATTGCGATTGTTGATTATGCACATACACCGGATGCTTTATTAAATGTGCTGGCAACAATTAAGAAATTGAAAAAAGGGTTTGAACAGGTAATAACAGTGGTTGGTTGCGGTGGTGATAGAGACAGGACAAAAAGACCGGTGATGGCAGAAGCGGCTTGTGAGCATAGCGACAAAGTGATCTTTACCAGCGACAATCCGAGAAGCGAAGACCCGGCACAGATCATAAAAGATATGGAAGAGGGTCTGGCTGTAACACATCGAAAAAAATATATCTCAATAGTTGATAGAAAAGAAGCGATAAAGACGGCGATAAGTTTAGCGAAGCCGGAAGACATCGTACTGATAGCAGGAAAGGGACATGAGAAATACCAGGAAATAAAAGGAGTGAGGAATCACTTTGATGATAAGGAAGAAGTGAAGGAGATGTTTGAGTTGTTAGATAAATAAGAAAAAGGTACAAGGAGCAAGAGACAAGGAACAAGAAATAACAAACCAGAAACAACAAACGAGGAATGCTATATCACTTATTTGATTGGCTTAATAGTGAAGGAATAAAGTTCCCGGGACATCGTCTCTTTGAATTTATCACTTTCCGGATATTGATCGCCATGTTGTTGTCGCTTTTTATCACCACGTTTTACGGTAAAAAGTTAATTAAGTTCTTACAAAAAAAGCAGATAGGTGAAAGTATAAGAGAAGAGGGATTGGCAGGGCAGGAAAGTAAAAAAGGTACACCAACGATGGGCGGTATTATTATTATTCTCGCCATTATCATTCCAACCTTGTTATTGGCAGATCTGACAAAAGTGTATGTGCAGTTGATGTTAGTGAGCACTGTGTGGTTAGGCATTATCGGTTTTATAGATGATTATTTAAAACTCAGAGGTAAAAGATTAGCAGAACAAAAAGGCGAAAAATACACCAAGAGTGGAAAGGATGGATTAGCAGGCTGGTTTAAAATTCTAGGACAGGTTGGATTAGGAATTACAGTTGGTGCTACCCTTTATTTCCATAGCGAAGTAAAGATATGGAGAGAGTATTTAGGGCCGACGCCAACAAATGATTCGACAGTTTTTGAAAAGAAAGTAAACGGAGAAGCAAAATATTTTACAGAAACAAAAACACCGGTAACAACAATTCCTTTTTTGAAAACACATGAGTTTAATTACTCAAAATTATTGCCGGCTTCGTGGAGAGATTATACATGGGTTCTTTACATATTGGTTGTGATTTTTATTATCACTGCGGTTTCGAATGGTTCCAATCTTACAGATGGATTGGATGGATTAGCGACGGGTACATCAGCCATAATAGGAGTGTTGCTCGGCATATTCGCTTATGCAAGTGGTAACCTGGTGTTTGCTGATTATCTCAACATCATGTATATACCTGATTTGGGAGAGCTGTCCATTTTCATTGCAGCTATGATCGGTGCTTGTATAGGGTTCTTATGGTACAATTCTTACCCGGCGCAGATTTTTATGGGTGATACGGGGAGTTTGACATTAGGCGGGATCATTGCGGCATTGGCCATCATCGTTCATAAAGAATTATTGATACCAATTTTTTGCGGAGTATTCTTTGTGGAGACAGCAAGTGTGATGATACAGGTAGGATATTTTAAATACACGAAAAGAAAATTTGGTGTTGGCAAGAGAGTTTTTTTAAAAGCTCCATTGCACCACCACTACCAGGTAAAAGGATACCATGAGGTAAAGATCGTAAACAGGTTTTGGATCGTGACGGTGTTGTTGGTGGTGTTAAGTATTGTGACGTTGAAGTTGAGATAAGACTAATTGCTTTTGAGAAATATATTACTTGAAAAACCCATCCATCATCCCCTTAGAAGACTAATGTTCTGATCAATCGAATTGTGGTGCAGTTGTATTGAAAGTCCAATGCTTATGAAGAACCGTGTTCCGTACACGGATTATTGACCATGGGAAAAAGGTTTGTCATATTGGGAGGAGGTGAAAGTGGTGTGGGTTCCGCACTACTGGCAAAGCAGCAAGGGTATGATGTATTCCTTTCCGATGGAGGTTCTTTGAAAAACGAGTATCGTAACGAATTGCTGAATGCCGGAATTGATTTTGAAGAAGGCCTGCATACAGAGTCAAAAATCATGAATGCCGATGAAGTAATGAAAAGCCCCGGCATACCTGATAAGAGTGAGATAGTTAAAAAGATAAGAGCAAAGGGAATTGATGTGATCAGTGAAATAGAATTGGCTTATCGTTTTAAAGGCGCCAGCAAAATAATTGCCATCACCGGGAGTAACGGGAAGACAACAACAACGGCGCTGACCTATCATATCTGTAAAGAAGGTGGATTGGATTGTGCTTTGGTTGGAAACATTGGTGATTCATTTGCCAAAAGAGTAGCCGAAGATCCGAAGCCATTGTATGTAGTAGAGATAAGCAGTTTTCAATTGGATGATATAAAAACATTCAGACCTGATATAGCTATACTAACCAATATTACTGAAGATCACCTTGACCGTTACGATTACAAGTTTGAGAATTATATAAAAAGCAAATTTCGGATAGCAATGAATCAGCTGCCAGGAGATCATTTCATTTACTGCGCTGATGATGAGATAACAATTAAATATTTAAACCAGTTCAATATTCAATCTAACCAACTGCCAATAAGTATGAAAAGAGAACTACCAAACGGAGCATTCATAAAAGACGGGGACATGTACGTAAGAACGGGACAAGATTTCACTACTATGAGTGTATTTGATTTTGCCCTTAAGGGAAAACATAATCAATACAACACTATGGCAGCTTGTGTAGCCGCAACAACATTGGACATTCGAAAGGAAAAGATCCGGGATGCTGTACAGGATTTTCAAAGTCTTGAACACCGCATGGAGCATGTGGCTACAGTCAGGGGAGTTGAGTTTATTAATGATAGCAAGGCCACCAATGTAAACTCTACCTGGTATGCTTTGGAAAGCATGACGAAACAAACCGTATTGATATTGGGCGGGGTTGATAAAGGGAATGATTATTCACTGATTGAAGAATTAGTGAAAGAAAAAGTAAGAGCAATCATTTGCCTGGGTACTGATAATAGAAAAATTCATGAAGCTTTTGGTAATACTGTAAGCACCATTGTAAATACATCAACAGCAGCGGAAGCTGTACATGCGGCTTTTCATTTTGCCGAGAAGGGTGATGTGGTATTGCTTAGCCCGGCCTGTGCCAGCTTTGATTTATTTAAAAATTATGAAGACAGGGGTAATCAGTTTAAACAAGCAGTGAAAGATTTATAATATTAATGGAAGCAACCAGGGACATACGATTCAACGAGTTGAGGAACACATTCAACACTAATAACCTGCTCAGTAAAACGAAAGGCGATAAAGTTATTTGGGCGTTAGTGATATTGTTGACATTGGTTTCTTTGTTGGCGGTTTATAGTGCTACAGGCTCATTGGCCTATAAAAACTATAAGGGCAACACGGAGATCTATCTTTTCAAACAAGTTGCATTTATTCTGGCGGGCATCATGGTAATTTATTTTGCTCACCTGGTTAACTATACTTTCTATTCGAAAGCGGCACAAATCGCATTTTTGATTTCGCTTCCTCTTTTATTCTATACATTGTTTTTTGGAGTAAAAATGAATGAGGGAAGTCGATGGATCCGATTGCCATTAATTAACATGACCATGCAGACTTCCGATTTTGCACGGCTGGCATTGTTCATGTATCTCGCAAGACTTATCAGTAAAAAGCAGGATGTAATAAAGGATTTTAAGAAAGGTTATCTACCAATTATTGCACCGGTGGCTATTACCTGTGCATTAATTGCACCAGCAAATCTCTCCACTGCATTACTTCTAGGTGCAAGCTGTTTATTACTGATGTTTATTGGCCGGGTCAGCACTAAACATTTATTAATGACGATTGGTGTGGCATTAATACCAATAGTATTCCTGATCTCAGCGGCTATTATTCGTCATGGGAAAGAAAAAAGTGATGATGTAGTCGTAACAAAAAAATCTTCTTCTACTTTATTTGGTCGTGTAGATACCTGGATAGGAAGGATGGAAAGTTTTATTTATGGCAGTAAAGACATTGATGAAGGTGCTTACCAGGTAAACCAGGCGAAGATTGCAATAGCAAAAGGGGGGATGTTTGGTGTAGGTCCGGGAAACAGTACGACAAGAGATTATTTACCGCAAGCTTATAACGATTTTATTTACGCCATCATTATGGAAGAGTACGGATTGATTGGCGGGGCATTTATCATGTTCATTTATTTAGTGTTTTTATATCGATGCATCAGAATTTATAAACGATGTCCGTACGCATTTGGAGCATTCCTGGCATTGGGATTAAGTTTTACACTGGCTATACAAGCAGTAGCAAATATGGCAGTTACAGTTAATCTTTTTCCTGTTACAGGGGTTACGTTACCACTCGTTAGTATGGGAGGAACGAGTTTCATATTTACCTGTTTGGCTATCGGTATCATACTAAGTGTGGCAAGAAATGTAGAACAGCAGGAAGGAAAAGCTGCTATTGCAGATGTAAAATAACTGTATGGCTAAGAAAGTGATCATAGCAGGAGGTGGAACAGGAGGGCATATTTTTCCGGCAGTTGCCATTGCAAATGCATTAAAAGAAATGGATGAAAATATCGAGATACTATTTATCGGTGCAAAGGGAAGGATGGAGATGGAGAAAGTGCCGCAGGCAGGATATAAAATTATAGGATTAGATATAGCAGGATTTAACCGCAGCTCTTTGATAAAAAATATTGGTTTGCCATTTAAGTTACTAAAAAGTTTTTTGCAGGTACGAACCATTTTTAAAAAGTTCAAACCCGATGCAGCAATAGGAGTGGGAGGTTATTCAAGTTTCCCGGTATTACGATTTGCACAGGCAAGAGGAATAAAAACTTTTATTCATGAATCAAATTCATTTGCTGGTCGGTCGAATATTATGCTGGGAAGAAAGGCCAGGAGAATATTTACAGGAACTGACGGAATGGAAAAATTTTTCCCGGTTCAAAAAATTTTGATAACAGGGAATCCTGTGAGAACAGCAATAGCCGAATCAAAAATTACCAAAGGCGAAGGATTGAAATTCTTTTCGCTGGAAGAAGGAAGGAAAACTGTACTTGTTGTTGGAGGAAGTCTTGGCGCAAAATCCATCAACGAGGCGATTTATAAAGAGCTGGATAATTTACTAAAGGCAGGATTGCAAATTATCTGGCAAACAGGAAAACCTTATTTAGCAAAAGCAAAAGAACGAACTCATGGAAATAGTTCAGTTTGGGTAAATGATTTTATTACTCAAATGGAATATGCTTATGCAGCAGCGGATATTGTAGTGGCCCGTTCGGGAGCTATGACTGTTGCAGAGTTATGTGTTGTTAAAAAGCCCGTTTTATTCGTACCCTACCCTTTTGCTGCAGAAGATCATCAGACTGTAAATGCAATGACCCTGGTTAAAAAAAATGCAGCACTAATGGTAAAAGATAGTGAAGCAATGCAGAAATTGGTTTTTATGACAATCGAATTGTCAATGGATGAAAGTAAGCAACAAGAGCTAATAGAAAATATTTCCTCATTGTCAATTGCGGACGCTGATCAACAAATTGCAGAAGAAATTTTGAAAGTGATTTAGGAATCATGAACGTACAAGCCAATACTGTCCTTATGAATGCCCCTTTCCGGGGGTTTGAAAAGATGAACGAGGTATATTTTATCGGGATCGGGGGAATAGGAATGAGTGCCATTGCAAGATTTTTTAATGCAAGTGGAGTGAAAGTAAGCGGATACGATAAAACACCCACTGTTTTAACGAAAGAGTTGGAAGCAAGTGGAATTGCGGTTCATTATGAAGAAAATGTTGAGTTAATTCCGAAGAAGGTTGACCTGGTAGTTTATACACCAGCAATACCTGCAGAGCACAAAGAGTTGATTTATTATAGCGAGAACGGATATAAAGTGGTAAAGAGAAGTGATGTGTTACAAATAATAAGTGAGAGTTCTTTTAATATTTGTATTGCGGGTACACATGGCAAAACAACCATCACCACCATGATAGCGCATCTGTTGCGGGATAGTGGATTTGGTTGTAATGCTTTTTTGGGCGGCATTGCAGTGAACTATGGAACCAATTTTTGGAGCAGCGAAAGAAATGTTTGTGTGATTGAAGCGGATGAGTATGACAGAAGTTTTTTGAAGTTGAGTCCCGATATAGCCATAATAACAGCAATGGATGCTGACCACCTGGATATATATGGTACAGCGGAAGCGGTGGAGCAGGCTTTTATTGATTTTAGTAAACGAGTGAAACCAGGTGGAGTAGTTATTGGAAAATTTGGATTAGAGAGAACGAAAGAGTTGAAATCACAGGGATATGTCTCTTATAGTTTGCAGAATGAAAGTGCGGATGTATATGCGACTAATATCCGGATGATGAATGGAAGCTATGAGTTTGATGTGATGATGCCTGATAATATGCTGGAGAATGTGAAACTGAATATGGGAGGAATGCATAATGTAGAAAATGTTGTTGCTGCCATTGCAGTAGCCAGTTCTTTGGGAATAGAAAATGAAAAGATCAAAGCAGCGGTAGAAAATTTTCGGGGCGTCAAAAGAAGATTTGAGTACATCATCAAAAATGAACGATTGGTATTTGTTGATGATTATGCTCATCATCCCGAAGAGCTAAGGGCTTTGATAAACGGAACAAAAACTTTGTTCAAGCAGAAAAAATGTACGGTGATTTTTCAACCGCATTTATATAGCAGAACAAAAGATCTGGCAGATGGATTTGCCGAAGTATTGGATCTGGCGGATGAAGTGATCCTTTTACCGATCTATCCTGCCAGAGAATTGCCAATAGAGGGAGTAAGCAGCGAAATGATTGTAGGGAAAATGAAGAATGAGCATAAGCAAGTATTGAAAAAAGATGAGTTGCTGAACTGGATTAAAGAGAATTACGCAAAGACATTGAATAAAGAGTTTGGGGAAGTATTAATAACAGCAGGGGCAGGGGATATTGATACGCTGGTAGAACCAATTAAGAATGAATTAAAAGATTTATAAAGAGTGAATGCAAAATCAACCATAAAGAGAATATTGTTCGTTGCCGTTTGGCTTTGTATTGGAGGCGGCATGTTCATCCTATTAATGGCAGCCATTAGCACTAAGAAAAAAGGACACTGCAGTGATTATATTATCACACTTAAAGGAGCGGATAAAAATTTATTTATTGATCAGAAGGACGTTGAACAGTTGCTGAAGAAAGCTACTAAAGGAGTTATTAAAGGTGAGCCTGTTGTTTCTTTCAACCTGCATGAACTGGAGCAAATGCTGGAGCATAATACCTGGATTGATGAAGCGGAGCTTTATTTTGATAACAAAGATGTGCTGCATGTAACAGTAACAGAGAAAGAACCAGTAGCAAGAGTGTTTACTACAGCCGGCAATTCATTTTACATAGATAGTATTGGAAATAAAATACCCCTGTCGGATAAATTAAGTGCAAGAGTTCCTGTTTTTACTGGTTTCCCGGAAAAGAAAAAGTTAACAGCAAAAGACAGTGTGTTGTTGGAAGAATTAAGAACAATTGCCAATCATGTAAACAATGATCCTTTCTGGCAATCGCAGGTAGCTCAAATTGATATTACTCCTGAGCGAAATTTCGAAATGGTTCCGGTAGTGGGCAATCACCTGGTTAAATTAGGTAACGGTGAAAACATTCATCAGAAGTTCCACCGCCTGATGGTATTTTATAAGCAGGTGTTAAGCAAAACCGGTTTTGATAAGTATAAGATTATTGATGTGCAGTATAAAGGACAAGTTGTTGCATCTAAATATGCCGGCAATGCAAAAATTGATTCGATACAATTAAGGAAAAATGTTGAGAAATTATTACGTCAGTCTATTGAAGCAGAGAATGACACTGTTGTAAGAGCTTTGCCACCCGTGGTGAAACTGGAAAATGATTCAGCCACCGCCCCCGATCCATCCCTGCAGGATAATTTGATGAACAATCCTGCAAAGAACAAAAGTCCCAACCCTTTGAAATCTACTTTACCGAAACCGGGAACGAAAAAGGATAATAATGTGACGAACAATAAAGACCTAAAACCGAAGCCAACACCTAAGAAACCGAAAGCTGTAATGCCAGCTAAAGTTCCTGAGGATACAAATGGAGGATATAATTAATTGAATACATGAAATAGAGAGAAATAGAATAGAGGTAACATGTTGAGTAGAGAACAGGAAGTACAAGAGTGCGACGCAAGAGGAGATGATAGTAGCAAAGCCGTTGGGTCAAAAAAGAAGAACAACAAACGATTTCGATAAAAACAACAACAACTAAAAACAACAGTTATGAACAACGAACAACCCATTATTGTCGGTCTGGACATTGGTACCACCAAGATCGCTGTAATTGCCGGACGCAAGAATGAGTTTGGCAAACTGGAGATACTTGGATTTGGTAAATCCAACTCCAATGGTGTAAAGCACGGACAGGTGCTGAACATTGATGAAACAATTAAAGCGATTAAGAGTGCATTGGAAAATTGTTTTGCATCCAACCCAAATCTGGATGTGAACGAAGTGTATGTAGGTATTGCAGGACACCATATTAAAAGTTTGCAAACCCGGGGCGATATTGTTCGTCAGAAAACAGATGAAGAAATTACCCAGCGGGAAATTGATCAGCTGATCGATGATCAGTATAAAACATATATTCCTGCCGGTGACCAGATCATTGATGTGATTCCACAGGAATTCACGGTAGATAATTTTCAGAACATACCAAATCCAATTGGATATGGTGGTGTGAAGATCGGCGCCAACTTCCATATCATAACTGGTGATAAAAATGCGATCAAGAATATTAATCGCAGTGTAGAAAAAGCTGGATTATTCACTAAAGATTTAGTGTTACAGCCATTGGCTTCTTCTTCTGCCGTAATGGGACAGGAAGACCTGGAAGCAGGTGTTGCCATCGTGGACATTGGTGGTGGTACAACTGACCTTGCTGTTTTCTACGAAGGTATTTTGAAACACACAGCTGTTATTCCTTTTGCGGGTGAAAATATTACCAATGACATTAAAACAGGCTTAGGAGTATTGAAAACGCAAGCCGAACAAATGAAAGTTCAGTTTGGTAGTGCGTTGGCGAATGAAGCAAAAGCAAATGCCTACATCACCATCCCCGGATTAAGAGGAATGCCTGCAAAAGAAATCAGTGTGAAGAATTTAGCGAATATTATCCAGGCAAGAATGAGTGAGATCATGGATTTTGTTACCTATCATTTAAAACAAGTTGGATTAGAGAACCGCATGTTGAATGGTGGTATCATTCTTACCGGTGGTGGTTCTCAATTAAAACATCTGATACAATTAACTGAATATGTAACGGGTTTGCCTGCAAGAATTGGTTTCCCGAACGAACATCTTGCTGCAGGTCATATCGAAGAATTAGCAAAACCTACCTATTCAACTTGTATTGGTCTTATACTAAAAGGGTATGATGATTATGAACATAACCGTAAGCAGTTTGAAAAAGAATACAGGAAAGTAGAAGTACCGGACGGTTTAAAGAACAACGGAACAGAAGAAGTAGTTGTGGCGGCAGAAGAAGCAACAGTAGATACTGGCAAGAGAAGAAAAGGGCTTAACAATTTCTGGGGCAAATTCAAAGATGGAATTATTGATTTGTTTAAAGAAGAAGAGGACAAGCATTTATAAAAAGAAGCTGGTTATTGTCTGGTGAGAGTTTTCAGAAATCTCCCTGACACCAGGCAACTAAAAATCATTACTAATTACTTAATTCAACAACTATGATTCATTTTGATTTGCCAAAAGAACAATCGTCCATCCTGAAAGTGATTGGTGTAGGTGGTGGCGGTGGAAATGCGGTGAACCACATGTTCAGTCAACAGATTGACGGTGTTAATTTTATTATATGTAATACCGATGCGCAGGCATTAGCGAATAGTGGTATACCAAATAGGATACAACTCGGCCCACATCTTACACAAGGATTAGGTGCAGGTGCTAATCCTGATATTGGGCGCCAGGCAACGGAAGAGTCGTTAGAAGAAATAAAACGCATATTGGAAGTAAATACCAAGATGGCATTCATCACTGCGGGAATGGGTGGTGGAACAGGAACAGGTGGTGCTCCCATCATTGCAAAGATCTGTAAAGACCTGGGTATACTTACCGTGGGTATTGTTACCACACCTTTTGCTTATGAAGGCAAGAAAAGACAACAACAGGCAGAAGAAGGTATAAAAGTATTGAAAGGATATGTTGATACATTGCTGGTGATCAGCAATGACAAACTGCGTCACCAGTTTGGCAATTTGAAAATGAGAGAGGCTTTTGAAAAGGCGGATAATGTATTAGCTACAGCAGCAAAATGTATTACGGATGTAATTAACAGTACGGGCCAGATAAACGTCGACTTTGCAGATGTATGTACTGTAATGCGCAATGGCGGTGTAGCAATACTTGGAAATGCAGAAGCATCGGGTGAACACAGGGCACAACAGGCAATTGAAGAAGCAATGAATTCTCCGTTGTTGAATGATAGCGATATCAAGGGAGCTAAATGGATACTTATTAATATCAACTCATCTGCTGGTGAACATGAGTTCACGATGGATGAAGTAGAAGTAATACAGAACTATTTATTGACACAGGCTGGTGAAGGCACGGATGTTATTTTGGGTATGGGCTATGATAGCACACTGGGAGATAAAATTGGCATCACCTTAATTGCAACCGGCTTTGAACATAAAGATCCATTTGCAAGACCAGTGGTTAAAAAAGAAGAGCCAAAACCAGAAGAGAAAATTGTAATGGTATTGAGCAAGGTGGAAGAAGAAAAACCTGTTGCAGTTGTTGCTAAAAATATAATAGCACCGGGTGTAGTGGAGAAAGAAATAGAAGTGATGGACTCTTCATCCCAACCGCCTGTTACTGATCTTCCGGTGAAGGAAGCCGACTACCTGATGCCTAAATTGGTTGAAGAGTCTCCGATAATGTTGGCTCCTGTTATAGATTTTACTGATCTAAAAGAAGAAGCTGTTGAGGTCATTCACTATGAATTGCAAACAGAGAAATCAATACCAGCTTTACTTACAGAAGAAAAATTACTTAGTAATACTACGAATGAAATAACAGGTATTTCTACTGTTGAAAAATTGTCAACTATAGGAAAAGATGAAAGTATAATTTCAGTCAATCAATTAAAATCCGTTCCCGAGCCGATTATAGAAAAAGATGCTGAGTTAGTGCTTAGCATTAAAGATAGTAGCTCTCCTGTGGCTGCAGCATCAGGAGGTTACCTGGCCAGACCGTCCAATATCTACGCAGAGCCAAAAGCAGAGGCCAATGCCTCAACTATCTCTGTAGAAGAACCGGTCCCCTCACAGATTTTTGCCAGCAACGAAGAGGATGAACTCCTGGACTTGCAAATGCAAATCGTAGAACGGGATGACATTCCAGCGGCGGATATACCTTTGGCCTACCAAGCTCAAGCACCTTTGTCCACCGAGGTTGAGGATTCTGCTCTGCAGGACGAAACCGAAGAGCAACAACGTAGGGCAGCGGAGAGATTACACAAGTTGAGAAACTTGTCATTTAATGTAAATGCTGCTGACCCAAATAATGAGTTTGAAACCGTGCCGGCTTATATCCGCCGCAATATGGAGTTGCATAGCAACAACTCAAGGGTTGAGAATTTTTATAGCAATTACGAGGTCAAAACTGACCAAAATAATCAAACACAAATAAGTACAATTAATACTTTTTTAGACGGAAAGAAACCCGACTAATTCCTGAGCATATATATGTGCTAAACTTCGTTCGTTCCGATGAAACCACTGAGCATTTATCAGCTAGTGTTTTTTAGTTGTTCCCTCCGATTTCTATCGGAGGGTTTTTTTATGTAACAGTAAGACTGGCTATCCGCTTACCATACCCGATCATTACTATCTTATCAGGTAATATAATTTATAATAAATTTTAGTCCGTTCCTGCAGGTTCAGCCATCATTGTTTTAGAAACAGCAATACTTGTTGATCTTGTTGTTTTGTTTCCCGCTTCATCGGTTGATGTAACAGTTATAGTATAGATTCTTGGCATTCCGTCCGGGAGACGAGAAGCTTTTAATCGTAACAAGTTATTATTAACTATTTCCCAATCTTTGTTTTCCGTATCTGTAGCATTACTGGAAACAGATAACACAGTATTTACTTTTTCACCGTTATCAGTCACAGTGTAATAAACACCTACTTTTTTCATTTTATTGCTGGCAGGCCATAGTTTATCAGTTGATAATTGCAGCGGAGATAAAACAGGTGGTTCATTGTCAGTAACTATTAATGTAAAGGAACATTTTTGGCCGCTTGCACTTGTAACAATTATGCTGTGTGAGCCGAGTCGGAAAAATGAACCAGAAGCAGGTGAATAAACGATTTCACCGCACTCACCTTGTACCACGGCTCCTGAAAAATTAACTACCGCTCCTTCTTTACCCGCTTCTGCTTTTACTATTATATTAGAAGGGCAGGTAAGTACACAATTTTGACTATAAGCTTTTGTATTACCAATTGATAAAGCAAAAAAGATTGATGCAATAATAAGTTTCATATTGATGGTGTGTTTAGTGGTGAACCGTATCAGAACCTAAATAAAATCTTTAACTTATTATATTAGGCAAACGGAGTACCAAACTAAAATTCGTTGCAGTAATAAAAATTTTGCCCATACTGGGGAATTAATTCCCTGCTAATTGGATTTTTAAATAGCATTACCAGTTAATATCAAAACCTAATGTTCCAATTAATTCAAAGTAACCAAATCCATGTGTGGCCCGGTTGCCTTTACTGGTAGGAGTTTCTGCTAACGCATTTATATATCTTACATAGCCGGATTTTCCGGTTAACTCAATAAAGAATTTTTTACCTGGATATAACCGTAAGCCTCCCTCAATACTTGCATTGTACCCCGATATATGGAATTTGTTATTAAGTCTTTCGCCCCGCCAGGTAAAATCTGATCGGGGAATATTAAAACCGGCCCCTGCTTTCCAGATGCTGGTCAACAGTTTTCTGGATTTGTTTTTTGTAGTAACCAGCGTTTTTTGCTGTACATAATTAAAATGTAACCAGTTGGCACCATCTGTATGTTCAAAAGCCAGGAAAGTGTTTGCATTCAATATACTATCACCGTCAACAGTAATTCCATCTATCCTCCCGGTTACATGCACTTTTTGTCCCTGGTTAACAATGTATTTTGTATGATCAAAATTGATTTCTATAGCTCTTGTATTTTTTCTATCCAGATAAAAACCAAGCCTGTAATTGTATTGGGGAATTGAAATCTGGAGCGGTTTGTCAATAATAGTTTGGAAGCCCGGATTATTGTGAGCTCTTGCTTTATGCAACTTAAAATCATCTCCATTACTCATTTTAAAATGAATAGTGCTACGAGTATAGCCCTCTACATTGTAACCCCATTGCAGGTACATACCATCAATCCATCTTGATTTTTTCTGTGCATTCCCGGACTGTAATAATAACAGGTAGAGTACGGATAGAGTAAGACTTTTAACCATCTGATAAATATAGGCAGTACAATCTGTCTCGCCATACAGATTGCAAACTTTCTGAAAAGTATAGCCGAAAATTGATGTTACTTAAGATCTCTCTTATTGTTTACCCGGTAGCATATAGCCCAAATGATGGCCGTAAGAATGATTGTAAGAATGACGAACTGCGGTACTTCTTTTAAAGTCTTATTGTAAGCTTCCATATCGAGCTTGCCAAAAAAAGCGGGTCTGGGAAGTATCCTATCGGAAATTTCCAGCGGGAAGTAGCTGGCGATAGCAAACTTTTTATAAGTTAAGTAACCAACAATGATATTTTCCAGTATGATAAAATAAAATAGAAATATACCCAGTGCTAAAAATGCTTTTTTAATAAGAAATCCAAGAAGAAATGCAATAGAAAGCTGCGCAAATGTTTGCAGGAAAAATAATCCAATATAGTAAGATTGACTCCAGGTGTCTTGTATTAACCTTGTTTGATTGGCATACCCTGTTATTAAAGCAACAGCGGCATATAGTATTGTAATTAATAATGACACTATCGCTACATCCAGTAATTTACTGGTGATAAATTGACTCCGGCTCCATCCGTCAATAACATTCTGCCGATGTGTTCTAAAAGTATATTCATTGCATACAAGCATAATAATAACTACAGCAGGGATAAATACAAAGCAGGAAGAGAAAAAAGCTGTTGTTCGCCACACTTCCGGAAATGCAAATGGATTTCCCAATGCCATTTTTGCTATGTCCATGGCATTGGAGGGGGTGGTGGTGATATCTTCATAGATTTTATAAAACATATAGTTAATACCAGGATAGGAAAGAGCCGTAACGCCTATGATCCACCAAAAGGCATTATACTTTTTCATCTTTAACCATTCTGTTCTTATCAGCGTAGTCATTATTGTATAGTTTCTGTAATTAATTAATTAGTTAATTCAAAGAAGCGGGTCTCTAATCTTTTCTTTCTTAAGATTAGCTGGGTTAATACCACGCCGTTATTAAAACAGTATTGGTTTATTTCATCTAACCGGCTTGATCCTTTCGGTAAAGCCAATTGAACTGTTTTCGTTTTTTCATCAATGGTAACAGCAGAGCCAATGTTTTGTAATAAGGCTGCAAGCTTATGTAAATCAGCTGCACTTACTTCCACAATATCTTCATCCATCATTATATCTTCCACATGGCCGGTAGTGATCAGGTTGCCGGTTTTTAATATGGCAGCATGGGTGCAAACTTTTTCTACCTCATCCAGCAGGTGGCTCGCCATGATAATAGTATGACCTTGCTCGTTTAATTCAATAATTAAATTTCTTATTTCAGATATCCCAACCGGGTCAAGTCCATTGGTGGGTTCATCTAACACTAATACTCTTGGGCTACCCAACAAAGCGGCACCGATAGCTAATCGTTGCTTCATACCAAGACTATATGATTTAAAACTGCTGAATCTCCTTTGATGGAGATTTACTTTCTTCAGCACTTCGTCAATCTCTTTTTTAGACCCCCGGCCACTGATGGCTTGTGTGATTTTTAAATTATCCACGCCGGATAAATAACTATAGAAATTGGGAGTTTCTAATAAAGAACCAATCTTCTTTCGTTGATCAGGAGATCCACCGGGTTGGCCAAACCATAAAAATTCACCACTATTTGCTTTAAGCACATCCATCACTATTCCAAGCAATGTGGTTTTACCACTACCATTAGGCCCTAAAATACCAAACACACTTCCTTGTGGTATATCAAAAGATACACCGTTTAGTGCCTTAACAGCACCATAGGATTTTGCTACATTTTTTATAGAAAGTACAACACTCATTTGGAATTAATTAAGAAATGAAGATAACAGTTTATTATGCTCAGCCAAAACAAAGGGATGAGCTGCATGAATTTAAGGATGAACTAACATCGACTTCGGATGTTATTAATCAAATATCTTTATAATAATTAAAAAAATGGAAACAGTATTGATCACAGGCGGCACTGGTTTAGTGGGTAACCAATTGAGACAAGCTTTGCTTGCTAAAGGTTACAGGGTAATTATTCTTACAAGACAGGGGGAAGCTAAAAAACCTGGCTCAAGCTATTTATTTGCCCAATGGAATGTGGAGAAACAAACAATTGATGAATGGGCAATAGCGGAAGCGGACTATATTATTCACCTGGCAGGTGCAGGAGTCGCTGATAAACGGTGGACAGAAAAGAGAAAACAGGAAATCGTAAAAAGCCGGGTAAATGGAAGTAAACTAATTGCTGATAGCCTGAAAATGTTACCTAATAAAGTGAAAGCAATAATAAGTGCTTCGGCTATTGGTTGGTACGGCCCAGACCCTTCTATTCCTAATCCTGCTCCTTTTACAGAAAATGATCCTGCTGATGATTCATTTTTGGGAGATACTTGTAAGAAATGGGAAGAAATTATAACAACAGCTGAGCAAGTTGGCAAAAGAGTGGTAAGACTGCGAACCGGAATTGTATTAAGTAATAGCGGAGGTGCTTTACAGGAATTTAAAAAGCCATTGAATTTTGGAGTGGCCGCTATTTTAGGAAATGGTAAACAGATTATCAGCTGGATCCATATCGATGATCTTGTACAAATGTATATAGCGGCTATTGAGAACGAAAAAATGAGAGGAGCTTATAATGCAGTGGCACCGGATCCAATCTCTAATAAACAGTTCACACTTTATTTAGCAAGAAAGAAGAAGTTCTTCATTCCTGTTCATGTTCCCTCTTTTATCCTGAAGCTTGTTCTTGGGGAAATGAGTATTGAAGTATTAAAAAGTGCTACAGTGAGTTGCTACAAAATTCTGGCATCAGGATATGTTTTTCAATATCCAACACATCAATCTGCGTTGGATGATCTATGTAAAAAATAACCCCCGTTTTATACGAGGGTCTTTTTTTAAAATCCTTTTTTCTCCTCAGGAACTTTTGGAGTTGTCTTCTGAGTAAAAAGAGTCGGGGTTACTTTTTTGGGATCACCCTGGTACACCCAGGTAATATTGTTGATATATTTTTTAAAGGCATTATTGATATCTGCTACTGTAACTTTTTTCATGTCGTTACTGATAGTGTTACTGCGTCTCCAGTTACCATGTATAACTTCATTGGCTGCGAATGAGGAGGCTTGTGCTTCATTTGTTTCCTGGCGATAGAACACACCAGTAATATAACCGGTTTTCTCATTCTTCAATTCATCTTCAGTAAAACCTTCCTGTTTTACCCTTTCTATTAACTGGCGGGCAACAGCAATGTATTTGTTGGGGTCAGTAGTGGTTACATAAATATTAGAATAGGAAGTAGTACCTGCACTGAACCAAGCACCGGGTGCATAAGAAAGACCATTCTTTGTCCTTATTTCAATAAAATGTTTGTTACTGAAAATTCGCATGGCTAAAACAAATGCATTAAAGTCTGGTGAGCCGGGTTGTGGTCCGCTGGTAATTCCCTGCACATAGTTTGTTGCATTCTCTCTTTCCTTTGGTTTAAATGTGCTTGCAGTTGGCGAATAGCTTGCTTTTGCAGATTTGTATGGATTGCCTGCAGGAACCCTCGCCAATAATTCCTTTACCTTTTCTTCAATTAGTTTTTTATCAAGATCTGCTACTATTACAATTACCAATCTTGATTTGGTGAAAATAGACTGCCAGTAAGCTTTTGTAGCCGCAGCCGTAAGTGCCGTTACTGTTTCAACGGTTCCGGCAGGGTCTTTTGCATAATTTTTTCCTGCAAAGGCTGTTTGTTTTGCCATTTTATCTATAGCAGCATCAGGGTTTGATTCATTAGCACGGATGCCATTAATGGCATCTTGTTTTATACGGTCAAACTCTTTTGCATCAAAAGCAGGGGTGGTGAGTGCAGCAGTGTATAATGGCCATACTGTTTCAAAATCACTTTTAATACAGTTCATACTGAAATTTCCGAAATCCATATTCGTACTCCCATACATTTGGGCACTTACCTTATCCAACTTGTCTTTGAAACTGTTTTTATTATCACTGGCTGTACCACATTCAGTAAGAGCAGTAAAAGCAAGACTTTCTATGCCGGCTTTTGTTACAGGGTAATTCTCAACTCCACCTTTAACAATGGTTTGAACAACTACAATATCATTGCCGCTGGGTTGTACAATTACTTTTACACCGTTTACAATCATTTCATACGCCTGACCCATCTGTGCGTACAGGCTGGCTGGTAATGTTGCAATGAGTACTATTAATATATATTGAAATATTTTTTTCATAGCAGTAGTATTACTTTTTAAAGTATTCGCCGGGGTTTAATTGTTTATTCATTTCGCTGCTGATTATCATGCCGGCCACATATGGTTTATTGACAAGATATTTATTTGCATATTCCTGGAGTTGTTGCTTGGTTACTTTCATGCAAGCATCTGTATAATCTGTATAATACGAAAGAGAAGTGCTGCACCATTGGTAAGTAACTTGCGAGGCCAGGGAAGAAGGTTTCTCTGTACTTCTGATCTGGTTTCTGCGAATAATATCTTTTGCCGTAGCTAATTGCTCATCCGTAAAATAATCTGCATTCCCCAGCATGCTTATTTGTCGTTTGATCTCATCATTACATTCTTTTAATTTAGTAGGATTCGGAACCACAAAAATTGAAACAGGGCCTGCATATTTGTTGGTAGTATAGCTAAGTCCTGCATAAGTGGCAAGTCCTTTATCAATGAGGGCTTGTTGCCATTTAGAAGAGTTTAAACCGAGGGCAGTTGTAAAAACATCTGCGATGATAGTGCCGGCAGAATCTGTGTTAAAGTCGGGCCCAATCCATTGAAACATTTCATATGGAGTTTGTGCAATGGACGATTCTTTAATGAAATATTCAGTACTGGTTAAGGGTTTAAATGCCGGGATAGGATATTTTTCATGTGGATCAAAGCCACTGTGTTTCCAATCCCCAAATATAGCTTCTGCTTGTGCAAAGGCCCTGTCATGATTTACATCGCCACATATTACCAGTAAGGAATTATTTGGATGATAATATTTATCCTTGATGATCATCATTTTTTCAGGAGTAGCTGTATTAATCACATCATGATCGCCAATAGGATTTTTTCTTGTTACTAAATCACCCCATGTTTTTTTCTGCACTTCCAGCCACATTTGAAAACCCGGATCACTTTCCGCCCGTTGAAATTCTCCATCTACTACCGGTCTTTCTTTCTTCATATCCTCTGCCCGGTAAATTGGATAACGAATAGCGGCGTTCATGAAACGAAGACCTGCATTGAGACTGTCTTTGTCAAAAGTGAAATAATAGTTTACCCTTTCTACGTTCGTTGTACCATTCCAGATCATTCCCAACTCTTCTGTTCTTTTAATAAATTTTTCCTGGTCGGGATAATCTTTGTTGGCTTTAAAGAACATATGCTCAAACAAATGAGATAAGCCACTGTATTCGGGTCCTTCGGTATAGGCACCATTTCTTACGGCAATTTCTATAGTGGCAAGGGGCACTTTGCTGTTTTCAATAACTACAATTTCAAGGCCGTTGCTTAATTTTTTCCAGTAATAATTTTTTGGTAATCGTGGAGCAGCGGTTGCTTTCGATTTTGGAACAGCGTCGGGACTAATTGATATCACTGATGTTTCTTCGGTACCTTCTTTTTCTTTTTTCGAAGTATTCTGCTTTTCTAATTTCTCTTTTAATTCTTTTTCGTTATCAGCAGTTTTTTCAGCTTCTTCCTTCTTTTTCTTTGCTTCATCTTCTTCTCTTTTTTTGATCTGCTCTTTTGTTTCCCCTTTACTATTGCTAATGGTTTGAGCTGAAGCGGTTGTAACTGCCACAATTCCCAAAAGGACAATCCATTTTTTGTACATAAATTCAGATTAAGGTTAATGAAATGAGACTGGTAAGTTACGAACCTGCCCGCAAAAAATAGCAATTACCTGATGAGTGATGTTTTTTCTGTTTATACGGCAGTTTATGGGTGTTGTGCTTCGTGCCAGATATTGGTAAATTCTCCTATAATCGCTGTATTATTTTCGAAATGTAGTTGCGGCAATTTTAATAATTCAATATCCTGCTGATGAACTCTTCTATACATGGGGTGCATAGTTCCTCCCTTTGTACCTGCTGCTTTATCAGCCTCGTATTGGTAAATAGGGTCTACCAATGTGCCTCTTGGATACATAATCCCGGGTACTCCAAAACCCCGAATATCTAAATCTTCCGGATGTTCTAATCCTAATGTGTGCCCATATTCATGTGCAGCAGTTGTAGAGCCTTTGTATAAATTTTCAAGTTTGAAGTAACCACTATTGCAACCCAGCCCATCTACAAATGAAATATTGCCGTATGCAAATTCTTCAATCCGGAAATAATTATTACGGGGGTTGAGGTTTTGATAAATCTCTATATCAGTAATTGAAGGTTGAAAAGAAGAGGTGATTTGAAAACGAACATTAAATAACAACTCACCAAAAGCTACTGTTCCCTTGGGTTCATTCCACATCGTTTCTATTTCCTCCCGTATAAGTTCTGTAATGACTTCATCTGCAGCATCACCGTAGGTGATAATGTGTGATTGAATAGTAAGTTCCTGATTAATTAGCTCTACGGACCCCATACATTAATTTGCCGGTACGCTTTTCACCTCTGATTTTTTTATCCACCCATATATAAGTTTGCCCGGAGAAGGTATGAATTCCGTATAAACTGTTTTCTCAGTTTCGGAAATATTTATGAGATTATCCCCTTTATTGAAAAATCTTTTGGGAGTAAAAGAATGAAGACAACTTTCGTCTTGAAAAATTTCAGCTTTTGGAGATGTTATTATTATTCTGGGGGAATTATAATATTCTTTTTTAAGCCATTCGTTATTTAAAGTTGGCTGCACGGCTAATTTAGTATAGTCGCCATCAGCATTTACACCACTGCCAAAGCCGCAATTAAAAGAACTGGAAAGGCTATTGATATTAATTTTATTGCTTTCAATTTTAAATTTCAGAATACAGGGATGGGAGGCGTCTTCAAATGTATTATCAAAAGAAGCAGTATCATTAACAATGAAAATAGTGCCGTCAGTTTCGCCAACATGATAGTTGGGCCAGCCCAGGCCTACATCCAGCCAGAACCGATATTTGTTGCCATCCATTCTAAGCAATACCAGTTTTCCGGTTGGACCTTTGTCCGCCTCTGTTTTTGGAGGATCGCCTTGAGGTTTAAAAGAATAAGCGTAAGTGCCGGAATGGTTTATTTGTGCCGTTAGTGATACAGTAACTAAAAATAAGGCAGCAAAAAAAACTAGCTTTTTCATGTGTCAGGTTTTTGTGGTGTAAATTTCTCACATGGTACGGCTTAAATCACATTATTCTTTGCGGCAATAATCATGCATTATTTAAAATACTGCTTGAACGCTTCGGATAGACGGGCAAATTCTTTTTTGACCTGGTTCATGCCAATCAATCCACCCGACATACCTGTAGAATCTTTATGCAGCATAACGGAATACAAATCGCCTTCGTTTTTTATAATAGCTGACTGCTTGTGGAATTTTACAAAAGCACCAAATAATATACGCATTACCCGGTTGCCTTTTGTATAAGTATGGGTTTCCCCTACGGAAGATTTAAGTTTATATCCTTCTGAAGTAAAAAAAAGATTGAGTTTATTTTCTAATTCTTCTTTACTGGTGCCGGTAATATTATATACTACACGGTCTTTGGCGAAATCTACAACGGTTGCTTGCATGATTGGTTAGTTTTGAAGTGGTTTATTAAATGTACTAATAAATTAATAAACACTTAACCCCCTAATTGCGAATAGGCCTTCCACTTTTCAACACACTCTGAATTCTCTCCAACGTTTTCTTTTCACCACACAAAGAAAGAAAAGCTTCCCTTTCCAGGTCCAGTAAATATTGTTCTGAAACTAAAGTTTGCTCACTGAGGTCGCCGCCACACATAACATACGCCAATTTTTTTGCAACTACTGAATCATGTTCTGTTGCATAATTAGCAGTACGCATAGCATGAATGCCGGAGTATAAGGCACCTAGAGCTGATTGGCCCAACACTTTAATATCTTTTCGCTGAACTGGAGCGGTATAACCACTATCATAAATTTCGATCACCGATTTTTTAGCTTCTGCTATTCTTCGGCCCTGGTTCATTACTACTTCATCCAACCCTTTTCTATATACACCTAATGCAAAGCCTTCCTGCGCTGAGGTAGCAACTTTAGCCGTAGCAATAGAAAGAAAACGATTTTTAAGTGTAATGGTTTCTGGCTCGTCTTCATGCATTTCATCTGAAGCTCTCAATACAAATTCTTTGGTTCCTCCACCGCCGGGAATAAGACCCACACCCAATTCAACCAAACCAGTATATGTTTCAGCAGCAGCACAAACTTTATCGGCATGTAAGCTTAATTCGCAGGCACCGCCCAATGCTAATCCATGAGGAGCAACAACAACAGGTATAGATGAATACCTTGCCCGCATCATTGTATTCTGGAACATGCGGATAGCCATATCCAGTTCATCATATTCCTGATCGATAGCCAGCATAAATATCATTCCCACATTAGCGCCGGCAGAAAAATTAGGGCCTTCATTGGCGATCACTAATCCTTTATAACTTTTCTCTGCTTTATCAATCGCTGTTTGCATGCCGGATAATACATCGCCACCAATACTTCCCATTTTAGTGAACCATTGTAACCCGAGTACATCATCGCCTAATTCATACAACCGGCAACTTCCGTTTTTCCAGATCTGTTTGTCGGTGTAATTGCTCATTACAATAAAGGCTTCGCCACCCGGCAGAACTTTATATGTTTTTGAAGCAGGGTCGTAACAATATTTTTTTCCTCCTTCAACTTTGTAGAATGTTTTATTTCCGGCAGCAATCATTTCATCCACCCATGGGGCCACTTTATACCCCGCTGCTTTCATGGCTTCCGTTGTTTTTGCAACACCGAGTACATCCCAGCTTTCAAAAGCTCCGATCTCCCAGCCAAAACCAGCCATCATTGCATCATCAACACGGTAGAGTTCATCACTTATTTCTGGAATGCGGTGAGAGATATACGAGAACAAACCATAATGGAACAAACGATAAAATTCACCGGCTTTATCTTGCCCGGCTACCAGCATTTTTAATCTTGCATATAAATCATCAATTGGTTTGGCTGCTTCAAGTGTAGCAAATTTTGGTTTTACTCTTGCACCATACTCCATGCTGTCAAGGTCCAATGTCAAAATTTCTTTTTCTCCGCCAGCACCTTTTGTTTTTTTGAAAAACCCTTGCCCTGTTTTATCACCAAGCCAGTTGTTGGCGACCATTTTATCTAGCCAGGCCGGAATATTGAATTGGTCTTTTGCTTCATCATTAGGGCAATTATCTGCAACACCTTTTGCAACTTTTACCAATGTGTCAATACCTACTACATCGGCAGTACGGAATGTAGCAGATTTTGGCCGTCCGATTATCGGCCCTGTCAACGTATCAATCTCATCAATACTAAGCTTCAATTTTTCTTTTACGTTCATGATAGCCATCATGCCAAATACACCAACACGATTGGCGATAAATGCAGGAGTGTCTTTACATAATACGGTTGTTTTGCCGAGATATAAATCACCATAGCTCATTAAGAAGTCAACGATCTCAGGGTCCGTATGCGGAGTCGGGATGATTTCTAATAAACGTAAGTATCGTGGTGGGTTAAAGAAATGTGAACCACAGAAATGCTTTTTAAAATCTTCGCTTCTGCCTTCGGCCATCATGTGGATGGGAATACCGGAAGTGTTGGAAGTAATTAATGTTCCGGGTTTGCGATATTTTTCTACCTGCTCAAATACTTTTTGTTTGATGTCTAATCGTTCTAACACTACTTCAATGGTCCAGTCGCAACCGGCGATATCTTTCATATTGTCATCAAAGTTGCCGGTAGTTATTTTTTTAATAACATCTTTGGTATAAACAGGAGAGGGGTTGCTTTTAATGGCGGCCGCCAATGCATCATTCACTATTTTATTTCTTTCTGCAGGTTTGGTGCTTTCTGCTGCTTCCTTTGGAACGATATCTAATAATAATACCTGGACACCGATGCCTGCAAAATGACAGGCAATTCTTGAACCCATGACACCACTACCTAAAACGGCTACTTTTTTTATGCTTCTCTTAGACATACGATAAAATTAGTTAGTTATGCAACTATTTCGTAATCGAAGATAAGAGTTTTTACGAAAGTTTGAAATCGGATTGTATACTCTGCTGAATAGCGAACAGAACCTAGAAAGGTGCGACGCAACTGCGTTGATAGTAGCACTAAAGCTTGGAAAATAATTTTTTATGCAACTACAAAAAATTAATCCAGTTCAATCGGTGGTAAGCCCCGTTTCTCTAACTCTTTTTTATATTGCCGGATCATCTTTTTATTGCTTTTTACCCCGGCACTACTCGACATACCGCTCATGGCAATTTTAATAAGATAATTAATAGCTGACCTGTCACGGTCACGGATAAAGAATACATTCCCAGTCCTTTTTTTATTGTTTTTGCGGATGACAAAGGTGTTTGCAGCAAAATTAGCTAACCGGGTGAGTAAGGTTTTTCTGCCTTCTTCTCCTTTTTTTAATAGCTGAATTTTTAAATCTTCATAAAACATATTCATTTCGCCGAGAGCAAGATACTCTCTGCCAATGGCACGCATATTTAATGTATCAAACTGCCCTGATAAAACTTTTACTGAAGCCAGCGGTATTATTGCAGGATTTAGAACGGTGATGTCACCGGGTTTCATTCTCAATGTCATTAAAAAACCACCCAGGGAATCTGTGTAGGATTCCTTTACCTGTAGTTTGGTCCAGATGGAATCCATTACATAGCCTGTTGCTTTAATGGTTAAACTATCGGTAGCTGAAAAGTCATAATTTTTTACATTTACCAGTACTACTGAAAGTCGCTTTACGGGAATGGTACCGGGTAGTTTTGTTTTTTCACTTACTTCTGTGTATTCTACTTCGGCATTGTTAAATGTTATAGAATCAACTGCCATTTGTAGTGGTAATTGCTTCAGTAATCCTGTAGGAAGTGGTTTAATGATACCGGCATTGAAGGGAAGTTGTTTGTCTTTATAATCGGTAAATACGAACTTATTTATGGTGATGTGCTTGCTATTGAGAATATTATTTTGAATATAATTATCTATATCAAGGGGACCAGCTTTTATGGCACCTGATTTAAGAGTGATATAATCTTTTTGAAAATCCTGCCTGGCGATAAAAGAATCCTTCGCTATTGTGGGCATTAAAGAAAATGAATCAAGCGAAAATATATTGCCATTCCTGTTGAAACCCGCATTATACCAACTAAAATTATTATTGCCCCCTGTATAATTTCCGGTAAAATTTTCCAGTGAGAAAGATCTGTTGCCAGACATCAGTTTTCGGATATTATTTATTGATGATGATGTGAGGGTGAATTCTTTTATGCGGGCCGTTTGCAAGGCAATACCGATCTTGTTATTGCCGATACTATCCAGTTGAAAATCCCTGACATCAATATTACTAACAGTGGCAGACCATACAGGTTGTGCTGTTTCATTATTTTGTAAACTGATATTACGGAGATTTGCCAGCAGCTTGCCATTGCCACTATTGAAAAGATTTCCTTTCGGGCTAATATAGGTTGCCTCCGTTACATTGACCGCCAGGTTATTTAATGATAAGGATTGCCCGGTTGTTTGTAAACCGGATAAGAGTAAAAAATCAGTTGGATTTTTTGTGCCAGCCCATGCAAATCGAAATATGCCGCTATCGGATTGTTGCGAGTATTTAATTTCCGGATTAATAAGTTTTATCTCGCTGATGTCCACTTTTGGAAATAAGGAGGTTTGCTGCCTTGTTTCCCTACTTGATTGTACAATATCAATAACGGGTCTTGTAATTGTAATTGCATCAATGGCTAAATTTCCATCCAGTATTTTTTGAATATGAGGCGTAAGGTTTATGATGGGGGCCTGAATATTTACATCAGTTTTACTTGAATTATTACTGAAAACTACCTGGTTAAAAAGGGAGTTTTGATTGTCAACTATATTATAATTATTAATGGAGGCATTCAAATTTTCATCTTTGACAACTAAATCACTTCCCTTTATTGCTAATCCATTCAACAGTAGTTTGCTGCCGGGTTTTTTTATTAATTCGTTAAAAGAAACAGTAGATATAGCAGACGAAATTGTTTTACCTGCTGTTGTTGCATTGATCATTGTATTGCTGCCTTGCACATTTTTCAGTTCAAGGAAGGAAGAATTGTTTTCCTCCATATTTTCACCTGGAAAAGCTTTAATTGTTACGTTTCCTTTCTGCCATTTTACACCGTCGGCAAAAATATTTCCGGCTACTTCATCAATCTGCATTTTTTCTACAGCAACATCTTCCAGTAACACCAGCAATTTTTTTGATTTATCGCTTACCGAAATATTGCCAGCTCCAAAGCGACCACCTTTCCCTGTATAACGAATGTCATTCAGATTAATATCAAGGTTGCCTGCATGTACACTTCCTTTTTTAAAACTCAATTGAGAAAGTGAGCTTTTGATACCAGCGATTCTAGTTGAAGTAAGGAGTGAATTACTTTGTACAGATACATTGGCATTTTGTAATTGTATGCGTAGATCTTTTTTAAGCTTTAAATCAATAGTTCCATCAACCACTTCAAGGTATTGAAGATCCATAAATTCGTTTACTGCTCCCAGCGATTCAAAAATGGATTGCTTTCCTTTTTTGTTGGACACTGTGTAATCGATCACAGGGTAAAACATAGTTGCCTGGTCTGCTTTCAGCCTGTTATCAAAAACCAGGTCATCCCAGGAAAGCCCCTGTAAGTTGAATTGAGGAATACTGAATGTATTTAAAATTTTTGCACCTGCTAATTTGGTAAATAAAAAATTGCTTAGTGTGATCCGGTCGTCCTTAAAAAGTATACTGTCGAATTTTATATTATAGGCACTGTCTTTAATAAAATTATCATAGTTGCGGATGGCCATTACAAAGCTTTTTACTTTGATGGGCTTCTCCGCATCCTGGTCTATACTAAGACCCTGCATCTCAAAACTGTTTTTGCTAAACGTAAAGGAGCTGGGCACATCATTTTTTATGGTCTTAATATTAAAATCAGCATTGCTTACAATTACATGTGCCAGCTGCAGATCACCGGTTAATTGTTTTATGATATTCTCCAGCTTGGGCGGACTTTTGGTGCTCGTTCTTTTTCCTGCTTCTACTTCCAGGTTAAACCTTGGATTGATACAGTAAACTGAATCCGCTTTGATAACTTCTGATTTATACAAGGTATCAAAATCGATATTAGTAAGTTTTAAGGCATCAAAGAAAACATTGAATGATGCATTATTGCTATCCGTTCTTACAGCAGCTATGGTGCAACTATCGAACTGTACTAATTTGTTTTGCAGGTTGATGCTGAATTTACTGAAGCTGAGCCTATGTCGGCCATCAGGAAAAAGTATATCCTGGTTGGTACTGAGCAGGACCACATTATCGCTAAATAAGATCTTTTGATTTTTTTCCGGTAGCTCATCATTTACCTGCAGGTTGTCGATAAAGAAATTCAGATTAGTGATCCTGACAGGGGTTTGATCGGGAGAAATTTTATTAATGAGTGAAAAAGTTCCATTATTTAACTGGAAACGTTTTATCTCCAGCATTTCCAAAGCGTCCTGGATAGAAGTATAGATCTTTCCCATTTCTTCAGGAATGGAAATATCTCTTTCTATTTTCTCCTCTTTTTTTACTTTAGACCTTAAACGGGTTACTTCGATCAGCGGATTTTGTAGTGTAAGGGAGTCGATCAGTATTTGCTTACGAAAAATAATGGGATAGATTGATTTCGTTTCCAGTTTGATCTTATCTACCGCAAAGCGATAAGCAGTTTCGCTGTTCGCTGTATCGGTGCTGGTAAAAACCGCTTTCTCTATTTCTATTTTGCTGCTTAAATAATTGAAACGAAGCTTTTCAATTTTTAGTTTCAATTTATTATTGGATTTGGAAGCAACCAGGTCTTCTATTAACCCTTTTGCATGCGCCTGGAACCAAAAGTGAAAGCCAACCAGCAATACGATGAGTATGCCAATGCAAATACTTGTGATCTTAAGGAATTTTTTACCAGAACGAGTTACTGCCAAGGTGCGGAAATAGTTTAATTATAATTAAGAGTATGTGCCAAATTGAATTATTAGTCTTACATAGATATCTGCTATGGTATTAATAATCGTTCCAGTATTTGGTTAGAATACCGGAGATATTATATTTCAGCGGTTTTGGTTGGAATAATGTTACACGAACTCGTATAAATTTACTGAAAATCAGCAGCAGTAGCCGCAAAAAAGCCGCTTACGATGCAGTAACACGGCTTTTGAAATTAATTTTATCGCTTAACTAACGTTTGAACCCGGTGAAACAGGGTTTTCTGGCTTCAGCAATTGCAGTTTGCCATCGCTGTCTTCTGCAGTTAATATCATTCCCTGGCTTTCGATACCCTTCATTTTACGGGGTGCAAGATTGGTAACTACTACTACTTGCTTACCTACCATTTCTTCAGGCGAGTAATGCAATGCAATTCCCGACACAATGGTTCGCTTTTCAGTACCTAGATCAACTTCTAGCTTCAACAGCTTATCAGCTTTAGCTACTTTTTCGCAGGCAGTTACTGTCCCGGCTTTTAATTCAAGTTTTGCAAAATCATCGTATACGATTTCTGCTTTAACGGTCGTTACTTTTGGCTCTTCCATTTTTTTTGGTGTTTCTTGTTTTACCAAACCAGCTTTTAATTTTTCAATTTGTTCAGCAATCTCTGTGTCTTCTATTTTTCTAAAAAGTAATTGCGGCTCTCTCAAACTATAACCTACACTCAATAGTTTTAATTTACCTGCATTATCCCAATCAAGCATTTTGTCCACCACTTTCATCATGTACAACATCTTCTTCGCTGTATTGGGTAAAAACGGGTTAATAAGCACAGCAAGGTTGGCACACAGCTGCAAACAAATATGTAATGTATTATCAATGCTTTTTTGAGCCGCTATCGACTGAGGACCATCATCGGTCGTCAATTTTGCAACAATCCATGGTTCCTTTTTCTGCATGTATTGATTGCCTTTTCTCGACAGGTCAATTATCTGGAACAAAGCATCTTTAAAATGATAGTATTCAATGGCCGATTGGACTTCAGCTTTAGTATTCTCTATTTCTGCAATCAAGCTCTTGTCATTGTCATCTAAAATATCCTCATGCAGTTTAGGAACTTTTCCTTTGCAGAGTTTGTGCATTAATACAAAGGTTCTGTTTACAAAATTGCCAAATACAGAAACCAACTCACTGTTAACCGCATCCTGGAATCCCTTCCACATAAACTCACTGTCTTTAGTTTCAGGGGCAATTTGTGTAAGGTAATAGCGGAGCATATCAACACATTGTCCGCCGCCATTTTCTTTCTTTACAAAATCATTGATATAATCTCTCATTTCCAGCTTCCAGTTACGGCTGGTGCTCATCTTATCTCCTTCAAGATTCAAAAATTCATTCGCCGGAACATTATCTGGTAGAATATTTCCATGCAATTTGAGCATGATAGGAAAAATAATGCAATGGAAAACAATATTGTCTTTACCAATAAAGTGTACCAGTTTAGTGTCTTTATCTTCCCAATAAGGTTTCCAATCTTTTTTGTTATTTATTGCCCATTGTTTCGTAGCACTGATATAACCGATGGGAGCATCAAACCAAACGTAGAGAACTTTCCCTTCGGCTTCTTTTAATGGGACTTTAATTCCCCAATCCAAATCCCTTGTTACGGCTCTTGATTGCAAACCACCATCGATCCAACCTTTGCATTGGCCGGCAACGGTGGCTCTCCAATCGTCTTTATGTTCTTCAAGAATCCAGTCTCTTAAGAATTGCTCATGCTTTCCCAAAGGAAGATACCAGTGTGTAGTTTTTTTCTTTACCGGCGTAGCGCCACTCAATGTACTTACAGGGTTTATAAGCTCATCGGGACTTAATGTAGTACCACAATTTTCGCATTGATCGCCAAAAGCCCTATCGCTTCCGCAATTCGGACATGTACCTTTAATATACCGGTCAGCTAAAAATGTTTTTGTGCTCTCATCGTAATACTGTTCCGTTTCTTTTGTTTCCAATTCACCTGCATCATTCAGTTTGGTAAAAAACTCTTGTGCCGTTTCATGATGAATTGGTTCGCTGGTGCGGTGATAAATATCGAAACTGATATCAAGGTCGCTAAAATCATCTTTTATGGCCTGGTGGTATTTATCAATAATTGCACGGGATGTAGTACCTTCTTTCATCGCCTGTATCGGAATGGCAGTTCCATGTTCATCGCTACCGCAAACGAACACCACATCTCTTTTTTGTGCCCGCAGGTAACGGGCATAAATATCTGCAGGAATATAGGCACCCGCCAGGTGGCCAACATGTTTCAATCCATTGGCATAGGGCAGGGCAGAAGTGATCAAATATCTTTTTGGGTCAGTCATAATTTTTGTTTTACCGGCTGCATTGCTACTATCAGCTTTGTTGCGAACTTGTTCTGTTATTCTTTTCTTCCATTGGAAGGAGAGAATAATCACTCTTCATCGTTCTGTCACTACTAAGCATTTTGCAGAAAAGGCTTTAAGCTTGCAAAAATACCGGAATAGCAAGCATCGCCCAAAATCAACGAAATAATGATACCTTAGAGCTTATATTTGTATTCGTGGCAGTCTTATTTGCGTTAATAGTTTCTACTTCCTTTTTTGGGGCCTATTTCTTGGCAAAACTTTTTTCATTAATTAAAGTCCCTTTTTTTGACAACATTTTCTTCAGATGGAGTGTAACCATAATTTTATTTATAGTTATTTATAAACTTTTATTTGCTTGGTTTCCAGATTTTGGGGCTCTAGTTTTTAGCTTGGTTATTTTGATGTTTCTATCAGTTATTTTATATGCAATTTCTTATAACAAAGCACATAACAAATGATTAAAATTCCTCCTTACCTGCAAAAAGGTGATACCATTGGAATAGTTTGTCCCGCTGGCTTTATGCTGTCTGAAAAAGTGCAAACTTGTATGGATACATTACAGCAATGGGGCTACCAGGTAAAACTGGGCAAAACCGTTGGTGGCGAATCGCAAACTTATTTTTCAGGTACCGATGAGGAAAGACTAAATGATTTTCAGCAAATGCTGGATGATGATGAGATAAAAGCTGTGTTATGCGGAAGAGGAGGCTACGGAATGGGGAGAATAATCGATAAGATAGATTTCAAAAAATTTAAAAAACAACCAAAATGGGTTGTGGGTTATAGTGATATAACCGTTTTTCATTCACACTTGTATTCTAACTATTATATTTCCTCGCTGCATTCGCCTATGGCTGGTGCGTTTAATGATGAAGGATATAAAAATGAGTTTGTTCTTTCCCTTAAAAATGCATTGGAAGGAAAAAAGATAAAGTATAATTCTGCTCCACATGATTTTAATAAAAAAGGGGAAGCTGTTGGTGAATTGATTGGCGGCAATCTTGCTTTACTATCTCATCTGGTAGGAACAGAATCTGATATAAAAACAAGAGGGAGAATTCTATTTATCGAAGATGTAGGAGAGCAGCTCTACAATATTGATCGTATGATGCATCAACTGAAGCGAAGCGGCAAGCTGGCAAAAGTGGCCGGGTTAATGGTGGGTGGTTTTACAGATACCCAGAATACCGAAAGACCATTCGGCAAAACTGCATATGAGATTATTAACGATCTTATCAAAGAATACGATTACCCGGTTTGCTTCGATTTTCCGGTGAGCCATTCTGATAGAAACTATGCATTGAAAGTAGGTGTAGGTTATAAACTTAAGATCACTAAAAGTAAAGTAACCCTGGAAGAGTAATTATTAATAATTGGAAGAAAGAATAAATCTTCCACCACCATTTATTTTATAGTAGGTCATATCTCCATACGATTTATCATTGACAATGATTTGATTGTCTTGAACGATCTGGTAGTCTTTATATAACCAGGAAGAAATATTGTAGAATGACCTTTTGCGATTTCCTGTTACTGCCACCTCTAATGATGAAATATAAGTTCCATCTTTTTTTGTGCTTACCAGGTAAACAACTTGTACATTGGAAGTGTCATCTTTCTTTTTTTCTTCTTGCACAAATAGCAAATCAAAATTGGCATGGGAAGTAAGTTTTCCCGTAATACTGTAGCTGCGATTCTTTAACCTGTTATGCGAACCCGAAGGCAATAAACGGGAGAACCATTTTTTTACAACACTACTATCAAGTTGCTTGTAGTTGGAATGACCAGCATTAATTTGCAGACTATCAGTGAACTTTAATTCAGAAACTGATTGCAAAAGTGTTGAATAAGTTATTGTGTCCTGTCCTTTAACTATTGTAGAGGCAAATAAGAAACAGAAAAAAGCGAGGCGTTTCATGTTTCAAAGGTAAGCTAGTAGCTAAAGGAAGACAATACCACAAAAGTGGTATATTTTCATACTAGTGAAGTAAAGAATCCAGCTTCTGTTTATATAATGGAAACTCACTCAAGTTGTTATGTTTTCCCTTTTCAATTACTATTAATTCTGTCCCGGACTTTTTTTCTGCTAACCACTTGGCCTGTTTGATCGGGATCACCGCATCTTTTGTTCCATGAAAGATACTGATGGGTGCTTTGATATATTTAAAATGCTCGAAAGTGGGGAACGAATATTTCGACATCGGCATGACAGGGTACATAAAAAAATAATGCTTTGCTAATGCATCCATGCTATAATAAGGAGTTTCAAGAATCAATTTTTTGCAATCCCTTACAGAAGCTAATTGTGCAGCTATTCCAGTGCCTAAAGATTTTCCATAAATAATAATATGCTCGGCAGATACTTTACTGATGGCCATTTTATAAAACGTTAATGCATCGTCATATAAAACTTGCTCTGTTCTTTTACCGGTCGATTTTCCATATCCCGGATAATCAATCATCCATACTTCATATCCTTTGCTGGTAAAATCAGTGGCATATTTTGCATAGCGGCTAATATTGGTGCGATTACCATGAAAATAAAGTACAATCCCTTTACTCAAAGAATCAGGTACAGTGAATTGAACAATGCTCACATTTTTTTTATCTGTTACCGGAATATTTATTTCTTTGAAAGGAATATTAAACTCGTACTGGTAATCAGCCGGTAATTTTTTGGGATGAAAAATAAATTTCTCTTGTAAAAAATATAAAGCGGTACCTATCATAATATAAACCAGGGTTGCAATACGAAACCATTTCCAATACTTCTTTAATCTTATCTTGTTCATGAGGCGCAAAGATGGAAATAAAAAAGGACATGTGCTCCATGTCCTTGTTAATGACCAATAATAATTTTAGAACCGGTTGAAATAATTAGCAATCCTATACCGGGCATCATTACCAATTTGCTCAAGCATGATCCGCATTATCTCACTTTCTGGTGGTGCAAACTCTTGTCTGCGGTTTACCAATTGCCTGTCAGTTTCACTCAAAGCTCTGGAGTCGCCGGTATAGCTTGCAAATTCAGTTACCCAATTGTGGTTGCCGGTAAAGTTGTCGCTCCATAACCAACGCCCATCTGCATCTCTTACTCTCACCTCCATAACCGCATTTGAACTCATTGTTCTGCGGGTAGTAATTATATCTGCATATACTTTTGCATATTCTTTTACTACCGAATCAGGCTTGTATACTGTTTCCTTTACTACAATTTCTTTCATCACTCTTCTGCTGCTGCGATTATCGAAGTGGCGACCAATATTTACATTGGCCAGTTGCATGTCAACCTCCTGGTCTACTCTTATATTCTGGCTACGGGCATCCCAGCCTGAATAAAATTTTACAAACTCGTTACCACTATTATATTGAAGATCTCTTATCAACTGGTCGTCAAAATTATTGCCACCAATACTATATGAACTGTACACATAACCACCATATTGTTGCATAGGAAGAATAACCACATTTGTTACAGCATAATCATATGCTTCTTCCATTTTTATTATAATATCTCTATGCCCGGGTTTAAATTGAAGGGCAGCCTGGAACTCACGATAAGCATTTCGATAATTTTGTTTGTCGTAGCGATTCATAAAAGTTAATCCTCTGTCGAAGCGAACATCACCGGCCTTCTCTGCATAGGTTACCAGGTAAGATGAATAATTAACAGGATTTACAATATTATAAACGGAAGGCACTCTGTATATCGCATCATACAAACGTTGCAGCGAAATATATTCGTTATACATCCACTCCCATTTCAATTCATTATTACTTTCTGAATTGCTGCGTATGCGGTCTTCATGATCGTTTACGGCATAGCGGTAAGCATTTTGAATAATGTCCAATAGCTTGGCATCATCCGGATCTTTCTGCAATTTTTTAGCGGCTAATTCAACGGCTTCATCGTAGTTGCCTTTTTCGTAAAGTTTACTTGCTGTTTTGCAAGAAAAAGCAACCAAACTTAAAACTGCAATAAAAGAGAAAGTGTAGAGTTTTGATTTCATAAATACCTCCATTTTAGTGTTGGACGTTCAAAGAATAGTCCATATTACATTGGAGGGTGTCAATTATGCAATCCTTAACAGATGGACTAAAATATCAATCAAATTTTAGAATATCCCGGATGAAATTGTGGTATTCGTCAAAGGAAGGGAGGTTATTATGAGCGCCGCCGTGTATGCGGATCAACGTAATTATACGGGGATTTATCTTTTGTAGTGCCTCGCTATGCCTGATAGGGATCAGCCTGTCTTTAGTTCCATGAATTATATACGTATGGCATTTTACTTTAGGCAACCAAAGATCAGTCCGCAGGTGAAAACGAAGAACTATCCGAACCGGAAGGATGGGTAGAAACCGTTCAATGACCCGTAAAAAATTAAAGTAAGGAGCATCTAATATCAAATAACGGGGGCTGTTATCTGAAGCAAGTTTGGTGGCAAAGCCGCTGCCCATACTACGACCATATACTATCAAATGGTTCTCGGAATATTGTTCTTTGAGTTTGTTGTAGATGAATTGCATGTCACTCAGCATGTCTTTCTCACTTCTTTTGCCCGTGCTTTTGCCAAATCCCCGATAGTCAACTAAAATGACATCATAGTCGAAGCGATAAAAATCTTTGGCGTACCTGGCCCACCCTTTTATACTTCTTGTGTTGCCATGAAAATAAAGGATCAATCCTTTTGGTTTGTCCCGGTGAAAATGAAGTGCATTGATTCGAACACCCGGTTCTATGTCAAAAAAATATTCCCGGAAAGGAGCATCGTATTTAAAAGCAAAATCCTGTTTCAGCTTTTCGGGCTTAAAAATCAGCCTCTCTTGTATAAAATAAGCAAGGATAGAAAGTGCAGCAATGCCAGCAATAATATACCAGATGAAGGTTGGCACAGCAGTTTTGATTTAATTTTTTTTGTTTATAGTTGTTCCGGCATTGTTTACTACAGGGAAATGAATGCCGGCAGATATATCGAATCTAAGCAACTACAAACAATATACAAAAACCAAAAACTGTTTATTCCTCAACTCTTTTCAGCTTCAAGGTAGTAACTGGTGCTACGATCAATGGAAATTTCTCTACCGTAACGTTAGCAAGGTCAAGGCCAAATCCTTTTTCTTCGGATAAACTATGTTCTTTTAGCCAGAAATGGAATTTCATTACTATTCTTTCAAAGAATGGTAATTCATTATCCTGGCTCAGGTATTTCTCCATCACCATAAATTGGAAATCTCCTACTGTGTTGCTGCTGGCAAGACTTTCGTAGCGGCTGATAATGTTTACCTCTTTATTGGCCACTAAATCTTCAACTACTTTGCGAAACATTAGATTAATCCGTGGCTCCATTCTAAAGCCTAACCGGAAATCAACCCGGATTATATCGTTAGGAATGATATGTTCAACTTTGTATTCGCAGGTATAAGGATCGTCAACGGTATCAACATGGACAAACCAATAGATGTCGGCCCGTTTTGGTTTTTTATTCAGGATAGAGTAAATGATCTTATGCTCTATCTCTTTCGGATTATTAGCACTTGTCAGATACACAAGGTGGGTAGCATATTTAGGAACTGATTTGTCATTACTCAACTCCTGTATTTTAGGCACATAATGTTCCATCCGCACAAACTCTACGTAACGGTTCTTGATTTTTCTTGCCCTGTACCAGATGTACATTACCGCAAACATCAGGAAGCCGATAATTAAAGTAATATAACCGCCATGCGTAAACTTTACCATTAAGGCTACGAGGTAACCAATTTCCACCGAAACATAGACGGCTAGAAATATGTAAATCCATAAAGATTTCACCCGGTGTAGTACAAGATAATTTGCGAAGAGGATAGTGGTCATCAGCATTGTAACGATAATTGCCAAACCATATGCAGCTTCCATATTAGATGACTTGCGGAAATAAAGTACTACACCGACACAGCCGGCAAACATTAAAAAGTTAATAGCTGGAATAAAAAGCTGGCCTTTTGCTTCCGAGGGGTAACGAATTTTTACTTTGGGCCATAAGTTCAATCGCATGGCTTCACTGATAAGTGTATATGCTCCTGAAACCATTGCCTGGCTAGCGATGATAGCGGCGGATGTTGCAATAATAACCCCGGGAATAATAAACCATTGTGGCATCAGATCGTAAAAGGCATTAATGCTAAGTGATTTTTTTATTTCATCTGTAATATGCAATCCATTCCGGTGAGCAAGCAAATTGGCTCCCTGGCCGAAATAGTGTATCAATAAGCAGATTTTTACATAGATCCACGAGGATCGAATATTATTTTTTCCGCAATGTCCCAAGTCACTGTACAAAGCTTCTGCACCGGTAGTACAAAGAAATACCGCACCTAAAAGCCAAAAACCTTCCGGGTAGTTTTTAAGAAAAGTAACGGCATAGTAAGGGCTGATTGCCTTAAAAATGGAAAGATCATCAAATACATGTATAATACCCAGCAGTAACAGCATCGTAAACCAGACAAACATTATCGGCCCGAATAATTTGCCAATAGATGCTGTTCCAAACTGTTGCATGAAGAAGAACAAGGCAAGTATACTTATTACAATTATTACAACCGTATCACTGCCATCTTCAATGCCAAGGGATGGCAATTGTTTTAATCCTTCTATTGCTGAGGTAATCGAGATCGGGGGGGTTATGATTCCATCTGCCAACAAAGCCGCACCTCCAATCATCGCAGGAAGTACCAACCATTTTTTTCTTCGTCTTACCAATGCATATAAGGCAAAGGTTCCTCCTTCGCCCCGGTTATCGGCTCGTAAAATCAGGATTACGTATTTAATGGTTGTTTGGAGAGTAAGTGTCCAGATGATACAGGATAAAGTGCCAACGATCAGCTCTTCGCTAACTATTCTTCCACCAATGATCGCATTGAAAACATATAAAGGTGAAGTTCCGATGTCTCCGTAAATAATTCCTAAGGCAATTAATAAACCCGCAGCAGTGACTTTGTTAGTCGGTATTTTCACTTTCTCTAATTATGTTTTGTCACGGTACAGATTTTTTATTCTGCCATGTGTGGTGACAAAGGTATATGCAAAATTTAATTATAAAGAACAACTACCTAAACTTTACTATTCTTCCGGTTTTTGCGTCCATATAAAAACGAGACAAAGCAGCTTTCGGATGTTTTAATGAGTCGTTGATATGCAAAAGACATTAACATATCATCTCTAAAAAAGCAGGCTCGATTTTGGCTGGAACCTGTAACTTTAATAAGCAAAAAACCAGATAATTATGTCAGGAATAAGATGGATTTTCTTGTTGGTCATGGTGAGTAGTGGAATTTCAGCGACGGCGCAGAAAATTGTATATTCTGAACCAGAAAAAGAAGATACCCGCCGCCTCGATTTTGAGGTAGTTGGAAAAATTGGCGGCAATTTTTTAATTTATAAAAACATAAGAAACCGCAACTGGATAGCTGTACTTAATACGGATATGCAACAAATTGCTAAAGTAGAGCAGGATTATGTACCAGATAATGACCGGATGATCAACGTAGATTTTTTCCCCTATGGCGATTTTGCCTACATGATTTATCAATATCAAAAAAAGAACATTGTGTATTGTATGGTTTCTAAAATTGGTGGTAACGGTGAAAAAATAGGTGAAGTGATAGAGTTAGATACAACCCAGGTGGGTTTTTCTGCTAACAATAAAATTTATACGGTACTTACCAGCGAAGACAAAAGCCAGATCGGTATTTTTAAAATAAACAGCAAAAACAAAAGAATGTATGCGATGACTACAATTTTGCTGAATAACAAACTTGAGGTGCAGAAAAAGAGCCGTTTGTCAATTAACATGGATGAGCGGAATGATTATCTCGGGGATTTTCAATTAGATAACGAAGGCGATTTGGTATTCTGTAAATTTTTGCGGGGAAATAACGATAATATTAATAAGGCTGCTTTTATAATTAAACCTGCCCTGTCAGATGAATTGATCTCAAAAGAATTGAACCTGGAGAAAACATGGCTTGATGAAATTCATATTAAAGTAGACAATTACAATAAACGCTATTTCATTACTTCCTTCTACTACCAGGAAAAAAGAGGCAATATTGAAGGTTTTTATTTTTATGTGTGGGATAAAGTAAACAAGCAACCTTTGATTGAAACAACCAGTGTTTTTTCAGAAGAATTGCGCAAGGAAGCCAAGGGGGATGCGGCTCTTAAAATGGCTTTCAACGATTATTTCATTCGAAATATCATCACCCGCAGAGATGGGGGTTTTATTATTGGTAGCGAAGCCTATTATACCACATCCCGTTTCAACAACTGGAACAGATGGAATTATTTATACGGATCACCGTATATGAATTCTTTTAATAATTATTATTATTCACCTTATTATAATAACTACTGGTGGAATTCCCGCCAGGGAAATAGTGGGCAAGCAGTCCGCTACCACGCAGATAATATTGCAGTGCTCTCTTTTGACAAAAACGGCCAGTTAGAATGGAATAACGTAGTGGGTAAAAGTCAATTTAATGATGAGTCGGACGACCAGCTATCTTACCAGGTAATGAATACAGGAGATCAGTTGCATTTTCTCTTTAACCAGCAAGAAAGAAGGAATAACCTCTTATCAGATTTTAGTGTTGCACCGGATGGGCAAGTTACCCGAAATCCTACTTTAAAGAATCTTGATAAAGGTTATGAGTTTATGCCAAAGTATGCCAAACAGGTAAGTGCCCGCCAAATGATCATACCGTGTATGTATCGTAACTATATTTGCTTTGCCAAAATCGAGTATAACTAAACGAGCTAATCTTGTCCATTATCCGTGACTGGAATATTTAAACAAAAAACTCCGGCTAATATTTTTCTGCTGCTGGTATTGGGAGTGCTTATAAAGCTTCCGATGTTCCTTCGGCCACATATACCATCTATAGATGCAGAGGAAGGTATTTTATTTAATGCCATATTGAAATTTATAGCCCCTTTTGGCAAATCAAATCCTGCTGTTTATCCTGTACTTACATTCGGCTTGTTATTTACGCAAGCCATAATGCTTACCCGGTTTATTAATACCCAGCGAATGATGAGTAAGCCTACTTATTTTCCGGGTATGGCTTACCTGCTGATAACTTCTTTATTTCCGGAGTGGAATTTTTTTTCGGCCCCTATTTTAGTTAATAGCATTCTGCTTTTTATTCTTTCCAGCTTATTTAATATATATAACCAGCAAAATGCAAAAGGTGCCATATTCAATATCGGGTTTGCATTAGGCATTGCTAGTTTTCTTTTCTTTCCATCCCTCACTTTTACCCTTTGGGTATTTTTAGCATTAGCTGTTATGCGTCCGTTCCGGTTAAATGAATGGGTATTATGTATTGTTGGCATAACCGCACCTTATTACTTCTATGCTATTTATCTTTTTATTGAAGACAGCTGGAGCTGGTCAGCCTTTCTGCCGCATTTCTCCATCGGCTTACCATATGTAAAACAATCAGCCTGGGTGGCCTTTAGTGCTTTTTTACTCGCAATACCTTTTTTGGCAGGTGGTTATTACGTTCAGGATAGCCTGCGCCGTATGCTTATACAGGTTCGAAAAGGTTGGAGTTTGTTGCTTTTATATTTATTAGGGGCCATATTAGTTCCTTTTGTAAACAATAGCGACAGTTTTGAAAATTGGGTGATGGCAGCTATTCCTTTTGCCGCCTTTCATGCCTGCACATACCTCTATTCTACGTTACGCATATTACCCTTGCTACTGTTTTGGCTTACGGTAGCATTTGTGCTGGGATACCAATATTATGGACCTGGTTGGTGAACTGTGCGCCCCATTTCACTTTGGTAGGAAATGGTGAAAAACACTTGGCGGCTATGTTTTATCTTTGCTGCTCACATACAGAAAATCAATATATGAAATTTGGAGTTGTTGTTTTCCCCGGTTCTAATTGCGACAGAGATATGTATGATGCCCTTAGTTATGATCTTGGGCAGGAAGTTTCAATGCTATGGCACAAAGACAAGGATCTAAGCAAGTTTAGTACAGAAGATTGTATCATTTTACCGGGAGGATTTTCTTACGGCGATTATCTCCGTTGTGGCGCTATTGCCCGTTTCAGTCCTATGATGCAGAGTGTAATTGAGTTTGCTAATGAAGGAGGAAAAGTATTCGGGGTTTGTAATGGATTCCAGATTTTATGCGAATCCCATTTGCTACCGGGCGGTTTATTAAGAAATGCCAATCAACAATTTATCTGCAAAAACGTTTTTATTACAAACGAAACCGAGAAAATATATAAGATACCGGTGGCACACGGAGAAGGTCGTTATTATGCTGATGAGGATACATTGAATGAATTGGAAGCAAACGGTCAAATACTATTTTACTACTGCGATGAAAAGGGTAATAAAACAGAAGCTTCCAATCCCAATGGTGCTACCAGGAATATTGCAGGGATCTGCAACGCCAACCGCAATGTTTTTGGTATGATGCCACACCCGGAAAGAGCTTGTTCTCCAGTATTAGGCAATACAGACGGACAAGAAATAATACGAACAATGCTGATGGAAAGGCAACTTGTGCTTTAAAAAGTCATCTTATCTTATTATTAACAGCCTTTCGTCATATTGCTTACAAAAAACAAACGTAACTGGTTGTAAATTTGCACCTGAACTAATATAAAAATGAAGAAGATATTATTAATAGCTGTGATCTTGTCAACTGCTTTTATCAGCCAGGCACAATTAAACCCAGTAACATGGACTTATAGTGCTGTAAAGGTCGGTGATAAGACATATGAAATCCATTTGAAAGCTACCATACAAAATAAATGGCATTTATATTCTCAAAAACAACCGAAAGACGCTATTATAGATCCGACCTTATTTGTAATTAATGCCAATCCATTATTTAGCCTGGAAGGAAAAATTAAAGAAGTAGGTAAAATGGAAGTGATGAAAGATGCCACATTAGGCATATCGGCTAACCAATATTCCAATACGGTTGACTTTGTACAGAAGATAAAATTAAAGGCAAACGTAAAAACGAATTTCACCGGAAGCGTATCATATCAAACCTGCGATGATAAAAAGTGCTTGCCACCTAAGAAGGTTAATTTTTCTGTAGCACTCAATTAAAGCTTAAAAAATAATATTACATATAACGAGTTCTTATAAAGAACTCGTTTGTTTTATAAAAGAGAATTACAATGCTGACAGGGAGAAAACTAATTGCTATTGTCTGTTCCATTTTCATGCTTCTTGGAGGAGTTTCTGCGCAGGATAGCCTGGGTGCTATCAAAGACTGGAAGATTGTCAGCAAGAAATTAGATAACGGAAAATATGAGTTGAGTTTCTCCGGTACTATTAGCGGTGGCTGGCAGGTGTATGCTCCCAACCAAACATTACTGGAAGTAAAAACTACCGAACTGAAATTTGCAGATTCATCAATACTTCAACCTGGAGATTTTGTATCGGAGACATCTCCAAAAGAAATTACAAGCCTGATTTTTGAAGACACGAAGGTTAAAATATATGATGCTGCTGTACAATGGAAAAAAGTAATTGAAATTACGGGAGTGGTTCCTGCAAAGTTATCCGGCTCCTTATATTATACCTATGGGAAGAATGATGAGTTTTATCCGGCTGCTGAATTCTTTTTTACTGTAACATTGGAAGATGGCGTTGCTTCGACATGGCAGCCAAAAGTTTCTTCTATTGATATTAGCAAACCTGTTAGCCCTTGTGGAGATGATGGTACAAAAGACAAAAGTTTGCTTTCCATTTTCTTTTTGGGGTTGTTAGGAGGTTTAATCGCTTTACTTACTCCCTGTGTTTTCCCGATGATCCCGGTAACGGTCACCTTCTTTACCAAAAAATCTACCGATAAAAAAAGCGGGGTAGGAAATGCTGTATTATATGGCACTTTTATTTTCCTGATTTATATACTTATCACATTGCCGTTTCATGTTGCAGGTAAGGCAATCAGCCCTGAGATATTTAATAATATATCCACCAACGTTTGGTTAAATCTTGTCTTCTTTGCCATCTTTGTTTTCTTTGCTCTTTCTTTCTTTGGTTTGTTTGAGATTGGATTACCTGCAGGATTAGCAAACCGGATGGATTCGAAATCAGGCTTGGGTAATATCGGAGGAATATTCTTCATGGCTGCAACTTTAGCAATCGTTTCATTTTCTTGTACGGGTCCCATATTAGGAACGTTGTTAGTAGGTGTTGCAGACCAGGGTGCATGGCCGCTTACAGTAGGTGCTGCGGGCTTTGGTATTGCACTCGGATTGCCATTTGCCTTGTTTGCAATGTTTCCGCATTGGCTTCAGTCGTTACCTAAATCTGGTGGGTGGATGACGGATGTAAAAGTGGTACTTGGTTTTTTAGAATTGGCTTTAGCAGTAAAGTTTCTTTCCAATGCAGACCTGGTAAAACAATGGGGACTTTTAAAAAGGGAAGTATTTATCGGCCTATGGGTGTTAATAGGTTTACTAACTGTTTTATACTTGTTAGGTAAATTGAGGATAGCACATAGTTCACCGGTCAAGAAATTTTCATTTGTACGAATTGCCTTTATTGTTCTTTTCGCATCAATAACTATTTATCTTATTCCGGGCCTTACCAATACAAAAGCCGCTGACCTTAAATTGATCAGTGGGTTTCCACCTCCCAGAACATACAGTGTTTATAATAATGAAAAAGGGCAATCCGGTGTTTTTGAACCTATTCATAACGATTACGAAGGCGCATTAAAACTTGCCAAAGAACAGAATAAACCGGTGTTGATCGACTTTACGGGTTGGGCTTGCGTTAACTGCCGCAGGATGGAAGAAAAAGCATGGCCCGATAAAGTAGTTGACAGCCTGATGAGAAACGAATTTATTGTAGTATCGCTGTACGTAGATGAAAAAAAGAAATTGCCATTGACAGAGCAACAGGTGGTAATGTTATCTAACGGAACAGAGAAATCAATTGTATCGGTAGGGGATAAATGGTCAACTTTCCAGATTGAAAATTTTGGTGCAACTTCTCAACCGCAGTATGCTATTATTACACCTGAACAGGTTGCCTTAACAAAAACAAAGTATTATACTCCTGATGCAGCTGAGTTTGCGGATTGGCTTATTTGCGGATTGGAAACATTTGCAAAACAGAAAAAATAAACTTGAAGTAGCTGTACTAAAAAAGCCCCCGATAAATCAGGGGCTTTTTCAATTTGGTGTCATTCTGTACCAGCCTTCCGGTATGGCAAGCAAACAAAATTCTGGTTTAGGGAATTCGTTGTACTCCGAATGGAGATACAGAATGACAAGAGCTTATAAAGCAATTTGTTTTTGAGTCATTAGTTTACGCAAATTAATCAATCCGTAACGCATCCGCCCCAAGGCGGTGTTAATACTGCAGTTAGTTGCCGCTGCAATTTCCTTAAAGCTCATATCTGCGTAATGACGCAATATAATTACTTCTCGTTGATCTTCGGGCAAGCTTTGCAACATGTCACGAACTCTATCATGACTTTGTCTTCTCATCATCACTGTTTCCGCACTGTCTTCAGAGAAATTCAATACTTCAAAAATATCTTTATCATCACCCGTACGGATAGTCGGAGTTCTTTTTACTTTGCGGAAATGATCTACACAAAGATTATGGGCTATACGCATGGCCCAGGGTAAAAACTTTCCTTCTTCGGTGTAGCGTCCGCCACGCATGGTGTCAATAATGCGGATAAAAGCGTCCTGGAAAATATCTTCTGCAAGGTATTTATCCTTTACAAGGAATAAAATAGAGGTATATAACTTATCCTTATGGCGAAGCACCAGTGCTTCGAGGGCATCAAGGTTTCCTTCTGTAAACAGATGGATTAATTCATGATCGGTTTGTTTCATAAATGCTTTCATAACTCCTACAGTTTAGGTTTGTTTGCATGGCATAATGCCATAACATTTCAATTGGATATTGGCGTTGTTAAATTCGGAAAAAAGTGATGTAGAAGTTTAGGCAATAGGCGGGTTAAATTTTAAGGTTTTCATTTTTTGGATATATTGGAAATTAAAAATAGACCTTTTCATCAAATTGCCAAACATTTGCAAAGGCAAACTGTAGTTTGGGGTGCTAAGAAAATGTTAAGAGTTTGGCATTAAAATCATGCCCAGTAAGGGTTTACATTTGCAATACAAATAATGGAAAAGACAATAAAAGGGAAAAATCCCGCCAAATCAAAGACCGTAATTTCCGCAGAAAACATCCTAATAAAGGGCGCAAGGGTACATAACCTGAAAAATGTTACCGTTGAAATTCCAAGGAACAAACTAATAGTAGTTACAGGGGTATCTGGCTCGGGCAAATCATCCCTTACTATCGATACTTTATATGCTGAGGGACAACGCCGTTATGCAGAAAGCCTTAGTGCCTATGCCCGCCAGTTTCTGAACCGGATGAATAAGCCCGATGTTGATTTTATTAAAGGACTTTGCCCCGCCATTGCCATCGAACAGAAAGTAATTACCAGGACACCCCGCAGTACGGTTGGCAGTATGACGGAGATATATGATTACCTGCGGTTGCTTTTTGCCAGGATTGGAAAAACAATTTCACCTGTTTCCGGCAAAGAAGTAAAGAAGGATGATGTAACAGATGTGCTGAATGCAATAATGAAGTTGGAGGAAGGCCATAAGGTTTTTATTCTGGCGACCTTCAAACAGCATAAAAACCGGGATATAAAAGAGGAACTGAACATTTTAGTGCAGAAAGGTTTCTCCAGGGTGGTCTCCCCAAACCCATCCGAAGGAGGAGCTTTAGAACCTCAAAGAATAGAGGAACTATTAGAGTTAAGCGATAAAGAATTAAAGGCAAAAAAAATAACCCATATTCTTATCGACAGAATTGTGGTAAAAGATTTTGATGAAGATGATAAGCACCGGATAAGTGATTCGGTTGGTACAGCATTTTATGAAGGAGAAGGTGATGTATATATAGAAGTGCAGGCTGAGGCTGGAGTAGTTAACCAGGAGACAGGAAAGAAGCGGTCTAAAAACCCGGCATCCCGACTCCTCCATTTCAACAATCGCTTTGAACTGGACGGAATGCAATTTGAAGAACCTCAGCCTAATCTTTTTTCTTTCAACAATCCTTTTGGTGCCTGCCCTACCTGCGAAGGTTTTTCACAAGTGTTGGGCATTGATCCGGACCTTGTTATTCCAGACCGGAGATTAAGTGTATACGATGGTGCTGTTGCCCCGTGGAAAGGTGAGAAAATGGATTGGTGGCGGCAGAATTTTTTAAAGGGTGCCAAACAGTTCAATTTTCCAGTACATAAACCGGTAGCTGATCTTACCGACAAACAATACAAACAATTATGGGAAGGCAGTGATGGTGTAATGGGAATCAATGATTTTTTTAAAGATGTAGAATCTCAATTGTATAAAGTGCAGTACAGGGTAATGTTAAGTCGTTATCGGGGCCGCACAGATTGCCCCGATTGTAATGGCTATCGTCTACGCAAAGAAGCATTGTATGTGCAGGTGAATGGTAAAAACATCGGTGAGCTGAGCAGCCTGCCGGTACGAGATTTAAAAAGTTGGTTTGATACAGTAGAAAAAAAATTGAGTGCACATGATAAGGAAGTGGGTAAAAGAATTTTTATTGAATTAAATAACCGGCTTGATACCTTATTAAAAGTAGGGTTAGGTTACTTAACACTTAGTCGTCTTGCTAATTCGCTAAGCGGTGGGGAAAGTCAGCGGATACAATTGACAAGAAGTCTTGGTAGTAATCTCACTAACTCATTGTATATATTAGATGAGCCTTCAATTGGTCTTCATTCAAGAGATACCGCAAATCTTATACAAGTATTGAAAGAGTTAAGGGATTTAGGTAATACAGTGGTAGTAGTGGAGCATGATGAAATGATGATGCGGGAAGCCGATCATATTATTGATATGGGACCACTGGCCTCACATCTTGGAGGAGAAGTAGTAGCCGAAGGCGATTATGATGAAATCATTTCAAACCCTATGAGTCTTACCGGTAAGTACCTGAACGGTGACCTATCGATAGACCCGCCAAAAAATGTTCGCAAATGGAATAGCTCTATCATCGTAGAAGGAGCCAGGCATAATAATTTAAAAAACATTACGGTTGAATTTCCATTGAATGTATTGTGTGTGGTAAGCGGTGTAAGCGGCAGTGGTAAAACAACATTGGTAAAACAAATCCTTGCACCGGCCTTACGAAAAATAAAAGGAGAGTTTGGCGATAAGATCGGTTTTCATAAGCAATTAAAGGGTGATATAGATAGCATTGGTCAAATAGAAATGGTGGATCAGAATCCCATCGGTAAATCGTCAAGAAGCAACCCGGTTACTTATATAAAAGCATACGATGAGATAAGAGACTTGTATGCAAGACAACCGTTGAGTAAGATGAGAGGCTTTCAGCCCAAACATTTTTCTTTTAATGTAGATGGAGGAAGATGCGATACCTGTAAAGGCGAAGGCGAGCAGGTGGTAGAGATGCAGTTCCTGGCCGATGTACATCTTACCTGCGAATCATGCGGCGGTAAACGTTTTAAAGAAGAAGTGCTGGAAGTAAAATACAACGACAAAAGTATTTATGATGTGCTGGAGATGAGTGTGGATGAAGCAATTGATTTTTTTTATGATGAAAAGAATCTTTCAAAAGCCATTCAACCACTTAGTGATGTGGGATTGGGATATGTAAAGCTTGGTCAATCATCTGATACCTTATCGGGTGGTGAGGCACAACGGGTAAAGCTGGCTTCTTTTCTTGGTAAAGGAAGAGCTAACAATAAGATACTTTTCATTTTTGATGAACCCACAACGGGTCTTCATTTTAATGATATAAAGAAATTATTAGCCTCCTTCAATGCCTTGATCGAGCAGGGGCATTCTATTTTAGTGATAGAACACAATACCGATGTAATTAAAAGTGCTGATTGGGTGATCGACCTTGGCCCCGAAGCAGGCGATGCCGGTGGCAACCTTGTTTTTGCAGGTAAACCTGCGGATTTAAAAAAGAAAAAGGAAAGTCATACCGCTAAATACCTTTGATTGGATAATTTAGATCAAGAAGTTATTAACTTTCGGTCTTAAATCGTAAATATACTTATCGCACTGAGTAAAAATTCCTGTAAAAACTTGCAAGTATAAATCCCGCCTATTATATTTGGTCTCCATAGCAAAAAGCTATCCTCCAAAATCCGTCGGTAAAGACCAAGACCCATTTCAAAAAAAACACAGATTGAAACCATAGGCAGTTGTACATTTTTTGTGCATTGCTGTCCATCATATTATTTCCAATCCTCCAGTTGAAGACCGACAGTAAAATCCAGCATTGCAAAACCGAAACCGTATCTAATCTTTTTAAAACTAAAAACTTTGAGCATGAAGAAGATTTTACTTTCAATGATGGCCGTAATGGGCATCACATTCATTACAACTGTTGCAAATGCAGCAGATCGGTATGCAGTAGCTAATGGCAACTGGAATTCAACTACTACCTGGTCTGCCACCTCAGGAGGGGCGCCAGGTGCCTCAATTCCGGTTGCAGGTGATAATGTAATCATTGAACGAAATTTCAATGTAACAATTCCGTCTGCTGTAAATGCGGTATGCACAAACCTGACAATAGGGTTTACAACTGGATTTACAGGAACTCTGACTTTTGGAGCAACAGGCTCATTAGCCGCTTCGGGAAATGTAACTGTTGGGTTTGATAATTCAACTTCAAGAGAAGGAACAATTAATATGTCAGCTGGCGGAACAATGACTATTGGTGGAAATCTTACAATTGGAAATGCTGGTACAACTGCACCAATTGCGAGTGAAGTTATTCAAGGTACCGGCTCATCAATAACTGTTACAGGAAATGTTTCAATTCTGAATCCAAATAATGGAGGTTTTGCAAACCAATGGTCTGTGGGTGCAGGAAGCGCAACTGTTACTGGTACATTAACTTTAGCAAATACGGGAGCTAATGACGAAGATTGTAATTTCTCAATATCCACTGGAACTGCTACACTTACTGGAGCTGTAACTATGAATGGTGCAGCAGGCGAAAATAGTATTGCTATAACTAGTACAGGAACGCTTAATCTAGGGAATTCTATAAGCCTGACTAATGGTACATTTAGTTTAGCTACAGGCTCAACTGTAAATTATAATGGAGCCGCACAAACAATCAGGACTGCAACATATTCAAATCTTTCAGTTTCAGGAAGCGGTATTAAAACAACTTCGGCTGATATTGCTATGACAGGAAATCTTCTTGTTGCAAGTGGGGCAACTTTAACCCTTGGTGGGAACGATATCGATATTGATGTAAATGCTGCTCGATCAGTAACAATTAACGGAGTTCTCAATATTAACGGGAATGGCCGCTTAGTGGAAAGCCAAGGAAATACAAAAACTCTAATAATTAATTCCGGGGGGCTTTTAAATATAACAGACAATGGGGGAACAGGTTTGCCTATTCTTGATGTATACAGTTTTGACGCTAACAGTACGGTTAACTTCGGTTCTACAGATAATCAGACGATTGAGAATACTGTAACATATGGTAATTTGACTACATCAGGAACTGGTACAAAAACCCTTGAAACATCAGGTGGAACAATGACATTTCTAGGCAGTATTACAATTGGTGCAGGGACAACTTTAGATGCAAATGATAAGACAATGAATGTTGGTGGCAACTGGTTAAACAACGGAGCTTTTACTCAAACCAATACTACTGTTATTTTTAACGGTGCTGCCGCAGAAACTATTAGTGGTTCTACTGCCACTACTTTTAATAATATCACTTTTAATAACACTTTACCGGGTACAGGGGTCGCAATTACATTAAATACAGCAGCAACTGTTACCGGTGTTGCTACTTTTACTGATGGAGTTGTATCAACCAATTCCGCATTACTTACTTTTAATGATCAGGCCACAACAACAGGCGCATCGAATGCTTCTTATGTAGATGGCCCGGTTAGAAAAAACGGAAATAATGATTTTACATTCCCGGTAGGTGATCCATTAGGTAGTTATCATCCGTTTCGTCTTGTTAATACTGGTGGTGCTGATGGTGATGCATATACTGCAACTTATTTCCGTGCCAGTGCAAGAGCTTTAGGTTCACTTTCAAGCGGATTATATGGTGTTAGTAATTGCGAGTATTGGACTTTGGCAAGAAATGCCGGTACCAGTACACCAAATATTCATGTTTCATGGACGGCTGAAAGCCCATGTGCTGGAGTTCCCTATACAACAACAGGAACAGGTTTGGTTGTAGCAAGACTTAATGGGGGAACATGGGAATTAGCTGATGGAACTAACCAGGCAGCAACAGGCACTTATGGTGTTGGGGGTGCGGGAACTGTAGCTGATAATACAATAACAGCGATTGGAACTTTTGCTTTGGGTAATACTCAACCAGAGCAAAACCCATTACCTGTTACTTTTTCGGATGTAAAAGCTTTTGAAAAAGGTAATGGTGTGCAAATTGAATGGTCGAACCTGACGGAAAAAGATGTAGTTAATTATATAGTAGAACGTTCTGCAAATGGCAATGACTTTGTTGCTATCGGCCAATTAACTGCAAGAAGCAACCAGACGGATAAGCAAAGCTATTTGAGTTTTGACGGGTCTCCTCTTTCCGGTGCAAATTTCTACAGAATTAAAGTGGTAGAACTGGATGGCAAGATCATCTATAGCAAAATGCTGAGAGTAGAGATTGGTAAAACAGTGAAAGGAATTTCATTGTATCCAAACCCTGTTACTAGCGGAGAGGTTACTATTGGATTTACTGCTGCTAAAGGGTTGTACACATTACGCATCATGAATGCTGCAGGTCAACAAGTATCTGCAAAACAAATTGTACATCCTGGTGGAAATGTATCACAAGCGGTTACAATTCCTGCATCGGTTAAATCAGGATTTTATGTGATGACGATAAGTGGCGAAAACTTTAAAGAAAGCAAAACCTTTGTTATTCAATAACGAGGAATAGAATAAACTTAAAGGCCGGCCGGTTTAACCGGGCCGGCCTTTTTTTATTGCTTAATGAATTTTTGCCGGGTAGTACCGGTTTCGTTTATTAAAGATATTATATAATGTGCCGGAGGTAGATCGCTTACATCGATAGTAATGCTGGCTCTGCCCGCCATTATAGTTGGGATTTGTCTTTTTATGGTTGCTCCTTTCATATCTGTAATGCTGATAATTACTTTGCCATTCTTCTCCTGCGTAAAAGAGACATTTAAGGAATGTATTGCCGGGTTAGGAAAGGCAGTAAAAGTGGTGGTTGTTTGTTTTAAATCAAACACAAGTACTTTGCTGTAATTGAATCGACCATCTTTATCTACCATTTGTAAACGATAAAATACTTTCAGATTATTACTTTGTAAATCATTGTCAGTATAGTTATAATTACTTCTACTGCTGTTGCCATTCCCATTAATGTTGCCAATTGTTGTAAAATTAATTCCATCAAAACTGCGTTGAATATTAAAATGACTAAAGGTTGTTTCCTGCTCGGATTCCCATTGTAAACCAACAATTCTATTATTCAGTACACCACCGAAGCTTAATAATTTTAAGGGTAATGTTACATTCAGGTTGGTAATCATCCAGAGGTCATTTAAAATACCTTCTGAGCTTCCATCAAAACCATAGCCTCCAAACATCCATAGATTACCATTTCCATCTGTCCAGGATACACTGCCTGTTCTGGCACCCGATTTATTAGTGGGGTCAGGCATTCCCTGGGTTCCATACACTCCTGTTTGATCAATTGTATTATCTCCTTTTACCCATGTCCATGCTCTATTAACGGTATTATATTTCCAAAGATCATTGAGATAACCAGGATTGGAGTTATTATCAAAGCCGTAGCCACCAAATAACCATAAATCACCATTTGCATCAGACCAGGAACTGCTTACATATCTTGCTCCTGGATTATTAGCCATACTTGGTTGTCCCTGTGTTCCATATATACCTGCCTGGTTAATTATTTTATCACCACTCATCCAGGTCCATTCATTAGTAGCAGGATTATATTTCCACATATCATTCAGGTTGCCTGCATCAGTTTCATCATAACCATACCCACCAAATAACCATAAGTTGTTATTACCATCCGTCCATGATGTGCTTACATATCTTGCACCCGGCTGGTTTGTTGCTTGGGCTACACCTTTCGTTCCGTAAACTCCCGCCTGTTCAACTGCATTATCTCCTTTTACCCATGTCCATTTGTTAGTAGATGGATTATACTTCCATATATCATTTAAAATTCCGGATGCACTGCCGCTATAACCATATCCGCCAAATAGCCAGAGATTTCCACTCGCATCAATCCATGTTTGGCTGCCATATCTTGCTCCGGGTTTATTATTGCTGTGTTCAACTCCTTTGGTTCCGTATACACCCACTTTGTCAATTGCTTTATCACCTTTTACCCAGGTCCATTGATTGGTTGAAGGATTGTATTTCCACAACGCATTTAAAAAGCCAAATGCATTATCGGTATATCCAAATCCGCCAAATAACCAGAGATTATTATTGGCATCTCTCCATGAAACACTGGAAAAAGCGGCACCCGGTTTATTCGCAATATTTGCGGTGCCCATAGTACCATACACACTAAACTGGTTGCTGGAGTTATTTCCTTTTACCCATGTCCATTGATTGGTAGAAGGGTTGAATTTCCACAGGTCATTTAAATAACCAGAGCTATTTACAGAATAACCAGAGCCGCCAAATAACCATAGATTGCCTGTAGTATCTCTCCAGGTTGTAGAGTTGTTCCTGGCTCCGGGTTTGTTGTTTACAGAGGTTACTCCCTGAGTTCCGTATGTTCCAAATTGGTTTACTGTATTATCCCCTTTCATCCATGTCCAGGGGGTTTGTGGTAATATTTGTGCGGATGAGATGGATGCGTAGAATAATAACGCAATGAAGGGTAGGGTGGTCTTCATGATGGTTTGGATAGTTGGATTCAACCAAACATAATGAAGAAAGAAACCAAATTCAATCAAAAACGCCACTAAAAATGCGAAATGAGTGGTAACACTTAGTGGAGTATAAAGGAAGCTACGGAATTTCAATAGCGGTTGTAAAACAATACAGTTCGCAGCAGGAAAGGAAGGAAATGTGGCACCGCCATTGGAAAAACTGCAGTGGATTTTTTCGAATTTTATAAGTGCTTCAATAGGTATTTCCGTAGCCTTATGTTTCAGGAAAACACTGTTTGTAAACCATGATTGCAGCAGGCAGTTGGGGAAAAAATTGCCGCATTATTTTTTCAACACTTGTTTTTTAAAACAAATAAGAACTTACCTTCATTAGGACTAACCACTTACCCTTAGAGAAGCTCTCAGCCAAAACTAAACTGGCACAATTAGAACTCCAATCCTGTTTAAAATTATTTAAGGCCTCTATTATTGTACAACCTAAAAAGGTTTTTAATCTTTTTAATTTAAAAAATTTTGAGCATGAAAAAGTTTTACTCAGTTTTATTTGTTGGGGCAATGTTGATGCTGGCTACACCGGCACTCAATGCCCAAACAACCGTTTTTTCAGAAAATATCGGAGTAGGTGCAGGAACAACTGCCATTGGTACCTACACGGGTTGGCAAAACAATGGCATCTTTACTTTTACAGGAACAGGGGATGTTAGAAATACTTCTCCTTCTTCCGGTTATGCAGGAGCAAGTGGAAACGGATGTGTTTTTTTAACAAACATTGCCACAAGGACATTCCAGATTGCGGGTATCAATACCTCTTCATTTAGTTCTTTGCAGCTTTCATTTGGAATATCTAAAACCACAACTGCTTCAAACGGTTCTGAGATAACTTTGGAAGTTAGCACAGATGGAGTAGTTTATACTCCTCTTACTTTTACATTACCTACAGGTGCTGGAACAGCTATATGGCATTTGATTACTCCCAGCGGAGCCATACCATCAACAGCTAATTTGAGAATTAGGTGGACTCAAACGGGTACCACTCCCCAATTTAGAATAGATGATGTAGTATTATCCGGTACAGGGCCAGCTTTATCTGTTTCTCCTTCAGCCTGGGCATTTGAACCTATATATGTTTCAAATTTTTCAGCATCTAAAATATTTACCTTATCCGGTACAAATCTTACCGGAGCACCAGGAAATATTACTATTACCTCACCAAGTACAGATTTCCAGGTTTCAAATGATAATAGCACATGGGGCCCTTCTACCACAATCGCCTATGCGACGGTTACGTTAACGGCTACCCCAGTATATGTAAGGTTTAGTCCTCAAAGCACAGGGGCAAAGGCTGGAGTTATTAATATTAATGGAGGAGGAGCCTTTGAACCTGTAACAGTTAGTGGAACAGGAATAGCACCTATTACCGGCCAATACAGAACTGTTGGTTCGGGTGATTGGAGTAATGTGGCCATATGGGAACGATACAACGGGACTATTTGGGTAACCCCCGCACCTTCCGCTCCTACAAGTGCTGATGCTGCTATTACTATCCTTAACACACATGCAGTTACAATTTCAGCTCCAGTCACAGCAGACCAACTTACTGTGAATGGGGGAGGACAACTTACAGTTAACAGTGGCGTTACATTTACTACTAATACCAGTGCCACTACTTCACAATATGGAACTATTAATATTGATGGGTTGTTAGATATTGGTCAAAATAATACGTTTAATATAAATGCTGGTGCTGTGATGAATATTTCGGCAACTGGTACTTATAATAATAATGCTGGTGGAACAAATTCGTTTCTGAATGTGGCGGGTACAATAAATTCTACTGGTTCAATTGTGACAAGTGCAGGAAGTAGTACTACTACAGCTAATATAAATTCCGGAGGAGTTGTTGTTTTATCCGGCTCAGCAACATGGAATATTGTTACAAATGGGAATGCGAAACTTTCCGTAAACAATGGTGGAACTCTTGAAGTTGGACCCAACGCACAAGTGGGTGGTATTGGAGACTTTGATTTACTATCTGGAGCTACATTAAAAATAGGATCCACAGTTGGCATTTCTCCTACACCTACAACATCAGGTAATATTCAGAACACAGGAGGGGTTCGAACTTTTGATCCGGGAGCTAACTATACCTATAACGGTACAGCCAACCAAAACATGGGTAATGGTTTTCCCGATAACCTTACTGGAATTTTAACGATCAATAATACAGGAACAACGGGAAACAACCTTGTGACTCTTCCGCTGCTACCAGTACCACAGCCAAGGACCATTGCAAGTGGCGGATCAGTTGTATTTATACAAGGCTTACTTAATACAGCTTCTCCTAACCCGGTTCTTACATTTGCTGCAGGTTCGAGCACATCCGGAGCATCTGATGCTTCCTATGCTAATGGCCCAATCATTAAAACAGGAACAACGGACTTTACGTTCCCGGTTGGTAAATCGCCGGCAGGCTATCATCCAATTGGTATTTCTAATCTTTCAGGACCAGAAACCTTTACGGCAGAATATATCCGTGCAAGCGGTTCTGCATTAGGTGCTGCTAATTCTCCGCTTACACATGTAAGCAATTGCGAATACTGGAACCTATCCAGGGCTGGGGCTTCTGTTACGGCCAATGTTATTCTTTTCTGGACTGCAAGCAGTGGCTGTAATGCTACGCCTTATGTAACATCACTTCCGGCGTTAAGAGTTGCAAGACACAACGGTGCTACCTGGGATGACAGAGGTAATACTGCTACATCAGGAAACAACACCGCCGGTAGTGTTACAAGCAGCACTGTTTCTGCTTTCTCTCCATTTACTTTGGGAGCTGTAGACTTCAATCCTCTACCGGTTGTATTTGGAGGTATCAGAGCCTATGCCAAGAACAACGGCATCCAGGTTGACTGGACCATCCTTACTGAAGTAAATGTGGATCGTTATGAAGTGGAACGTTCTTCAGATGGTATCAACTTTAGTACAAAAGGTATAGTAGCAGCTATCAACAGCAGCAACAGAACAAACTATGGCTGGTTAGATATTATGCCGAATGCAGGTACTAATTTCTACCGCATCCGCAATATTGATAAAGATGGTAAATCATCTTACAGCGTTATTGTAAGAGTTGATCTTGATAAGCTGCTTACAGATATCAATATTTATCCTAACCCGGTGAGCAATGGTTATATCTCCTACCAGTCACCGGAATTTGAAAAAGGAATTTACCAGGTACGGATATTTAACAGCAATGGTCAGCAGGTAGCTAGTCAGCAATACAATCATTCGGGTGGTTCATTGAGCCAGTCGTTACAATTGCCGGCAACTATGAAAGCAGGTGTATATTACCTGAAACTGCAAACTGAAAATAAGAACTTCAGTAAAGCATTCATCGTTCAATAATAAAAGTATTCAATGGCAAGTAAAAGCTGTCCCGTTCATTCGGGGCAGCTTTTTTTATTATCAATGTCTTGTCATTCCGGTTCTGCATCGTCAGTAACCGAAATGTCATTCCGGGCTTGCCCCGGAATCTTTCCCGACTAATTTTACAGCATAGTCCGGATGATTCGATACTCAGTTTATATACTTTCCAATTTTGCAAGGACCGTATTTTATACTGGAGTTACTAATAATATAGAAAAAGAATCCAGGAGCATCGCAGTAACGAAGGAACTATGTTCACGGCGAAATATAAATGTCATTTCCTGCTGTTCTCGAAAAGTATAGAGATATAAACAATGCAATCGCCTGGGAAAAACAATTAAAAAATTGGAAGAGAGAATGGAAAATTAAACTCATCCGGAAAAGAACCCGGAGTTAAAAGATTTGGCGGAGAGTTGGTAAACAACAGCACAAAAAAAGCTGCCCTTTCTATGAAAGGACAGCTTCTGGTTTTATAGAAATCTATTTAATTACTTATTGCGAAACTACGATCTTCCGTATTTCTTTTTCCATGCTTACCGGATCAGTTACCTGCAATATATATGTTCCTGATCTTAGCCCGGTAAGTTTTAGTTGTTGGTTATTGTAGCCAGACCATTTCTGTACCAGTCTTCCTGAAATATCACTCAAGGCGATTTCTTTTTTATCATCTGAGCCAAAGATAACAGTTACGTTACCATCGCTGGAAGGATTGGGATAGGTAAGGATAGAAACTCTTTCCTTAATACCATTGATCAACCTTACTTCACTGTATTTAAATTTACCATCCAGGTCCATTTGTTTTATCCGGTACAAGCTTGCATCTGCAAAACTGTTTGGATCAGAAAATGAGTATTGTAACTCTGATGTACTGTTTCCGCCAACAGCTCTTGAATTAACAAAGCCCACTGTTTCAAAAAGGTTGCTGTTCTTCAACTGTCTTTGTATTTCAAAACCCTGGTTATTAATTTCTGTTCCTGTAACCCAGGTGAGGGAAACAGCCGAGTTAATTCTGCGGGCAGTGAAAGAAACAAAACTCACCGGTAAAGTAATATTCTGGTCGCAGTTAGAAAGCTGCACACAGGAAGCCGGTGGAAGTGTAACATAAACTGGCAGTACCGGGGCAGGAGTGCAAACACCCGGCAGAGATACTACAATTGCACCTGCACTGTACGTTGCATTTCCGATTGTTCCGCAAGCAGTGTTGTTTACAGCACCAAGTGATCCCGTTACTGAAATACTCGTGGTATTATCCATATTGATATTACCTGTAGAAGCTCTGAATGTAAACAAACCACCGAAGTTGGCGCCATTGGCCTGGAAAAGAGAGCCTGTAAAATTCAGGTTATTATTTGCTTCAACTGTTACAGGGCCACCTCTCCTGATACCAGAACCAAATCCGTTTGACTGGATGGCCTGGCCCGAAGTAATAACTGATCCTGCAATTGATTTAGCAGTTATAATTCCACCTTCACCGCCGTTACCTCCAACATTTGCATGAACGGCATACACTGCTCCTGAACCAGCACCACTGATAATAATATTATTCCTGGCGAAAAGATCGATCCAGGAACGTTTGCCTGCTCCCAATGATAAATCGGCATTTACTTGTCCGGTAGGATTAATGACAATTGTATTAGCCCACACCTCTACGCCGGCCGTGGACTCTGAAGGTTTATCAGGACGGAATGGAGGAACAAGTTTAGTTGGAATAGCTGGCGTTGCATGACCTTCACCTGTAGACTCAACCAGCCCATTAATGGTAACGGTGCATGCTTCAAGATGAACAAGATCGGCGCCTGGATCCTGACCAAAGCTACTCACCTTCCCTGTTGCTTCAATTACAATATTACAGTTTGTAATAATAAATATACTTCCTGCTCCTTGAGGCTGCGGTCCACCTGGACCAGTCATGCCACTTACTGATTCAACAGTTCCAGCCACAACAATATTGCGATCTCCTGTTATTGAAATATCACCAGAAGTACCTGTACCATTAGCTCTGATTGCAGCACCTGCACTAATATTTACGGGACCCGTTACGTCAATAGAGATATCACCGGTTATGCCAGTATCTCCTGATCCGGAAGTTTTACTGCTTGATATAACAGCACCAGTTGCCATAGTGAAATTTCCACCTACAGTTATAGTAATATCTCCGCCACTACCACCATTTATATTATTTTCTGCGAGAATAGCTGCACCAGCTTGTAAGGTCAGGCTACCTGTTACAACAATAGTGATATCACCTGCACTATTGCCTGATCCGCCAACATCATTATTGGTAATGTTGCCGCCAGTTGCAATCGTTAGATTACCGGCGTATTCAAAAATACCGACTGCAGGATCTGAATCATCAATGGAATTATCAAGACTTGCAAAAGTTCTGGGCACACTAATAGTTAATTGTGCGGAGAGGGAATAACAAAAGCCGAGGCTAACCAGGATCAATAGTCCTGATTTCATTAGTAGTTTTCTTTTCATTGCCGTAAATTTTAAAGTTTAGATTTACGGTCTTTCATGCATTTGGAAATCTGGTTTTTTCAGAAAGAATAGATCTCGGGATGGCTTATCAGAGGAGAGTGGGATTGTAAAAGTAGAACAATAAATCCTAGATTACTAGCGATAAAAAAAGTTCCCCAGCTTGGGTAATTTTTTTCACTTAGTCATGTATAGTGTAGTTGTTAAGCTACAGTAAACTACAAGTTTTTTTATAAACAATGCTTTGGTTTTCTATCTCAGTTTGTCCAGGGATTTTACCAGCTTCTCATCTTTCCTGATATTACGAAAAGCCATAAAGTAGGAGATGATGATTACTACCGGAAGAATGGCCCATAAGGCCGGTGTACTTGCTAATAATTTATTCATACTTAAAACATAAAGGATGAGAATGCCAATGGCTACCAGCAAACCCAACAAGCATAATTTAATTTGCAGCTTACGATCTTTAAATAGAAAAATGGTAATAGCAGATAATCCAATCGATACAATAGTAAGAATAAGTATAAAAAAATCTTCCCCGGCTACCAAATCAACTCTTTCTTTCATGGTTGTATTTACTACTATTTTTTCTCCTACGGCGAATGGGAACATAAAACTAAGAACACCTGCTATCGTTGCAAGTAATAGCCACAGAGTTTGTTGACGTTGGATCATGGTAAATTTTTTTCTCGTTGAATAGTTTTGGTTTAACCTAGTTCAGGATATAGCGGAAACTGCTGCATGAATTCTCTTACTTCCGTTTTTACAGCAGCAATTACAGCTTCATCCTCGGCATTCATCAACACTTTATCAATCATGTTCACAACTGTTTCCATATCTTTTTCTTTCATACCCCTTGTTGTAACTGCAGGAACGCCTATACGAATACCCGATGTTACAAATGGAGATTTATCGTCAAACGGAACTGCATTTTTATTAAGCGTTATATGTGCTTTGTCTAATGTTTCCTGGGCTTTTTTACCAGTGAGGTTTTTATTTCTAAGATCGATCAACATCAGGTGATTATCTGTGCCATTGCTGATCAATTGATAGCCTCTTGATACCAAAGCTTTGGCCATTGCCTGTGCATTAGCAATTACTTGTTGCCCGTATGCTTTAAATGAACCGTCTAATATTTCCCCAAATGCAACTGCTTTCGCTGCAATAACATGCTCTAAAGGTCCGCCTTGTGTGCCAGGAAATACAGCAAGGTCCAGCAATGAACTCATCATTCTTAGATTTCCTTTTGGATCTTTCAAACCCCATGGATTTTCAAAATCGTGACGCAGCATGATGATGCCACCTCTTGGTCCCCGTAATGTTTTATGTGTAGTTGATGAAACAATATGACAGTGATCAAAAGGATCATTTAATAAACCAGCAGCAATCAATCCGGCAGGATGTGCAATGTCAGCAAACACAACAGCGCCAATTTCATCAGCTACTGCACGGATGCGTTTATAATCCCAATCACGGCTGTAGGCAGATGCACCACAGATGATCATTTTGGGTTTTTCAGTACGGGCAGTGGCTTCTAATTGCTCATAATCTACAATACCATCTTTTGTAACACCATAGTGTAATGCATTATAAGTTTTACCGCTAAAGTTTGCCGGACTTCCATGTGTAAGATGCCCGCCCATGCTAAGGTCAAGCCCTAAAAATTTTTCTCCTGGTTTCATTACGGCTAAAAAAACAGCACCATTTGCCTGTGCTCCACTGTGCGGTTGCACATTAGCCCAGGAGCAATTAAAAACTTTTTTTAATCGTTCTATCGCCAGTGTTTCTATTTCATCTACTACTTCGCATCCTCCATAATATCTTTTGCCGGGATATCCCTCAGCATATTTATTGGTAGGTACAGTTCCCATAGCCTGCATTACCTGCAGCGAAGTAAAATTTTCTGAAGCTATTAATTCAATACCGTTTCGCTGGCGGTCGAGTTCTTTATTGATCAGGTCAAAAACAAGTGTATCTTTTTGCATAGAAAGTTGTTGAATAGAATTACCAAACGATGAAGAGTGCGACGCAACAGCAGTTGAACAGGGTTACTAAAGTTGGTGACACAATAATCTTAGCAAAAGTAAGTTAGCGGTGGATTGATTTGGTTTTCGTCAGCAAATTTTTGTTTATTTCAAAAGTCTTACTTTCGTTGGCTTTTGATTAGTACATAAAAACCACCATGGTTCATCAATGAAAGCTATTATACCAGTAGCAGGCGCAGGAACCAAATTGCGTCCACATAGTTATACGCAGCCCAAAGCACTTATTCCTTTGGCCGGTAAAACGGTTCTTAGTATTATAATCGATCAGTTAAAGGAAGCAGGCATCAATGAATTTATTTTTATAGTTGGCTATCTCGGCGATAAAATCCAGGATTATGTAAGGGCTAAACATCCGGAGTTGAAAGCCCATTATGTGCACCAGGTAGACAGGCAGGGAGTAGGTCATGCAATTCGCCTTACCCGTACTATTGTGAACCAGGAGGAAGTGTTTGTAGTGCTGGGTGATACTATCTGTGAATACAATGTAATGGAAGTTATTAACAGCCCTTTCTCCATGATTGGGGTGAGAAAAGTAGAAGACCCCCGGGAATTTGGCGTAGCCGAAATTGAAGACGATGGTTTTATTAGCCATGTGGTAGAGAAACCACAAATTCCGAAATCGAATATGGCCCTGGTGGGAGTTTATAAAATCAAGGAAAGCGACCAGATGTTTCAATGCCTGGAGACTAATATCCGCACCGGCTTACGCAGCCATGGTGAATACAGTTTGACCGATGCTTTGGATTGTATGATACAGATGGGTGCAAAGTTCCAGTCTTTTAAAGTAGAGAACTGGTTTGATTGTGGTCGTAAAGAAACCATGTTGGAATCTAATGCATTGCTATTGAAAAAATTTGCTCCGCAAACAGATGCGTCACAATACGAGAATACGGTAATAATTCCCCCGGTTAGTATTGGCGCTGGTTGTTCTATTAAAAATTCTATCATCGGGCCGAATATATCTATTGGCGAAAACACCAACATTGATTATTCGATTGTGAAGAATTCCATCATCGGTTCATTCTCTAACTTGTTTGATATCGTATTAGATGATTCAGTTATTGGCAGTGACACCAATCTTCGTGGTGAAACCCGTTCGTTGAATATCGGGGATAATACAAGCATTGATCTCGGGTAAGAACACAAGTTCAAGTGGTTTTATCAAAATGAAATTTTCATATGAGGCTTTACCTATTTCTTGCTCCTTGAACCTTCATCAATATCTTTGCTTCCGACTAATGTTTAACCTCTAATGGCTACATTCTCCAATAGAATTACAAAACTCTTCGATATAGATTATCCCATCATCCAGGCAGGAATGATATGGGCCAGTGGCTGGAGATTGGCAAGTGCAGTCAGCCATGCCGGCGGGTTAGGCATTCTAGGCAGCGGATCGATGTATCCTGATGTCTTACGAGAACATATCCGTAAATGTAAATCCGCAACCAATCGACCCTTCGGTGTAAATGTACCCTTGTTGTACCCTGATATCGACAAACATATCCAGGTCATTCTCGATGAAAAAGTAAAAATTGTTTTTACTTCTGCCGGTAACCCAAAGACATGGACCAGCGTCTTAAAAGAAAAAGGAGTAACCGTAGTACATGTTGTTAGTTCTTCGAAATTTGCAATGAAGGCAGAAGAATGTGGTTGTGATGCCGTGGTGGCAGAAGGATTTGAAGCCGGTGGTCATAACGGTAGAGAGGAAACAACGACGATGGTTTTGATTCCGGCGGTAGTTGATGCCATAAAAATACCGGTGATAGCTGCAGGCGGAATTGGAGACGGCAGACAAATGATGGCGGCCATGGTATTGGGAGCAGAAGGGGTGCAAATGGGAAGCCGGTTTGTGGCAAGTGAAGAAGCATCATCACATATAAATTTTAAGCAAAAAGTAATTGAGGCACAGGAAGGGGATACGCAACTGACATTAAAACAATTGACCCCCGTAAGATTAATGAAGAATAAATTTTTTCAGGATGTGCAGGCTGCACAGCTAAAAGGGGCAACTAAAGAGGAGTTAGCAGCGTTGTTAGGTAGAGCAAGGGCAAAGAAGGGAATGCATGAAGGTGATCTGGAAGAAGGCGAGTTAGAAATAGGCCAGGTGAGTGCATTATTTGATAGTATTTTACCGGCAGGAGATATCGTAAAAAATGTATGGAAGGAGTTCAATGAATTGTTGCTGAATCCGGTAAAAAAGTTTTAATTTTATTTACCTGTATATAGGTGAGATAGGTGATGAAAGGTTACAATAACCAATCAAAAAAAGAATCATGAAACAAAAAATTTTCATCCTTGCAATTTCCCTCCTGGGTTTTGCTGTAGCGAAAGCTGGTGAGTTACCTCCCAATCCCGGTGATGGCAAAAAAGATGACCTGAATGGAACAGTTATTCATTCGGAGAGTAAAAAAGCCATGAAGGATGTAAGTGTAACGGCTTACCTTGTTTCTAAGAAGGAAAAAATTGTAATGACAGATGAAGAGGGTGGATTTGCATTTGATGAGCTGAAACCCGGCATTTATAAGTTTGTTTTTGAAAAAGCTGGCTTCAAAAAAATTACTAAGGAAAAAGTAATCGTAAAAACGGATGAAGCTTTCCAGTTAAATATAGAAATGATCGAGAATAATAATTTCGAAGTATTACCGTCAACATTTGGTTTTGGCGGAGTAAAATAAAAACCAGCAATAAGATATTAAACTAATAGTCCCGCAGATTGTGCGGGACTATTTTGTTTTTCAGGGCTGGTTTTGGTAAACAGATATTTTAATCCATATCGATATCAAAATCGTCATCAGTTTTTTCGATGTTGAAGCTTTTCCGTTTTTCCAGGAAGCTGCGGTACTTATTGTAGGTCTGTTCCGTTACTTTTTTATCATTGATGAAGAGTTCTCCATCTTTATGCTTTATCTTATAAGCTTCTTTTTTATTGATCAACCCGTCTTTATCAAGGCCATCTACAAAAGTTTTATATTCTTTAATCTCTTCCTTTGCTTTCTCAACTTCTACTTTAGCATTGGCTAATTCTTTTTCAATCTTAGGTCCCAGGTCTTTCATTTCTTCACCCAGTTTTTTCATATCAACTTCCAGTTTTTTGAAGTCAATATCTTTCACTTTGTCCATTTCTTCTTTTACTTCGTTCCAGTTTACTTTGGCTAATGATTCTGATACTTCTTTTTGAATTTTAGCCATATCAAAGCTTTTCATTGCCTCATTGACTTCCTTCTGGATTTTTTCAAAATCAACTTTAGCCAGTGATGTTGCCACCTCCTGCTGAATTTTCGCCATATCCACTTCTTTCATGGCCTTTTCAATTTCCAGCTTGATCTTATCCCCGTTAAAATTTTTCATGGCCTCTGCAATTTCTTTCTGCGCTTTTTCCATTTCAACTTTGAAGTCGACTGCATTTAATTCATCCAGCACATCATCAAGGTCCCGAACTTTTTTATCACGGTCTGTTTTCTTTTTTGGTGTGGTGTCATTTAAAGATTGCTGATACTTGCCAGGAGATTGTTTATAATCCCAGGATACTAATCCAATCGTCAATCCTATTGCTATAACAGCGAGTAACAGCTTCCTGTGTTTAAAAGTTGTTGGTTTCATGTTTAAATTTTTAATTAAGAAGGTTGGTTTCACGAAATACTTCGTATCAAATATACGATTGATTTCGTATTAAGTTACATGTCCTTACATAAAAAGAAAATTTTAACAAAAAAGCCATCCGCAGTCAGGCGGATGGCTTTTTTGTATGTACAATTTAATCAGTTCTTTCTAAATGCCCATTTGATCATTTCCTTCCAGCTAGGTTTTTTACCATACATTAAAATACCCGTACGGTATATTTTTCCGGCAAACCAAACAGTTATCATAAAGCCAAGTACCAATGACGCCATTGATAAGCCCAATTGCCACCAAGGCACTGTATTAGGTACTCCAAATGGAATACGGGCCATCATAACTATAGGGGAACTAAAAGGAATGATGCTAGCCCATACCGCTATCGGGCTGGTAGGATTGGCAATAGTACTGCTCATCAGTGCGATGGAAAGTATTACCAGCATTGTAATTGGAAAACTAAGTGATTGTGCTTCCCGCATATCCTCATTTACTGCACTGCCAATGGCCCCATAGAGTGATGCATAAAAGAAGAAGCCACCCAGGAAATAAAAGGCAAAACAGAATAGTATCAATGGCACATCAACTCCGGTAAACATACTTTGCATGGTGCCCACCAATTGATTGGCCATACCTCCGCCAGCACCAGAAAATTTTCCAACATTATAAATTATTAGCACAAATGCTATCCAAAGAAAGAATTGCGTTAAAGCCACCAGCCCAATACCCAGTATTTTACCAAGCATCATCTGAAATGGCTTTACTGACGATACAATCACTTCTGCAATACGGTTTGTTTTTTCTTCCATTACACCCATCATTACCTGCGACCCATAAATAAGAAGAATGAAATATATAAGAAAACCACAAGCATAACCAATACCCTCTGCTGTTTTTACGTTGGCAGTCTTATCATTAATATTTTCTGATTTCAGTTTAATGCGGCTGCCTGTTAAAATCTCCTGCTTTACGGCATCTATCTGCAGGCTGTCATTTTTTATTTCATTCCACATGCGGTTCAGCTTGGCTTCAACAATAGTAGTGGATGAACTGCCATATGATTTGTTCGATTTAAGCAATAGTTCATCTGTACCCGTTTTCCAGCTCATTGCCGGAATTACAATGTACCCGTCGTAGCCCTCTTTTTTATGGTCGGCTATTATTTTATCAGCATTGGTAGTAATTGGTATTAAGGTTGAGCTTTTATCAATAGCATTTTGTTGGCTTAGACGCTCCGCAGAAAAATATCCTGATGAATCAATGACAGCTACTTTTAGATTTACCACACTTTCCTTAGCAAGATAACCCATGCCAAAAATCAGTGCTATCCATAAGATGGGGAAAAGCAAAGTGGAAATGATAAATGTTTTTTTTCGAACCCTTGTGAGGTATTCTCTTTTTATGATGAGCCAGATTTTTTTCATATAAATTTTTTAGACTTGGTTGTTATATTTTTTGAAACTGACGGGCTGCTGGTGTTCCTTCTACCAGTTTAATGAAAATGTCGTTGAGGGAAGGAAGAATTTCATTGAAAGAATGAATGGTTGTCTGTTGATTCAACAAATACTGCAATACATCATTGGGTTTGCTGCCCTCATTAATTTTAATAATATGCAAATCTTTCTTTTTCCCTACTATCTCAAAGGGAGTTATTCCATTTACAGAAGAAAGCTCATGGTCAATACCTACACTAAACAGATTTTCTTTAAACTCCTGCTTTACCTCCTTCACTGTTCCGTCTAATATTTTCTTGCCCCGGTTTACTAAAGCGATATGATCGCATATCTCTTCCACCTGCTCCATACGGTGCGTACTAAAAATGATTGTAGAACCATTTTTAGCGAGGCTAAAAATTTCATCCTTTATTAAATTACTATTCACAGGGTCAAGGCCGCTGAAAGGTTCATCCAGTATAATTAATTTGGGTTCATGTAATACAGTAGTAACAAATTGTAGTTTTTGCGACATTCCTTTAGAAAGGTCTTCTACTTTTTTATTCCACCAGCTCTCCATTTCAAACTTGATAAACCATTGCTTGATCTTTTTCAACGCATCAGCTTTACTTAATCCTTTTAGCTGGGCTAGGTACATAGCCTGTTCACCAATCTTCATCTTCTTATACAAACCTCTTTCCTCCGGCATATAACCTATATGACCCACATCATTAATAGGGTCAAATTTTTTTCCATCGAAAGTAATCTGACCTTCATCGGGGTAGAAAATACCGGTTATCATTCTAATTAAAGTGGTTTTGCCGGCGCCATTGGGGCCGAGCAGGCCAAATATCTGCCCTCTTTCAACAGCAAGGCTGATATCATCTACCGCTTTTTGCGTAGCGAAATATTTTTTTAGATTTTGTAGTTCCAGTATGGACGACATATAGTTGGTTTAGAGTGTAAATTTAATTTTCCTGGTGAATTGAGTTTAATAAATCGGCAAAGGGTACTTATAATGGTGAGAAATGCATCAACAGATACATTTTAGTGATTGTGTAATAGAATTTCTACCTGTTTAGCTACCCTTTCACCATCCATGGCTGCACTTACAATGCCACCGGCATAACCTGCACCTTCACCACAAGGGTATAAATTTTTGATCTGCGGATGTTGCAATGTCTCAGCATTTCGTGGAATACGAACAGGAGAGGAAGTTCTTGATTCTGTAGCCACTACCACTGCATCGTTGGTAAAGTATCCTTTCATCTTTTTCCCAAACTGTTTAAAGCCCTCCTGCAAACTATTGTAAATAAAGGGCGGAAGTACTTCTTTGAGTGATGTTGAATGAAGCCCGGGCAAATACGAGCAAGCCGGAAGTGAAGATGATCGTTTGCCGGAGGCAAAATCAACTAAGCGCTGAGCCGGAGCAACAAACTTACCACCGCCTGCATCAAAAGCCTTTTTCTCTACCTCTTGCTGAAAAAACATTCCTGCTAATACACCATGTTTTTTGTGAACCTGCCAATCTTTTTCCTCCACCGACACTACAATGCCGCTGTTTGCATACGGATTATTACGTTTTGAAGGACTCCAGCCATTTACAACCAACTCTCCGGGGGATGTGGCAGCAGGCGCAATGATTCCGCCGGGACACATGCAAAATGAAAAAACGCCTTTGCCATTCACTTGCTGCACCCAACTATATGCGGCCGGAGGCAGAAACTCTCCTCTTACTTCACAATGATATTGTGAACTATCTATCAATGTTTGAGGATGCTCTACTCTTACTCCCAACGCAAAAGGTTTGGGCTCAACCAGTATTTTTTTTGCAGCGAGCAATTCAAAAATATCCCGGGCTGAGTGGCCAGTGGCAAGAATTACTGCATCAGCTTCAAAGATATTTCCATCCGCAGTTTTTACACCCTTAATCACATTGTCTTTAATAATAAAATCCTCTACTTTCTTTTCAAATAAGAATTCACCACCACAGCCGATTATCTCTTTCCGCATCGCCGTTATTATATGCGGCAATTTATTGGTTCCAATATGCGGATGTGCTTCGTACAGTATCTGTTCTTCTGCTCCAAACTGCACAAACAAGCTAAGTATGCGGTTTATATCGCCTCTTTTGCTACTTCTTGTATAAAGTTTGCCATCGCTGTAAGTACCTGCACCGCCTTCACCAAAGCAATAATTGCTTTCTGGGTTTACTTCGCCTTCTTTATTTAGTATTGCTAAATCTCTTCTACGGGCTCTCACATCTTTACCTCTTTCAAGCAGTATTGGTTTAATACCACTTTCTATTAGTTGTAATGCCGCAAATAGACCGGCTGGTCCTGCTCCAATAATAATAACTGTTCGTTCTGATTTATTTACATCCTGAAAATGGTAATGAGTAGATTTCCTATTTTGAAATGGTTCGTTGATAAATGCTTTCAACGAAAGATTGATCCACGGTTGCCTGCCCCTTGCATCAATTGAATGTTTTAAAATATGATAACCTGTAACAGCAACTGTTTGAATAGCTTCTGCCTGAGCAATATATTCTTTTACGATTGCTTCATCAACAGCTTCGGAAGGAAGCAATTTGAGGGATATATTTTTTTGCATACTGTCAGGGTTTTATCCTGAAATTTTATGACATATAGACCGATGCAAAGATGCAGATAAAAAACGTGGATTTTTTTTTAAATTCTTTGTGGTGGGGATTAAATATTTAATACCTTCAAACAAGACCATCGGTTATGAAAAAAAATCCGCCTTTCTTATTGATTGCTTTTGTTTTTATTAGTGTAGCATTTTCCTGCAACACAGTATATCAAAGCCAAACTCTACAGTACAAAACATACAGGATCAATTCTGCTGAGCAACAAGATTCTTCTTTGTTGAATTTTTTGCAGCCCTATAGTGTGAACGTTAATAAAACGATGAACGATGTAGTAGGAGTAGCATCAGTGAGTATGGATAAAAAACAACCAGAAGGTGCTCTCGGCAATTTTATGGTTGATGCTTTTATTACGATGGCCGCAGAACAATATAATACGAAAGTAGATGTGGCCGTGATGAATTTTGGTGGTATTCGTTTAACACAACTTGCATCGGGAAATGTAACCACTGGAAAAATATTCGAATTGATGCCATTTGACAATGTGTTAATACTTCAAAAAGTAAAAGGCAGTGCATTGCAAGAGTTCTTGAACATAGCGGCAGAAAAAGGAGGGTGGCCTGTGGCAGGGATGACCATGCAGATAAAAGATAAAAAAGCAGTAAACATAATGATTGGAGGAAAGCCACTTGATCCTAACACTGTTTATACATTAGCCAATTCTGATTTTTTAGCAAATGGTGGTGATAATGCGGATATGCTAAGAACTATACCGCAAATATCGAATGGTTATTTAATGCGGGATGCTATCCTGGATTATATTAAAAAATTAAAAAGCCAGGGTAAAAATATTAGTGCAAACATTGAAAACAGGGTAACTAATGCTCAATAGAAAAAGATTCATTCGACAGGCGGCATTATCTGCCGGAGCTATCATGGCCGGCCCGTCTCTTTTAAAGGCAGCAGAATATTTCAGTCCCCTGAAACTGACCATTTTGCATACCAATGATACTCATAGCCGCTTAGAACCATTTCCTATGGATGGTGGTCGTAACCAGGGTTTGGGTGGCATAGCAGGAAGATCAGGTCTTATCAATAAAATAAGGAGTGAGGAAGAACATGTGTTGTTGTTTGATGCAGGTGACATTTTTCAGGGTACACCTTACTTTAATATTTATAAAGGCGAACCTGAAATAAAAGCCATGACCAACATGGGATATGATGCCTGCACCATCGGTAATCATGATTTTGATGCAGGTATGGAAAACCTGGCAACGCAATTAACCAGGCATGCAAAGTTTCCTATGTTAGTTGCGAATTATGATTTTACCAATACACCGATGGAAAACAAAACACAACCGTATAAAGTTTTTAGAAAAGGGAAATTAAAAATTGGGGTTTTTGGAGTAGGTATTGAAGGAAAGGGGTTAATACCAGATAGTTTGTTTGGTGCTACCAAATATTTAGATCCTGTTAAAAAGGCAAATGAAGTTGCTGACCGTTTAAAAAAATATGAAGATTGTGATATGGTTATTTGCTTATCACATCTCGGCAATAAATACAAAGAAAGCAATTTGATAAGTGATGAGGTATTGGCAAAAGAATCAGAAAATATTGATCTGATAATTGGTGGTCACACACATACTTTTTTAGACAATCCAATTGAATATAAGAATAAAAAAGGAGACGACGTTATAGTAAACCAGGTGGGTTTTGCAGGGATTATTCTTGGTAGGCTTGATTTTGAATTTTCCAAATTTTCAGGCAAAAAATTAGCAAAATCACACACTATTTCTGTTTCACAAAAAACAGGTGGATAAAAATTTTTTTTTATAAAAGAAATGGTGATATTCGCCATCCTGTCCAACTTTTTTTATTGACATTGTGTGAAGATTTTTTTTGGACAAATTGAAAAGAACAACTATAGTTAACCCGACATAAAACTGCTTACTAATCTAATGGAGAAAAATGCTGAAAAAGTCTGGACCAATTGTTTAAAGATCATCAAGGATATTGTTGAGTGGCAGCATTACAAAACATGGTTTGAACCCATCCATCCCGTTTCACTAAAGAATAATGTTTTAGTTATACAAGTTCCCAGCCAATTCTTTTTCGAGTATTTGGAAGAACATTATGTAAATTTATTAGCGAAAACATTAAAGAGAGAGTTAGGTAAAGAAGCCCGCCTTGAATACCGCATCATGGTGGATAGTGGTAACAGTAAGAACAAACCTGTTACTATGGATGTAAGCGGACAAGGATTTAAAACTTTTTCAAATAACGAAATGGATTTTCCATTAGTCATAAATAATCCTGTAAAGAATCCGTTCGTTATACCGGGTCTTAAGAAGATGCAGATTGACCCGCAGCTTAATCATATTTATACATTTGAAGCATTTATTGAAGGTGATTGCAACCGGGTGGCCCGCCGGGCTGGTAAAACCGTAGCAGAAAAACCAGGAACTAATTCTTTTAACCCACTCGTTATATATGGTGGTGTAGGTTTGGGTAAAACACACCTTGCACAGGCCATCGGGAATGAGGTAAAGAGAGCACATCCTAATAAGGTAGTGTTGTATGTAAGTTCCGAGAAGTTCATCAACCAGTTTATGGACCATAGTCGTAATAATGCGATAAATGACTTTATCCATTTTTACCAATTGATCGATGTACTGATAATTGATGATGTGCAATTTTTTGCAAAAGCCGAAAAATCGCAAGATGCTTTTTTTGCGATTTTCAATCACTTACATCAATCACACAAACAATTGATTCTTACATCTGATAAATCACCAAAGGATCTGGATGGCGTACAGGAACGATTATTGAGCCGTTTCCGTTGGGGACTGAGTGCTGATTTACAAGTGCCGGAATATGATACCCGTATCGAGATACTGGAGAAGAAGATGAAGAACGATGGGTTAGAGATGCCAAAGGAAGTAGTGAAGTATATCGCTTATAATATCAGCAATAACGTAAGAGAACTGGAGGGTGCTTTAATATCACTGTTGGCACAATCTTCGCTTAACAGGAGAGAAATCGATCTAGACTTAGCAAAGAAAGTGTTACGGAATTTTGTAAAATCATCCAGCAAAGAAATTACTATCGATACCATTCAGAAAATGGTATGCGAGTACTTTGATGTGTCCTACGATAAACTCCTGCAAAAGACCCGCAAGAGAGAAATTGTACAGGCAAGACAGATTACTATGTATCTCGCTAAGGCCTTTACTAAAAACTCACTAAAAACTATCGGGGAGCATTTTGGTGGTAGAGATCATACCACTGTTATACACTCTTGCCAAACCGTAAAAGACCTTATGGATACGGATGGTGTTTTCAGAGAAAATGTATTGGAACTTCAACAGAAAGTACAGCTTGCCGCTATGTAATATTATTTAATATCAAATTTTTAAAATCCCAAATCTCAGGTATACTGGAATTTGGGATTTTCTTTTTAGTAATTGTTGGATGTTTTTGGGATTTCTTGCCTGTAATCTTTATTTTTGCTGCCCCTGAACAAAAGGGTGTTGGAGAGGTGCCTGAGTGGCCGAAAGGAACGGTTTGCTAAATCGTCGTACGGGTTACACTGTACCGTGGGTTCGAATCCCACCCTCTCCGCTGAATATCTTTGCAAAGAAATGCAAAATGCTGTAAGTCGTTGACATAAAGCATTTTGCATTTTTAGTTAGATGCATCTGGAAGCAAAGAAATACATAATTCCGGTGTACTTTCAGAGACCAAGAATGCTTCTAATCTATTGTTTTCGATTGCTGAAAGCTGCTTTACTCTGCACCTTCTTTTTTACTCCCTGTTTCTGAAATTGTAATCATTAAAATTTTTAGCAATGCGGGAGCTAATGCAAATTCATTTCGTTTTTTATATCGTAAAGGTCGGTCTAATAAAAAGGGAGAATCTCCCATTATTCTGAGGGCTATTTTTAGATAGGAGCGAAGAGATATTTATACTGGGCTATATTGTCCTCATCCAATAACTAGAAAATATTTTTATTATTTACGTAATGGAAGAAAGATCGGGAATAACACTTCTGTAAAGTATATCGGATCCCTTATCACTTAGCGGAGCTGGGATGGCTAAGTTATCATCAGACAAAGTTGAGATAATCAAATATCATCAAACTTTATATTCACTTGGTATTTAATCATAAGTGCTTTAACAAAAAAATTGATTCTTATTTTCTTTCTATGGAAAATTTCTGTTGCTCAAATGCTGCTTAATTCTAAAGAAACCTTACTGGTAGAGGGTTGTGGTGTTTTGTATCGGAAAATGACTTCTTTCATTTTTATAACCAAATCCTTTATAACTGATTTTTTAATTTTTAATAATCAGTCTATCTGAAAAGACTAAGGTTCAATGTTTCAAAATACAACACCGGGGTTTCATGAACATTTATATAGGTGTTTATCAATAATTTTATTTGGTGTAATAGTGTGAGACTATCTGTTATTTTAAATGGATTCTTTCATTAAGTGTAATCTGGCATTATTGTAAAAACAGATTGCTTTTATCTCGCCATTAAATTTATGTTGCTCGCTGGGGTACATAATATTAAAACCATCTATAATCTACTACGCCATATGTTCAAAGCAACATCCATACGATTACACCTGATAATTCTGATGCTTTGCATTTACAATGTGACTATCAGCCAGCCGCCAAGAGGTCCTTTTGTAATATCACCCAGAGTTCACGCCGATAAAAAAGTTACTTTCAGCTATCTGTCACCTTCTGCTAAACAGGTATTGCTGGGTGGTAGCCAGTTTGGAGCGGTACAGGTTCCAATGACAAAAGATTCAATTGGGATATGGAGTGTAACAGTTGGTCCGGTAAAACCTGATATTTATCCTTATAGTTTTGTCGTAGATGGTGTAACGGTAATGGACCCGGCCAATGTTGCCTATTTTACCAATGAACGTTTCAAAGCAAGTCTTGTAGACATTCCCGGTGATACTGCCCTGATACATGCAATGAAGGATGTACCACATGGTACCGTTACCTACGAATATTATCCATCAGTAGAAGGTTCCACCGGTTCATTGGTTGTTTACACTCCACCGGGTTATGACAAAGCAACTTCAAAAAAATATCCTGTTTTTTATTTAATCAGCGGAACAACAGATACAGAAGAAACATTTTTTAAAGTTGGTCGCACCAACCTGATCCTTGACAATCTTATCGCCGAAGGAAAAGCGGTACCGATGATCATCGTAATGCCTTACGGAAATCCAATGGCACGGATAGCAGAGCAAACAGGAAAATCAAAACCGTCAGATATTGTTTCAAGAGATGGAGAGGATGCGGTGAAAAGAGCAAAGCTCTTTGAAACGGATCTTATCACAAAAGTGATCCCCTACATTGAAAATAATTATCGCACCATCAATAATAAAAATAACCGGGCTATTGGCGGATTTTCAAGAGGCGGTGGACAAACATTAAGAACCGCCTTTGGCAATATGGATAAGTTTTCCTGGATATGTTGTTATAGTGCCTATTTATCTACTCCCGAAATGGAAAGCAGTTTTAAAAACGTTTATGAAAATCCTGAACGAACTAATAAAGAACTGAAGTTGCTTTGGGTAAGTGTTGGCTCGGATGATTTTTTATACAAACCAACCGTAGAGTTTATAGATTTTCTGAAAGCTAAAAACGTTAATCACAAAACACTTATTACCGGCGGCGGACACACCTGGATGAATGTAAAAAATTATGTAACCCAAACAGTACAATTGCTCTTTCGATAAAACGCCAGCACAATGAGAAAAACACTTTATATAGTATCTGCATTTAGTTTCATTTGTTTTAACGTCACTGCCCAGCGACCTCCGGCTATTAGTTCACCTGACGTTAATCCTGACAAGAGCATTACATTCCGTTATTATTCCCGTACTGCTCAAAAGATAATTGTGAAGGGAGAATTTTTGAAATCCCCGTTGGCCATGTCAAAAGACACATCCGGTATCTGGAGTATAACAGTGCCGCCTGTAAAACCAGATATTTACCCATATAGTTTTATGGTTGATAGTATTGAGCTGGCAGACCCAAACAATACTTATGTTTTTGCCAACGAAAGATTCAAACGCAGCATTGTAGATATTCCGGGTGACCAGCCGTTAATACATTCATTGCAAAATGTACCACATGGAAAAATCAGTTATCGATTATACCAGTCTGCCACATTAGGTACCACACGTCAACTACTTGTCTATACTCCACCAGGCTATAATCCCAATAGCAAAATAAAATATCCAGTACTCTATCTTATTCATGGCGGTTCGGATACAGAAGAAACATGGACCAAAGTGGGCAGAGCAAATTTTATCGCCGATAATTTAATTGCACAGAAGAAAGCAATGCCCATGATCATTGTAATGCCTTATGGGAATGTAAGACCCAAAACAATGCCTGATTTTACAAAAGAGGTGATCAATGACATCATTCCTTTTATTGAATCAAATTATCCTGTATTAGCGGATAGTAAAAGCCGTGCAGTGGCAGGTTTTTCTGTAGGTGGCGGACAAACGTTGAATATTGGCTTAACAAATACAGACAAGTTCGCTTATATCTGTTCGTATGCACCTTTTACAGCAACAGAAGAGTTTCAAAAAAACTTTACCAACTGGATACCTGATGCAGACAAAATAAATAAACAGTTAAAGCTTTTTACGATCAGTGTGGGAACAGAAGATTTTTTATATGAAAGTGTAAAGAAAAATCTCGAACTATTTAAAGAGAAAAAAGTGAATGTTAAAAGCTATATCGTACCCGGTGGGCATACTTGGATGAATTGTAAACTATTTCTTGCAACTACTTTACAGGAACTTTTCAAATAACTTCTACAATATAAAAAGCGAAAAATGAATACTAAATACTTAACAATTGCATCAGCTATTACATTGGTAAGTTTTACCGGATTTGCACAAACAACCCAACCGGCGATCATAGAAGACTTTAAACCTTCTGCTTTTAACCAGCCGTTTCAGCAATATCCACAGGTAAATTCACAAGGGTATGCAAGGTTTAGAATACATGCACCAAATGCTGATAGTGTTCGTGTAAGTCTTGGCCTTGGTGGTCAGGGAGGAACAAAGCTGGCCAAAGCTGATAGTGGTTATTTTGTTGGTACTACCGCCGGACCAATGGATGAAGGATTTCACTATTATCGCATTAATGTAGATGGCGCAACTTTTAATGATCCCGGAACAGGATTTTTCTATGGCTCACAACGTTGGGAAAGCGGCATTGAAATACCTGCAAAGGACCAGGAATTTTATGCGTTGAAAGATGTACCACATGGAAACATGCAGCACATAATATTTCCTTCAAAAAGTACAAATCTGCAAAAGGCCGCAGTTGTTTACACACCTCCTGGTTATGAAAAAGGTAAATCCAAATATCCGGTGTTGTACCTGCAACATGGTTGGGGCGAAAATGAAACTTCATGGGGTGTTCAGGGCAAGACTAACCTGATCATGGATAATATGATTGCAGAAGGCAGAATAAAACCCTTTATCGTTGTAATGACTTACGGTATGACCAATACAGGTATGCCTATACGTCGTCCTGCTACTCCTCCTCCTGGTGCTGCTCGTCCAGATAGTGCAAATCGTCGTACTCCTCCTCCGGGTGGTGGTATGGGTGCAGCCGGTGTGGTAAGTTTTGGTGTTACTGCAGGCGAACCTACAGGTGTCGGTGCTTTTCAAACTGTTTTGCTTGATGAGTTAATACCTTATGTTGATGCACATTTCCGTACAATAGCTAATAGAAATAATCGTGCAATGGCAGGGCTATCAATGGGTGGATTTGAAACACACACTATAACATTAGCCAAACCCGATGTATTTGGTTACTGGGGATTACTAAGTGGTGGCAACTATACCCCAACTCAATTAGAGGGGAAAACTAAGCCAAAACACATCTTTATTAGCTATGGTAGCAAGGAAACAAACGGTGCTAATGGTTTGCCTAAAGTTGAAGCTGACTTAAAAGCAGCGGGTTATAATGTTACTACTTATGTTTCTCCAGGTACAGCACATGAGTTTCAAACATGGCGTCGTAGCCTTTATCAAATGGCACCGTTTCTTTTTAAATAATAAAACAGTAATGCAACTCAGATCATCAACAATGAAAAAATTACTATTTGCTATTGCAAATTTGTTAGTGGCAAATATATCCCTCTATTCGCAGGAACCTGTAAAGCCCGGGCCTGTAGGTTTTGATATACTGCTTGATAGTATTCCTCACGGAAAAATTGATACGGTTACTTATAAATCGAAAACAGTTGATACACTTCGGCGCACATTGATTTATACTCCTCCAGGATATTCAAAAAAGAAAAAATATCCTGTACTGTACTTGTTACATGGCATTGGCGGCGATGAAAAAGAATGGTTGAATGGAGGAAAACCACAGGTTATATTGGACAACTTATATGCACAGGGTAAGATAGAACCCATGATAGTGGTGTTACCTAATGGCAGAGCCATGAAAAATGACAGGGCAGGAGGAAATATATTTGATTCAGCTAAAGTGCAAGCCTTCGCTACTTTCGAAAAAGATTTGTTGAATGATTTGATTCCTTTTATTGAAAAAAAATATTCCGTATTTACAGACAGGGAACACCGTGCCATTGCAGGTTTATCGATGGGTGGCGGACAATCATTAAACTTTGGTCTTGGCAATCTTGATAAGTTTGCCTGGATCGGCGGGTTCTCTTCGGCACCCAACACAAAACCACCGCAGGAATTAGTTCCTAATCCAGAAGCTGCAAGAGAAAAAATTAAACTGCTTTTTATTTCCTGTGGTGCAAGTGACGGCCTCATTAGTTTTAGTAAAAGAACACATGATTACCTGCAGCAAAATAATGTACCACACATATATTTTATAGAACCCGGTGTACATGATTTTAAAGTTTGGAAGAATGGGCTATATATGTTCTCTCAATTAATTTTTAAACCGGTTGACCAATCTACGTTTTCAAAATACCCGGTGGCTGGTGCCCCTGCTCCATCCAATGTTCGCAATGCTGCATACCCGCAAATACTTCCTGACAGCCGTGTGATCTTTAATATCAAAGCACCGGAAGCAAAAAGAATACAAATTGATTTAGGTAAAAAATATGATCTCATGAAAGACACAGCCGGCTTTTGGAAAGTAACAACGGATTCCATTAGTGAAGGGTTTCATTATTATTCTTTATTGATAGATGGCGTAGCCGTAGCAGATCCTGCCAGCGAATCTTTCTATGGCATGGGTAGAATGGCCAGTGGAATTGAAACTCCATTTAGTGGTGGTGCTTATTATGCAATGCGTAATGTGCCTCATGGAGACATACGCATTAAAAAATATTTTTCAAGAGTCACTAACTCATGGAGACAGTTTTACGTCTATACCCCACCTGCTTATGATTCTGCTGTTAATACTAACTATCCTGTTTTATACATTTTACATGGCGGTGGTGAAGATGAAAGAGGTTGGGCGACTCAGGGGAAAACAGATTTGATTCTTGATAATTTAATTGCCGCACAAAAAGCAAAGCCAATGCTGGTAGTGATGATGGATGGTAATTTAAGCGGTGGCGGTATTTCAGGTTTTGGTGAAAGATCATTGCAGCTTTTTGAAAGAGAATTAAAAGAAACTGTGATGCCCGTAGTGGAAAAAAATTACCGCATTGCAAAAGGAAGTGGTAATACGGCATTGGCTGGCTTATCAATGGGCGGATTGCAAACATTATATGCTGGTATAAAAAACACAGACCAATTCGCCTACCTCGGTGTATTCAGTTCAGGCTGGTGGGCTAATCAACCAGCACTTTCCAACCCACAGTATGAGTTTATGAAAAACAATGCGACCACAATTAACAGCAATCTGAAAAGTTTTTGGATCGCAATGGGTGGCAAAGAAGATATTGCCTATAACAACTGCCAGATCATGATGAAAAAATTCAAAGAGATGAATATCGTTTATACCTATAATGAGTACCCCGGAGGACATACCTGGCCAGTATGGAGAAACAACTTGTACAATTTTGCGCAGTTATTATTTAAATAAAGTGTCGCATTTTTTAAAAGTCGAATAAAAGAGAAAATACGCCGACTTGTTGGCTGCAACAAGTGTGAGATAAAGAACAAGCTCAATTTTATACTTGCTTTATGAATACTAAAAAACTGCCAACCAAAATTACTTGTGCAATTATTGTACTATCAGGTCTGTTTATTTATTTGAGTTGTAATACAGGTTCTTCCTCTTACAACCATACCACCTGGTCGCAATACGGAGGCGGCCCCGATCAGTCAAAATATTTTGATGCTGCGGATATAACGAAGCAAAACGTTAACCAGATGCAGGTTGCATGGACCTTTTCAACAGAGGATAATATTCCTTACATGTTTCAACCAATTGTAGTTGATACTACAATGTATGTGTATGGAAAAAATTCCTCGCTTATTGCTTTGAGTATAATAACAGGAAAGGAAATATGGATCCATACAAATCTGCAGGGTCTTTCAAGAAGAGGCATGAACTATTGGGAAAGCAAAAACGGAAAAGATAAACGCCTGGTGTTTACATTGAATAATTCTCTCCAGGAAATTGATGCCATCACCGGAAAAACGATTACAAGTTTTGGTGATAGTGGCTATGTTGATATGCGGGTCGGACTTGACAGAGACCCTACATCTATCCGAAGAATGCAGGCAATGACACCGGGAGTTATTTATGATGACCTTATAATAATGGGTTCTGCCCCCGGCGAAGGATACTTTTCAGCACCGGGTTATATAAGAGCATACAATATTGTTACTGGCAAATTGGAATGGACTTTTCACACCATACCTCACCCCGGTGAATTTGGATATGAGACATGGCCCAAAGATGCATACAAGTATGCAGGGGGTGTAAATGTTTGGAGTGAGATGTCGGTTGATGAGAAAAGAGGTATAGTGTTTTTACCATTGGGTTCTCCAACGTATGATTATTATGGTGCCGATCGCATAGGCAGTAATCTTTATGGTAATTCATTAGTTGCATTAGATGCCCGTACTGGTAAACACAAATGGCATTTTCAAACAGTACATCACGACATTTGGGATTATGATCTTTCTGCTGCTCCGCAATTATTAACCATAAACAAGGATGGAAAAAAAATCGATGCAGTAGCAGTTGCTACTAAACATGGTTTCGTTTTTGTTTTCAACCGCGATAACGGAGAACCAGTATTTCCTATTGAAGAAAAACCTTTTCCTGCGAGTGAAATGCCTGGCGAAAAAGCATGGGTTACACAACCTATTCCATCATTACCGAGTTTTACCCGTCATGAAGTAACAAAGGAAACATTGAACCCATTTTTTCCTGATAGCACAAAACAAAAATGGTTCAAAAGATTGGATGCAGCTAAATCCGGTCTATATGTCCCTCCTTCTGATAAATATGAGACCATTATGATGCCCGGCGCATTGGGCGGTGCAAACTATGGTAATACAGCGGCTGATCCCAAGAATGGTATACTGTATATTCTTACTCAGGAATATGCATCTGTCTACAAGCTGAGCAAAGTAGAACCTCCAAAAATTGACTTGTCGGAAAATGATTTGAAAAAAGTAAAAACATTTTATACTGCCAATTGTCAAAGTTGCCACGGTGATAATTTGCAAGGACTGAGCGGACCTTCCCTTGCAAATATTGGGCAGCGTATATTTTATGATGAATTTAAAAACATAGTGCAGAATGGCCGTGGCCGTATGCCGGCCATACCACATGTGGATGAGCAAACGATGAGTGCACTGTTTCGCTATATGGGCGGTATTCCCCGAAGTTTTCCGGGAAGAAGAAGTGATAATAAAAAGGCTACAGGTCCTATAGTTGATTCTGGTGGTGCTCAAATTAAATCAGATGTAAGTAAAGCAACTCCCATGTCAGATTATCCCGAAGGAGTAAGTCATCCTGAAAATCGTTATACAACTGATTACGGTATTGAATGGATGGGATTAGCGGCACCACCCTGGTCATCTATTCTTGCTTACGATTTAAATAATGGAACTATTAAATGGAGGATGCCTGTTGGTGAAGACTCTGCTTATGTAAAAGGAGATAAATCCAAAGGAGCTCCGGCAGGTGTTTTAAGAAAAGGTATGGTCATTACGTCAACAGGAGTTGTTTTTGCAACAGCGAAGGGAGGTAAACTATATGCATTTGATGCAGCTAATGGAAATATATTATGGGAAACTACTTTAAGTAATGAAGTGCAGGGGCAGCCTACCATGTACACTTACAAGGGGAAACAATTCTTAGTAGTAAATGCCAGTGCAAACTTTACTCCGGATAGCTATAATCATTCTGTGAAGCCAGATGCATTGAAAAAGGGATATATCGTGTATGCTCTTCCGGATCAGAAATAGTTGTAAGTTTTTTTTTATGAATTACAAAACCCTCGAATTAATATGAAAAAATTATTTGCAATACTATTGATGCTTCAGTCAGTTGTTGCTACAACACAACCAACGAAGGATCGCATTATTCATAACGACCCTACTAAATACAAAACACTAACCGCTGTACATGCCGGAGCAGGTACAATGGCATTCACACAATTGATTGGCCGAAATGAATTGGCCACAAACTTTCTTTACTTACATTCAGGAGTTATCAATGCTAAATCGGGAATCGGTCATCACTTTCATCATACCATTGAAGAAATGTATGTTCTCTTAAGTGGAGAAGCTGAATTTACCATCAACGGTAGAACGTCAAAAATAAAAGCCCCTGCATTGGTTCCCTGCAAAATGGGTGATTCACATGGCATTTATAATTCGTCTAATGAACCTCTACGCTGGCTCAACTTTGCAGTAAGTAAAACAAAAAGCAGGGCAGATAATTTTGATCTTTCTGATACCCGTGCAGGTGCAACGATAGATGCTGTTCCAGTATTCGTAGCTGGTCGCTTAGAGCTGAATAATCTTAAACCAGTGAAACAATCTACAACAGGGAATAGTTTTTCTTATCGCCGTGTTTTTGGCCCAGATATTTTTAGTACAGATTGGAATCATGTAGATCACTTGCTGATAGCAGCAGATAGTACGAGCGGCACACGACAATTGGAAGCCATCGAAGAAGTGTACTATGTAATAAAAGGAGCTGGTACGTTTTCAATTAATAATGAAAAAGTCAATGTTAAAGCAAATGATGCCTTCTATGGAAAATTGGGAGAAAAAATTACCTTGTCAGGTGATAGCAATGAAGGAATTGAGCTATTAGTGATAGGTGTTGCTCCTTCAAAAGAAAAAGCATTGGCCATATCAAAACCACTGCTAAAACCAAAAGCAATTGCACTACAAATGGATTTTATTGTTCCAAAAGAAAATGCAGCGGCTTTTGAAAAAATGTACTATTCTATTTACGTTCCTGCTATGACGGTGCAACAAGGATATCTCAGTTCAAAATTATTAAGGCTTTTTGCTGATGATATGGCTAAAACAATACAAGCAGAGCCAACTACTTACAATTATCAAATTCAGATATCATTTGATACAGAAGAAAACCGTAGAAAATGGGTGGCGAGTGATCAACATAAAATTGCATGGCCCGCTGCATTCGGACTCGCAAAGGAATACAAGTGGCGAGGCTATGATGTAATGGGTGATGATGATCAGCGATAAAAATTATCGCATCTTCACTCTTAATAAATATTTAGTAGCAGTCAGATAAATTGTTTTCCCATCTGGTGATAATGCACAATTGGCAACACTTGTTCCATTCACTTTTATCTTGCCGATCAATTTCCCTTCTTTAGTAAATATCCAGACGCCCCCGGGGCCTGTTGCAAATACATTTCCCTTGCTATCTATTTTCAAACCATCACAACCTCCGGCTCCTTTCTCGTTGCTCACATCAAAAAAAACTCTGGCGTTAGTTAAAGATCCATTTGAAGTAATATCATAAGCGTACCACCTTTTTTTCCGGTTATCTGAATTGGCGACCAACAATGTTTTTCCATCTGGGAAAATGGCAATACCATTTGGTGCTTCTATTGAATCTACTAGCAATGTTACTTTTCCTGCTTTGTCCATTTTATATACACCTTGATAAGCAATTTCTCTTTTAGGATCTTTTGGACCTTTCTCAAAACCATAAGCAGGATCAGTAAAATACAGATTACCACTTGCAGTAAGAAAAAGATCGTTAGGACTGTTTAGTCTTTTGCCATCGTAATGTCCTGCAGCGGTAATAAATTTTGATTGCGGTGTATTGAGTGGAGCATCCATAATCGCAATTCTTCTATCACCGTGCTGGCATACCAATAATTTTTCATCCTGTGAAAGAAGAAGTCCGTTTGGTCCCATAAAACCACCCCGCTTTGCGGTATCTGTGTAGCCAGCAGGTTTTACATAAACTTCTTTACCAGTAGCTTCTGTCCATTTATAAATTGTGTTGCCGGGAACATCCGACAATAAAAGCATTTGTTCTTTCTCAAGCCATAACGGTCCTTCTGTAAACTGAAAGCCATCTGCAAGTATTTCAATCTTCGCATCTTTCTTTATAATTTTTGAAAGTTTTTTTGAAACAAATTCAATAGTGCCTGTTCCAGGTTTATTTTCTTGCGCATAGCCGGAAAGTAAGGAGGAGAGTAGAATAATGAGTAGCGTAATTTTCTTCATGGTGCAATGTTTTTCGTGAAAGTTGATTTCATGATTTCTTTTTGGGTTGCTAATTGCGCAAACAGTTATTTAATCCCGAATGATATTTTTATTTCCGTTAGAATAAATTTTATTACCAGGTTCTTTTGCTCATCATCTTATCCAGTTCTGCACGGGTCATTGTGCCCAGCTCCGGATGTTTTTCCAGCCATTTTAAAAATGCAGATTTTATTTCATCTGTCCACTGGCTGTCAATTTCACCAGTACTGTATTTACCAGCCCTTACCATTTCAAAACCAAATTTATCTTTACGGATAACGAATTCTGAAGTACTCACTACTTGTTCTGCTAAATGTGCGGGTACAAAAAGCACTCCTTCCTTTTGTGCAATCACCAGATCTCCCGGAAGTACAATTGCATTTCCTATCCGGATCGGCGTATTCAATCCCATCAATATCATTTCTTCTGTAAAAGAAGGGTGAAAATCACGAACAAAAGCATTGAAGCCCTTCAGCATTTTTAGTTCCTGTAAATCTCTGGCGGCGCCATTAAATACAACGCCGTTACCAGACTTGCTGTAAATAGAATTGGCTAAAGTTGCACCCATTATAGAGCCACCGCTGATTTTTCCAAATGCATCAGCAATATAAATATCACCTTTTGTAAGAATATCAATGGGCCAGGAGTTGGTATTACCTTTTCTTCCTTGTGTAAATCCCCTGGCTTTAATATTTTTCTCTATATCGGGACGACTTGGCAAATACATAGCTGTTAATGCCCGGCCTGTCATGGGTGTATCGTTTACTGTTTTCCAATTGCCGTCAAACTGATTCAGATACCCTTCATTTTTTAATACCGTCCATGCATCATCAATCATAATATACTTTGCCCGTTCAAGAAGGCTGTCGCCAATTTTTGGTCTTCCATCCTGAAAACGTTCTCCTTTCCATTCTGAAGTAAGAAATATCAATTCTTCTTTAGAAATGGTTTGTGAAAATACGGGTAGTCGAAAAATGATAGAGCTTAACAAGAACAACAGAATAAAAAATTTTTTTTTCATGTATGATCAGTATAAGATGATTGTATTAAAAGATTAAAGTCAACAAAAAAGTAAACGAATGTCATAGCTTCCATTACTTTTGCTGGGTGCTCTTACAAAAGCTATCCAACCTGTTAGTCTTTATGATCTGAGTTTTACTAATACCTTACTTCTATAATTGAAATTACTTTTTGTACGAATTCAAACTGATTTGCCAATTACTAATTATTCAAAGAAAGGCACACCAGGTGTTGCATACTTCTTCATGGCCTCCATATTAAGGTCAACGCCAATACCCGGTTTCTCAGATACTTTAATGAAACTGTCTTTTACCCAATTCTCTTCATCAAATGTTACAATTTCTCTGTACATTTTATTGGTATGGAAATAAGATTGCCATTCCATGATATGGAAGTTTGGCACTGTTACACAAACATGGGCACAAGCCATAGCTCCGAGTAATGAAGCCACCATGTGCGGAGCGAAAGGAACATAATAAAGGTTTGCAAGGTTAGCAATTCGTTGGCCTTCTCCCAAACCGCCGCATTTTTGCAGATCAGGCATTATAAAATCCACCCCGTTATCTAGTAATTGCTTAAAACCATGACCAAGGTATACGTTTTCACCTGCTGCGATGGGTGTACTGGTTTCCTCACAAATTGTTTTGAAGGCATCAAAGTTCTCTGCTGGAATTGGTTCTTCTAACCATGTAAGGTTTAATGGTTCTACTTTTTTAGCAATTGTTTGTGCAGTTACATGATCGTAGCGTCCGTGCATATCTACGCAAAGATCAATTTTGGGACCTACTGCTTCACGTACAGCAGCAAGCTGGTTATACATTCTGGATATTTCACCAGGGCTCGCTGTCCAATTCCATCGATCATATTTATCTGGGTCTGCAACAAAATCAAGGTCAAATTTCAATGCATTGAAGTTCCAGTTTTTAATAGCTTCTTTAGCTGCATTTGCAAAATCATCTGGAGATGGGAACGTTGAACGGTAAAGTGCCGTATCGCAATACACTCTTACTTTATCCCGAAATTTGCCACCCAATAATTGATAAACAGGAAGACCCAATGCTTTACCAGTAAGATCCCATAATGCAGTTTCAATAGCAGATAAAACAGCAACATACATTCCTGATTGTCCACCTCCAAAATGTCCACCTCTGCGCATCTGTTCAAATATCTGATGCATGTTAAATGGACTACGACCCTTTAATTGTCTTCCCAATCTTTGCACCAGGTGATAGGTTCCACCAATCGCATCTACTCCTTCACCAAGACCGTAAATATCCTGGTCGGAAAAAATTTTGACAAATAAGCTGCCGCCAATATATCCGCATTTTACATCGGTGATCTTTATGTTGGAGGGTGGTGAAACCATTGGTGTTCTTTCTACAGCTTCCTCTAATCCTCTGCCAAAGGTTGCCATTGGAGCAAGTGGCGCCAAAGCAGCTGCTAAGGCAGCTTTCGTTATGAATGATCTTCTTGAGTTTGACATTGTAGTAATTTTTTTATTAAAGAATGAATTAATGATAGAGGCTGGAAGGTTGCGGAGCTTTTAAGTTTTTCGTCGCTAAAAACTATTAGTTTGCGGTGCACCACTTTCTCTTTGTTTTATAATTTCCAATACCTCTTCTCTGCCAACAGGCAATTTGTTTACATTGTCTTTGAGCCATTGCGTAAAATCTTTTTGAATATTATCGGCCCATCTTGCATCAATTTGGCCGGCTGTATATTTTCTTTCCCTTATACGGAGTTGTCCGAACATATCTTCTAAACGAACAAGCTCTGAACTTTTTACTACTCGTTCTGCTAAATGCGGGGGGATGAAAATAACAACACCCAATTTACCTAACACAACATCACCCGGCATTACTGTTACTGTGCGGATGCGGGTAGGGCGGTTAATTCCTACAATCATGGTAGTTAAGTCCCTGTTTTGTCCACCTCCGGGATTATGATAAGAAGGATCATAGCTGCTAAAAAAAGAAGTAAAGCCACCGAATTCTTTTAATCCTTCCACATCTCTTAACGCACCATCATACACAATTCCATTTCCTGTTTTTGTATAAATGGCAGTACCTACTCTATCACCAATGGTGGGTCCATTCTTTTTAGCACCAAATTGATCGGCCACATATACATCACCTTTTGATAACTGTTCTACTGCCCAAACATTTTGTGAAAGCCTTCCTTCTTTCTTTCCCATAGAGTCAATGGCCTTCCATACATCGGGGCGACCTGGCATAAAGGTGGTGGTATAGGCACGGCCCACCAATACACTATCAGGATTGATGATTTGCCCCCAACCATCTGCAATCTGATACCGGTAACCTGCACCAATTAAAATTGCCCATGCTTCCTCAATTGTAACAGGTTTCATTCTGCGAATAATGTCATCCGGCACTTTCGGTCTTCCATCAGGAAAACGTTCGCCTTTCCATTCTGGAGTTAAAGAAATTAATTCTTCCTTGCTTATTTGCACACTTTGGGCATTTGGTTGCAACCCAAATAAGATTATTGCAATGGTGGATAATAAAAACTTCACTTTTGACATAACAAATAAATTTTAATATTCCAGTTAGTATTAATTAAGGATGTGATATTTTATTTTTTCTTTTTCTCTGTTGGGCATCCGGATCTTTGTTATGCCACCAGTTGGCAAGTATTGATCCGCTTAGATTCATCATCACTGCGAATACTGCGGGTGCCAAACCTGCAAGTGCCACACCCATTTTGATAGCTAATCCTGCTGCCATGCCAGCATTCTGCATACCGACCTCAAGGGCAATAGTTCTTGAATCTTTTTCAGGGAATTTAAGTAGTCGGGCCGACCAATAGCCGAGAAAAAATCCGCTAAGATTATGTATAGCAGTCGCTACTATTAAAAGCAATCCTACTTGTTTCAACGCTTCACTTTTATCGGCACTTATCACAACTAAGATTACAGCAATGCCAATCATAGATACATAAGGCATTGCCTTATCAAGCCATTTGAATTTTCCACGAATGACATAATGAAATATAAGACCGGCAACAATTGGGATAATAACAATCTCTGTAATATGCCATACCATATCCATGATATTAACTTCTATAAGTTTTCCTCCCAATAACTTCATGAGCAAGGGAGTAAAGATGGGAGCTACTAATGTAGATACTGCAGTTACTGTAACGGAGAGTGCCAAATTAGCTTTTGCAAGAAAACACATTACATTAGAGGCAAGGCCGCTTGGGCAGCAACCTACCAGAATAATTCCCGCAGCTACTTCATCCGGAAAATTAAATAGCTTGGCAACGGTAAAACCAACCAGCGGCATAATAGTATAGTGGCAAACGATCCCAATAAATACTGCTTTAGGCATACGAAGTACATCGGCAAAATCCTTAAGACTTAATTCTGTTCCCATGCCAAACATGATTACCTGCATGGCAGGAATTATCAACGCAGTCGTTTTATATTGGCCCAAGGTTTTAAAATAATGAGGATAATACATCGCAAGACTCACTACTGCCAGTATAACGACGGTAAAAACAAATCCTTTGAGTAAGGGATGGCCTTTGAAAGCAATGGCAAGACTAAAAAAACACAACGCCAGGAACCAACCGGCCCAATGATGGAGTTGCTGAAAAGTTGTAAAAGCAAAAGCCAGAAAGAAAATCAGTGCCGCGAAATAAAAGATAGTATAAAACGATTTCTTTAGAACTGCCATAAGTCAAATTAGTTTTAAGGAGTTAGTCAAATAAGAATATTGTTGATTGATTTTTTAAGATGCTGTATCAACAGCAAAAAAAACACATCGTATCTCTCTTAGAATACAGCTTACTTTTCATACTTCAATCGGCTCTAATAGTTATTGCAGTTTGACAACATTTTCAAAATCATCTTTCAACTTATTACTAAGCTTTTCAAAAATTTCAAAATGCTTCATATAAATACCATGAAGATTTTTTTTAGGAAAATATTGCTCAGGTAGAACAATGCTTTTTGCTGCTTCATCAAGATTATGGAAGATGCCCATTTCAGTAGCACTTAGTAAATAAGCACCAATACCTACACTATAATTATGCTGACTGATGCTGACAGGCTTATTAAAAATATCAGCAATGATCTGTGCACAGAGTGGAATAGATGCAAAGCTTCCGTTAATGGATAAGCTATTGAACTTACAATGTTCTTCCAATGTTTTTCCAATACTGTATATCTCAAATAAAATACCTTCAATTATAGCTCTGATAAAATGTTGTCGCTCATGTTTTATATTAATTCCGAAGTAAACTCCTCTTGCATTGGCGTCCCATATTGGTGCCCTTTCTCCCAATAAGTAAGGAAGGAAAATAAGACCATCAGAACCCGCAGAAACTTTAGCTGCTACTGCAATTAGTTCTTTCATTGTGTAGTCCAGGTCAAACTGATCCTTAAAATCACCAAACTGTTTGGCAAACCATTCGAAAATAACACCACCACTGTTTGTTGGTCCGCCGGATACATAACAATTTTCGGTAAGCAGATAATTGAAAAAACGTTGCTTCTTATCATTCAGCACTTTTTTCCCAATAACTCTTACAGCACCACTATCTTCTATGGTAATGGTAGCTTTGCGTCCATCCCATACACCAGCACCAAGGGTTGCCAAACAACCATCACTTGAACCCACAATGATCTTTGTATCCTCATTAATTCCCAATGAATTTTGATACGCTTTTTTCAACTTGCCTGCTGATGCAAAAATGGGTACCAGTTCTGCAAGCTTGTCTGTATTAATACCTGCATACAACAATGCTTCAGGTTCCCATTTTACTTTATGAATGTTTAGTAACCCTGTAGCAGATGCCAGGCTATAATCGATCAAATATTCACCAGTAAGCTGGTGAATGATGTACGTCTTTAATTGAATGAACTTGCTCGCTAGCTTAAATCTTTCTTTATCGTTGTTTTTAAACCAGGCTATTTTAAATAATGGCGACATTGGATGCATGGGAGTTCCTGTAGCTGTATAAATGATTTTGCTGGCAGGCGAATCTTTCAATTTTTGTGCTTCTTTTTTTGCACGGTTATCTGCCCATATTACCGCATTGCCCAACGGAATTCCACTCTTATCGATTGCCAGCACACTATGCATGGAAGCACTGAAACAAATACTCGCCACTTTTATTTTTTGCGGATGAATATGTTCATTCAGCAAATTCTTCAATACATATAACATGGTTATAAAAATCTGTTCCGGATCTTGTTCGCTATAATCTGGCTGAGAATGAAATGTAGGATATGACCCTTTCATGGAGGCAATGGTATTACCTGCAAGATCAAAAGCAACTACTCTAACAGCATTTGTTCCAATCTCAATAGTAATAATGCAAGTTTTTTTGGCTGGCATAGAAAATGTTTTTAAGTATTATTCTTTCTAAACTGGCTTGGTGTGTAGCCTGTCAGTTTTTTAAATGTTGTTGCAAAATGCTGTGACGAATAAAATCCCGTATCCAGAGCAATATCTGTTACATTAGCATTTGGCTTTTTTAATAATTTAATTGCTTCTGAAATGCGGATATTAATTAAATAACTCATTGGAGAAAACCCGGTATAGCTTTTTACTTTATCGCTGAATGCAGTAGTTCCCAAACCACCCAATGCTGCCATTTCTTCCACTGTCCAGTGATGAGATAAATCTTTACGTAACGCCTCCTCCAGATTCAAAAAAGTTTGTGGAAAGTCCCGCTGAGAAATGTTTTGTTGTGTAAGTTTTCGGGTAATTAAGATCAGCAATTCGTCAAGCAAATGATTTACCCTTGTAACATACCCTATTTGCTGGTTGAATAATTCATTGCGCAACATCGAAAAAACGGAGCCTGCATCCTGCAATCTTGAAACAACAGGCACCTTGTTGAAAAACAAAATTTTTTTGATAGAACTAAATTCCGGTGAGGATATGCTACTCCATTTACTAAGAGAGTTTTTATCTTCTTTGCCCTGCAAATTTAAATGCAGGTTCAACCAGTAAAGAGAGCCAATTTCCAGATAACCTTTCTCAGCATATAGTTCCTGTCCCGGTAGAATAATCGCAAGATCGGCAGGATACAAAGTGTGGTGTTGATTATTGATAACCCAATCAAATTTTCCGTCGAGAATATAATAAAAACGCAGGTACTCTGAGCAGGAGTCATTAAACGAGTTCAACCTTATTGAACTATTCTTCGTAAGGGCAAATTCATTTATTTGTCCAAACTGAAATAACTCAGGAGAATTATCATGTCGTAATAAAAATTGGCTCATCAAGCAATCATTTGCTAAATAAATAACAAAGGCATTATTAACTATAGAACGTAAATATCTATGAATTCAGGTACGCTTTTGTACAAAATCCAACATCTTGATTTATTGGAAGTTTCTATGATTACTAATATAATAATATTGTAATGCCAAAGCCGAATTAGGCTGCTTTATTTACGAAACAACTTGCTAATATGAAGAAAAAAATGTTGCTGGCATTTTCGCCAAGTTATTCCCGTTTTTGTTTTCTGTTTATTTCATTCTTTCTTTTTGCTGTCGGAGCATATGCTCAAACAGTAAAAGGAACGGTAATAGATAATGAAAACAAACCTGTTGCCGGAGCAACAGTTACAGTAAAAGGAACTTCAAAAGCCACCTCCACAAATTCTACCGGAGAGTTTAGCATTAATGCCTCAGGCAATGATATCATTGTTGTAAGCTTTATTGGGTTTTCGACAATTGAAGTGCCAGTGAGTGGCAGAACTAATATTTCTGTTAGTATGTTTAGAGGTGACGGAACTGATCTTAATGAAGTAGTAATAACTGCTCTCGGTATTAGAAAGGAAGCAAAAAAACTGGGGTATTCCACTACAACAGTTAATCCAGAGGACCTAACTAAGAATAGGACCACCAACGTAGGTGAAGCCCTTGAAGGAAGAGTAGCAGGCTTAAATATTACACCTCCTGCTGCGGGTGCAGGTGCCAGTAACCAAATTCGTATACGAGGGCAAGTTGGTTTTTCCGGAGCAGATAATTCACCACTCTTAGTAATTAACGGCCTTCCCTTAGACCAGGGAGCCAGGAATGCTGAAGGTGCTGGTCAGCAACGGGATCGTGGTGATAATTTGGCAAACATTAACCCGGATGATATTGAAAGTATGACTGTGCTGAAAGGTGCAGCAGCCGCCGCAATTTATGGGTCAAGAGCAGCTCGTGGTGCGATAATTATTACCACTAAATCAGGCCAAAAAAATCAGGGCATCGGAGTTGATTTTTCTACCAGTTATACTACTTCGAATGCGTTAAATTTTATGGATGAGATCGTACAAACAGAATATGGTCAGGGGCAAGGCGGTGCTAAGTTTACAACTGCCGCACAAATTCAAGGTAATGGTCAGTTTGGATGGGGTGCAAAATTGGATGGTTTACCCACTATTAATTATGATGGGGTTATGAGACCATACTCTGCTAATCCTCACCAGCTTTTCGACTTCTTGCAAACCGGAACAAATTTAACCAATACACTTGGCCTCTCAGGTGGTGGAGCAAATGGAAGTTTCAGAGCTTCTATATCTACCACCGATGCTAAAGGAATTGTACCAAGCAATGAATATAAAAGAAGAATTTTCAACGTAGGTATCAATCAAACAATTGCTAAGCAACTTAAATTACTCGTAAACGTAAACTATGCAGATGAGGATTATATTAACCCTCCGCAAATTGGTACACAGGGTGATGGCGCTGTAAATTTCTTTACCAGGATGCCAATTTCTGTTCCTCTTTCAGCGTACAGGGATCATGCAAAGGATCCTGCTACAAACGCAGAATGGAGAACCAACGGATTTCAAGGTACAGTTAACAACCCTTACTTCGCTCTGCAAAACGGACAAAAATATAAAGAAGACAGAAATCGTCTTCTTGGAACGGCTACATTACGTTATGATATTACAAAATGGCTATTTGCGCAGGGTAGGTTCAACTATGATCGTAGCGATAATTTTGCAGAATGGTATACGCTGAATGGTACAGGCGCCAATACCGTAGTAGCCACTACTACTCCCACCGTTACTTACAGGGGTGGTTACAATCTAAACCAAACCACAACGACTGATATAAATGCAGATTTCCTTATTGGTACCAGTAATCAATTTGGAAAGATTTCTGTTGATGCCAGTTTTGGCGGAAATACATTGAGATCTGAGTGGAAAAATATCGTACAGACTTCAACGAACTTTACTGTTCCTAATCTTTACTCTTATAGAAATGGTACCGTAAAAGGGGCAGGTGATGGCTTTAATTATAGCCAGCAACGTGTCAATTCCCTCTATGGTGTAGTAGAATTAGGATACAATGGACTTATATTCCTGAATGCTACAGGTAGAAATGATTGGTTTTCTATTCTAGACCCATCTAATAACAGTAAATTTTATTCTTCCATATCTGGCAGTTTTGTTTTCTCAGAGCTATTAAAGAATTGGGAATGGCTTTCTTTTGGAAAACTAAGAGCATCCTGGGCGCAAGTAGGTAGTGTAGCTTTAGTAAACCCGTATGATGGTGTGCTTACGTATGGTCTTGGTGCAAACCTATTTAATGGTCAAACTACAGCAAGTGTTAATGGCACCAATGCCCCTAATCCATTGTTGCAGCCATTTACTGTAACGGAAAAAGAAATAGGAATTGAGTTGAGGTTGTTTAAAAACAAATTGCTGTTTGACATTGCAGCATTCGACAAAGTAACTACAGAACAAATAATAGATGTAAATCTTTCCACTGCATCCGGCTATGCTACTTCAAAAGAAAATGAGGCTTCTTTAAAGAACAGTGGTTTGGAAACATTGGTGGAATATAAAGCCGTACAAAACAAAAATTTTAGCTGGACAACTTCCTGGAACAATGCCTTTCTTAAAACAAAAGTGCTGGATGTAGGTACGCCAAGTGGTACAAGAATGCTGCTATATTTTAACGGCACAGGTAATGAGTTTCTCGGAGAAATAAGGTATACAGAAGGTTTAGGAATGAACCAACTTTATACGAGAACATATAGGAGAAATGCAAAAGGCGAAATTCTAGTAGGTAATAATGGTTTCCCGCTACCATCAAATACAAACCCGGCCGGTATTACAGGTGGTTTTAACCCAATTGGAAGTTCTATCCCTAAGTTCACCGGTGGATGGAATAATACAATTACATATAAGAATCTGAGTCTTGGTATTCATATTGATTACAAGTTTGGTGGTAAAGTAATGTCTGCTACGCTTTTGAATATGACAAGACAAGGACATAGCAAATTGTCATTGCAGGGCCGTGAAGGTGGTTATATATTCCCAGGGGTTTATGAAAGTTCAGGATTGCCCAATACTACTGTGATTACGGTTGCAGGTAATGGTTTGCAGACTCTATGGACAAATCACAGAAACGACCAGATAGGCGATCCATTTGTATTCAAATCTGATTTTGTAAAACTTAGAAACATTTCTTTAGCGTATAACTTAACGAATATTATAAACAAGGTTCCCGTACTCAATTTCGTAAAGGGTTTAACATTGTCTGCATCCTGCCGCAATGTTGCAATACTTTATAAAGATTTACCGGGTCTGGATCCTGAAGCTATCCAATCATCTGGCGATATCAGAGCTGGGTATGAGAATTCTTCATTACCTACTACACGCAATTTCAATCTTACTTTAAATGTTAAATTCTAACGACATGATAAAAATATTTAAACGATTAATTCTTATTATTTGCAGTGGCTGTTTTCTTACAGCATGTGATAAGGATTTTGAAAGAATAAACACTAACCCATATGCGGTAACGGACATTGACCCTGCGCTGCTACTGGCAGGAGCTCAACGCACCCATCTCGGCACCTGGAATGCAGAACATATAATTGTTCAGCAATTTGTGGTTCCATACAACACGGGGGCTACTCAGGGGTTTAGTTTCAATAAGGATATTGACGGAAATAGTAATCCCAAGTGGGATCAATCATATGCTAACGGATCTAATGGTAATGCACCTCCTGTAAAAAACCTTACTCAAGCTTTGAATATGCTGGGAGCTTCTACTACCCGGATTAATCTGCAGAGCATGATACGTATCTGGAAAGCTCAGGTATTTATGGGGCTGGTTGATAATTACGGGGACATTCCTTATTCAGAGGCGGGCAAAGCGGTTTCAGATGTAATTTTTTACCCAAAATATGATGATGATGCGGCCATTTATGATGATCTGTATAAAGAGCTGAAAGAATCAGTGGCTGCATTGAGCACCAGTGGTGAATATATTTCTGCTGATCTTTTCTATGGTGCAAACGCACAGCCATCAACCAAAACTACTACTGCTGCGGACCAGGCAACTAAATGGAAAAAATTAGGGAATTCATTATTGTTACGATTGGGAATGCGGTACACCAGGCTTAATCCTGCAAAAGCGCAGAGCATTGTTACAGAAGCATTAGCTGGTGGGGTGATGACTTCAAACGCAGATAATGCATTTGTAAAAAATGATGGAACAGCTTTTTCACAACCCGATAATGCGGCACTTAGAAACTTCTCTCAATTTAACTATGCAGCAGAGCCTTTTGTAAATCAATTAAAATTAACCAATGATCCGCGGGGCAAGTTTCTGATAGCACAATATGCAGATCCCGGTGCTATTGCAAACAATCTTTCTCCTGATATGGTTTTAGCAAATCAATATGGTGTACCCATTGGAGTTACCAGTGATCAGATTTTAGCCCCCGGCCCTTATAGAGGTGGCAGAGGGTCAGGACTCAACTATTCACAATTCAATGTAAATATAATTGCTGCTCAGGGAGTTCCTGAATTCTGGGTAACTTATGCGCAAACATCTTTATTGCTGGCTGATGCAGCTAAGAGAGGCTGGATACCAGGTAGCGATGCGCAAGCCAAAATATATTATGATAATGCGATTGCAGCAGACATGGCAGCCTATTCTCTTTATACTGGCACCACTCCTATCTCTGGTGGAGAAGTGACTGCTTATATCAATGATCCCGCTGTGGCATATACACCTGCCGATGCATTGAGACTGATTAACACCCAGTATTGGATCGTTAATATCAGGAACGGCACGGAAGCATTTGCAAACTTTAGGAGAAGCGGCTTTCCTGCTTTAACTCCCAATCCTGTTGCCGGAGATCTTGGTAGTGTTGGTTTTGCGAGAAGGCTTTCATATCCTGATCTTGAAGCTTCTGCAAATACAGCGAATTATAATGCTGCCTCTACAGCCATCGGTGGAGATAAATTATCATCCAGAGTATTTTGGGATAAACCTTAATCACATATTTGACAACAAAGTCGCTGGACCCAAAAAAGCTAATAACAAATTTGAATATCATGGTTATAAAAGAGAAGCAACTTTTGAAAGATAGGGAATAGATCATCTAGATATAAACTTAGGGTATTATAAATTTCTAAACTGTAAGAGCAGTTTCTCATAGGCAATAAAGACCTTTTGTATCTACATCAGGTCTTTTTTTTAACCAGTTATAATAAATAATAAGAAAATACATGAAACAAGAACAGCAAATTATCGGTTTTGATAATTCTGGTGGCGGAAGTGAAACTTTTTGTTCTTATAACCCTGCCAATCAAAGTAATAATGCGTATCAATTTTACAAGGCTACTGCTGATGAAGTAAATCATGCAGTACTAAAAGCAGCAGCTGCATTCCAGGTATATAGAAAAAAAAGTGGTGTAGATAAAGCAAAATTCTTGACCAGTATTGCTGATGAGTTATTAAATACTGGTGATGAACTGGTAACTGTTTGTTCCAATGAAACTGGCTTACCTGCTGCCCGAATTGAAGGAGAAAGAGTTCGAACTGCAAATCAATTAAAAATGTTTGCCACCTTATTAACAGAAGGCTCATGGGTAGATGCAAGAATTGATACGGCCATACCCGATAGAACTCCAATCCCAAAACCTGATCTGCGTTTTATACATATCCCTTTAGGCCCGGTAGTTGTTTTTGGGGCAAGTAACTTCCCATTAGCATTTTCTGTTGCAGGAGGTGATACTGTTTCTGCATTGGCAGCCGGTTGCCCGGTTATTGTAAAAGCACATCCTGCACATCCGGCAACATCAGCTTTCATTGGAAAAATTATTCAAAAAGCTGCACAAATAACGGATATGCCCGATGGTGTTTTTTCACTATTGTTTGACAATGGCATTGATGTAGGTCTGCAATTGGTGAAGCATCCTTTAATAAAAGCAGTTGGATTTACGGGTTCTTTCAAAGCTGGTAAAGCAATATATGATGCTGCGGTAAGCAGACCGGAACCTATTCCTGTGTATGCAGAAATGGGAAGTACAAATCCTGTTTTTATATTACCGCAAGCCATGAAAGAACGGGGAAGAGAAATAGCAACAGCTTATTCTGCAGCAGTAACATTAGGAGTTGGGCAGTTTTGTACTAACCCGGGTATGCTAATTTATCAAAACACCGAACAGGATTTTAATGAATCACTCAAAGCTGCGTTCGAAAAAACAAGTGGGGGAGTGATGCTTACGCCAACTATTTTAAATGCATATAAAACTGGTGTGCAACAACACCTCGCTACAGAAGGAGTTGAGCAATTAGCACAGTCTGGTTTTCAACCTGAAATGGAAGCATCCAATGCAATACCTGTTTTGTTGATAACGAATACCAATGTATTTAATAATACTCCACAACTAAGTGAAGAAATTTTTGGCCCAACAGGAATTGTTATTTCAACCAGCACAAAAAAAGAAATGCTTTCGATAGCTGAAAATCTTTCCGGGCATCTTACAGCTACGGTGCATGGTGCAGATGAAGAATTGATGGAGTATAAAGAATTGCTGGATATACTGGAGCAAAGAGCAGGCAGAGTTATTATCAACGGATTTCCTACAGGTGTAGAAGTTTGTAATTCTATGGTGCATGGCGGGCCCTACCCTTCTACTACCGATAGTAAAACAACTTCAGTAGGTACGGCAGCCATTTTTCGTTTTACAAGACCTGTTTGTTACCAGAACGTACCACAGCTATTATTACCAGTAGCATTAAAAAATAAAAACGAACTAAACATTTCCAGGTTAATTAATGGTGTACGAACAACGAAAGACATTATTTAGCTTGTGCAATATGTTCCTAATAAATTAATGTAAGATGAAAAAAAAATTAAGAAGCCTCGATTGGTTTGGCAAAGATGATAAGATGGGTTTTGTGCATCGCTCCTGGTTACGAAACCAGGGATATCCTGATGATTATTTTCGTGGCCGTCCTGTCATTGGCATTTGTAATACCTGGAGCGAACTGACTCCTTGCAATGGACATCTCCGTGATTTTGCAGAAATCGTAAAAAGGGGTGTAATAGAAGCTGGTGGTTTTCCATTAGAATTTCCTGTTACATCATTGGGTGAAACAATAATGAAGCCTACCACCATGCTGTTCAGGAATCTTGCCAGCATGGATACAGAAGAAAGCATCCGTGCCAATCCATTAGACGGTGTGGTGTTACTTACCGGCTGTGATAAAACAACACCAAGTACTGTAATGGGAGCTTGTAGTGTTGATTTGCCAACCATAGTGGTTCCCGGAGGGCCAATGTTGAATGGAAGATTTAAAGGTGAATGCTTGGGCTCAGGTTCGTTTAACTGGATGGTGAAAGAAAAAAAACTAAATGAAAATTATACAGCAGAAGATATTTTAGAAGCTGAAATAGGAACTGCCAGAAGCCAGGGTCACTGCATGAGTATGGGCACTGCTTCCACTATGGCTTGCATGGTTGAATCGTTAGGATTAACATTGCCTGGTGCAGCTACCATTCCAGCGGTAGATGCAAGAAAAAAAGTAATGGCACAATTAAGCGGAAGAAGAATTGTAGAAATGGTAAAAGAAGATTTAAGATTATCAAAAATTCTCACCCGCAATGCATTTGAAAATTCAATTGTAATCAATGCAGCAGTTGGTGGTTCTACTAATTTTTTAATTCATTTACAAGCTATCGCAGGAAGAATTGGTGTAGAGTTGAAGCTGGAAGATTTTGATACCATTGGCAGCAAGATACCTTTGCTGGTCAACCTGAAACCTGCTGGCGAGTTTTTAATGGAAGATTTTTATTACGCTGGTGGTTTGGGCGTAGTTATAAACGAGATGAAAAAACATCTGCACAATGAAATGATCACAGCCAATGGAAAAACAATTGGCGAAAATTATAACAACCCGATATGTTATAACAGGAAAGTTATTGCATCAGTAGATGAGCCCTTACAACACAATGCAGGCATTGCAGTACTAAAAGGAAATCTCTGTGTGGATGGTGCCATCATCAAACCATCCGCAGCTTCTAAAGAATTAATGAAGCACCGTGGCCGTGCAGTGGTATTTGAAACCATGGAAGATTATCATGCCCGTATTGATGACCCTGATCTTGACATTGATGAAAACTGTGTGATCGTTTTAAAAACAGTTGGTCCCGTTGGATACCCGGGTATGCCTGAAGTAGGTAATGTTGACCTGCCGGAGAAATTATTACGCAAAGGTGTAAAAGATATGATACGCATTTCAGATGGAAGAATGAGCGGCACAGCGGCTGGTACTGTTGTTCTCCATGTGTCACCCGAATCTGCAATTGGTGGTACGTTAGCATTGGTAAAAAATGGTGATATGATTGAATTGGACGTAGAAAAAAGAAAACTACACCTCGATATCAGTGAGGAAGAATTGCAAAAAAGAAAAGCAGCCTGGATAGCACCTCCCGCTATGGCAGCAAGAGGGTATGTAAAAATTTATATTAATCATGTACAACAGGCACATTTGGGTGCCGACCTTGATATTTTGCAAGGGGGATCAGGCGATATAGTAACAAGAGATTTGCATTAGGCAAGGACTTCTATTGCACCCGTGCTACTGACAGATTAATACTTGTATAAAATGAAAATTAAATTAGTTGCAATATTATTGTTACTCACTTGTATCAGCTATTCCCAGGATTCTCTTTATAAATTAGGTCCTGATTCTCAGAGGCAACCTAATGTTCCAAAAGGAACAGTAAATAGGTATGAATGGAAAAGCAAATTGTACAATAATTTCAGAGAATACTATGTGTATGTGCCGGCACAATATGATGCTGGTAAACCAGCAGCTCTCATGGTTTTCCAGGATGGACATACCTATGTAAAAGACAGTGGGGATCAACGGGTATGCATTGTGTATGATAACTTAATTCATCAAAAAAAACTACCCGTTACTATATGCTTATTTGTAAATCCGGGTAATGCTACGAAAGAGTATCCTGAAAACAGGTTTCGTGTAAGTAACCGTGTTAATGAGTATGATGTAATGGATGATAAGTATGTTACGATGCTCATTAACGAGATCATTCCTGAAGTAAAAAAGAAACACAACATTAGTGATAAAGCAGCCATGCACGGCATCGGTGGACTTTCAAGCGGGGCTATTTGTGCATTTACAGCAGCCTGGGAACGACCGGATTATTTTAGCAAGGTCCTAAGCCATATTGGTAGCTATACTAATATCCGGGGAGGCAATAATTATCCATCCATTATCAGGAAGAATATAAAAAAGGATATAAAAATATTTATGCAGGATGGAACAAACGATTTAGATAATGAGCATGGCAACTGGTGGCTGGCCAATCTCGAAATGGAGGCTGCCCTTAAATATAAAAATTATAATTTCAAATTTATAAAAGGCAGTGGTACTCATAGCGGCAAACATGGTGGAAGCATCTTACCAGAGTCCTTGATATGGCTCTGGAGTGATGTGACAATCGAATAATCATTTACCTAAAATAATAAAAGTGAAACTTTATAAAACGAAGAACGGGGTTATTATTGAGACTGCTAAGGGATACTTTGAAGCACAGCTTCAAGATTGGGATAACTTTATCAATGATGATAATATATTAAAAACAATTACGGCTTTATTGTCTTCGGGATTCGGTACTAAAAAAAAGTCTATAGCTGATTCTGCAATATTAGCACCTGTTGGCAAACAGGAATTATGGGCTTGCGGTGTTACTTACCTGCGCAGTAAAGTTGGTCGCCAGGAAGAATCAAAATTATCTGGCGGTGCGGATTTTTATGCAAAAGTGTATGAAGCAGAAAGACCGGAAGTATTTTTTAAAGCTACACCAAACCGTATCGTAGGGCCAGGTGATAAGGTTAATATCCGCAAAGACTCTACCTGGGATGTACCGGAACCTGAATTGACATTAGTAGTAACATCATCGGGAAAAATAATTGGCTATACAATCGGCAATGATATGAGCAGCAGAAGTATTGAAGGAGAGAATCCGCTCTATCTACCGCAAGCAAAAACGTATGATGCCTGCGCAGCAGTGGGGCCATGCATTTATATTACTGAAGAGCCACTGGATAAAAACACGATGATTCGATTGGAGATCATCAGGAATAATACAAGTGCCTTCAGTGATAAGATTGCTATCAGTCAAATGAAACGTACACCACAGGAACTGGTGAGTTATGTTTTTCGTGAATGTTCATTTCCTGATGGGTGTTTGATAATGACTGGCACAGGCATAGTCCCAGCTAGTGATTTTACGTTGCAATCCGGCGATGAGATTAAAGTTTCTATTGATAACATAGGAACATTAATTAATAAAGTAGCGTAAAATGAAAAAAAATATCCCGTTGAGAGCATAAGTAACATCAAAAAAGGCGGCATGTATTTTTTATAAAATTCCTGGAACGAAACGCAATCAACAATACATTTTCAGGGGTAGACTAAAATTCATTATTTGTGCGAAAAAGATAAGGCTGCTATAAAAATAATAAATAAAATTTTCAGATCTTATGAAACTGCTATTACGAAATTCTATTTTATTGATTGTGGCCGGTATATTATTAAACAGTGCTTTGCTTGCCCAGCAATTTGCTTTTCAAAACCCTTCTTTAACTGCTGAAGAGAGAGCCATCGACCTGGTGTCACGTTTAACACTGACAGAGAAAGCATCGCTCATGTTTGATCAATCGCCTGCTATTCCGAGGCTGGGTATTAAAAAATTTAATTGGTGGAGTGAAGCCTTGCATGGCCTTGCCAATAACGATAATGTAACTGTGTTTCCAGAGCCGGTTGGAATGGCTGCCTCCTTTGATGATTCTTTAGTATTTAAAATATTCAATGCTACATCTGATGAAGTGCGGGCCAAATATCATGATGCATTGAGAAGTGGAAAAGAAAACAGGCGGTTCTTAAGTCTTTCTGTCTGGACACCGAATATAAATATCTTTCGGGACCCCCGATGGGGGCGGGGACAGGAAACCTATGGCGAAGATCCTTATCTCACTTCCCGTATGGGTGTTTCTGTAGTGAAGGGGTTGCAAGGGCCTACTGATGCAAAATATCGTAAACTACTTGCTTGTGCCAAACACTATGCGGTGCATTCAGGCCCTGAGTGGAGCAGGCATACATTGAATCTGAATAATATTAACCCAAGAGACTTATGGGAAACTTATCTTCCTGCATTTAAATCGCTGGTGCAGGATGCAGATGTTCGCCAGGTAATGTGTGCCTATCAACGGTTGGATGATGAGCCTTGTTGTGGCAATACCCGTTTACTACAAACAATCCTTCGAAAAGAATGGGGGTATAAACATATTGTTGTTGCAGATTGTGGTGCTGTTACCGATTTTTTTACCAGTCATAAAACTTCTTCGGATGCAACACATGCTTCCGCAAAAGCAGTGTTAGCAGGCACAGATGTGGAATGTGTATGGCAGGGATATGCCTATGAAAAATTACCGGAAGCCGTAGCCAAAGGTTTAATTACAGAAAAAGAAATAGATAGTCATTTATTGAAAGTTTTAATAGGTCGTTTTGACTTAGGTGATTTTGATGATAACGCAATTGTCCCCTGGGCTAATATTCCCTTGTCAATTGTAAACAACGCTGAACACAGGAAACTTGCATTGGATATGGCGCTAGAATCAATGACGTTGCTGCAAAATAAAAACCATGCACTTCCTTTAAAAAAATCAGCACAGAAAATAGCGGTTGTTGGCCCCAATGCAGATAATGAACCCATGTTGTGGGGCAATTATAACGGCAGACCTGTAAGAACAATCAGCATTCTCAATGGCATTAAATCAAAACTACCTGCAAACAGTGTTGTGTATGATAAGGCATGTGACCTTGTTGAGAATAAAGTAACACAAAGCTATTTTTCAAAAGCCACAGCAGCGGGTAAGCAAGGTTTTAAAGCAACCTATTGGAATAACCGTGAACGTACAGGCGAAATAGTTACAACCGATCAGATTACCAATCCATTTAAAATTACTACGGCAGGCGATCATGAATTTGCATCAGGTGTAAAACTGGTTGGCTTCTCTGCCAAATATGAAACCGAATTTATTGCACCCGAAACAGAAGAGATAGCATTTAAAGTTGGTGCCACAGGCTATTTTGAATTATTTGTAAATGGCAAATCATTGGTACAGTATAACAACTGGCGCACACTGCCATCTAGAATTGCATATAATGTTGAGAAAGGAAAAACTTATCAGATAGAAATAAGGTATGCACAATTAAATAACTGGCAAGCCAATCTTGAATTTGATTTTGGTAAAGAACTTGATATTAATTTCTCTGGGCTCATTAATAAACTCAAAGGAATTGATGAAGTTATTTTTGTTGGCGGGTTGTCAACATTATTAGAAGGCGAAGAAATGCCAGTGAGCTATCCGGGCTTTAAAGGTGGCGACCGTACTGATATTGAATTACCCCTGGTGCAGCGCAATTGTTTAAAGGCTTTGAAAGCAGCCGGGAAAAAAATAATTTTTGTAAACTGCTCCGGCTCTGCCATTGGCATGGTTCCTGAAACGCAAAGCTGCGATGCAATTTTACAGGCATGGTATGGCGGCGAATCGGGTGGCCAGGCTGTTGCCGATGTTTTGTTTGGAGATTACAATCCTTCCGGAAAACTTCCCATTACTTTTTACAAAGACACAACGCAGTTGGCAGATTTTGAAGATTACTCCATGAAAGGAAGAACATACAGGTACATGACTGCCGAACCGCTTTTTCCATTCGGTTATGGCTTAAGCTATACCAGCTTTACTATTGGAAATGCGCAGTTGAATAAAACACAAATCAAAAAAGATGAAAGCTTTTCAATTACAATTCCTGTTACCAATACCGGTAAAAGAAACGGAATAGAAATAGTACAGTTGTATGTTAAAAAACTAAACGACAATACCGGCACCATAAAAACATTAAGGGGTTTTAAAAGAACAGAAGTTGCTGCGGGAAAAACGGTGAATGCGGTTATTGATCTGCATCCATCCGCTTTTGAGTTTTACAATGAAAAAACTTTAAAGATGGATGTAACAGCAGGCGAATATGAATTGTGGTACGGCAATAGTTCTACAGCTAAAGATTTGAAAATGGTAAAGCTGAATATTCAATAAATAAGCCGGCCGGCTGTAATAAAATATGATGATGAGACGAATTTTAATAGTGACCTGTTTGATGTTAGCTATATGCACTATAGGTAAAACCCAAACATGGCAAAAGAATAATTCCGGTATAAAAACAATCATCAATAAAACCGCTATTGAAATTCAGTTTTACACAGCCACAACAGTAAGAATAATAAAATCTCCTGAAGGAACTGCTTTAGATAAAAAAAGTCTTTCCGTTATTAAATCACCGGAAAAAATAAACCTGGATATAAAGCAACAGGCTGCTTTAGTTGTATTGCAAAGTGAAAGTCTAACAGTAAAACTTAATCTTAACTCAGGTATGCTGAGTTTTTATACTAAGGCAGGCACCGCACTTTTAAATGAAAAGGAAAATAGTACATTATTCATACCTTTTAATGATGCTGGCATCAACACATATAATATTGAACAAGCCTATATATTGGATAAAGAGGAGGCCATCTATGGTTTAGGGCAGCAGCAGCAGGGTAAGATGGTTCAACGAAATCTTACACTGAATATGGTACAGAATAACACCCATGATTATGTTCCATTCTTTCAATCTGTAAAAGGCTATGGTTTGTTCTGGGATAATTATTCGCCAACAATTTTTACCGATAATACAGAAAGCACTTCCTTTAGATCTGAAGTAGGAGATTGCATTGATTATTATTTTATGTACGGCGGTAGTGCCGATGGGGTGATTGCAAAAATGCGTGACCTCACAGGGCAGGCACCAATGCTCCCGTTATGGACGTTTGGTTACTTCCAGAGTAAAGAACGTTATAAAAGTCAGGATGAAACAATAGATGTGATAAAGAAATATCGGGAGTTAAAAGTTCCGCTTGATGGTGTTATTCAGGACTGGCAATATTGGGGTAATAATTATTTATGGAATGCAATGGAATTTCTGAATGTAGATTTTCCCAACCCGCAGAAATTTGTTGATGATGTACATAAATTGAACGCACATTTAACCATTTCTATCTGGAATTCATTTGGTCCTAAAACCAAACAATACCGTGAATTGGACAGCATTGACGCATTGATGAATTTTACTACCTGGCCACAATCAGGTTCAGAAAAATGGCCGCCTCTCCGTGATTATCCTTCCGGTGTAAGAGTGTATGATCCTTACAATCCTGCAGCCCGTGATATTTTCTGGAAGTATTTGAATAAAGGATTATTCAGTCTTGGTATGGATGGCTGGTGGTTGGATTCATCGGAACCTGACCACCTCGATTTCAAACCGTCCGATATGGACAACAAAACTTTTTTGGGTTCTTTCCGCAAAGTCCGTAATGCTTTTCCTTTAATGACGGTAGGTGGTGTGTATGATCACCAGCGATCCGTATCTGATAGCAAAAGAGTTTTTATTCTTACCCGTTCTGCATTTGCGGGACAGCAACGTTACGGTGCCCATACATGGTCTGGCGATGTAAACTCATCATGGATTGCATTGAGAAACCAAATCTCTGCAGGATTAAATTTTTCTCTAACCGGTATACCTTACTGGAATAGCGATATTGGTGGTTTCTTCCTATGGAATTTTAAAAAGAAATTGGAAGATCCCGAATACCGGGAACTATATGTCCGCTGGTTAGAGTTTGGAGCTTTCTGTCCCATGATGCGTTCGCATGGTGAGGGTGCTCCGAGAGAAATTTACCAGTTTGGTCAGAAAGGAACTAAGTACTATGATGCTATTGAAAAATACATCAACCTGCGTTACCGTTTGTTGCCTTATATTTATTCCACTTCTTGGGATGTCACGGCCAATCAATCAAGTATGATGCGGGCATTGGTGATGGACTTTGCTTCGGATAAAAATGCATTGGATATTAACGACCAGTTTATGTTGGGTAAATCAATGATGGTGAGCCCGGTTACCAATGCGATGTATATAAAACCTGTTATTACCGGAAGAGATACATTGTTAGTTGAAGATTTCAGCTCAATCAAAATAAAAGAAACCTACCTGCCAGCAGGTTCAAACTGGTATGACTTCTGGACCGGAGAAAAATTAAATGGTGGAAAAAAAGTAAAAAGAGAAACTCCCTTGGATATTATTCCGCTCTACATAAAAGCAGGAAGCATTCTCCCCATTGGTCCTGCAGTGCAATACGCTGAAGAAAAAAAATGGGATCACCTGGAAATACGTATCTATCCCGGAGCAAATGGAAAATTTGTGTTGTATGAGGATGAGAATGATAATTACAATTATGAAAAGGGAGTTTATGCTACCATCACTTTCGATTGGGATGATAAAAAAAAATCACTAACTATAAGCGATAGAACTGGCAATTTTCCCGGGATACTGCTAAGCAGAAATTTTAATATTGTAACGGTAAGTAATAATAAAGCTGTTGGAGAAAATACAGCAGTTACTGCAGATAAAGTTGTCACATATACAGGAAAAAAAATAATAGTAAAATTTTAAATAGCTGTCAAAATATAAATGATAAAAAATAATACGATTCTATATATAGTTACTTGTCTTTCACTGTATGTCAGTTCTATTCATGCACAGGATAAATTATATCCCAACGAATTCCCCTTGCAGGATGTTAAATTACTCGCTGGCCCTTTTCAACATGCCCGTGATATAAACATTAAAGTTCTTTTAGAATATGATGTTGACCGTTTACTGGCTGGTTACAGAAAAGAAGCTGGGCTACCTGAAAAAGCAAAAATATTTTCTAACTGGGCTGGATTGGATGGCCATGTGGGCGGACATTATTTATCTGCTCTTGCTATAAATTATGCTGCTACTGGTAATGCTGAATGTAAAAAACGAATGGACTATATACTTGCAGAAGTAAAAGCCTGCCAGGAAGCAAACGGTATTAATAATCCTGAATGGGCCAAAGGCTATGTGGGAGCGGTGCCTAACGGGAAAAAAATATGGAGCAGTTTACAAAAAGGTGATTTTGCAGCTTACAAAGCTGCATGGGTACCCTGGTATAATGTTCATAAAATGTATGCTGGCTTACGGGATGCATGGATGTACACCGGTAATAAAGATGCTAAAGAAATCTTTCTGAAATTTTGCGATTGGGGAATAAACATCACCACTTCATTAACCGACGCACAAATGGAATCCATGCTGGATATGGAGCATGGCGGCATGAATGAAATTCTTGCTGATGCATACCAAATGACAGGCGATAAAAAATATTTAACCGCAGCAAAAAGATTTTCGCATAAAATGCTGTTAGATGCTATGACTGCACAAAAAGATAATCTTGATAATAAACATGCCAACACACAGGTACCAAAAGCCATAGGCTTTGAACGCATTGGCGAATTAGCAAACGATGGCGGATACAAAACAGCAGGAGATTTTTTCTGGGAAACAGTAACTACAAAACGAAGCCTCGCATTTGGCGGCAACAGCAGAAGGGAGTTTTTCCCAACGGTAACTGCTTCAACAGATTTTATTAATGATGTGGAAGGACCTGAATCCTGCAATTCGTATAACATGCTTAGGCTAACCGAAAATTTATTCAGAGTTAAACCCCTGGCAAAATATGCTGATTATTATGAAAGAACATTGTATAATCATATACTGTCAACACAGCATCCGGAGCATGGCGGATATGTATATTTTACACCTGCCCGCCCCCGTCATTACAGGGTTTATTCTACTCCCAACGAAGGGATGTGGTGCTGCGTAGGTAGCGGCATGGAAAACCATGGCAAGTACAGCCAGTTTATTTACACCCATGAAAAAAATGCATTGTACGTAAATCTGTTTGTTGCTTCGGAATTAAACTGGAGAGAAAGGAAAATTAAAATTAAACAGCAAACAACTTTTCCTGAAGAAGAAAAAACAAAAATTACGGTTACGGAAGGCTCTTCCCTTTTTTCATTGATGATACGTTATCCTTCATGGGTAAAAGATGGTGCTTTAAAAGTGATGGTTAATGGCAAAACCATTTCATTTACTAATCATCCTTCATCTTATATAGCGATTAAACGTTTATGGAAAAAAGGAGATGTTGTTACTATAAGACTACCGATGCAAAACAGCATTGAGCAAATGCCGAATGTATCCAATTATATGGCTATTATGCATGGCCCCATTCTGCTGGCTGCAAAAACCGGAACAGAAGATTTAAAAGGGTTAGTGGCTGATGATGGAAGATGGTCACATATAGCAGGTGGCACAAAACTCCCTGTTGACAAAGCACCGATAATTATTGAAGACAATATCAATGCGATTACCAGCAAACTTAATCCGGTAGCAGGAAAACCTTTAACTTTTACTGCCGCCGCCGTTAAAATGATCAATCCGGCCAATATTGTTTTTGAACCGTTTTATAAAATTCATGATGCCCGGTATATGATGTACTGGATTGCATTAAGCAATGCCGGTTTATGCACTTATCTTGATTCAATTGCCCTCACAGAAAAACAAAAACTGGATTTACAAAAACGTACTGTTGATTTTGTAGCACCCGGTGAGCAACAACCAGAAGCAGACCATTTCATCCAAAAACAAAATTCAAACACAGGAAACCAGCATGATGAATTTTGGCGTGATGCCCGTGGCGACGGTTATTTCAGCTACCAGCTTTCTACCAACAACGAAACAGAATTATCGCTGCTTGTTAAATATTGGGGAGCAGAATGGGGCAACAGGAAGTTTGACATTTACATTGATGATGAAAAACTGGTTTCAGAAGATAACACCGGGAAATGGAATCAATCAAAGTTTTATGATATAGCATACACAATACCTGATACAATGATCAAAGGGAAAGAAAAAGTAAGAGTAAAATTTCAGGCATTGCCGGGCAACACAGCCGGAGCGGCGTATTACATACGTTTAATAAGGAAATAAAAAGACAATGGAGGTGAAATTAAAAATAGTCCGGCTTGTATGTGCACTTTTGCTTTCATTCGTTTTATCAGCAACAGATATTCAGGCGCAAAATTATGCAGCATTAAAATTGTGGTATAACAAACCTTCAGGAAAGGTTTGGGAAAATGCATTGCCTATTGGCAACGGAAGATTAGGTGCAATGATCTATGGGAATGTAGAAAAAGAAACCATCCAGTTGAACGAACATACCTTATGGAGTGGTGGCCCTAACCGAAACGATAATCCGTTAGCATTGGATTCATTGGCCGAAATACGAAAATTAATTCTCGAAGGAAAACAAAAACAGGCGGAACAACTGGCTAACAGGGTTATCATCAGTAAAAAATCGCATGGCCAAATGTTTGAGCCTGCCGGAGAACTTCATCTTGCCTTTAACGGTCACGGAAATTATACAAACTATTACAGGGAACTGGATATTGAAAAAGCTATCACTAAAACTTCTTATACAGTTGCTGGTGTAACTTATACAAGAGAAGCCATTGCTTCATTACCCGATCGTATGGTAGTAGTTCATTTAACAGCGAGTAAACCCAACAGTATTTCTTTCACTGCTTTTTATACCAGCCCACAGCCAAAGGTTGAGGTAAAAACAATACAATCAAGACAATTAACTTTTGCCGGAACAACAATAGATCATGAAACTGTAAAAGGAATGGTTCGGTATAAAGGAATTGTTGAGATAAAAAACACTGGCGGCTCTCTTTCTTCTTCTGACACATCTGTCATTGTAAAAAATGCCAATGAAGTAACCATTTACATTTCTATTGCTACCAACTTTAATAATTACCTGGATGTAAGCGGTAACGAAAATGAAAGAGCCGCTTCCTGGCTTAACAAAGCAATTGCAAAATCTTTTAAGACTATTTCAAAAGATCATGTTGTTGCTTATCAAAAACATTTTAACCGGGTTAAACTTGATTTGGGAATTACCGATGCAGCAAAATTTCCTACTGATGAACGGCTAAAGAGTTTTAGCACAACCAATGACCCGCAGTTTGCCGCTCTTTATTTTCAATATGGCCGCTATTTATTGATATCTTCTTCGCAACCCGGCGGACAACCTGCAAACTTGCAGGGAATTTGGAATAATAAATTACGTCCGGCATGGGACAGCAAGTACACCATTAACATTAATGCAGAAATGAATTACTGGCCGGCAGAAAAAACAAATCTTTCAGAACTGCATGAACCTTTTTTGCAGATGGTAAAAGAGATGTCGGTAGCAGGAGAAAAAACTGCCAGGGATATGTATGGGGCAAGAGGATGGATGGCTCACCATAATACAGATATATGGCGGGCAACAGGAGCTGTTGATGGAGCCTTTTGGGGTGCATGGCACCAGGGTGGTGGTTGGGCAAGTCAGCATCTTTGGGATCATTATTTATACAGCGGCGATAGAAAATTTCTTGCAACGGCATATCCTGTTTTAAAAGGTGCTGCAACTTTTTATGTAGATTTTTTAGTAGAACATCCTGTTAAACACTGGTTGGTAATTAATCCGGATCAGTCGCCGGAAAATGCACCTGCTGCTCACCAGGGTTCTTCACTGGATATTGGTACCACTATGAGCAATCAAATTGTATTTGATGTTTTCAGTTCAACTATCAGAGCTGCAGAAATTTTGAAAAAAGATGCTGTATTTATTGATACACTAAAGCAAATGCGTAGCCGTCTAGCTCCTATGCAAATAGGTCAGCATGGTCAGTTACAGGAATGGTTAGACGATATTGATGACCCGAAAGATAATCATCGCCATGTTTCACATTTATATGGTTTATTTCCTTCTAATCAAATATCAGCTTACCGTACACCAGCTTTATTTAATGCAGCAAGAACAACACTGATACATCGTGGTGATGTATCTACCGGATGGAGTATGGGTTGGAAAGTAAACTGGTGGGCAAGAATGCAGGATGGTAACCATGCGTATAAATTAATTCAAAACCAATTAACTCCATTGGGTGTAAACCCAGGTGGTGGTGGCACTTACAATAACTTATTTGATGCTCACCCACCTTTTCAGATTGATGGCAACTTTGGTTGTACGTCAGGTATTGCAGAAATGCTAATGCAAAGTGCAGATGGTTCAGTCCACCTATTACCTGCATTGCCAGATGCATGGCAAAAAGAAGGAAACATTACAGGGCTCAAAGCAATTGGCGGTTTTGAAATTGTACAAATGCAATGGAAAGATGCAAAAGTGATAAAGCTTATAATTAAATCAAACCTTGGCGGTAATCTCCGGTTAAGAATACCCAATGCACTTAAACTAACCAATGGTATTTTGATAGATGCTACGGGTGAAAATAAAAACCCATTTTACCAAATAACAGCAATACCTGATCCAATTATTTCATCAAAAGCAACATCATCAAAACCTGAGTTGAAAAAAACCATTATGGTTGATTTATCAACAATAGCTGGAAAAACGTACACTCTAGTATCTAAGTAAAAATGAAAAAAAATATTATAGAATTTATAATAATTGTTGCTGCGTTTTTCGCAAGCCCTGTTCAGGGTCAGCAAAATAAGCAAGCGAAAAATCCGGTAATTTTTGCTGATGTTCCCGATATGGCTATGATCCGTGTGGGCAATACTTATTACATGAGCAGTACCACCATGCACATGAGTCCGGGTGTACCCATTATGAAGTCAACCGATTTAGTAAACTGGAAACTGGTTGGCTATGCTTACGATACATTGGTTGCTAATGACGCCATGAATCTTACCAATGGGAAGAGTACGTATGGCAGAGGTTCATGGGCAAGTTGCATACGTTATCATAAAGGCATTTTCTATGTTAGTACGTTTGCCCAAACTTCCGGCAAAACCCATATCTATACTACAGAAAATATTGAGAAAGGACCCTGGAAAGAAGTTTCGTTTGCACCATCTTATCATGATCATTCTATATTTTTTGACGATGATGGCCGTGTTTATTTGATCTATGGTGTAGGTAAACTTAAGTTAGTCGAACTAACTGAAGATGCTACCAAAGTAAAACCGGGCACAACAGAGCAAACTATTATTGAGAATGCAAGTGCACCTGCTGGCAATAATATTAATCTTCAGGCAGAGGGCTCACAGCTTTTTAAAATCAATGGCAAATATTATTTATTTAATATCACATGGCCCCGTGGCGGTATGCGAACTGTCGTCATTCACCGTTCGGATAAAATTACCGGGCCGTGGGAAGGCAAATTGGGTCTTCAGGATTTGGGGGTTGCACAAGGCGGGTTAATTGATATGCCTGATGGCAAATGGTACTCTTATCTTTTCCGTGATTATGGCTCAGTTGGCCGCATTCCCTATTTAGTGCCTGTTAAGTGGGAAGATGGCTGGCCAGTGTTAGGTGCAAATGGAAAAGTGCCTGAAACTCTCGATCTGCCTGCCAATAAAAGTTTAATTCCTGGTATTGTAAACTCTGATGAATTTACCCGTAAGAAAAAACAAGCGGCATTGCCGTTAGTTTGGCAATGGAATCATAGTCCTGATAATAATTTATGGTCGCTGAAAGAAAGAAAAGGATTTCTTAGGTTAAAAACAGGAAGACTTGACACTTCGTTTTTATTTGCCAGGAACTCGTTAACACAACGTACCATCGGACCTTTGTGTAGCGGTTCTACTTCATTAGAAGTATCCAATATGAAAGATGGTGATATTGCAGGATTGGGTTTGTTGCAAAAAAATTATGGATTGGCTGCTGTAAAAGTAATAGGAGATAAAAAGATAATTGTGATGATTAATGCCAGTACGGGCAAGGCGGAAGAAGTGGCTGCTATTCCGTTAAATCAAAACACCGTTTTCTTTAAAGCAGAATGCAATTTCACCAATAAAAAGGATACAGCTAATTTCTTTTACAGCTTAGATGGCAACAACTGGACAACATTAGGTACACCCTTAAAGATGGCTTATACCATTCCGCAGTTTATCGGCTATCGTTTTGCATTATTCAATTATGCCACTAAAAACACAGGAGGCTTTGCTGATTTTGATTATTTCAGGATCACAGAAACGATTTCAACGCCTAAACAAAATTAGTAACGTAGAAAAATAACAGACAATAAAACTTAATTGTGTATGAAAAAAAACCTGCTCCAATATCTGTCTGCAGTATTAGTTGTTTTATTAGCCGTGAAGGCAGAAGCACAAAATCCTATTATAAGAAACCAATTCACTGCTGATCCTTCTGCCAGGGTATTTGGAGACAGGGTATATGTATATCCATCACATGATATTCTTGCTACAGAAGGCAAAGGTCGTGTAGGTTGGTTCTGTATGGAAGATTATCATGTCTTTTCATCTTCCAATCTTTCCGACTGGACAGATCATGGAATGATCGTTACTCAAAACAAAGTGCAATGGGTAAGACCAGATAGCTATAGCATGTGGGCACCAGATTGCATTGAGCGGAACGGTAAGTACTATTTCTATTTTCCTACTGCTGCAAAAGATACTGTTGCTCACGGTCGTGGGTTTACTATTGGAGTTGCAGTTGCAGATAAACCAGAAGGACCTTTTATTCCGGAAGCAACACCCATTAAAGGCATTCGTGGTATTGACCCGAATGTTTTCATTGATAAAGATGGCCAGGCATATATCTATTGGTCGGCAGGAAATATTTATGGAGCAAAATTAAAAGCCAATATGCTGGAATTGGATTCAAAAATAGATACACTTGGTGAGCTTCCAACAAAAGGATTGAAAGAAGGACCATATATGTTCGAAAGAAAGGGGATCTATTATTTAACCTACCCGCATGTAGAAAATAAAATTGAAAGGCTGGAATATGCCATCGGTGATAATCCGCTTGGCCCGTTTAAATTTACCGGTGTTATTATGGATGAATCAGCATCCGGTTGCTGGACCAATCACCAGTCAATAATGCAATTCAAAAAACAATGGTATCTTTTTTACCACGACAGAGATTATTCTCCCCGGTTTGATAAAGCCCGTTCGATACGGATCGACAGTTTGTTTTTTAACGATGACGGCACGATAAAAAAAGTAACTCCAACGCTAAGAGGTGTAGGATTAACCAATGCCAATCAGAAAATACAAATTGACCGGTACACACAATTAAGTGGATCAGGTGTTGCTATTGATTTTTTAGATACACTGGATCGGTTTAAAGGATGGAAAACTACATTCACATCATCAGGTGCATGGGCTCAGTATAATAGTGTTGATTTTGGAAAGAAGTCAGCAAAAGCTGTTACAATCAATGCCCAGTCGGAAAAAGGTGGAATCATACAGCTTCGTGTTAACAGTGTAAACGGACCTTTACTTGCAGAGGTAAAAATTGCAGGAGGGAATAATTGGATAACAACTAAAAAGACAATTTCAAAATCTCAAAATGGAGTGCAACATCTTTTTGTTGTATCAAAAACTGATTCACCGGTTGCAATTGACTGGGTGAGCTTTGAATAATAATTTAGCAAAACAATCAATCTTTATAAATTCATCTAATTTAAATAACAATGACCAGAAAGTTTTTACTATCTGCTATATTCAGCGTTTCGCTGTTAGTAACAAAAGCACAGACGTATAACAATCCTATATTGGCAGGATTTTATCCTGATCCAAGTATATGTAGAGTAGGCAATGACTATTACATTACCACTTCCACTTTTGCTTATTTTCCGGGCCTGCCTATTTTTCATAGCACAGATCTGGTTAACTGGAAACAGATCGGAAATGCAATGGATAGACAAGAGCAATTAGACCAAACGAATGCAGGAGTATCAAGAGGTTTATTTGCTCCTACCATTCGTTATAATAAAGGGACTTTTTATATCCTGTGTACTTTAATAGACAAGAAAGGTAATTTCATTATTACTGCCAAAGATCCGAAAGGGCCGTGGAGTAATCCAATCTGGCTCCCGGAAGTAAAAGGAATAGATCCTTCTATCGATTTTGTTGATGATAAAGCGTATGTGGTATATAACAATGATGCACCTGATAATAAGCCCTTATACAGCGGCCATCGCACCATTCGTATGTATGAGTTTGACATCAACGCAATGAAAGTGGTAGGGAAAGAAATATTGCTGGTGAATGGTGGTACTGATCTATCTAAAAAACCAATATGGATAGAGGCTCCACACCTTTTTAAAAAAGATGGCTGGTTTTATCTTATCTGTGCAGAAGGTGGCACAGGATACAATCATTCAGAAGTTGTTTTCAGAAGTAAATCAGTAGACGGACCTTATATTCCTTATGAAAAGAATCCGATACTTACACAACGTCACCTGGATAAACAACGAAAAAATCCGGTTACTACAACTGGCCATGCTGATTTTGTAGAAACGCCTGATGGTAAATGGTATGCGGTTTTTCTTGCCTGCCGTCCTTATGGAGATGATATTTATAATACAGGAAGAGAAACATTTCTTTTACCAGTGGAATGGAAAGATGGCTGGCCGCATATATTAGAAGGAAACGAGGAAGTGCCTTACACATTGCCGGTGCCTTTGCCTGCTTTAACGAAAAAGGTAAACAACCCCTTTGGTGGTAATGTATCATTTAAAGATGATTTCAACAGTAAGAAATTTGACGATCGTTATCTATTTCTTAGAAATCCTGAAATGGATGCGTATAGCTTAACGGCAAAAAGTGGTTTTCTTCAATTATCGCTTCGGCCACAAACTGCAACTGAAAGAAAAAGTCCTTCCTTCCTTGGATCCCGTCAACATAATTTAAAAGGATATGCTGCAACCAGTATGCACTTTACACCCGCCTCCGAAAAAGAGAAAGCAGGGTTAATGATCTTTCAAAGCGAAAACAATTATTACTTTTTATGCAAATCCATAGAGAATGGTAGCCCCGTAGTTCAATTATATAGATCGCCTTCAAAAGGGAAAAAAGATGGGGAATTATTAGCAAGCCAGCCACTTACTTCATCAAAATCATTGTACTTAAAGATTGAAGCTAAAGCATCAACTTATGCATTCTATTTTGCGGAGAAGAATAATAAATGGAAACTTTTGAAGGATGGAGTGGATGCATCCTTCCTTAGTACAAAAGTAGCAGGAGGATTTGTAGGAAGCTTATTTGCTCTTTATGGCACGTCTAATGGGGAACCTACAACATCTGTTGCAACCTATGATTGGTTTCAATATAAAGGAAATGATGACGGGCTTAAAAAATAAACAACCAGTCGTTTGTATAAGATTTCCAATGACAGATTAAATTCTGTACTCCAATTTGGATGTTCTGAAATGGGAAAAAATCCGTTTTCTTATAAGTAACATTGTTTAAAATTCTTCAGCGGCATCTGTTGGTAGTTTTTACTTGCAATATTAAATAGCTTTCCTGTACTGCAGTATTCTGCACATCTTAACGATTGTCACTGTTTTACTTTAACCTTAAAACTATTGCCGGTATGAAAAAGAAAATTATTTTTTCCCTTGGTTTGGTATGCGCCATCGGGCTTTCTTCCTGTAAGAAAAGTATGCTTCGGCCCGAAAACGACAACCTTAATGAATTAGCAACTGAAACAGCATCTGCTAATAAGCATGTATCAGGCAGCACTTTTTTTGATCCTTTGGGTCTTGTTTCAGCAAGCCAGCACGGAGTACTAGATACTATTCAAAAAGGGTTTGGCTTTACAGAAGGACCGGCTGTTGACAAACACGGTAATGTATTTTTTACTGACCAGCCCAACGATAAAATCTATAAGTGGACAGCTTCCACCGGGCAGATCACTACATTCTTAACCGGTACTGGCCGTTCCAATGGAATGGCGTTTGATAAAGATGGTTATCTCATTGCCTGCGCAGATATGCATGGAGAACTTTGGAAGATAGCTCCTGATGGCAGCCATACTGTATTGGTAAATAATTACAATGGCAAACTGCTAAATGGCCCCAATGATGTTTGGATCAATCCAAAAAATGGAGGTATTTATATTACTGATCCTATATTTCCAAGAGATTATTGGGATGCAACTGATCCCCGCAAACAAAATTGGGAACCCACACACTCTGAGCAGGCTGCAACTGGTAAAGGTGGCCATGTATATTATTTAGCACCGGGAGCTACCTCTCTTGTCAGGGTTACTACTATGGCCGGATGGAATGCTGATATATGGCCAAACGGTATTACAGGAACTCCTGATGGCAAAAAATTGTACGTAAACAATTGGACATACGATGGTACGGGTCAAATCAAGGTTTTTGCTATTAATGCCGATGGCACCCTGTCCAATATGCAGACGTTTGTTAATAATCTGAATTTCTGCGATGGCATGTCGATGGATGAAAAAGGGAATGTTTATGTTAGCGGCGGTGTAGGAGTAAATGCCTATGATAAAAATGGAAACAAAATACTAACAATCCCAGGCGGCGGCAGCACCAACAATGTTTTTGCAGGCGCAAATAATAAAATATTATTTATGACAAGTCCTGACAGGGTTACTTCGGTAAAGATGAATGTTAAAGGTGTAGAAAAATTTTAACCTTGCATTACTGATAAAGTATTAGCACAAAAATTTTGACAACATTCAGATTAATTTACAAATTTTTGTCACATTAAAAACATGTTATATGAAATACGTTTTTAGTTTATTGCTCGTCCTTGGATGTTATACAGCTTTTGCACAAAATCCTATTGATGGGAACTGGAAAGGAACCCGGGAAACACCCAATGGCACTTTTGAAGTCAATTACACTTTTAAAGTTGAAGGAGATGTAGTTACCGGTATTTGGAAAACTCAATTCGGTGAAACTAAGTTAGAAGATGGGAAAATAGATGGAAAAAAGTTTTCGTACAGCATTTCCTTTAACGATACCAAAATGAGTAGTACTGCAGAATTGATAAGTGAAAATGAGATTCTTGTTAAGAATGAAAGAGGTGAAATGAAACTTACAAGAGTTAAATAGGTTGTAGTAAGATGGACTTTATTGTTTCCTTTTCTAAAAAAGGATTGAAAAAAGAAGAAAAGTTATTATTATACTTGCTTAAACAGGCATAAGCTTCATTGTAATAGATAAAATAAACCGGTATGCTTTATACATACCGGTTCGAGAATTGTATTATTATGATACAGGTTGTGTATCTCGTAGAATTTTAATTCTATCATGTGATGCTTTGAGAGAGATTTTTTGTTTTTCAATAAGTGCTTTACTTCTGGTTTAAGATCATTGTCTTCCAGGGCAGTGGCATAAGCCCGTTGAGCAGCGTCCTCTCCAAATTCGCAAGAGCTTAAGGTCGCTTTTCGATCTTTACCAGTAAAAACTGCTTTTACATCCATCCATACCCGGTATATCTTTCCCCGGTTAGTTGTGCCTTCAGCAGGATCATTTCCTTCGCTGAAAACATGCTTTTTAAGTTCTACTGAAAACCGCTGGCTTTGTGCAACCATATCACTGAAAACTTCTTTAAGATCGCTGTCTTCATCTTTTATTTGAGTAATGGCTTTTTCATAACCTTCTACTCTGTCGTTGTTGATCTCAATAAGATCATTTAGTGTTGTTGTGTTTTCCATCATTCTCGGTTTTAAAAGTGATCAATTAATTTAATTGAATTAGAAATCATTAAATTAATTCAAAGTATATGCCATTGCTGATAGAACGTAGATGATTTTATGAAATACCCAGTATGGGTAATTATGAGGAGCAAATGAGGAATTTAATACTGCTTACTTTAAGACAACTTTTTTTTGTTGTATGTCTTGACTGCAAATATTTTTTTTGTTGCACAAGATCAGATATGCATAGTGATCATGTATCCTAATTGGATCGTAATCCTAAAATGGAAATCAATAATGTTAAACTCGCCTAACTTTTTTGATTAGCTGTGGAATGGAATTCTTGTAAGTAATAAAGATCGACCAGTAAATTGTAAGGCGTGATTGTATAAACATGAGTAGTATCATAGGAAAAAAGGTTTTAGCAAAGTTGCATTTTTACCCCGTAGAGGGAAACTTATTCCACTTTTTTTAGGTATACGTTAACGTAAAAAGTAAATCTTTAAAAGAGAATTAAGAATTGGCATTATTTTTTCAATTTTTATATATCCACCGTATCATATAACCAAAAAAATAGTTTTTATGAAAACAAAAATCTTCAATCGTTTTGTATTTGGTATTAGTATGATCGCCAGTCTGTTTGTTCTATCCTGTAATAAGAATGATAATGATGATACTCCTATAGAAGGAGCAGGGCTAATGGCAGTGAATCTTGCGCCTGAAACATCAGCAAGTTTAACTATTTCAGGAAATGTTATAGCTTCTTCTCTCCCTTATAATAGTTACACAGGTGGATATTATTCTATTTTTCCAGGAACAAGAGTAGTGGATGCTTATAATTTTGCGGGGCTTGCAGCCAGTAATAATGTAAACTTTCAAAGTGGTAAATATTATTCTTTGTTTTTGGTAGATACCGGTATGGCATTACAGCAAATAATTGTGGAAGACGGGGTTGATACATTAGCTACAACAACGCAAAGTTATATACGCTATATAAATGCAATTCAGAGCACAGGGGCCTCTCCAACGGTTACAATAGCTGCAGAGGGTGTTAATGTTATAAATGAAAGTGCAAGCTTTACTTCGGTTTCTGATTTTAAAACTATCAATGCCGGATCAATAAATATTACTGTCACTAATGGAGGATCTCTAAATGTTTCCCGCACTATCACTGTAGAGAGTGGTAAAATTTATACTATTTTGTTATCAGGTGTTTCAGGAGAAACCGGAGATAAAGCGCCTCAAATAAAATTTATTGTAAATGGAACTGCAGACGGAACTGATGAAAGACCTTCAAACACTGCTGTAGTTACTTCCAATAAGTAGCAGAAAATTTTCGAAGTTACATTTGTTTTTAAACAGTAAAATGAAAATTATGTCAGACAAAAACAAAAATCAGACGGCTGGGGAAAGGTCCATTCAGCAACCAGGCGAAAGAACAAATAAGGGCACTACTCAACATAATGAGCAGATGAACAATCCTCGTCAAAGAAATGAGGATACTGATAATCGCCATCGAAAGGAAGGTGGAACTGATTCAAACCGCAGGCAAAACCAGGGTGGTGGTGAAGAATAAAATAGTTTAAAGCCTCTTGTTTACAGGAGGCTTTTTTGGCTACTAATCATTCGTAATTCTTCCATCACAACCTTTCGGGCATGGTAATATAATTCTTGATTACCTGTTTGCATTTTGTCGAGGAGCTGGTTACATTCACTAAGAAATTTTGGACCAAAATCCGGATCATGTTTGCTGATCTCTTTGCAATTGTCAATTATATCAGCATACTTGATCGTTTGAGCAGCAGCACTTGTACTTCCCAGTCGATGTGATTCTTTATCTCTTCTTTTTTGACGATTCCATCCAGGATAATGAGCTTTGGTATAAATATCTGTCAATTCAACAACAAGTCCGAATGTACGAACAGCTTCAGCAGGTAAAAGGACCGAATGCAGGAATAATTCCAACTGCTCGGAGGTAACAGTTGTGTCTTCCAATACATCATGAAGCAAGGCAGCATACTGTATGCATGTTTCATTTGTATGAGCAGCGCAAAGTTTCATTACCCGAATAGGGTGTATAATGTAAGGTTCAGGGGTGTAACGTCTTTGTTGTCCTTGATGCGCTACTTCTGCGAAATGCTCTATGGCGGCTAATGTATTTTTCATATAAGAGCTTTTCAAGCTTCGGAGATACCCATGTAAGAAGCTGTTTAAGTAATAATTTCAATTATTAGCCTAAATTTTCATGCCATTAGGAAATTTATTTTACCCATTCTATAATAAAGTTCAATAATTTCTATTTATTTATAGAGCAAAGAATGAAGGGTGGAATTTGTAGAACTATTGCCCCAATCGAAATTAGTCCAATTAAATAAAAACCACCCGCAAAGCGAATGGTTTTTTCCGGTTACAACCGGGACAGATTATTTCGGACCAGTCCGGCGACTAAAAAGTGGCCGGAGGTGCCCATGTCATATCTGTTGATATCATGAATACCTCCTTTTTTTTGATGAGGTATAAATTTAAATAAAACTGGCTTACCATAAGCAGGATTTTTAATTTAACAAGTTATGCTATCAACTTGTGTTTTTTCTTAATAAATCATTCACTTTTTTCGGTGCTTTTTTTGCCTAAAGGGGTTTCATGAAGTTATTGGTTTTCGCATCTTTGTTCCTACTCACTTTAATGTCCTGCAGCAACCCTATTAGTAAAATTTTGGGCAATAATACTCCGCATGAAGGTTATGCCAGAAAAATGGAAAAGACTACCGGAGGTAATTATTGGATAACAGTATCCGAAAATTCTTTGCTTGCACCGCATTCCATTAAACTTCCATACCGGCAGCTGGGCTATTTCCCAAAGGACAAGGCAAGAGCTCTTTCACTGCAATTCAATGTAAGAAGAGGAGAGAAGCTTTCCATTGAACTTAATTCAACCGATAGTCTGCAGATCTTTGCAGATGTATTCAAACAAGAAGGAGCAGGCATTAATCATTTGATTGCTCTCGGAAAAGATGACAGTGTTATCTCATTTGATGCAGAGGAAACGGGATCTTATATTTTGCGCCTGCAACCTCCGCTTGAAAGTAGTGGTAGGTATGATCTGGCTATAAAATTATTCCCATCACTGGAATTTCCAGTCGCTGGTAAGAAAGCAAGGGTTGGCAGTGTATGGGGTGACCCGAGGGATAATGGTTTGCGAAGCCATGAAGGCATTGATATCTTCGCCCCAAAATTAACACCTGTTATTGCTGCTGCTGACGGAACGATCTCCAGTGTAAAAGATGGCGGCCTGGGCGGTAAGACAGTAAACCTGAAAGTGAGTGGCCGTAACCTGAGTTTATATTATGCACATCTTGATCAGCAACTTGTACAATCGGGGCAATCTGTAAAGAAAGGGGATACGATCGGGTTAGTGGGAAATACCGGAAACGCCCAAACAACACCGCCACATTTGCATTTTGGCATTTATAGTTATGGTGGTGCCATTGATCCATTACCCTTTGTGGATAAGACAAGTGATCCAATTCCTGCTGTTGCAAATAAGGATATCATTTATCCATTGCAATTAACAAAGGAGATATTATTAAAGGATAAATCAACAATCAAAGCAAAAACTAAATTATTGCCACTGGCTGTCACAGTATCTGGTTACCTGGCAGAATTGGAAAGTGGAAAATTAATCGAAGTGAGATTTAACCAGGTGAAGAAAGCTTAAATTGATAATTAGATCGTTGTGAAATCAACGAAAACGAATTTATGGTTTCTTCAAATTATAATGGGTGAAAATATGTTTGATGATCAACTTGCAGTTGTCACCCAATTCTTCCAGTGAGCAACGAATAAGTCTCATGTTTACAGGGAGGGTTCCTTTTTTTTCCATCAATTCCAGCAATAGAATATTGGCATCATCAAAATCCTCGTCTCCTTTTAAAGTACTGAACAAGTCTGTTACAGATTCTTTATCGTCGCCAATAAAAAATTGGCTGATCTTTTCAAAGCCGGAAGCTGTTTTAATACTGATAACAATATAAAATACTGTTTCTTTCATGGATTAAGCAAAAGCAACTAAAATGCCAGAAGTACTTATAAAAATAAGAAGGCTACCTTTCGGTAACCTTCTTATTTGTTGACTCTACAGGTACTATTGTCTTAATTCACTACAATTTTCTGAACTGCTACCTGTCCTGTTTCTTTCTCCGTTACCCGGAGCATATACAAGCCTGCTACTAAATTTTCTACTGTTAAGGTATTCGAGGTGATATTGTTCCATTGCTTAACAATACGGCCATTCATATCCGTTAATATAATATTACGGGTACTCCTTTTATCTTCCAGAACAATATTGACACGACCATTTAAGGCTGGGTTAGGATAAACGATAATCTTATCTTTTTGGTCATCTCCACGGACGGCTCTTATCTCACTTAATTTAAATGTTCCATCCAAATCGATTTGTTTAATACGGTATTGCGAAACGCCGGTATTTGAATTATCGTCCATGAAATTGTATCTCAAGATCGAATTGCTGGTTCCGGCTGCGGCCTGTGAAGGGATAAAATGTATCGTAACCCATCCAGCACCGTTATTTCTTTCTATACTAAATCCATTATTATTAATCTCTGTAGATGTTTCCCATTTTAAAAGTACATTCGAACGGCTGCTGCGGGTAGCTGTAAATGAACTGAAAGTTACCGGTAATGGATTAAGGATACATAAGGTAGAACGAAATAAATTCACTCTCGATGCTCCTGTTGCTTCACCTGAAGTTTGGGTCACTACAATAAACACATTCTGGTTAATATTGGCCGAAGGAACAGGGCCACTTATACTTACTGAACCCATGGCAGGTGCAGTAAAGTTGGTATTAGTTTGAATCAGGGTATCAGTTGAAGGAGTAAAATAACCATCTCTATTTACATCGGCATAAACCCGGTAGTATCCATTAATTGGGTTAGTCGTGTTATTGGTAATTGAACCATTGTAGGTAAGGGAGACACAGTTTACAAAACCGGCCGTTGAAAGATAGCCTCCTGAAGTTCTTATACCGCAGTTCACACAATGTGCCCGTTGCCCGCTGGAAGACTGGCTTGACCACAGATCCGCAACGATTACCACAGGAGTCGTACATGAAACAGGGCTTGTTCCCAATACTCCATATAATGTAATGTTAGCGGAGCCATCTGGCAATATTGTTTTCCTGGTAGAATCAATTGCTGCCAAGGGTACAGTAGGATCTGGCGGATAAGTAGTGAGGATCAGCGGGGTTGTACCATTATTATCTAAGCCGATATTAAGGAATGAATTACCTAGATCGGCCGCTTCAGGTGCTGCAATTGAACCATTAAGGGTTGTTTGCCCATTTACACACTGGAAATAATCCGGATAATCCTGTTGTAACCAGGCATGAATGAAGATCATTTTATTTCCATTGTTATCCTGGATATTAAATGTGACATCAAATTTAAAAGTACAGGATGTGGGAGTAGATGCAATGCCTATTACATTTTGAATAACGATGTCAGATACTGTGCATTGTGCTTTTGATTTTGTTGCCCCAAATAACACAAAAGCGGCCATTAACGAAATACGTAGAACTGTTTTCATAAAAAGTTTTTAAAGTGACTGAATGAATATGTTCTTCGGAGGGTTGGGGATTAGATACAGCAATACTTATTGCTGGCTTGAACGGGATAACGACTCAGGTCAAATCTTAAGCCGTTATTAAATTTATTTGTAGTGACAGAGAGGGAAGTAGTAGGGAATTTTTTTTTGATGATCTGCTTTAGTTTCTATTTACAGGGGGAAAATCAAAAATAATGTGAGTAAGGAGTGAGTTTACAACTACTAAAAATTTCTATCGAAAAATATTCTGCAAAAATTTTGGTTAGAGAAATAGGATACACTGGGATATTTTATACCCGAATTAAATTTTATTACATGTATTTTTTTTCTCAATATTCCACACTGCTTTAGGTGTCAGTGAAAGGCTAAAATAATGATGCATGGGAATCGAATGTGGGAGGAAGCTGAAATTCAAAAGTATAAGTAAATAAAAATATATGATATAAGGTGGGATTAGTAATGATTCTTGAAGTGAGGTATTACAAAGAGTCTAAGGAATAACTTTTAAGGGAACATATTAGTTATAATTATACGTTCCTGTATAGCAGCAAAGCCAATATTAATAGTACGATGGAAAATAGCAGGAGTTCTCTATCCACTAAAGCTTTATTTCTCTTAGTTCTTTTTTTAAAACTTATATTCATAACAATATATTTACCAGGCTATCCATAATGGAATATGTAACACCGAATACTATCCCTGCAATAACTATTCCGAACCAGGTCGGTTGTTGTTCCGCCCAATACTCAATGAAGGAAAGAATTGAATTATCCGGTCTTTCGTTTTTCATGTGTGATTTTTCTAATTAAATATCAAAAAACGTCCCAATTATTTTAGCCTGTATTACCGGGTTATTGTTATTTGAAATATAAGGCGAAGTGAACCAAATTGATATTGAATTCCTACAACATGGAAAAAAATACACAGTCTGTGTAATCGTACTAGGACTCTATAGCCTGAAGTTCCGATATTTTATTGCCAGTTACAGGTTGGTACACATCTTCAAATAGCATTGCCAATTCTTTAGCCTTTTCAATTAAATCATCTGGCACATTCTCTACCTCGTAAGTATGGGATCCCGGTTTTATGAATGTTATTTTCAGTTTGCCCTCATGCATATTTATTTCATTAATAATTGGTTTTAAACAACCTGTTATATCCTTCAGTATTGTGTTTTCCCCTTGAATATCTTTTTTTGTACCGGATCTATAAACAAACTCTACTGTATCAAACATTTCAACAGAGGTCTCCTCATAATAACTATTGGCTACTTTGAAGACCCTCTCCTGGTCATGCTGGCTTATTTTAAACATGGGGCTAACACCTATTCCGCCGTCTTTACTGCATGGGAGGCAAATATTTCTACCGAATTTCTTATGTAGGGCCGGGTGATACTTTTTAAACCAATCCATAAATTGATGGTACTCGTCATACAGTTCACTCATAGTCTTTTTTTTATTGCACTAACGTTTATATAGCTGCCAATTACAATATCAACCAGCGTACCAAAAATTTTACAACAATGTGCCAGAGCGAAAAGAAATTATGAAATCCCTGGCGATAGTATTTAAAAGGGGTAGTGATCTGCAATCAGGTATGTTTTCCGGGACGAAAAATGAAAGTTGGGCACCTACTCCTTTATTGAGTTGTAATTTTTTCTAAGTTTACCCCTTTACCCAGTACTCCCTTAAAAATATCACCTTCTTTTTTTATTCTTTCTACTGCATTCTCTATCGTAAAATCGTCCATTCTTAAACCTTTCTTCACTTCTTCCCAATGCAAAGGCATCGACACTGTAGCACCCGGTTTTGGCCGTAATGAATAAGGAGCAGCTAATGTTGCTTTGGGTCGATTTTGTAAATAATCAAGATAGAGTTTTCCTTTTCGTTTTTTTATTATCCTTTCAACACTTGTCAGTTCGGGTAAGAGCTCATTCACCCGGGTAGCTATTATCTTTCCCAGAAGTTGAGATTGATCATAGGTATATTTTGCTCCGAGTGGGATATAAATATGTAAGCCCGTAGAGCCAGAAGTTTTTACATAGCACTTGATTTTTAAGTTATCAATCACCTCTTTGGTAACTAATGCAGTTTCAATCACATCATCAAATGTGTTCTTAGCAGAAGGATCAAGATCAATAAGGCACCAATCGGGATAATCTTCTTTATGAATCGTAGAACTCCAGGGATTCATTTCTATTGCCCCGAGATTAGCCATATATAACAGGGCGGCTTCGTTTTCGGGTACAAGAAAATTTTTATGCTCGCCTTTTCCGGTAGTATAAGGCTCTTGCTTTACCCAATCCGGTGCTGAGCCAGTTATATCTTTATGATAAAAGCTTTTACCTGCAATACCATTCGGATAACGATTCAACGATTGTGGACGATCTTTCAGGTAGGGCAATATATAGGGCGCAACTTCATGATAATAATTTAGCATGTCCCTTTTAGTAAATTTTTCTTTTGGCCAGTATATCTTGCTTAGGTTGGTAAATTTTAATTCATGTCCATTAATTTCTTTTACCTGTATTTCATCCTTTACATTTAATAATTTGCTGTCTTTTAAAACACCTGTTTTTTTATTTTTTTTTGGAAATCCTTTTTCTTTTACAACTTCTTTTGCCTTCTTATCTGTACGGAGTCCTTCAAAAGACGGATGCCGCATCACTCCGTCATTCGTAATTTCTGTATAGCTTACTTCGCAAACCAATTGAGGTTTTACCCATGTTACTTTTGCTTTGGGAGGAGTTGGACGGAAACGGGATGGCTTGTTTACGTCAGGCAATTCCGAAAAAGGAACCTTGGAAACAACTAGTTCTTTCATTTTGCTAAGGATATCTCTCTGTGTCCGCATGCTAAATCCGGTGCCGATCTTTCCCGTATAATGCAATTTGCCTCTATCGTACACTCCTACCAGTAGTGAGCTGAATGGTTTTGATGAATCCTCATTCTGTGTAAAACCACCGATTACCACTTCATGTCTTTTATTCAACTTAATTTTTAACCAGTTGGCTGATCGTTCGCCTTCATTATAAATACTATCGGCTCTTTTAGCTATGATGCCCTCCATGCCCATTTTTGATGCAACCGATAAGAATTCTGTTGCTGTAGTTTCAAAGGTTTCACTTAACCTGATGCTATGGTTAGCAGGTAAATTATCCTGTAATATTTTCCTTCGTTGCGAAAGAGGCAATGCTTTCAAATCATATCCCTCAAGCCAGGTAATATCAAAAACATAATAAATCAACTCCCCGTCTTCTTCACTTCGCCAATTTTGCAGTGCACCGAAATTGGCGACACCTTTATCATTCAATACAACTACCTCACCATCCAGAATTGCATTCATTTTAAATTCGCTAAGAGCTTTTGTAACGGGATAAAATTTTTGGTTGAATGACTTATTATTCCTGGAAAATAAATTGACTTTTCCTTTGTTCAATAAAGCAATAGCCCGGTATCCATCCCATTTAATTTCATATAGCCAACCCTTTTCATCAGGTGCATTTTCAACTAATGTGGCCAGCATTGGATTCAACTTTTTAGGAAATGACGATTTTCTTCCTTCAGCTTTGTCTTTTGTAGGGGTTATTTTTTCAATGCTCTTCCCGGAAATAACTGATTTATCTTTCTTTGTAATGTCGGTTAGTGTTGCATATTTATCCCGGTGTTTAATTAGTAACCAGGCATTGTCATCTTTCCCTTTTAATTTCACCATCGCAAATTCACCTTTCAATTTTGTTCCATTGAGGCGAAATTTCAGCGAACCTTCTTTTAATTGTTTCAACAATAATTTTTCCTGTTTTTTTTTAGTACCCGGTTCTAAAGATTCATAAGTTCCTTCATCCCACACTATCACAGTTCCTGCGCCATAATTACCAGCAGGAATAATCCCTTCAAAGTTTCGGTAATCATAAGGGTGGTCTTCTACGGCTACCGCTAATCTTTTATCATCCGGATTCATGGATGGTCCTTTTGGAACGGCCCAACTTTTTAAAACTCCTTCCATCTCCAACCGCAGATCATAATGCAAACGACTGGCGGCATGCTTTTGAATTACAAAACGCAAACCGGAGAGCTGACCTTTACCTCCGGTTGGTTCGGGTGTATTACTAAAGGATCGTTTTTTTTTATAAGAGGCGAGGCTCATATCTTATCAGGAGGCTTTTTTTCGGGGAGAAAGACTTGCCTTTAATTGCTCCATCAAATCTTTAGTATTAGAATGAACAACTTTCATTGGTTTATATTCAACCGCTTTGCCTTTTGATTTAGCAGCTATAATTTTCATCAGCTTAGCTGTATAATCGTCTTTATATTTTTTTATATCAAATTTACTGCTTAGCTGGTTGATAAGGTTGACAGCCATTTTAACTTCAGCCGGTTTGCTTTTTGTTGTAGGTATCTTTAAATCTTTAGGGGAACGTATTTCCTGTGCAAACCGAATCCTGTTCAGTACAATAACATCTCCTAATACTTTTATGATGCACACATGTTCCCGGTTATGCATAACAAATAATCCTACTCCTGCCTTGCCGGTTTTTTTGAGTGCATCCCGCAATAAACAGTAAGCTCTTATTCCCGTTTTGTCAGGGGATAAATAATAGGGAGCTTCAAAATAAGTACTGTCGATTTCGGTTTCCTCTACGAATTGAGCTATCTCAATATGTTTAGTTTTCTCTGGACTTGCTTTTTCAAAATCAACTTTATCCAGTACTACATATTTATTTTTAGCTTTTACAAAATAGCCTCTTACTATATTTTCCCAGCTTACCTCTTTCCCGGTATTTTCGTTTACTCTTTTAAATTTTATATTGGCCAGACCTTTCTTATCCAGCATATCGAGATCAAGTGTGCTGTCTTCAACCGCACTATACATTTTAATGGGGATGTTAACCAGTCCGAATCCAATAGAACCTGTCCAAACTGCTTTCATAATTTATAGTTTAGTATTCGGTTTAAAAAATATCCAACCTGGGGAAAATATTCCCTAATTAATAATCATATACTGCTTCAATATTAATAGAGGATAGGTAGGGCTGTAAAAATTCAAGGGAATCAAAGCAAAATAGTTCCCGAATGAATTTACATTGGTGGTGATATGTTATTTCTGCATAGAAACCATCCACCTGGAATAGAACGCTGCTGTATTGTTTGTTTTCCCGTTGCGCAATAATAACTCCACGGCACCAGACAATTAGCTCTTTTTCTATCTTACTTAAATTTTTAAATTCAGCGTATGTCATATGTTAGGTCTTGCAAATGCTGTGCAATTTTTTTATTTCTTTTCAATTTCAGTAACATGGTCCATAAATGCAGTGATCAAAGGATTTGCATAAGGGCCGTATGCATCAGTCAGAGTACCCTTTTTACCATCGCTGGTTTCCAGTAAATAAAGGATAGCATTTTCTGACGGATCGCTGGCCCCTTCAAAGCGATAGAAATTATTGACCTTTATTTTCTCCGGACTATACATATTTTCAGTATCCGGAAATGTCAATCCTGTTTTTGTAATGGTAAAATCAAGAACAAATCCATCTTCTCTTGCTTTTTCCAGGCAAGCCATAAGGGTTGTCATATCATCTGGTAATTGATTCTTATTCATTGTTAGGATTTTATTCATTTCCCCCAGCGTTATTTTTCCCAATATTTCCATCCTTGGGGTTTCCCTTTTTTTTACCCGGTGAATCTGAATGTCCGGTCTTCTTTTCTTCATCCGAAACTTTAGTGCCATCATTGTAATCAGCATCCTGTTCACTTCCCTGGTTGAAATCCGCACTGCCGGCATTTGGCTTTTTTTTATCTGGTGTAGCCATAGTTTTAAAGTTTATGTTATAAAGAGTTATTAAAAAGAGTGCCAGAAAGCTATAGATACATGGCATTATCTTAGTCATTAGTGAAACATGAAAAGAAAAGAACCAGCTTCAATTAGAAATTTTGAACGGGTGGCGAAACTGATGGATTCTCAATTTAAAATTCCGGGAACCAATATCCGGTTTGGTCTGGATGCTATAATTGGCCTTGTACCCGGCGCAGGAGATATTACCAGCTTTATTATTTCAGGAGCTATGCTCTTTACACTAGCAAAAAATGGAGCCAGTAGTTTTTTGCTGGCGAGAATGGGCCTGAATTTAATAGTGGATGCAGCTATAGGATCGATCCCGTTGCTGGGGGATTTATTCGATGTTGCATTCAGAGCCAATGAACGGAATCTGAAACTTATGCGGGAACATTATACACATGGAAAGCATAATGGTAGTGCAATGAAAATTGTTATTCCGTTAATAATTTTATTGCTAGGAATCATCGGATTTATAATTTGGCTTATTTATAAATTGATCGACTGGCTTATATTTTAATACTAAGCCCATATGAATTTTATTCATCCTAATTAATAAATACTACAAGTTGGGGAAAATTTTGCCACAATATTCTTTTTGTGATGGTGTGGATAGAATAAAAAACGGACCCCGAATTTAATTTTGTTGCCTATTTCATCGTAAAATCTATTTAGAAAGTATTTGTAGATGTTTTTCTACCTCTACTTGATCAATACTTTATCAAGCTGAAACTTCTATGTGGAGTATTTAATTAGTTTGATTGGTTCCTAAAACTTGAGAGTGAATAAGCGAATGCCTCGCAGTCAAAATTTTCATTTTACTGGCAGGGCTTTTGTAAATCATTGAGAAAACATATATATATGGAAACTCTACATGAAAGAAAAGAAGGTAAAGTTGCAAAAGCAATAGAAACACAAACCTCTAAAATTCCGTCTGATATTTTTCTTTGGTCAGCAATGGGTGCAGCTGCCATAGCTACCAGTTTACATTGTACCGGGAAAAAGAAGGATGGTTTGTTTATAGGATTACTCGTAGCACCTATTTTAATTGTAGGACTTTACAATAAACTGGTGAAAGTTGAAGGACATGATAAGAATGATAAGTAAGTAAAAACTAATTATATGGCCACCAAAAAAAAATCAGCTGCCGCAGTCAATGCCAAGCAAACCGACCTTTCTGCCAATAAAGAAACTGGACTTAACGAATTTATGACTACCGACCAGGGGTTAAAAATAAATGATGATCAGAATTCTTTAAAAGCTGGTGAGCGGGGTGCTACATTACTGGAAGATTTTATTCTACGGGAAAAAATCACTCATTTCGATCATGAACGTATTCCGGAAAGAATTGTACATGCCAGGGGTGCAGCAGCACATGGATATTTCCAGGTTTATGAGCCAATGGCAAAGTACACTAAAGCTGGTTTTTTAAATGATCCAAAAAAGAAGACGCCGGTTTTTGTACGCTTTTCAACTGTAGCAGGATCCCGGGGATCTACAGATCTTGCCCGTGACGTAAGAGGGTTTTCTGTAAAGTTTTATACCGAAGAAGGTAATTATGACCTTGTGGGAAATAATATACCGGTCTTTTTTATCCAGGATGCTATGAAATTTCCTGACCTCGTTCATGCTGTTAAGCCTGAGCCTAATAACGAAATTCCTCAAGCGGCTTCGGCGCATGATACATTCTGGGATTTTATTTCATTGATGCCAGAGTCCATGCACATGATCATGTGGGCTATGAGTGATAGGGCTATACCACGGAGCTACCGTATGATGGAAGGGTTTGGTGTTCACACTTTCCGATTTATAAATGACCAGGGTAAATCCTTTTTTGTAAAATTTCATTGGAAGCCTTTGCTCGGTGTTCACTCAGTTGCCTGGGATGAAGCCACTATTATTTCAGGCAAAGACCCCGACTTTCATCGCCGGGATCTTTTTGATGCTATTGAAGCAGGTGCTTTTCCTGAATGGGAGTTTGGTGTACAAATAATAGATGAAAAGGATGAGCATAAATTTCCATTTGATCTATTGGATCCTACTAAATTAATTCCTGAAGAACTGGTGCCTGTCCAGCGGATTGGGAAAATGGTATTAAATCGTAATCCTGATAATTATTTTGCAGAGACAGAACAGGTAGCTTTTCATCCGGGTCATTTAGTTCCCGGTATTGATTTTAGTAATGACCCATTATTGCAAGGCAGGTTATTTTCTTACACAGATACACAATTATCAAGGTTGGGAAGCCCGAATTTTCATGAAATACCTATTAACAGGTCTTTAAATACTGTTCATAATAATCAGCGGGACGGACACATGCGGCAACAAATAAATGTAGATCGAACAAGTTATTCACCCAATACGCTTGGTGGAGGATGCCCTTTCCAGGCAAAAGCTGCAGAAGGAGGATTTACTTCACATGCAGAACGGATTGATGCAAAAAAAATAAGGGCAAGAAGCCAGAGTTTTTTTGATCATTTTAGCCAGGCTACATTATTTTATAATAGCCAGTCTGAAGCCGAAAAAAACCATTTAACAGATGCATTGCGCTTTGAATTGAGTAAGGTAGAAACAGTTTCTATCCGGGTAAGAATGCTTGGACTTTTAAACCAGGTGGATAAAACGTTGGCAAAAAATGTGGCAGATGAATTAGGATTACCTGTTCCCAATAAACCGGAGCAACCCATTAATCATAGTATTCCTGCAGATGGTAATCCTGCTAAGTTTCAACCTAAGTTAGTTGACCAGGGTATTGAAAGTTCAGCAGCATTAAGTATGGCTAACACCAATAAAGATTCGATTCAAACAAGAAAAATTGCTGTGCTGACTGCAGATGGTGTAAATGGAAATTCAATTCAACAAATGAAGAAAGCATTAACGGAAAAGGGTGCCGTTGTTGAAATCATTGCTCCCCGGCTCGGAGAAATAAAAAATGATAAAGGCGCAGCCATAAAAGTGGATAAAAATTTACGTACCGTTGCTTCTGTACTTTATGATGCAGTATATGTCCCTGGAGGAAAGAAAAGTGTTGCTGCATTAATGAATGAAGCCGATGCCATCCATTTTGTAGATCAGGCTTACAAACATTGTAAGGCTATTGCTGTAGATATTGATGCGGAGAATTTTATGGCTAAAACAAGTGTAGGTCAATTACTGGAAGAGAAAAAAGAATTACCCGGGTTAGTTTATCCTAAAAAGAATAAATCTCTGGCCGGTGATTTTATCAAAGCAATTGCACAGCATCGTTTCTGGGAAAGAGAAACACAGGAAAAAGTTCCGGCATAAAGAATGGGTAATCTCAGCGAGTATGTAGGAATTGGGGCAGGTATCCTGACTGCATGCTCGCTGTTACCTCAACTTTTCAAAATAGTAAAAGAGAAGGAAGCTGGTGATATTTCTTATTTCATGCTTTTTATTTTATTGACAGGAATTGGTGGTTGGATATGGTATGGTATATTAAAAGACGATTGGCCTATTATCTTAACCAACAGTTTTTCATTTCTGGTTAATCTTGTAATTATTTTTTTCTCGATTCGATATAAATAGAAAGAATAATAAATGTCTTTTAAAAGAGTTCAAACTACAAAAACAGATCAAGGAGCAGCACTCCAATAAGCCCAAGAATTGAAATTAGCGTTTCCATTACTGTCCAGGAAAGAAAAGTTTGTTTGAGGGAAAGATTAAAAAACTCTTTGAACATCCAGAACCCGGAATCATTCACATGCGACCCAAAAACACTACCTGTTCCAACGGCCAATACCATTAATTCCGGTGAAACAACACCTGATGCTACTAAGGGAGTGACAACACCTGCTGCTGTAATACCTGCTACGGTGGCAGAGCCGATCGCCACCCTTAATAAAGCAGTAATGACCCAACCAAAAATCAATGGGGGCATCTGCCATTTACCGCTGAAGGAAGCTATGTATTTATCGGTACCACTATCCTGCAATACTTGTTTGAAAACACCACCAGCAGTAATAATCAATAAAATAACAGCGATACCAGCAATGGCATCATTGAGCCACTTCATTGTTGTTTCCATACTGTTGCCTGCACGGATACCGAAGTACCACATGGCGATAAAAACGGAAAGCAATAGTGCAATGGTAGGGTCGCCGATAAATAAAATAATTTTTTTAAGCAACTGGTCAGGCAGAAAATTATCGGCAATTACTGCCAGTGTAATTAATATAACAGGAAGTAATCCGATTAAAAAACTGGGAAAAGTTGCAGGTAAGACTCTGTCAGCTTTTTCATCTGTTGAAAGAAAGGCTGATTTTATCTTTACTTCAACATTCTTCATCAAGCGACCTAAAAAAGGACCTGCAATAATTACAACAGGTATGGTAATGATCAATCCATAGATCAATGTTTTACCCATATTGGCATTGAATGCATTTACTAAAAAAACCGGACTGGGGTGGGGTGGCAAAAAACAATGAGTAGTGGATAATGATGCCGCCATAGGAATGGCAACATATAGCAAAGGCAATTTTGCTTTACTTGCTATGGAAAAAACAAGCGGTACTAATATTACAAAGCCTGCATTATAATATAATGGGATACCAATCAAAAATCCAGTAAGTAATACAGCCCATTGAATATTTTTTTGTCCGAATCCATTAATGAGAGTAGAGGAAATTTTTTCAGCAGCACCACCTGCATCTAATATCTTACCTAATATGGCACCCAAACAAATGATCAAAGCCAATCCTCCTAAAGTGTTGCCAACTCCTTTTTCAATTGACTTAACGATCTGTATGGGTTCCATGCCCAGGAATATACCGGAAAGAATAGCTACAATTAATAAGGATAAAAAAGGACTGAGCTTTTTATACGTTAAAAATATCTGCAGGCAGATGGCAAGAAATATGACAAGTAGCTCCATGTTTATTTATTAATGTGCTAGTTAATTTTATTTCAGTTTTTTCGGAACATTTAATACGGCATTCAATGCAGGTTTGGGTTTTCGATTTCTATCCCATAGCAAAGGATAATTGGTACGATCGGGAATTGGATACCCATTCTTCCAGCTCATACCATCCTGCACTCCCCACAATGTTACCCTATCAATTTTTTCTTTTTTCGTATAGAAGATGCTAAATAGCTCCTCGTAGCGGTTGGTCAATAATGTTTGAATACTATCCGGCAATCCTTTAGAATATGGATCTAAAAATGTTTTAAATTCTTCCAGTTGAAATTGTTTATCACTCATTCCCTGCCCGATGATCTGCCCTTCTTTTGTCAACGGTAACACATCTACATCAAGTTCTGTGATCATTACTTTAACTCCACAGGCTGCATACGCATCAATAGCTGCTTCAATATATTCTGTTTTAGGATAGTTTAACCCCCAATGACCTTGTATGCCTACTCCATCAATACGGATGCCTTCTTGCTGCAACATTTTTACCATGCGAACTATGCCATCTCTTTTTGAAGGGCGCCACGCATTAAAATCATTGTAGTATAATTCTGTATTGGGAGCAAATTCACTGGCAAACTTAAAAGCATACTTCACTAATGTATCACCATTTCCAATTGCATTTACCCAGGTGGTAGGACGGTAGCTACCATCGTTATCAATTACTTCATTCACCACATCCCATGCATGTACTTTACCTGCATACCTTCCCGCAACGTTTTTAATATGATTACGAAGTCTTTCGATCTGTTCTTCTTTTGTATTTGGTTTTCCGCCGGCATTGGTAAAGAACCATGCAGGTACCTGGTTGTGCCAAACCAATGTATGACCAATGATGAACATTTTGTGTTTTTCACCAAAGGCAACAAATGCATCGGCTGGACCAAAATTAAAAACGCCGGGTTCTGGGTTTAGCAAAGCCGCTTTCATACTGTTCTCCAGTGTAATTGTATTGAACTGGCGAATGACAATATCCTGCGAAGCCTTATCAGCACCGGAAACGATCTCGTCATTAACTGCAGTGCCCATTAAAAAAGCATCTTTGTAAACATCTTTTAGTGCTGATGTATTTTTTTCATCCAATGGTTTGTTTGTTGTTTCGTTACAATTTTCAAAGCCCAGGATAATAAAGCCCAATAAAATTATTCTTACAAGATTTGCTTTCATGCCGCTGAATTTTATCAATTTTTTACGCCACCGTATTGATGAGTTCTCCAATGCTATCAATTCGAATTCTTATTTCGTCGCCCGATTTTAACGTAAAATCATTGGGCGGAACAATTCCTGTACCTGTCATAATAAGACAACCGCCCGGAAAAGAACATTCCCGATAAACATAACTGACTAATTCTTCCGGAGTTCTTTTCATTTGATCCAATGCAACAGTTCCTTCAAATACTTTATTTTCTTGCCGGAAAATATCAAGTGAGATGAGTGAGCTTTTATCCAGCGGCTTATCGGTAATAAAAATGCAGGGGCCCAATGCAGCACATTGGTCATATGTTTTTGCTTGTGGAAGATAAAGTGGATTTTCGCCTTCAATACTGCGGCTGCTCATATCGTTACCAATAGTGTATCCGATTATTTTCCCGGATGATGTTACAACCAATGTAAGTTCTGGTTCGGGTACATCCCAGGTACTATCTTTTCTGATCTTTACTTTTTGCCGATGCCCTACTATTCTGTTAGGGGTGGCTTTAAAAAAAACTTCCGGTCTTTCTGCTTCATACACTTTTGCATAAAAATCTGCACCACCGGATAATTTGGATTCTTCCTGTCGTCCAACTTTGCTTCGCAAATAAGTAACACCGCATGCCCATAGTTCCTGTTGGGTGCCGATAGGAGCTAATATGTCTGCTTCATTAATGCTATTTATTTTTGTGGCTTTCCCTGATTCCAAAAAATCAGTAAGCTTTAAAAAAATAGTATCATCGTTAATCAAATTATCCCAATCGGAAATGGGAACCGTATAATACTGATTATTGTGATCAATTAAAACGCCGGAGTTCAGTTTGAATATTCTCATTATTAGTTTCTTAGTTTAATGCGTAATACTTGCATATCATTGGTGACATAAATAGTTTTTTCATCGGCTGATAAAGCCACATTGGAGGCAGCTTCTTCTAGTTTTATTTTACCTAATAGTTTTGCGTCGCTGTTGAAAATCCAAATGCCGCCCGGGCCGCTGGCAAAAACAGTTCCCTTGCTGTCTATTTTTAAACCATCGGGTAGTCCTTTTAGCCCTTCTTTTTCATGGAGAGTGCTATAGAAAATCCTTCCGTTAGTTAATGAATCTCCTGCTACATCATATATATACCAATTTGGTTTTTCCGGATCAGAACATGAAATGATCAATTGTTTTTCACCGGGAAGAAATGCTATACCGTTGGGACGGGGAATACTGTCAACCAGCAATACAACTTCACCATTGGTTTTTACTTTATAAACGCCGTTCCAGGCAATTTCTTTTTTGGGATCATTATCAGTTTGTGTTTCTAAACCATAGGGAGGGTCGGTAAAGTATAATTCACCAGCAGTATTATAGGTTGCATCATTAGGACTGCTAAACCGTTTGTTGTTATAACGTCCTGCCAGTGAAATATAGTTTGGTGCAGGTTTATCCAATGGCGCATCCATTCTTGCCATTTGGCGATTACCGCATTGGCATAAAACAAAATTGCCTTTCGCATCTAATAGCAACCCATTCGATCCCATTTCACCACCTCTTGGCACAGTATCAGTATAACCAGAGGGAGTGAGGTACACTTCTTTACCTTTCTCTTCTGTCCATTTATAAACAGTATCTCTCGGAACATCGGAGAAGAGTAACATATTGTGTTTTTCAATCCACAACGGACCTTCGCACCATTGAAAGCCTTCTGCAATGATCTCTGCTTTTGCATTGCTGTCAATTATGGCATCTAAAGCAGTATCTATTCGTTCAATGCTGCCGGTTGTTTTATAGATTGATTGTTCCACTTCCTTTTGTTTATCATTATTATTGCATGCTACGATACTGACTACTGCAGTCACAACAAGTAGTTGTTTCATGTTGACTATTTATGCTTGTTTAATTAATGTGAATCCCTTGTAACAACAGAACCCGAACTTCCCTGTAAGAAATCAAGATCTGCTCCTTTATCAGCCCCCATTACATGTTTGATATACATACTCACATAACCTCTTTCTGCAGCAGGTTTTGGTGCCAGCCATTGTGCTTTTCGTTTTGCTAACTCTTCATCACTTACATGCAAGTGCAATAAGCGTTGCTCTACATCCAGTTCAATCATATCGCCATTTTGTACCAAAGCAAGATTACCCCCGATAGCTGACTCCGGCGATACATGCAGTACTGCTGTGCCGTAGGCGGTGCCACTCATTCGTCCATCAGAAATGCGAATCATATCCTTAATTCCTTTCTCCAATATTTTTTTGGGCAACGCCATATTTCCTACTTCAGGCATACCGGGATAACCAACAGGCCCAACATATTTCAGTACCATCACACAGGTTTCATCAATATCCAGGTTTGGATCATCCACTCTTTCATTATAATCTTCTATACTTTCAAACACAACTGCACGGCCAGTATGTTTCATTAGGGAAGGCGTAGCAGCTGATGGTTTTATTACGGCACCATTGATTGCTAAATTTCCTTTAACTACTACGCAACCAGCTTCCGGTTTTATGGGAGCATTATATTTTGCAATTACATCTTCATTATAACATTCAGTACTATCTACAATATTATCATGATGATTTTTGCCGGTAACAGTGATTACATTTTTATGCAATTCTTTTTTTAACTCATTTAGTATAACAGGGAGGCCACCGGCATAATAAAAATCCTCCATCAAATATTTTCCGGAAGGCATCAGGTTCAACAGCAATGGAATTTTGCTACCGAGTGTATCAAAATCCTCTAAATTCAATTCAACACCAATTCTCCCTGCAATAGCAGTAAGATGAATAATAAAATTGGACGAACCTCCTACTGCTGCATTTACTTTAATGGCATTTTCAAATGCTTCTCTTGTTAGTATTTTATCGAGTGTCAAATTTTCTTTCACCATTTCTACAATACGGCGACCGCTTAATTGGGCCATCACTTTTTTTCTGCTATCAGCAGCGGGTATTGCAGATGCACCACTTAATGTTAAGCCTAATGATTCTACCATTACAGCCATTGTGCTTGCAGTGCCCATCGTCATACAATGTCCGATGCTGCGGCTCATACAACTTTCAGCAAATTCACAATCTTCCTGTGTCATCTTTCCGGTTTTCATGTCTTCATCAAATTTCCATACATGAGTGCCGCTGCCAATTGTTTGACCTTTGTAACGTCCATTTAACATTGGCCCACCCGGAACAACAATAGTAGGCAGCCCAACACTGGCCGCACCCATTACTGTTGAAGGTGTTGTTTTATCGCAACCTGTTAATAATACAACTCCATCAATAGGATTACCACGAATGGATTCTTCTGCATCCATGCTTGCTAAATTGCGAAACAACATCGCTGTTGGTTTCAACAATGTTTCACCCAAACTCATAATAGGAAATTCTAAGGGGAAGCCACCTGCTTCCAACACACCTTTCTTTACTGCTTCAGCATGGTCACGAAAATGTGCATTACAGGGAGTCAGTTCACTGAATGTATTGCAAATACCGATCACCGGTCGGCCATCAAACATATCGGTAGGCATGCCCTGGTTTTTCATCCAACTGCGATAAATGATTCCATCTTTATTTTTTTTGCCAAACCAATCGTGGCTACGAAGTTTACCCCCAGCCCCTAAAGGGGAGTTATCATCTTTTTCCTGTTTCATTATAAATGGAATTATTTATTTTATTTCAATTCTTTTTCCCGTTCGCATGGCTTCATACACAGCCTGTAAATATTTTACATCCCGTTTTCCCATTTCTCCCGGTACAATACTTTTTTTATTATTTTTTACAGACAGTGCAAACGCATCCATTTGCCGTGCCTGCTGATTTACTGTTGAAAAATTCATTGGGCCCTCCGGTGTATTACCTTTTTGCCCATTATAATTATAGGCAGATGTTAATTCAAATGTGCCTTTATCGGCTTCTGCTTTTAAAAAATTCATATTGTCTGCATAGCTTGTAATTCCTTCACCTATCAATCCGCCGGGAAATTCAAACTGCCAGGTCAATGATTGTTCTACTTCTTTAAATTTCTCTAAATCTGTTTTTACACCCTCCACGGCTGTTACTGCAATAGGTTCCATGCCGGAAGTATAACACATGCCTTGAATAACATAAATACCTACATCCATCAACGGGCCGCCACCTGCATATTTTTGTGTCAGTCTCCATTGGGAAGGGCCAGCCCTAAAACCAAACCCACCGCTTATCTTTTTTAGATTGCCATACATTTTCTGTGTACCCAAGCGAACCATTTCAAGATTGTAAGGTTCAAAGTGTAAACGATAACCTATCGAAAGAAGTTTATTTGCTTTTTTACTTGCTGCAAGCATTTTATCACAATCTTCTACTGTAATAGCCATCGGCTTTTCACATATCACATGTTTACCTGCTTCAAAACCACGGATGGTATATTCTGCATGCATATTATTGGGAAGCACTACATAAATAATATCAATATCAGGGTTGTCTTTTATAGAATCATAATTATCGTAACTGTAAATATTTTTATCAGGTATATTATATTTTTCTTTCCAGGTTACTGCTTTGGAAGGAGTACCGGTAACAATTCCTGCGAGATAGCAATGTTCGGTTTGCAATAGGGCAGGAGCTAATTGTCCTCCGGCATAACCACCGAGGCCAACCAATGCAATACCCAGTTTTCCATTTTTAGCAGACATGGTTTTTTGTTTTTTAGTTTCTTCATTACAATTACCAACCGCGGATATGAATGGGATACTTAAACCTGCAAGTCCTATATCATGCAGGAACTTTCTTCGGGATTTATCATATTTACTTTTCATAACATCAATTTATCTGTTAAAATATCTTGCTGCAAATTGAATAAAGTAGGGCCAATTAGGGCCGGTGGTATGTCCACCTTCATGTTGACGAAAAGCGATCTCTCCATCCATTAACGCTGTTTGCTCTGCCGGATATTCCATAGTGCCGAGATCTTTTTTGCCCAGTAGTTTGTAAACAGGACCTGCATGCACTCCTCCCAAAAACATTCCTTTTGCATCCACCCATCTTCCTTCTACATTGGGAGATCCTGAACTGATGAATACGGGACGAGGTGCACATAAAGCAACTAACTGATGAGCCTCTACAGGCAAATCATTTTGTGTTAATGGATCGGCAGCATATTTAATAAAATTGCCGGCAAACCAGTGGTATTCTCCTGATGAAGCAAGGTTCTCTACTTGTTCACCATAGATGCGTCGTAAAATTTTTACACCACCTGCACCAGATGAACCAATAAAGCCAATGGCAATACGTGGCTCATAAGCCATTGCTACAATTGCAGCTTTGCCATATCTTGATAGTCCTTCAATGCCAATTTGTTTTGCATCTATAGTTTTATCTGTTTCAAAATAATCGATTGCACGGCTGGCACCCCATGCCCATGCACGGAGTGTACCCCAATCATCCGGTTTGCGATGTTGCCCTTTATTGCATAAGCCGATTATTCCCTGTGTTAGGCCTGCACCATTATCAGCCTGGTAACTTGTGGGAACGATAATGGCAAAACCCCAACCTTGTTCAAGCAGTTGTTCCTGCCAGCTTTTTTGTGGTGCTGCGTTATTGTTTTGCGGACGAAAGCCTGCCGGAAAAATAAAACCAAACTCCATTATCAGCGGAACAGGTTTGTTTACTTCTTTTAGAGTGGTGACTGATAGTTGTATATCCACATTGATTTGAGGATACGATGAATTGTCAACATGACCACGCAGATTTTTGGTAATTGCTTTTTGATTGCCGAATACTGTATCTGTTATGCTGATGACTTCCCATCTCACTTTCGGAGTGTTTGTTGGCACACGGCCATACATTTCTTTATCAAAGAGCTCAACAATTTCAGGTCGTCTTTTGTTCCACCATGTTTTTGCATCGGTAACTTTTTTTCCATTTTTTAATAAGAATGGATCAGGTAGAGAAGTATAAGGCGATGCTTTTGATTCATCAACATTAGCAGCATTCGATGCTGATGGATTACCGGAAGGGCCGGGCCTTGTTGATTCGATCTTCAATTTCGCCAACATGTTTTTATAATCTATCTGTGTGGCCTGCTGCTGTGCTTTTATTTGTTTATCTCTTGCCTGCCATTCTTTGATATGTTCGGCCACTGTCCGCATTGGTGCTATCATTAAATCTTTTTCCTGCAGCTTGATATAAGAAAGAATTTTTCTGTGATTGTCAATGGAGACATTTAATCCATTACCACCACCCACACCGTGAAATAAAATTACCAGCAATGAGTTTGTTTGAACAGCTTTGTCCACCCATACTTTCATGTCTTCAAAACTGTGGTTATTTACCATATAGCAATCCACATTGTATAAATCAACCTCATTGATCTTGTGCATTTCATTTCTTACGGCTCTTGCAGCAATAAAATCGTTTTTCATTCCGCCGATAAAGGAAGAGTCTGAGATCTTCATATCGCCGCAGGTAAAGGCAAATGTTCTCTTATTTTTCCCATCCAAAGAATGTAAAAAAAGATTGGTCATTCTTGTTTCATCCACCATTCGTTGCACACTGTAATTATTTAAATCATATTCAGGTTTTACCCATTCTCTACCTTTTCCACCTATACAGGGATGAAATAATGTATGATTGCCAAGTTCATGACCAGTAGCAGATATTTTTTTCCATTCATTCATCCGGGTTTGTACTGAATTAGAAAAAGCTGTCACATAGAATGTAGCCTTCAATCCAAGCGAATCAAGTACTGGAATTGCATTATCCAAATGTTCATTGATCGCATCATCGTACGTAATGACCACTGCACATTTTTTTCCCTGCCAGGCTGGGTTGAATTGTGCAATGGCGGCTGTTGCCAGCAACAATTGAAACAATACAGTTATTGCTATTCCTCTTTTCATTTTTTTATTTCAATGCCAATACCACAACGGAAAACGGTGGAAGTTTAACAGAAAGATTGTTTCCATTCATCGTTGCTCCATTAAATACTGCAGGTTTTATCTTATCAGAATTTTCGAATGTATTATAGTCTTGTATTTTTCCTGATTGAAGAATTCTGCCGGTTAGAGATCTTGCGGATAAACCCCCAAGATCAATTTTCATTTCCTGTGCATTATTAGCATCCATGTTCACTAATGATATATGTATTATTCCGTTTTTGTCTTTCGATGCGGAAGCGGAAACAGCTTGTATCTTTTTATCTCCCAGCGCATAATCTTTACTCGTTATAGCCAGTGGTATCATCAAAGCATCCTGGTGCACATTGTACATCTCCATTACATGATAGGTAGGAGTAAGTACTATTTTTTCTTCTTTAGTGAGAATAACGGCTTGTAAAACATTTACGATTTGTGCAAGGTTCGCCATTCTCACCCGGTCGCAATGATTATTAAAAATGTTCAACGACAAGCCTGCAATCATCGCATCCCGCATTGTATTTTGCTGGTAAAGGAATGCACCATTAGTGCCCGGTTCCACTTCATACCAACCACCCCATTCATCAACGATGAGGGCTACTTTTTTTTGTGGATCATATTTGTCCATTACATCACTGTTCTTTTTCACCATTCGCTCCATCTTCCATGCCTGTTCCATTGTTCTGAAATATTCATCTTCAGAAAATTGAGTAGCTGACCCTTTTTTTGACCAATTAATAACTGAATAGTGATGAATGGATAAACCATCAATACGTTTTGCCGGAGTGTTCCGCATTACAGTTTCTGTCCATGCATAATCTTCTGTGCCGGGACCAACAGCAATACGAAATAAACCTTCTGTATTACTATAGCTTGTCATCATTGTGGCAAACTTCCTGTACTCGTTAACGTAATGATCGGCAGTCATGTGACCACCACAATCCCATGATTCATTACCAACGCCCCAGTATTTTACATTCCAGGGTTTTGATCTGCCATTCTGCATTCGCATATCTGTTAGATAACTGGTGCCATTGCCATGATTTACATATTGCACCCAATCAACCGCTTCCTGCACGGTGCCACCACCCATATTTACAGCGAGATAAGGATCGGCGCCAATCAATTCACATAAGTCGAGAAACTCATGCGTACCAAAACTGTTGTCTTCTCTTACATTGCCCCACGACATATTTTCAATATGTTTTCTTTTATCTTTTGGACCAATGGCATCTTTCCAATGATATATGTCGGCAAAACAACCACCCGGCCAGCGCAATACTGGTGTCTTTAATTTTTTCAATGCTTCTATTACATCAAGACGAACACCGTTGATAGTAGGAATTTTCTTTTGCTTGTCACCTACATAAATTCCATCATAAATACAGCGACCAAGATGCTCCGCAAAATGTCCGTAAATATTTTTGTTGATCGTGTCCCTGGATTTTTCAGGAAATAGTACAATGCGATTTTGGGCAAATAATAGCTGCCAACAAAATGTTCCTAAGATGAATGTGAGAATGATTTTTTTCATTGCTTTATTATTTATCGGTTCTGAATGGCGAAGCGGGAAGGCCTTCTTTATTATATAAATTTGGATTCACTGGATTGTCGGCCCATGCATATCTTACATACATTGGATTTGAAATAACATCGTTCCACACAATAATTTTATCGCCTTCAATTTTTGCTTTGGCCCATACAAATTTTTTATCGGCACCGGCAATAGCAAATTCGCCCAATTCTTCTCCATCATTGCTAATTAATCCGCCGCCAACATGAGTAAAGCTGATAATGATTTTATTGCCATCTGTTTTTGATGATTCGTAAACAGGCCCGGAGTACACAATATTTTCTCCATAACCCATTTTCTGTGCAGCTAAGGCTAAACGTTCGCCTACATCTTTTTTATTATCAGGATGAATATCATTCCATTCTCCCAAATCAATTGCAACTGCCATTGCTGTATTAGGAACGGATAACGATTTTAATTGTGCTTCTCTTAACTCTGCCCATTGACTTTCAGACGGAAGATAATTTGCATCCATAAAGTTGGGAAGCTGTACAAAGAAAAAAGGAATATCAGCTTGCTGCCATTTATTTCTCCAATCAGCAATCTGTGCAGGTTGCAATCTTACATATTCAGCAGCACGGCTTGAATTACTTTCTCCCTGGTACCAAAGAATTCCTTTAATGGAATAATTAATTAGCGGCGCTACCATTGCATTATACAAAGCCGTTGGTTGATTTTGCGCATTGATGCCAGCAAAAGCACCGCCAGTGCGGGGAAGAAATACTTCTCCAACTTTATATTGCCAGGTGCCTTTTAGATCAACGGTATCATTGTCCGCAAATATGCAATAAGGTTTATCAGGAACAAATCCTCCTTTGCCGGAGTTGTTGGTTACTTTAACTACAAAAATATTTTTGCCTGCCTTTAGTACATCAGCAGCAATAGCATACCTGCGTTGCGGATACATATAGGTTGTATTGCCAACTTGTTTACCATTTATATATAGTGCATCCGCATCTACAATTCTTCCCAAGAAAACTTTTGCAGGTTTTCCAATCATGGATGCCGGAATGTCAATTTCTTTTCTATACCATACAACTCCGTTGAGGTCTTTAATTCCCTGGTCTTCCCAATAGCCCGGAACATTTATTGGACGCCACTGTTTCGGAACATAAGTTGTTTCAAACCATTTTGGACTTTCCGTTGTTCCTTTATCTTTCGATGCTACAGGTCTGTTTGCATTTGCAGCTTTACGGTTCAAATCATTAACGTAGGCGGTGTCTTTATTTCTCTGAATGGTAGTTTGTATAGCTGCAAATTCTTTTAAACCTTCTTCACTTGTCCATGCTTCTATAGGTGTACCGCCCACACTTGCATTGATGATGCCTATCGGCACACGGTATTTATCATAGAGTTTTTTGGCAAAAAAATATGCCACCGCAGAAAATGGCCGTACATTTTCTCCGATAGCTGCTTTCCATGAACCGCCCGGTAAGTCATTCTGCGGACCTGAGAAGTTGTTGACAACGGGAACTAAAAATTGTCTTATCTCCGGGTAATTGGCTTCCTTAATATCTTTTGCATAAGTGATATCATGAATATTCAGTTGATGCACCATATTACTTTGACCGCTGCAAAACCACACATCACCAATTAAAATTTCTTTCAGTGTTATTTTATTCTTGCCGGTAATTTCCATGTTGAAAGGACCGCCTGCTTTCATGGCTGGTAATAGTACCGACCAATTGCCTTCTGCACTAGCTTTTGTTTTATATGTTTTATTAGCAAATTTTACCGAAACCTTTTCATTCGTTGAAGCCCATCCCCAGATTTTGATCTTTTCATCTCTTTGCAAGATCATACTATCCTGGACTAACCGTGGCAGTTTTACTTGTGCAGCAGAATAAAGGGCAGCCAGCAATACCGGCAGTGCCAGGAAAATTCTTTTCATGTTCTATTGTTCTTATTATTTACTTATACAACATTTCATTCCACTTCAATTCATTCTTCAACTGCTGTATAGTTGTTTCTTTATTTATAGTGATACATTCAATACCTGCCATTTCAGCAAATATTTGCAATGTGTTTGTACTAAGATTCTGGCTATAGCAAGTGTGATGTGCACCTCCGGCCAATATCCAAGCCGAGCAACCAGTTTGCATATCCGGCAATGGTTTCCATAACACTCTTGCCACGGGTAGTTTTGGAAGTTTTTGCGGAGGCTTTATGGCGTCCACTTCATTGATCAGCATACGAAAGCGATTGCCCATATCAATTACAGATGCGTTCAATGCTTTTCCGCTCTTTACATTAAATACTAATCGCACCGGATCGGCTTTTCCGCCAATTCCCAATGGATGAATTTCGCAAGTTGGTTTGCCATCAGCTATACTGCTGCATATTTCCAGCATGTGGCTGCCCAGCACCATTTCATTACCGGATTCAAAATGATACGTATAATCTTCCATGAATGCATTGCCACCGGGCAAACCTGTGGCCATTGTTTTCATAGCTCTTACCAGTGCTGCCGTTTTCCAGTCACCTTCAGCTGAAAAACCAAAACCATCCTGCATCAATCGTTGTGCTGCAATGCCCGGAAGTTGCATAATGCCATGCAGATCTTCAAACGTGTCGGTGAAACCTTTATAGTTTCCGTCAGTTAAAAATTTGCGCAAACCGATTTCAATTTTTGCTGCTTCTCTCAGCGACTGGTGTTGCGGATTTCCTTTCTTCAATGCGGGAGATAATGAATACAGCAGGGCATAGTCATCACAAAGTTTGGTGATGGCAGTTTCTTTTACATTATTTACATATCCCACCAGGTCCCCAATGCCATAAGTGTTGACACTATATCCAAATTTTATTTCTGCTTCTACTTTATCGCCATCGGTAACGGCTACATACCGCATATTGTCTCCGAAGCGAACAAATTTTGCTCCCTGCCAGTCGTGCCAGCCAATAGCAGCTCTTGTCCATTCTGCTATTTGCCCCACTGTGTTTTTGTTTTGCCAATGACCCGTCACCACTGTTCTGTTTATTCGCATCCTGCTTATAATGAAACCAAATTCTCTGTCGCCATGAGCACTCTGGTTAAGATTCATAAAGTCCATGTCAATATCATTCCATGGAATGTCACGGTTGAACTGTGTATGAAAATGAAGCAGGGGTTTATGTAAGATCTTCAACCCATTGATCCACATTTTTGCAGGAGAGAAAGTGTGCATCCATGCAATGATGCCAATGCAATTTTTGGAAGAACTGGCATCCACACAGAGATTGTATATTTCTTCTGGAGAAGTTAATACCTGTTTGAAAACAATTTTTACAGGAATGACTTCTTCCTGCTTCAATGATTTTACAATGGTAGCAGAATGGTTAGCCACTTTTTTTAATATTTCATCACCATACAAGTGTTGACTGCCTGTGATGAACCATATCTCTGCTTGCTTTATGGAGTTGCTCATATTTTATTTGGTTGAAAATTTATATACACAAGTTTGCTGATAGGTTTCGCCGGGTTTTAACAGAGTAGAAGGAAAGGTTGATTGGTTCGGGCTATCTGGATAGTGCTGTGTTTCGAGACAAAGGGCTGCATGCTTTACATACTTTGTATTATTCTTTGTTTGTGATAAAGTACCGTCTAAAAAATTGCCACTATAAAACTGTATGCCGGGCTCTGTGGTCCACACTTCCATTTGTCTTCCGCTGGCCGCATCATATAATGTAGCTGCAAGCGATAGCTCATTACCATTTTTATCTAGTACCCAGTTATGATCAAAACCACCTTTCACACTGTCAATATCTTTTCCGATTTTTTTTGCAACGGAAAAATCCATTGCTGTGCCTGTTGTTGATTTTATTTCGCCGGTAGGGATCAGTTTGTCATTTACAGGTGTGTATGCTTTTGCATTCAGGGTTAGTTCATGCCCTAGAATAGTTGAATCTTTTCCTGCTGACAAATTGAAATAAGCATGACTGGTAAGATTAACCGGAGTTGTTTTATCTGTGGTGGCGGTATAATAAATTTTAAGTGCATTGTCTGCCGAAAGAGTATACAGCACAGTAATATTTAAATTTCCGGGATAGCCTTCTTCACCATCTTTACTCAGGTAAGTTAGTTTAAGGCTGCTGTCGCCGGCTTGTTTTTCAATATTCCAGTAAACTTTATCATAACCTTTATTTCCGCCATGTAAAGAGTTGCCATTGTCATTGCTGGCAAGAGTATATTTTTTTCCCTCTAAGCTAAATTTTGCATTGGCAATTCTGTTTCCATAGCGACCGATCAATGCACCGAAATATGGATTGCCTTTTTGTAAAAAGCCCTCCAATGTTTCAAACCCTGTTACGACATCTCCTGCATTACCGTCTTTATCAGGAGTAACGATGCGGCTGATAATACCACCGTAGTTAATGATACTAACTTGCATTCCGCCATTGTTGGTAAGTGTGTATTCAGTTACCGGTTTACCTTCAAATTCACCAAAGGCTTTTTCGGTAATAGTGGCTTTGCCTGCATCTGTTGTTTTCTTTTCCCCGCTTTTGCAAGAGAAAAAAACAAGTGAGATAAAAAGAATTAATAACGGATATTTCATAATTATTATTTGTTTATAATTTAAAAGTATTGGTCTTTATAATTTTTGTTATTGCCCATAATAGCTGTCGGGGCCATGCTTTCGTTCAAAATGTTTTTTGATCAAAGCTTCTTTCATTCGTTGTGCCGCCGGATTTATTCCTTCAGTTATAAAAGCCATTTTAGCAATATATTCCAGCACTGCACTATTATGAACAGCTTTCGCTGCATTTTTTCCCCAGGTAAAAGGCGCATGATTGCCAACTAACATCATTTCCACTTCAGCGGGATCTATTTTTTTATTTTCAAAACAGCGGATGATCTGAAATCCGGTTTCGTATTCATAATTTCCTTTGATCTTTTCATCCTCCATTGGTGCTGCACAGGGAATATCTACTGTGCAATAGTCGGCATGAGTAGTGCCATAGATAGGAATTTCTCTTTGTGATTGTGCCCACGCAGTAGCATAAGTGCTGTGTGTATGTGCAATGCCGCCAACATTTTCCCATTGTTTATAAAGCACAGCATGTGTTAACGTATCAGAAGAAGGCCGAAGATTGCCTTCAACTGTTTTGCCTTCAAAATCTACGATCACCATTTTAGCAGGCGAAAGATCATTATATGCAACTCCACTGGGTTTTATGGCAAATACTCCCAGTGATCTGTCAGCTGCACTTACATTACCAAATGTAAACAGCACCAGTTCCAATTTGGGCAATTGCATATTAGCTTCAAAGGCTTCCTGTTGTATATGTTCGTACTTCATTGTTTATATAGTAACTGTTGTTTCATTGAATGAGCTTACCTGTTCGCTGATAAAGTTTCCTAAATTTTTATATTGTTCATAGCGTTTACGGTAATGCGTAGTGTGTTCGGGATTTGGTTGATACGTTTTTTCAAAACCGCTGCCCATGGCTTGCATAGCATCTTCTACCTTATTATAAATGCCAGCAGCAGTAGCTGCAAACATCGCAGCACCAGCTGCACAAGTTTGTTCACTCCGGTGTACTTGAATCGGTTGTTCCAAAACATCTGCCATTACCTGCATGATATAAGTAGATTTTTTAGCTACACCTCCCAATGCTATGATACCTTTTACCGGAATACCTTCTTCCGTAAAGCGATCTACAATGGCTTTACTTCCAAAACAGGTGGCTTCAACCAATGCTTTGAAAAGATGCGGTGCCTCTGTTCCGAGATTAAGATTCATGAAAGCTCCTTTCAATAATTGATTAGCATCTGGTGTGCGGCGGCCATTGAGCCAGTCGCTGGCCAGTACATCTCCTTGTTGCAGCGGAAGGCTTGCTGCTTCTTCACTCAATACAGTAATGATCTTATTGCTGATAGCAGTTTTTTCTTTTTCATCTTTTACAAACTGGTTCAATGGCCAGCTCAACATATTTTTAAACCATGCATACGCATCACCAAAAGCACTTTGTCCGGCTTCCATGCCCAGCATACCAGGAATTACAGATCCATTCACCTGTCCGCAAATTCCTCTCACTAATTTTCCTTCCATTTCTGCTAATGGAGCTACCATGATGTCGCAGGTAGAAGTGCCAACAATGCGGCTTAGGTAATAAGGTTCAATCTGTCCGCCTACTGCTCCCATATGACAATCAAATGCACCAATGCCAATTACTACAGTTTCCGGGAGACCGAGTTTTTTTGCCCATTGCTGAGAAATGATTCCTGCAGCTTTATCAGCAGTATATGTTTTTGTGAAAAGTCTATTAGTAAAACCATCAAGTAACGGATCTAGTGAAGCAAAAAATTCATTGGGAGGGAGGCCATCAAATTCTTCTGCCCACAGTGATTTATGACCTGCACTGCACACACCTCTTTTTATTTGTGCCGCATCATTTCCTCCTGTCAGCACAAAAGGAATCCAGTCGCAATGCTCTACAAAGCTGTGGATATGATTTCTTACTTGTTCATCCTCCTTTAAGATATGCAGCAGCTTTGCCCAAAACCATTCGCTGCTGTAAATGCCACCAACAAATTTTAAGTAATTGATTGGGAACTTGACTGCATGCTGGTTAATTGCTTCAGCTTCCTGTACTGATGTATGATCTTTCCATAACACAAACATCCCGTTCACATTTTCTTCCATACCGGGCAACATAGATAATGGAGTGCCGCTTGCATCTACTGCAATGGGAGTGGAGCCGGTAGTATCGACGGAAAGTCCAACTATGTGTTGGAAAACTTCTTTTCCTGCATGCTGCACACATTCTTTAATGGATTGTTCAATACATTCGAGATAATCAAGTGGATGCTGACGGAACCGACTTTCAGATGCATTACAATATAGCCCCTCTTTCCAGCGGGGATAATAGGCAACAGCAGCGGTAATTTCCGCACCATTCATAGCATTTATGATAACAGATCGAACTGAATCGGTTCCAAAATCAACTCCTATTACATATTTATCTTGCATACGTTCTTATTCTTAGCTACGGGTAATGAATTCATATAAATCGCCGGTAAAGTCTGCGGCAAAACGAATAATATTACTGTTGTCAAATTCTTCCGGCACATGCATGGTGGTAATCGCCACACAATCCATTCCTGCATTTTTGGCCGACTCAGTTCCTTTTGGCGAGTCTTCAAATACCAGGCATTCTGCTGGCAAAACATTCAACCTGTCAGCACATTTCAAAAAAGTTTCCGGGTCGGGTTTGCTGATATTCACATCATCGGCACTGACAATAGCACTGAAATATTTCCTTAGTTCCAAACCATCCAGTACAAAATCTACATTCATCATGATGGCAGCGGAACCAATAGCCATTTTAATATTGTCTTTGTAAGTATTTTCCAAAAAACTATCTAACCCATCAAGCAATTTCAGATGCGGTTTGAAGCCCTCCTGGTAAGCCTTTTCTTTTTCCACACTGATCACCTGTTTTTCTTCTTCTGTGAACCTGCCGGGGAAAATCCTGTCCAGCAATTCATGATTCTTACCATAACACTGCAGTTTCGTTTCTTCCAGGCTGATGGAAGCACCCATACCATTCAGCAATTTGTGCCATGCATTGATATGGTAGTGCATGTCGTTGATCATGGTGCCATTCAGGTCAAATAAAAATGTCTTGTATTTTTTCATGAACTAAAGTTAGCTTTCACACAATTTTCTATTTGAATTTATCTGACCATTTTAATCAAATGAGAACTACTGTATCGTCAATGTTCGGCTTACTACATTACTTGTTGTTTTGTTTTTTACTCCAGGCTGACCCCCGCCAATGCTTATGGTTAATTTTTCTTTTGGTTGATATGCTTTACCCCTTTCATCAATTAGCGACAATTGTTCAGGAGTCAATTTGAAAGTAATCGTTTTGCTTTCTCCGGCTTTTAATGCAATGCGTTTAAATCCTTTTAATGTCCTCACAGGGTTAAGTCCATTTAAGTTATTGTAGGATGTATATAATTGTACTACTTCCTCTCCATTTTTTTTACCAGTATTTTTTACAACAACAGTTACGGTTATGTTTTTACCTTTTGCAATAACTGACGGCACTTTTAAATTACTATAGGTAAAATTTGTATAACTCAATCCATAACCAAAGGGATACAATGCTTCTCCTTTGAAATAACGATACGTTCTTCCTGTCATATCATAACTTATAAACGATGGCAGATCGCTATCACTTTTGTAAAAAGTAACAGGTAATCGTCCTGCAGGATTATAATCGCCAAATAAAACATCTGCGATAGCAGTGCCTGCACTTTGTCCGCCATACCATGCATTTACAATCGCCGGAATATTTTCACTTTCCCACGGAGTTGCAATAGCACTACCTGTCATCATTACAAAAACAACTGGTTTACCGGTTTCTTTTAATGCCTTCATAAATTCTGTTTGCACAGCCGGTAGCATAATAGAAGTACGATCACCACCATTAAAGCCGGGGTAATCCACTCGCATTTCTTCGCCTTCTAATTGGGGCGATATGCCACCAACAAAAACAATAGCATCAGCATCTTTTACACGGTTGGTCAAGGCTGCAAAATTTGTTTTTTCAAAATTTCCTGTTCTTAATCTCACATTCGCTTTGCCATCACCTTGCCAGTACTCTAACACAATTTTGTAAACAGAATCCTTCTTTGTTTCTAACTTATAGGTTCTGGCACCCCAGCGATTGCGTTGCCATGCATTCAATATTTCTTTACCGTTGATCAAAAAGCGGTAGCCATCATCAGCTTCTACTTCAAATGTAATATCGCCATCCTGTGTGGGGGTAAAATCGCTGCTGTATTTGGCAGAAAAATTAGTTGCTTTCATAGCTCCAACCATGCCTTCTCCTTCTTGCCAGAAATTATCAATTTCTTTTTCTATTTGCACGGCTACTGGCTCGCCGTTCATTTCCTTATTATTAAAATACTCGGCTTTAAAGCCTTGTTTGCCTTCCCACCGGAATTGACTTTTCACATCAGCATACACTAACAATGTATCATTCGTAAAATTGATCGCTTTCTCATACACCACTTCCGCTCCGCTACCTACTTTATCTTTTATTCCCTGCAAAGCACTTATAACCTGTGTTGGAATGCCATTATAATTGCCCAATACTGCAATAGAATTATCAGCGTTTGGTCCAAGGACTACAATTTTTTTCATATTCTTACTTAATGGCAACGTATTGTTCTCGTTTCTCAACAATACAATTGATTGTTGTGCCATCTTCAACGCATGTGCTTTGTGTGCTGGTGCTTCTAATGCTGAGGCAGGTGTTTGCGCATATTTTACCATGGATGAGGGGTCAAACATACCCAGGCGGAAACGTATCGTAAACAATCTTCTTAAGGAAATATCTAATTGCTCTTCTTTTATCAAGCCTGTTTTAACTGCTTCTACTAAAGTTTTATAAACGGTCTGACCACATTCCACATCTGTTCCATGCATTACAGCATCTACAGCAGACACTGTTGCATCTTTATGTGTTTTATGATAGCGAAAAAAATCATCAATTGCCCAGCAATCACTTGTTACATACCCGGTAAATTTCCATTGCTTGCGAAGAATATCATTCATTAATAAATCACTGGCACAACAAGGTTGTGTATTCACAGCATTGTATGCACACATTACACCAGCTACGTTTGCGTTCACAATTAATTCTTTGAAGGCAGGCAAGTAGGTATCCCATAAATCATAAGCAGAGGGATTGAAATTATCTGAGTGCCGTGACGGTTCTGGTCCACTATGCACTGCAAAATGTTTGGCACAGGCTGCTGCTTTTAAATACTTTGGATCTTCGCCCTGCAATCCCCGGACAAATGCTTTTCCCAGCATAGCAGTCAGGAATGGGTCTTCGCCGTATGTTTCTTGTCCTCTTCCCCAACGGGGATCTCTGAAAATATTAATATTGGGTGTCCAGTAGGTTAATCCAAGATAACGATCACCTGTTTTTCCTGTTTCAATTGCTTTGTTATGAATGGCTCTTCCTTCTAATGCAGAATAATCTGCCATGCGATGCAAAGAATTAGTATCCCAGGTGGCCGCCATACCAATGGCCTGTGGAAAGGAGGTTACTTTAAATGGGGTTCTTGCTACACCATGCAGCACTTCATTCCACCATTCATACGGCAAAATTCCTAATCGTGGAATACCCGGTGTTGCATTGAGCATTTGCGCCACTTTTTCTTCCAGCGTTAAGCGACTTACAACATCGTTGACTCTTTTTTCAACCGGAAGCTTATGGTTCCACATGGGAAAAGCTTTATAATCCTGTGCATTTCCATACACACTGGCTAATACCAGTACAATCGTTATATATTTTTTCATCATTGTCGTCGGCATTTAGTTATTGTGATTTGTAAGGATCTATTGTTTGGATGAAACCATTTTCATCGTATGTTATTTCTGTGACTTTTACACTTCGTAAATGTGTAACGCCTTTTGATAAACTGGAGTCATGGTAAAATAAATACCATTTGCGATCAAATTCGCAAATGGAATGGTGTGAGGTCCATCCAACAACGGGGTTTAAAATTATTCCTGCATATTTGAACGGGCCGTATGGATTATCTCCAATAGCATAACATATATAATGTGTATCGCCAGTTGAATAGCTGAAATAGTATTTGCCGTTGTATTTATGCATCCAGCTTGCTTCAAAGAAACGGCGATCCGTATCTCCGGCAAGCAACGGACTCCCATCTTCGTCCGTAATGATCAAATTCTTTGGTGTTTCAGTAAATGCCAACAGATCATTGGAGAGCTTTACAACTTTTGCGCACAAAGCTGGTTCGTTATCTTTTGGTAAGAAAGCAACGGGGCTTTCTGGTTGTTGGCTTTTAAAACTGCCGGTTCTCCAGCGTTGTAACTGGCCACCCCAAATTCCGCCAAAGTACATATAGTAATTGCTGTCCTCATCTTTAAAAACAGCTGGATCAATAGAAAAACTTCCTTGGATAGCTTCGGGTTGTGCTGTAAATGGACCAACAGGTGATTTGCTTGTGGCTACTCCAATGCGAAAGATGTCATCATGATCTTTTGCCGGAAAGAATAAATAGTAAGTGCCATCTTTCTCCGCAGCATCGGGTGCCCACATTTGTTTATTGGCCCAGGGTACATCTTTAACATGAAGAGCAACACCATTATCTACCGCTTCGCTTTCGGGAGTGTCCATGGACAGTACATGATAATCTTCCATAGCAAAATGACTTCCCAAATCATCAAACGCATCACCAGCATCTATATCATGTGATGGATAGATATAAATTTTTCCATTGAACACATGTGCTGATGGATCGGCTGTATAAATATCTTTAATAAGCGGCTGTGAAATGGCACGATGATTCAACTTGTCAAAATCAATATGGTCAATCGGATCTTCTGGCATTTTTAAGTTATAAGTTTGTGGGTATAATTTTTAGTTAAGCACTACGACGCAGTTTTAAATCGCTTTCAATCTGTACTTCCATTTTTTTATTGATCTTATAAAAGAAAAGCAAGGCAGCACCCACTAAAAATGGAATAGCTGGATAAATGCTCACCAACAGTTTAGAAGCATTTACGGCTGTTGCTGTTTGGCCGCTGGTACTGTTCGGTATATAATCATATATTCCCAATATCCAGGTAAGTAATGAACTTCCAATAGTCAATCCGGCCTTTAAACCCACCATCATCGCTGAGAAAATAATTGCTGTAGCTCTTCGATTGTTTTTCCATTCGCTGTAATCTGCTACGTCTGCTATCATAGCCCATAATAATGGAATAGTTATACCATAGAAAAATCCGTGTAGTATTTGCGATGTAAACATTAATCCTGTTGACTTCGCTGGAAAGAAATAAAAGATAAGAATAAAAAATGTGGAGATGACCAGTGCGATACCAAACACATCTCTTTTACCGTATTTATCTGCTAAAGGTTTTGATAAGGTGATACCAATTATCATGAATAAGATTCCACCGGCATTGAAAAGTCCAAAGCCTGCTGATACAGGATCTTCTCCAAAGAAATTCATACCAATTCGGGATAAAGCATCTGTAACTGGAATGATAAATTTGGTAAGGCTTTCTTTATCTACATAATTTTCGAAGTAATAAACGTAACCGCCACCTTTCATTGCCAATGTAATAAATACAAGGGTGGTCAATAGTAACATAATGAACCATGGTTTGTTCTTTTTCAAATCACCTAAGTCTTCGCTCAAGCTTGATTTTTGTTCAGGCTTTGGGACAATTCTTTCTTTAGTGGTTAGAAAAGTTATGATCAGCATAACTGTTCCTATAATGGCCAGCCATGTCATCACTTTTTCAATACCAGCTGCTTTGTCGCCATTCCCGGCAGAGATTATGATCGAGTACATAAAAACCTGTACAAAGAATTGTGCAAACATTACCGCAACAAAACGATAGGCCGACATGCTGTTTCGTTCTTTCATGTCGCCAGTAATTACACCACTTAATGCAGAGTAAGGAAGGTTGTTTGCTGCATAAAATAGAAGGAGTAAAGTATAAGTTACAACTGCGTAAATCACTTTCCCTTTGTATGAAAAATCGGGAGTACTAAATGCGAGTAGTGCTATTACACCAAGCGGAATGGCTGTCCACAATATCCATGGTCTGAATTTTCCCCACCTCGAATTAGTTCTGTCTGCCAAAGCACCAACTATTGGATTAAATGCAAAGGCAGCAATAAGTCCTACAGTAAGTGTAATGGCAGAAGCATGTTTTGCATCGAGCCCATAAATATCAGTATAGAAATAGGCAAGGTAGGTCACCAGTGTTTGAAATACAAGGTTAGCTGCTAAATCGCCAAGACTATAGCCTATCTTTTCAAATACCGTTAATTTCTGTGAAGCGTTAGTACTCATGTTGTAGATTGGGTTTAAAAAATCAGAAGCCTTTTTTTTCGTTCTTTTTTGTTTCTATCACTTTATAAAATGCAGGCTTTGGTTGTAATGCTCTGTCAAATAATAACGGATGATTGGTTCTTCCTCTTACCGGCCAGCCATTCAACCAACTCTGACCATCATCTACACCCCAGAAAGTTACTCTTGTTATTTTGTCTTTATGCTTTAAGAAAAGATTGAATAAGGCTGCATAATCATTGGCTAATTGTTGTTGTACGCTATCGGGCAACCCGTTAACGTATGGATTTAATGAGGGGTCTTCTTTCATCCGCTGGCTTACATCGGCTCCGGAAAAATTCCTGGGTAACACTTCAATGTCTACTTCGGTGAACATTACTTTTAATCCTAATGCTGAGTATTCCAAAATACTTGCTTCAATATCTTTAAATGGAACCTTGCCTGCATGCCAATGCCCTTGAATACCTACGCCATCAATGCGAACTCCGGCAGCTTGTACTTTTTTTACTAATGCAATACATCCTGCCCGTTTAGCTGGTTGTTCATTATTGTAATCGTTGTAATAAAGTTCGGTATTAGGTGATGCGGCAGCGGCCAAACGGAATGCTTCAGTTACAAAATTATCGCCCAGCCTATCTAAGAAAATAGATTTACGCATAGTGCCATCTTCATTAAGTGCTTCGTTCACCACATCCCAGGAAAATATTTTTCCGCTGTAACGACCAGCTACCGTATTGATGTGATTGCTGAAAAAGGTTTTAAATGAATCCACATTTTTAATATTTCTTGCAAAAGCCGGTAACTGGCTATGCCAGACAAGTGTATGTCCATTAATTTTTATATTATTTTTTTCACCGTATTCGATCATTTTGTCGGCAACCGTAAAATCATATTTATCCCATTGCGGGTGAATGATCTCCGCTTTCATAATATTTTCTGGCGTAGCCATATTGAATTGCTGTTTTATCAATGCATCAACCTTTGCATCTTTTTCTTCAATTTGTGCGGTATTTAAAGCAGTTCCTATAGCGAAGTCATTTTTAAATATTTCTTTTAAAGAAGGGATTGGTTGTGTAGCTGAATTTTTTTGACTGCTTGCACAAGAAGACAGCAATAAACTTGTGGCACATAGTACAGGAATAAAAAATCGTTTTATCATTATTTTATTTTTTCTGTTGATACAATGTTTCAGGCGGACCCAGAAAGCTTTGTTTGACAGCTCCAAAATCCAAAACTATTTTTTGCAACACCACTGCCGGACTTACTACCCAATATTTCACCGTATGCTTACCCGGTTGCAGTAGTTTATGTTTACTTGATTTAATGATTATGCTTTCGGCTACCCATTTGTTCCAGATGCCACTGATGCTGTTTTTATCTTCTTTGTTGATGCTGAAAATTTGTGGTGTTTCATCGTCAATTGAAATGGCATATTGCAAACCTTCTACCGCATTGTGAAAATTTAAAGTCGGAGAGAAGTAGCAATTTATGGTTACACTGTCTTTGCTATAAGTATATATCTGATATTGAAGATGTGCTGATGAGCCACCCGGTTTTTGTTGATTAGCAGTAACAGGGAAGCTTGTGATAGCAGAGCCTGTTCTCCCATGATCGGGTAAAATTTTCCAGGTGATGCCATTGGTATTAACTGCTTTTGTGAAATGATTGGCTTCTATAGAGACATAATTATCATTTTCATAAAATATGTTTTTATTGGTAAGATTATGAATTTTCTTATCATAATATGTATTTGCAATAACCGTCGAATCATTCAGATTAGTAGCTGAATCTTTTGGCAGATATTTTACTTCTGGCATTTTTTGCTTTGCAGGTTGCTGCCAATAAGTATAGCCAATATGTGTCTGGCTCATCATATGATTCCACTTGCCATTGTTCAATTGATGATAGGCAAGAGTGATTAATGAATCGTTTATGTATAGTTGATTTACTTTATCTGCATATAGATTGGCTTCTTCCCATTTATTTTTATAGGCTTCCTTGTTAAGCGCCACGTTGTAATACATTTCATTCAGGTTAGCGCAGGCTTTTATTGGATGTAGTACCAATTGAAAGAAGGCATCCCTGTATTGAGCCGGGAGTTGGCTATTTACTTTTTCTGCTCTTGTAAGTAAATTGTTGTAATCAGTTACAACATTATTCCATTCATTATAATTTAAACTATAGGTATTTGCATCCAGCAGTTCTGGTTTTCTTCGTCCATTATATTTAGCGTAGCCAGCCAACAGTTCTGCAATTTCTTTTGCATAAGCTTTACCAAAATTATCTGTTGCCCATTGTTGGGAATATTTTTGCAGATCATCAGCATCAATTTTTTCCGGATTCCATGCATAATCTAAAAAGAAAGAAATTGGGAATTCCATGGGTTTTATATCTCCAACATTTACGATCCATATGTCTTTTACATTATGCTGCCATGCCAGGTGCATTTGCTCCCATATCCTCGGAAGCGGATTTGTATTAAGCCATTTATAATTTCTGGGTCCACCCACATAATCAAAATGATAATAAATTCCGTAGCCGCCCTTTCTTGGTGCATCGGTAAGCTTTGGGAGTTTTCTTAAGTTGCCCCAGTTGTCGTCACATAATAGCAATGTAACATCATCCGGTACCCGCATTCCTTTATCATAATAATCCTGTACTTCTTTATACAATGCCCATAGCTGTGGTGTTTGCGAAGCAGGTTTGCCGGTAACATCGGCGATGATCTCCCGTTGATCTTTTACAATTCTCTCTAACAGTGCAGTTGCAGTTTCTCTCGACATGGGTTCATCACCATCGCCCCTCATTCCTACACTCACAATTTTTTCATTCCAGGCTCTTTCCATGCCGCTTTTCCAAAATTCTTTTAATCCTTTTTCAGTGCTGTCATAATTCCATTTTTGTTTGTTGCCATACCTTCTCCATTCGTCATGTGCTCTCATTAGTGGTTCGTGGTGAGAGGTGCCGATCACTATGCCATATTCATCTGCTGTTTTAATATTTAATGAATCATCATCATAAAATGCATTGCCCCACATGGCAGGCCAGATATAGTTGCCTTTCAACCGCAGGAGGAGTTCAAAAACCTTTTCGTAAAATTTATGATTGAAGCCGCCAAATTTTTCCCTACTCCAGTTAGAAAGGGCAGGGGCTTCATCATTAATAAAAATGCCACGGTATTTTACCCTGGGCAGATCAGTGACAGAAGTGTTTTTATTAATGTAAATCGTCTCTTTCTTTTTAACAGGTACATCTGCCCACCAATACCAGGGTGAAACACCGATTTGCTTGGATAATTCAAATACACCATAAGCGATTCCTCTTCTGTCGCTGCCGGTAATTACAATTGCATTTGCGATGCCACTAAATGGATTGCCGATGGTTTGAATTGTGTAGGCTTCCCATTTATTAGTAAGCGAAGCCGATTTTATTTTATTTGTTTTTATCAATGCCTGGATAAGCGATGATTTCTCCAGGGAACCAATTATGATAACTGTTGTTGCTTTATTCGGAAGACTGGACTGTAGTATTGGTTTGTTATCAGTAATTGCTTCTATATCTTTTTGTAAAAAACCAGCTGCCAATTGAACCAATGAAAGATCATCAGTATCCACACAGATAACACTATTGCCCAATGCAAATGTATTGGCAGATAATTTTTCTCCAGTTATTTGTTGACTTGTGGCAGCAAATACAAGAAAAATGAAATACAATGTTATAAAGCAACTTTTCATTTCGTTCAATTTAGAACCCAATGCTATTCCCACCATCAACCGGTAATACAACACCGGTGATATATTTGGCAGCATCACTTGCTAAGAAATATGCTGCTTCACTAATATCAGTTGGTTGTCCCATGATGCCCATTGGTGTTCGCCCAAATACTTTTGCTTTTCTTTCCGGATCACTGTCCAATGCTTTTGCAGTCATTTCTGAATAAATAAATCCTGGTGCAATGGCATTTACCCGAATTCCTTTTGGAGAAAGCTCAACCGCCATGGCTCTTGTCATGCCGTCAATAGCAGTTTTGCTGGCCGAATAAGCGATCACCTTTGGTAATCCATATTGTGCTGCCATGGAACTGATATTGATGATACAACCGGATTGTTGTACCAGCATTTGTTTAACTACTTCTCTGCTGATGCTAAATACAGCCGTAAGGTTTGTAGTGATGATCTTTTGAAAATCCTCATCTGTAACATCGGTAAATTCTTTTTTCATATTGATACCGGCATTGTTGACGAGAATATCAATTTGCCCAAATTGTTTAATTACATCTGTAACAAATACCGGAACAGAAGAGAGGTTGCTTACATCACAGGACATTGCAAAACATAGTTCACCCAGCTTTTCTTTAGCAGTATCCAACTTTGCTTTATCTCTTCCTGCAATGATGGTGGTGATGCCCTGTTGAACAAATTTTTGAGCAATGGCAAAACCAAGACCAGAGCCACCACCTGTGACGATGGCAACTTTTTTAAGCGTTGTTGTCATTATATAAATTTCAATTTATGCGAATCACATTAGTTACCCGGAGCAAACGGAAACCGCAAACTTTTGTAATACTCCAGTGTTTTATCGGGCTTTTCATAGTGAGAAGGGATTGGCATTTTGCTGAATGTCTGAAAATATAATAAGCAGGCATTTCTCCACCACACTGCTTCGTTGTATTGAATGCCTAATAATTGTTTTACATGTTCAAAGCGGTCGACATCTACGAACTGTTTTAATACATTCCAGCTTTGTTGCATTTGCTTTACCCGTTCTGTGCCGGTATAATATTGAAAGCAGAGCTCATTCCAGAGTGTCCTGCCGCTTTTCATTTTGAAATTCCAGGACACATGATGAAACCATAGTAAATATTTTTCATCGCAACTGTTGATGTCTTCCCAAAGTTTTCTTGCCTCCGGAAAATATTGTGCAATAGCATTGCTGCCAGTGCTGGTCCTGTTAAAGCCAAGACCAATACTATCTGCTTTGTGATAATAAACAGGGTTCCATTCGGGCCTGTTTAAATTACTTACCCATGGTGCGGGGCCATAATGATGGCCTGTGCCCATAATATGATGTAGTCCGTTGGGATTTGAATATTGTACCATTATATCCCGGCTTTCCAGCATCATTTTTTTTGCGCTGCTAATAAACGATCCATTATTCGTAAACGTCATTCGCAGCCATTCATCCGCAATTTTTTCGCTGGATAAATTATAATCCCAGTTCAATCTTCCCAAAGCATACCAGTTTGACTGTGCAAAAGGATGGCCGCACCAGTTGATGTCGTTGCCGATATTGGAAACACCGGCCATTCCACTTAACCGGTGATTATTTAAACTTCCATCAATAACTTTTGCAACAGTGCTTCCTTTGCCATTGCTGTATGTATCACTGTCTAATACTTCTTTGAATAGGGGAGCTAAATACACAAGGTTCGTAGCTTGTCCTAAATATTCCTGTGTTACCTGGAACTCCATCACCAATGGAGTTTTGGGCATAGCGCCAAATAGCGGATGGAAAGGTTCCCGTGGCATAAAATCTATAGCACCATTTTTTACCTGCACCATTACGTTGCTTCGGAATTTTCCATCCAATGGAACAAAATCGTCATAAGCTTGTTTATGGCGATCAACAGGATTTTCTGCTGCATATACAAATGCTCTCCATATTACAATGCCGTTAAAAGGTGCTACGGCATCGGCTAACATATTTGCACCATCAGCATGTGTACGTTTATAATCCTGTGGCCCCGGTTGTCCTTCACTGTTAGCTTTTACCAGGAAGCCGCCAAAATCAGGGATGTAAGAATATATTTCTCTTGCTTTTTCTTTCCACCAGTTGCGGACTCCTTCATCTAAAGGATCAGCTGTTTTTAATCCACCAATTTCTATTGGTGCACTAAAGCGGGCCGTTAAATACACTTTTATACCATAAGGCCGGAATGTATTTGCGAGGGCGGCTACTTTGGTTAGATACGGAGCGGTGAGAATGGTGGCATTTGCATTTACATTGGTAAGTACAGTGCCGTTGATACCGATAGATGCATTGGCTCTAGCATAATCTATATAGCGTTTATCAATGAGACCTGGTAAAGTATGCCAGTTCCATAAAGAAAATCCTGCATAACCTCTTTCAACGGTTCTGTTTAAGTTGTCCCAGTGATTAAGTAGGCGTAATTGAAGTTTTGGGGAAGATGAGAGATTTAAATTGTCGAGACTTTGTTCTGTTTGAAGTAAACGTAGGAAATGAAATACACCATAAAGAATACCTATATCTGTGTTTGCCGTTATTACAATACAATTCTTTCCATTTATAGTTTTGGAAAAAATTAAAAATCCTTCGTTGCCAATCTTTGAAAGATCTGATTGAAGATCTAGTGATTTAATAACAGGAGAGGAAGAAGATGTTCCTGCTACAATAGTACCATTGTTTTTTATTGTGGTTGTGAGTAAGATAGATGTTTGTAACAACCCTTTTAGTCCAGTTATTAATTCTTCTTTTGCAGCTGTTATGGTTTGTGAAGTGCCGGGAATGTGTAATGCCTGTATCGCTTGTTTATATTTAGAAAGTACTATTTTGTTTACCGGTTTATACCGCAACCATAAATCATATCCGTCTTCTGCAAAAAGAAAAGTACCAGATAATAATAGCAGTAGAAACAGGAATTTTTTTTTCATAACAATATTAGCTTTTTCCAGATTTAGGTTGATTCCTCAGAGAAGATTTACGAATGATCAGATCAGACCGTACAACAATGGTATTGGTATGTTTAATATTTGATACACCTTTTAAATGGTTGATGAGGTTGCGGGCTGCTATTTCTCCCATATCAATACCGGGATAGTTAACAGTGGTTAATTGAGGTTCTATTATTTTACTGATAGCATCATTGTTAAAACCGACCACGGCAATATCTTCAGGAATATTGATACCATTTTCTTTTAGTGTACGCATACAAACTGCTGCAGAGAAGTCGTTGGTAATAAAAGCCCCATCTGGGAATGGCTTCATTTTCAAAATTTGCAAAGCAGCTTCCACACCACATTGTTCACTCAGGTCTTTAATAAGAACCCTGCTTTTTTCATAAGGGATTTCATTATCGTACAGGGCATCTGTATATCCTTTATGACGTTGCGCATATACGTTACGTTTAAGGTTGGCTGTTACCAGCACAATGCGTTTACAACCCTGGTCTATTAAATGTTGCGTGGCCTGGTAGCCACATTTGTAGTTATCAATAATGACTTTAGTGCTTTCTGTATTCTCTTCAACCCGGTCAAAAAATACAATCGGAATACCTTTTTCTTCGAAGGCATCATAATGGTCCAATCCTTTTGTATCAAATGCTAAGGAGGCAATTAGGCCATCTACCCGTTTATGAAAAAGGTTCAGTGCATTGGCAGCTTCTTTTTCAAAGCTTTCGGAAGAGTGGGCAATAATAAGATCGTATCCTGCTTCAGTAGTTACTTTTTCTATACCTGCTAATACAGAGGTAATGAAGTTACTATTCAATTCGTGTACAATAACACCTATAGTATTTGTCTTTTGTTTGCGAAGGCTGCTGGCAAATGTATTATGACGATAGCCTAATTCTTTAGCGGCTTCCTGGATCTTTTTCCGGGTATTCTTATTGATAGAAGGATTGTCCTGCAAACCACGACTAACGGTAGCAGAGGATAATGCCAACTTTTGGGCAATGTCATAGATAGTGACCTCTTTTTTTGGCTTCATTTGCAATCGGTTGCAGCTAAAATACAGAAAATACTGAGTATTAAAATTATGGAAACAGGCTTACAATCGAAATAAATATTTTGAAATTAAATAAAATAATTTCAGTTTTCATAGGAAGATTTTCTCGTTTGCTCTTGTTTATCCCTTTTATCCCTTCTTCGAAAAGGAAGCACATGGTATTATATATATAGCATCATTTTTCGGGAAAGGAAAATTTTTTAAAAATAATTGCAATCGGTTGCAATTTTTAAAAAAAATCCTATATTCGTTTTGAGATGTAGAAAATGTGACGATTGCCCAGCGCCAATTCATTTTTTTTATGCCATGCTGCTATATGATAAATGACGGATCCAATTACCGGGATCATCCCGTATTGACTTTTTTAACTGCTACTCTTCATCTGGAGTCATTGGCAATTCTTCTCCCTTTACGATTAATCAGCGACGCATAATTTACTAACCATTACTGCAATTATATTCAACTAACAAAACCTCTTTTACTTGCCAAAATGAGAAACATGAAAAAAATAATCAAACAAAAACAAATGCTCCCACTAAAAAAACTGGGGTCGAAACTGTTGATGTTTACGACCGCACTATTAGTGGTTTTGCTGGCAATGCCTTCGATGGCACATGCGCAAAACAACATTGTTACTGGAAAAGTAACCAATGAATCTGGTGCAGGAGTAGCCGGCGCTACCGTACAGGTTAAAGGCGGCTCCACTACCACTATCACCGACAACAATGGAAATTTTTCAATTGTTGCCGCTAAAGGAGCTACACTTATTATTTCTAATGTTGGTTTTACCGACCGTGAAATAAAAGTGGGCGATGACAATCAGGTTAATATTCAACTACAATCCAGCTTCAAGGATATGGGTGAAGTAATTGTAGTTGGTTATGGTTCGCAACGTAAGGAAGCTATCACAGGTTCGGTTGCTTCAATTGGTGGCGACAAGATGCGGGAAGTTCCTGCTCCTAATATTTCACAAGCCATACAAGGACGTTTGGCTGGTGTGGAATTATCGCAAACTTCGACTCGTCCGGGTGCTACCATGCAAATCCGTATCAGAGGTACAAGGTCGTTGAGTGCTGATAATAATCCATTAATAGTTCTTGATGGTATACCTTTCATAGGTTCAATTGCTGACATCAACCCCAACGATGTAAAAAGTATTGAGATCCTTAAAGATGCTTCTGCAACTGCTATTTATGGGTCTCGTGGTGCAAACGGAGTTATACTTATTACAACAGATAAAGGATCCAAGAACAGAAAGCCCCGCATAAACTATAGCGGTTATCTTGGTTCTCAGGAAGTATTTGCTAAATACCCAATGATGGATGGACCTCAGTTTATAAAACTGCGTACGACAGCTGGATTATATACCAACGGTCAAGATGAATCAAACGATATAAATACCGATTGGCAAGATCTGTTTTACAGAACTGGTATAGTTACAGATCATAACGTAAGCTTATCGGGCGGTTCCGAAACCGGCAGCTACAATTTTGGTGCTGGTTATCATCATAACCAGGGAGTAATACCTACTCAATTATACAAACGCTATTCATTGCGTGGATCATTGGATCAGGCGGTAGGCAAACACTTTCGTTTTGGGTTTACTACTAATACAAATTTTAATAAAAGCGAAGGAAACCAGGTTGGTCTATATAGCAACTTAAGCATGTCTCCTATATCTACACCGTATAATCCTGATGGTACAATGAAAAGATCTATCCGGATGATATTAGACAACCAATATGTTTTTACAAAAGATCATGTGGAAAATTTAAGAGACAATAGCCAGTGGATTAACGAAAACCGTGGCTTCGCATCATACAATGCTATTTATGGGGAAGTGAAAGCTCCATTTCTTGATGGGTTAAAGTACAGAGTAAACCTCGGTCTGGATTTCGTACAAACTACTGGTGGGGCATATACTGGCCCAGGAGTAGGCGATGGTTTAAATCCTAATACGGTGTCAAATGCGTCTGTTGATAACAGACAAACCAATCACTGGACATTGGAAAATATTCTTTCTTACGACCAAACTTTTGGTGGAAAGCATACTGTTAATGCAGTTGCATTATATTCTGCAGAACAAAATAAATATAATCGTTCAAATATGTCAGCCTTGGATATTCCTGCTGATGCATTTCAATATTATAACCTTGGTCAGGCTAATGGTCAATTAACAATTAACCCGGCTAATCAGGATTATCAGCTATGGGGATTAATGTCGGCGATGGGTCGTGTTATGTATTCATACGACAATCGTTATATGATTTCAGCTACTGTCCGTTCGGATGCTTCATCCAGATTGGCCAAAGGAAAGCAATGGAATACGTATCCGGCTGTATCTGTAGGATGGAATATCGCAAATGAATCGTTTATGAAAAATATTTCTTTCATAAATAGTTTGAAATTGCGAGCAGGTTTTGGACAAACATCTAACCAGGCGATTGCTCCTTATTCTACACTTGGCCAATTAAGCACAAGACCTTATAATTTTGGTCCTACCAATTATGCAACCGGTTTTTTTGTTTCACAACTGCCCAATCCTGAGCTGGGTTGGGAGTTCTCCAAAACGTTGAACTTCGGTCTAGATTTCTCCATTTTAAAAAATCGCTTATCGGGTACTATTGAATATTATGTAACTAAAACAGAAGATATTCTTTTGGGTCTTGGTTTGCCTCCAACAGCTGGTGTAGGAAGTATTGCTTCTAATATCGGAGCTACTCAAAACAAAGGGTTTGAGCTTGCATTAAATGGTACCATTATCGACAATAAAAATGGCTGGACCTGGGAAGCAGGATTTAACTTCTATACCAATAAAAACAAATTGGTATCACTTGCTTCCGGACAAACAAGGGATGAAGGAAACTGGTGGTTTGTTGGATATAATATTAACGCTATTTTCGATTATAAGAGAATTGGTTTATGGCAGGATAAAGATCCGTATCGGACTATTCTTGAGCCAGGCACAGATCAACAAATAATAGGGTCAATAAAAGTAGAATACACAGGGGCCTACAATCCTGATGGTTCACCCGTAAGAGCAATTGGAACTGCTGACAGGCAAGTTTTCAATGTAGATCCTAAATTCCAGGGAGGATTTAATACCCGTGTTGCTTATAAAGGATTTGATTTGGGCATTGTTGGTTTTTATAGAAATGGTGGTATTCTCTTTAGCACCATTCATGGTTCTAACGGTTATCTTAATTTATTAAGCGGTCGTAGAAACAATATCAACGTAGATTATTGGACGCCTGATAATACCGGTGCTAAATATCCCAAACCGGGCGGCATCATCAGTAACGATAATCCAAAATATGCCAGCACCCTCAGCTACTTCGATGGTGGTTTCATGAAAATACGCACCATTACACTCGGGTATGACTTTAGCCGAAGTCTTATAAAAAATCCTGATCTTAAAATGAGGATGTATGTTACTGCTCAAAATCCATTTGTAATGTTCTCTGAGTTTCACAAAGAGTCGGGATTGGATCCTGAGACAAACTCATTCGGTAATGAAAATGCGTCAGTAAACCTTAGTCAAAATTTGAGACGTATCCTTACTGTAGGATATAATACTCCATCAACCCGCAATTTTATTGTTGGTGTTAATTTGACCTTTTAAAACAAACGAATATGAAACATATACAAATAAAATCTTTTATAGCTACGGCCCTGTTTATGCTGATTTTTTCTTCAGGTTGTAAGAAAATTTTGGATGAGCAGCCCCGCAGTACTTATACTCCTGAATTCTTCAAAACTGAAAAGGGTGTTCAGGGTGGCGTTACATCTATGTATGGTCACTTACGCTTTATTTATGGGCAACCTTATTATTATAACTCTTTAGAAACCGGTACTGATGAATATACATGGGCCCAAAGCGCCGATGGTAATTTCAGAGATATGGATTATAGTGGTGTAGGCAATCTAACCGCAGCCAGTAGCCGTTCTGATGCCTTATGGGGAACTGCTTTTTCTAATATTAATACAGCTAGCGGTATTATAGAAAATGCAGTTGCCGTGAGTTCTATTCCTCCATCATTAATAGCTGAAGCAAGGTTTTTCCGTGCTTTTGATTACTTTTTGTTAGTACAAACATTTGGAGGTGTGCCGTTGGATTTAGGTGCGGGAGAACTCAAATTCAATACTACTGCTTCAAGAAAATCTATACGTAATACAGTTCCTGAAGTTTATACAAAAGCAATATTTCCCGATTTGCTGATAGCAATAAACGATTTGCCAGTTACTGGTAGGGTAACAGGTGGAGCCACTAGAACGCTGGCACGTCTATATCTGGCGAAAGCTTATTTAACTTACGCCTGGTGGTTACAAAATCCTAATAACATCCCCACTTATCCTGCTTCAGCAAGAACTGACCCTGATGGCCAAACTGCGGCCTTCTATTTTCAAAAAGCATATGATATAGCTGTACAAGGAATAGACAATCCGGGTCCTTTCGGTTTAGAGAATACTTTTTATGATTTGCATGTTGGAGGTAATGATCGCAACAAGGAAATGATGTTGTATGCTGATCATACACAGGAAAACGAAACGTACAATGGTGCTTGTCTTAATTGCTTCGATAGTGAATCAGGTAATGGAAGAAACGGAGCTTTTTGGATGGTTAACTGGAATTATACGGTAATAAGAAGTGCACCAAATGCCGATGGAACAGGAAGTGCTGTTAGCTCTGTTCAGCGGGAAGCCGTTCAGGCATTGGGACGTCCTTACACCCGTATGGCACCACCTATTGGAGTTTTTACAAATACTTTTGCAGAAAAAACATTGGATGCCCGTTACGATGGTACATTCACTACTGTTTACAGGGGGAACTGGCCTAAAGGAGGAACGCCTAATCCAGTTCTATATAATGCTAATGATCTGCCAATTACCCCGGGACAGCCGGTATTGAGTTTTCTGGAGGATGAATCAGAAACACCCAATATTGTTTATCCTTCCGGGGCAAATTTTCCGGGTAAAACATCTAATAATGTTGGAGCTGGCAGATTGCCAGGCAGAGCTGATTTTGTAATTAACCCCCGTGGTATAAGCAGAATTGTATATCCGGGCCTTTGGAAGCTGGGAGTTTATCGTACTGATAATGGTACCGGGCTGGGTCAACCGAATGCTACCAGCACCCGTCCATTCAAAATTGCCAAATTCTCAGAACTTTATTTTATTGCAGCGGAAGCGGCAGTTAAAGGAGCAACAACAGTAGCCGGTAAAAGTGCAAGGGATCTTATTAATGTGATCCGTGCAAGAGCTGGAAAATGGAGATTTTCTAACAAGAACAATGCAGCATTTGTTGCGGATAATAGTGCTGCAATGGTAGCTGCTACTCCTGCCAACATTGATATTAATTATATTTTAGCAGAACGTTCCCGTGAATATTTTGGAGAAGGTCATCGTTGGTTCGATCTGATTCGTACCCAAAAATGGAACGAGCTGGCAGGTACATACGAAATTGGTGCAGCAACTTATGGAAGTCATACGCCACAAACGTTTACACGTACTATTCAACCATATCATTATCTCCGTCCTATTCCACAAGGTCAACTGGATGGAATGGATGCAACACCTGAGGAAAAAGCAGCTTATCAAAACCCAAATTATCAATAAGATTAAAAACTAATAGTCTTATATGTTTAAAATAAAAACCGGGAATAAGGTTTATCTATTCCCGGTTTTTAAATTTTTAGTTTGACATTGACAAATAAGAGACCTGCTTTTAATCTTTTCGTTAGGGATTAAAGTAATGATCTTATTAGTTAAAAATTTTTTCGCAGAGCAGTTCTTATAGCAATCGAAAGGAAGGGTGAATTCTTTCACCTTTCCTCTTTTAAACTTGAAGTATTATTGGTTAATTTTCTATTTATAAATGTTATTATTAGGAATCGATATAGGTACATCGTCAGTAAAAGTTTCTGTAGTAGATGCAGTAACTCATACAACTGTGGCTTCTGCTCATTATCCCGAAACAGAAGCGGAGATTATTTCTGTGCATCCCGGCTGGGCTGAACAAAGCCCGGATCAGTGGTGGGAATATGTAAAGCAGGCAATTTTAAAATGTCATTCCACCGAAAACTATGATCCGCTTGCTATTGGTGCAATTGGTATTGCGTATCAGATGCATGGTTTAGTATTGGTAGATAAAGACCAGCATGTATTGCGCAATTCTATTATTTGGTGTGATAGCAGAGCCGTTGAAATTGGTGATAAAGCCTTCCATGAAATTGGCGAAGAAAAATCATTGGCCCATCTATTAAATTCGCCGGGCAATTTTACGGCCAGTAAACTGGCCTGGGTTAAAGAAAATGAACCAGCCATTTATCAACAAATAGATAAAGCAATGCTGCCGGGTGATTTTATTGCTATGAAAATGACTGGAGATTCTACCACTACCATCTCTGCATTGTCCGAAGGAATTTTCTGGGATTTTAAAAACAATAGTTTGTCACAAGATGTGTTAAGCTATTTTGGATTTGATAAAAAATTATTTCCAGCTATTCACCCATTGTTTGCTACACATGGTTATTTAAAAGATACTGTTGCTTCCCGGTTATCATTGAAAAAAGGAATACCTGTTTCCTATAAAGCAGGTGATCAGCCCAACAACGCTTTATCATTAAATGTACTGGAGCCGGGTGAAGTAGCCACTACTGCAGGTACATCCGGGGTAATTTATGGAGTCACCGACGAATTGTGTTATGATCAGCAATCCCGTATCAATAGTTTTGCACATGTAAATTATAGCGAAGCGCAAAGAAGGATTGGCGTATTGCTTTGTATCAATGGAACCGGAATTTTTAATCGTTGGGTTAAAAATTTAACAGGGATGAACACTACTTATTCCGGTCTAAACGATGCGGCCGCAACTGTTCCAATTGGTTCAGATGGGTTACTAGCCCTGCCTTTTGGTAATGGTGCAGAACGGGTTTTTAATAACCATATAATTGGTTCTCATATTCACAATCTTGATTTTAATATTCATTCTTCCGCACATTTGGTGAGAGCTGTGCAGGAAGGAATTGCATTTTCATTCCGGTATGGGCTTGATATTATGCGGGAGAATGGTATCAATCCTTCTGTAGTAAGAGCAGGCAAGGCGAATTTATTTTTGAGCGATGTGTTTACTAACGCATTTGCAACCGTCAATAACCTTGCTGTTGAATTTTATGATGGCGATGGTAGTTATGGTGCCGCCATTGGTGCTGGTATTGGTGCAGGATTTTATAGCAGCCCAGCAGAAGCAGCAAAGAACAGGAAGCCATCGGGAACTGTGCTTCCAGCTAAGAATAATAAATATGAAGATCTGTATGAAGCATGGAAAATGCTTTTAAAAGATCAATTGGAGAAAATAGATAAGACGAATGCTTTGTCATTGAGTTTATCCTGATTTATTTAACCACATTTAAAACAAAAAAATGGCAATTACTCTTGGACAAAAAGAATTTTTTAAAGAAATACCTGCAATCAAATATGAAGGTAAGGATACGGATAACCCATTGGCATATCATTGGTACGAAGAAAATAAAGTGGTGGCAGGCAAATCCATGAAAGAGTGGTTGCGTTTCGCTTGTGCATACTGGCATAGCTTCTGTGGAAATGGAGGAGATCCATTTGGTGAGCCAACGCATATTTTCCCCTGGAATGAAAAAACAGATGCAGTAGAAAGAGCAAAAGATAAAGCGGATGCGGCGTTTGAATTTATTACGAAGTTGGGATTGCCTTATTATTGTTTTCATGATGTTGATGCTGTTGATTATACAAATGATATCCATGAAAACGAAAGAAGGTTACAAGCTATTACTAAATATTTGGGTGAGAAGCAAGCTGCCAGTGGTGTAAAGCTTCTTTGGGGAACAGCTAATCTTTTTTCTAACAAAAGATACATGAATGGTGCATCTACCAACCCAGACTTTCATGTCCTGGCACATGGTGCGGCACAAGTAAAAGCTGCATTGGATGCTACCATTGCATTGGGTGGAGAGAACTATGTATTCTGGGGTGGAAGAGAAGGTTATATGAGTTTGTTGAACACCAACATGAAAAGAGAGAAAGAACATTTGGCCAGGTTCCTGCATACAGCAAAAGATTATGCAAGAAAGAATGGTTTCAAAGGACAATTCTTTATTGAACCAAAACCATGCGAACCTTCCAAGCATCAGTATGATTATGATTGTGAAACAGTGATCGGGTTCTTACGCCAACATGATCTGATGAATGATTTTAGTTTGAATATAGAAGTTAACCATGCGACCCTAGCTGGTCATACTTTCACCCATGAATTACAAGTGGCTGCAGATACAGGTTTATTAGGAAGTATTGATGCAAACCGGGGTGATTACCAGAATGGCTGGGACACAGACCAATTCCCAAATGATCTGAATGAAATAACAGAAGCCATGCTCATAATTTTACAAACAGGAGGCTTCAAAGGTGGTGGAATTAACTTTGATGCGAAAATTCGACGCAATTCTACAGATATGGAAGATCTGTTTCATGCACATATTGGTGGTATAGATACATTTGCCCGGGGATTGATTACAGCAGATAATATTTTACAGCATTCTGATTATAATAAAATACGAGCAGATCGTTATGCAAGTTTTGATAGCGGAAAAGGGAAAGATTTTGAGAGTGGAAAATTATCGTTAGAAGATTTGAGAGCTTATGCAATTGAAAATGGCGAACCAGCAGTAAAAAGTGGTAAACAGGAGCATTTAGAGAATATTATTAACCGGTATATCTGATGTCGGTAAAAATAGCTGTACAACCATTTGGTGAGTATGAAGGAAAGCAAGTAAAGAAGTACACCATTACCGGGGATAAGGGAATGGAAATAAGTGCAATTAATTATGGTGCTACTATCACCAATATTATTGTTCCTGATAGAAATGGTTTGCTGGGAGACATTGTATTAGGCTTTGATACAGTAAGTGGATATGTTAATGCCGGGAATTATTACATCGGCGGAATTTGCGGACGTTATGCCAATAGAATAGCCAATGGCAGGTTTCGGATAAATGGTAGTGAGTATAAATTACCTGGTAATAATGGAATCAATTGTTTGCATGGTGGGTTTAAAGGATTTGATAAAGTATATTGGGATGCTGAAATTAATTCAGAAGGTGACGGTGTAACATTTATGTATAATAGTATAGATGGGGAAGAAGGTTTTCCCGGCAATATGAAAGTAACTGTGAACTATCGCTTATTTGGCAATGCATTGCATATTGAATATGCCGCAACAACGGATAAGGCATCACCGGTAAACCTTACCAGTCATTGTTATTTTAATTTATCAGGTGATGTTGAAAGTGATATTCTTAGTCATGAGTTGCAAATTAATGCTAACCACTTTCTGGAATCAAATAGTGAAATGATACCTACCGGAGAATTTCTTGAAGTAAAAAATACATCGATGGATTTTACAACTCTTCGCCGTGCAGACGCAGCAATAGATAAAACAAAAGATTATGATCATTGCTGGGTGCTAAATAAAGTAAATGGCGACCTGGAAGAAGTTGCTTCATTAACCGATCAAAAATCAGGCCGTCGGATGAAGGTTCTTACAACAGAACCTGGTATTCACTTTTATAGTGGCCATTTTTTGGATGGAAATTTTACAGACACAAAAGAGGGTAAGCTATATGGCAAGTACTCCGGTCTTTGCCTAGAAGCACAGCATTATCCTGACAGTCCTAATAAAAAGCATTTTCCCAATACAATTTTACAGCCGGGAGAAACATACCGGCAACAAACGATTTACAAATTTGAAAACATCTGATTAATTAGAAATTAAAACTGCTGTATGAACTTCTTAGGAACTATCGACTGGATTTTTCTTATTGTCTATATGTTAGTCATTGCCGGAGTATCTATTTGGTCTATCCGAAAAAGCAAAGACTCTCCAACAGATTATTTCTTAGCTAACCGAAACTTAGGTTGGTGGGTAATAGGAGCTTCAATCCTCGCTTCCAATGTAGGATCTGAGCATATTGTGGGTTTAGCAGGAGAAGCTTCCCGTACCGGTACTGTAATGGGGCATTATGAATTGCATTCGTGGATCGTTCTTATTTTAGGTTGGGTATTTGTTCCTTTTTATATGCGGGCCAATGTATATACAATGCCGGAGTTTTTGGAAAGAAGATTTAATGCAAAGGCCCGTAGATTGTTATCCATAATTCAATTGCTTAGCTATGTAATAGCAAAAGCATCAGTTACCATTTTTGCAGGTGCTTTGGTGTTCAATCAGTTCCTCGGTATTGGTTTTTGGGAAGGTGCAATTGTACTTGTAATTGTAACCGGGGTGTATACCATCTTCGGAGGTCTACATGCCGTTATGTACACCGAAGCCATCCAGGCATTCGTTCTGTTGATCGGTTCTGCTGTATTATTATATGTAGGATTGGATAAAGTAGGAGGATGGAACGGAATGATATCAGCTATACCACCTGAGAAATTAAATATGTTTCGTCCATTAAGTGACCCGGATTTTCCCTGGCTGGGTATTTTAATTGCATCGCCCATTGTTGGTATATGGTATTGGTGCACCGATCAGCACATTGTGCAGCGATGTTTGGCTGCAAGAAATGAAAAAGAAGCAAGAAGGGGAACGATCTTCGCAGCGTATCTTAAACTACTGCCATTTTTCATTTTTCTCATTCCAGGTTTAATTGCTTTTGTTATGCATCAAAGAGGGCAGTTGATTTTACCAGTAGGGGCTGATGGACTAACAGATTACAATGCAGCATTTCCTGCAATGGTACAGCAGATAATGCCAATGGGATTAAGAGGTTTGCTTGCCGGCGGATTATTAGCAGCATTGATGGCATCACTGGCATCTGTTTATAATGCATGTTCAACATTATTCACCATGGACATTTATCAAAAGATGAAGCCGAATGCAACTGGTAAAGAACTGGTAAAGGTTGGGAGAATTGCGACAGGTGTTGTAGTAATTCTTGGTATGGTTTGGATACCGATGATGGGAAGAATTTCCAGCTCGCTGTATAACTACTTACAAAGTGTACAATCTTATTTAGCACCACCAATTGCTGCTGTTTTCTTATTAGGCGTATTTTTTAAAAGGCTTAATGCAAAAGGAGCCTACTCAGCAATGGTCGCTGGCTTCATTGTAGGAATTATAAAACTTACACTTGAACTGTTCCAAACAAATCTAACGGGCATCTTACATGATTTTGCCACTATCAATTTCTTATACTTCTGTATTTATTTGTTCCTTTTCTCCATTGTAATAATGGTGGTAGTAAGCTTGCTTACTCCAAAACCAAGTGATGAGCAGATAAGGGGATTGACTTTTGCTACAACAGTATCAGAAGATAGAGCTGCAAGCCGGGCAAGCTGGAACAAAAAAGATGTTATTCTTTCATTGATTGTAGTCGCCTTTATTGTAGCCGTTTTTATTTATTTCTCACCATTGGGTATAGCGAAATAAAAAAAGGAAGATAAACTTGTAAGAGTTGGTAATTTTTTACCAGCTTATTTCATAGTTTAGTTATTGATGAAATCAATAGTAGCTCCATTTCTTGACATTGTTTCTGCTAGCAGTGATATTTCCGATATTTCATTGCAGTTGGATAAACTTCCTAAACACCTGGTGGATTGTTTTCCATGGCCAGTTTATAAAAATGAAACCGCTGTCAACTTTTCAATAGCAGCATCAGATAGCCATGTCTTATTAAAATTCCGTGTAAAAGAAAAAAATATCAGGGCTATCAATACCACTATCAATTCTCCTGTGTACGAAGATAGCTGTGTAGAATTCTTTATTGCATTTGATGATGCCGGTTATTATAATTTTGAATTTAACTGTATTGGCACCAGGCTGGCAGAGTATGGTAAAAACAGAAAACACAGGAGGTTTCTTCCTCCATCAGCGATTGAAAAAATAGTAACAACAACGGTTATTAAACATGTTGAAGAGGATTTCTATCTATGGCATTTAACCATCATGATGCCATTCGGGACTTTTAAACATCATGATCTTACAAACATTAGAAACCAGGGATGCCGGGCTAATTTTTATAAATGTGGCGATAAGCTTCCATCGCCGCATTATATTGTATGGTCTCCAGTCTTTACTGCTGAGCCGGATTTTCATCAACCGAAATACTTTGGCGAATTGATTTTTGGTACAGATGCCAGTTTTACCCGGTAACACAAACGTTTATCTTTACAAAATGTATTTATCCCGTTTATACATTTGTATAGCCTGTTTTCTTTTTGTTTGCTGTGTTGCAAAAAATAGAAATACAGATGCTGATGCTAGCGCAGATTCGGCTCATGCTTGTATGAATGTTCCCGGGAGACCAGTAAGTGCAGATAGTTCAATTGTAATTTCATCAGGTGATACTTCAACCAGCGGTATGGTTTATATACCTGGTGGCAACTTTTTGATGGGAGGGGATAATAACCAGGCTTATAATGATGAATTTCCAAAGCATGCTGTACAAGTAAGCCCTTTTTGGATGGATGCAACAGAAGTGACCAACGCACAGTTTCAAAAATTTGTTGATGCTACCGGTTATATTACAACTGCAGAAAAAAAGCCCGATTGGGAAGAATTAAAAAAGCAAGTTGAACCGGGAACTGCAAAACCTCCTGACAGCGTATTAACAGCTGCGTCATTAGTATTTAAACAAACAAACGGTCCCGTTACTCTTGATGATGTAAGTCAGTGGTGGGTATGGCAACCCGGAGCTGATTGGAAACATCCACAGGGAAAATCAAGTACTAATAAAGGAAAAGAAAACTATCCGGTTGTGCATATCAGTTGGTTTGATGCTATGGCTTATTGTAAATGGGCTGGCAAGCGGTTGCCTACAGAAGCGGAGTGGGAGTTAGCAGCAAGGGGAGGGCTTCCCAACAATATTTATCCCTGGGGTAATGAACATGTTAATGCAGGAAAAGCAAAAGCCAATAGTTGGGAAGGTGAGTTTCCCTATAAGAATGAAAAAAAAGATGGTTTTATTACAGCAGCACCGGCTAAACAATATGCACCTAACCGTTATGGTTTATATGATATGGCTGGAAATGTATGGGAGTGGTGTGCTGATTTCTATGATGCTGCTTATTACGCAACATTGGAAAATACAACAGCCGTAAATCCACAAGGCCCCGTAAAAAGCAACGACCCCACAGAGCCGTACACTATTAAAAGAGTACTGAGGGGTGGTAGTTTTTTATGTAATGATAGCTATTGCAGTGGCTACAGGGTGGCTCGTAGAATGAAAAGTAGCCCGGACACCGGGTTGGAAAATACCGGTTTTCGTTGTGTCAGGGATATAAACAACGCTAAACCTAAATAGCATCTATTAGGAATAGTTAGTTTACAAACTTCATTGTTAGCTATCATTAAATCTTATGCATTCGTTTGCATTGATATTATACTTTATATTCAGTTACTTTCATTATTCTGCATTTCTTAATACAATTTTAAAAAGCCAGTATGAACCGGAAAGATTTTGTAAAAAAAACAGGTATGGCAGTCGCATCATTAGCGGTATTACCAACTTCAGATTTATTTGCGAATAATGTGGATGCTAAAGTAAAAGTTGCTTTAGTTGGTGTGGGGCTGCGGGGGCAAAATCATCTTAATCTATTGCTGAGAAGACAGGATGTAGAAATCGTTGCAATTTGTGATATTGATGACAGAATGTTAACCAGGTCGAAAGAAATGATTAGCAAGAGCGGAAAAAAAATGCCACAAATATTTACGGGGGATATATATAGCTGGAAAAAAATGCTGGAATCAAAGGGAATAGATACTGTAATAATTTCTACTCCGTGGGAATGGCACAAGGAAATGATTATTGGATCATTGGAGGCGGGGATTAAATATGTAGGAACAGAAGTAATGTTGGGAATTACCTTGCAAGATCATTGGGATGTAGTAAAAGCAGCAGAAAAATACAAAGCACATGTCATGATGCTGGAGAATGTTTGCTATCGTCGGGATGTAATGGCGGTATTGAACATGGCCCGCCAGGGAATATTTGGAGAGCTAATACATTTACAAGGAGGTTATCAGCATGACCTGCGGGAGGTAAAGTTTAACAATGGTATTGATGCTTACGGAAATGGCTGTGAGTTTGGCGATAAAGCATGGACAGAAGCCCGTTGGAGAACACACCATTCCGTTCATCGCAATGGCGACCTTTACCCTACACATGGCATCGGGCCAATTGCTCATTATATAAATATCAACAGGGGTAATCGCTTTGTCAATATTTCCTCTTTTTCATCTAAAGCAAGAGGATTGCATAATCATATAGTGAAGAAATGCGGACCTGATCACCCCAATGCAAAAATTAATTTTAAGCTTGGTGATGTAGTTACTACTTCAATAAGCTGTGCCAATGGAGAAACAATTTTATTGCAACATGATACAAACCTGCCAAGACCTTATTCTCTTGGCTTTAGAGTTCAGGGTACTGATGGTTTGTGGATGGATGTAAATAAAAGTATTTATGTAGAAGGCCAATCACCTAAAGCACATCAGTGGGATGCTGCAAAAGAATGGCTGGATAAATATGATCACCCACTTTGGAAAAAATATGGAGAAGATGCACAGGGTGCCGGGCATGGAGGAATGGATTTTTTTGTTATACATTCTTTTATAGAATCGGTTAAACGTAAGCTTCCAACAGCAATGGATGTGTATGATGCAGCAGCATGGAGTGCAGTCACACCATTAAGTGAACTATCCGTTGAAAAGGGAAACGAAACAATAGAGTTCCCTGATTTTACGGGGGGTCAATGGATGTATCGTAAACCAGTTTTTGCATTGAACGACGATTATTAATAGTATATGGTATCTTCTGTTCTAGGTGAATATGGGTTATCAGATAATTCATTCAAAGTTGAAGCCTTTGGTAGTGGACTTATCAATAATACATGGAAAATAATAACAGCAGAAAGGCAATATATTCTGCAACGGATCAACAGTGCTGTATTTAAACAACCACTTGATATTGGAGCTAATATTAGTTTAATTGCAAAACACCTGCATCAATTTCATCCGCACTACAAATTTATTGCTCCTCTTATCTCACTTAAAGGCGATGAAATGGTATATAATGAAGAGGGAGGTTATTTTCGCCTCTTTCCTTTTGTAACATTATCTCACTCCAAAGATGTGGTAAAGAATCCGGAACAGGCATACGAAGCAGCTACACAATTCGGCAGGTTTACAAAATTGCTGAGAGATTTTAATGTCAGCTCTTTAAAAGCAACTATCCCGTCTTTTCATGATTTGACTTTGCGTTACCAGGATTTCCTGGATGCACAAAAGAATGGCAATAAGGAACGGATTAAAGAGTCTGAAAACCTGCTGAAAACCCTTACAAGGCTGTCAGGTATTGTTGCAGAGTTTGAACGCATTAAATCAGACCCCACTTTCAAACTACGTGTAACTCATCATGATACTAAAATCAGCAACGTATTATTTAATGAAGAAGAAAAAGGCTTGTGTGTCATTGATCTTGATACAGTAATGCCTGGTTATTTTATTAGTGATTTAGGAGATATGATGCGTACTTATTTATGTCCAGTATCAGAAGAAGAAAAAGATTATAATAAGATCGAAGTGCGAACAGATTATTATAGATCTATTGTACAAGGTTATCTAAATGAAATGAAGGATGAATTAACCGCCAATGAGAAAGAATATTTCTTTTATGCGGGTAAATTCATGATTTATATGCAAGCCATCCGTTTTTTGACAGATTATTTGAATAACGATAAATATTACGGGGCGGCATATCCCGGTCACAACCTGGTAAGAGCGGCCAACCAGGCTATATTATTGTCCCGGTTTATGGAAAAGGAAACACTTTGGTCGGATTTTACTGCCTAAAATTAATTATGAGCCGCCGATCAAAAATCTCTTTCTAAGAATTGCAACGCTTAACCTACATTACCCCTCTGATGGCAGGAATAATTACAAAAAAATTGCATATACCGTATGCCGGGTATTACCGAAGTAAAGAAACCGCATTATATTCGGGCATAATTTAAAAGGAACAATATGAAAAAGTTAATGATTTTAGCACTGGGTTTATTTTATGTAGGCAGTAATGTGGAGGCGCAGCATTTTCCAAAGCCTAATTGTACCACAATGCTGGGTGAAGCCATGTTTGGAGAAGTAGATACTACAAAACCAAGAGGTGTGTCAGATAATTATCATACATGGGAGAACGGCAAAGTGTTGTTGGTTAAATTTATGCCCGGTGGAGGTAAAGTTCTCCGGGATAAAGTAATGCAAAACGCCAAAGAGTGGCAGAAATATGCAAATATTACATTGAAGTTTGTACCGGATACTACTAAGAATACAGATATCCGGATCAAACTTGGAAAAGGATCAGGTCATAACTCGGCCGTGGGAACAGAAGCTAAATTCAGATCGGAATCCACACAAACGATGAATTTTGATACCCTTTATTTTGCAGACGCAGATTACTATATCGCAAGTCTTAAAAGAAAGGGAATTCAGCCTCCGTACAATCTAAATCAGTTAATAGCCGAAATGAAAGCCGACCCAAACAGGTGGAATAATACAGAATTACGCAGAGTGGTTATGCATGAAATGGGACATGCGTTAGGTCTTTTACATGAGCAGAGTTATCCCGGGGCAGTTAACTGGAAAAAAACGGATTCTGTTTATAAATATTACAAAGAAACCCAGGGTTGGGACAAAGCAAAAGTTGATTTCAATGTTTTCGAAGTATCCAATCAATTTTATACGAATGGAACCAGCTACGATCCTAATTCCATTATGCATTACTCTATTCAACCATGGGAAACAACGGATGGATATTCCGTAAAAAACAACTTTGAGCTTTCTGCCGGGGATAAAGCAATTATCGCAGCCTTATATCCTAAAAATGCAAAAACATCTGTGCATGTAGTGCCTAAAGTTGATATTTCAAACTTCGGGAAGTTAAATGTAGTTACAAGTACAACACGAAATGGTCTTGTTATTCAACCAACTTTTGATTTAAAGACTAATTCTAAACTGGGAGAAGTATATTTTGTTGCTCGTTTGGCCGATGAGGATGGATATTATATCAGAACAAGTAATACTTATTATAATTGGGGTGGAACAGCAGCGGGGTATCTTAAAATGAACCTGTTGCCAAACTCAAAAGTGAGCTATAATAAAGGGGCAAAGAAAAATCTTGAAATTTTTATTCCCTTTGACCAGATTCCCGATGTAAACGGAAAGAAAATAATGGTTGTTTTTGCTGTTTACCTGGATGATGTGGCAAATAAACAAATGGACAATCTAATGTATTTTTCAACAACAAATCCGCTGAGTATTACTCACTAGATAATTTGATATTTAATAAAAAAAGAAGCGCCGAATTTTCAGCGCTTCTTTTTTATATGCGAAAGAATTCGCAGCCATCAACTTAAGTGGAAATACCTTTTAATCGGAAAGTTTATTTATCGCTTTTTTTTTGAACCCAAAACTCATCTTTCCATTCATTCTGGCAGGTAACAGGATGTTGGTTCAGCTCTTCAGAAACTTTATCCAGCTCTTTTACAGAAAGTGTTGATTCCAGGAATTGAAAAAATTCTCTTTCTTCCCACCTGATATGTACTTCAACCAGGTTGGCAAGATCCTTTAAATCATACTGGTCAACTTCTTTATCAATGGAGATCACAAGTTCTCTGATTTCATTATGATCTGATTTTAGTTTGCTGGCCAGTGGATGCAAATCAGGCAACCAGGGCATCAAAATTTTTTCTTCCTGGAAGAAATGTGGACGCATATGGTTTTCCCAAAACCAACCCACAAATTGCCGGAGTTTTTCAATATCTGTGTTATTGGTAAGCCCCTGGCGAATTTTCCATACAAATAACAATCCGTCATGATGCTCCCGGCTTAAAGGCTGCAATTGCAAGCTTCTCTTCAGAGGTTTTATTTCATTCATATTCTAAAAGTACACTGGTTACAGTTCCCGTGGCTATGACAACCCGCATACTCCCAGCTGATTTTCCTCACTTCCCTTCAACTGATATTAATCATAATAACTTCTGCGGCACATCATTCTAATAGCCTATACGCAGCTTTACTTTCGTAAAATAAAATTATCATTATGTATCCAGGTTCAGCAACAAACAAGGAAATTAAAATAGGGACAACTGCAGCTCTCCCTTTTAAACAAGAGTCCGGCTCAACTGCTATTAATTCGGAAGCAATTTCGGTCCCGGCTGTTAATATAACAGAAACGGCCACAGAATACCTTTTGGAAATTGCTTCACCGGGAATGCACCGGGAAGATTTTAATATTCAGATTGAACAATCAGTAATTACAATTTCTGCGAAATCTGAAAGAAGCACCGAAGACAGTAGTATAACTGACCGATGCGAATACAATTACACTGAATGGGCCAGGGCATTTGCCTTGCCGGAAGATGCGGATGAGGTATTGGCTCATGCAAAATATAGTAATGGCGAATTAATAATTCGTATCCCCCGTGGTAATACAAGTGAAAACAAGGAAAAGACAACTGTATATGTCTATTAACATTAATTATATGCACTTACATATTTCGTCCAACCGTCTTATCAGCGATATTCAGAAGGAATTCAATAGTGCATTTCCTTTTCTGAAATTGGAATTTTTTAATAACCGGAGTTTTTCCCGTTCTAATTTCTCCGTGAGCCAACTAATTCCCGCCAATAAGAAAATAGGGGATAGTCAATTGGCAATATTGGATGCAGAAATGGAAATTTCTGAAGACATGAAAGTTATTGATCTTGAAAAAATGTTTAAGGATAAGTTCAAACTGGCAGTGCAGGTATTCCGCAAATCTGGTAATCTTTGGTTAGAAACAACCATGACAGACAATTGGACTTTGCTGCAGCAAAACAACCATGGCAGAGAATTGTCAACCGAAAAAGGCAACAGCGATGCAGTAGATGACTATGATCTCAGTCGTGATGCTGACCATTAAATCTTAAATTTTCTACAGTGAGCTCTTCCTCACTGAGGTTTGCAAATGAAATAAAAAATAACCAGGCTTTGAAAGACCTGGTTATTTTTAAAATATGCGTTTATTTTAGTAAAGAAGATTTTTTAATTTCTCCAGGTTAACGATGGAAATTTTTCCTTCTTTGATTTCTATTAATTTCTCCGCTTTAAAATCGCTGAGTGTACGGATCAATGATTCGGTAGCTGTACCAACATAATGTGCAAAATCTTCCCTTGAAATTTCAATGGGTTTATCAGGTCTCTCTGCATTAAATTTGGATTGAATATCAACCAATGCTTTTGCAACCCTCTTCCGAAGGGAACTATACGCAAGGCTTAGCAACCTATCCTCTTTTTCTTTTACATTTTGCGTAATGATCTGTATGAACTTGGCAGCTACATCCATATTGCCATAAATCATTTGCATAAAATCTTCCCGTGGCAACTGTAGAATTTCTGCTTCCTCTAGTATTATGGCGGAATCGTCATAATTTTTATCTTCAATCAAAGCTGTGTATCCAATAAAATCTCCATCACTGAACAAGTCGGTAATATATTCTTTACCATCCTCATGCGACTTGACTGCTTTTACTTTTCCTTTCACTAAATAAAACAAGACCCTTGGTCGCTTGCCCTCCTGGTAAAGCACTTGTTTTTTTGCATAATTGTCGGTGTTGTATTGTTCCGACAGCTGATTTACCAGGCCAGCACTTTTTACATCCTTAATAAATTGGTTGATACCCTGGTGTGAAGCAGCATAATTATTATTTAAAACCTCAGCTTTTTTTAACCTTACTTCTATCGCATTCAACAACTCAATATCTTCAAAAGGCTTGGTTATATAATCATCTGCCCCCATTTCCATTCCTTTTCGGAAATCTGTTCGCTCCGTTTTTGCGGTTAGAAATACAAAGGGTATCTGTTCAGTATCCTTATTCTTTTTTAAAAGATGAAGTACTCCGTAGCCGTCCAGCTCAGGCATCATAATATCACAAACGATCACATCTGGTTTTTCCCGTTGGGCTGCTTCCACACCTTTTTTTCCGTTCTCAGCAGTAAAAGTTTTATAGCCCGCTAATTCTAAGATCTCGGCTGTATTTTCCCGGATGTCCTGGTTGTCATCAATAACTAAAACTGATTTCATAATACTATCCATTTATCGGAATACTAAAAGTAATGGTTGTTCCTTTATTTAACTCACTTTCCAATTTAACATCGCCGCCCAGCAAATCTATATATCTCTTTACAATGTGCAAGCCTAAACCAGTTCCCTGGATATTTACTGCATTGGCTGCCCTGAAAAAACTGGCAAACAAATGCTCCTGGTCTTCTTGTCCTATTCCAATTCCATTATCAATTACTGCCAGTACAATCCTGTTTTTGGATGTTTTAGCATCAATAGTAATGTTCTTTTCTTCCCCGGAAAACTTAACGGCATTACTGATCAGGTTGATCAATATATTCCTAAGTAGTTTTTTATCCGTTAAGGCGTGGCAATCTTCCTTACAGTTTACAATAATATGTTGCCCGGATTTTAACTGCGACTTCATTTCATCAACCGTTTCAGTTAAAATCTCTTTCACATTCACATCTTCCAGCTTTTTATCAACCCTTCCTTCATTTAATTTTCCCAACGAAAGGAAATCTTCCAGTATATCATTCAGGTTATTAACAGAATTTTTTATCCGCTGAATATGTTTATCCCTTTTTTCCTGTTCTTCCGCCCCTGTATATTTTGATAAGAGACTGGCAGAAGAGAGCACAGTTGTAAGCGGTGTACGAAATTCATGCGATGCCATTGATACAAACCTGCTTTTTATTTCGTTCAACTGTCTTTCTTTATCTAAAGCCTCGCTAAGTTCTTGTTGCGATTGTTCCAGTTTTTGCAGGGCCTCCCGCAAGATCAAGGTACGTTCTTCTACTTTTACTTCGAGGTCTGCATTCAACTGCCGGATTTTATCCGTGATTTTTTCCAGCTCTGCTTTTTGTTGCAGCATACTCGTTTCAATTTCTTTACGCTGGGTAATATCTACTATAAAAGCAATTACAAATAATTCATCATCCCGCTTGTAATGGCTTAAACTAACTTCTACCGGCAATTCTGAATTATCTTTTTTTCTTCCATATAAATCCCGGCCATGCCCCATCGATCTATTAGAGGGCTTGTTATAAAAACCCTCTCTTAATTGGTGATGATGGGGACGGAATTTAGCAGGTATTAATATCTCGATGGGATTGCCTATTAGTTCCTCACCCTTATAACCAAACATTCTCTCTACAGCAGGATTGGACATGACAATATTTCCCTTACCGTTTGTAAGTATGATTCCTTCTGTTGCATTTTCAAACAAAGAGGTCATGTGTGCCTTATCCAGCATACGGGTGTTTTGTTTATTCAAATCCAAAATAACAAATAGTAGGGGGAAAGTGAAAAGATATTCAGAGAATGAGGTACTATTGGATTACTTATTTTCTATTAGTATACGGGGAAGGGTTGTTTTTCAAAGGAGTTCTTTACAGCGGCCAGCATCTCTTTTATATGAGTTTTTGCCACATTATCATAATTTGTCAGCATAGTCTTCTTTTCTACGGGATTCTTTGTTAACATGGCTCCCATTTTCAGCATAAGCCGGTCTTTCCAGGTAAGATCCTTCATTATCATTTTTCCGGGCAAAAAGTAAAACTCGCAATTTGGTTTCAATTCATTGGGAATTCCGGTTTCATTATAGGATTGTCGTTTTTCCCGAAGCTCTACCGGAGTACCTGCCACCTGGTAAAAGAATATTTTTTTCCCAATAATGAAAGGAAGATTGTGCTTTAGCCAGCTTTCCATTTGCAATTTGCCGATATATACACTTGTGCCAATAACAAGGAAGTCATATTTATTGAGAGCTTTCTCATTTATTTCATCGGAAGCTGAAACCGGTAAATTTAATTCTTGCCCCAGCCATTCAGCATACTGCTGCGTTGCACCATATTTCCCTTTATATATTATAATACCTTGCATATATGATAGATTATAACGGTAGTTAATTGGCGATTCTCAGCAGGAGGACGTCGAAATATCGGAGCCATTGGATAGCTATGCTTTTTTCTTAACCTGGCATGTATTAATTCCAAATAAAGAATACAAGGGGCAGGAGCCAACCAGGCTTGTAAGTAAAAAGATCCCGGCAATTCCTAATAAAACATATCCAAGAGTTCCGGTAATGCTGTTGGTAAAATAAAGAACTGCTATTACGATGGCAGCCAGTACTCTGATTATGCGATCGGTGTTTCCCATATTCTGTTTCATGCTATTTGATTTTTATACTCAAACTTAAATTCTAAAAACAAGGATTTGGATGATTATAGTCAGCCCGAAGAATGATTTATCGGATAATCCTTTTGAAATACAGGAATCAAGGGGTTTACTGATAAAAGTCAGGAGGTGGGCAAGGGTACAGGTTTACATTTGGATGTAAAAATTAAAAAAATGAAAACAATAATAGCTGCTACAGATTTTTCTCCCGTATCACTCAGCGCTGTAAATTTTGCGGCTGATATGGCAGTGGCTATAAACGCCAATATTCTGTTATTCCATGCTTATAATATTCCCGTAAGCTATTCAGAAGTACCTATTGCTTTAATCTCTGTAGAAGAATTAAAACAAGAGGCCGAAAAGAAAATTCAAGACCTAAAGAAGGGGCTGCAGCACATATTACCTCCCGGAATAAAAATAACAACAGTAGCGAGGTTAGGAAACACGGTGGATGAGATTGAAAATATATGCAACGAAACAAAACCTTTTGCAATAGTAATTGGATCTAAAGGAAGATCAAATATTGAAAATATAGTATTTGGAAGTGTTGCACTGACAGCTATTCGCCACCTGGAGTGGCCGGTGATTTGCGTACCCGGAGGAAAAGAATATGGAGGCGGAATTAAAAAAATAGGCTTTACCTGTGATTTCAGACAAATAGAAAAAACAACACCTGTTCAGAAAGTAAAGGAAATTGTAAGCGTTTTTAATGCGACACTATATATACTCAACGTAGATTACGATAACAAGCATTTCGATAGCGAAACACCTGCTCAAATGTATTTACTGAATGACTTATTTAATGATGTTAATCCCGAGTACCGTTTTATAAATAATCCAAATGTGGAAGTTGGCATTCATGAATTTGCAGAGACTAATAATTTGGACTTAATAATTGCAATACCAAAAAAGCATAAATTATTAGATGGGATCTTTAATCCAAGCACTACGAAACAGTTGATTTTCCAGTCCCATATTCCGGTTATGTGTCTTCACCAATAAGCGAAAAGTTTTTTAAAATTAGAATTACATAGACAGCACTTCTTTTTCAATAGACATTGCTTTTGGAAGCAGAATAGATTGCTCCAGGTATAAATGATGCATAAGATCATTGTCAAGTTCCTTAAGCTTTGCCATTACAACTTTATGACTGGTACAAACATTAGGAGCTGTGTTGTATTGATTTGTAATAGCACGGATAGAGAAAATAGTATCTGTCAGAGCTTCATGACCATTAAATATTGTATCCTCTACAGGTTTGCGCAAGGTTTTAATCAACAGCACAGCATATGGCTCTTTGTCTTTGCAGGCATGCGCAATCTGCCGGATATATGGGAACAATACTTCTTCTTCACGCTTCATAGCAGGAAAAACCTGTTGCGTCAGTAAGTCTAATTTCATTTCAAGTTCTGATAGCCATGGGAATTTATTGGCATGTTCTTGAACAAAATCTTTCAACAAATCCATTGTTTCGGGAAGGGATTGCCGTAAATATTGGTGATGAATATTAATAATGTAGTCAATAAGAAAATCAATGCACCACTTTGGGAAATTAAGCTGGTTTGATACAGGAACGGTTCGAACAGCTGCTTCCAGTTCCTGTTGAAGTTTTTCAACAGAAATTCCCTGTATCTCACAAGTCATTTCAATGGGCCATTTGCCCCCGCAACAGTAACCAATACCATATTTTTTGAAAACATCAGCCGTACGGTAATCCTTTGCAACAATGTCTGCAGGCGATAATTGGCGATCTATTTTAAAAGGTTGTAAAAACATAATTATTAATCCAGCCAGCAAATTATACGGATAGATTATCTATAATTATGATTTACGTCAGTTGCTCCGTAATGTGCAGAAAATAGGATTAAATGACAGAGATACTTTTAATAAAATCAGGATTTTTTTTGTCCAGCAAATCGCCAATGGTTGTTTTAGAAAATTCGGCTAACATCCCATCTCTTATTTGCAGCATCTGGTAATGGAGGGGGCAAGGGTTTTTGCTATTACATTTTCGCAGGCTTAAAACACAGGTTTTAAACTGCTCCATTCCATCGGTAATTTTTACCAGGTGAAGCAATTTAGTTTGCAAAGTAGTCTCAGATAATGAAAACCCACCATAAGGACCTTTTGTTGAGGTAAGAATGTCTTCCTGTACCATTTTCTTCATGATCTTAGCTAAGAAATGACGTGGTACAGCAAGCTTGTCAGCCATTTGCTCTATTTTGACCTTTTTTCCTTTAGGTTCCAATAAGGCCACATACAAAACTCCTCTAAGTGCATAACCAAATGACTTTGAAAGAAACATCTTTGTTTTGGATTAAAGCGGCGAAGATACAAACGAGGCGCCTCTAAAAGCTGATTAATATCACAAAAAGGGTTGACAAGCCTCATTCAGGGTGGAAATTTGCGCAGATACATTTGTGTTATTAAAAAAGACATCGGTATCTTTTTTAAAGTAAATTTGGGATGTCAACTATATCATTGAATCCTCACAAAACACAATCAACATGAAACGTATTAGCTTGGTTTTCTCTATCACAATCATCATCGTATTATTTTCCACTTCCTTGTTAATTAGTTCTTGTGGCGGTAACGAAGAAAAAAAGGATAACTCACCCGTAATAGAAACTCAGCCCAAAGAGCAGGCTGAAAGTCACGGAACAGAAGTAAAGCCGGGTGATGTTACATTAACTACGCCGCTCAATGCTGAGTGGGTAAATGCAGGAAAAGGTATTTATGAATTAAAGTGCCAATCTTGCCACAAACTTACAGATGAGCGACTAGTAGGCCCGGGTTGGAAAGGTGTAACACAAAAAAGAGAGCCACACTGGATTATGAATATGATCACCAATGTAGACATGATGCTGGAGACAGATCCGGAAGCACAAAAATTATTAGAGCAATGTTTGGTTCGCATGCCAAACCAGAATATATCCAAAGATGAATCCCGCCAGATAATTGAGTTTATGCGTTCTAACGATGGGGTTAAATAAAAAATGGCAATTATTCTCTTCATTTAATAAATAAAAAATATGAAACGCTATTACTTCAAAACCCATGTGGTTTTGATAATGACCTCTGCTTGCCTTTTATTTCTACAAAGTTGTAAACCAAAGACAGCACAATCCGCTGCCGGTGGTGATGCTTCCAAATCGTATGTTGCCCCTGGTAAATACGATGAATTCTACAATATCGTATCTGGTGGTTTTAATGGCCAGGTAGCTGTATATGGTATACCATCGGGCCGTTTATTTCGCATCATTCCCGTATTCTCACAGGCTGCAGAAAGTGGTTATGGTTTTAGCGAAGAAACCAAGCCAATGTTAAACACTTCTCATGGTTTTGTGCCTTGGGATGATCAGCATCACATTGCATTATCGCAGACCAAAGGCGAACATGATGGTCGCTGGGCATTTGCAAATGGTAACAACACACCAAGACTGGCGAGAATAGACCTTACCACTTTCCGTACTTCAGAAATTTTAGAAATACCCAATAGTGCCGGTAACCATGCTTCACCTTTCATTACCGAGAACTCCGAATATATTGTAGCAGCTACCCGCTTTAGTGTTCCATTGGATGACCAGAACGGTGATGTTCCTATTAATACATACAAACAAAATTTTAAAGGCTCAATAAGTTTTGTTTCTGTAAATCCAACATCCGGTGAAATGAACATTGCGTTCCAGATACGTACTCCCGGTGTAAACTTTGATCTTTCCCGTGCGGGCAAAGGAAAATCACATGGCTGGTTCTTCTTTAGTTGTTATAATTCAGAGAAAGCAAATACATTACTAGAAGTAAATGCTTCGCAGAAAGACAAAGACTTTGTAATGGCTGTAAACTGGAAAAAAGCAGAAGAATATCTAAAAGCCGGTAAAGCAAAAAAACAATCTGTAAAATATGCACACAATGTGTATGATGAAAATACACATACAGCTACTTCCACTATTAAAACAGAGGTAATGGTACTTGATCCCGCTGATTGCCCTGAAATGTTATACCTGATACCATGTCCTAAATCACCACACGGAACAGATGTGGATCCTACCGGGGAATATATTGTTGCCTCTGGTAAATTAGCGGCCAGTATTCCTGTTTTCTCTTTTACAAAATTGCAAAAAGCGATTGCGGATAAAGCATTTGATGGCGAATATGATGGTATTCCTGTAATTAAATATGAAGCTGCTTTACATGGTGAAGTTGCGAAGCCAGGACTTGGACCTTTGCATACAGAATTTGATGGAAAAGGAAATGCTTACACTTCCATGTTCGTTTCTTCTGAAGTAGTGAAATGGAGTATCAGTGATCTGAAAGTTTTAGACAGGGTGCCTACTTATTATTCCATCGGACACTTATCAATACCTGGTGGACCCACAGCGAAACCACATGGCAAATATTTGATCGCTTATAATAAAATTACCAAAGACCGTTATTTACCAACCGGACCTGAATTAACACAGAGTGCACAGCTTTATGATATTAGTGGCGAAAAAATGAAATTAATACTTGACTTTCCTACTACTGGTGAGCCGCACTATGCAGAAGCAATACCTGCCAGCCTGCTCATGAATAAGCAACGGAAGATTTATAAAATTGAAGAGAACACACATCCGTATGTTGCAAAAGGTGAAGGACAATCAAGAGTGGAACGCAAAGGAAACCAGGTGCATGTATGGATGACTGCTATACGTTCGCACCTTACTCCTGATAATATAGAAGGAATAAAAGTAGGGGATGAAGTTTATTTCCATGTTACCAACCTGGAACAGGATTGGGATGTTCCGCACGGCTTTGCGTTGAAAGGTGCTAACACAGCAGAAATATTAATAATGCCCGGCGAAACTCAAACTTTAAAATGGGTGGCTGATAAACCAGGTATTGTGCCTTTCTATTGCACAGACTTTTGTTCAGCATTACACCAGGAGATGCAAGGTTACTTAAGAGTTTCACCTGCAGGATCGAATGTTCCACTTCTATTCAGTACTGGTACCAATAAGCCAGCTGTAACAGGTACAGATACTACAAAAAAATAATTATCAAAGTGTGCAGGCTTACTAAGTCTGCACACTTTTAAAAATAAATATATTTTTTATGAAAAAGATACTTGGTTCTATACTATTACTATCATCCATTTTCTTTTTTTCATGCAATGATGCTGCAAAGGAATCCGGCACAACAACCACCGAAACAGAAACGATCAATCCGGGAGGCCAATCCTCTGTAAAGGATGATGAGTCCGCAAAAGATGTTGTAAAAATTGCAGTTGGTTCTGCGGATCACAGCACCCTGGTAGCTGCTTTAAAACAGGCCGACCTTGTTAACTCCCTGTCAAACGCAGGTCCTTTTACAGTATTTGCCCCAACGAATGCAGCTTTTGATAAAGTACCAAAAGAAACATTAGACAACCTGATGAAAGATGAAAATAAAGCCCAGTTGCAGGACATCCTACAATATCATGTGTATGTAGGAAGTTTGAAAACAGAAATGATGGAAGACGGCCAGACCTTCAACCAGGTAAATGGAGGAAATATAACCATCACAAAAAAAGATGGTAAAGTAATGGTCAATAATTCCGCAACTGTTATTGCTTCAATACCTGCTTCAAACGGTATTATCCATGTTATTGATGGGGTGTTGTTGCCGCCAGCAAATAAATAAAAGTTTTCTTTAGTTGTACCTGGATTCTCTCAACTGAATATGATCTCTTATGAAAAGAAAACTAAGTAATACAGCAAGGATAATTATTTTTTTAGGCTCCCTGGCAATGTGCATTATGTTTTTTGTACCCGCCTGGTCCATTTACCTGATAGCACCCCAGTATCCTGAGGGACTTTCAATGCAGATTTGGTTATATAAAATAACAGGCCAGGTCGAGATCATCAATGGCCTTAATCATTATATAGGAATGAAACATATCGAGGCCAGCATGTTTCCTGAATTTAATTTCCTTGTTTATGTTTTAGGATTTTTTGTGCTTTTCGGATTGACGATTGCTATAACCGGCAGCCGTAGACTTTTATTTATTTATCTGATACTTTCTGTAATGGGTGGCGTCGCCGCTATGGTAGATTTTTACTTGTGGGGTTATGATTATGGACATAATCTTGATCCAACTGCTGCGATCCAGGTTCCCGGTTTATCTTATCAACCGCCATTGATCGGGCATAAAAAATTATTGAATTTCGATTCCTACTCTTATCCTGATACAGGTGGATGGGTGATAGTAGTGGTGACTTTCATCTTTAGCATAATATGGTTTCTTGAATGGCGGAAATATAAAAAACAAAAAAGCATGACATCGTTTAAAAAAATGACCACTATTGTATCAGTGCTGCTGGTAGGTCTTTTTCTCGTAGGTTGTAAACCTAAACCAGAAAAAATAAATGTTGGCAAGGATAACTGTGCGGAATGCAAGATGACCATTATGGATACCAAATTTGGTGCTGAGATCGTAACAAAAAAAGGCAAAGTATATAAGTTTGATGACTCCCATTGCGTAGCAGCTTTTTTCAATCGCAGGGGTGTAGAACTTAGCAGCATTTCAAAAACACTATTTGTTGATTACAACAGTGGTGATTTTATTGAAGTGAAGGATGCTGAATTTGTAGTAAGTAGTCAATTAAAAAGCCCTATGGGTGGTAATGCTGCTGCCTTTAAAAATAAAACTGCGGCGCAACAAAAATCGAATGAGATTGAAGGTAGCCGACTTACCAATTGGGCCACACTTTATAATATCCTTATCAAATGAAGTGCTTGATTTCAGTACTGTTATTTTTTGCAGCCACAACCTGTTTTGCCAACACTATTATTGTGGGAAAAGGGAAGGCTATAAGCAGTTTAAAACTGGCGATCAAAACTTCAAAAAACGGCGATACAATTCTTTTAAATGCGGGAACATATAAAGAAGGGACTATTATTATCGACAAATCAATTCATCTTATCGGTGTAAATACACCCATATTAGATGGCGAAAACAAAAACGAAATACTGACTGTAACAGGGAAAAATATTTTTATCAGTGGTATTCATTTTGCCAATGCCGGCTATTCTTCTATGAACGATTATGCTGGTCTTAAGATCATTGACGCAACCAATATTAAAGTTGAAAAAAATATATTCAGTAATACGTCATTTGCCATACATATTTCCAATTCTACGCATTGCACTATCAGCAATAATTCCATAAAAGGCACCAGCAAATCGGAGCATTCATCCGGCAATGGTATACACCTGTGGAAATGTAGTCAGATGCTGATTGAGAACAATACTATACAAGGACATAGAGATGGCATTTACTTCGAATTTGTGAGCCATTCAACTATCAGAAAGAACTGGAGTGAGAAAAATATCCGGTATGGATTGCATTTTATGTTTTCAAGTGACAACTCTTATCTCAGTAATACATTTAGAAATAATGGAGCAGGGGTAGCTGTAATGTATTCCAAAAAAGTGATCATGCTCCGTAATCATTTTGACCAAAATTGGGGAGCTTCTGCATATGGCATTCTTTTAAAAGACATTACCGACAGCCGTATTCAGTATAATACTTTTTTTAAGAACACTATTGCAATTCACATGGAGGGAAGTAGTAGGATTCAGGTTGAAAAGAACATATTCAAAGAGAACGGATGGGGAATTAAAGTACAGTCCAGTTGTGATGATAATAACTTTCGCTTTAATAACTTTTATGGCAATTCTTTTGACCTGGCTACGAATGGTACTATGATGCTAAATTATTTTTCAAATAACTATTGGGATAAGTATGAAGGATATGATATTAATAAAGACGGAACCGGCGATATACCTTTTCATCCCGTAAGCATGTACTCCATGATAGTAGAACAAAACCCTCATGCTTTATTATTGATGAGAAGCTTTACTATTTCCTTATTGGATAAAGCAGAAAAAGCAATACCCGGTCTTACGCCTGAAAACCTGGTGGATAATTACCCCAAGATGAAACCCAATAAATTATGATTCGAATTGAAAATATCAGCAAGCGGTTTAAAAAATTACAGGTACTCGATAATATTTCTGTAGGATTTGAAAAAGGGCAGGTGATATCGCTGATCGGACCCAATGGCTCCGGTAAAACAACCCTGATAAAATCCATCCTGGGTATGGTGAAGCCCAACAGCGGAAAAATATTCGTGGGAGAAAAAATTATTGACACGGATCCTGCTTATCGCAAAATAATTGGCTATATGCCCCAGATAGGCCGCTACCCTGATAATATGAAAATAGGGCAGTTATTCAGTATGCTAAAGCAAATACGCAAAACAGAAAATAACCAAACGGATGAAGAACTGATTAAAAAGTTCGAACTCGAAAAAATATTCGATAAGCCAATGCGTACCCTCAGCGGCGGTACCCGTCAAAAAGTAAGTGCAGCTATAGCTTTTCTATTCGACCCAGCCATTCTTATACTGGACGAACCTACCGCAGGCCTTGATCCGCTGGCTTCAGAAATATTAAAACAAAAAATAATTGCAGAAAAGAAAAAAGATAAACTGATTTTAATTACCTCTCATATTCTCAGTGATCTCGATGAAATAACTACCCATGTAATGTATATGCAGGAAGGTAAAATGCAATTCTTTAAGGACATTGGCACCCTGCAGGAAGAAACAGGAGAGTTGCGGTTAGGTAAAGCTATTGCAAGGATAATGAAAGGCGATTTAATAAATACTAACTGGATCGATAAAATGTTTGAGCCAAAAAATGATGAAAAAATTTATTAAACTGTTTTTATGTTAAAGCTATCCCGTTATGTGCTGTATGATATTTTGAGAAGCAAGATTGTGATTGCCTATACCATTTTCCTGTTTGCCGTTTCACTCAGTATGTTCCAGATGGAAGAAAATAGCAGTAAAGCGATGCTGAGTCTTTTAAATATTGTGCTGATTGTTTTACCATTGGTAAGCCTGGTTTTTACGACCATTCATTATTATAATTCTTATGAATTTATAGAGCTCATGTCCTCCCAACCCATGAGCCGTACAAGAATATTATTAAGCGAATATGCTGGAGTGGCCATTTCATTGCTCAGTGCTTTTCTGATAGGAGTTGGCATCCCGGTCTTACTATTAGCTCCCAATGATATCGGGTTTGCTTTACTATTTTCCGGTGTTTGCTTAACACTTGTATTTACATCCATTGCTTTTTTTGCTGCCGTAATAGCCAGAGATAAGGCGAGAGGTATTGGTTTTGCTTTGTTGCTCTGGTTTTATTTTGCCCTTATTTATGACAGTCTTGTACTGCTGATACTTTTCTCTTTCAGTGATTATCCATTGGAAAAAATAACGCTGTTGCTTTCTGCCCTTAATCCTATTGATCTGGGCCGCATATTCATTATGCTTAAAATGGATGTTAGTGCATTAATGGGATACACTGGTGCTTTGTACAAAGATTTTTTCGGCAGCGGTACAGGTATTCTTTTCACCACAGGCATTATGCTGTTGTGGATCATTGTGCCACTATGGTTGGCAGTAAGAAAATTTCGAAAAAAAGATCTATAAACAATTTTATACAATAGTAAAATAAATTATCATGAACGATTTAACAACAAAAAGCCTTGCACAAATTGTAAATGGAAACCATCGGGCTGCGCCGGTATTTGAAAAATATCACCTCGATTTTTGTTGCAAAGGGAAACGGACGCTGGAACAAGCCTGCAATGAGGGTGAAATCAAACTGGAAGAGGTGGTCGCTGACCTGGAAAATTCCGAGCAAAGTAGTTCCTGTTCCATTACGCCCAATTATGCAAAAATGTCGCTGGAACAGCTGGCTGAGCATATTGTATTGAAACATCATAATTATGTAAAAAAGGAAATGCCTGCAATACTGGGTTATTTACAAAAAGTAGCATCCAAACATGGTGATCGCCATCCCGAGCTGATAAAAGTACTTCAGCTATTCACCGCAGTGAAGGAAGAAATGGAACAGCATATGCAGAAAGAAGAACTTATACTTTTTCCGAGAATTACCGAAATAGAAAAAAAATTGACAGCTGGAAAAGAATTGGTCATTAACAATACTTTTCTCCTTGCACCTATTAATATGATGGAGCAGGAGCATGACCATGCAGGCACCTTATTGGCTGAAATAAGAAATTTAACCAGCGATTATAATCCACCAGCTGATGCCTGTACGACCTATCGGGTTAGTTTAGCAGCTTTGCAGGCATTCGAACTGGATTTACACCAGCATGTACATTTAGAGAATAATATCCTTTTCCCTAAGGCATTAAAAATGTTTGAGCAACCAAACCAGTGCTCGTTGAACTAAAGTTTAATCTCCATAACTGGCTGGGCTTCTATATTAAATATAGCTCAGCCAGTAATTTTTCTGCTCTACCTGACCAAAATCAGTTATGCATTTGAACTTACTCACTTCCTGTAAAAGGCATGCCTTGTAATTTAGCCTCCTATCTTGGAAATAAGTATGACCGGGTCAAATTTTACAGACAATAAAGTACAATGCTACCATTGTGGTGAAGCATGCAGCAATAGTAAAATCAATGTCCGGGAAAAGAATTTTTGTTGCGAAGGCTGCAAGATGGTGTACCAGATTTTGAACCAAAGTGATCTCTGCGATTACTATGATATGAATAAAAATCCGGGCATAAGTCAACGTATTAAAGTGCGAAAGGACAAATTTGCATTTTTAGAGGACGAGAATATCCAGAACAAACTCACCAGTTTCAGGAGCGATAAACAAGTGCATGTAACACTTTACCTGCCTCAAATGCACTGTAGTTCCTGTCTTTATTTGTTAGAGAACCTGCATCGAATTGATGAAGGCATTGTTTCCAGTAAAGTAAATTTCACAAGAAAAGAAGTAGAAATTGTTTTCCTGGTTACTAAAACAACATTGCGAAAAGTAGTCGAAACACTTACCAGTATTGGATACGAACCATATATCAGCCTGAATGATCTGAAAGAAAAAAGACCCGCCGTTAATAAAACAATGGTTTTGCAATTGGGAATTGCGGGGTTTTGTTTTGGGAATATCATGTTGATGAGCTTTCCTGAATACCTGGGTATTGATACCACCGAAGTTGGATTGCGGAGCATTTTTCGCTGGCTCAATTTTGGACTAGCTATTCCTGTTTTACTTTACTCTGCGCTTCCTTTCTATACTTCTTCAATCAAGAGTTTGCAGCATAGATTCCTTAATATTGATGCGCCGATTGCATTGGCTATTCTTATTACATTTATCCGTAGTGCTTACGAAGTGATAAGCGGTACCGGTGGTGGCTATTTTGATTCTATGACTGGCATAGTTTTTTTTATGCTTGCCGGTAGAATTCTGCAGGATAAAACATTTCGTCAGCTTTCTTTTGAGAGAGATTATACTTCCTACTTTCCCATTGCTGTTTCGGTAACTAAAGATGATAAAGAAACTCCTACTGCTTTGCCCGATATTAAACCGGGAGATACTTTGTTAATACATAATGAAGAATTAATTCCTGCAGATGGTATACTCACAAAAGGAAAAGCCTTTGTTGATTACAGTTTTGTAACCGGCGAATCCTTGCCTGTTGTAAAAGAAGTAGGTGAATTAGTATATGCAGGCGGCAAACAAACAGAGGGCAATATTGAAATACTGGTGGTAAAGGAAGTAGCACAAAGCTACCTTACCAAATTGTGGAACAGGGATGAATTCAAAAAGCAGGACGCAATAAAAAAAGTTTCATTTGTTCACTTACTTAGTCGCTATTTTACCTATATCGTTTTTGCTATTGCTCTCGGCACAGCCATTTATTGGCAGATAAATGAGCCTGCCCGATTATGGCCTGCAGTAACTGCTATCTTCATCATTGCCTGCCCCTGCGCATTGCTATTATCCAATACATTTACAAATGGAAATATTTTGCAGATACTTGGCCGCAATCACTTTTATCTTCGGAGTGCACAAACTATAGAAGAAGTGGCCAAAGTAACTCATATCGTTTTTGACAAAACCGGAACACTTACTTCAACCCAACATCAACATATTACCTACGAAGGCACCAGGCTTACTACTTATCAAATACAACAGGTGGCTGCATTAGCCGCCTGTTCTTCTCATCCCTTAAGCAAAGCTCTTGCAAAATATCTTGCAAAGGGAAAGCAACCAGAAGTGGCGGGGTTTAAAGAAACAATAGGAGAGGGCATTGAAGGATTTGTACAAAATGATTTAATGAAACTGGGCTCATATCATTTTGTAACCGGGTTAGCAAGCCGTCAAACCGGCACGGCAATATTTGTAAGTATTGAAAATAGATTACAAGGTTTTTTTCACTTCAGCAACCATTACCGGGGTGAAATTCCGGGCTTACTGAACAATTTAAAAATCAATTACCGGCTTTCTGTTTTATCTGGGGATAATGATACAGAAAGAAAAAATCTGCAGCATTTGCTGGGAAAAAAAGCTACCCTGCGATTTCATCAAAAACCAGAAGATAAGCTTCGCTATATAAAACACCTGCAAGACCAGGGAGAAAAAGTGATGATGATCGGAGATGGACTGAACGATGCCGGTGCATTGAAACAAAGTGATATTGGTGTTGCAGTGGCCGAACAAACAAATAATTTTACTCCTTCCAGCGATGGTATCATTGAAGCAAAACAACTGGCACTGCTTCCGAAATTTATCCGGCTATGCCATGCTAACCGGCAAATTGTGATCGCCAGCTTTGTTTTATCTATTGTGTATAATATAATCGGGTTATTCTTTGCCGTGCAAGGAAATTTATCCCCCCTTATTGCTGCTATCCTCATGCCCGCCAGTTCCCTTAGTATTTTATTGATCACATTTGGCAGCAGCAGTTGGGTTGCCCGTCGTATGAAACTGTAGCCTTGTCTTTATCATCTTTTTTGAGATGATAATAATCAGTTTTCTTGTTGATACCTGTTATGTATTGCCGTTAGCTGGCTTTTTACTTTTACGCCACCTTAAAAAAGAACATGAGTGTCATCATTATTCTACTTATTGCCAGCATTACAGTAGCCGCATTATTCCTTATCGCCTTTTTATGGAGTGTAAAATCGGGTCAGTTTGAAGATGACTTTTCTCCTTCTTCCCGGATTCTTTTTGATGATAAACCCACAACCCCAACCAAAACAAAATAAATATTTCAGGTATGCAAGAAACAAATCAACCTATGCAAGTTGAAAAATTTTATTACGATAATAAAATTGTAAAGGCTTTTGGCTATGCCACCATCGTTTTCGGACTTGTTGGTATGCTGGCCGGACTTTGGGCAGCTATTCAAATTTTTTATCCCGAAAGTAGCTTAAATTTTCCTGCCACTACGTTTGGCCGTCTTCGCCCATTGCATACCAATGCTATCATTTTTGCATTTGTAGGGAATGCATCTTTTGCAGGTATTTATTATTCATTGCAGCGATTGTGTAAAGCAAGAATGTTTAGTGACAAGCTAAGCTGGATTCATTTTTGGGGATGGCAACTGATCATAGTTGCGGCAGCTATTACTTTACCGCTTGGATTGACTACTGGTGCCGAGTATGCAGAATTAATATGGCCAATAGACATAGCCATCACATTAGTGTGGGTGATTTTTGGTATCAATATGTTTGGTACCATTATTAAGAGAAGAGAAAAACATCTCTATGTTGCCATTTGGTTTTACATCGCTACCTGGGTAACTGTTGCCCTATTACATATTGTACGTTCTATAGAATTGCCTTATTCCGCTACCGGAAGCTATAGTTGGTTTGCAGGGGTACAAGATGCGTTAGTACAATGGTGGTATGGACATAATGCAGTAGCATTCTTTTTAACTACACCTGTGCTTGGTTTGATGTACTATTTCTTACCAAAGGCAGCTAACAGACCTGTTTATTCATATCGACTTTCCATTATTCACTTTTGGGCATTGATATTTATTTATATATGGGCCGGTCCTCACCATTTATTGTATACAGCATTGCCCGATTGGGCACAATCACTTGGGGTAGTTTTTTCCATTATGCTGATAGCCCCCAGTTGGGGAGGTATGTTGAATGGATTATTTACACTCCGCGGTGCATGGGATAAAGTAAGAGAAGATCCTGTTTTAAAATTCATGGTGGTTGCAATTACTTGTTATGGAATGGCTACCCTTGAAGGACCATTACTTAGCTTAAAAAGTGTAAATGCTATTTCACACTTTAGTGATTGGACAATTGCCCACGTACATATCGGCGGATTAGGATGGAACGGCTTTCTTGCTTTTTCTATTCTTTATTACATGATTCCCAAAATGTGGGGTACCTCTTTGTATTCAAAGAAATTAGCGGCTAACCACTTTTGGTTAGGTACGATAGGCATTATTCTCTATGCAGTTCCGCTTTATTGGGCAGGGTTTGAACAGAGTCTTAACTGGAAAGCCTTTACTCCGGAAGGGCAATTGAAGTTCGACTTCATGGAAACTGTAAATAATATTAAGGGGATGTATGTAAGTCGCAGTATAGGTGGAGCATTATACCTGGTAGGTGCAATACTGATGACCTATAACTTATACAAAACAATTGCAAAAGGAAAATTCATAGCGAATGAAGCAGCGGAAGCTGCACCAATTGTAAAAGAAGTAAGCAAGAAAAAAGAATATTGGCATAGAGTGATTGAAAGAAAGCCGGTGATGCTGCTGGTGCTTAGTTTGATTGTAGTAGCATTGGGAGGGTTGATAGAAATTATTCCAACCTTCCTCGTTAAATCGAATGTGCCAACTATTGCCAGTGTAAAACCCTACACGCCGCTTGAATTGCAGGGACGGGATATTTATGTTCGGGAAGGATGTTATACCTGTCACTCACAAATGATACGTCCATTCCGGGATGAAGTAGCGAGATATGGTGAGTATTCAAAAGCCGGCGAATTTGTATATGATCATCCGCATCAATGGGGAAGTAAAAGAACCGGTCCTGACTTAGCAAGAGAAGGCGGCAAATTTTCTGATAGCTGGCACTACAATCATATGTATGACCCACGATCAATGTCACCTGGATCCCTAATGCCACAATATGTATGGTTGCTGGATGATAAGATAGACACTTCTTCAACCCCGGCAAAAATTAGGGCCATGATGACATTGGGAGTTCCCTATCCAAAAGGATATGATAAACTGGCAAATATTGACCTGATGCAACAGGCAACAAAAATTGCCGCAAATCTTAAAGCAGATAAGATTGAAACAGCTCCTGATAAAGAAATAATTGCACTGATCGCTTACCTGCAACGATTGGGCACTGATATAAAAACTGTATCCAAACAACCCATTACCGAAACAAAAAAATAAGCGTTATGAAATTCATTCACTACATAGAGAAAGTAAGCGGCATAGATATATACGGGCTTGCATCACTCCTCATTTTTGTGATCTTCTTTACTGTTATGCTGACCTGGGTTTTTAAAACCAAGAAAAAAACCTTTGCTGATATCAGCCGTATTCCATTAGATAATTAAAATAACTGCCATGTTTTCATCACCGAATAATAAAGTAAAATATATCCTGGTACTGATTGTTATTTTTCTTATTTCATTTCAATCGGCCTGGGCTGCGGGTCCACCTGCCCCGTCTCTGTTCAGCAACCCGCTGGCATTAATATTAATCATTCTCATGATATTACTGCTGATCATAATTGCCATTCTTGCCGGTATACTGGTGGGTGCCGCAGATGTGAAATTGAAAAAAAGAAAGAAGGGAAATAGTTCTGTCGTTACATCGGGACTTATGATTCTGTTTTTACTTTCCGGATCATCACTATTGGCCCAAGATGTTGCCGCGGATACTACTACAACTACCGTTGCCAAAACGATAGGTGGTATGCCTGCTTCAACTTTTTATATAATGGCGACAGTTATTTTTTTGGAGCTGGGACTCATTATCGCCCTGCTTATTAATATAAGGTTCTTATTAAAAAATGAAAAAGAAAAACTAGTAGTAGCGGACGAACCTGAAACAATTGAAGCAAAGAAAAACAAATTAAGCTGGTGGGACAGGATGAACAAATTGCGGCCTGTAAGCCAGGAAGCAGAACTTGACCTGGGCCATGAATATGATGGCATTCGGGAACTGAACAACAAGCTTCCTCCATGGTGGTTGTATGGGTTTTATCTCACTATCATATTTGCAGTTGTTTACTTGTGGCGGTTCCATGTATCACACACAGGGCCATCCAGTCAACAGGAATATGAAATATCTATAGCAAAAGCTGAATTAAAAACACAGGAGTACCTGAAAGCAAAAGGGGATGCTGTGGATGAAAATACAGTAACACTTCTAAAGGGCACAGAAGATCTTGCTGCAGGTAAAATTATATACATGAAATCATGTGCTTCTTGTCATACAGAGACAGGAGCAGGTAATGTGGGTCCAAACCTTACCGATAATTATTGGATACATGGCAACGATGTGAAAAGTATTTTCAAAACTATACGCTATGGAATTAATGCGATGCCGCAGTGGCAAAATACTTATTCTAATAAGCAATTGGCACAAGTAACCAGCTATATCAAAACACTGGTAGGAACAAATCCTCCTAATGGGAAAGCAGCACAGGGAACTGAAATGAAAGACGAAGTACCAGCAGCTAAACCTGCAGCCGACTCTGCCACTGTAAAAGAGATAAAATAGGGAAGGACAATTGAAAGCTGTAAAATTATGAGCAACGTTGAAAATGATACTACTCCCTTACAGAACGAATCATTCCGTGATAGAATAGCAACCGTAGATGAAAAAGGTAAAAGAAAATGGGTGTATGCACAAAAACCTAAAGGTCGCTTTTACAATATCCGTACCTGGGTAAGCTGGGGGTTCTTTGCTTTGTTTTTTGCTTTACCATTCATTAAAGTAAATGACCGGCCGCTATTTCTTTTTGATATTACAGAAACAAAGTTCATCATATTCGGAAAAATATTCTGGGCACAGGATTTTTTCATCTTTGGATTGACCATGGTGACATTTATCATCTTCATTGTTCTTTTCACTGCAGCTTTTGGAAGATTGTTTTGTGGATGGGTTTGCCCGCAAACAATATTTATGGAAATGCTGTTTCGTAAAGTAGAATACTTGATAGAAGGGGATGCAGCACAGCAAAAATTATTAAACAATTCCCCCTGGACTGCCACCAAGATCAGGAAAAAGATAATCAAACACATTCTTTTTTATTTACTGGCCTTTATAATTGCCAATTTCTTTTTGGCCTATATCATTGGTATTGATGATTTAAAAAAGATCATCAGTGAGCCATTGGGTAATCATATTGGTGGTTTTCTTTCCATACTCGGCTTTGCAGGTATATTTTATGGTGTATATGCTTTTTTCAGGGAACAGGTTTGCACCGTTGTATGTCCTTATGGAAGATTGCAAAGTGTGTTATTGGATAAAAATTCTATGGTCGTTGCGTACGATTATCAACGGGGAGAACCAAGAGGAAAATTTAAGAAGACAATGCAGCCGGCACAAATCGCCGGCGATTGTATAGACTGTTTTCAATGTGTAAAAGTATGTCCAACCGGTATTGATATTCGAAATGGTACACAAATGGAATGTGTAGGTTGCACTGCTTGTATCGATGCCTGCGACAGGATGATGGAAGCGGTGAAAAAACCGCTTGGCCTTATCCGCTATGCATCAGAAAATGGAATTACTGAAGGGAAAAAACTTCGCTACACCGGCCGCATGAAATTTTATACCCTTATTCTAATTCTGTTAACCGGGGTACTAACCGTATTACTTGTTACCAGGAAAGATGTGGGTGGTACAATTGTAAGAGCCAAAGGACAATTATTCCAGGAAAGAGGAACAGACAGTTTATCGAACCTGTACACTATTAAAGTAATCAACAAAACTATTAAAGACATACCGCTTACACTTCGGTTGGAAAATGCACCCGGCCGCATCATTGAGGCAGATGGGAAAGATATATTGGTACAAAAAGAAGGACAGGGGAAGGGTTCATTCTTTATCGTGTTACCCAAAAATTTTGTGAACAAAAGAAAAACAAGTGTCCGGGTAGGATTATACCAGGGCGATAAAAAAATAACCAGCATCAAAACAAATTTTATGGGCCCCTTTAACCGGCTCTAATTAATAAATTATTCAGTATGAATTGGGGAAATAAATTGCTGCTCACTTTTATAGTGTTTGCTTCGGGAATGGGCTATCTCGTTTATCGCTCCATGAATGTGAACTTCGAGCTGGTAGAAAAAGAATATTACAAAAGCGAACTCCGCTATCAACAAGTGATCGATGGCACCAATCGTGTAAATGAACTCACTTCTTTAGTAACTGTTGAACAGACCAGTGATGGATTTGTGTTACAGTTACCCACTGAAATGAAGGATAAGACTATCGCTGGCGATATTTGGTTTTACTGCGCTTATGATGAGAAAAAGGATAAACGAATCCCTTTGCGATTGGATGTAAATGCAGCTCAGCATTTTCAACCAACTTTTATTTCGCCGGGGAAATACACAGTTAAAATTAGCTGGACCAGTGAGAACAGAAATTTTTATGCTGAAAAATTGCTAACCGTTATATAATGCTATGGCCTGTTCTAATATCGGGATTTGTACTTGGTGCCGCTGGTAGCCTGCATTGCATTGGTATGTGCGGGCCACTAAGCCTCGCCTTACCCATTCACCATTTATCTAACATCAGGAAATTTTTTTCTCTGTTGCTATATCAATTGGGTAGAATTATTACTTATTCAGCTATAGGGTTATTATTCGGCCTTGCCGGGAGAAGAATTTACATAGCTGGGTACCAGCAATATTTTTCTATAGTAATGGGCATACTTGTACTTGGACTTTCTGTAATGTATTTCATGCGGCATACAACAATTCATTTAAAATTTCTTAACAGGTTTTATTTCTTTGTTCAACGTCAGATAGCAATTTTATTAAAATCGGCTACCCGGCCTTCCGGCTTTTTATTAATGGGCATGGCCAACGGCTTGCTTCCCTGCGGAATGATTTATATTGCTCTTGCCGCTACACTTTCTTTTACAGAGATATTTCAAAGTGTAGCTTTCATGGCTATGTTTGGTGCTGGTACATTACCAGCTATGATGTTAGCAGGGTTTGCCGGGCAAATGATAAAGCCCGGCTGGAGAATTTCTATGCAAAAGATGATACCAGTATTTATTTCAGCCATGGGCATATTACTGGTGTTAAGGGGGATGAATCTTGGCATTCCATTTATAAGCCCGGAATTACAACAGTCTGCAGCTGATCCAATTATTTGTCGCCCTTAAGGTCTGATAATAATCATTTAAATGCATAACTGGCCTCATAGCATGCCGGCCGAGTTGCTTCTATTTTGCGGGAGAACATTTGTTTTATGCGCAAGCTTATAATATTAATAATCCTGTCTTCTTTTCTGCAAAGTTGTGTTACTCCACGGGTAGAAACGATATGGAAAGCAGAATACCCCTTACCATACCAGCATAAAAAAATATTGGTAGTGGCTATCGTAACGGGCAATAACGATTCATTGCAGGCAGAAATAGAAAAAGCCATGGTACAACAACTAGTATCATACGGATACGAAGCTGTTTCTTACAGCAATGGGTTTAGTGTATATGAAATGAGTCGCTTTACACAGGAAGCTGCCTATTTTGCACTTTGTGATAAAGGGATCGATGCTGTGCTTACTTTGGCCAATGTAGACCCATCGCTAACCATCTCCTTAAAAAAAGGTACCCGAACAAGGTACCCGGCTAGCTTTTACTACAATCATATTTGGGATTACCGGAATTTAAAGACCGGTCCTATAGATAATAAAAGCAAGCCATCAGTTTGGGAATGTATTATGTTTGATTTACCCTCTCTTGAACAACAAAGTGTATTACAAGTCAAATCGCTATCTCCATTAAAGAAACAAAACGAGGCCATATGGTTATCCCAAAATATTATTGGTAAAATGGTGGCCGAGAAAATAATCAGAAAGCAAAATATTACTTCGCCGGGCACAATTAAAGGCTTTTAGATCCAGGATTCGAAAATGTGGCCGCCATATCCCATCTTACTGACTCACTTCTGATTTTATTGAAGAGCTTCGATAAAATAGGAACAGAAATTCAATACAAAAGTAAAGAGGTGCAAATTTTTTTTCGTTTCGGCTTTAGCTTATTTTTAAATGAATTATGAAATTATACATAAAGAATATGGTTTGTAACCGTTGTATAATGGTTGTAAAACAAGAACTGGAAAATCTAAAAATACTTCCTGCTTTTGTCAGCCTGGGCGAAGTAGAATTGGCAAAGCCAGCTACAAACAAACAATTACATTCATTATCTAAAAACTTGCAGGATTTAGGGTTTGAAATACTGGATGATAAAAAGCAAAAACAAATAGAAAAAATTAAGAGTTTGCTGATAAAAAAAGTGCAGTCTGGTAATATAGAAGAGCATTTCAGCATCACTGCTTATTTAACCAAAGAAATAAACAAGGACTATAGTTATATTACCCGGTTGTTTTCCGAAGTAGAAGGCATTACTATTGAGCAATTCTTTATCCTGCAAAAGATTGAGAAAGTTAAAGAGTGGTTGGTATATGGCGAATTGAACTTAAGTGAAATTTCATACCAATTGGGATATAGTAGCGTAGCTCATCTTTCTGCTCAGTTTAAAAAAGTAACCGGCTTTTCACCCAGTCAATTTAAAAAAATCAGGGGTCAGCGTAAGTTCCTTGATGAAGTATAGCATTTAAATACAATTCTTTTCCATAATACTGTAACTCCCGGCAAATCCATCGAAATACCTTTGTGTTATAAATCTATTAATATGACACATACCTATAAACTTACGGGAATGACCTGCGGCAATTGCGAGGCAAAAGTAAAAAGTAGCCTGCTGTTGGTACCCGGTGTAACAGAAGTGGAAGTATCTAAAGAAAAGCAAACGGCCACCATCAGCATGGAAAAGCATATTGCTTTGTCTTCTTTTCAAAATGCGTTGGATCCGAAATACATCCTTACTGCAGACCAACACAACGAAGTTGCAGAACAGACCAAAAACTGGCTAGTTACCTATAAACCCGTGTTACTGATTTTTGCCTATATCACCGGCATTACATTGCTTGTTGAATGGATGCAGGGTGGCTTTTTGTGGATGCGTTGGATGAACCACTTTATGGCCGCTTTTTTCCTGGTATTTTCTTTTTTCAAGTTGCTGAATATAAAAGGCTTTGCAGAAAGCTACAGCATGTATGATATAGTGGCTAAACAATGGAAAGGCTGGGGATATGTGTATGCTTTTACAGAACTGGCTTTAGGTATCGCATTTCTTACAGGCTTTAATCCTATTGTTACTAATGCAGTTACCTTTGTTGTAATGACGGTGAGCATTGTGGGAGTTTTACAAAGTGTACTAAATAAGAAAAAAATAAAATGTGCATGCCTGGGAGATGTGTTTAATCTGCCCATGAGCACTATTACGATAATAGAAGATGCACTGATGATTGGAATGAGTGGCTTTATGTTATTAGCTGTACTGTAATGACTACTATAAAATCAATAGGACAATTTTTCTGGAAAATCTTTAAATCTATTTTTGTAAGAAAAAAGGATTGTTGTAAGTGAAAAGCGAAGAATGTCATAATTCTGTAACTTTTACCCATAATTCTATCAACTCATTTCCATAAAATAGGCTAATTTTGACAAAGTGAAGAAAACGGTAGTCATATTATTAATGCTCATTTATGGTTCTGCAACCATGGGGGCTAATGTACACCTGCACTATTGTATGAATGAATTGGTTGGCTGGAGCTTCCTGCACAGTGAAGATGAAGAGTGCGGAAGATGTGGCATGAAAGAAGATTCAACCGGCTGTTGCAAAGACGAACACAAGCATTTTAAACTAAAAGCTGACCACCAGAAAGCTGCGCCGGGATTTATAGCAAACTATGCGGCCCCCGCAATACTTACTCCCATTCCTGATTTTAATTTTCAACTCCATGAAAAGGATATTGAAAATTATATTACTTGCCATGCACCCCCGGATATTGGCAATACAAGGCTGCATATTCTTCATAGCGTTTTCCTGATATGATTTTACATTGAAAATGATATGCCGACACTGCGCAGTGTATCGGCTATTATGGCATTCCCGTACTCAACATTTTATTATCAGATAGTTTAAAGAAAAGGAAACGGAGTTAACAATTCCATTTCATAAAAACAAACATCATGAGTAAAGCAATTATTATATTATCAATGGTTAGTTGGCTATCAACTACTGCATCTTATGCACAGATTAAAAATGCCAAAACAGAAACTATAAAAGTATATGGCAACTGTGGTATGTGCGAAACAAACATTGAGAATGCAGGAAGCAAATCAAAACTCTATAAAACTGACTGGAATGTAGATACCAAAATGGCATCAATTACATACGACAGTAAGAGAACAACTTCTGATGCAGTATTAAAAAGTATTGCGCTTTCTGGTTACGACAATGCAAGTTTTTTAGCTCCTGATGATACTTATAGCAACCTTCCGGCATGCTGTAAATACGACAGGGTAAGTAAAATTGCCGTTGCCAGTAATAACACCATAGCAGGAAATGCGGTGCATACCGGGCATGAGCAGGAGAATAGCATTACGAAAAACCAGGAAATAAGCCAGCTAAAAGCAGTTTTTGACAACTACTTTGCATTAAAAGATGCGTTGGTTAAAACAGATGGCAACACAGCATCTGCCAGTGCTGCGGCTTTACTAATTGCATTGGAGAAAATAGAAATGGACAAATTGAAAATGAATGAGCATACTATTTGGATGAAAGTAGAAAAGGCATTAAAAGCAGATGCTCAGCATATCAAGGAGAACAAAACTACAGAGCATCAACGGGAACATTTTATATCTCTTTCTAAAAATATGTACGAACTTATTAAAGAAGCAAAGCCTGCGGAAACAGTCTACTACCAGCATTGCCCGATGGCAAATGACGGTAAAGGGGCAAATTGGCTAAGTAAAGAGAGTGTAATTAAGAATCCCTACTACGGAAATCAAATGCTTTCCTGTGGAAAAGTGGTAGAAACTATTAAACAATAAAAATATATACATGAAAAAAATATTGATTGGCGCAATCCTCCTATTTGCATCTGTAATTACAAATGCACAAATCACAAAAGCAGAATTAACGGCCACTGGCCTTACTTGTTCTATGTGTTCAAAAGCTACCTACAAACAGTTAGCAGCCTTACCCGAAGTGGAAAAAGTAGAAACAGATCTAAATAAAACGGCTTTTATACTTCATTTCAAAAATGGGAGTACTGTAAACCCCGGAAATTTGAAAAAGGCAGTAGAAGACGCTGGTTTCGCTGTTGGCGAATTAGTAGTTGTATTCAACTTTAGTAATCAGAAAGCAGAAGATAACAGTTCTTTTACGCAAGATAATATTACATACACTTTTATGGAAACTAAGGCCGGTGTTTTAGCGGGTGAAGTAAAAGTTCAAATACTTGACAAAGGATTTATAGTAGAGAAAGAGTATAAAAAACTTTCAAAACTGGTAAAGAAATATCCTGGCTATGCAGCAGCAACTAATAATTTCTATCACATCAAAACATTGTAGTATGAAGAAATTGTTTGTTGTATTTGCTTTTTTTATTTCATTGAGTGTTTCGGCACAGGAATTATTTGTTTTTACGGAACCAGCCAGCAATATGCCCGGAAAATCATTAGGTGTTCGGGATATGAATGCTTTTATGTTTGAGAAAAATGGAAAGCTTAATTATCACAATATGCCGGAGTTGATGTGGGGCATCAATAAAAAATTGATGGTGCATGTACAGGGCTTTATTAGTAACCGGCAGGAAGGTGGATTAAAAGCAGAAGGGGGAAGCTTTTATGCAAAATATCGTTTCTTAAGTAAGGACGATATACAAAGTCATTTCCGAATGGCTGTTTATGGAAGATTCAGCCTCAATAATGCTGATATACACCAACAGGAAATTGAAACAATGGGTCATAATACAGGATATGAAACGGGTATTATTGCTACACAGTTATTACATAAGGTGGCTATTAGCAGTTCACTGAGTTATGAGAGGGCTTTGGATAACAAACCCGATTATAAGTTCCCTGCTACTGAAAGTAATAATGCTATGAATTATACTTTATCAGTTGGAAAACTCATGTTGCCCAAAGTATATAAAGATTACAAGCAAACAAATATGAACCTGATGCTGGAATTTCTTGGCCAACGATTGAACGGTAATGGGAAATCATATCTGGATATAGCTCCTTCGGTACAGTTTATAATAAATAGCCAGGCAAGGGTTGATATTGGCTATCGGCAGGAATTGTATTCCACCATGGAGAGAACAGCACCCAACGGAATCGTTTTAAAATTTGAATATACTTTTTTTAATGTTTTTAAATAATTATTTGCAATGAAGCAATTACTAACGATAATCTTAGTTGTGTTTTCAACTTTATTATTCTCGCAGGAGAAAGTAAGTTTTTTAACACCGCCTCCCAGTCCTGAAGCATCTTTCACACAACAGTTGGTGAACGGCGAAATAACAGTTACCTATTCCCGCCCATTAGCAAGAGGTCGGAAAATTTTTGGCGGATTAGTACCTTTTGATAGCATTTGGCGAACCGGTGCAAGTGGTGCAACTACAATACTTTTATCGGAAGAAATAATAATGGGCAATAAAACTCTTAAAGCAGGGAAATTTGCACTATTTACTATTCCGGGTGAAAAGGAGTGGACCATTATCATAAATGCTGACACAGCTTTACACGGAGCATTTGGATATGATAGTAAAAAAGATGTACATCGTTTCAAGGTTCAGCCAGTAAAATCTGAGAAATTTCAGGAAGCTTTTACAATTGACTTGAATGAAATAGCAAAAAATGGAGATGGCTTCCTCTCTCTTAGTTGGGAAAACACTTTAGTTAAAATACCCCTCAAAAGCCCGGTAGATGAAAAAGTGATGACAGAAATCAATGCCAGGCTTATTAATAGTAGCGAAAAAAATGCAGAACTATTTTACCAGGCTGCCAATTATTATTACGCTACGGGCCGGGATTTAAAGCAAGCAGCAGTATGGGCAACGGAAGCGGAAAAAGCAGATAAAGAAAATTTCTATTACCCTAATCTGCTTCAAAAAATCCTTGCTGACCAGAAAGATTATAAAGCCGCTACTGCTGCAGCCCGACGAGCAATTGTTTTAGGAGAAAAGAAAAATATGACTACAGCAGTTACAGCACTAAAGAAACGGATTGCAGAATGGGAAAATAAATGATGCAGTCTATTCTATATTACGTATAAGTAAACAAAAAAATAATAAATATGAAAAGTATAATTTTTACTGCAATAGCTATTGCATTGATCTTTGTTGCCTGTAATTCTAATAGCGAAAAAACAAAGGTAGAACCAGCAACTGAAACAACATCTAAGCAACCAGAGACAATTGATACCGTAACGAAGCCAGCAACTACGCAACCAGTTACTGAACAATTGTATGCCTGTTCAATGCATCCGGAGGTAATTGGTAAGAAAGATGATAAATGTTCAAAATGTGGAATGAAGCTTACTGTACCAGTAAAAAAATAGAATTCTGCTATCGAAGCCGTTGATAAATATCAGTATTCCGCCAGATCGGAAAATCGGGTTATTGTTTTTAACGGGTGGATTGACATAAGGCTACAGTTAATAGAAGAAGTTAAGAATAAAAATGATATTGGATGGAGGGTTTGAGTTTTGTAAAAACCTAATCAGCAATGGACAACATTCGTAACGACTTTACTTTTCACGCAACAACAATAGAAGAAGCCAATGTATTGCTTTTCAGTAATACCGAACAGGGTTTAAGCGTTGATGAAGCTAAAGCAAGGCTTCGACATTTCGGCTTGAATGCTATCGAAGAAGCCAAACCAATCAGTCCACTTAGAATTTTAATTAACCAGTTCAAAAGTCCCATTGTTTTTTTGCTTTTATTCGCAGCGGCCATGTCTTTTTGGTTTAAAGAATGGCTGGATGGCATTGCTATTTTACTTATCCTTGTGATCAATGCAGTAATAGGCTTTTATATGGAGTTTAAAGCGCATAAATCTGTGGCGGCTTTAAGAAAACTCTCTTCTATACCTGCAAAAGTGCTGCGAAGTGGAAAATTGCTTGAAATTAATGCTGAAGAAATAGTACCAGGCGATATTGTATTTACTGAAGCTGGTGATATGATACCGGCGGATGGCAGAATATATAAGTCTTCGCAATTACTGATTGACGAATCAGCACTAACCGGCGAGTCTGTACCCGTTGAAAAAAAAGATGCTGTGCTTCCCGAAGCAACTATCCTGGGAGACCGCACCAATATGGCTTTTAAGGCTACACATGTATCAAAAGGCAATGCATATATATTGGTAGGTACAATAGGTATGAAAACGGAATTAGGTAAGATAGCCAACCTTGTTCATTCATCAAAGCAGTCTGCTACGCCATTAGAAAAGAAACTGGAAGAGTTTAGCAAAAAACTGATAAAAATTACCATTGGCTTAGTGGTAATCATTTTTGGTATAGGATTGATTAATGGCGAAGAAATTATTAGTATGCTGCAAACTGTGGTTGCTCTTGCAGTGGCAGCTATTCCAGAGGGTTTACCTATCGTAGCAACAATGACGTTAGCCCGAGGCATGCTAAAAATGTCCCGTTACCATGTCATTGTCAAAAAACTTTCTGCTGTTGAAACCTTAGGCGGCACCAATGTGATTTGTACCGATAAGACAGGTACCCTTACTCAAAATAAAATGGAGGTGGTGTTTGTAGACACTCCTTCTGGTACATGGAAAAAAGATATTCCCTTTACGGGCAATAAGAAGCAGTTGGAATTAATATCACAATGTGCTGTTTTATGTAACACCGCCCATATTCAAACATCTGGGAAAGAAGCAAAGGAAATTGGTGATCCTTTGGAAATAGCCTTACTAAAGTTTTCAAATAATAATGGTGAAGACATCAATAAAGTACGGAAAGAATTTTTAAAAAAAGATGAAGAGCCCTTCTCCAGCGAAACAAAGATCATGTCTACATTGCATGAACACAATGGTAAGTATTATGTTTTTGCAAAAGGTGCCCCGGAAGAGTTATTGCTGAAGTGCACAGGGATTTATGAAGATAGTACCGGGAGTTTTGATACAACAAAAAAGGAACAATGGTTGTCAACAGCGGAAAATTTTTCTGCATCCGGTCATCGCATGATTGCCATGGCATACCGGGAAATTGAAAGTGTACCATCTTCATTAATAAATGACCTGATTTTTCTTGGATTGATTGGTATGATTGATCCGCCAAGACCTGAAGTACAATCGGCCATCAATGATTGTAAAACAGCGGGAATTAAAGTGGTTATGATCACCGGCGATCATCCGGCAACTGCACATTTTATAGGAAATCAATTGGGTATATCAACAGAAGCCGAATTACCAGTGATAGGGAAGGACATGAAAGAGTATGAAGAGTTGAGTGAAGAAGAAAAGCAGCGTTGGATCAATACTTCGGTTTTTGCCCGTGTCAATCCAAAGCATAAGCTTGACCTGGTAAAAGTTTTCCAGGAAAAAGGATTTGTGGTGGGAATGACGGGTGATGGTGTAAATGATGCACCGGCTATAAAAAAATCTGATATCGGTATTGCAATGGGGCTTAGAGGGACACAAGTAGCCCAGGAAGTTGCAGATATGGTATTGAAAGATGATTCCTTCTCTTCTATAGTGGTAGCTATCAAACAGGGGCGTATCATTTTTGAGAACATCAAAAAATTTGTAACTTTTCTTCTTTCCTGTAATCTCAGTGAACTACTGGTAATAGCAACTGTGGCTGTTATGAATCTTCACTTCCAGTTGTTGCCCCTGCAAATACTATTTATCAATCTTATTACAGATTTATTGCCAGCCCTTGCTTTAGGTCTTATCAAAGGAGGAGCAAATATTATGAAACAGCCGCCCCGGAAATCCTCCGAACCTATTATTGATAAAAGCCGCTGGAAACTCATTTTCTTTTATGCCATAGTTATTGGGTTGGTAAGTACGGGTGCAGTAATTTTTAATCATTATGCATACCATAATGATGAGCCTTGGGATGCTGCTATGTGTAATAACATACTGTTTTTTACCCTTATTTTTTGCCAGCTTTTTCATGTATTTAATATGGGTAGTGGGCCGTTCTTTAATAACGAGGTCATTAAAAATAAGTATATCTGGTATGCAGTGACAGGAAGCCTTGTTATTTTAATTGCGGTGATACAGATCCCCTACGTCCGTGAAGCATTGAATATTATATCCATGACAATGCAGGAATGGATAATTATTGTTTCAGCAAGTGTTTCATCAATACTAATAATACAGGCAGCAAAATCTTTTAAACTATTTAAAAATAAAGTGCAACAGCATCAAATTAAAGTATGATCAGCAATTTAATTAAATGGGCTTTAAAGAACCGCATGGTTGTTTTGCTGATAGCAGCTGGTGTTACTGCCTATGGTATTTATTCGGTAAACAATACCAAGGTAGATGCCATACCTGACCTGTCTGAAAACCAGGTTATCATATTTACGGAATGGATGGGCCGAAGTCCGCAGATTATGGAAGACCAGGTAACATACCCCTTAGTTAGTAATCTGCAGGGCATACCTAAAATAAAAAATATCCGTGCCAACTCCATGTTCGGGATGAGTTTTGTATTTGTAATTTTTGAAGACGATGTTGACATTTACTGGGCCCGTACAAGAGTATTGGAACGGCTTAATTATGCCCAGCGTTTATTGCCGCAAAATGTTGTACCCACATTAGGTCCAGATGGCACCGGTTTAGGACATATTTTCTGGTACACATTAGATGCACCCTCTCATGATTTAGGCGAATTAAGAGCCTTGCAAGACTGGTACATCAAATTTGCTTTGCAGACAGTATCAGGTGTAAGTGAAGTGGCATCTTTTGGGGGCTTTCAAAAACAGTATCAGATTGTAATTGATCCGCACAAGCTAACCTATTACAACATTCCCTTAATGGATGTGATTGAAAAAGTAAGAGCGAACAATAATGATGTTGGCGGAAGAAAATTTGAGATGGCTGATATGGGATATATCATAAGGGGTATTGGCTACATCACACAGATAAAGGACATTGAAGAAATACCATTAATAACGCAGGGTTCTGTTCCCATCCGGATAAAAGATATTGCTACCGTGCAAATGGGTGGCGAACTGCGGTTGGGGATTATAGAAGAAAATGGTGAAGGAGAAAAAGTGGGTGGAATAGTAATCATGCGATATGGAGAAAATGCAAAAAATGTAATTGATAAAGTAAAAGAAAAAATAAAAGATGTTGAAAAGGGTTTACCACCCGGTGTAAAGTTTCATGTGGCATATGATCGGTCAGATTTGATTCAAGCTACGATTGAGACCTTAAAAAAAGCAGTGATTGAAGAGATCATTGTGGTGGCAATTGTGCTGTTCATCTTCCTGTTGCATGTACGTAGTGCTTTAGTAGTGATTATAACGATCCTGATGAGTGTCCTGATTTCCTTCATCATGATGGATTGGTTTAATGTAAGCTCCAACATCATGTCGCTGGCTGGTGTTGCATTGGCAATAGGTGACCTGGTGGATGCCGGAATTGTAATGGTGGAAAATGCTGTTAAATCTATCTCGGATGACACAGACTAAAAAATAGATATGATTTCTAACGAAGAAAGATTAAAAAGAATTGAAAGCTCTTCTGTCCTGGTAGGAAAGGCAGTTTTCAGTTCTATATTGATTACGTTGGTATCGTTTGCGCCAATACTGTTTTTGGAAGGCCAGGAAAAAAAATTATTTACACCTCTTGTTCTTACCAAGACGTTTGCCATGATAGGTTCTGCTCTTGTAGCAATTTTTTTGGTGCCTGTGCTAATGTCAATGATGTTAAAAGGTAAAATGCGGTCTGAAAAAAAGCATCCGGTATCCCGATTTTTTCTGTGGCTGTATAATCCTGTGATCCGCTGGTGTCTTCGCTGGAAGAAAACAACGATTGCAATTGCTTTTGTCCTGGTAGCTGCAAGTATTCCATTTGTAATGCGGTTAGGTTCAGAATTTATGCCACCGCTGGATGAAGGTTCTTTGTTATTTATGCCGGTAACACTTCCGGACGTTTCTAATACTGAAATAAAACGTATCCTGCAGGTACAGGATAAATTGATTAAGACTGTACCTGAAGTACATAATGTATTAGGAAAAGCAGGAAGGGCAAATACGGCTACTGACAATTCCCCCATCAGCATGATTGAAACCATTGTTCTGCTAAAACCACAATCTGAATGGCGGAAAGGAATGACGAAAACTAAGATCATTGAGGAACTAAATAGTAAACTGCAAATTCCCGGGGTAATTAATGGATGGACACAGCCAATCATCAATCGTATCAATATGCTTTCGACAGGTATCCGTACAGATGTCGGTATAAAAGTTTATGGTCAAAGCCTTGATTCAATCAATGTGCTGGCTCAACAGTTTAAAGTGGCATTAACGGGTGTGGAGGGAGTAAAAGATTTATATGTAGAACCGATTGTTGGAGGTAAGTATGTTGAAATAAAAATTAAACGGGAAGAAATTGGTCGTTACGGTTTAAATGTGGATGATATTAATATGGTAGTTGAATCATCCATTGGTGGAATGAATATTACCACTACCATTGAAGGGCGGCAACGCTTTTCAGTGAATGCCCGTTTCGCCCAGGATTTTCGCAATAATATAGAGCAGTTAAAAAACCTTTTAGTTACCAGCCCCAGTGGACCCATTCCCCTTTCCGCAGTTGCTGATGTGTATATAGCCGAAGGTCCACCTATGATTACTTCAGAAAACGCCATGCTGCGGGGCACATTATTGTTTAATGTACGGGAAAGAGATTTAGGAAGTACGGTAAATGATGCGAAAAACAAATTAGACAGCCTCGTTCAAAAATTGCCAAAAGGATATTTTATAGAATGGAGCGGACAATACGAAAACCAGGTGAGGGCAGAAAAGCGATTAAAGATTCTGATTCCAGTTGTACTCCTTATTATTATGGTCATTCTATATTTCACCTTCCATACTTACCGGGAGGTATTAATTGTACTCTCAAGTATTCCAGTAGCCTTAGTAGGCGGTGCTTATTCACTCTTTTTTTTCGATGTAAACTTTTCGGTAGCAGTGGCGGTAGGTTTTATTGCCTTATTCGGCATAGCTGTAGAAACAGGTGTGCTTATGTTAGTGTATTTAAATAATTCCCTATATAATAAGGTGCGCAAAAAAAAGGAATCCGGCGAGCCTCTAAAAAACAGTGATATTGAAGAAGCGGTGTATGAAGGTGCGGCTCTCAGGCTACGTCCAAAATTAATGACTGTATTGGTGGACATATTTGGATTGTTACCACTGTTGCTGGCCGCGGGCACGGGCAGCGATGTAATGAAGCCCATCGCCATTCCATTTGTATTTGGTTTGGTTACATCTACTTTTTTTGTATTGATTGTTTTACCTGCCATGTATGCACTGGTCAGGGAAAATGAATTGAAGAAAAGAGGCAAAGTAATAATTGAAGAATTAAAAGATTAAAAAATGAAACCATTAAAATATATTCCGGCGATTGTCATCTTTCTTTCTAATACAATTGGTTCACATGCACAAATGTTAACACTTGAGCAGGTCAAAGATAGCATCCGGCAGATGCATCCTTCATTGCGAATGTATGATGCTGAAGTAAAATCTATGGATGCTGCTGCCAAAGGTGCCTGGAGTTGGATGCCACCAGAAGCAGGAACAGGTTTTTTCATGATGCCTTACAATCCGAAGTACACACGGAAAAATGATATGGGTGAAGAAGGAATGGGTCAATATGTGTTTGCTGTTCAACAAATGTTTCCCAACCGAAAAAAACAAGCAGCAGAATATGACTATATGAATACCATGTCATCAGTGGTAAAAGAAAAAAAAGAAGCTGCATTGAATGAGTTGATTGCCGGTGCAAAAAAAAATTATTACGAGTGGATTGTTATTAAAAAGAAGTTCAGTGTATTGGAGCAGAATGAAAAACTGCTGGACTTCATGATAAAAACTGCTGAGATACGGTATAAGAACGGTTTGGGAAAAATAAGTGCTTATTACAAAGCAAAAGCCGCACTCGGTACTATTCAAAATATGAGGCTGATGTTTGAAAATGGCATCCGCCTCCGCCGCATTAATTTAAACACACTGATGAACAGAGACAAGGAAACCTTGTTCGATATTGATACTTCTTATACAATAAAAGATTATAGCAACTTTCAATTCGACAGTACAGCTTTGATCAATTCAAGAAGTGATTTAAGGGTTATCGAAAGAGATATCCAATTAATTGAATTGCAACAACAATTAGAGAGGGCAAAATTAAAACCTGAATTTGGATTTCGTTATGAGCACATGTTTGGGTTTGGCGGGCAACCGATGCAATATACAGCTATGGCTATGGTGAAGTTACCTTTTGCTTCCTGGTCATCGAGGATGAGTAAGGCAAATATTGAAAGTTTAAGATGGCGCCGCGAAAGCATGGGCTTTGAACGCCAAATGGTGATTAATGAATTATCAGGTATGGCCTCTAATATGCGTACAGAGTTTAACACGAAAAGAAAACAAATAAAATTGTATGAGGAAAACATAATACCGGCACTACGAAATAACTACAGAACGATGCAATTGGGGTATGAGCAAAATACAGAGGAGCTTTTTGAATTATTTGATGCCTGGGAGAGCTTAAATATGATCCAGTTGGAATACCTGGATCAATTCCAGCAGCTATTGGCCTTACAGGTTGAATTGGAACGTATTTTACAAATTAACTAAACATGAGATTTCTTATTACACAACTTATAGTCTCTTTATTACTGTTTTCATCAGCATGTAATAACAATAAAAAAGTAGATCATACTCAACATACTAATGCTGATAATAAGAAAGAGTTATATACCTGCCCTATGCATCCGGAGATTTTAAAAGATCAGCCAGGACAATGCCCGATTTGCGGAATGGAACTGGTAAAAAAAGAAAGGAATGCCGGCTCAATTACCGGTGTGCAATTAGAATCATTATTAAAACCCACAAACCAGTATGTTATTTCCACTATTTCAGTCACAGCTATTAAAAAAGAGCAGATAGTGACTGAAATAGATGCACTGGGCAGGGTTGAGTATGATACCCGCATGATTGGAAACATTTCAGCAAGGATAAATGGAAGAATAGAAAAATTATATGTACGCTATAAATACCAGTACATTAAAAAAGGTCAGAAAATAATGGACATCTACAGCCCGGAATTGCTTACGGCACAGCAAAATTTGCTGTTCATTCTAAAAAATGATGCAGACAACGCTTCACTAACAGAAGCAGCTAAACAAAAATTATTATTGTTAGGGATGAATGCTGAACAGGTACAAAAAATAATCCGAACAGGTGACCCTATTTTTTCTGTAAGTGTTTATAGCAATTTAAGTGGTCATTTGCATAATGCTGGTGATGGATTGGCTATGAGTCCGAAAACATCCTCATCATCTATGAGTACTATTAACCTCAGTACAGAATTATTAAATTTAAAAGAAGGTATGTATGTGCAAAAGGGACAAAATCTTTTTAGTGTTTACAATCCATCAAAGGCATGGGCTTTATTAAATATATACACTGATGGCCAGGCTATGATTCAAAAGGGACAGTTGGTAGTGATCACACCTGAATCAGGTTCTGGCAGGTCTTTCCAGGGGCGTATTGATTTTATAGAACCTTTTTACAGGCAAGGAAACCGGACTACTTCGGTAAGGGTTTATTTTGATAATTCCAGCCTCCGCTTACCAGTCGGAAGCCAGGTGCGGGGTGTGATCATTGCGCATCCTGCAATGGGATATTGGTTGCCGAAAGAATCAGTAACCTCACTGGGTATGGACAAAATTGTTTTTTTGAAAGTGATTGATGGATTTAAACCAAAGAAGGTTACTATCGGGATAACAACCGGCAACAACATTCAGATTACAGGCGGATTAGCAGAAACAGATTCTGTAGCCACAAAAGCACAGTTTTTAATTGATAGCGAAAGCTTTATTAAAGTAAAGGAGTAGTTATGCGTTATGTACTAATATTTTTTCTTGTTTTTTTGTGGGCTTGCTCTGGTAAAAAGCATGAAGGGCATGTTGAAAATAGCGATGTGTATTATACTTGTTCTATGGATCCGCAGGTAGTGGAAGATAAACCCGGCAAGTGTCCTATATGTAAAATGCCGCTGACAGCAGTGAAAAAATCAAAAGCGCAAAATGAAGATGAATTACAACTCAGCGATCAGCAAATTCAATTAGGAAATATTTCGGTTGATACTATTCGTTCCGGTACTATTGGTAGCCAAACTGTATTAACGGCAGTCTTAAATTTTGACCAGACAAAAATGTCAGCAATTAGTTCAAGAGTTATGGGAAGAGTGGAACAATTGTATTTTAGAAATGTTGGTGATTATATAAGCAAAGGAGATAAGCTTTATGATATTTACAGTGAAGAATTAAACAATGCTAAACAGGAATATTTGCTGGCCTTGGAAAGACAAAAAACATTTACCGTCAATGATGTTATTGATTTTAATTCTTTGCTGCAGAGTGCAAGAAATAAGCTTACGTTATGGGGAATGAGTAGTGCGCAAATTACGCAGCTTGAACAGGCTGGAAAAGGTAATCCCACTACAACATTTTACAGTACTTACAGTGGGTATATCACTGTTTTGAATTTACAGCAGGGCGACTATGTTATGGAAGGAGGTACTATAGTAGAATTAGCAGATCTTTCTACATTATGGGCAGAAGCCCAGGTGTATACTTCGCAATTTTCACAATTTCAGCAAAGCGCCTCAGCCATCGTTCGTATTCCGGAACTGGGCGATGAAGCAATCAATGGGAGGATCAGCTTTGTCAACCCTGAGATTGTACCCGAATCAAGAATTAACTTAATTCGGGTTTCTATTCCAAATAAAAATAACAAACTTAAACCAGGCATGTCGGCTTATGTTTACCTCAGTGGCACAAAATATTCTTCTCTTACATTACCCGTTGATGCAGTTATCCGTGATGCGAAGGGGGCAACAGTGTGGATACAAACAGGGAAAAATACTTTCCAAAACAAAATGGTTGAAGTGGGAGCAGAGGAAGGTAGTATGATAGAAATAAGAAGTGGATTGATGCCAGGGGATTTAGTTGTCATTACAGGGGCTTATTTACTTAATAGTGAATATATTTTCAAGAAAGGTGTTAATCCCATGGAGGGAATGAAGATGTAAATCAGCCCTACCAAATCATAACAGCGATTGTAAATGGATAACTGGTTTAACGTGTCACAATTAAATCTTTGATTCATTCATATTCTTTCTATAAATACAATGAAGAAACTTTTTATTAAAAAAATGGAAGCGTTAGTAGATAACATCAGCAATAATCTTCGAAGGCGGACAAACTGGTATGTCATCACCGGTGGACCAAGCTCAGGAAAGACAACAACGGTTAATTTGCTAAAAGAAAGAGGATACATAACAACTTTTGAACATGCCCGGCATTACCTCGATACACAACGATTGAAAGGAAGAACTATAGAGGATGTTAGAAAACAGCAAAGAGAATTTCAATTGGGGGTATTAAATATGCAGATTGAGCAGGAAGGTCAAATTTCCCCTGAGGTACAAGTCTTTCTTGACCGTGCAATTCCTGATGCTCTTGCATACTACCGGTTTTTAAATCTTGTGGTCGATGAAAAATTGACAGCCGCATTGCGTACTGTTTCTTACAAGAAAGTTTTCATTCTTGATCGCCTGCCGTTGGTGAAAGATTATGCCCGAACCGAAGATGAAGTGGCTCAGAAAAAAATCCATACATTACTTGTTGAAGTTTACGAATCATTAGGATTTCCTATCGTTCGGGTTCCTGTACTTCCCCCGGAAGAAAGGGTGGATTTTATTTTAAAAAATATTTAGTACTCATGGAAAGTAAATTAAGGATCGAACAACCGAAAATATAAATAAGTATAAATCATTTCCATAATTGTATAACATGAAATAAATATGATTTATCAATTTTGGAATCAAATTCACAGTAAATAAAAATATGATTTAGCGAATATTCTTTACTGGCTTTACAATTACAAAATTCAAAAATGAAACATCAGGATCATCAACAATACAGCTGCCCCATGCATCCTGAAATAAAAAAGGATATGCCGGGCAGCTGTCCAAAATGTGGGATGAATTTAGTTCCGCTGAATTGGAAGCAAAATGAGGGTCATTCAAATCCTCATGAGGATACTAAAGCTGATAAACATATAGGACAAGAACAACAACCTGCTAAAGGGAGAAACACTAACGTAGCAAAAGAGTTTCAAAAATACACTTGCCCTATGCACCCTCAGGTTGTTCAGGATGTGCCGGGCAAATGTCCTTTATGTGGAATGACATTGGTGCCGTTTACAAAATCAAAAGATGGTTCCTCCCATACCTCACATTCTTCTGGCATTGCCGATTTTAAAAAACGGTTTTATGTTGTATTGATTTTAACTATCCCTATCATGTTGTTATCAGAAATGATTCAGCATTGGTTGAATATCCATTTCAGCTTCCCCGGCTCAAAATATGTATTGCTTGCTTTGTCATCGGTTGTTTTCTTTTATGGTGGCTGGCCTTTTTTGAAGGGCCTGGTGGGTGAAATAAAGGTGAAAAATCCCGGCATGATGACCCTGATTGGATTTGCTATTTCTGTCGCTTATATCTATAGTGTAGCAACAGTGTTTGGATTGGAGGGCATGGATTTCTTTTGGGAATTGGCAACATTGATTTTAATTATGTTGTTAGGTCATTGGATTGAAATGAGATCTGTGGCAGGTGCATCGAGGGAATTGCAATTACTGGTTCAGTTAATGCCGGATGATGCACATTTAGTAGATGGTGAAAAAGTGACTGATGTAAAAACTGAAACCCTGAAAGAGGGTGATGTTATATTAATAAAACCGGGAGAAAAAGTAGCAGCCGATGGCATTATATCAGACGGTAAAAGTTATCTGAATGAATCCATGCTTACCGGTGAATCAAAGCCGGTGGAGAAAGCAAAAGGAGATAAGGTAATTGCTGGTTCTATTAACGGAAACGGTTCTATTAAAGTTACCGTATCTCATGGTGCGAAAGATTCTTATCTCTCACAGGTAATAAAGTTGGTTGATGATGCACAAAAATCAAAATCTAAAACCCAATTGGTTGCAGACAAAGCTGCAAAATGGCTAACAGCGATTGCAATTATTGCCGGCATTGGTACTTTCTTATATTGGTATTTAACCGGGCAAACCTTGGCTTTTGCAATGGAAAGAATGGTGACAGTAATTGTTATCTGTTGTCCCCATGCTTTAGGATTGGCAGTGCCTTTAGTAGTTGCAAAATCGACTGCCTTATCTGCAAAAAATGGATTACTAATTAAGAACAGAACAGCATTTGAGAATGCAAGAAAAATAACCACCATCGTATTTGATAAAACAGGCACTTTAACTGTAGGAAAATTTGAAGTGTCTAAAATAGTTTCCGTCCAAAATGATTTAAGTGAAAATGAGATCATTCGCCTGGCATCGGCATTAGAGCAAAACTCAGAACATCCTATTGCTACCGGCATCCTGCAAAAAGTAAAAGACTTATCTATCACAATTCCGGCAACAGACAACTTTAATGCAATAACCGGCAAAGGAGTTGAAGCAACTGTGGAAGGGAAAAAGATATCAGTAGTTAGCCCGGGTTATTTAAAAGAAAAAAATATTACTGTTCCGGATGGCTTTACCGCTAATGACACGGAAACGGTTGTGTTTGTAATTATTGATGATCAATTAGCAGGATATATAGCATTGTCAGATGAGATAAGACCCGAATCCGCTGAAGCAATTAAAATACTGAAAGAAAACAACATCAAATCCATATTACTCACAGGCGACAATAATAAAGTGGCTGCAAGTGTAAGCAAAACATTAGGCATGGATAGTTTTTTTGCCGAAGTATTACCTCATCAGAAATTAGAAAAAATAAAAGAGCTGCAAAGTAAAGGAGAGTTTGTGGCAATGAGTGGTGATGGGGTAAATGATGCGCCTGCACTTGCCCAGGCTGATATTGGCATTGCTGTTGGCAGCGGCAGCGATATTGCAGCAGAAACAGCAGGCATTGTATTGGTGAATAGTAATCCTAATGATATTGTGAGTTTAGTGTTATTTGGCAAAGCCACTTACCGTAAGATGATCCAGAATTTAATTTGGGCAACAGGGTATAATGTAGTGGCATTGCCATTAGCAGCCGGTGTTTTGTATAATCAGGGGGTTTTATTAAGCCCTGCTTCCGGTGCTGTTTTAATGACCGTCAGTACGATTGTTGTGGCCATCAATGCAAGTATGCTAAAAGTAAAAAAATAAATGCTGAGATAAAATTATTAAGCAGATGAGCGATAATAAGCCTATAATTTTTCATTTTTCGGTCTGAAACAATTTTTTCCAAGAAAAAATTTTAGTTAAAACAAACAAATAATTATTAACCTCCATGCAATGAGCTTTGAATTGAACTATATAAAACGCATTATCATAAGATAAGATGAAATAGGTAAACAACTAGTTAATAATAAAGTATGGTAATTGTTCAGCAGGTTATTCACTATTTTCTCCATTTCATCTTTCCTTTGGGAATTGCCTTATTCTTTTTCAGGAAGAAATGGAAAAAGACATATCTGGTATTTTTACTCACTATGCTGGTGGATATTGATCACTTATTGGCTAACCCCGTTTTTAGTGCTTGCCGCTGCAGTATCGGGTTTCATGCATTGCATAGTTATCCGGCTATTGTAATTTATATTTTTATGCTGGGGCATCCAAAATTGATGTTAATAGCAATAGGTTTATTAATGCACATGGCCACTGATTACATTGATTGTTTATTTATCAACTTTAACTGTAAATAAAACTAACTCTTAATTTTAGAGAGAAAAAGAAAAATGAGTAGGATACGAAAGTTTGGTATGATAATGCTTTTTGGAATAGTGGGCTGCAAGAGTGCTAACAAAAATGTTCCTGTTTCTTCCAATGAAGAGAGCATGACAATGGATAAAGTCAGGCTAAAGGACTTGAAGGAAAATGCTATTAATATGGGTGAGTATAAAGGGAAAACAGTATTTATCAATTTCTGGGCTACCTGGTGCAGACCCTGCCTGGAGGAAATGCCTTCGATACAGGCTGCCATAAACAAACTTAAGAATGAAAGTATTGTTTTTTTATTTGCCTCTGATGAAGCCTCTGAGGATATAGAAAATTTTAAAACCAGCCATAGCTATAATTTTAATTTTGTGAAAGTGGAAAATCTTGAAGAATTAAATATAATGACGTTGCCAACAACCTATATTTTTGACCAAAAAGGAAAACTTGTTTTCTCAGAAATGGGTTATAAGAAATGGGATGATATACAGAATACTGATTTAATCCTAAATATTATAAAGGCAAAATGAAAAAACTGATAACGTCTTTTGTAGTACTTGCTACACTGGTAGCATGTACAAATAGTAATAATGAAAAAACAACAGGTAAAGATATGAGTGTAAGGATGCTTTCTTCACCTGCAGGGGATTCCTGTGCTGAGCCATACTTATTTACTGATAAAAATGGAATTGCCTATCTGTCATGGATAGAAAAAAAGGGGAAAGAAAGTGCCTTGAAATTTTCTGTGTTTTCAAAAGATCAGTGGTCTCCGGCAGTTACCATTGCTGTAGGTAACAATTGGTTTGTTAATTGGGCTGATTATCCTTTAATTGCTGCTGATGGTAATAAAAATATGGTGGCTCATTTTTTAGAAAAAAGTGATACTGCAAAATTTACCTACGATATTAAATTAGTGGCATCAACTGATGCAGGTAAAACATGGAGCACTCCGGCAACATTGCATGATGATGGTAAGAAAGCAGAACATGGCTTTGTATCAATCTCTCCTTTTAATGATCAGTTTTTTATTTCCTGGCTTGATGGGAGAAAAACCGCAATGGAACCCGATGCTGGTCAGCATGAGGGTCATCATGGTGAAATGACCCTGAGAGCAGCCCTGCTGAATAAAAGTGGGACGAAAACTAATGAATGGGAACTGGATGGAAGAATATGTGATTGTTGTCAAACAAGTTGTACCATTACCGCAAATGGCCCGGTATTGATATATCGGGATCGGTCAGAAGAAGAAGTCAGGGATATATCAATAGTACGTTTTATTGGTGGTGAATGGACAAAACCTAAAACCATTTTCCCTGATCAATGGAAAATTGCCGGCTGCCCTGTTAATGGCCCGAGAATTGATGCCATCAATAATAGTTTAGCTGTTGCCTGGTTTTCAATGCCGGAGAATAAAGCACAAGTGAAAATTATTTTTTCTGATGATGGGGGGGCTACATTTAAAGTACCGATACAGGTTGATGAAGGCAAACCAATTGGCCGTGTAGATGTTGTAATGCTAAATGAAAAAATGGCAATAATCAGTTGGATGGAAGGTTCGACAATAAAAGCATTAAAAGTTAATTCAGATGGAACAAAAGGGGTGGCTATTAATATTGCAACATCATCCGATTCAAGATCAAGCGGTTTTCCGCAAATGACAAAAGCAGGTAACAACTTAATCTTTGCATGGACAGATAGTAAAAGTAAAAAAATTAAGTTGGCAAGTCTGATTTATTAATATAAGGCCTGACTTTCTATGATAATAAACCAAATTAAAGAGATGAAAAGTATATTATTTATAATTTTCGGAATAGCAATATATGGGTCTTTGTTTGCACATGAAATGAATGGAATTGATATGTCAAAAAATGATGTAATGCAGGTTCAACCTGTAACCTACACCTGCCCTATGCACCCGGAAATACATGCACCGGGGCCAGGTAGCTGCCCTAAGTGTGGAATGAATTTAGTAAAAGAAAAACCCAAGCCTGTAAAAAAGCCGGTTGTAAAAAAACCAAAACCTGTCACCGTTCCTAAGGATACAATAAAAATCAGCCCTGTTGTTAATGAAGTTAGGGATACAGTGAAGGCGCCAGTAGTAGATGCACAACAGGCGGTAACATATACTTGTCCAATGCATCCTGAAATACATGCTGATAAACCTGGCAACTGTCCAAAATGTGGAATGCCACTTGTAAAAGAAAAAGGGAATATGAATTCAGATAATCCGGGAAAATCGGATGTGCAAACCGTAGATAATTACAGCGAAAAAATGGCAAAAGCGGGTCTTTCTAAAAAAATTGTCAGCAAGATCCCGCCGAGAACAGTCCATTATGACTTATATGTGCATGATACTATTGTAAATTTTACAGGAAAACCAAAAAGAGCAATTGCTGTAAACGGGCAAATTCCGATGCCTGATCTTACGTTCACAGAGGGTGATACAGCAGAAATTTATGTACATAATAAATTGAAAGAGTCAACTTCTTTGCATTGGCATGGGTTGTTCTTACCCAACAAAGAAGATGGAGTTCCGAATCTTACCCAAATGCCAATCAAACCCGGCACTACGCATATTTACAAGTTTCCAATAATACAGCACGGCACACATTGGTATCATAGTCATTCAGGATTGCAGGAACAAATTGGCATGTATGGTTCTTTTATTATGAATAAAAGAGAAGAGTTTGATATTCCAACAGTACCAATAGTGATAAGTGAGTGGACAGATTACAAGCCTGAAAATATACACCGGATGTTGCACATGGCTACTGATTGGTTTGCTATAAAGAAAAATGCGGTGCAAAGTTATGCAGAGGCCGCCAAAGCAGGTCATTTTAAAACCAAATTACAAAACGAATGGAAGCGTATGCTGGCAATGGATGTTAGCGATGTGTATTATGACAGAATATTTATGAATGGTAAGCCAGAGTCTACTATAAGTGAAGTGGAAGGGAAGTTGTTGAAAGCTGGCGATAAGGTTCGGTTACGAATTTCAAACGGTGGGGCATCATCTTATTTCTGGCTCAGGTATGCCGGTGGTAAAATTGCAGTTGTGGCAAGCGACGGAAACGATGTAGAACCTGTTGAAGTGGACAGGTTAATTATTGCTGTTTCAGAAACCTATGATATTGTTGTTACAATTCCTGCTGATGGTACTGCTTATGAATTACTGGCCACTACAGAGGATAGAACAAATTCCGCTTCCGTATATATTGGTAATGGAATCAAACAACTCATCTCCCCAATGCCCCGGTTGAAATATTTTGAAGGCATGAAGATGATGAATGGTATGATGAAAATGAATGGAGATCTGGATGATATGGGAATGAACATGAGCCTCAATCAAATGGATATGAATGTGGTGATGTATCCGGAAATTACTGGTGAGGAAAAGAAAAAAGGAAGCATTCCAAAAGATACAATGGCAATAAATGATCATGCAAATCATAACCAGTACAACAGTAATGAAATGTCTGACATTGTCACCTTGAACTATGCAATGCTCAAAGCTCCCGGAAAAACAACATTACCAGAATCTACAGTTAAAACGTTGAAATTTGAATTAACTGGAAATATGAACCGCTATGTGTGGAGCTTAGACAACAAAGTAGTTTCAGAGGCGGATAAAATTTTGGTTAAGAAAGGAGAAAATTTGCGGCTGATTATTTTTAATGGCTCAATGATGCGCCATCCAATGCATCTGCATGGTCATGATTTCAGAGTGCTAAACGGGCATGGTGAATATGCGCCATTGAAAAATATTATTGATATTATGCCAATGGAAACGGACACATTAGAATTTAATGCGAACGTTGAAGGCGATTGGTTTTTTCATTGTCATATCTTATATCATATGATGAGTGGCATGGGAAGAGTTTTCAGTTATGAAAATCAAGCTCCCAATCCGTTGATTCCAAATCCAAAACTGGCACAACGGAAATTATTTGCAGATGACAGGAAGTTTCATTTTATGGCCGAAAACGATTTTGCTACCAATGGTAACGATGGAATGTTCATATTGCAAAACACCCGGTGGAGTTTAGGTACAGAATGGCGATTGGGCTTTCATAATCACCATGGCTACGAAACTGAAACCCATATTGGCAGGTACTTAGGAAAGATGCAATGGTTAATGCCATTTATAGGGTTTGATTGGCGGTATCGGAAATTAGAAGAAGGAGAAGTTGAGAAAAATATCTTCGGACAAAAAAGTACCAAAGACAACAGGGCCCAATTAAGTATAGGTGTTCAATACATTTTACCAATGCTGGTACAGGCACAAGCAGAAGTTTACATGGATGGCAATGTAAGGTTGCAGTTAATGCGAGAAGATATTCCAATAGCTAAGCGTTTACGGATGAGCTTTATGGTAAACACAGATATTGAGTATATGGGTGGATTCAAATATATATTGGGTCGCAATATTGCACTTTCTGCACACTACGATAGTGATATGGGTTTTGGCGGAGGAATTACAGTTAACTATTAATAGTGGCCGGGAAGAAATTCTAATTATTTACGTAGAAAATACTCCGCATCTTTATTTTTTTGGGGAGTATTTTTTTCATCATTATACCTGCTTACTAATTATTTCCTCTTAATCTACTTTCATTTTATTGGACAAATCAATAATATGATAAGGGTATTCCCTGATGTTCTTCAAGATAGAAGTGTGCTCTTGTTTATGGTTTTGTTTTTGTGATATTAAATTATTGAGAACTAATTTTTTTAATACCTGCAATGAGCAGGCATTGTATAATTTTTTATTATGTTACAACCCATTACTATTTTAATAGCTGACGATAATCATTATATACGGAAAAGCCTGGCAAACATCCTGGATTACGAACCTCAATTTCAAATAGTAGGAATTGCAGAAACCGGGGAGCAAGCTATTTTTCTGGCAGCAAAGCTTGAACCGGACATTCTTCTATTAGATATTAATATGAAGCCCCTCAGTGGGTTTGCTGCCATACAACCAATATTGGAAAATAATCCCACTATAAAAATTATTGGGTTGTCACTTCACCATGAAAAAGCTTACAGCAGGACTCTTTTTAAATTAGGTGCTCATGGTTATATGGCGAAAAGCGAATCGATCGATGCAATGCTGAATTGTATGCGGGAAGTGGCTGCTGGTAATATTTGTATTGCACATAATAAGGCAGCATAATATACTATACAGTATTTTGGCATTAATTTTTAATGATCTGCTCTAAAAAAGTACATGGAAAATACAACTCACCGAAGCATACAAATTCCTCCAAACACATCAGGTAAGGCCGTCGATCTTGATTATTCTGTTACAGCCGTTAATGAAGAAGAGGCAATTAAAACATTTAAAAGAGCCTGTAAGCGGTTGCTGAATCCTCCTGTATGGAAAGAAATATCAGGTTTTTTCAGTGCGACTTTTCATTTGGAAAATTCCGTAGAATCCAGTCCCCAGCGCCTGGCAATGGAGGGAGATTATCTGAGAATTAATATACCCGGTCCTGGTAATACTGCAGGGGATGGGTACGATTGGGTACAAGTTGTAGGTATCACTGAGTATGAAGATGCTGGTATTGGTGAATTTTCTTTGGAATTGCGCCCTTCCATCAATCCCGCTAAACCTGCAGAAGGTATAGCTCATTTTTTTAAAGAAGGAGCAAGTTCAACGTTCATCATCCGGAGAAATGGAAATGTTGTTACTGCATCCTATCATGGTAGAAATGAAGTTCCAAACGTTGAAGATGTATCACTGGGTGATAAAGTGAGAAATACCATTGTAGCAACAGGTGCAAGAGCAGGTATATCTGAGTTACAGTGGGCTGCATTAATGAAAGGAATATTGGAAAAAGAATTATGATTCGCATCGGCCACCCTACACTAACGCAGTAGAAAGAAGTTAGCTTAGTTTTAATTGCAGGTATTTCGCATTCTCAAAAGCATTGCCAGCGGTATTATTAAAATATGCATACACATCTTTCCCTGCAGCAAGGTATTCCTGGATGAGCAGCACCTTTTCATCCAATGCCTTGTTACTATATGAATCCCGATAATTGCCTGTAGGTCCATGAAATCGTAAGTAAACGAAGCCTGCCTCACCAGGAAAGCTGGAAATTTTTGCTTTGGAAAAATCATGCAACACCATCGTCCCATTATACTCATTCAGTAGTTCAATAGTTTCTCTAATATACCAGCTTTCATTCCGGAATTCGATCGCCTTACGCCATTCATTGTCTGTATCAAGTTCCTGAATTGCTTTAAGAATACCTTCTACCTGTGTAAAATATTCCAGGTTGATCTTGCCGGGAAATTGGATTAACAGACAACCTTTTTTATGACCAATTCCGCCTGCAGCTTCCATAAATTTATTAATGCCGCCAAGATTATTACAGAGATCCTTTGCATGGGTAATCTCCCTGCTAAGCTTTAACGTAAATTGAAAATCGCCAGGGACATCAGCAGTCCATTTTTTGTAAGTGGTATGAAGAGGGGTTTTATAGAATGAGCTATTTATTTCAATCGTATTAAATAAGGTGCTATAATAATGAAGACGACTCTTCAATTGAAAATGAGCCGGGAAATTTTTTTTATTACCGGGCATGTATCCGTTACTGATCCCTATCCTTGTTTGTACTGCCATTGATTACGAATTAAACCTGCTCTCGGTAATTTCTATCTGTAGTTTTTTAAAATAATGACATGACGAAAAGTTATGATCGTAGCAAATCATCCATTTATTATCTCTCCACCATTGGGATGGATAAATTGCCCTGTAATATAACTTGCATCATTACTGGCTAAAAATAGATAAGAGGGTGCAATCTCCACAGGTTCCCCGGCTCTTGCCATAGGTGTATCACTCCCATGTTGTGCTACTTTTTTAGCGGAAAAACTCGATGCAATCAAGGGTGTCCAGATCGGGCCGGGTGCAACACCATTTACCCGGATGCCTTTTTTAACAAGACTGGCAGATAAACTCCTTGTGAAAGAAACTATTGCTCCTTTTGTTGAAGCATAGTCAATTAAACCTGCGCTACCCCGATAGGCTGTTACAGAAGCTGTATTAATAATGCAGGATCCTTTCTTCATGAATGTCAGTGCTGCTTTGGTAAGCCAGAAGAAGGAAAAAATATTTGTCTCGAAAGTCTTAAGTAATTCTTTGGTGGTTAACTCTTGCAATGTCTTATTCTCATAGTGAATGGCTGCATTATTTACCAATATATCAATACGGCCAAATTCTTTTATTGTTTTACTGATCGTCGTTTTGCAAACCTGTTCCTTCCGCAGGTTACCGGGAATCAAGAAGCATTGTTTATTATAAACCTGTTGGATAATGCGGGCAGTTTCTTTTGCATCTTTATGTTCATTCCAATAGGCAATGGCAATATCAGCGCCTTCTTTAGCAAAAAGGATCGCTACTGCTTTTCCTATGCCACTATCACCTCCCGTAACTAGTGCAACCTTTCCTTTCAATTTATTATTGCCCGGAATGCCGGGGTAATCAAAAACAGGTGAGGGTGTCATTTTTTTTTCTAGTCCGGGTCTCTTCTGCTTTTGTGGTTGGCGTAATAGTTTTTTTTCACTTCCTTTCTGCATAACATTTTCCTATTATACTGAAAATTTTGTACCATAAAAATGCGTCTGGTAAGGCTCATTTTTTTGTTTACTTGCTGAATATTTTCTACAAACTGATTCAACCTTGTAGCAAACAATACTTATTAAAGTAAGGCATGGTATTTTCGGTTTTTTTGAAATACCAAACGTTGTTATAATCATGAGACGTTTATCACCTGCATTCTTGATTATTGCTTTTGTAGGAGCAATACTTGCATTTGGGAACCTGATTCCAGAATGGGAGCCGGTATCAAAATCCATGTTTTACGTTTTCAGCTCCTTATTCATCATTTCGATTTTATTTGATAAGCCGCCTAAAAATATTTTTTAATAGTTATGGCAAAGTATTCAAAAAAGGCAAATGAAAAAGTAGGGCAAGCAATAAAGGAAATGAAAGAGGGTAAATTGCGTGCAGGCAAATCAGGTAAAAAAGTAACCGATAAAAAGCAAGCTATTGCAATTGGCCTGTCACAAGCTAAAGATGCAGGATTTAAAGTGCCCCAAAAAATGCAAAAAAATAAAAAAAGGAGGCCAGTATAGCGCCTCCTTTTTTTATTCAATTAAATTACCGGTTTAATATGCTACCCGTAATTCAATTCTACGATTCTTCATTCTTCCACTCGCTGTATTATTATCAGCAATAGGCTGGGTTTCACCAAAACCTTCTGTTGTGATCCTGTTTTCGCTGATACCTTTACTAATAAGGTAGTCTTTTACAGCTATTGCACGGTCCTCACTTAATTTCATATTCGCATCATCATCTCCCGCATTATCTGTATGACCCTCTATCCGAATTTGTAAGCCGGGATTTTCATTCATCATTCTAACAACCTGGTCAAGTGATGCATATGATTTTGTGGTAAGCTTTGCATTCGTTGCTCCAAATGAAATGCCTTGTGCGGATGCACCTAATGATTTACTTACGTTGGCTGGAACTTCCGGGCAACCATTGTTTGAAGATAATCCGGCAATATCAGGACATTTATCTTCGTCATCATTAATACCATCACCATCTTTATCTGGAATTGGGCAACCATCATATTTAGCAACTCCTGCCTGGTTAGGACATTTATCCAATTCATCATTTATTCCATCACCATCCGAATCTGGAATTGGACAGCCGTCATATTTTGCCAGACCTGCCTGGTTAGGACATTTATCTAATTCATCGTTTATACCGTCACCATCACTATCAGGTACCGGGCATCCATTGTATTTAGCAAGACCTGGTTGATTAGGACATTTATCTTCATTATCATTTATGCCGTCACCATCGCTATCAGGAATAACTACTGGAGGAGGCGGATCAGCAGCCCGGTAAGGAGTTGTTTTCTTACCAAATAAGCGAAGCTTAAGTCCCAGTTGTATATTTTGATTTTTATATTCGGTAGTACTGCTATGATCGGCATCTGCCATGTTGGATAAACCATGAATATATCGGCCAAAGATGGAAACTTTTCCATGAGGGAAAACTTCAAGCCCACCAAAAACAGATAAACTGGTACTGTTGAAATCTGATTTATCGGCAAGATTTCTTTCATCATCAACTGCTGTTAGAAAATCAACCTGCGGGCCTAATGAGAAGGCCAGTTTATCACCAGCATGAATTTTAAGTAATAAAGGCAATGATATAAACTTAAGTTTACCATCATTCAGCAATTCCGGGGTTGTGCTGTTGGTGAGATAAGAGTAAGAACTATACATTAACTGAGGTTCGATGGAGAAACGATGGGTGAGAGGAATGTTAACCCATCCACCTGCGGACCATCCCGCTTTGCTTTCATATTTTAGTCCCGCATTATTATTAGAGACATTGAATTTGGTAAGATTTACGGCACCGAGCAAACCTCCGGAAACAGAATATTGCGGATGTTCATCATCCTGTGCCATCAGACTGCTGCATAATAATGCACATGCAGCTGATAAGAAAATACGTTTCATAGTTTTTTTTTTAATGATAAATTGTTTTACACTTCCTGAATTGTTATCAGGATTTTAATAAATTAGATTGTTAATATTTGAAACTACATTACCCATTTCTCCAAAACCATACCAACGGAATTTACAAGTGAGATGCGAAAAAATATCCACAGCCATGTTTTTTTCTTGCAATTAGGTCATCATTTTGGGTAAGAATTCACACCATACAATCAAATAGAGTATTGATTCAGCTTTACTTAAGTCTGGCATGTTTTTCAAACAATGCTGTTTGATGATACGATCACCTAAATTTTGTAGAAACTATTTATTAATCTTTCGATGTAGTTTATTGATGTTGATGATTTCCGGGGAGAGTTTTGCCAATAACAGGAACGATTTGGGAAATTTCGACACCATTTTTATTACAGAGAAGAATAAATTTATCCAGGCGGTTAAAGTTATGCCCGGCGATACTGCTGTAAGTTATCCGGTAATAAGAAATTTTGAAGCAGAGTTAAATCGTACCGGTGTTTATGTAGAAAATATTCAATCACTAACTATTATTGAAAAGGAAAAGGCTAAAAGAAGCCTGATGTATTTTTTACAGGCTGTTAATAAAAAAATTGAAAAGAATCAATTTCATTTATTTGAACTTAGCGGAGCTTTACTTGCTTATCAAAAAGTACTACGAACAATATTACAACACCAACCAATACTTCCCGTAACTGCATCTATCACATTAAGTAATTGCCAGTTGATAACAGCTGCTTTTACTCAATACAATGAAGCGTCCTTGCTCACAGATATCACCACATTTAAAAGAGTATCAGCATCACCTGAATTTATTCTCCAATTTCTGGAAGCGAATCCTGATTTTAGATTTGCGGACTCATTGTTGCTTGAGAAAGTATTGCATGATCCAATGAGTGTTGTCTATTATCTCAGAAAGGCAGATCCAATTCTGCAATCGAAGATTAAGCGTTCAGATAATACTTATATCCGGTTACTAGCCTCTCTTTCAGATAATAAATATGCAAAAGACCTTGCTGTTTTTATCCCGCATATGGAAAAAGGAATGATTAGGGAGGAAGTTATATTAGAAGCCAGAGCAGAGCCGGCTAAGTACTTTCAATTACTAGTGAATACTTTCTTACAATCCCGGCAATTAATTACTCCGATGTTTTTGCAACCATTAAAAAATGGTATCCGGGATAAGGCAATTGGTTTTTATGTTAATGAGATAAATCATTTGCATAATGCGACTGACGCAGTCCGTTTTGCATCAGTGAATGGATTACGACCCGAAGATCTATATTTTATTATTACTACTTGCGGCGATGAATTATATACGTCCAGCTTCCTGGGATTATATAATAGATTTATTTCACAGCTAACGGATCAATCTATAGAAGGATTTTTTGATGTTGTTCAGGGTGAAAAATTTAATGTATTTATTCGCCTTGCTGCTAATTACAATGTCCTTGACCACTTTTTGGATAAATTTAGCCCGGAAAAGAAAGTGGAATTATTAAGATCCTATATAAATAATATTGAGAAAGATCCAGCTACTGCTTTAGAAAAAGCCATGGATATTGCTGATTCTTTTGGTGCATTGAAAGGATCAAGCTCTGCTAGTGAGATAATGTATGCAGAAATTGCGAATAATTTTAATCGTTGTGTTTCAGAAAAAAATTACCTCGGTAAGAGGCTTTATGGTATTTTGAACGATATGCTCCCCTTGACAAAATCGGAGAATGACCTTCAAAAACTCTGGAGTGTACTTGGAAATTATGAAGTATTGGAATATTCTACGCTGAGTAGTCTTGGCAAGCAAATAACAGAAGTTGTATTATTTTATGGAGATGATGATGGTGTTGCTTCTTTCAGCAATTTCTTAAAGAATTATACAGATAAGACAAAATGGGTTTTAACCCGTAATAAGCAATGGATAAGTATTCAATCCTTAACGAACAATCAATTTACTATCTATGCAAATCTTCCCCTGGATATTGACCAGCAGGCTGATGTTGGGGCACAGGATAGCTTATTTAATTACCTGGAGAAAAATAGTTTGCAACCTTCTATTGTTATTCACCGTGGACATAGTTATCATTTAGAAAAAACCCTTAAAAGACTTACACCAACCGTTAAGCTAACAATACTGGGTTCTTGCGGAGGATATAATAAGGCTATCAGTATTGCAAGTATCAACCCCGATGTGCAGATAATTGGTTCAAAGAAGACCGGGTCCAAATCCATCAACGATCCAATACTGAACATTACCAATACATTATTGGCCAATGGGAAAAATCTCTCGTGGCCATCAATTTGGAAAGAACTTGGTGAAGATTTTAAAAAAGACAAATCCTTGCAGACTCAATTCAATGAATATTTTTCACCAAGCCAAAACCTGGGGTTATTTGTTCTTAAGCTGTATAACGGAAATAATAAGGTGCTTTGAGCACAGAAAAAGCAGCTCTTAGAACCAAGATGTAAAACAACCGGGAACTTATAAATAGGGTGAATTTATTTGTATCTATTTGGATGATTTGGGGAAAAGAAAACCGCAAATCATTGATTTGCGGTCACTTGCATTTTGGAATTGATGCTTGTCGGGAAGACAGGATTGCACCCGCCATCCTAAATGATTTTTAATCAATAATATACAAAGCTGGTAAGCCGAAAACTCACCCCGTAACTCACCAGCATTAATAGTCGAAGAACTTGGCATGAAATTATGCAATAAACCTTGCTTATAAAAAAAAATTTACCCACCTAAACCTGATTTTTTGAATTATTCTCCTGCAAAGAATGGCAGGTAAAGCTCTTTTCTTTAGCCGTATTTTTGAGTAGTGGAAACTAAAAAACTCTATATAAAAAACATGGTTTGCAACCGTTGCATAATGGTTGTAAAGCAGGAACTGGAAAAACTAAAGCTGATCCCGGCCTTGGTAAGCATGGGCGAAATAGAACTGTCAAAGCCTGCAACAGATAAGCAGTTGAAAAATCTGAACGTAAGATTAAATGAATTAGGCTTTGAATTATTAGACGACCAGAAGCAAAAACAAATAGAGAAGATAAAGAACCTGTTGATAAAAAAAGTACAGTCCGGCGAAGTAGAAGAGCATTTTAGTATCACCAATTATTTAAGTAAGGCTTTGAGCAAAGATTATAGTTATATCACCCGTTTGTTTTCCGAAGTTGAAGGAATTACTATTGAACAATTCTTTATTCTCCAAAAGATTGAGAAAGTAAAGGAATTGCTGGTATATGGAGAGTATAACCTTAGTGAAATCTCTTACCAGTTAGGGTATAGCAGCGTAGCTCACTTATCAGGACAGTTTAAAAAAGTAACCGGCCTAACTCCCAGTCATTTTAAAAAAATGGGAGGCAGCCATCGCCACCCTTTAGATAATCTTCATTACAATAAAGTATAACTCTTTCCCATCAGCCTGTAACATTCCCATTGCATTATTGACGGAACTTTGTGTCATTAAATAATTACTATGACACATACATATAAAGTTTCAGGAATGACATGCGGCGGATGCCAGGCAAAAGTGCAGGGTTTATTATCAAAACTTGCAGGAGTTAAAAATGTAAGCATTGATTTAGCAAAAGGCGAGGCCGCTATTGATATGGAAAAGCACATTGCAACTGCCGATTTGAAAGCTGCATTAAAAGACTATCCCAAATACCAGTTAACAGAAACACCTTACCAGCAACCTGCAATTGTACCGATGGCTGATGATAAAGAAACTAAATCATGGATAGAAACTTACAAGCCTATATTGCTAATCTTCGGATACATTATTGGTATAACAGTACTGGTTGAGTATATGAACGGCGGGTTTGTTTGGATGCGGTGGATGACTCATTTTATGGCTGGGTTCTTTTTGGTGTTTTCTTTTTTCAAGTTATTAAATCTGAAAGGCTTTGCAGAAAGCTACAGCATGTATGATATTGTGGCGAAAAAATGGAATAGCTGGGGCTATGTTTATGCGTTTATTGAACTGGCTTTAGGCATTGCATTCCTTACTGGGTTTAATCCCATTCTTACCAATAGCATTACCTTTGTGGTAATGTCAGTTAGTATTATTGGCGTTCTGCAAAGTGTGGCTAATAAACGTAAAATAAAATGTGCCTGTTTGGGTGCAGTGTTTAATTTACCCATGAGTACCATCACCATTATTGAAGATGCGTTAATGATAGCAATGAGTGGGTTAATGCTATTAACAATTTTATAATGACAGCAATTAAATCAATAGGACAGTTTTTCTGGAGAATCTTTAAAGCCATCTTTGTAAGAAAGAAAGACTGTTGTAAATAATGTATTACGAAAGTCATTAAACAATTCAAACTCCTAAGCTTAGCTGACATTAAGTGTTGCTGATGTGAACACAATAATTGAAAGTCCTTTGAAGGGAATGAAACTGACTACCGCCATCAAAGGCCATTAGCGTTTCGCCGTAAATGCAAGATATGGACAGCATTTCCCTAACCACCTGATGGAAGGCATGAAAATGTAAAACTACTGGTTGACTGGTGTCTATAATTATAATTTTTTCGGGCAACCCTTTTCTGTAACTACTTGTATTATTAAATAACGGCTTTAAAACGTAAAAATCACTATTTGTCATATAGTAACGAGGATTTAAAAAAGTTGCTTGCCGGATGCCGGGAAAACAGCCGTGTGCATGAAAGACAGTTTTTTGACTGGCTGAAAGAATTTGCAGCAAACGTATGTTACCGGTATGCTTCAAGCAGAATTGAGGTGCAGGATCTTGTATGCGATGGTTTTGTAAAAGTCTTTAAAAACCTGCATTTGTACAATGAAGATATTTATGGTTGCAGTGAAGCAGCGTTTAAAGGATGGTTTAAAAAAGTGCTGATAAATAATTGCATTAATTACCGTAATAAATTTCATCCCAAACTCCTTTACAGCGATGAAAACACATTGTTGGTGGCTGAGGTTGAGGATGAATCCGAATCTGCTTTAGATATTATAAGTTATAATGAAATTTTAAGCACCGTTATGGAGTTGCCACCCGGATATAGAATGGTGTTTAACCTTTTTGCGATTGACGGATACACCCATGAAGAAATAGGCGGTATTTTGGGTATCAGTGAAGGTACATCCAAATCCAATTTATTTAAAGCCAGGCATTGGTTAAGAAAAGCTCTTCAAAAAAAAACGATAATTAAAAAATATGTTTAACGATAGTGACTATAATTTGGAAGAAAAAAGCAGGAAAGCAGCCGAGCAGTTTTCCGATGCAAGCCTTATTCCGGACTGGCAACAGCTTGAAACAAAATTAGATATTGAATTGCCTGTAAAGAAAAAGCGTAGAAGGATGTTTGCTTTCTGGATAGTTTCAGCCGCATTACTTGGCAGTTTTCTTTATATCGGGTATGAAAGCGGTTTCAGTAAGAAGAATAATACAAATATTATTACTGAAACAACATCAGAATCCATAAAATCAAATATTCAGCAGGAAAAAGCATTGCCAACTCCTGAAACTGTCAATAAGGATAAGCCGAATACCCCTTTAAATCAATCCACTCAATTTATTCCTGACAATGGTAATTACCGGTTAAGTGACAAGAGAACCACATACAATACTTTAGGTAAACCTTCTGGTAAATCCAATTTAAACTTGGATAAAACTGCTGATATTGACAACGCATCAATTACTCAAAAGACGGATGCAGCGATACACAAAACCGATACTGAAGAATTGCCTGCGGAAAAAAATGAAACGGGTAATCACATTTTCGTTTCGTCAATAAGTACAGAAAACAAAGACCTGAAAAAAGAAAAAAATGATAATAACGAAAAAGTTACACTTACAACTGAAACTAATAATAAATTAGGAACTGCTAAATTTTCAGATAGTTCGTTTTCAGGCAAAGAAAAAATAAGTGCTGTTAAACTTGATACCGATAAACCAATTACAAAAAAAGAGAAACCCAGGCATCCCTTTTCAGTGGCAGCAGTTGCAGGGGGCAATATAAATAGTGTATGGTTTAATAAATCATCAGGTATTGGATTTGATTACGGACTTTTATTAGGTTACAAGTTATCTCCAACATTAGAGATTAAAACCGGAGTAATTTTTTCCAGGAAATATTTTACTACAACAGGACAAAACATATCTTTTGATTCTGCAAAACTCAACCTGCCCTCTTACACCAGTGTTAAACTTGAAGATGCTACAGGGTATTGCAGGTTTTTTGAAGTGCCTGTTATGCTCTATTATTCTTTTCCGGCGAAAAGTAAAACCAGCTTTTATGCCGGGGCAGGGTTTTCCATTAATAAAATGAGAATGGAAAAAATAGATTACTCTTTTTTAATTAATTCTAACACAATAGTTGAAAGAACCCATACGGGTGCATACCATAGTGCTTCCGGGTTTTCAACTTCTGTTACATCAAATTTATCTTTTGGACTAAAGCAAAAACTCTCTGAAAGATGGAATTTTTCTTTTGAGCCTTATCTTAAAATACCATTGACAAAGGTTAATGACAGTGATTTAAAGCTTACCACCCTGGGCAGTTCAGCTTCACTAATATTCAATCTTCCAAATAAGAAGAAGAAATAAAATTATACAGGCAACCAACCCTTACTATTTTCTGTACCATTATTTATAAATCAAAAATTAAATTAAAAATGAAACAATTAAAATCCAGTACAGTGCTGTTGCCAATTATGGCTGTAATTTTATTAATATCATCCTGCATGAAAAATCATAATATGGATGACATGGAAGAAAAAAATATTAACTACCCGGCCGCTTATGTAATTAATGGCGAAAGCAGCAGCATTTCAATAATAAAGTTGAGCAATAATACGGTGTCAGACAGTATAATGTTAATGGGAAGCGGCGGTAGCATGATTATGTGGCCCCATCATATTTACAAGCACCCGGTTGCCGGCACTAATAAATTATGTATTGGTGTGCCCGGCATGGATTTAAGTGCAGGACATACAGGTGGTATGCCCGGTATGAAAGGTGGAATCGTTGTTTTAGATGCCGTTAAAGGAACAATAAGTAAAAATTTAGAAGTCCCTTTAATGAACCATAATGGAGTATTTTCCCCGGATGGTTCAGAAATATGGACCACTCAAATGGACATGGCCGGTAAAGTGTTGGTTTATGATGCTTCTACGTATGCATTGAAAAATACAATTACTGTGGGTGATGAACCAGCCGAAGTTACCTTTAGTGCCGATGGTACTAAGGCTTATGTGTGTAATGGAATGAGCAATAATGTAACTGTCATCAATCCTTTAACCAAAGCTGTGATTACAACCATACCGGTTGAAGCAAACCCGGTAGGTGCATGGCCATCTTCCATAGGAAAGATGTTTGTGGATAATGAAGATGGGCAAAGTATTTCTGTTATTGATGTAGCATCCAACATAAATTTAGCTACCATCATACTTAACTTCAAACCGGGATATGCTGCTTATAACGGTACAAAAAATGAATTATGGGTAAGTGATGCCACCAACGGAAAAGTAATCTGGTATCTTGACATGGGCGGCAATAACTGGATGAAACATGGAGAGTTTGCAACAGGAGCCGATGCCCATGCCATCGCATTTTATGGCAACTATGGATATGTTACGAACCAAGGTGCCAATACGGTGTCTGTAATTGACGTTACTACTCATACAAAGCTTAAAGATATCCCTGTTGGTAAAAAACCTAATGGAATAGTTTTTAAATTATAGCATTTCTAGTAAGGAGTTCAGGTGTTATTGAAATACAGATTTATGCTGAAGTTCAATAACACTTTTTTATTTAAAGGGATTGAATTTTGCCTGCCAGTAAATGTATGCGGCTATAAAAAGAACTTACTGTATTTTACATAGCAACTATTTACCTGAATTTGTAATGGCATCACCTTTTAAACTGCATATTGATAGCGGCATAGCGTTGTATGTGGGGAGAAATATTCAAACCAAACTGCATACCCATCATGCTGTTGAAATTGTAATTGCTTTTAACAAACCATTTCTGATATCCCGTAATGGTTCTGAATTTGAAAAGAGTGATTGCAGTATTATAGCTGCTGACCTGGCTCATCAGTTTGAAGGACAGGATGACTTTTATATTTTCCTGTATTTTGATGCCGAATTACAACTTGCCCAGCAATTGGAGCAGAAGCTGAAGCTTAACAAAGATGGCATCATTCATTATTTTGGCGAAGAAATCGAAACGGCACGGAAGGATTTTATACTATGTTTTCAATCAGATTCGTTTGATGAAAACACCGCTATCTCAATAATTCAAAACCTTTTGCTGGCTGTAACTGGTGAGGCCCCGGAAAACAATGGCACGGAAACCCGGATAACGGAAGCTATACAACTTATCCAATCCTCACTTCATAGTGAAATTAGTTTAGAAAATATCGCATCGGCTGTTTTCCTCTCCGAAAGTCGTTTCGCACATTTATTTAAGGAACAGATTGGCATACCTTTTCGCAGATATGTACTTTGGTGCCGGATGCAAGCAGCATTAAAGGCAGTTTTAGAAGGAAAATCATTTACAGAAGCAGCTTATGAAGGAGGGTTTGCAGACCTGGCTCATCTTAGCCGCACTTTTACACATATGTTCGGGGTTTCTCCTTCAGATGTGCTGAAACAATAGCAGGTTTGTTCAAACATTTCCATTCTTTATTCTTCATTTTTGAGTGATAAAATATACCCCTGCATGAAGAAGATGTTTCAATTCAGTATCTATCCTTTAGTAATGTTATCGGCTTCTATCATTATAATCACAGGCATTCAATCTGGCTATAATCAATACATCATTACCATTCCGGTAATTACCCTTTTCGGATTACTGATATTACTGCTGGAACGACGGATGCCCTACAACACAGATTGGGTAACGGGAAAAGGTGACTGGAACTTAGATCTGTCTTATTACATCATCAACTATTGTATTAAACTGATTGCACAATTCATATTTATATGGCTGGCTGGTAGTTTTAAATTTTTAGCATGGTTTCCCACCCAACTCCCATTTTGGGGGCAGGTAATAATTGCATTGACTATTATTGACTTCTTTTTATATATAGTTCATTGGCAAAGTCATAAATATAAGTTTCTATGGAATCTTCATGCAATTCATCATAGCTCCGAACGGCTATATTTTTTAAATGGCGAAAAGCGACATGTTTTACACCAGCTTTTAGAAGGTGGCCCCGGTATTATCCTGTGCCTGATAATCGGCACACCGCAGCCGGTGGTAGTAGCTGCACTGGCTATTCTTTCCATTAATATGTTCATGCAGCATACTAATCTTAATTACAGGGCAGGCGTTTTAAAGAAAATATTCTGTGTGGCAGAATTGCATCGTTGGCACCACCGGGCAGATTATAAAGATGCACAGGTAAACTATGGTGCCTGGCTTACAATTTGGGACCATCTATTCCGAACTGCATACGATGAACCAAAAATGAAAACTGAATTGGGTGAGATTGGAATAGCTGAGGAAAAAAACTTTCCCAAAAATTACTGGAAACAATTCTTATATCCGTTCAGCAAAAAAGTGCAGCAGCAATCTAAAAGCACACTTATAATAACAGGATTGCTTGCAATAAATTCAATCTGTTTTTCACAAACCAATGCTGATAATATTACCGGAAACTGGCAACTGCAGGATGGCAGTAAGCGAATAAGTGTATATAGGGAAAACGGGAAATATCATGGGAAGGTTTATTGGGTAAAAGATGCAGCAAAGCAATCAGAAATTGGTAAAAAGGTTTTGTGGAATTTAGAGTACGATGCTGATGATAAAGAATGGAACAGTGGTGAAATTCAGATGCCGGATATGGACCATTCTGCAAGCTGCTATATAAAATTAAGAGATGTGAATATCGCATCCGTGACGGGATATCACGGTATGCGGCTATTTGGGAAAACCAAAACACTTCTACGAATAAAGTAAAAATCCTGTAAATACTGTATTTTGCTGTTATAAGATACTTATGGACAGCAACCTTTCCAAAATCATTCGCCAATACAAAGATGATAAACAATCTGTTTACAATACCTGGTTTATCAATAATGAAGAAAGGCTTAAAGCATTTCGTTCTATCCGCCGGGGTGTGATGCAGGTAGTTGATGATATTAAGAGCAAAAAATTTCCCAACGATTTTAAAGGTTCTTCCTTAGAGTTTGTGCTCACCTGTATTACCGAACAAAAACAGGTATTTGAAGGAGCCTCACATCCCTTTTACTGGAAACCCAAATTAAGAATACCGGATATTTATGAGAACGAAGCTAACAAACAGGCTTTCGGTCAATTTTTGGAAAACTGTTTGAATGCAAAATCAGAGGAGCAAATAAACAAAGAAATTATCCGGTTAGATAGTTTAAAAATTAAAGGACTTGGGCCATCAGTAGCCAGCATTTTGTATTTTCTTCATCCTACTATTATCCCTCCTTTCAATACTGCCATTATCAATGGCTTTAATGCTCTGTTCAAAGACAAAAAAAAATTGGGTAGCTGGAGTGAATACTTAAAGTTGAGAGAAGTAATGATAGACACAAATAGCCAGAACCGTTCCGAATTATCATCCGACCTGGGAGCCATAGCAGGGTTACTTTTTGAAATAGGAACGCAGAAACTGATTTTAGGCAGTGATATATATTTATCAGAACCTGAACGAAAAAAGTTAGAAAAATTAATAGAAAAAAGACAAGCAGATGTACAACAGGAAAAAGAAGAAGAAAACCTGCATACGGAAATGCAATATCATTTATTGAAGATAGGAAGTGCTTTAGGCTATGATGTAATTGCTGCCTCCAACGACCGTTCTCGGTCACATTCCGGTAACAGCTTTTCATTTATGAGTTTGCAGCAATTCCCCGAAATAAATCTGGATAAAGAAACATTGAATACTGTGAAATTAATTGACGTGTTATGGTTTCAGAAAAATACTAACAATGTTATTGCCGCTTTTGAAGTAGAAAAAAGTACCAGCATTTATTCTGGCATTTTACGTTTAACTGATTTAAGCTATACCATTGCTGACGGAGATGAAGTATTTTATTTGATAGTGCCAGATAAAAGAGAAAAAGATGTTTGTTTACAATTATGTCGTCCCGCAATTAAGCAAAACAATGTATTGATTAAATACATTCTGTTCTCAGAACTCCGCAGCCATTGCGATGCCTTATGCAAGTTTGGAGAAAGTCATCATATTATGGAGAAGATAGCCAAGGCAGTGTAATTATACTCCCCTGACTGGGTTAATGATTCCACACTTTTTATTTCAGCTGTTGAATCAGGCGGTTCCTTCTGTGGCATGTTTTATGTGGCTGGTTTATTATTTAATCATTAAAATAATAACTATGAGTCATAAGCAAAACCAATCAATGATAAATGCACTTTTAAATTGTGCCACAGAATGTCATCATTGTGTAGCAGCTTGTCTTGAGGAACAGGATGTAAAAATGCTTGCTGATTGTATAAAGCTGGATATTGATTGTGCAGAAATCTGTAGCATGACGGCAGGGTTTGTTGCAAGAGGCTCTGCCCATGCCGGGCATCTACTTGCCGAATGTGCTGAAATTTGTAATGCCTGTGCTGAAGAATGTGAAAAACATTCACATATGCAGCATTGTAAAGATTGTGCTGAGGCTTGCAGAAAATGTGCAGAAGCCTGTAAGCAAATGGAACATGCTTAAATTTAAAGTAGCGGTAAGAATCTTACCGCTACTATCAAAATATTATGGACGGGAGTATTTAGAACTTTGCGCCAACGGATATAAAAACGGTTCTGCCATCGGCAGGTAATGCGCCGGGACCGGGATAGCCACCTGCACGGCGGGTAAAGTATCTTTCATCAAATAAATTATTAATACCGGCCTTTATGTTGAGGCATTTATTAAATTTATAAGTAGCTGTTAAATCCATTACGGTGTAAGATGGTATTAACCCTGTATTTCCATTTGCAGATGCTGCAACAGTATTATTTGCATCGCTGAATGTTTCTCCCACACTGCTTATTTGTGTCGTTAACAAAAAGCCTTTATAACCTGCTGTAATACCACCACGAAAAATATTTACAGGTGCATTCTCCACTTTCTTTCCTTTTGTATTGGCGTCTTTATGGTCGCCGCTGTATTTAGCATCGGTATTTCCATAAGAAGCAAAAAATATCACATCAGTATGTTGGCTTTTAGTGAATGCCCGTACCGGGTTAAATTCCACATACCCTTCAAACCCCTTGCTTGTACTTGCTCCTACATTTGTTATTAAACGATAAGTAGCGCCGGTAGGTGTAATGGTGCCAACACGGTTATTGTATTGCAGGTAGAAGCCGCTTACATCAAACTGAAGATAATTTTTCACTTTTCCACGATAGCCCAGGTCAATATTATATCCTTTGGCATCTTTTAAATCAGGGTCAACCAAATCAGTTGTTGGCGGAGCCTGCAGGTTGGCAAATTGAATAGGACGATAGGCCTGCGAAATATTTCCGTAAATCTCTGTTGATTTGGTAATATGATATTCTGTTCCTATTCCTGTCAATAGGAAACTGCGGCTTCGGGTAATGTTTTGCAAAATTATTTCTGCCCGGCCTGAAGTATATCCGTTTCTTCCGGAGGAGGAACCTTCAAGCCACTCATACCGGATTCCTGGGATTATTAAAAACTTATCAGTTATTCGAAAAATATTTTCTGCAAATGCAGCTATGTTTTTTGATTCAAAGGTTATATCACGGGGATAGTTTCCTGTTACCGATACATCATATGTTGTGCCGGTTGTTCCCTTACCATCTGCCTGCCTGGTGGTAGTACCTGTATATAAACGAATGCCACCTGACAGTGTATTTTTCATTTTGCCTAAGTGATAGTCAGTGATGATACGGCTTTCTAAACCATAATTTCTGTATTGGTCAAGGTTCACAACCCTGCTATTATAATTAAGGGTCGTTGCATTGATGCTGTCTTTTGTTGTAATAGACTGTAAAAAGCCTACGCTGTTTCTGTTGCCAATAGTGCCAAACAGTTTTGTATTCCACCGGGTCTTTTCATTGAATTGATAATTGGCAATTAAAGCAGGTGTTGTCCAGGTTATGTCAAACCAGTTACGGCTGCGAAAACTCTGTTGAGCATCTTGTTTTATTTGTACATCCGTTAAACCACCCGGCTGCTGACTACGGATATGCGAACGCATAACTTCGGCAGTTAATGAAAATTTGTTACTAAAATTATAGGTTACTGTTCCATAGCCTGCATTGGTGTAATAGCGGCTGTTTTGTCTCCAGCCATCTCCATTGCGATGGTCGAAAAAAGTATAGTAATGAATTTTCCCTTTTTTACCGCCGATGGCATTGTAACTGTTGAACAACCCGTTACTGCCAACAGTTTGTTGTGTTTCAAATTCAATAGGTTTATTAATCTCACTGCCATTGCGTAAAATATAATTGATCAATCCCCCAAACTGAGGACCGTACTGCAGAGAGCCTTGCCCCCGAACAATTTCAATGCGTTGCACAGCCTGTAGTTGCGGATTATAGTATGCTTCAGGATAACCGAATGGGTCGGCAGCGATATCATAACCATTTTGCCGCACATTAAATTCCCAACTGCGGTTGGGGCTTAACCCTCTTGCAGCAATACCAATTTGAATTCCACTTGGGTCGCTTTCCCATATATGAATGCCCGGTACTTTTGCCAGCACCTGGCGCATATTATTTGTTACTATATTTCCCTGCACATTATCCAATACAATCAATGCATTTTTTTTACCAGCATAAATATTAGTGCCAACAATTTCCGGCATTTGCTGGTAATCGCTTTTGCTGTTTCTTCCTACTACAGTTACATCAGGCAGGTTCTTTACCTGGGTACTATCTGTTTCTTTTTTATTGGTCTGTGCCTGTAAACAATTTGCTGTCGCTACGATAAAACAAAAAATAATTCCGCCTTTACTCATAAGTCTGATTTTGAGCGGCAAAGTTGTTGATAATGCAAAGCTTAGCAGTTACCCATTTAGGAAATTGAGTTATACAATCGGGAAAAATGATTAAAGATTATCAGGCCATTGTTTTATTTCTGCTTAAACAAAGCTTGCAATCCCAGGTACATCTCAATATATTTATGACAGAAAGTTTGAAACCGGGCAACCCTGATTCAATTTTGTATGTATCATAATTATAGCTACCTAAAGTTTTTTATGAGAATAGTTTTTTTGATTATATCTTTTTTGTGTTTCGGCTTGATTGTAAATGCTCAAAGTTCCGGAACAGATTCCCTGCCTGTCAGGTTAAGTACTTTGGAAGCAAGGAGCAACGGCAATGACGCAAGGTTAGACTGGAAAGTGGTATGCTTTCTTGATTATGCAAAATTTGAAATTCAGCGCTCCTCTAATGGTACAACTTACACAACCATTAATACTTTTGAAGCAGACCAATTGAGGTGCAGGCAGCCTTTTGACTATACAGATGCCAACATCAGCGGCAAGGCTTTCTACAGGATAAAAGTTGGCGATTTGGATGGAAGAATTTACAATTCCAAAATTGTTGCTGTAACCGGGAAAGAAAAGGGCTTTGAAATTAACAGCCTCACCCCAACTATGGTAACCACCAATGCTCTTTTAAGCATATCATCAGCCAGTGCAGATAATGCCCAAATAGCCATTGCCAATTTTCAGGGAATGATTGTAAAACGGATAGCTGTTAAACTTAATAAGGGAGTAACAGAACTAACCATAGATGTCGCCTATCTGGCGCCGGGGAACTACGTTTTAACGCTAACTAACGGATTTTCAGACCGGAAAACAGTTCGATTTACGAAATTGTAATCCAAAATTTTATAACAATTTTTCATAATTCTGTAAATAATGCCTCTTCCCAGCCCGTACCTTTGAGACTTCAAAAGGTTATTTTTCAATTAAATAGCCCTACTTTTACAGCCAGTTAATGAACCAAAGATTATCCATACAGCTAAAAGCATTATTTCTGCTCATTGTATTTGCATCAAATACAGCAGTAGGTTTTGCCTGTTCTTTAGGTGTTGATATGGACTTCAATACTTCCCATCATAATACTGCTGAAGAAGCAACGGAAGTGCATGTTCATGCCGATGGTAAAAAACATGACCATGGACAGGAACAAACTAATGTTAATGCTCATGATGATAGTACAAAGCACCACCACGCAATTGAAACTGCAGGACAACATCAGGATGATAAAAATGCTTTGGAAAAAAATCAGGGAGGATGTTGCAGTGACGAAATACAAAAATTTCAAAATTTAGATAAGAATCTCAATCAAAATGTGAATCCTGGTATTGATGTACCGGTGTTTGTCGCAATTCTAAATACATTTTTGGGAGTTGATTTATCACAGGAAATTAAAGACTTCCCTACAAAATACAAGGCCCGTTTTTTTTATCCTCCCCCGCCTGATATACGCATAGCGATACAAAGTTTCCAGATTTGATTTCAGTAAAACAGGTGAAGTTTTAACCACTTCATCCACCTTCATTTTTGCATCCTGCAATGTGAGGTTATTTGTTTTACCGTAATCAATTTTTATGTTCAGAAATAATATCATTGGTTTTCTTATCGGAATTATTGCCTTACCGGCTGCTGCACAACAAGTGCTTACCGAAAGTGAAGCTGTAAGTAAATCGCTGGCCAATAATAAAAATATTCAGTCAGCATCGTTACAGGTAAAGCAACAACAGCAATTGCTGAAGTCGGCTATCAACCTGCCAAACCCGGAATTATTTTGGGAAAGCCCTACGGGTAATTTTTATACGGTAAGCATTACACAGTCATTTGAGTTTCCTTCCGTTTACAGTAATCAATACCGGTTGCAAAAGCAGCAAATAGGTGTGGCAGAAAAAGAAAAACAACTTACACAAGCTGAGTTAAAATACCGGGTAAAACTATTGTATCTCGAAGCTCAGTTTACCGACTCCCTGGTAAACCAATTGTATATACAGGATACACTGTATGAAAAAATTAAGCTCTCAGCCATCCGCCAGTTCAATGCCGGACAAATAGACTACCTGCAACAAACATTTGCTGAAACACAATACGGCGAAATTCATAATTTATATCTGCAATCCATTACAAGAGCAAAAGCTTTAAAAGCACAGTTGCAATGGTTAACAGGCGTAAAAGATGCTATTACAGTGACACCCTTGGTAGTTAATGCTTCGCAATTACAATTCTCATTCATTCCAGATTCAACTGCCTTACTTTTCAATCCAACTGTGCAGCTTTTGCAGCAGCAGCAGGCAGCAGCTAAACAGAATATTGCCCTCCAGAAAAGCAAAGCCTTACCAGGTTTGGCATTGGGCTATTTTAACCAGGGTGAACGAGATACTAAATGGAACAACCGTTTTCGTTTTGGCATTACCATCCCTTTATGGTTTGGCCAGTATAAAGGCAATATCAGTGCAGCCAAAACAGAGCAACAGATTATTCAAAGTAAACAGGAAGGTTTGCAACAGGAATTATCCGCACAGGTTATTAATGCAAACAGTGAAATGCAAACTTACTGGCTATCGGTACAATATTATCAGCAAACAGGTTTGCGAAAAGCGCAGGAAGTAATTACTGCTTCTCAACGTTTTTTTATTAGCGGTGAAATAGATTATATCAGTTTGATGCGGAACAATAATGATGCCTACAGTATTTATCAAAAATACCTCGAAGCAGTAAGAAATTTTAATCTAAGTGTCATCAATTATCAATATTTAATGGGTCAGTTATGAAAAGAATAATCATTCAATTTTTATTATGGTTGCCAATCATGGCATTTGCCCACGGTGGTGAAGATCATGGTGATGCAAAGAAAACTGCTACAGGAAGCATGAATTATTTCTCAGCAGAGGCAGTTTCGGATAAATATGAATTGCTGCTCAGGTACAACCCCATTGTTCCGGGAGAAGAAACAACGATGAAATTATTCATCAGTGAATATAATAGCAACAAACCGTTGGATAGTGCCACATTGAAAATAACTGTTACGGGAAACCCCAATATTAAAGTAACCATTACCAGGATTGATAAGGGAGTGTATGAATTAAAAACAAATTTCCCGGAAAAGAAAGCCTACAATCTTATCGTGGACTTAAACAGCTATGCAGGAGTAGATTTAATTCAATTGAGTAATATCGAAGTAGGAAAAGAACTTCCTGTAACCACAGCAGAAACAACTTCACATTCTCACTGGTACAGCAGCAATTGGTTTTTTGGTCTTATTGGTTTGCTGATTGGCCTAATAGTTATGTTTTTTGTCAATAAAGCCCGCAGCAGGAAAATAATAGCTATTGCAATTGTTCTTTTTTGCCTGTTACCTACCGCTACTTATAATTCTGTTTCTGCACATGATGGCCACGATGAAGCCGGAGGAACAAAAGGCGGTGGTTCATCTACTGTATTTATGGTTGAAAAGGAAACCCAGTTTCTTTTCAATATTCAAACACAAAGAATTGGGACAGGAGATTTTAATGAATCATCTGTTTTGCTGGGAACTGTTACTGCCGCCCCGCAGGGTAGAGCGGTAATACAATCACCACAGGCTGGTAAAATAGTTTCGCTTCGGGTAGCACCGGGTCAGCGGGTTGGCAAAGGTCAGGTGGTGGCAGTAATAGAACAACAGGTAGACGCCGGAACACAAATAAGTATTATATCTCAAAGCAACACTGTTAATGCTGAATATGAAGCCGCCAAAGCACAATATGAGCGGCTGAAAGCTATTGAAGACATCGCTGCTAAAAAAGATATAACAGAAGCAAAAGCCCGGTATGAAAGTGCAAAGAAAAATAAAGCACTTTTTGATGCCAACACAGGTAAGAATACAGGGAGTACAAAAGCGATAACACTTACATCACCCGTAAGCGGTGTGGTAGGTACATTTAATTATGCTATTGGCGCTGTAGTAAGTGGTGGTGAAACATTGTTTGAAATAACCAATCTTGACCAGGTTTTTGTAGAGGCGCAGGTATTTACAGCAGACGTTGAAAAGATGAAATCGGCAACCTCTTTTACCACAACTTCCAATACAGATACCACCATCTATAAGTTGAAACTGATAAGCACAGCACAATCAGTAAATGCCGGTAATCAATCACAGAAAGTGGTGTTTGAACTTATCAATCCGAAAGGCCAGTTTAAGATTGGTGAAAATATAAATGTTCGAATGACAGGAAATAATGTCATACGACAAGTCGTAATACCAAATGAAGCAATTACAGATGTGAACGGTAAGCCAGCCATTTTTATAAAAGATAAAGCTGAACAGTATAGTATCAGCTTCGTAGTAAAAGGGCAAAGTAATGACAAGTTCACCGTTATCAGCAAAGGAACAGAGGACGGGGAAAGAGTGGTAACGGCTAATGTTTATCAAATGAAAATGATGTATTTAAACCAATAATTAAAAACAAACAAGATGAGAAAACTAACAATGATGTTTTTGCTGCTTATACCAGGTATTGCAGCATTTTCACAAGCCGGCGATAAAGAAGCCGTAAAACAGGTCTTGAACAATTATAAAAAAGCAATTGAAAAACTCGATACCGCCGGTGTCGTAAACCTGTTTGTAAAAGATTCAAAAGTATTTGAACAGGCGAAAGATGAGGGGACTATAGGGCATTACCTGGAGCACCATCTGGGACCAGAGCTAAAGGATTTTAAATCTTTTACTTTCAGCGATTATAAAGTGGATGTAACAATAGTTGGTGAGTATGCTTTTTCAACCGAAACTTACATTTATACAATTATCCTAGCAAAAGATAGTAAAGAAATTAAGAGCCAGGGAGTAGCTACTTCAATACTGAAGAAAACAAAACAGGGCTGGAAGATTTTCCAAACACACTCATCATTTAGAAAAGCCAAATAATTATTTAAAATAAAAACAAGACAATGAAACAAATCAAATCAATGATACTGTTGCTGATAGCCACCATTGCTTTCACCGCAACAAAAGCACAGGATACAAAAACTGACAGCTTTAAGGTGTGGGGAAATTGTGGTATGTGCAAAAAGACTATCGAAAAAGCTGCTAAAGGCGACGGCGTAGAAAAAGGAGAATGGAACAGGGAAACAAAGGTTTTCACATTAGTTTATAATCCTGTGAAAACAAACAATGAGAAAATTCAAAAAGCCATTGCTGCCGCCGGATACGATACAGAAAAATTTACCGGCGATGACAAGGCTTATGAAAAACTTCCCGGTTGCTGCCACTACGATAGAAAGAAAAAAGACGACACAAATCATCAACATTAATAATTGGTAAAAAAATAAGTATGAAAAAGATAATTTCAATGTCCCTGTTTTTCTTTGCACTGGTAATCTCATCACAAACATTTGCCCAGCATGGTGCAAAAGGACATGCCCATGCCGCAGGCCCTCATGGTGGAACCGTAGAATCCGCAACAGAAGGCTACCATAGTGAGATGGTAACCAAAAATGCTAAACTGTATTTCTATCTGCTTGATGCTAACGGTAAAACTGCAATCAGTAAAGCTGTTACAGGCGAAGTGTTATTGCAATTCGCCGATGGAACTACAAAAACAGTGATGCTTACATCAAGTGGAGAGGGCTTTGTAGTAAACGACCCGAAGGCCACAACTTTTGCCAATGCCATAGTTACTTTTCAAAACGGTGGGAAAACAGTATCTGTAAAGTTCAAAGCTCCGGCTAAAGCAGCAGACAATCACAATCATCAACACTAAAAACAAGAAATAACAATGAAAAAAATAGTTTTCACTATCAGTGCAATTATCGCCGTTGCTATAATAGCGGTAAGCTGCAACAACAACGCATCAACCTCAAAAGAAACTGCATCACCGGGGACAGACACAGCAGCTCATGCCCACAAGTATCGCTGCCCCATGAATTGCGAAAAAGGAAAAACCTATGACAAGGAAGGTAACTGCCCGATATGCGGTATGAAGCTGGAACACTTTGACGGTATAGATAATGGACTTACTTATAAAATGGAATATGCTTCAACTCCTGCGCAGTTGGAAATGGGCAAATCAGCTACAATTTTATTTACCCCAAAAGTTGTAGGCAAAGAAAGTGAAGCGGTAGCGTTAGATGTGCAGCATGAAAAGAAAATACACCTGATAGTAGTAAGCAATGACCTTAGCTATTTTGAACATATCCATCCGCACCTGCAGGCTGACGGCTCTTATAAAATTGATGTATTAGAAAATGGAAAGTCTTACACAAACGGCCCCGGCAAAAATGAAACCCGTTTTGACAATGGTGGTGATTACACCATGTTTGCTGATTACCTTCCAAGCGGCGGCAGCCACCAGGTAGAAAAAGTTTCAGTAAATGTGAAAGGCACACCGAGGCCCGCTGTTACCTACAGTGCAGATAAACTCACTGGTAAGTCAGACAATTTTACTGTTATGCTGAACGCAACCGGAGGCAAATTAATTACCGGCACACAAATGCACATTTCTGGATTGCTAATGAAAGACGGCAAAGAGATTGATGTAAATACATTAGAAAATTACCTGGGTGCAAAAGCACACATGGTTGTAGTTAGTCTTAATGATAAAGAGTATTTGCATGTACACCCTGATGTAAGCGGCGCCAAGTTCGATTTAAACACAACATTTAAGAACCCCGGTATTTATCGTGGATGGATTCAGTTTCAGAGTAGCGGCAAAGTACACACCGTTGATTTTACCATGAATGTTAAAGAAGGTACTGCTGATAATTAATCAAAGGAAAACGACCATAGTTCTCATTAAAACAAGTAACATCTTTATTAATCAATTAAAAATAAAAAAATGAAAAATTTAATTCTGGCTGCATTAGCTGGCTTCGTTGTTTTGCAAGCTTGTAACAATGATAAAAAAGCTACAACCGAATCAACAACAGACAAAGATACTACCACTGGTAAGACGGCTGCTACAGACCATTCAAAAATGAATGACATGAACATGAACAATGATTTAATGAATGCCATGAAGCCATCAATGGAGCAGGCCGAGGCTATGAAAATGACGGGAGATTTTGACTATGATTTTGCCAGTATGATGATTTATCATCATCAGGGGGCTATAGATATGTCGCAGGTAGCACTATCAAAAGGAAGCGACCCACTTGTAAAAGGCTGGGCACAAAAAATTATAGATGCCCAAAAAGCAGAGATTAGCCAGTTTCAACAATTTACTACCGGCAATAAACCTGTTGAAATGAAACATGAAGGTGGTGAGCAACATAATGAAATGCACGAAATTCATGAAAAGACTGCAAAGATTATGAATAGTATGACGATGACCGGAAATGTAGATAAGGATTTTGTAATGATGATGAAAGTGCATCACGAAGCAGCCGTGGAAATGGCCCAAAACGAAGTATCTCATGGAAAAAAATATGATATGAAGAAGATGGCTCAAAAGATAATAGAAGACCAGAATAAGGAAATCAAAGAATTCAACGACTGGTTGGCTAAAAACAAATAAATATTTCCATATTGAAGATTTACTGCTTCTTCTTTTGCATGATAATACTTGCTGTATGCGGCAGGCTTCTTGACGCTTTAAAATGAAAGGTATAGATAGCGGTAGAAAGACTTAAAAGAACAACAATGCTGAACAAACTCATTCTCTTCTCACTGAAAAACCGGATGCTGGTAGTGTCAATGGCTGCACTGTTGATGGTCTATGGCGTATTTACATTGGTTAGTCTTCCGGTAGATGTATTACCTGATTTAAACCGCCCGAGAGTAACTATTTTTTTAGAAGCCAATGGCATGGCTCCTGAAGAAGTTGAAAGCCAGGTAAACCTTCCGGTGGAAACACAACTGAATGGTGCGCCGGGTGTGGAAGTGGTTCGTTCTGTTGCATCACCGGGCTTAGGGATGGTATTCGTAGAATTTGACTGGAATACCGATGTGTATCGGGCAAGGCAATTAACAGCTGAGAAATTGCAGAACATTCAATTGCCTAAAGGCATTACACCGGTAATGGGGCCTATCAGTTCCATCATGGGACAGATTATGATGGTGGCGGTAACCAGCGATACCACATCACCTGCTGATTTGCGAACGCTGGCTGATTTTACCATCCGTAGAAGATTGATGAGTGTAAAAGGCGTTAGCCAGGTAATACCCATCGGAGGGGAAAGAATGCAATACCAGGTTTTGATTTCAAGCGAAAAACTGCGGCAATATAATTTGTCCATTGATGATATTGACAACGCATTACAATTAACCAATCAAAACACCACAGGTGGTTTTGTTGATAACAAAGGTTCAGAAACACTGATCCGGAATATTGGCCGGGCAAACACTTTAGAAGATTTAGCCAATACTGTTGTCAGCAACCGGAATGCAGCCCCTATCTTATTGAAACAGGTAGCGGAAGTAAAATTTGGGGGCCCCATTAAAAGAGGCGATGGCTCTTTTAATGGAAAGCCTGCTGTTATCCTGAGTATTGAAAAACAACCTGGTTCGAGTACACTCACAGTAACAGACGAAGCCTTAAAAGCAATTGAAGAAATCAAATCGTCCCTTCCAAAGAATATTCATATCAATACAGATGTTTTTCAGCAAAAGAATTTTATTGTAAACTCAATTACTAATGTAGAACATGCATTGAGAGATGGATTTATATTGGTAATCATCATCTTGTTTTTGTTCCTGTTGAATTTCCGTACAACTATTATTACGCTTACAGCTATTCCCCTCTCTCTTATAATTACAGCTATTGTTTTTAAACTGTTTGGTATCTCAATTAATACGCTAACTCTTGGGGGCCTTGCTATTGCTATTGGCGAATTGGTGGATGATGCGATTGTGGATGTTGAAAATGTTTATCGGCGGTTAAAGGAAAACTGGGTTAGCGAGAACCCTAAACCTTTATTGAAAGTAATTTATGAAGCCAGCAGCGAAGTGAGAAACTCCATAGTTTATGCCACGATTATAGTGGTACTTGTTTTTATTCCCCTGTTTTATTTGCAGGGTATTGAAGGAAGGATATTTGCCCCATTGGGTATCGCCTATATTACTTCCATTGTAGCCTCGTTGGTAGTGTCTTTAACAGTTACCCCCGCATTGTGCAGTTATTTGCTGGAGAAGAAAAATCATCTGAAGCATATTAACCTTGCATTCTGGAAAAAGGCTCCCTCCCGGAAGGAGAGGGCGGGGGATGAAGCAGTTGATGCAGCACATGAGCCAGACAGTGGCCTCGTTCGCTGGTTGAAAAAACAAGACCTTAAATTATTGCGTTGGGGACTGAAGCGTACAAAACTTGTAGCAGGTGTTGCCATCGCTTTAATAATTGCAGCCATAAGTATTGTGCCATTTTTTGGTACTGAATTTTTACCCCCGTTTAATGAAGGGAGTTTTACAGTAAACATGGTGGCTCCCGCAGGTACATCGCTGGATGAAAGTAATAAACTTGGGGCGGTTGTTGAGCAGCAAATTCTTAAAGTACCCGAAGTTGCCCTTACTGCCCGTCGCACCGGAAGAGCTGAACTGGATGAACATGCAGAACCACCAAGTTCATCAGAAATTGAAGTTGCCCTCAAGCCGGGCGGCAGAAGCAGGGAGAAAGTGCTGGAAGAAATCCGGAATAATTTATCAGTTGTAAAAGGGGTATCCATAAATATTGGTCAACCTATTTCTCACCGCCTCGACCATTTACTCTCCGGTGTAAGGGCACAGGTGGCAGTTAAAATTTTTGGGAACGATTTATTAACGCTTCGTTCCAATGCCGAGCAGCTAAAAGCGGTAATCAGTAATGTACCCGGCGTAGTGGATGTACAGATAGAAAACCAGGTAATGGTGCCTCAGCTTATGATTAAGCTTGACCGTATGGCTGTGCAGCGATATGGTTTGCAGGTGGGCAATGTAGCAGATGAGCTAGAAATTTTTTACAATGGTAAAGTTGTTAGCCAGATACTGGATGGCCAAAAAAGTTTTGATATTGTTTTACGAACCGACGACAGCACAAGAAAAAACATAGATGCCATCCGCAATACACAAATTGCCGCATCGGATGGTTCGTTAATTCCATTGAGCCAGATTGCAAAAATTGAATTGGAGAACAGTATTAATGCGGTGAACCACGAAAACACCCAACGCCGGATTGTTGTTTCTGCCAATGTGCAGGGCCGTGACCTGGGCAGCACTGTAAAAGAAATGCAGGAAGTTGTAAAGAAGGATTTGCCGCTGCAGGAAGGTTATTACCTGCAATGGGGCGGCCAGTTTGAAAGCCAGCAATCTGCTTCAAAACTGATTACCATTCTGAGTATTTTTTCTATTGCAGGTATTTTTTTAGTGCTATACAGTCACTTTAAAAGCAGCCGGATTGCTTTGCAAATCATGCTGAATATTCCATTGGCATTAATAGGTAGTGTAATTGCAGTAATGCTTACAGGCGGAGTTTTCTCTATTGCAACAATGGTTGGTTTTATTACCCTCACAGGTATTGCATCCAGAAACGGGATAATGATGATAAGTCACTATATACACCTGGTGCAACATGAAGGAGAAGTCTTTGGAGATAAAATGATCATCCGTGGTTCATTGGAAAGAATGGTGCCAGTATTAATGACAGCATTGGTAGCGGCTTTTGCCCTGATACCTTTAACGATGGATGCTACGGCTCCGGGAAAAGAGATTTTATACCCCGTTGCAACCGTTATTTTGGGTGGATTGGTAAGTTCTACTTTGTTGGACATGATAGTAACACCAGTAGTATTTAAACTATTTGGTGAAAAAGCATTGAAAAAGTATTTGAATGATCAAGGAAAAAAGGAGGTTATTTAAAAATCATGTTATTAGAATGAAGAATATTCAGTAAGAATAAATCACATGGGTCGGAGCCCTGCTTTTGTTTCCTTATTTATAGTGAAACGCTTTACGGAGCAGGGTTTCCGCACCCACCAATTGATGAATACAGTTTAAACCTGGTTTAGTTGAATGTTATTTTATAAATAAATATTTGTAGTGGGCAAAAATAAATTCATACCGGCTCTTCGCTTTAAATGGTTAACACCAGTGTATGATTTTCTTATCGGTGTTACTATGCCTGAAATGCATATAAAACAATCACTGATAGACTTTTCTTATTTAACTGATGGAGCTACCGTTTTGGATTTTGGTTGTGGTACAGCTACACTTACCATTATGGCTAAAGAACATCGTCCAACTATTAAAATTACTGGCATTGATATAGATAAAGCCATATTAGTTAAAGCGACGGAAAAAATTAACCAAAAAAATCTCGACATACAATTAACAGGCTATAACGGCGAATCACTTCCGTTTGAAGACAACAGTTTTGACCGGATAATATCCTGCCTTGTATTTCATCACTTAGCAACACCTGTAAAACAAAAAGCCCTTGTCGAGCTATTCAGGATAACTAAAAGCAACGGGCAGCTATTTATTGCTGATTTCGGACGTTCTGATTCCTGGCATCAGCGGCTATTATTTAATATGATTCGTGGATTTGATGGATATACACCTACAAGAGCCAATGCAAAAGGTTTAATGCTTCCTCTGATTTCTGATGCAGGTTTTGTAAATCCCTCCATTAAGAAAAGATTCAAAACAGTTTTTGGAGAAGTTCAAATATTTAATGCAATAAAACAATAAAGCTATATGAAGAAATCTTATCTAACAGCAGTCCTGCCGGTATTCTTTTTCCTGATGATTCATTCTGCTTCAGCACAGAAAACAGAAGAGGTTTGCTACAACCCTAATCTTGTAAAAGACACCACAAAGAAAAGTATAAAATCTATGGCTGTTGCAGTCATCAATGGCGATAGCGTAAAAATAAATTATCATTCACCCGGCGTCCGTAAAAGAATAATATGGGGTGGTCTTGTTCCTTATGATGAAGTATGGGTAACAGGAGCACACGATGCAACTACTATTGAAATCGGAAAAACAATTATTATCAGTGGTAAAGAAATTCCTGCTGGCAAGTATGCCATTTTTACTATTCCTGGCAAATCCGAATGGACAGTTATCATCAATAAACACTGGAAACAACACTTGGCAACTGAATACGATGAAAAAGAAGATGTCGTAAGAATAAAAGTCAGGCCAAGGAAAAATACGCATACAGAAAGGCTGCAATATTTTATAAAGGATGATAAGAATGGAAAAGGAACAATTGCTGTAGCATGGGAGAAACTGAAAATTAGTTTTGAGATATTAATCAGGCCATAATCAACAAATTTGACTCAATGGCCGTAAAGTGGAGTTTCTGAATTTAATTTCTACTAAATGTATAAATACAAAATATTATGTTTAAAGATTTTCCCTCGCTCCACCCATTAGTAGTTCACTTCCCGATAGTGCTTATACTGTTAGCTGCTGCTTTCCAGGTAATTGTTGTATGGAAGCCTAATTGGAGGCAAATCCACTGGGCCACGCTATTCATTATGGCCGGCGCATTTTTTTCAGCCCTTGCTGCCAGTACGATTTTTCATGCTATGCCTTCTGCGGATGCACCAAAGGCCGCTATGGAAATATTTGAAGAACATGAGAAATATGCCCAATTAACCTTGTGGATGTCAGGTATTACTTTATTGCTTAAAAGTATCGGGATTTTCTTTAAGATTAACAGAAGACTATACGAAGTTATCGTTCTGGTTGCCGCAATCATCGCTGCTATTTTTCTATCCATTGCGGGGCATCATGGAGCAAGGCTTACACATGTTGCCGGTGTTGGCCCAATGGGAAGATATTTAATGAAAGGCCATGGTGGCAGTCATGATGAAAAAGATATGGAAGGCATGGACATGAATGGAGATAGCACGATGCACATGAACGATACGCACATGAACGATTCCATGCCGGGGATGAAGAATATGCCAGGAATGGATACGATGAAAGACATGAAGAATATGCCGGGGATGAAGAATATGGCAGGAATGGATACGATGAAGAACATGAAAGGTATGAAGGAAATGGATAACATGAAGGACATGAAAGGAATGGGCGAGATGAAAGACATGAAGAATATGCCGGGGAAGGATAAAATGAAAAATATGAAAGATATGCCAGGTATGGATACCATGAAGAATATGAAAGGCATGGACAATATGAAAGACATGAAAGATATGCCTGGCATGGACAGTACTAAAAAAATGGGTGATATGAAAGATATGAAGATGCCGGTAGAAAATGCAATGGATACACTTCGCTTCCCGGACAATAACCCTGCCCGGAAAAAATCAAAGAAACCGGTCAAACAATAAATCAGTATACAATGAAACATCTACTTTCCCTTTTATTGTTGATTCCTTTTTGCAGTATAGCACAAATCGACCACTCCATGCACAAGAGTATGGGTAAAGATTCGGTGATGCAAAATATAACTTCATACAATTATCCTTTGCAATCAGGTCAGCCAAAATCAGGAATGGCTTACACCGGAAAAAAAGTTGAATACGACCTGTACGTTACCGACACTATGGTAAATTTTACAGGCAAATCCCGCCATGCCATTGCCATCAATGGACAGATACCGGCGCCCATTCTTGAATTTACCGAAGGTGATACCGCCATCATCCGTGTGCATAACCTGATGAAGATGGAAACCTCCATTCACTGGCATGGTATACTGTTGCCCAATAAAGAAGATGGCGTTCCATACTTAACTACTGTTCCCATCGAAGCCGGGAAAACGCTTACTTTCACTTTTCCGCTTATTCAAAGTGGTACGTACTGGTACCACTCACATACCATGTTGCAGGAGCAAAGCGGTTTGTATGGTTCCATTGTAATACATCCGGCGCAGCCCGAACCAAAATTGAAAGAATATGTATTGCTGCTGTCTGACTGGACGGATGAAAACCCCCACCAGGTATTGCGATACCTGAAACGTGGCGGCGAATGGTATGCTATAAAAAAAGGCGCACTGCAAAGCTATGGTGAAGCCATTGCTGCCGGTTCATTTAAAGATAAATTAAAACAGGAATGGCAGCGTATGCCCGCCATGGATGTATCCGATGTGTATTACAATAAATTCCTGATGAACGGGCAGGAAAAAAATTATTTTAAAGATGCAAAGCCCGGCGAAGTGATAAGATTGCGCATCATCAACGGTTCAGCTTCCTCTTATTTTACACTGCAGTATGGAATGAGTTACATGCGGCTGATAGCAGCTGATGGAATTAATGTTACCCCCATTTCTGTAAGCCAATTAGAAATTGCCACTGCAGAAACGTATGATGTTTTAATTACTGTTCCCGAAAGCGGCGCTGCAGAATTAAGGGCTACTTCCTGGGATGTAGTAGGCTTTTCATCAGGTTATTTTGGGAACGGCCCTATAATGAATGCACCTGATATTCCCAAACTTGACTATTTTAAAATGATGAGGGAAATGGGCAATATGAATATGAGTGACATGAATATGGACGGCATGGACATGAAGAACATGGATATGAAAGAAATGAAAATGCCATCGGATACCATACCAACAAAAAAGGACATGGATATGGGGAACATGGATGGCATGAATATGAACAATATGCAGGGGATGGACATGGGTATGCCCGGAGATTTTAACTATAATATGTTGCGGGCACTGCATCCCACTACATTGGATTCAACTTTACTGCCAAGAGAAGTTAAATTAACCCTTACCGGTAATATGCGTAGGTATGTATGGTCTTTTGATTTTAAAACTTTATCAACAGCCGATAAAATTCTTATCCGCAAAGGTGAAAGAGTAAGGTTTGTTTTAACCAACAATACCATGATGCGGCACCCCCTGCACCTGCATGGCCATTTCTTCCGCTTTATCAATAGCCAGGGTGATTATTCTCCCCTGAAACATACGTTTGATATAAAACCCATGGAAACCGTTACCATTGAGTTTGAAGCAAACGAAGAGAAGGATTGGTTTTTCCATTGCCATATCTTATACCACATGATGGCTGGTATGGCACGAATTGTAAGCTATGAAGGAAGTGAACAGAATGAATTTGCAAAGACAGGGTACAAAACGCTAAAAAAAGAAGACAATATACTTTATCCCTGGTTCGACCTTTCGATACATTCTCAGGGAGCATGGTTATCAGGCAATATATCCAATAATAAAAATGCACTGGAGTTTGAAGGAAGGGTAAACTGGAAAGGTGATTTTGAAACAGAAACACATTTACTCCGCTATTTAGATAAAAATCAATACTTAGCTTTTTATATTGGCTTTGATTATCGGAAAAACAAAACACTTGCTTTAGCCAATAAGCCCAATTCCAAAGATAATCGCCGTGTATTCGACGCAGGCTTTTACTATTTGTTGCCTCTGCTTATTCGTTCAGAATGGCGAATAGACCATACAGGCAAATTGCGACTGCAATTGGAAAGAACGGATATACCACTAAGCAATAATTTCTTTTTCGACTTTCGGGCAAATACGGATAAGGAATACGCTGTTGGATTCCGGTATATGATTTCAAAACCTTTTTCCATCAGCACAAATTATGACAGTGATTATAAATGGGGAGTTGGTTTGACCTGGCATTACTAATTAAACAAGGTGAATAAATATTCGATACTGGTTCAATATTAATAATTATCCATTGTATAAATAACTTTTAAAATATCAATTATGGAAATGGAACATCAAAAACAACCGCATCAACAAGCATCAGGCAATAAACACTACAAAAAATTATTGCTCATGACTGTTCTATCTTTTATTGCCATGTATTTACTCATGTATTCAATGGTAGATATTTTTTCAAATGTAACCCCCAATGTAAACCAGTTTTACATGGCGGGCCTTATGACCATGCCAATGGTAATAATTGAGCTTGCTTTAATGGGCGGTATGTATGTGAAGAAGAAACTGAATACAGTAATTTTCGCCGCAAGCCTTATTGCATTAGTCGGCTTCTTTTTATGCATCAGGTATCAGGTAGCTGTAGGCGACAAACAATTTTTGAAAGGAATGATTCCGCACCATGCGGCCGCACTTTTAATGGCGAAAAAAGCAAACATAAAAGACCCGGAAATAAAAAAATTAACTGAACAGATTATTTTAAGTCAACAGGCAGAAATTGAACAGATGAAGGCTAAAATAAAAGAGATTGAAAAGTAAATTTTGGCATCAATAATCTCTTTAATCAATATATAATTTACTTATGGACTATTCACAATTTAGCCGGCTTCCAATTTTGATTGTTAACCAACCTTCCAATTTATGAAAAATGCAAGTTTTGATAATAGTGATAAAAATGAAACTCCGGCTAAATACACACAGCGCTTTCAGGCATTATTTAATTATGCAAGCATAGGAATTTTATTAACTGATGCAGATGGGAATATCATTTTGGTGAATGATTTTGCTCTAAAACAGTTCGGCTATCAATTTAAGGAACTGGTTGAGAAGAAAATTGAAATATTGATACCCCCCAGATTTCATCTAAAGCATGAAAAATACAGGGAAGGCTACAATGAGCATCCGAAGAGCAGGCACATGGGTATTGGCAGAGACTTGCATGCCATTAAAAAAGATGGGACTGAATTTCCCGTAGAAGTAAGTTTGAGCCATTACAGAAATGACGAAGGCGCTTTTGTAATTGCTTTTATTACTGATATTACAGAACGTGTAAATGCAAGAGAGCAAATTATAAAACTTAATAACGAACTCGAAAAAACTGTAGAACTACGAACACAGCAGTTAGCGGATACATTGCATCAATTAGAACTATCGAAAGATGAACAGGAAATTATATTGAATAAAGAGAAAGAACTTGGGGAATTAAAATCTAAATTTATTTCCATTGCTTCGCATGAGTTCAGAACTCCCCTTAGTACCATCTTATCTTCTATTTACCTTATTAATAAATATCAGGCAGCAGACGAACAGCCGAAAAGAGAAAAACACATTCACAGAATTATCTCATCAGTGAATATGCTTACAGATATTTTGAACGACTTTTTATCCCTCAGTAAAATGGAGGAAGGGAAAATGCAGGTTCGAATTTCGGAAATTAATATCAAGGAATTAGTTGATGAAATGTCTGACGATATTCAAACCATTTTGAAACCAGGACAAACTATAAAATATGAACACCATGGAAATGAAATTGGGTTTTTAGACCCTTCTTTGCTGAAACACATTCTTTTGAATCTTTTATCGAATGCCGTAAAGTTTTCACATGATAATGGTTCTATTGAAATATACACCTTTATAAATGAAAGAAATGTGGAGTTGGTTGTTAAGGATTATGGTATTGGTATTTCAAAGGAGGAACAGCAGCATTTATTCGAAAGATTTTTCCGTGCTGGTAATGCCATGAATATACAGGGCAGTGGCCTGGGTTTGCATATTGTTGGCCGGTATGTAGAACTAATGAATGGCAATATTGAATTCCTTAGTGAGCTTGATAAAGGGACTGAATTTAAGGTAACTTTTAATTATCTATAAAATGCAAAAGAAAATTCTAATCATTGAAGATAATCCTGACATCATGGATAATATTTCAGAAATTCTCCAATTGGACGGTTATGAAATCCTGAAAGCGCAAAATGGAAAACAGGGAGTTGAAACAGCGATTAACAATGGACCTGACTTAATTATCTGTGATATTATGATGCCGGTAATGGATGGCTATGCGGTATTGCACATGCTGCAGAAAAATGAAAAACTCCAAAACACTCCATTTGTTTTTTTATCTGCAAAGAATGAACGTACTGATATCAGAAAGGGTATGCAACTGGGCGCCGATGATTATATAAGTAAACCATTTGACCCAACAGATTTGCTTAACGTTGTAGAAGTTCGGTTAAAAAAATCTGAATCGCTAAAAAAAACTTTGGGTAGTGATAATCTTGAAAATATAAATGAATTATTACATTTTGTTGGAGAAGGGAAAACGCTGGAAGAATTTAGTAATAACAGAAAGATAAAGAAATACTCCAAAAAAGAAACAGTATATACAGAAGGAAGCCATCCCCATAGCTTATATTATTTACTGCAGGGCAAGATTAAAACATTCAAAAGAAACGATGATGGTAAAGACCTGATTGTTGATTTGTATGGTGAATCTGACTTTTGCGGATATATTGCTTTGCTTGAGAGTACAGTATATAAAGAATCTGCTGAAGTGCTGGAAGATGCCGAAGTAGCCATAATTCCACGGGAAGAATTTGAACTACTGGTTTACAGAGATAAACAAGTAGCTAATAAATTTTTTAAAATGCTTGCGAAAAGCGTTACAGAAAAAGAAAACAGGTTACTTGGCCAAGCTTATAACTCGTTAAGGAAAAAAGTAGCTGTTGCAGTTCTTACTTTAAAAGACAAGTATCATATCAACAAGGAAGAAGTTTTTTCAATAAACATGAGCAGAGAAAATATTGCCTCTATTGCAGGAACTGCTACAGAGTCCCTTATTCGTACTTTAAGCGATTTTAAAAATGAGAAACTGATAGATATTCGTGAAGTGAATATTATTATTACAGATGAAACTAAACTAAGAGCCCTCGTGAGTAATTGAATAAAAGATTATTTCGAAGTATCACGATGCCTTGGAAAGATATTTATTAAATTCAAACTTCAGTCTATTAAATTGCTGTTCAATTATTTCTATTTCCCCCCTTAGTTTATCCTGGGTGATAATAATGTCAGTAGAATTTCCGTCTTTTCCAAAGTCCTTTCCTTTTGCCACTATTTTTATATTTGCCTTCGCAATATCATGCCTGAGTATTGATATAATGGCATCTTCCATAACAAATTTATTAAGGAACGATTCTATCATTTCAATTAATAAACTGTCACTATCACTTTTAAGTATATTAGCTATCCTGTTTTTATAAAGAATATTCTCTTCCTCAAGGTAATCAAGCAAGCGGCACCATGTATCCCTTTCATAAATATATTGCTGTATCAATTTTATGGTCATATATTTTGTGTAATAGCATTTAGTCTAATAATATTCTTGCTGAATTGCATTTTGTCCTATCGTTTAAGAGATTCAGCCCAGCATACTGGGTAACCCGGATATTAGCGGCTCCTTAAAGCCCATTCGATTGCAATAATATTCATGCCTATAATGAATGAGTTCAGACAAATAAAGGTAAAAGTAAGATAAGATGTATGCTGGTTGAGTAACTGCAATCAGTTAAAAAAATGATTTTAGTCAGTGAACTGAGACATCCACAATTTAGTTAGCTATTTCTAACATAAACAACCTGTTATTCTTCCTGTCAATTGTTTGGTAATCTCTTAAATGACGATTCTCATTTTTTATTATGACAGGTATCATTTTTACCGAAAAAGCATGCCCTTAGTTTTGCAGCAGATTCAATTTTATATAATTGGGTTATAAGTAACGATTTCTTGCCAGCGTCACGACACCTGTAGTGTTGAGATGTGACATTTTAAACAATCATTTATACAATTAACACTCAAAATCAAAAAAAATGAAATCATTTAAAATGCTGATGATGGCAGCCTTAACCATTCTGTCTTTTGCATTTTTTGCACAAGACACAACAGCACAGAAAACAAAAAAGCAAGAAACTGAGAAAACAACTTATGTCTGTCCAATGCATCCTGATGTGATAATGGATAAGTCTGGAAAATGTCCAAAATGCGGCAGAAATCTCACCCCTAAAGAAAAAATGAAGATGGAAGTGATGGGGCTTTATGAATGTCCTGCTCATCCTGGTGTTACCAGTATCAAACCTGAAAAATGTCCGAAGTGTGGTACTTTAATGAACCTTTCGCCAAAAGAGAAAATGAAGTATGAAACAATGAAAATTTATGTTTGTCCGATGCATACAGATGCTATTCAAGACAAGCCGGGTAAATGCCCTAACTGCGGTATGGATTTAAAAGAAACAGATAGAATAGTACAAGCTTATTCCTGTTCAGAACATCCAGATGTGGTTAGCGATAAACCCGGCAAATGCACCAAATGCGACAGAAATTTAAACCTTTCTCCAAAAGAAAAAATGAAAATGGAAGTGATGAAAATTTATACTTGCTCCATGCATCCTGATGTAACAAGTGATAAACCCGGCAAATGCTCTAAATGCGGTATGGGTTTGAAAAAAAAGAATGATTAAAAATATTTCAACGAATGATTTATTACCATCATCACTGTGCCGTTAAGCTATTATAGGTGATATTTTAAACAATCATTTATTCTATTAACGCTTAAAATCAAAAAGATGAAAAAGATGTATTATTTATTTAGTATACTGGTAAGCACATTAATTATACCACAATCCGCTTCTGCCCAAAAAGACAGCAGTGGCATTTACAAGACGGCAGAAGATTTTCAACAAAGAAAGTTATCGTATGCCATTAATTGTAAAACTGAGAAGCATAAAATTAATCCCAATGTAATTTTTAAAGGTTCTGAAGTAAAAATTAAGCATGATGGAACAACTTATGAACTGAAAAAAAGTGAATTATTTGGCTACAGGACATGCGACGGGAAGGAATTTAGGTTTGTTGATGACATGGAATATAAAGTGTTGAATCCTGGGGAACTTGTAACGCTTTATGTATATCAGCATCTTGCTCATTCGGGTAAAGAAGCTAATCAAGCCATAAACCAGCCGGTATACTATTTCAGTTATAATGCAGCAGCTTCTCTGCAAGCTTTAAGCAAAGACAACTTAAAAGCAGCGTTTCCTGGTAATCACAAATTTCATGATGCCATCGATGCAGCGTTTAAAGATGATAAAGAACTGTATACTTATGACAATTTTCATAAAATGTATAAACTGAATTGGATAATAAACAACAACGTGAATTAATTCTAAAATCACAAAGTGCGGAATGGATTTAATAGAGAAAAAATAGAGAATTAGAACATTAGGAAAAATAAAAAATGTCATCTGACGCAAGTATTTAAAGTAATCTTCACAATTGGATAACTAAAATATTATATAGAATGAAAAAGCATAGCATAATGATGATTATCGGTTGTACTGTTCCACTCCTGCTTATCTTCTTATTGCCATTATTTGGCGTCTCCCGAAACATCTCAATTTTCATCTTCATTGTATTAATGTTTGGTTGCCATTTCCTGATGATAGGCAGGCACGGGTCACACAACGGGCATGATAACTCTAATTCAGATAACACTAATCAAAATAAAAAGGAGGATAGCCATGTATCACATCAACATTAAACGTTTTGGTCTTGCAGTTGGCACAACTATAGCAATAATTTACATTGGCTGTGTCATTGTTACTTCTTTCATTAGCCCTGAAAGGACGGTAGCGTTTGTGAACAACCTGATGCATTCAGTTGATGTTTCTGCTATTATCAGAAAAACCCCAATGCCCGTTTCAGAGGTAATAATGGGTGTGGTGGAGTGGTTTATCATTGGTTGGCTTGCAGGGGCAAGTATTGCTGCAATTTATAATACAGGTACTAAACAATCTAAACTTAATTCCGCTAATCCTTAAAAAGAAACAAATTTTAAATCAAAAGATATTGTCAATTAAAATCAAAAAGTTTTGGATAAGGAAATAACACTAAGTAATGGTACAAAGGTGATGATGGCAGGGCACATGAAAACAAAAGCTGGCATGATGATGATGAAAGGTGGAAACATGATATATATGAATGAAAAGATGAAATGGATTAGCCCATGGCAGGCAACCATAATCACAGACAATTAGCAGGTGTATCTCCAGGTCACCATAATATACCTCATTTGCTCATTATAAATTAATGTAAATATGAACCAGTCAGAACATCTAAAAACGCCACAAAGTAATGAACCTCTATCTCAAAACGCCAAAAGCACACAGCAGCAAAGCGGTGATACTATTGACGCTTGTACCATGGACCCATGCCCTATGAAAGAAAAAAATAAAAGTGAACATGCTGGAAAATGCCCTGATTGTGGCAACACGGAAAGGGGAAGCGGCGTAAAGAAATAGAATGGCATAGAAAGGATGAACTGTAAAAGTGTATGATGGAAGTATTAAACTATATAGCCCAGGCCATTAGCATAGCTGGAAGCGTTATTATTATTTGGGGTGTTCTTATAACAGTGTTCAATTTTTTAAAAAATGAAAAAGATAAATTAGCGAATATAAAATTGCCAAACAACAGCGGGCCTATCAGGTATCAGTTTAGCGGGTACTTAATACTTGGACTTGATTTTATGCTGGCAGCAGACATCATTCATACAATACATAATCCCGTTTTAAATGAACTGTATGTTTTGGCAATGATAGTTGGAATAAGGTCGGTTATAAATTTCTTTTTGGTTAAAGAAATGGGGAGTAGCGAATCAGCTAAAACGTTTTAAAAACTTGACACGCAAATAAATAATAAGTTATGAAAAAGATTTTATTGATTTCGAATAGTGTTATCCTGGTCATCCTGATGGGATGCAGCACAACTTATAACCTTGTATCATCTGATTATGACAGGTCTGTTGACTTTACAAAATACAAAACCTTTGCATGGTTGCCGGATAAAGCAGATACGGCCAATACGGTATACAATAACGAAATTATAAGGAATAATATTCGTAACTATTACGGCTTGTGCATGAGTGACAGAGGCTATTCCATTGACCTTGAAAACCCCGGACTTTTATTGGAGCTGGTAATTACGAATGCTAAAAAGGAAAGGCTTATAAATTCTTATCAGTCTTCATATCCGTCCTCCTACTATTACCGTCCTTATTATTATGGAAGTTCATACTACTCGCCCTACCAGTCCAGCTATTACTATCGTGGATATGGGCATCAATCGTTTAATTACTCCTATCCTAGTACAATAACTACAAGAAAAGAGGAATATGTGGAAGGTGCTATAACCTTAAATTTCGTTGATGCAAAAACAAAACAATTAATATGGACGGGTACAGCGAAAGGCGACATCTATGATGCTTCTTATATAAGCAGCAATCTGCACCCAGCGGTTCACACAATAGTAGAAGAGTATCCTGTCAAATCTTTAGTAAAACGTACCCATAGAATCAAATAGCATCATTAAAAAAATTAAAATAAACAAAATGGCAACAATAACAACCCCAGCCAAAAGTGAAAAACCAAATGGCTTTCCTGCTGAAAATCAAAAGCAACAAATCATGAAAGCATTAGTTTATCACGGTGCAGGTAAAAAATCCTGGGAAGAAAAACCAAAACCAGTAATAAAGGAACCAACCGATGTAGTTGTAAAAATTAGTAAAACCACTATATGCGGAACGGATTTGCATATTTTAAAAGGCGATGTTCCCACTGTTACAGATGGACGGATTATAGGCCACGAAGGAGTTGGCATTATAGATGAAATTGGAACTGCGGTAACTAATTTTAAAAAAGGAGACCATGTTTTGATATCCTGTATTACTGCATGCGGAAAATGTGAATTTTGTAAGAAAGCAATGTATTCGCATTGCGCAAACGGAGGATGGATATTGGGTAATACAATTGATGGCACTCAGGCGGAATTTGTAAGAATACCTTTTGCTGATAACAGCTTATACCCTATTCCGGAAGGTGCCGATGAAGAAGCTCTGGTAATGTTAAGTGATATCTTACCCACTGGGTTTGAATGTGGCGTACTAAGCGGACAGGTAAAGCCGGGGGATACCGTCGCAATTATAGGTTCAGGACCAATAGGACTGGCAGCATTATTAACAGCGCAATTTTATACTCCGGCTGAAATTATTATGATAGACCAGGATGACAACCGCCTGAATGTTGCAAAAACTTTTGGTGCCACTCATATTATCAATAGCGGAAATGTAAATGCTGTTGAAAAGGTGATGAGCCTCACAAACGGGAAAGGAGTTGATGTAGCCATTGAAGCCGTTGGCGTACCGCCAACATTTGAAATATGCCAGGCCATTATTGGTGCCGGTGGTCATATTGCCAATATAGGGGTACACGGAAAAAGCGTTCCCCTTCACCTGGAAACTTTATGGTCCAGAAACATCTCAATTACTACCCGGCTTGTGGATACTGTATCCACACCTATGCTTTTTAAAACTGTACAGGCAGGAAAGCTTGAGCCGAAGAAACTCATTACACATCATTTTAAATTGGATGAAATAGTTGCGGCATATGATACATTCGGAAATGCTGCAAAAGAAAAAGCGTTAAAGGTTATTTTGACCAATGAATAGAAAGTTGCAATCAAACATAAAGGAGCTTTGAAAAAACATACATGTAATAATTACAAAAATTATTGAAGCATTACTCATCAACACAAAATATTATGTTAGCAAAAACAATGAAAGCTGCCGTAGTCCGGGAATTTGGCAAGCCTTTGGAAATTGAAGAAATGCCGGTAAAAGAACCAGGCATAAACGAATTACTTGTAAAAGTAATAACCTGCGGTGTTTGCCATACCGATTTACATGCTTATCATGGTGACTGGCCCATAAAACCCAAACTGCCATTAATACCTGGACATGAAGCCCTGGGCTATGTGGTAGCAGTTGGCGCACAGGTACAAAATATAAAAGAAGGCGATATTGTTGGCGTACCCTGGCTGTACAGTGCCTGTGGTATTTGCGAATATTGCATTACTGGCTGGGAAACACTTTGTGAAACGCAGCAAAACGGCGGTTACAGTGTAAATGGAGGATATGCTGAATATGTAATTGCAGATGCCCGCTATATCGCTCACTTTCCTGCCAATATAAATTTTACCGAAATGGCGCCCATCATTTGTGCTGGGGTAACTGTTTACAAAGGGCTTAAGCAAACAGATACCAAACCGGGAGAATGGGTAGCAATTTCAGGTATCGGAGGATTAGGACACCTTGCTGTACAATATGCCAGGGCTATGGGGCTGCATGTGGCGGCAATAGATATATCAGCAGATAAATTACGCCTTGCAAAAAGTTTAGGTGCCGAAATAACGGTGAATGCTAAGGAACAAGACCCAGGAGCATTTTTGAAAAAAGAAACGGGTGGTATGCATGGGGTGCTTGTAACTGCTCCCTCTCCAATCGCTTTTAAACAAGGACTTTCGGCATTGAGACGCAAAGGGACAATAGCGCTAAACGGCTTGCCTCCGGGAAGCTTTGACCTGCCAATCTTTGATACAATAATAAACGGTTATACAGTCAGGGGTTCGATAGTGGGAACCCGCAAAGACATGCAGGAGGCCATTGCTTTCGCACTTGACGGTAAGGTAAAAACAACTGTTCATGCTGCTAAACTGGAGAATATAAATACTGTTTTTGATGAGATGAAAAAAGGAGAGATTGAAGGGAGGTATGTTTTAGAAATAGCAAAGCCCTGAATAATCCAAACAGCAGTATGTTATAAATAATACTGACCAATTGGAAAAACGATTTTCTTTTAAAACCGGTAACCATCAGCTTAGCTGCGGAAGCCACAATTTTTTATATATGAAAAAAGTAATGACTTTGGTCGGCGCTATTACTTTAAGTTTAGTGATAATGGCACAAGACGACGGAATGAGGAACAATCATGGAAATTCTTCCAATGGTTCCTCTTTCTCTACAACGCAAATGCTTTTGTGGGGTATTCTGATTGTTCTAATTGTCGGAGGCCTGCTGTGGTTCTTTAAAGGCTACAGAAAAAGAAGTGACCAGAAGTAATATTTACAAAACAAAAACAATTAATAATATAAAAACAATCATTATGAACACATCATTTTTAAATTCAATAAAAAGAATAATGAATCCTAAAATTACCGGCCTAATCATCATTGCGTTTGCATCCGTTTTATTCCTTGGCTGCAATAATGATAATAAGGGAGGAGCTAAAAAAACGGACCCTGCTACTCAATCAAATGAGCAAAAGGGCGATGACAAACATAAGGGCATGGACCATGATGCCCCCGGTATGGACACCATGCATCGGAAAAAACAGGAATGAGGTAAGTATGAATCAGACTTAACACATACGTAATCAATTTCTGTTACACAAAACAATTAAAAACAAATATTATGAACACTTTATTTTTCAGTTCTATGAAAAGAATCTTTTTTGATTCAGCTAACACACCTCTTACAAAGAATAAGATTACGATGAAACCAAAAATGATTGGCTTCATCACCATATTTGCAGCTGCTTTCATCGCTGGCTGTAACGGTAATAATAGTGCAGGTAGTACAAAATCAACAGACTCCCTCGCAAATTCAAATGTGCAAAGAGACAACGACGGCACTAATAGAATTTACCAGGGTATGGAAATGATAAAATCCGGCAATGAAATGGTAAATAACGGCCAAAAAGACAACGACAGGGCCATGATAAATAATGGGATGGCAACAATGGACAAAGGAATGGAAATGGTAAAATCCGGTAGAAGTATGATGAATAATGCTCAGCATGAATCTATGGATGATGATATGGCTATGGATGACAAGGGCAAAGAGATGTCGGGGAAAGACATGGATATGGCGGATTATGGAATGAACATGATTCACCAGGGGATGGATGTGGCAAAATCAGGAAAAATGCTTACCGAACATGCACAAAAAAACAAAGATAAACCGATGATGCAAACAGGTATGGATATGATGGATAAAGGAATGGCTATGATGACTATGGGTAAAGAAATGATGGGGAAAAATAAAGATGTGATGGCTGACAAAGGTATGGTTGACGATATGGACATGATGGACAAGGGTATGGATATGATGGAAATGGGCAAAGATTCCGTTAGCAAAGCCATGGCTCCTCCTGAAAAGAAAATGATGATGGACGATGATATGATGGACAAGGGTATGGATATGATGGATAAGGGCATGGACATGATGGAAATGGGTGCGGATAAAATGAAAAAAGACCCAATGAAAAAAGATAAAAAACCAATGCCCAAAAAAGACCCGGCTATGAAGGATATGTAATGCCTTAACAGGGAAATCAAAAAACTTAATAATGAAATGGTTCCGCACTACAATTTCTATCCTTCTTCTGGCCGTAATTTTTATTACTGCGGCATATTCTTCCATTGCTCAAACCCCCGAAGAGCATGCAAAGCACCACCCGAAAAAAACATCACCTGATTCGGCTGCCGTAATGAATAAGATGGCAAATGCGAAAGATTCTAACAAAGCAATGTCGGACACAACCGGTAACAATAAAAGTGGCGGCATGGGTGAGGGAATGGGCGACATGATGAAGGAAATGGGTAAAGCACCAACTAAAGAGCTTTATCCTTCGCTGATGCAATGGCATGATTTGAGTCCCGAAAAACGTAAGGAAATAAAACAATTAGCGGATAAGCTGGTAACAGAAGGAAATGCTTTACTTGCAATGGGGTTAAGGCAACTTTCGGGTGCCACAAGGGAACAGAATTTTACAGCCATGCAGGAAGCCAACGAACAAATCCGGCGTGGGCAAATTATGTTAGAAAGCGGCCTTGAAGGCCGACGGGCCCTGGCAGAAAACAAAGACCCACGCATAACAGCTTTGCAATGGTTTCAACGGGAGATGAACCTTTCGTCCTCAGCAGAAGGCAAGCAAACGCACGGCTTTTTTGGATTGTCGTGGTTTCATTATATCACTATGCTTTTTCTCGGTGCATTTGTTGTCATCATGATTTGGATGTACTTCCATAAAATGAAACGGGCAAATGCACTCGTTGCAAAATTAACGGGAACTTCCACCGAACAAATTCCGCTTCCCGGAACTTCAAAAACTGATGCTCAACCGTCAGATGCAAAGACTCAGCCGGATGCAACCAAGCCAGGCGCAACGACGCCCGCTGCTATCAATCCAGACATCGCACCCTCAAAACCAAATTCGTGGACTGGCACTTTGCTCGTCGCCGAAATTTTCATTGAAACGCCGCAAGTAAAAACATTTCGCCTCACAGACCCGGAAGGAGGGAAAATCCCGTTTAATTATTTGCCGGGACAATTCATAACGGTAACGGTTATTCCAAACGGCGTTCCCGTGAAGCGGTCGTACACCATTGCCTCATCACCAACGCACCGGGATTATTGCGAAATCACTGTAAAGCACGAAGAAAAAGGAACTGTTTCGCATTATATGCACACTGAAGTTCATGAAGGAGAGCTGATGCAGTTCACTGCACCTTCCGGCAAATTTACTTTTACAGAAAAACATGCCGACAGCGCTGTATTTATTGCTGGTGGAGTAGGTGTAACGCCAATGATGAGTGCCATCCGGTATCTGACTGACCGCTCCTGGAAGGGTGATATTTATTTCTTCTTTAGCTGTAAGAGTGAAGACAATATTATTTTTCGTGAAGAAATCGGTTATCTCCAAAAACGTTATCCGAATTTACACGTCTGCATTCTTCTTGAAGAACCAGGCCGCAATCCGGATGATGGCTTTGTTACCGGACGCATTACCAAAGAAATCCTCAACGACCGGGTGCCGGAAATTGTATCCCGTATGATTCACGTTTGCGGACCCCCGCCGATGATGAATGCAGTAAAGTTGATGCTTGAGGAGCTTAAGGTACCGAAAGAGAATGTCATGGTCGAGGTTTTTGCAGGCCCCCCACCTAAGACTGCGCAACCTGCAACTGAAAAAGTTGGTGATGAAGCAATAAAACCTACAGCACCTGAAAAAGCAGGAGAAACCGGAGTCGTCACTTTTTCCAAATCAAATAAAACTGCGGTGCTTACACCCGACAAAACGATTCTGGAAGCTTCAGAAGAGGTGGGTGTAAACATTGAATATTCCTGCCGCATTGGAACCTGCGGCATTTGTAAAGTAAAACTGGTTTCAGGCCAGGTAAAGATGGCTGTGGAAGATGCTTTGACTGAAGACGATAAGGCGCAAAATATTATTCTGGCCTGTCAGGCAAAAGCAACAGAAGCTGTAACAATTGATGTATAAAGTGTATGAAACAGGAACGGACTATTATTGGCGGATTACTTGTGCTTCAACTTATCCTGTGGTTGGGCTTTCTGGTGCACCGTTCACCAAGGTTTCCCGGAAGCTTAATGGGTGGAATACTTGCGGTATTAGCCGCATTGCTTATGATTGTGCCGCCGCTGCTTTACTCAGCCACAAAACGGATAAAGTTTTTAAAAGAAAAAATAACTAAGCGTATTTCACTCGGCACAATTTTAAACTGGCACATTTATACAAGCATTAGTGGTTCTATACTGGCTATTCTGCATACCGGCCATCGCTTTGAAAGCAATCTTGGCATATGGCTCACAGCAATGATGCTATTAACAGTTTTGAGTGGTTTTGTGGGAAGGTATTTTCTTAGCTATTCTTCAAAAGAACTAAAAGAAAAACAAACTGAATTAAACTTGCTGGCTACGCAATACAATCAAATAATTGGGGCGATAGCACAGCAGCCAAACAACGAAGTAGCCTATACTGTTTCTAGAAATTTTGTAAGTCGTGCCTTAAATAGTTTTGTTGGAATGAAAACGGCTCAGGTAGACGCAAATGCCCCGCTTTCACTCCGTGCGATGAGAGTTGCGGAATCAATCGCCGACCTTGAGTATGCTATCAAGACTCATGAATTATTAAAACGCCGAACGGCGAGTTGGCTCAAAGTTCATATTGCAACATCCTGTGCATTTTATCTTTTGCTCATACTTCACATCTGGTCGGCTATTTATTTTGGCTTACGATATTTTAAATGAAAAAAGCTTTTATTATAATAATACTTGTTCTGTCTGTTGTGGTATTTAACCGCTTCAGCGGCTTTGATGGTACAAAAAAAAGTAGCTGGCAAAACCAGGTAATGCCAGGTAAATTGTCGGCGTCACATGCATTGCTTTCAACGAACTGCGAATCTTGCCACACGGCAGTAAAAGGAGCAGATGATGCAAAATGTATGAGTTGCCATGCAGATAACAAAGCTTTACTGAGTCGGCAACCGACCGCCTTTCATGCTATTATTAAAAATTGTTCATCCTGCCACGTAGAGCATCAGGGTATAGATGCAAATTTGCGAGTGATGGACCATGAAGCTTTGGCAAGTATTGGTGAAAAAATAATTGGTGATGGAAAGAAATCTTTACAGTTCGATAAATCACATTTACCTGCTGACCATCCGCTTGTTTCAGCACTTGTAGCCAAACTCAATTGTGCCACTTGCCACAGCACAAAAGATAAACACTTTGGATTGATGGGCAATAATTGCGCTTCCTGTCATGCTGTAACGCAATGGACAATTCCAAAGTTTCAACATCCATCAGTACTCAGTATCAGTTGTGCTCAATGCCACCAACCACCACCGAGTCATTATATGGAGCATTTTGAAATGATTTCTAAAAAAATTGCCAATCAGGAAAAAGCGGTAGTCAGTCAATGCTATTCTTGTCATAAAACTACTTCGTGGAACGACATCAAAGACGTTGGCTTTTATAAGCATCATTAAACAATTGTAAAATGAAAAAAATTATATTAGTAGCCATTTGGATGTCAATATATTCTTTAGCATCTGCACAGGAGATGAAAGGTATGAATATGCCCCAAAAAGAACAATTAAAAAAATCGGCAATAAAGAAAAACCAAAAAGTTGTTGCAAGTCCAACTATCAATAAACAAGATGGAATGAAAATGCCCAAAGACACACTTAAGAAACCACCAATGGATATGGACAACATGAAAATGCCTGCCCGTGCGTCAGGCGGGGATACTATGAACATGTTAAAAACCATTGAAACAAAAGTTTCAGGTAAACGTGTAGCGTATTTTCTAAATGTTACTGATACTATGGTCACTTTTGCAAAAGGAAAATTAAAACCCGCCATTGCCATTAATGGCACCATACCGGCTCCTACACTTTATTTTGCCGAAGGCGATACGGCTATAATTTATGTACACAACCTGATGAAAGTAGAAACATCCATTCACTGGCATGGCTTGCTGTTGCCCAATGTTGAAGATGGCGTTCCTTACCTGACCACACCGCCGATAAAGCCAGGCACTACGTATACCTTTAGCTTCCCCATCATCCAAAACGGCACGTACTGGTATCATTCGCACACAGGATTGCAGGAGCAGGTGGGCCTTTACGGAGCCATTGTTATTTATCCAAAAAATGCGATGGCTCAAAAAGAAAAAGTGATTTTATTTTCCGACTGGACTAATGAAAATATGTCAACCGTAGTTCGTTCGCTAAAGGCAAACTATGAATGGTATGGCATCAAAAGAAAATCGGTGCAAAGCTGGGGCGAAGCGCTGGTAAAAGGATACTTAGGCGATAAGGTAAAACAGGAATGGAGCCGCATGCCGCCGATGGATGTATCTGATGTGTATTACAACGCTTTTCTTGCCAATGGACGCCAAACAAGCGAGTACCCGGAATTTAAGCCGGGTGAAACAGTTCGGCTAAGGCTTATCAATGGCGCCGCAGGTTCATATTTCTATATACAATTTGCTGGTGGACCGATGACTGTTGTTGCTGCGGATGGTATTGATGTAAAGCCTGTAAAAGTTGATAAAATTGATTTTCCTATTGCTGAAACCTATGATGTGCTCATCACCATTCCTGCTGAAGGCGCTTATGAATTGAGGGCTACGGCTGCCGATATTTCCGGCTATAGTTCGGTGTATTTCGGCAATGGTAAAAAGATAAACGCACCCGACATTCCTAAGCTTAATTATTTTGCTATGTTGCGGGAGAGAAATAAAATGGACATGGGCGGTTCTAATAAAAAAGACGCATCAATGTCCGGTATGGATATGAAGGGGCAAAAGGACACCACGAAAAAAATGCAGCAGATGGACATGGGTGTAAAAAAAGAGGATATGGACATGCCGGGGATGAAGATGGATAACGAAAACAATTCAGGCACTCTTACATATGATATGCTGCGCTCTGTAAATCCCACAGCTTTTGATAAAAAAATACCGGTGCGTATTGTTCCATTAACGCTTACCGGTAACATGCTTCGCTACATCTGGTCATTTGATGATAAGCCGCTTTCAAAGGCGGATAATATCATGATTAAAAAGGGCGAAGTCGTTCGGTTTAAAATGTTTAACAACACGATGATGCGACACCCTATGCACTTGCATGGCCACTTCTTTCGGGTAATCAACGCCCAGGGCGATTATGCACCACTTAAACACACCTTCGATATTCAACCCATGGAAACCGTTACTATCGAGTTTTTAGCCAATGAAGAAAAAGACTGGTTTTTTCATTGCCATATTTTGTATCACCTCGCTGCGGGAATGGCCCGCATTGTAAGCTACGAAGGTTCGGAACAAAATGAATTTTCAAAAACGGGGTATAAAATCTTGAAGAAGGAAGATAATTTTATTTCTAAATGGGCCGATTTGAATTTACTTTCCAATGGCGCCTGGCTTGAAGGGTTTGTATCCAACAATAAATACCAGCTTCGCATTGATGCCCGTGCAGATTGGAAAGGGAATTACGAAACAGAAACCCATCTGTTGCGCTTTATAGACAAACGGGATTACCTCGCTGCCTTTATTGGTTATGATTTTCGTCTAAATAAAGATGGAAACCCAAATGCAAAAGATAAACCAAACACAAAAGATAACCGCAGGCAATTTGAAGTAGGCTTATTGTATTTACTGCCCTTCTTCCTGGAAACTGAAGTACGCATAGATCCGAAAGGGAAATTCCGTGCACAATTGCAACGAAGGGACATGCCCATTACAACAAGATTATTTTTTGATGGCAGGGTAAATACCGATAAAGAATATTCAGTGGGGCTGCGCTATTTTATCAGCCGCACTTTCTCTATCAGCACACTATACGATAGTGACTATGGGGCAGGCGCTGGTATCAGCATTCGATATTAAAACATTAATTAAGCAACAAACATAATTTCTGATAAAAAACATTTGATACCTTATTTATAATCCATTATTAATTGATTTTTTTAGCACCCAAAAATAAATAACAAAATGAAAAAAAATTATGAGTTACAAGGAATGAGCTGTGCAGGTTGTGTAAACACCGTAAAGAATGTATTACTTCAACTTCCAGGCATTGAAGATGCTGAAATTCACCTTCATCCTCAAAGTGCTCTTCTTACTATGAGCGAACCAATTGATATAGGCGAATTGCAAGACCAACTTAACAAGGTGGGAAATTATATGATTAAAGAAGTTGTTTTTCAATATAGTAAATCAAAAATAAGGTAACCAATGTGTTTTTCAGCTACAGCCAGTTTCATTTCCGGTACTGCATTGTGTGTCATCGGCGTTGCAACGCTTAAACAAACCAAAGCAACTACTGAAATTCCTTTTGCTCTCATTCCGCTGCTATTCGGAATCCAGCAGCTTACTGAAGGCGTCATCTGGTTATCTTTCAACCACAACATTCCAGTGCTCAGGCAAGTAATGACTTATATATATTCCCTGTTCTCACATTTGCTGTGGCCAATTTATGTGCCTTTTGCAATAGGTATAATCGAAGTAGTAAAGTGGCGGAAAAAGGCACTGCTTGTGCTATTAGTACTTGGGGTAACTGTGGGCTTATTCCTGCTTTATTGGATTACGGTAGGGCCATTAAATGCAGAAGTCATCAGCCATCACATGGTTTACATATCGCCACATTTTTATTCCGTTCCCGTAATGATATTGTACTTCACGGCTACTTGTGCCAGTTGCTTCTTTTCAAGTCATGGCTTCATAAGGTTATTAGGAGTTTTATTGGTGCTGTCATTAATTGGTGCCCAGGTAGCTCACAGTGTAGCATTTGTTTCAATCTGGTGCTTCTTTGCGGCTATTATAAGTATGGTCGTCTATTTGCATCTTAAAATAAGGAATCGTGGGTGGGGCCCAAAAAACCTGGCAATTATCCGGGATGGCAACCAAGCGAATTATAAAGAATTAAACTGAATGATTTATACGTATAAGCATGATGTATGATAGCTTTTTGATTTTTAAAAAAATAACGATTGTAGATAAAATATTTTTGAATGGTTAAGGTAAAACAATATGGCAGGGAAAAAATAATACTTCTTTGCGGAGTATTTCTGGTAATGACTGGCCTAGGAATGACACTTCCCGTGCTTCCGTTCTACATCGAAAAACTTTTGTCGGCTGAAGGTGTTTCATCCAAAACAGTTTCGCTCCATGTAGGATTAATAACAGCCGCTTTTCCACTTACACAATTTCTCTTTTCATCTTACCTGGGTTCATTATCTGATAAAGCAGGGAGAAGGCCGCTCATCCTGGGAGGCATCGCCGGGTTTTCAATTTCAATTTTTATTTTTTCAATAGGCGGGAGCATAGCGCTTCTCTATATTTCCCGTTTAATGGCCGGATTTTTTACAGCCGGTTTTGTAACCGCATCAGGTGCCTACATTGCCGATAAAACTTCAAAAGTAAAAAGAGGAAAGAACATGGCATTGCTGAGCAGCGTAGCCGGATTGGGCGCTGTTGCAGGCCCTTTGCTGGGAAATGTATTTTCAAAAGTCAGTATGCAGTTTAATCTTCCTTTCGGACAGGCAACGCTTGATAAATTTTCTGCTCCCTTTGTTATCTCTGCTGCTCTTACACTAGTGGTCTTCGTTCTCTATATTTTCTTTTTGAAGGAATCACTTATTGCAAAAGAGAAAATCACATGGCAGGTTTTAGCAAAAGCAAAACTGCCCCTGTTTCCGAAATGGAGCTTATTTAACAGAACATTTATACTGTTGCTCACCTTTTCTTTTATCAGTCAGCTTGCCTTATTCATGTTTGAAGGCACATTTGCGCTGCATTCCCAGCGCCTATTTTCATTCGGGCCACGGCAAATGAGCATAGTCTTTATCGTTTGCGGTTCACTGATGGCTTTATTGCAATTGGGACCCATTGCATGGTTAATTGAAAAGAATGGTGAAAAAGTTTTATTGCCCTTCGGTTTTCTTTTGCTGGGCATCGGCATATTCATGCTCACTACTACCCCGCAAATGGAATTGATTTTAATCTATGTCTCCTTTATCTCTATCGGTATGGCAATCCTTTCACCCAGCCTGTCTTCTCTTATTACAAAAAGTTCAGGAAAAGATTTTGGCGCATCACTTGGCATTTTAAGTTCTGTTAATAGCCTGGGACAGGTTGTTGGTGTGGTGCTCGGTGGAATAATTATGATATGGTCTGACCATCTTGCGTATTGGATTGTTACAATTATGCTAATGGCGGCTGCCTATTCGCTTTTGCCTAAAAAAAGTTTGTTGATTAATAAGTCCATAAACGTTACAAAGTAATTGATAAAGACAAAACTATTTACATCGTAAAATTTTTCAGAAATAAAACAAAAAAAATGGAAAAAACTAAAAATGAAAAAGAAAATCAAGCTTCCGGCTACATGCCGTTGGATACAAAATCAAATGAGGATTTCAACAAACAACATCCTGACCACGATGAAAATGGTTTACTAAATGCCAGCACAAGTCCGGGAGAAAAGATAAACGGAAACGATAACAAACAAACATCAGCGATGAAAACAACAGAAACAAAAAGTGAAAAAAATGAAGGAACGAAAACCTACACCTGCTCCATGCATCCTGAAATAATTTCGGATAAGCCCGGCAAATGTCCAAAGTGCGGAATGGAATTAATAGAAAGAAAATAACGTACTAATTCAAATATTGGGAACAATGCAAAGGCAAACAAATTGGTATGTCATCACAGGTGGACCTAGTTCAGGAAAAACAACAACTGTTAATTTGTTGAAGGAAAGAGGATACATCACAACCTTTGAACATGCCCGGCATTACATCGATACACAACGGCTGAAAGGAAGAACGATAGAGGATGTTAGAAAGCAGCAGAAAGAATTTCAATTGGGAGTATTAAATATGCAGATTGAGCAGGAAGATCAAATTTCCCCTGATCTGCAAGTCTTTCTTGACCGTGCAATTCCTGATGCCCTTGCTTACTATCGCTTTTTAAATCTTCCGGAAGATGAAAAATTGACCCAAGCATTACGTACTGTTTACTACAAAAAAATTTTTATTCTCGATCGCCTGCCATTGGTAAAAGATTATGCCAGGACAGAAGATGAGGCAGCACAGCAAAAAATCCATGCATTGCTTGTTGAGGTTTACGAATCCTTAAGATTTCCTATCGTCCAGGTTCCTGTGCTTCCACCGGAAGAAAGGGTGGATTTCATTTTACAAAATTTATAATGTATCAGGTGAAAACAAAATCTAAAAACATACTCATTCATTCAACGCCTGAAAAAGCTTTTGCCCAGATGGATGATTTTTCAAAAACAGGAATGCACATGAGCGAAAGCTCTATGATGATGATGGGAAGTAAATTAAAGTTAGAACAGCTTTCACCAAACGCAACCGGAGTTGGCGCAAAATATCGGTGGTATGGAAAGATTATGGGAATGACAATGGATTTTAGTGAAACAGTCACAAAGTGGCAACGACCAAAACTCAAAGAATGGGAAACAGTTGGTGAAGCAAAAATAATTATCATGTCATGGTATCGCATGTGCTTTGAAATTTCTCCGGCTGAAAACGGAACTATTGCAAAAATTTCAATCAGTTACCTGCTGCCAAAAGAATGGTTCTATAAAATTCTTTCTTTCTTTTTTGCAAACTGGTATTGCAACTGGTGTTTGAATAATATGCTGAATGATACAAAAAAGAATCTCGAAAATAAAATATCTAAACAGGCGAAAGGAGGCGTTCAGGCATGAACCATAGCACTACGGACATCGAAACACTGGATAAACTCCAACGCCAAACATTCGATTACTTTTTACACGAAACTAATCCCTCTAACGGGTTAATTAAAGATAAGACAGCACCAGATTGGCCGTCCAGCATTGCTGCTACCGGCCTTGCGTTAGCCTGTTATCCGGTAGGGGTCGAACGGGGATTTATGTCAAGAGCCGCAGCGATTGAAAGAACACTTGCTACACTGCGTTTTTTTTGGAATAGTCCACAAGGCCCTGAGCCTGACGCAACCGGCTACAAAGGATTTTATTATCATTTTCTCGACATGCAGACCGGCCGCCGTGCCTCGCAATGTGAGTTGTCGACAGTGGACAGTGCTTTTTTGCTGGCTGGCGCATTAACTGCGGGAATTTATTTCGATGCCGATACAGCCGACGAGAATGAAATCCGCACCCTCGCCGATGCACTTTACCATCGGGCCGATTGGCAATGGGCGCAAAACCAAGGTGCAACGTTAACGCATGGTTGGAAACCTGAAAGCGGATTTCTTACTTATCGGTGGGAAGGTTACGATGAGGCACTGCTGCTATATATGCTGGGGCTTGGTTCACCAACACATCCCTTACCTGAAAGCAGCTACACAGCCTGGACTTCAACTTACCAATGGGAACACAATTACGGGTATGAATATCTTTATGCCGGGCCGTTGTTCATTCACCAACTCTCACATGTATGGATTGACTTTCGTGGTATTCAGGATGCGTACATGCGTAATAAAAGCATTGACTATTTTGAGAACAGCCGCCGTGCAACTTATGTTCAACAACAGTATGCGATAAACAATCCACTTGGGCACAAGGACTATGGCCCGCATTGTTGGGGCATTACCTCAAGTGAGGGCCCCGGCCCGGATGTTATCAAAATAAATGGTATTGATAGGCAGTTTTTTGATTATGTGGGGCGTGGAGTGCCTTACGGGCCAGACGATGGAACCCTTGCGCCGTGGGCATTGGTGGCATCGCTGCCATTTGCACCTGAAATTGTTTTGCCGGCACTTAATCATTGCATTCATCAGGCAAAAATGACAAAGTATAATCGCTATGGGTTCAAGGCATCTTTTAATCCTTCTCATCCTGGAAATACCGACAATCCTTATGGATGGTGGGTTTCACCCTGGCATTTTGGACTTAACCAAGGCCCAATTATTTTGATGATTGAGAACTATCGTTCAGGTTTTCTATGGAGCTTAATGAAGCGATGTCCTTATCTCGTTACTGGATTGCAGCGGGCAGGTTTTACGAATGGCTGGTTGAAGTACTGATGTTGAAACTCGTCAATATGCGAGGGTTAGGCTAATTTTTAAATAATATGATCAAGTAAAAAACTTTGAAAAGTTCTCAAGTATAAAAATGATGAACCTTAAACCATATTCAGCAAGTACACTTGCATTAGCAGGATTAATTCTTGCCGGAATGGGCTTGTATTTTATTTTTCTTCGACCTTCTCTACTGCCTGAAGACCTTGGCTACATGGGCTCAACATTACAAAATGTAAAGGAGAACATTCCTGGTCTTTTAAATTGGCTGCAAAAGATTTTTTGGGTAATGGGAGGTTACATTTTCGCCACAGGATTGCTCACCATTTTTATTGCAATGACATCTTTTCGCAAACGAATGAAAAGTGCATTCATCATTGTAACAATTGCAGGATTAACATCAATTGGGTTTATGACCATTGTAAACTTTATTATTAATTCAGATTTTAAATGGATGTTGTTTGCGTTTTCCCTCCTTTGGTTAATCGCTTTAATTCTTTACCGGAGTCATAAATGAAAAAATGAAATCAGAAAAAAGACCCTAATCATTTTTAAAACTACATGTTGTATATAAACAGTCTAAATTAAAACTATGAAAATTAAAGTTGCAGTGAACGGATATGGTGTAATCGGAAAACGTGTTGCTGATGTAGTATCAATGCAGGATGATATGGAATTAGCAGGGGTATGTGATGTGGTTACAGACTGGCGTATTAAGATAGCGGAATTAAAAAATTACCCAATTTTTGCTTCCGATGATACTTTCAAAAGTAAAATGAATGAAGTGAAGATTAACACATCTGGCACCCTGGATGACCTGCTTGCATCTTCAGATATTATTGTTGATTGTACCCCAAAGAAAATCGCTGCCCAAAATATTGAACTCTATAAAAAGCTTGGAAAAAAATTCATTTTACAGGGAGGTGAAAAGCATGAAGCTACGGGCCATTCATTTAGTGCGGAAAATAATTATTTAACTGCACTTAACCGGGATTCCACGAGAGTAGTTTCATGTAATACTACTTCTATTGTAAGAACATTAACCCCCCTTAACAATGTAGGCTTGCTCCTAAAAGCAAGAGGTACTTTACTTCGTCGTGCAACCGATCCCTGGGAAAGCCATTTGGACGGAATCATGAATACACTTGTGCCTGAGAAAGACATCCCCAGTCATCAGGGGCCGGATGCGCAATCTGTTGACCCCACGCTTAACGTAATAACATCTGCAGTTAAAGTGCCTGAAACCTTAAGCCATCTGCATTATTGGAATGTGCAACTTACACGAAAAGCGTCTAAGGAAGAAGTGCTGGATGCATTCAAAGGATCATCCAGGATTGCAATGATTGAATATAGCCAGGGATTATCTGCAAATAATACAGTGAAGGAATTAATGCTGGCATTAAACCGCCCTTATGGCGATATGTATGAGGTAGCCTTGTGGGAAGACATGCTCAAAGTAGTGGATGATGAATTGTTCTATGCTTACATTGTAGATAACCAAGCTATCGTTATACCGGAAACTATAGATGCCATAAGGGCTTTGACAGGCATTGAAAAGGAGGCGCTAAAATCAATTCAAAAAACAAATACAAGTTTAGGAATTAAACCAAAATTTTTTTAATCATGACGTATAAAAAAAATTGAATAATAATGGAACAACAACAGCTAGAAATGCCCGCAATTGTGGAACTCCCGAAAACCACAATAGCAAAGGCTTTCTTCCGAATAAACAAGTTTCACCATTTTCACGAGGATGCAAACATTAATTATCAGCTTAACAGATTCCTTATATCTGGTTTGGAAGAAGTGTTTGCTGAGATTGGACACAACGTTGAAACTTTTGATGATTGGAAGAAACTGTTTTGTGCTAAAGCTGCCGGTTTTGAAAAAGAGGGAAATATGGATTATGCAATGGGGCTATACCGTGCTGCTGAATTTTTTATGGACCCTGCCGACCCTAATAGGAAGATGATTTCTGAAAAGTATTTGCATTTTTTCTACCAATCGAAAGGGGGAAAAAACCTTGAACGGATTTCGGTTCCTTATGGAAATAATAATCTGCATGGTTTCAGGTTAACGCCAACCATACCCACTAAGGGCATCATCCTCATACATGGCGGATTTGATTCTTATAGTGAAGAATTTTATACAATTGGTGCGGCTATGTGTGAATATGGTTACGAAGTAATAATGTTTGATGGGCCTGGTCAAGGCTCAACGCTGATGTTTGAGAAAGTACCCATGACATACGAATGGGAAAAGCCGATTGCAGCCGTTCTGGATTTTATCGAAGCCGAAAATGTAACGTTGATTGGCATGAGTCTTGGCGGCTACCTTGCTTTGAGGGCTGCATCATTGGAACCCCGGATAAAAAGGGTAATTGCATATGATGTAATGCTTGACTTTTTCGCCTGTGTTACATCAAGAAGAGGTAAGGTTGCAGCGTATCTCATTAAAGGACTTATAGGCCTGAGATTGTCTTTTGTTCTTAATGCTTTTGCAATGGTGATGATGAAAAGGGATATGTACTCACAGTGGGGTATCGCTCAGGGTATGCATGTTATGGGGTGTAAAACGCCTTATGAATTCTTTTTTAAATTAAAGAAATATAATGGATACTCAATTTCAGGTGGAGTGAAAGCAGATGTCCTGATCATGGCTGGAGCGGAAGATCATTTCGTACCAATAGAGCAATTTTATAAGCAATTGAAACTGCTAACGGTTGCAAACTCTATCACAGGTCGCATCTTCTCTGTGCAGGAGCAGGCTCAATCACATTGCCAGATTGGAAATCTTGGGTTGGCGGCTGAGTATATGCTTGGTTGGATTGAAGAACACTCTTTTACCAATTAAACAAACTCAAAATAATTAATCAGGCAAAATAACTTCAAATGACAAAACTAGAAAATATTCCAACATCGTCACCCCAAGAATTTTCTAAGAAAAAATGCAACGAAGAATTGACTGCATTTCGCAAAAAGCTTTTTGAACTGCAAAATATATTTTATGCCGATGGACGTTTTGGACTACTCATTATTTTTCAAGGTGTTGATACATCGGGAAAAGACGGAACTATTCGCCATGTGATGACGTGCATGAACCCAATGGGGGTACAGGTAAAATCTTTTAAACAGCCGACTGAGGAAGAAATGAAGCATGATTTTCTCTGGCGGGTATATCCGCATTTCCCTGCCAAAGGAATGATAGAAGTTTTTAACCGTTCTTATTATGAAGACATTCTTGTTCCATCTATCGAAGAGAAACTTTCAAAAGAAGAACTTCGCCACCGATGTCAGTTAATCAACAGTTTGGAGCAGCATCTTGAATTGAGTAATACTCATGTACTGAAATTCTTTCTGCACATTTCAAAAGAAGAACAAAAACAGCGAATTAAAGAACGATTAACTCAGCCGCAAAAACGATGGAAATATAAAAAAGAAGATGAGGTGGCAGCAGACAGGTGGTCTGATTACATGGATGTGTATGAGATGATCATTAACAAATGTAATAAGCATCCGTGGCATATTATACCGGCAGACAAACGATGGCATCGCAACTTTGCCGTTGCAAAAGTTCTAACGGATCACCTTGAATCACTTCATCTGAAATTTCCTTAATTATAAAATCAAACATTAAACGACATTAATTTCAAAAAGTAAAACAATTAAAGATTATGAAAACAAGCATTATTAATGTACAAGACATGCTGTCCGTATTAAGCGTAGAAGAAGTGGAAAAACGGATTAACGAGGTGCCGGGTGTCGAAAGCGTTACAGTGAATTTCGCTGCTGAGAACGCCACAGTGCGTTACGACGAAACCCGTCTGGAGGCCACTGATATCAAATCTGCAGTGCGCCAAAAAAGTTATGGGTCTGATGCGCCGGAGCAACCGGAAGTCAAGCCTATAGAAGATAAAGCGGAAGCCCCGGCAACACCGTCTGTAGTCAAACCCCCGGAGGAAAAGGACAAGACTGAAACCATGCCTCCTGCAAATAAAGAAAAGGCAGAAGAACATGCCGGTCACAAAAAGGATGAAATGCCGGAAGATAAGGGGGCGGATTCCACTGAGCCTACACCAGCTACAAATGCAGACAAACTTTGATGGCGCAGGCATTTTAAATATAAAAGAATTAAAGATTATGAAAACGAGCAATATCAATGTACACGACATGCTATCAGTATGGAGCGTTGAGGAAGTGGAAAAACATATTGGCGAGGTGCCGGGTGTTGAAAGCGTTACACTGAATTACGCTACAGGAACCGCCACTGTCCGTTACGACGAAACCCGTCTGGAAGTTGCCGATATCAAGTCTGCCGTGCGACAAAAAAGTTATGAGTCATTTAAGCCGGAAGACCCGGCAAAACCACTGGTTGTAGAACCGCCAGAAGAAAAAGACAAGCCTGAAACCAAACTTCCTCCCGACGAAAACCCTGATGCAACTCCGCCACTCCCCTTGGCAGGTAAACCAACAGAAGATAAAGCGGAAACTCCGGCAACGCCACCCATAGAGAAACAGCCAGAAGAAAAAGCGGAAACGCCACCGGATGTTAAACCACAGGAAGAAAAAGATAAGACAGATACTGGGAAGCCAGCAACTATGGATCATTCCAAAATGGATCACTCTAAGCACGGAAATGCCCCAATGGGTATGGAAGGACATGACCATAATATGATGATAGCCGATTTTAAAAAAAGATTTTATGTGGTGTTGATACTAACCATTCCCATCATGCTTTTATCCATGATGATTCAAAAGTTCTTAGGAGTAGATTGGCAATTTACAGGTTCTCAATATATCTTGTTTGCTTTATCAAGCGTCGTATTTTTTTATGGTGGCTGGCCTTTTTTAAAAGGATTTGTGAATGAAGTAAAAACGAAGAGCCCGGGCATGATGATTTTGATTGGCTTTGCCATCACAGTGGCCTACATCTACAGTGTAGCCATTGTATTTGGTTTGCAGGGCATGGATTTTTTTTGGGAGTTGTCAACACTTATTCTCATCATGCTTTTGGGGCATTGGATAGAAATGAAATCCATTGCAGGAGCATCAAGAGAGTTGGAGTTGCTGGTAAAGCTGATGCCATCCGATGCACACATGGTAATGCCGGATATGGTGCATGATGTAAAGACTGAAACGCTAAAAGAGAACGATATTATTTTGGTGAAACCCGGCGAAAAAGTGGCAGCCGATGGAATAATACTGGAAGGTGAAAGTTATTTGAATGAATCAATGCTGACCGGTGAATCAAAACCGGTGAAAAAAATAAAAGGTGAAAAAGTAATTGCAGGAGCAATTAATGGAAATGGTTCAATAAAAGTTACCGTTTCTCATGCCGCAAAAGATTCTTATCTCTCCCAGGTAATAAAGTTGGTAGAGGATGCACAAAAATCAAAATCAAAAACACAATTGCTGGCAGATACGGCTGCAAAATGGCTAACCGTAATTGCAATAGTGGCAGGTATTAGCACATTTTTATTTTGGTATTTAACAGGGCAATCATTGGCGTTTGCAATGGAAAGAATGGTAACAGTAATTGTTATTTGTTGTCCTCATGCTCTGGGATTGGCAGTGCCTTTAGTAGTTGCAAAATCAACAGCTTTGTCGGCGAAAAATGGTTTGCTGATTAAAAACAGAACAGCATTTGAAAATGCCAGAAAAATAACCACTATTGTTTTTGATAAAACAGGTACACTTACTGTAGGCAAATTTGAAGTGTCAAAAATCGTATCGCTGAAAAAAGAATTAAACGAAAATGAAATTATTCGTTTGGCATCTGCATTAGAACAAAAATCGGAACATCCTATTGCTACCGGAATTCTGCAAAAAGTAAAAGATTTGAAACTGGCTATTCCCGCCACAGAAAATTTTAACGCCATCACCGGCAAAGGTGTTGAAGCAACAGTAGAAGGTAAAAAGATATTAGTAGTTAGTCCCGGTTATTTAAAAGAAAATAATATGGCTGTTCCCGGCGACTTTAAAGCCAATGATACGGAAACGGTTGTGTTTGTAATTATCAATAATGACCTGGCAGGATATATTGCTTTGTCGGATGAGATACGGCCTGAATCAGCAGAAGCCATTAAAACGTTGAAACAAAACAAAATCAAATCAATATTGCTTACAGGCGATAACAATAAAGTAGCAAAAAGTGTTAGCGAAACTATAGGCATGGATAGTTTCTTTGGCGAAGTATTGCCTCATCAAAAATTAGAAAAAATAAAAGAGTTGCAAAGCAAAGGTGAGTTTGTCGCCATGACAGGGGATGGAGTAAATGATGCACCCGCATTAGCAATTGCAGATGTTGGCATCGCAGTTGGTAGTGGTAGCGATATTGCTGCCGAAACCGCAGGTATCATTCTGGTAAACAGCAACCCAAAAGATGTGGTTAATTTGATCTTATTTGGCAAAGCCACTTATCGGAAAATGATTCAGAATTTAATATGGGCAACAGGTTACAATGTAGTGGCACTGCCATTGGCAGCTGGAGTACTATATAAACAAGGTATTTTATTAAGCCCTGCCATAGCCGCTGTATTTATGGCTTTAAGCACGGTAGTTGTTGCTATCAATGCAAGTATGTTAAAAGTGAAGAAAAATACTAATGCTAAGAGCAAAGAGGAGCCAAAACTTGAAGCAAATGCTGAACCTAAGCCTGAAACCAAAGAGGAGCCTAAACCTAAAGTTAATGATGAGTAATACTAGTAAAATGAAAAAAAGTCAAACTAACCTTCGGTAATTGTTAAGCAGATGAACAATCTAAAACCTATAATTTTTTTAATACCTGTTATTGCTTTGGTTTTTACAGGCATATTATATTTCTATTTTTTAAAAAAAGCTACAAATAAAAATATTTTTAAAAGGTTGGTTTTTACAATTACTGTTATTGCTCTTCTGCTAAATCTGATATGGGAACTAGTCCAAATGCCTTTGTATAGAGATTCTTCATTTACCATAGGGCATATAGCTTTTTGTGCTTTAGCTTCGGTTGCAGATGCTCTTATGGTTCTGCTTCTATACTTTGGCGTTGCTCTTATATTTAGAAACTCACTTTGGATTCAACATTTAAAATGGCAGCAAATTGCTATTGTTATTTTGACAGGTGGCACAGGAGCAGTTCTTTCAGAAATGCGGCATTTATCATCAGGAAGCTGGGCTTATGATAACTCGATGCCGCTTATTCCTGTTGTTAATGTTGGTATAGCCCCCGTATTACAATTTATGATACTGCCTCTGATTATTTATTTTTTAAGTTTTAGCCGCTTAAAATTATCAGATAAAATATAAAAACTAATGCAATTTTTTCTGCAAATTAACTGGAATATAAACCCTGAGATATTCAGGATTGGCGGGTTTGCACTCAGGTACTATTCTTTAATGTTTGTTTTCGCTTTTTTCTTTAGCTATTCTTTGCTTTCAAAAATTTATAAAAAGGAAAACGTTTCTCTCACACTGCTGAACAAGCTATCACTTTATATTTTTATTGGAACAATTGCCGGGGCCCGGTTAGGGCATACTTTGTTTTATGAGTTTGGATATTATAAGCATCACCTATTGGAAATCATCTTGCCATTTAGTATTACAAATGGAAAATTTGAGCTGACAGGATACCAAGGGTTGGCCAGTCATGGAGCTGCAATTGGGATAATTATTGCGGTTGTCTGGTATTGCCGCAAATTTAAACAATCATTTTTACGGATCATGGACAGGCTTGTAATTGTTGTAGCCCTTTCTGCATTTTTTATCCGGATTGGCAATCTTTTTAATTCGGAAATTATTGGAAAACCGAGCAATGCTTCCTGGGCTTTTATTTTTGAAAGAGAGGATATGGTTCCCCGGCATCCTGCACAATTATACGAGGCAATACTATACCTTTTCATTTTCGCTATTCTTTTGTTTTTATACAAAGACAATGTACAAAAACGCAGAGATGGCTTTCTTTTTGGATGTTTTTTGACTATGCTGTTTACTGTCAGGTTCCTGGTGGAGTTTGTAAAAGAGAATCAGGAATCTTTTGAAAAGATGATGGCAATAAATATGGGACAAATACTAAGTATTCCTTTTATTCTCATCGGCTTATATCTAATAGCTTCAAAATCAAAGCTTAATAAGGGTTAAACGAGCATAACCGATGCTAAAAAAATCAATAATAAATTCTATCTTACATTGCCAATTTTCTTTAACCCATATATCCAAGCCATTGAAATTCTTTTACATTAAAAGTCAAAAATTATGAAAACAATTTGTATTTTATTTATAGCGGGTTTATTTATCGTAGCCTGCGATAAAAAAAATGAACCCGCAGAAACTCTTCAGCAAGTTGATATTTCTGCTTCTGCTGGAATAACAAGTGAATTATCTGCGATGCGGCAATCTACAAATAACCTTATTGCTGCTTCAAATTTAACGCAACGGCTCTATTGGGATAGTGCATACCATCATCATGATTCTTTGTTCTGGCATCATCATAATATATACCATCACAATACTTACTCACATGATGACCACAGCCACCATTGGGTGCCTTACGACCCCACCGTTAACCATCATGGTCATCATCATCCCCAATATCCCGGACACCTGAATGACTCACTGGTTACAACAACTAATAATCATCATCACACTAATTGTGAGCATCATCCGGGGCACCATATCTGTCACCATCACACAATGGATTCTTTGCATCATGTACATAACTTGCATCACCCCTAATTTTGCTGATATTTGGGAAAAAAGCAAATGGTTCTAATACATAAAATTAGTGTGGCTTTACTATTTGGATTATTAAGCTGCAACGAAGGGAATAAAGATAAAGTTGTTAGCATTATTGAGAAAGACAGGCCAATTGACAAAATCCGGCTAAAAGATTTAGATGGAACACCTATCAACCTTGAAAAATACCAAGGGAAAACGGTTTTTATTAACTTTTGGGCCACCTGGTGCAAACCTTGTCTTAAAGAAATGCCTTCTATTGAAAAGGCCCAGCATATTCTACAGAATGAAAATGTTGTATTCTTATTGGCTTCAGCCGAAACTATTGAAGAGATTGACGCATTCAGAAAACTGCATTCTTACCCATTCAATTATATTCAAATACAAAACAGCGAAGAATTAAGTATTGACGGCCTTCCGACAACTTTTATCTTTAACAAGAATGGCAGGTTGGTTTTTTTTGAATCTGGCTATCGCAAGTGGGACGATAAGAGCAATATTGATACCATCCTTAAAATCATAAATACAAATGAATAAGTTATTAACTGCCTTATTATTTACCCTTGCAATATCTTCCTGTAACAATGCTTCAAAAGATTCTACAAAGGAAAAAGCTGAACCCAATCAAACTGCTAATTTAAGGGAGTTACAATCCCCTGCTGATACAGCCAGTGCCGAACCTTACCTTTTTACAGACAAAAATGGATTGGTGTACTTGTCATGGATTGAAAAAATAAAAGGAAAGAGTTTCTTGAAAATTTCTAAGTTCAATAATGAGCAGTGGTCAGAACCAATGGTTATCAGTTCTGGTGATAATTGGTTTGTTAATTGGGCAGACTATCCACTGGTAGCTGCGGATGGAGCAAAAAATATGATAGCACATTATTTAGAGAAAAGCGAAAAGGGCACTTATACCTACGATGTAAAAATTACCACTTCTGCTAATGAGGGAAAAAACTGGAGCGCTGCGAAAATTTTGCATGATGATGGCAAGAAAGCGGAGCATGGTTTTGTTTCGATGATACCATACGGAGAAAACTATTTTATTTCATGGCTGGATGGAAGAAACTCAGTTATGGAAAGTGGCAAAGGACATAGTGAAGGTCATCATGGTCAAATGACAATTAGAGGTGCAGTAGTGGATAAGCAGGGAAATAAATCCAATGAGTGGGAACTTGACAACCGTGTATGTGATTGCTGCCAGACCAGCGCTGCTATTACAGCAAATGGACCAGTTGTAGTTTATAGAGACAGGTCAGAAGAAGAAATACGGGACATATCAATTGTAAGATTTGTTGACAGCAAATGGACAGTTCCCAAACCAATATTTGCTGATAAATGGAAAATTGAAGGATGCCCCGTAAATGGCCCCAGGATTGATGCCATAGGCAATAATCTTGCGGTTGCATGGTTTACATCACCGGATAAGAATGCACAGGTAAATATTGTTTTCTCGAATGATGGCGGCGCCACATTCAACAGCCCTATCCGGATTGATGAAGGAAAAGGAATTGGCCGGGTGGATGTGGTAATGCTGGATAAGAATACTGCTGTTGTAAGCTGGATGGAGGGTTCTGTAATTAAGGCTGTAAAGGCTTATAGTAATGGTAAAAAGGAAGCTTCGTTTACCGTGGCCGCTTCAGCAGAATCAAGGTCAAGCGGCTTTCCGCAAATGACAAAATCGGGCAATAATTTATTCTTTGCCTGGACGGATGAAAAGGATAAAACAATTAAGGTGGCAAGTATTTCTTTGTTATAGAAAAGACAAATCAAGACTTTCACAAACCCTTCTTTATTTAAGTATTTGCTTAAATAGTTATTTTCCCTATCTTTGCGGCATGGATAATAATACTTGTATCAGACTGTTTGCCGACCATGAGCAAATAAAAAATTGTAAATACAAATTAAAGACCGCTCAAAAATCTTTTGCAAGCCTGTCAAGTATATTGGCATTAGCAGGTAATGAAGTAAGGTTGAAAATTATCTATTTATTGGAAGAGGAAAAAGAGTTATGCCCCTGCGACCTTGCAGATATTTTAGGCATGAGTATTCCGGCCGTATCACAACATCTAAGAAAGTTGAAAGATGGAAACATTGTTGAAACAAGGAAAGAAGGTCAAACAATTTATTATTCGCTAACGCAGGATAATCTAAAGATTTTAAAGCCGTTCTTCAAACATATTAATGTACAAACTCAAAAACTGGAAGCTGTATGATAAGTATAAAATCAACAGGTTCATTTACGTTTGCAGGTGTTCTTACTGCTATCGCAGCTTCGCTTTGTTGTATAACACCAGTTATAGCCCTGCTTGCAGGTAGCAGTAGCATTGCAGCAAACTTTTCATGGATAGAACCAGCAAGACCTTATTTAATAGGATTGTCAATTGCCGTATTGGTATTTGCATGGTATCTCAAATTAAAACCAACTAAAACTAATGATATGGATTGCAATTGCGAAACAACTAAGAAGCCTTCATTTATTCAGTCGAAAACTTTTTTAGGTATAGTAACCATTTTTGCTGCTTTGATGATGACTTTCCCGCTGTATGCAAAAATGTTTTATCCAAAACCAAAAGTTCAGGCAGCAACACTTGCAGTGCTTGATAACAAACAGCAAGTGAAGTTTACGATTCAAGGCATGACTTGTGAAGGTTGCGAGGAGCATGTGAACAATGAACTGTCTAAAGTAAGCGGAGTATTAGCGTACAAAACATCTTATGCAACCCGGAGTAGTTTAGTCAGTTTTGATAAATCAAAAGTTGATGCAAAGACAATAGAAGCTGCTATTAATAAAACCGGTTATAAAGTAAAAAGTTATGATTTTATGAGTGCAAATAATACAGGCGTTTCATTTTATGAAGCTCCATTGGTTTGCCATGCTGCACCGTCAATAGGCTGCGGTAGCAAAGCAAAGTTTATGTTAGTGGATTTGGAAGGGTATAACGATGCAGTAGAAGGTGCATGGCTAAATAAGACCGGAACAGTTGTCGCCGTTAAGTGGAATACTAAGACAGATGAAAATAAAAAGGCTGAAATCATTAAAACAGTTAGCACTAATCACAATATTGAACTTACCACATTAGCAGAAACCGAAGCAGCCAGTTATGCTAAATCATTTCCAAATAGTAATGAGTGGTATAAAGGCAAAGAAGTTGATAAATTAAGTAAAGAAGAAGCCGGTATCATTGCACAGAATACGATTGCAAGTTATAAAGCAAAGAAATTAATACAGCCATCGTTTGAAAAACAGTTCCAGGCAGACATTGAAAAGATTTATGCTAACCTGTTTCTTTCTATTTCATCTTACAAAGACTTAACAACCGAAGCATATAATAAAGTAGAGAGCCAGATACAACAGGCCGGTGAGAAATATGTAGGCAAAGGCAAAATGCCTCATGTAGAACTTTGTATTGCATCGGAAGAAAGTTGTGAAAAAGATAAATCATGTTCACCCGGCAGCGGCAAATCTTGCTGCGATAAAAACTAAAGAATGGAAAAGACATTAACACTGCAATCTACCATCACTTGCCCAAATTGCGGATTTCAGAAAGAGGAAACAATGCCTTCGGATGCTTGTCAATATTTCTATAAGTGTACAAATTGCGAAACAATATTAAAGCCAAAGCAGGGAGATTGTTGTGTTTTTTGCAGTTACGGAACTGTAGCTTGTCCACCAATACAGATGAATAAATCCTGTTGTGTATAGCACTGATACAACAGTTGAAGAACAGTATTGGGGTCACAAAGAGTCTCCTGCCGTAGACAATCATAGGACCTTATTTACATTTTACGAAGTGATTTAATTGTAAAAGATTTTCTATATCCTCTTCATAGCAATCTCATTTCTCCATATCAACAAACCACAATGTCACCAGTCCACCGCTGACAACTGGCAATCCATTTAAAAAAATAAAATACACATGCAAGATAGCTCCGGGAAAACGGAGCATCCAAAAGACTACGGCATAAACACAAGCCCAACTCACAAAGCCATCTTTTATTCCGTTTCCTTTTGGAGTGCAAAGACATCCGTTTCCCTTCGCTGACAGAAGCATGTTATTTTATTTTTCATATTAAATGTATTGTTATGTCAGTTCTTGTTCAGCGTTGGCTTGTTGGCAGCATTTGGGTTAGCTGCTGGTTTGTTTCTCCTGGTGTGTTTGTTTTTTCATCACAGTTAGGTTATTCATTTACTTCTTCATGTCAGCCCCCTTGGTAGGGGCTTTCTTTTGAAAAAAATAGTAACTGTCATTCTCTTTTATGATAAAAATCATATGCTGGCTATTGTATTCATCGTTACTTTACGATGAATTAAAACCATGTTTACAAATCAAAATTTATAGAGTATGAAAACTTATGTCAGCTATGTCATTCAGGACGAAAAAAGTCACAAACATCTTTCGGAGGTAGTAACTACACAAAGTCCACCTTACAGTTATTCAGCCGACCCACAGGTGCAGGATATAGTACAGTGGGCCGATAAAAAGAAGAAAGAACTAAAGCAGGAGGAAGACCTCATAATTGTCAGTATGTATAAGCTCTGAAAAAATATTTGGCCGGTAATTTACATCATCGTAATATTGCGATACAATGGGAATCACAAAAACAGAAATATTTACTGCAAAGCAGAATAAACTGGCAACAGTGCTGAAAGCACTGGCACATCCTGCCCGGATTGCCATTATCCAGCATTTGGTAAAAGCTGAACATTGCATTTGTGGTGACCTCGTGGAAGAATTAGGATTGGCGCAAGCAACCATTTCACAGCATTTAAAGGAATTAAAAAACATAGGCATCATAAAAGGATGCGTTGAAGGTACAAGTGTGAGCTACTGTATTGATGAAAAAGTATGGCAGCAGGTGAAGAAAGAGTTTGAAGGCTTCTTTATTACTTATCAGGTGAAGGCAGAATGTTCCTGATTTTTTTTGTCTCGTATCATCGGTATATTACGATATTACGATTGAATTATCTGAAGACAAATGCAAACAATTATTGGATTAAGTAAAATATACACAAAATGAAATTATCAGAAATCAAGAGACACCTTGCAACAGCCGAAGCTGTAAATTTTAGATTGCCATCCGGCGCTTATGTTCCCGAAAATTTCCACGTTACGGAAATTGGAATAGTTACAAGACACTTTATTGATTGCGGAGGAACAGAACGACTTGAAAAAGTTGTAAACTTTCAGCTTTTCGATGCAAACGATTATGAACATCGTTTAAAACCACAAAAGCTAAATAAAATTATTGCATTGTCTGAGGAGAAATTAGGCATTGGCGATTTGGAAATTGAGGTAGAATATCAATCAGAAACAATCAGTAAATACGGTTTGCATTTTAACGGGAAAGATTTTCAGCTTGTTCCTAAACATACAGCTTGTTTGGCGAGTGATGCCTGCGGTATCCCATCTGTAAAACAGAAAAGACAATTGAGTGAATTGGTTACGGCAAATGAAAGCAAATGTACTCCTGGCGGGGGCTGTTGTTAAATTCCTAAAATAAAAACATGACTGCAAATAATTGTGCTCCTGCATTAGAAAGAAAGAAGCTTGGTTTTTTAGACCGTTACCTGACACTATGGATTTTTTTAGCAATGGCCGTAGGCGTGGCAATTGGTTATTTCTATCCTTCTTCATCAAAGTTTATCAATTCATTTTCTTCGGGTACTACAAATATTCCTCTGGCTATCGGATTAATCTTAATGATGTACCCACCCTTTACTAAAGTAAAGTATGATAAACTCAAAGAGGTTTTCAAAAACACAAAAGTGCTGGGAGTATCCTTGTTTCTCAACTGGGTAATTGGCCCTATCCTCATGTTCATACTTGCTATTGTGTTTCTGCATGGTTATCCTGAATACATGGTAGGACTAATTCTTATTGGCCTTGCCCGTTGCATTGCAATGGTAATAGTATGGAATGAGCTGGCAGAAGGCAGCAGGGAATATGCAGCAGGATTAGTAGCATTGAACAGCATTTTTCAGGTACTCTTATACAGTGTCTATGCTTATGTATTTGTTACGTTGCTTCCACCCATGTTTGGTATCACAGGTTCAGTAGTAGATATTACTATCGGCCAGATTGCAAAGAGTGTAGCAATCTATTTAGGCATTCCTTTTTTAGCAGGATTCCTAACAAGAGTCATTCTGTTAAAGATAAAAGGTGAAGAATGGTATCAAACAAAATTCATCCCTGTTGTTTCTCCCATTACATTAATCGCATTACTGTTTACAATAGTTGTAATGTTTAGTCTGAAAGGTGAATTGATTGTTCAGATTCCATTTGATGTAATAAGAATTGCAATTCCATTGGTAATCTACTTTGCCATCATGTTTTTAGTCAGCTTTTTTATTGGTAAAAAATTGGGAGCAGATTATTCTACCAACGCATCTATCGCTTTCACCGCAGCGGGTAACAACTTTGAATTAGCCATTGCAGTTGCTATTGGTGTATTTGGCATCAACAGTGGGCAGGCTTTTGCCGGTGTTATCGGGCCATTGGTAGAAGTACCGGCACTGATTGCATTGGTAAATGTTGCTTTCTGGCTTCGCAATAAATATTATACAAAATCACAAATCGCTTAAATAGTTCACAATGAGAATCGCATTATTTTCTGACATTCATGCTAATCTTCCTGCACTGGAAGCATGTTTTAAAAGTATAGAAGAACAAAAACCTGATGCCATCTATTGCCTTGGCGATTTGGTTGGTTATAATATTTGGCCGAATGAAGTCATTAATGAAATAAGAAAAAGAGGAATACCAACCATTGCAGGTAATTACGACCAGGGCATTGGATTAATGAGTGATGAATGTGGTTGTGCTTACAAAACAGAACCAGAAAAAGATATGGGTAAAATTTCCATATCCTATACCAACTCATTAGTAAAGCCAGATGAAAGAAAATACCTGCGTACACTTCCTGCACACATCAAAGTAGAGTTTCAATTAAACAATGACAAACTCAATTTATTATTAGTACATGGCAGCCCGAGAAAGATAAATGAATATTTATTTGAAGACAGGGAAGAAAAAAGTTTATTGAGAATAATGGAACAGGCCGATGCAGATATTATGTGCTTTGGTCACACACATAAACCTTACCACAGGATATTACCAACAGAGCAAACAGAAAATACACACTACCGTCATGCAATCAATATTGGTTCAGTAGGCAAACCAAAAGATAATAATCCCAAAGGTTGCTATGTGATTCTTACAATCAATTCAGATAGCAGCATTAATAATAAAGATGCAGTGCAGGTAGAATTTATCCGGTTTGAATATGATGTTGAGAAAGCCGCTAAAGCAGTTGAGGACAGTCCGCTACCGAATGAATATGCTGATATGTTGAGAAAAGGATTCTAACGATTACATGCAAAGGCTGGTCACTATACTGCTCATGCTTTATTGCATTTCATGCAAAAAAGAGAGTGTGATAAGACCTTATTCTGTTGTAAATGTAAAATTCATAGAAGATGAAGATTATGTTTTTATAGAATTAACAGAAGGCAGTTGGGATATGAATATGAAACTGGCACAATTAAATGCAACAGGCTATAAGAATGAGCGATTCGGTTTGTATCTCGAAAACCTGACAGATACCGGTTACTATCCAAATCCTTCAATCAGAAATATTTCTTATACAGATGGCATGGATTTTCTTCCTTTCAAATTGAACGGTGGATATATTCATATCAGCTACATTGATACATTGACAGTACGGGGGGATTTTAAAGTAACATTAGAAGATAATTTTAACGGAGCTGAAATAAGAACGATTGTCGGAGGTTTTGGTATTAACATTCATTAAAACTATACTATTATGGAATTTCCAAACAACTTAAAGTATTCAAAGGAACATACCTGGTTATTAATAGAAGGCGAAACCGGTACTGTTGGAATTACCGAATTTGCTCAAAGTGAATTAGGAGAAATTGTATATGTTGACTTACCAAACACTGGAAAGTCATTTAAACAAGATGAAGTTTTTGGTTCAGTAGAGGCAGTTAAAACAGTTAGTGATTTGTTCATGCCTGTTTCTGGCAATGTCATTGAAATTAATAAACAGGTAGTGCAGCAACCAACATTAGTAAATGAATCTCCATTTGAAAAGGGATGGATGCTGAAAATTAAAATCACCCATGCAGATGAAATAAACAACCTGCTTACGTCAGAACAATACCAGCAATTATCCGGTCAATAATACATTGTTACAGATTTTAAAACCATCAGATACTAATATCGGGCAATTATCTTCCGGCAATTCAGGGTCACAATCATCTGCACATTTATTTACTCCATTCAGCAGCAGAGTTCTGATAGCAATCAGTTCCCGGATTATTTCATCAAGAAGTGTAACTTTTTCTGAAATTTTATATGACACATTGTTTGCAGGATGCCTTGTTCATTTCAATCATATCCAGAAAGTCAGTTTGTGATGCCATTTAATAAGCTTATAGTTTTTCTACTAAAAGTCTGTCACAAACAATATGGCTTAATGTATCACTACCTTTTTTACTATGGCTAACTGTCATGCTGCCATCAAATTTTTCCACCGTTTTTATTTTTAATTTTACCCCAAGGGAAAGTTCACGAAGATTTAGGAATTTCAAAAAATCGTCTGTTGTATGAATAACTGCCGCCAATCTTACAGTATCTCCCTCTTTGCAACTACTTAACTTTTCATATTTTATCCATTCCATTTTACCGGTCTTATCCGGAATGGGTGAACCGTGTGGGTCTATTTTAGGGTAACCTAAAAGGGCATCCATCTTTTCAAAGAAGTTTGGTGAATGAAGATGCTCTATTTGTTCAGCTATTTCATGTACTTCTTCCCAACCGAAACCCAATTTCTGAACAAGGAACATCTCAGTAAGGCGATGCTTGCGAATAATTAAACCTGCTTCTTTTTTTCCTTTCTCAGTCAGCCGGAGTGGTTTATAACTTTCATAATGAACCAACTTCTTGACAGACAACTTTTTCATCATACTGTTAACGGTAGGCATTTTTATACCTAACTGCTTACTGAGTTCATTAGCACTTACTTCGCCTTTATCGGCAGATAGATTAAAAAGTGCCTTTAGATAATTTTCTTCTGTGTAAGAGTGCATTTGGCAAAGGTAAATAATAGCTTAGAGCCTTCAAAGTAAGATTTCATAAATAATAATAAATTTGTTAGATAAGTCTAAGTTCTTACTTTTGTGCACATTATTTAATGTTTTAGACAATGAAAAAAATATACATTGTGATGGCCTGTATTATCGGGGCGATAGTGTTGATACAAGCCTGCTCAAAATTACAGCCCGCTGCACCGGCTGATGATGAACTATTAGATGGGCCTGTGGCAGGGCTTACATACGAACAAAACAGGCAGTTTTTAGCTGGCGATGTTGCTTTTAATGATGAGATATTTACCACTCAAACGGGGCTCGGTTCCATCTTTGTAGCCTCAAGTTGTGGGAGTTGCCATGCTGGCGATGGTAAAGGTCACCCGTTCACCACCCTTACAAGATTTGGTCAGGTAGATAGCACAGGTAATAACTTTCTTCACTTAGGCGGACCGCAACTACAAAACAGGGCCTTGCCCGGTTTTACTCCGGAGCAAATACCAACAGGTGCAACTTTTTCAAAATTTACACCACCTGCCAATACAGGATTAGGTTTTTTAGAGTTTGTTACAGATGCCTCAATACTTGCAATGGCAGACCCCGCAGATGCTGATGGTGATGGCATTTCAGGTGTACCAAATTGGAATCATGTACCCAATTTTGTTACCATCCCTTCTAACGCCATTCCACAAAATGGTAAATACATTCATCGGTTTGGAAAGAAGGCGGCAGCTTTTAATTTATTGCATCAAACTGTTAACGCCTATAATCAGGATATGGGAATTACCTCAACTTTTTTTCCGAAAGATGTTTATTCAGGATTAGATATAGACCCGGAAGTTTCCAATCAAACTGTGCAGAACGTTGTATTTTATTTGCAAACACTAAAAACACCTGTTCAGCGTAATCCGGAAGATGCAGAAGTGATACAAGGAAAGAACATCTTTATACAAGCAGGTTGCGAAAGTTGCCATAAGCAAACTTTGCAAACAGGGTTTTCTCCTATTGCTGCATTATCAAACAAAACATTTCATCCATACACAGATATGCTTTTGCATGATATGGGTTCCGCCTTAGATGATGGCTATACAGAAGGCAGTGCGAAAACTTTTGAATGGCGTACCCCGCCATTATGGGGCCTGGGCTTGTCACCCAATTCACAGGGCGGACAGTATTTCCTAATGCATGACGGAAGAGCAAGAACTATAGAAGATGCCATACAATTGCATGGTGGAGAAGCCTCACAAAGTAAAAATAAATTCAACCAGTTATCAAATGCAGATAGAAATGCGCTGCTCAAATTTTTAAAATCTTTATAGGAGTGGATAGAAAGAACTTTATTAAAAGCTGCGGGTTTGCCTGTATTGGAGGCACGGCAATGGCTGCTGTATTTCAAAGTTGCACATCGGCTAAAATTTTAAGTGGTCAGATTGCCGGAGATGATTTAATTGTGCCTTTTACCGACTTTGAAACAAGAGCAGGAAATGAAAAACATTTTAAAAAATATATAGTAGTGCAAAATGACCTTTTACAGTATCCCATTTGTGTGTACCGATTTAATGAAAACGAATACACAGCTCTTTGGATGCGATGCACCCACCAGGGAGCAGAATTGCAGGTATTTGGAGATAAGTTACAATGCCCTGCACATGGAAGTGAGTTTAGCAGCAAGGGGGCTGTACAAAATGGCCCGGCTGATAATACACTCAGAACCTTCCCTGTTACGATTGAAAAAAACCAGCTTAAAATTTCATTGAAAGCAGTATGACGAAAACATTTTTTATTATAACTGTAATTCTCTTGTCTTGTATTAGTTTGAAGGCACAAATAGACCCTGCATTGTTAAGACGTACTCCGAAAGACACAGTTAAGCAAACCATGAATATGGATGCAGTTTATAACAGGCCCTTTGTGGCAGTTGGTAAACTGCCGGTTTCATTAGGAGGATACATGGAGGCAAACTGGCAGCATTTAGGTACTGATGGTATTTCAGAAGGTCATCAGTTTCAATTCAGAAGGATGACTCTATTTGTTTCTTCCACTATCGGCAAACGGTTAAAATTTTTAAGTGAGATAGAGTTTGAAGATGGTGGTAAAGAAATAGCAATAGAATTTGCTGCACTTGATATCGAATTGCACCCATTACTTAATCTTAGAGGCGGTATGATATTAAATCCCATTGGTGCTTTTAATCAAAATCACGATGGCCCTAAATGGGAATTTACTGACAGGCCAATTTCAGCTACACAAATGTTACCAGCTACATGGAGTAATGCAGGTTTTGGTCTATATGGTAAACATTATAGTAAGGATTGGATGTTTGGATATGAAGCCTATCTTTCTGGAAACTTTGATAATTCTATCATTGACAATTCTGAAAGCAAAACATTTCTGCCTGCGGCAAAAAATAACCCCGAACGGTTTGAAGAAATAAACAGTGGGCTTCCCTTGTTTACAGGAAAAGTAGCGGTAAGAAATAATAAAATTGGTGAGTTAGGTTTATCATATATGGGTGGTGTGTATAACAAATTTCAGGATGATGGTTTACAGTTAGATGATAAAAGACGGGTAGATGTTTTTGCAATTGATTACAATACCACAATCCCCGGGCTTAATACATTTATTACAGGTGAATGGGCATGGATAAAAGTAAATGTGCCATCAACTTTTACTCAGCAGTATGGTAATAAGCAGCAGGGTGGCTTTGTGGATATTGTTCAACCAGTAGTAAAGAGGCGAATATTAGGATGGGATAAAGCAACCGTAAACCTTGCCTGCCGTATTGAATATGTTGATTGGAATGTAGGTAAATTCACAAGCACAGGAACTAATATCGGTGAAAATATTTGGAGTGTCATGCCCGCTATTAGTTTCCGGCCAACGGCGCAAACGGTATTAAGATTAAATTACCGTCATCAACAACAAAAGGATATTTTGGGCAATCCACCGGCAAAAACAGGTGGCTTTAGTTTTGGAATTTCAACATACTTCTGATTGACTCTTAAAGTATTGCATCTTTGCAACCAAGTAGCAAACTTCCCCCTTTCAGATTTTGTTTCTATATTTGCATCCAATGAAATTTTTTGTCTTCATACTAAGTTTTGCAATGCTCTATATGTCTTGTCTCCCCTGTGGCGACATTCAGGATTGTAATGTAAAGACAGAAGCAAAAATTTCAGCTACTGATAATCACCAGCAACACAACCACGATGCAGAAACCTGTACCCCTTTCTGTACTTGTTCCTGTTGTGCTGCTTCAGCATTTTCTTCCCCTTTTTCAAAAGCACAGGCTACTTATGTTGCTTTTCAATCAGCCAAGCATCTTCTCTACGATGTAGCCTTTAATTCAGAAGTATTCTCTTCCATCTGGCAACCGCCTCAAATATCTTAATTACTCCCTTTATTGAATTTGCTGCATAGCCATGTAATGGCATGTATTGCATTAGTCATTATTAACCATTGCAAAAATGGTGACTATCAAAAAGTCCAAAAAGGCAAAACTGCCTTTTGGATTACGAGTAATTAAAATCATTGTTATAGCACTGTTTTGTGCCATCCTTTTAGCAGCTATTGCAGAAAGGATAATCCACTTCTACAGGCATGTAACCAAATAGAAAAGACATGTTGAACAAAATCATTCATTTCAGTATACACCATAAACTTGTCATCGGGTTAATGACACTGGCACTCATTATTTGGGGTGCATGGAGTGCCGCCAAACTTCCCCTAGATGCAGTACCGGATATTACTAATAACCAGGTGCAGATTATTACACTTACCCCAACACTCGCTGCACAGGAAACAGAACAGTTGGTTACTTATCCCATTGAGCAAAGCCTTGCTAACCTGCCAGATTTGGAAGAAATGCGGTCCATTTCAAGGTTTGGCTTATCAGTAATCACCGTTGTTTTTCACGATGATATTGATATTTATTTTGCCCGTCAGTTAATCAATGAAAAACTGAAAGAAGCCGAAGAAAAAATTCCAAAAGGTATTGGTACTCCCGAATTGGCCCCGGTTAGTACCGGTTTAGGAGAAATATATCAATATGTAATTCATCCGAAGAAAGGGGCAGAAAATAAATATTCTGCAATGGACTTGCGTACGATGCAAGACTGGATTGTAGCCCGTCAGTTGTATGGCACAAAAGGCGTTGCGGAAGTAAACAGCTTTGGCGGTTTATTAAAGCAATATGAAGTAGCCGTTAATCCTTACCGTCTTAAAGGGATGAATGTAACCATTGCTGAAATATTTTCTGCTTTGGAAAAGAATAATGAAAATACTGGCGGTGCATACATTGATAAAAAACCCAATGCCTATTTCATCCGTGGTGTCGGCTTATTGGGTTCAATGGATGATATAAATAATACTGTAATTAAGAAGGTAAATGACATTCCGATATTAATAAGGGATGTGGCTGAAGTAAAATTGGGGAATGCAGTTCGTTACGGTTCAGTAACCTTTAACGGGGAAAAAGAAGTAGTTGGTGGTATTGTAATGATGCTGAAAGGTGCTAACAGTGCAGCTGTGGTAGAAAGGGTAAAAGCAAAAATGGAAATCATTAAAAAAGCAATACCTGATGATGTGGAAATAGAAGCTTATGCAGACAGAACAAGTTTGGTAAACCGTGCCGTAGGGACAGTTAAAACAAACCTTATTGAAGGGGCTTTAATTGTATTACTTGTACTGATATTGTTTTTAGGTAATCTCCGGGCAGGTTTAATCGTAGCATCGGCTATTCCGCTTTCTATGCTGTTTGCTTTGGGTATGATGAATGTGTTTGGCGTAAGTGCCAATCTGATGAGTTTAGGTGCAATTGATTTTGGATTGATTGTAGATGGAGCTGTAATTATTGTGGAAGCAACACTGCATTTTTTGGTAGTAAAGCATGTGGCAGGGAAGCTTACGCAAAAACAAATGGATGAAGCCGTAGAGGGCAGCGCAAAAAAAATGATGAGTTCAGCAGCCTTCGGACAAATTATTATTTTAATTGTGTACCTGCCTATACTTTCCTTACAGGGTATTGAAGGAAAAATGTTCCGTCCAATGGCTCAAACGGTTGGGTTTGCCATATTAGGAGCATTGATACTTTCACTTACTTATATTCCGATGATGTCGGCTTTATTTCTTTCCAAAAAAGTTTCGCACAAGAAAAATATTGCTGATAAAATGATGGATTTATTTCAACGGGGCTATGCACCGTTGATACGTTGGGCTATTAAAATGAAATATGCAGTAGTGAGCGGTGCTGTTGCACTCTTAGCTGTTGCACTATTTTTCTTTGGCAGAATGGGTGGAGAATTTATTCCGCAGTTACAGGAAGGTGATTATGCTTTTCACTGCATATTGCCACAGGGAACTTCATTAACGCAAAGTGTGGAAACATCCATGCAGGCAAGCCGCATCATCAAATCCTTTCCTGAAGTGGAGATGGTGGTAGGGAAAACAGGAAGTGCGGAAGTACCAACCGACCCTATGCCACCAGAAGCATCCGACCTCATCATTAAACTGAAACCAAAAAGTCAATGGACAACTACAAAGGATTATACTAAACTGGCTGAAATGATGATTGAAAAATTAGAGGTAATCCCAGGTGTTTTCTTTGAAGCATCGCAGCCCATTCAAATGCGGTTTAATGAACTGATGACAGGTGTGCGGCAGGATGTGGCAATTAAAATATTTGGAGAAAATATTGATACCCTGGCTATACTTGCCCCACAAGTTGCCAGAATAGTGCAATCAGTAAAAGGTGCAACAGAACCACAGGTAGAAAGAACCACTGGCTTACCACAAATCACTATTCAATACGACAGGGCAAAGATTGCAGGTTACGGATTGAATATTGAAGACATAAACCATACTATCAGTACAGCCTTTGCAGGTGAAGCAGCGGGAGTGATTTTTGAAAATGAACGAAAGTTTGATTTAGTGGTAAGACTCGATAGTGCCAGTCGTACATCTATTGATGATGTCAGCAATTTATTTGTGGCAACTACAGACGGGAATCAGATTCCATTATCACAGGTAGCAACCGTTTCTTTTAAAGAAGGTCCTGCACAAATTAGCCGTGAAGAAGGTAAACGTAGAATAGTGGTTGGCTTTAATGTGAAAGACCGTGATGTAGCCAGTGTGGTTAAGGAGATTCAGGAAAAACTAAATGTTGCTAAAATTCTGCCAACAGGATATTACTATACTTACGGCGGCACATTTGAAAATTTACAGGAAGCTTCTGCAAGATTAAAAATTGCAGTGCCGGTGGCACTGGCATTGATTTTCCTTTTACTCTACTTCACCTTCGGTTCAATGAAAGAAGCTGCACTTATTTTTACTGCTATCCCAATGAGTGCAATAGGTGGTGTGTTTGCTCTGCTGCTTAGAGGAATGCCTTTCAGTATTTCCGCAGGTGTGGGCTTTATTGCATTGTTTGGAGTAGCAGTGTTAAATGGTATTGTTTTAATCAGCACCTTTAATCAGTTAGAAAAAGACGGTATTAAAGACATTATACAAAGAGTAATAGAAGGTACAAAAATCCGTCTGCGGCCTGTATTAATGACTGCTATGGTAGCATCATTAGGTTTTATACCAATGGCTTTATCAAGTGGCGCAGGTGCAGAAGTGCAAAAGCCATTGGCAACAGTTGTAATTGGCGGTTTGATAACAGCAACTTTCCTTACACTGGTAGTATTGCCTTTGCTCTATATCATTTTTTCATCTAAAAGAAAACCCAAAATGAAACCTGTAACAACAGTAATAGCAGGTATTGTTTTATTGTGTTTGTCAAACAATGTGCAGGCACAGCAACCATCTGCAAAAAGAGTAAGCATTACAGAAGCTATTACTTTGGCAAAAAGCAACCTGCAATACGAAATAAATAACCAGCAGATAAGTAAAGGTCAGGCACAAATAAAAACAGCAACTGCTTTACCAAAGACAGGTGTATTTGCAGAAAATGAAGATTTCAGGCCAAGCGATAATAAAGGCATTTTAAAAATTGGCCTATCACAAAGCGTAGCATGGCCAGGTTTATACAAAGCACAAAAAAATCTGTATGGCGAACAGTTGAAGTATTACCAGGCAAATACAGCCGCTATTGAAATTGAAATTAAAAGAGAAGTAAGGACTGTTTACTACCAGCTTTGGTATTTACAGGACAAACAGCAATTATATCATCGCTTAGATAGTATTTACAAATCATTAAGCAATGCAGCCATCCTTAAAGTAAAAACTGGCGACAGTCCGGGATTAGACAGCATTGCAGCCAATGTAAGAATGAGTGAGCTACAGGCATTGTTAATTCAAATGAGTAATGAAATTCAGATACAACAGCAGTCGTTGCTGCAATTAGTTAATACCAACGAACTGATGCTGCCGGTAATGATGCCACTGGAAAAATTATCAATGCCGGGAATTGCAAATGATAGTATTCACCCCGTACTGGCATTGCAATCGCAAACAGTCAATATTGCCAATGCAGGAATTGGAGTAATAAAGAATGAAAATAAACCTGAGTTTGCAGGTCGTTTCTTTAGTCAGCGATTGTGGGGGGCAAAAGACCCGTTTACTGGCTTTTCTGTATCAGCAGCATTTCCATTATTTGGTGCAAATGCTTACCGCAATAAAGTAAAAGTGGCTCAGGCTGATATGGCTGTGCAGCAAAAGCAATACGACTATGATAAACAGCTTTTAACTACCCGGCAATTGCAAATGCAGCAGGAAGTAGGTAAGAACAAAAGCATGTTGTCTTTTTATGAAACAACCGGTTTGCGGCAGGCTGATGAAATAATTAAAGCAGCATCATTGGCTTACCGTGCCGGTGAAATAAGTTTTGCTGAACTATCACAATTTTTAACACAAGCCATTGAGATTCAAAAAAACTATTTAGAAAATCTGAATGAATACAATCAGTCAGTGATTCAGTATTACTATTACATCAATCAATAAAATATATAACGATGAAGAAGTTTTTAATAATAGCAATCATTCTCACAAGTCTTGTATCCGTTACTTCCTGCGGTAGTAAAGGCAATGCTGAAGCAGCCAAACCCGAAGAAGAAGGGCATACAGACGAACATGAAAACAAAAACACTGCTACGCTGACAGAGGAACAGATTAAAAGCATTGGCGTTGAATTAGGAGTTATTGAAGACAAACAACTAACAGCGGCACTCAAAACAAATGGAGTGTTGAAAGTACCTAATCAAAACAAAGCCAGTGTAAACTCTATTTACAGCGGAGTAATAAAATCTTTATCTGTACAACCTGGTAATGTTGTAAGAAAAGGACAGGTGATAGCCACCGTTGCCAACCCTGAATTTATACAAGTGCAAAGTGATTACCTGAGTGTGAATGGTAAAATTATAATGGCTGAATTAGAAGTAAAACGTCAAAAAGAACTGAATGCAGGAAATGCAGGAGCTTTAAAAAATTTACAGGCAGCAGAGACAGAATTAAGAACATTGCGAACACTAAAATCAACATTGCAGCAGCAAATACAGTTGATGGGTATTAATCCTGCAAGGCTATCCAGTGGAAAACTGATTTCAGTACTTGCCATCACAAGCCCTATCAGTGGCGTAGTAAGTAATGTAATGGTAAAAATGGGCAGTTATGTAGATGTAAGTACAGCGGTTGCTGAAATTGTTGACAACAGCCAATTGCACCTTGATTTGTTTGTATATGAAAAAGATTTACCAAAACTGAAAAATAACCAGCTAATACATTTCACCCTTACCAACAATCCGGGTAAAGAATATGATGCTCAGATTTTTTCTTTGGGCTCATCTTTTGAAGGGGAGAGTAAAGCTGTTACCGTACATGCTATGGTACAGGGTGATAAAACAGGATTAATAGACGGTATGAATATTACTGCCGCTATCAGTTTGGAAAAAGCAACCGTACCGGCTGTGCCAACAGAAGCCATAATAACTATAGCCGGACAAGATTATATCTTTATGCTTACAGATAAACATGCTGAAGATGAACATACTGCCGGTAGTAAAGACAGTATTAAACATGATGCTAAGGAGGAACCGGAACATGAGGAAGAAAAAGGACTGACCTTTGAAATAATACCTGTTGCCAAAGGCACTACTGATGTTGGCTACACAGAAATAACCTTACTCAAAGAAATTCCCAAGGGTGCAAAGATTGTTGTGAAAGGTGCATTTTTTGTATTGGCAAAAATGACTAATACAGGAGGGCATGAACATTAAAAAAATAAATAATGAGCATACATACAACTGTGCCAGAAGAATTAAAACCATTTTATCAACATGAATTAATCGAATACCGTAATGCCTTTTATAAAAAGCATTACCAGGTTAGTTGGCGGCATTTGGAAAGGGCGCATATTTTAGGACAGCCCTATCCTTATGAGCATACTGCTGTCCATTGGAAAATGTTTTGTTTTGGCATTAAAGTAAAAAATTTTAAAGAAGTAATTGGCCAGATACCGAGGCTATTAGTAGGCGGCATAAAATCGTTTGTTGGTCATATTCCTGTCGGAAATACAGGTGGTGCCAATGTGCCACCATTGAAACCAATGGAAATACCTGAAGACCTTGCGGTAATTATTAACAATACTAAAGCTAAGTAGTATGTATTTTTACACTCATAAAATTACTAAAAATGAAACTCAACAGAACATATTGTTGGAAATGTGTAGTGATGCTTGCTTCAATTTTAGGAATGGCGCAGGTATTTATGGCATAAAACATTACAGCTATTTAATATGAAAGTTGCGGAACAAATGCTTCCGCAACTTTTTTTATTTTATGAACTTAGTTTAATTAAGTTAATGTACAGTATCATTATCGGCAGTCTTTTAATCAGCTTATTACATGCAGTGATACCTAATCACTGGCTGCCTGTATTGGCTATTGGCAAAAAAGAAGGCTGGAGCCTTACAGAAACAAGCCGTATTACTTTCATTGCCGGAATGGCACATGTTCTTAGCACCATTATCATTGGCTTATTACTTGGCCTGATTGGAAAAGAACTCACAGAACATATTGAACATTTCACCCACATTATTGCTCCTTCTGTTTTAATCCTTATTGGCTTGTATTTTATCAGGCAGCATTATGCCCACCATCATTTCCATGTAAATCAGCAGCAGATAAAAAAGAAAACAAAGCGATCAATCATACTTGCATTGATCATTGCTATGTTTCTTTCTCCCTGCATGGAAATTGAGGCTTACTTTCTCTTAGCAGGTGCTAAAGGATGGTATGTAATGGCTGCTATCGCAGCTATGTATTCCATTATCACCATCGCCGGTATGCTGATATGGATACGGATAGTTTATAAGGGATTGCTTAAACTAAACTGGCACAAGTGGGAACACAATGCTGGTATTATTACCGGCCTCGTATTGATCAGTACAGGTATTATCTCATTTTTTATTAATTAAAAATTATGGCACACAATCACGAAGAACATTCAAACGAAAAAGCTCCTGAAGGGGCAATTGCTAAAACAATGAATACAGCGAATAAACCGCACAGTGATGATGACGGGCATAAGCATGATGAAATTGGCGAAGAAAATGGAAGCGGCTGGAAGGCACATTGGGATTTATTGCTGGCATTGTTGGTCTTGATTGTATTGCTTGTATTGGAGTATGGGTTTAAAATTGAGATACCCAAGATACCTTCCCTGGTAATAAATGGCATTGCCTACATACTTGCAGGCAGAAAAGTATTAGACCTTGCTTTTCGTAAATCCAAGCGGGGTGATTTCTTTAATGAGTTTGTTTTGATGAGCGTCGCTACTATTGGTGCATTTATCATTGGCGAGTATGAAGAAGGCGTGGCGGTAATGGTATTTTACCAGATTGGTGAGTGGTTTCAGGATGCTGCGGTCAACAATGCGAAGAGAAGTATAAAGGCTTTGTTAGATATACGGCCGGATGAAGTAACGGTTATACGCAATAATGCACCTGTTGTTGCTGACCCCGCTATCATTGAACTAGGAGAAACCATTCAAATTAAGCCAGGGGAAAAAGTAGCTTTAGACGGGGAGCTGCTATCCGAAAATGCTTCATTCAATACTGCAGCCTTAACAGGAGAAAGCAAGCCTGACACGAAATATAAAGGAGAGGCAATCTTTGCAGGAATGATAAATCTTAACACGGTGGCCGAGGTGAAAGTAAATGCTCTGTTTAAAGACAGCAAACTGAGTAAGATATTGGAAATGGTGCAGGATGCGACTTCAAGGAAATCACAGACACAATTATTCATCAGCCGGTTTGCCAAAGTTTATACCCCAATTGTCTTTTTCCTGGCTGTTGCCGTCTGCTTTGTTCCATACTTCTTAGTAAATGACTATAATTTCCAAACCTGGTTTTACCGGGCTTTGGTTTTTCTCGTTATCAGTTGCCCCTGTGCTTTAGTGGTATCAATTCCATTGGGCTATTTTGGTGGTATTGGTCTGGCCTCCAGAAACGGCATCTTGTTTAAAGGTGGAAATTTTCTTGATGTGATGACTAAGGTGAATGTCATTGTGATGGATAAGACAGGAACAATGACCAAGGGAGTATTTAAAGTACAGCAGGTTGTACCCGATAATATAGAGGAAAAGGAATTAGTGAGACTGACAGCGGCCCTTGAAAAGAATTCTACCCACCCCATTGCAAAAGCTGTTACTGAATATGCAGGTGATGTTGTCAACGATGTAAAGGTGGAGAATGTGGAAGAAATTTCCGGGCATGGATTGAAAGGAACTATTAATGGTAAAGAAATGCTGGCCGGAAATGTAAAGCTGCTAAAGAAGTTCAATATTGTTTTTCCGGAAGAAATTGAAAAAATCGTTGATACCATTGTTGTGGTAGCCATCAACAACCAGTATGCGGGGTATATCACAATGGGTGATGAGATTAAGGAGGATGCAGTACAAGCCGTTAAAGATATGCACAGCCTGAATATTAAAACAGTCATGCTTTCGGGTGATAAGCAATCGGTAGTGGATAAAGTGGCTAAACAGGTTGGTATAGATGACGCCTATGGCGATTTATTGCCGGAAGCAAAAGTGGAGAAGGTACAGCAATTAAAGAATGAGGGAAAACACATAGCCTTTGTTGGCGATGGTGTAAATGATGCTCCAGTAGTAGCATTGGCAGATGCAGGTATTGCTATGGGTGGCTTAGGCAGTGACGCTACTATTGAAACGGCAGATGTTGTTATTCAAAACGACCAGCCTTCTAAAATCGTTTCGGCCATCAAAATCGGAAAAATAACCCGGAGCATTGTTTGGCAAAACATAACGCTGGCTATGGCAATAAAAGTAATTGTATTGGTTCTTGGTGCAGGTGGTATTGCTACATTATGGGAAGCAGTAATAGCTGATGTAGGCGTAGCTTTACTGGCCATATTAAATGCGGTGAGAATACAGAAGATAAAAGTTTGAGGTTCTTAGGGTGTTACCCTTCTGTAACTTTTGCTTCAATCATCTCCTCAATATCCTTCATCTCATAAAAAACGATCCCACCCACCTTCGAAAACTTTAATTGCCCACTATCCCGGAGATGCTGCAAAGTCCCCGGAGATATTTTAAGTATCTTCTGTACCTCATGCGACTTCAGCCAGGGCTTGGGTAAAGGAGCCGGTGTATTTACCAGCAATTTCTTGATCTCCCGTAGCAACTCAACTTTGAATTGCTGCAGATCTTCCGCAGTTACTAATTTGGAATCCATAAACTCACATTTTCACTCACACATCAAATAATGAAAAAAGCCCCCATGGGCTTTGATCATTCATACCAAATCAATCAGACTCACTTTACTTTCTCCAGGCCGGAAACTGGGTTCATATAAAATATACCCGTATTCATGCAAGGCCCGCATACACCGGTGATACGTTACTCTCGAACTGATCTTCGATTTTTCCATAATCATATCAGGTCGCAACAATAGCAAATCGATGCCACCGGCGCAAACCATTTCATGTAGCAACGCTACATACAAACTGATATGCGTCACACTAATCCGGTTATCCGCCTGAACCTTACCATAAAACTCCGTCAGCAACATAGAAAGATCCATCAATGCACACCCATGCCCCGGTTATGATTATTTCTTTTCTTTGTCACCAGTCCTTTACTTTCATCATCACTGCCAGCCTTCTTCCCCTTACCTAACTTTTTTTCTCCCTTGTCCTCCCCGCCAAGCTCTTGCTTTTGCTCCTTACTTTTATCCTGACCCTTCCCTTCCTTCATCTCCGGTTGTCGCATCATCTCCTGTCTTTGATCTTGGTCCAGCCGCTCCATCTTACCATTATAAAGGTTAATACTTTTATATTGCGGGTTCGCTTCAATAAATACCTTTATCTCTTTACCCGGAGTATCCAGTGTCACCATCTGCACATTTCCTTTCTCCAATGAGCGGACGAGGGTTTTCATATCCTCCTCTTTCATCATATCCTTAATAGGATAAAAACTCAATGCCTCTTTGAGATCATACCCGTAATTTTCATGGTATTGTTTCCGCTCATAATTTCCGTGCTTATCCTTTGTGCTAAAGTCCAGTTGAATCCAAGCCTTATACTTTTGATCCTCTTTATTGGTCAGTTCCTTATGCACGGCACGACCATTGAGGAGGTTATACGCTTCCTTCAGCGTTACACCCGAACCTTTGTTGATATAAAAGGTCTGCGCCATGTCTTCATTTCGTTCATTCTTTACTTTGCTGTCGTACTTATTGAAAAAGTACATATCGGTGGTATCCGATTTTTTAAAATGAAGTGTCGCCTCAATTTCCTTTTTATTTACTTCCGTTTTAAAAGCCAGTGTAAATTCAGCACTGCCTTTCGCTAACTGGGATTCGAGTTCAGGGTTCAGACCCTCACCAAAACCGTGGTACTTGATATTATCCTGCAAGTACTTTAAATTTTGTTCATTCATAGTTTGAAATTTATTTGTTAATAATTGAATCTTTAATTGTTCCCCATAAGGAATTTGTTTCAGTAGTTCATCCATCGATTCCGCATGGATAACTTTATAGTTGTCATACTCACTGATATTGTTATCAGAAAATTCATTCGCCTCTTCCTTATATTTAAAAAAATACATATCGGGTTTGTCGAGAAAGTAATTTATCTGATTGTAAGCGATAAAATGATTGCCGTTCTGCATTTCATTTTTGGCAATGGTCAATAGTTCATCGGCGATCACATGTTCTCTGTTCATTTGTTTTATGTATTGATATGCTACTGCCGCTCTCATCGTGTTATCACCCTTGGCTTCAACCCATAACGTTATTTCATATCGTTGTTTCAAACTGCTGTCATCGGGGATAAACTCTTTATACATCGACTGCGGCCAGTATTTAAACATGAATAATTCGGCGGCAGCCGGCTCAGCCTGGTGCAATTCTTTTAATTTTTGTTTTGTTGCCAGACAGAATTCATAATCACCTGCTTCTTCATTCCCGGACAAGTAAGCATTAGTCATAGCATCGGCTATCATTAATTCTTCGTTCAGCAAAGAATAGGAAGTCGGAAGCGGAATAGTACGAATGGTCAGCTCGTATTCCTTCAGGCGAAAAGCATCTTTCGATTCTCTTTCAAATCGAAGACAGTATTGCAGCAGGTCATCGTCTTTTTGTGCACTCCAAACAATCGAAAATTCCTTTTGCGGGTTATTGCGATTCATATACAATTCACCTGCCTGATCTCCCAGTCCAAGCCGAATCAACTGCTCCTGTAACGCTATTGCATTTTCATCAGTCATTCTTAATGCAAATCAGGTAACACAATCGCTTTCAAAATATTGCCGTTATAAATTTTCAAATTGAAATGCCGGCCACCATTCTTTTCCATGATTCGGACACCTAACAACTTCGCATCAGGAATGGTAAATTTGTCAAGTGCCACTACAATAACAGAAAAGTTATATGCTTTCACCTGTTTCTTATTCCCGGCGATATAGAGTGGTGTCAGTTCATTTTCCTGGATGGCAGTACGCTTACCTTTCTTTTTATCCCTGATAACAAATTGCAAGAGATCAATATCATAATCCAGTGGGCTGTGGTTACAAATCTCCAACTGGTAATAGATAATTTCATCTTTGATATAGATACCCGTAACCTTCGCAACCACATTATACTTTTCCACTTTTAAAATTCGGCGGGGCTTATTATCGATGATACCGTTAGCATAAGTGGCAATACTTGCCTTTTTATTCGGTGGCAAATGCCATACAAGGCTGGAAGGTTGCGGCTGATAAGTCACGGTGAATTCATAGACATGGCCATCACCGGTTACCACACTCAAATTTGTTTCGGAAAATTGTTTACTGGCCGCTTTTACCAGCAGGATATTGTCATTTTCTTTTATCGGTTGCACCAGAATATCCTTTGTCCCTCTGTCCACATACTTAATGGGGAAAGGGAAAATTAACGAAGTAGTTTTGTCAGTGGTGATAGCAAGTGGTTGTTGTGCGAAGGCAACATTCATTAATGCGAGAATTGCGATGATTACTTTTTTCATTAGTCTTGATTTTTATCTTTTAATAATACTTTATACCCGGACTTAACTGTTACTTTAACAAGCTTTGTTTTCTTTGAAAGGAGATTCTTAATGGCACCAATACCCGTAGCAGTGGCCTGTCCTTTCAGCGATGGATCAACAGATGTCATATCCATCAGGGAAAGACTATTATCAGCAGCTTGTTTGGCGGCATCCCTGGTAATCGCACAGGGTATGTAAATTCCCGGCAGACCATCAATGTCATAAACTTCCATCTTTACACTATATAGCGATTTGCCATAGCGGATAGAATTGATTTCAATTTCCAGTCGTTCATTATTCAATGATGCAATACCATTGATATAAGTGCCAGATTTTATAAGCTGTCCTTTCACATAGACATCATTCAGTAAACGGAATTTCACCACGGAACCATTGACCAAAACCTGGTTGCCATACACCACCGCTTCCACAGCGTTCTGTTCTTCAAACTCTTTATCATCACTGTAACTGTAAAACCCCTTTACGATGGTATCAGCACCGGAAGTCCGTCGCACTGCATAAACAGCTTCTTTGTTTTTGATGGAACGTTCCTTTACTCTCTGCGGATGCTGTATATCCAGTATCTTATCTAAAGTACCTTCGAGTTGTTTTATTTCAGGATCGTCATTACTACCAGTATTATTTACTTTCAGCAATTGTTCCAGCCGGTCCACTTCGGAAGAAAATTCATTGTCAGGATTCCGCTCCTTTAAAGGATCGTCATAAGTACTGGCAGTATTCCTATTCATTTCATTTTCCAGCAGCTTCAGTTTCTGCATAATCTGATCTTCAGGATTGTTGCCACCTTTTTCATAAGGTGAGGTATTCAATCGCTGATTAAATTTGCTGGCAGTAGTCGTAGTTAAGTCCTGCAATTCATTGGGATAAATTTCCGCTGGCACAGTATCCCTTTTAAAATAAGGATCGCTTCGCATCCATTCTTCCATTTTAAGTGAGTCCTTATCGGCTTTGTCATAGAATCCCAGTTTATCCAGCAGCTTGTCTTCCTTCAGATTGGCATTGGGCAAATCCAAATTCAGTCCTTTGGCAGTTTCCGATGACGCTGCCTTGGTCCCTCCGCCACCCAATGCCCAGAACGCCATTGTTAAAAATGGTATGACCAGTAAGGGTAACACCAACATCATTTTTCGTTGCTTCACATTTTTCATATGCTTCTATTTTTGTTGTTGTAAATAAATTTCTTCCAGTATTCGCATGGAGTCAAGCATTCCAGGCCGGATAGGTTGACCGATACTGTCCATGTATTTTTTATAATCTTGTATCTGCTGATAAATATCAGCGGGCATAACATTTTCCATTACTTCATCACCGGTTTTATCAAAATGTTGCAGCATCCGGATCGGTTCAACTTTAAAAGTTTGCTTCGGTTTTGATACGATAGCATTGACAAATAAATAAATGCTCAAGCCTCCGCTGACTAAGCAAAAGATGATGAGAAATAGTTTCAAATCTTTAATTTTATTCATTTTCATAGCAAATACAGTTTGCACCTTTAACATCGAACCTGCAATTTTACCGGCCACTTTATCCTGCAAAGGGTTTTCTTTTGCTTCCTTACTTTTACGTTTCCAAAACATTATTGCCTGTTTTCAATATTGATATCATTATTCTCCAGCGTCTTCCACTTTTCAATTAAAAAGCCATGTGCATTGTTATCCGACCTTGAAACATTTCTCAGGTAACCTTCCGTAACAAGACTTCTTGTTACTATAGTAGTTGGCCGGATAATACGTTGCACTCCTTTATAGCGGAAGTAGTAGGGATACTCATTTGTGTTAATAATAATACTGTCCGCCTGCATTTCCTGGCTGATATTGCCGGAAATCAAATTGGTGTAATACCCATTCTCTTTAAGGTTATCGTATTGTTGCTTCGCAGTTCCATCAGCGAGGTAAAGTGCCTTATTGATATTCGCATTGATAACTTTATCATCCGGGTCCATTGTAAAGAAATAATGATGGAACATTTTTACATGGTCACGGGCTTCCACCGGCACATTATCCTTCCTGTCGGCGGAATATGCTTCGAGTGCTTTACCATTAGCCAATATGAATATCTTTTGCTGCGACTGTGTAGCTAACTGGTAACTCTTATACGCAATAAAAAGCGTTAGTATCAAACACACAGCAATAACAGCTAAAGAAAACAATCTTATCTGCCTGAAAGCCGTATCAATATTTTTCATTTTCTGAAACATGTGCTAACTGTTTTTCTTCCCTTCAATTTTATCCTTGAAATAACCACCAGATGCACCACTATCCGCCATGTTGTTGGAAATTTTGTTATAGGCTCCGCCTAATACATCCCTTGTCATCGAAACCGAACCTGAAGTAGCGTTCCTTGTTGACATACTCATGATATTGGTAACCTTTTGAAGCAACGCATTATTCCCACCCGCATGAATAATATAGTTAGCAACGGATGGCACAGTGAAATAGCCGATGATACCAATGATCATAAATATTAAGTAAGCTGTATCAGTCGTAGAAAAGAAAGTATCGCCATTAGAAGCGATCTGCTGCAAATCTTCTTTGAGCATATTCTCCTGGATCTTTCCCATGATGCCTCCGAAAATATTGGCAACGGGTAACCAGAGAAATATATTTAAGTAGCGGGCAATCCATACCGTCAGCGTATGCTGGAAACCATCAAAGACAGCAATACCAAAAACCAATGGTCCGAGTATCGCCAGCACGATCATATAAAATGTCCGGATCGTATTAATGCAAAGTGCGGCGGCCTCAAATAATACTTTCAGTACTTCAGCCATCCATTGCTTGATAGCATTCCGCAGGTTGTAACCAAATTTGTCAAAGGCGAATCGGATATTGTTACCGATACTTTTTAACCATCCTTCCTTTTTTTCTCCGTAATGATATTTATACCATTTATCCCGGTCACCCCGTCCCGTTTCACCAACATACATCTGCCAGTAAGCGGTTGTTTTGATCGCCTCTTCTTTCATTTTCAGTAACTGTACCACGGCAGCATCTGAATCGGTTACCATCTGTGCGGTACCGGTGACGGTAGGTTTCATCAGTTGATTGATAAGCTGGATAACAGAGGGAAATATCAAAATAGCAAAGCCCAGCACAAAAGGCCGGAACAAAGGATAGAAGTCAATAGCTTCCGCCCGTGCAATATGGCCCCATACTTTCGCTGCGATATACCAGGTAGCGGCAAAGCCAGCAATACCCCGGCCAACACCAATCAAACGACTGCACAAAGGCATCATGTCATCATAGAGTTGTTCCAGCACTTCGTGCATGGAACGGATACGAGTGGCTATCTGGGCATCGGCTACAGATGGTAACAATAAAACAACTAACACACAAATCACTCTCACAATTTTCATACACACTTATTTTAAACCGTGAATTCTTCTCATTAGATCAATATCCATCTTGTCTTTCTCCCGTTGCAGGGAAAGAATGGCGGTACTGTTATTAAATTCATTCAGGAATTCATATTGTTCCATGACTTCATCATAAATCCGGTCAATCGCTTGCAATCGTTCATCGTCGCTCATGCGTAACTTACCGGCAGTGACGACCATCGCCAGTTCATCCAATTTTTTCAGGCTTTCCTTAAATAGATTCAGATAAACCTTCCCGATATATTCAATCTCAGAAAGTTTAAACTGCTTATCATCCTTAAATTGCTGAAAAGCTGATTTGTATTCTTTAACCAACTTTATCTGAAAGGAAATAATATCAGCTACTCTTTTATACTTTTTCACCGCAGGGCTTACTTCCATTAATCCGTCCAGGAAAGTTTTATGCAAACTGAAATTGCCTTCCGATATATCTTTGATAGAAGTATAGCCCTTATGAAGCAACTGGTAGCCATCCTTCATGTTCTTTAGTATCTGCTTGAACTGCGTTAGCTTTTCAACATTCAGTAAAAGTTGTTTTGCTTCGTCCGACTGGGCGAAGCAGCAATTACAAAAAAGCAAAAAAGCTATTAGAATCTTTTTCATTGTAAGCCGTTTAATTTTTTAGATAATTCTATATCTGCCCGTTGGTGCATTCGCTGGACTGTCAGGGCGGCCATTTCTTCGGAGTAAGAAGAACTGAAAGCATATTTATCCTGCATATCTGCATAGAGTGCATCAATCCGTTTCAACCTTTCATCATCCTTCATTTGCAGTTGTCCATCGCTAATAATCTCAAGCAGTTGTTCCAAATTTTCAAGGGAAGCATTCAATACGTTTTGAAAGACCATTGAACAATGATCAATTTCAGCAATGGATAACTGCCTTGCTTCTTTTACTCCCTTTAAACATTCCTTTATCGCTGAAATGATCCGCAGTTGCAGCGCAATAATATCAGCAACCTTTGCATAGGCTTTTATTTTAGGATTGACCTTTTTAAACGAAGAAATAAAATCACGGTGCAGATTGAAATCTCCATTCTTAATATTGCGGACGGTGGTTAATCCTTTATTTGCAATACTGTATCCCTGCTGGGCATAGCTGATGTAAACCTGCAAAGCAGCAATCTGCTCGATTAGTCTTTTATGCTTCGGCTTTTGGGCATGTACCTGTACACACGCAAGCAGTAGCAATACAATCAAAATTTGTTTCATAGGCCATAGAGTTTTTTAACGTATTCAATTTCTCCTTTGGCAGCAGCCCGTTGAATAGAAATGAGTTTATTCTGGTTATTGAATTCTTTCAGGTCCAGGAAATTCTGCTCGATGCTATTAGCAGCAGTATTAATAATCTCCATTCTTTTAGCATCACTCATCTGTGTGGCAAAAGCGTTCACGACGATAAATAACTGGTCAAGGCTTTTCAAACTTTCGTTCATCATGCCGGTATAGATATCCGCCATATAATTCAGTTCGTCAGCGTTAAAATTTTTATCCTGCCGGAAGGTTGCCCATGCCGATTTGTATTCTGCTACCATTGCCACCTGGTCTTCGATGATGTCTTTGACCCGGTGATAGTAAGCAAGGGCGGCTTTGACTTTCCAGAGTTCCTGGAAATATTCATCATAGAGCTTTCGTTGCTTTTCTACCCATTCACTGATTTCTGTCAACTTTAATTTTGACATGGTATTCTCCAGTGTCTTTTGTGCATTCTGAAGCCAGATCGTTTTATTCTGGAGCTTCTGGATCTTCAGGTCAATGGCAACAATCACTTTTTTAATCCCGGCCTTTATTATTTCTGCGATGGGAAACTGCGCCCGGCTGTTAACCGAAACCAGCAACGCAATCACAACTAATATTTTTTTCATAGCATCTGATATTTTATAGTCCCTATAAATAAGCAGTTTTGTTTCAGATCAAATGAATACAGATCACCTGTATCCATATCTTCCAACAGGTTTTCGGTATCTCGATAAATTCCCGCTGTTTTGATCAACTGGTACTCCGGCGCTTCACCAGTTCTTTCATATTTCCAGCGGCGGGTGATCTTATATTGGGTGGCGTTCTCGTTTTGAACGGAGATCGTAAGCGTATCGTGTTCCTTGCCTAATTCATGGCTGGAAAAACGAATATAGGTGCCGGGAATAAATTCCTGGATTAGGACAGGTTTCGCATCCCGGCAACCGTATATTGCCGCAACCAAAAAAAAATGGATGATAAAAAACAACTTCATTTAGTTAACTGTTAATTCGCAACCGTTACAGGCGCCATCACAGTAATAGATTTTAAAACGACCACCTTCAGCTTTATTCAATGAAAGCTCTTTTACTTTCAGGGTGCAGGCTTTTGTTCCTTCGCAATCGCAGCTCGCTTTGGCTAAAAATGCCTTTTCATCCCTCACGATATAAAAGGAAACACCATAGAGCGTTTCTTTACTGTAGGGTTCGGTGATCGATTTACTCTCATAGAGTGATCTCACGGACTCCTGCACATCGGGCAATCCAAACAGTTCATCTTTAGTATCCGATAAATTAATCACCCGGTTAACACTATAGCCTTTGTAGATGAAGGCCCCTGTACAACCACCTGAACAATTACTGTGCATACAGCCAAATCCAAGTTCATCGATGAAAGCGACCTGGCAGGCACCGCCCCCGCTACAGATACAGTGATAGGTAGCAATGCCAATCGGCAAAGGCCTGGCAGCAATACCGTCGGCAGCATCCACAGCAAAGGAATAGTCCTTCGGCAGTTCGACCCTTATTTCTGAATGGTCAGCAGCCAGGCAGATCCTTGTACCAACTGGTAACAGGATTCCCGTTTCACCCACTTTCACCGGCTTGTCTGCAATAACTTCCTTGCCACATTCAGCAGGCTGGACAACCCTTGGTTGCTCTGCATTTTTTTGAACCACCTGGGGCTCTTTCTTATTGCACGCAACAAACAATACAAACGCACACACAGCACTCATCACAATTGTTTTCATACTCACATAATTTATTTATTAAAAAATGGTTTACTCGTTTCTCATATCAGCAGCCATTGCAACAATGGCCTTTTGCATATCGCCGTCAAACCGCTGCGCATATTGCATCAGCTTTACCTTCTCAGTTTCCTCGGTGGTATAAGCCAGGTATTCTTCCAGTGAAACTTCTGTTCTGTAAACTTTGGAAAGCATTCCACCAAGAGAAATAAATACTTCCTTGAATTTTTTGGAAGGATCATTGGCTTTATTAATGGATAACACCAGTGCCTTTTCCTTTTCAGTAAGTCCCAGCAGTTCCTGTATCTGTTCAAACTTGTTCTGATATTTACTTTGATCCAATAATATTTTGCAATCTGAATTATTAATTATTGCTTGCTTCACTACAGGAGAAGAAATAATATCTTCCACTTCCTGCGTTACTACAATCGCTTCCCCAAAGAATTTGCGGACGGTCTTGAATAAGTACTTGATATATTCAGCCATCCCTTCCTTTGCAATGGCTTTCCAGGCCTCTTCAATTAGGATCATCTTGCGGACACCTTTCAGCTTCCGCATCTTGGAAATGAAAACTTCCATAATAATTATCGTAACAACAGGAAATAAAATCGGATGATCCTTTATATTGTCCAGTTCAAATACGATGAACCGTTCTTTGAGCATTTCCAGATCTTTGGTAGCGTTCAGCAGGTAATCAAATTCACCACCTTTGTAATATGGTCGCAGGACATATAAGAAGTTGGAAACATCAAAATCTTTTTCCTTCACTTTATCCGTTTGCAACACCGCAACAAAATCAATTTGCAGGAATTCATAAAAACTATCAAAGCAGGGAAATAGTGATGAATCCTTTTCCAGCTTTTCATAATAGAGCTGGAGGGCATTGGACAGGGCGACGTACTCAGAACGATTGAAAGTTTCATTGTCCTTTTTCCAAAGGGCTAGCAGCAATGTCTTGATGCTCTCTTTCTTTTCAGTATCGAGTACGTCACCTTCTCCAATATAAAACGGATTAAAACGGATCGGGTTCTTTTCATCATAGGTGAAATAGTAACCATTCACCATTTGACAAAGCCCTTTATAACTGTGCCCTACATCTACTAATACAATATGTGTTCCTTGTTCGTAATAACTGCGCACCATATGATTGGTAAAAAAACTTTTACCACTTCCCGAAGGACCCAGAATAAATTTATTGCGGTTGGTGACGATGCCTTTCTTCATTGGTTCATCCGATATATCGACATGAACCGGTTTACCGGAAAGGCGATCTCCCAACCGGATACCTATAGGTGATAGAGAAGACCGGTAATTCGTTTCGAGGTTCAAAAAACAACAAGCTTGTTCTGCAAATGTGTCAAACGAATCATTCATCGGGAAATCCGCAGCATTCCCCGGTATGCCTGCCCAGAATAGCTGCGGTGCGCCCGACAGCTCCTGCTTCGGTACCGCATCCATCTGGGACAGGGCTGATGATACCAGGTTTCTAACGTCCTTCAATCCTTCTCTGCTATCCGTCCACACCAATACGTTGAAATGGCTTTTCACAGGTAAACGCTGTTGCGAAATGGCTTCATTTAAAAATTCGTTGGTGGCATCCCTCGAAATGGTATTTTCTCTGGAGTAAGCAGACAAACTATGTAACCGTAATCGTTTACTTTCTAATTTTTGAATAGTCTTCTGTTGGTCCTCGACAAATATGTACTGGTTATAAATATGATTGCAGGGGAGCAGTTGTCCTAATGGTGACGCAAAGCCAACACTAAACTTAGTTTTATCGGTGGAGTATTTATCGTAATTAATTCTTGAGCCACAGTAGGCAGGTAAATCTGCAGCATCGGCCAGTGTAAATAACTGGCAATGATTATTGCCAACCTGTATGCCATCATTGAAACTAATATCATGCAGGATAAAACTTTGTTCATTGGGTTGAAGGTTCAGATAGCGTTCTACCAAACCACAATATTTTTTATTCCCGCTTAACTCTGCGTCAGTCAATCGCCGCAGTTCAAGAAAGCCACTATCATTTAATATTCTTTCAAACTGTCCGGCACTGTCTAAAAAATCTTGCAGTAATTGTGGCTTCAGGGTTTGTTCAGGTACAATAGACCGGCGCAACAAGTTCGAAAATAAAGAACTACCTAACTTACGACCAGCAGGCTTTTTTGTCAGCATGATATAACACTGGTGATCGAGGTAAGGCCGCTCATTAAAAAACCGTTCACTGGCTCTTGATAAAAAGCTGACACCGATGGTACTGAAATCGGCAGCAACTTTACTTTCTGTAAACCAGTCTTGTTTATGAAAAACCGTATTCGCCGGAAGTATCTTGATAGCACGGATCAACGATTGATGCAATGCCTCATATTCCTGGTCGGATAAGGTAAAGAGTTCGGGCAGTTGCACTTCATACACAATCGTTACATCACCCTGTTTGGATAAAATACAATCATGCTCAACACCGAAAATGGGCAGTATATCTTTTAATTCCTTTTGCATAAACCTGTATACACTTTTCTCGAATAACTCTTCACTACACTTGGAATACTTCTTTTCGCCAGCGTCTTCATCATACCATGTTCCCCATGTTTGCGGCTCATTTTATATACCTGCATAAATAAAATTGTAGCAGCTCCAACAATTATGAATAAACAAATGAACGTATTCACCCCACAGATGTATAAGACCGCAAACAATATCAGCAAGGCTAATAGCCCTCCGCCGAGCCACCAGATGTACTGAGCTTTCAACCCTTTGAATTCAATCGGACGGTTAATCCCTTTATTAATTTGATAAAGACTGATACTCATTTTATTCTGTTTCCTTTATTACGTTTACCAGGACCTTCGTTTCGTTGCTGGATTAGTTTTTCTTGCTTTGCCTTTTTATTCTTCTCCATCATTTCCAGAAACCCCGTTTCTGATAGAGGAATAACCTTCGCTTTCAATTCTTTTTCAATCGGATGTTCCTTTACAAATTCTAATGGGTCAAGGCCAGCTTCCCTGGCAAAAGAATAAGGATCTAATTTCACTTCATCTGGTATTTCAACAATAATCACATTGTCCGGCCATGCTGTGAGTTTCGGATCTATATTGACCAATTGTTTTGATTCAGTATTAAAAGCAAAGAGATAAGTATCTCCATTTGCCCCTGATTCGAGGTTATCCAGATTGATACGGGACATTAACTGGTAATCCGACCGCAGTTCATGTAAGCGTATGTCAACAAAGAACATCGTCCCGGCAATATCAATCTCTGGCAATTTTCCTCCTATGCGTTGTTGCAGGTCCATTAATTAGTAATGATTATTTTCTTTGTTATTTTCAAAGCATCAGACCGCAATGTGAGAGTATACATACCAGGAGGAACCCCGGTGAGATCAATTTGCCTGACCATATCACCTCCGCTATGCGTAATCATTTTTTGCTTCATCGCTTGCCCGCCGGGAGTAACAAGGGAAAAGAGATACCGGCCTTCTTTAGCATTTGTTAATCGTAAAGTAAACTGCCCATTGGTAACAGGATTGGGATAAACAGAAAATGATTCATCAGTAACAGGGGAAGAAATATTCCTGCTTAAAACAAAAACATTACTATAAAGATTTGTCCCGTTGTTCTCAACAGCTTTTATTCGGTAATAAACTCTTGTACCAGTTTGGTTGGAGAAAAACGTATAATCGGATCTGTTACCATTATTCTGTGTTGGTAAAACAGTTCCTATAGGTTGAAATGAAACACCATCAACAGAACTTTCAATGCTATAATGTAAAATATCCGATTCGGTCATGTTCGACCAGGATGCAGTTACCCTGTCAGCAGCATCTATATCGCCCCGCACATTGGCAAACCGTACAGGTAGTGTAACAATAGTACCTCCGGTATCGGATGACAGTACACCACGAATAACTAACTGTTGGGAACCACCACAGGAAAAACTATACCAGTTATAAGGTGCAGTGGGGGGAATGTCCGGCCAGTTAAAATTGATATTGCCAGGTGAAAATGTAAAAGGGTGCGGCCATAGGTAATAGGGCAAACAAATATTCGGCGCTGTAAATGCCTCAAAGGGCTGCATGGTTCCCCAGTCAACATCCCAGTACGAAACAGTAACAAATCCACAATCGAGTTCATACCCGTTCACCACAAAATGAGTGGCGGCGTTCGGATCACAATCAATATAATTAAGCCCGAGTGAATTGTAATAGGCAACAGCTCTTGGTGCCGGGTAAGAATAGCCGGGGTAATTATTACCGGTAGAATCCAGCACCCCACCCATCAGGCTACCATATTGTAATCCGGCTTTGTACACCCAGATATCAAAGTTGGAAAGCACAAGTGGGGTATATATAAAATCCACCCCATTGGATGTAGCAGTAAAAAACGAGAGTATCAACCGGTTTTCTCTTCTGGATGGATTAGGTGCATCATCCACTAGTCTTGTTTCTGTATACCTTGCTTTAACAACGATATATTGTGCATACCCGGAAAAACTAATAATGGATACCAGCAAGCATAAAATAAATTTCATTTTCATAAGTGTTGATTTAAGTATTAAAAAATCTTATTAATAAGCCCCTCCTGCGGAGGGGTTTGGGGAGGCATTAAACTCCAAAGAATGATCGTATAACAGTTGCAACCACAACAAGGAACACGCAGGACCCGAACCAGGCAGCAGCAACTTTTCCGGTATCAGGGTCACCGCTGTTCCATTTACTATATACTTTCACAGCACCGATTAAACCAAGCACTGCACCCACGGCATACATCAAATTCGTACCGGCAGCGAAATAGCTTCTTACTTTAGTATTGGCTTCATTGATACCGGCATTCCCATCCTGCGCATGGGCGGCGATCACAAGAATTAATAAACAGGCTAATACACTACACTTCTTCATACACACAATAGTTTTCATTTATAATAGGGGGGATTAAAGTTGGCGCTCCATCACGTCTATTGCCATAGCACACGTTGATCTTCCTCACCGAGACGGATGGAGCATTTAGCTTCGCTTTGCGAAGTGATAAACTCATTAATGGTTTCCCGGAAGCCGGGTTCGTTCCACTGGTTGTATCGTTTGAGCTTTAACTGTAAAGCCAGTATGAGTTCGTTCTTATTGGTACGGCCATCGAAAAGGGGCCGGATTTCATCCATGATATGCTGGGCGGTGGTCATTACTTCGTCCGGTTCATCGCCGGTTTGAAGGGATACCTGCCGGAAGTTGGCGATGCCAGGCAACAAAGAAAACTTTGCTTTAAAGACAATGATCCAAACAAACAGGTAATAAAGAACAGTGGCAATTAAAAGGAATACGCAGTATTGTTGCCAGGAGATTGAACTAAACATAAGACACATTTTCGGTTATCAATTACTAACTTTTGACAACACAAAAATGATGAGAGTAGATTACAGGCCATTGGCCCAGATGTACAAGAAATTAGCCTAAACGTACTATCCGTGAAAAAAGAAGATATCACTTAATTATGATTAAGTGATATAGATTTTAATATCTACTTTTGAGTAGAGAAACAGATAGATTACTCACAGAGGATCTTTAGGAAAAAAATCGTGAATAGTACATTTCAGGAGTTTGGCAATTGCATTGAGGTGAGCAATATTATAATGAGCAGGAGTTACTTTGCTTTCCATCTGGGAAATAAAACTATCGGAGTAATTCAGATCAAAGGAAAGGTCGGCCTGTGAGTATCCTTTCTCGATCCGGATCTTTTTGACCTGATCTATAACGTACTGATCCAGTACGGATACTTCCTTGATAGACTTTTTATGGCCTTTTTTAGCGGTCTTTTTCGGCATGTAGATACTTAATCATAACTAAGTTGACAGTATTGTACGTTCTTGCCAATTAACTATGATTAAGTACGTCTGAAAGCCTTGACTGTGAAGAGTTTCAGAAGAATGTATTTAATAACTGATTTTAATATATGAATCAAAAACGGAGGAAATTTTGGCAGGAGCTTGTAGAGAGCTTAACGCCTGAAGAAGTAGAAAAAGCATTAGCCTCAATCAACCCTGTCAGTGCACAGGTCTTGAAATGGCATTACTATGATTGCAATAAACTAAGTGAGATAGTTACACTTTTGAATAAATCAATTTCAATTGTCCGCAATCATCATAACCGTGGCATATTTGAATTAAGGCAGTATACATCACAGAGAAAATGCTCCGCTAAAAATCCCCGTTCTTAAGAAACTGACTTGCCGTATAACCAAATGTTTTTCTAAATTGTTTACTGAAACTTCCGGAGTGTTTATAACCTGCTAAGTAGGCGATATCTGTTATGGATTCTTTACCTTCCACTAATAATCGTTTTGCTTCTTCCATTCTCAGTTCGAGGAAATACTCATAAGGTGTTTGATTGAACAGATGATTGAAACCTACCTTTAGCTTTAACTGGTTTAAACCTGTTTTCCGGCATATTTCAAAAGGTCCGATCCAATCGGGCATATTTTCTTTAATAACATCTCTGGCTTCTTGTAATTTATTAATATCGGCAGTCCTAAGCGGTAGCGGCAATAACAATTCGGTTCTTCCTATGGCTTCTAAAGCAGCAAGCAGGATCTCCCCAGCCTTAAACTTCAATAGATATTTTCTGCCAGGCTTGCTGTATTTATTCTTCAATATCGCTTTTACAGCATCTTTCATTTCACCGGGACAGGAATGAGGAAAAGAAGAAAGTTCCGCAGGTTCGTCCTTCTGTACTTTCTTAAGAAAAATATCAAGCGACTTGAAATCCATGCCCATTTCTTCTAGAAAGGATAAATCAAAATGAATATCCATAGTGATATATTCCTTATTGGCTTCAAATTCGGCACGGGTCAATACATAGGGTGTAAACCCAACACTAAAGAAATATTCTTTCAGGATTGGCTGAGTGATATTATCCCAGGTTCCATTTATTTGATTCTTCCAGGCTATTCGTAATTCTAGAACTGGTGAACCTGCCCTGGCCCTTAATACGGTTGCTCTGTTTCCAATCCAGTACTGGCTGTACCAGACATTAAAACCATCACCGGGTAACTGCTGGAAAAGTGCCTCGCAGGATTCTCCTTTCAGTAAATAGGGAATAGCATTCATCAATAGTTTCTTACTAATGTCTTCAGGAATATCCTGAGTGATAAGTATCGGCCCTGTTCCTTCTTCGGTTATTTCAATATCCATAGAATATACGTTTAGGCTAATTAATAATACGATTGGCAAAATCATTTTATCCGGGAGCCTTTTAGTTTGCAGCCATTATCAACTCAACCAAAACAAACTATTATGCCACCACCTCTATTTTGCAAACCCCTTCCGGGAATGCTGGATTACGAAATTCTTTTTTTGCTTATTGATAAAGACCTTAACGGAACGATTGCCTTCCGTTCACTTTCGTTATCCAATGATATGGACACACTCCATGACTGGGTAAATCAACCTTACACCCGGCGGTATTGGCAATTGAATGAGAACAAAGAATCACTCATCAGCACTTACAGGACAGTATTAGATAACCCGCTGGCACATTCCTTCATCGGCCTCTTCAACAACAACATCGTTTGTCAAATTGATTGTTACAATGTGGCAGCCGATGAACTCAAAGACCATGTAGAGGTGACACCCGGCAACTGTGGTTTACACATTCTCATGCTTCCACCACGAAAATCACAAAAAGGGCTAACCGAATCCATGCTGAAAGCATTTATCAAATTCTATTTTTCATTCAGTGCAGCCGAAATATTATTCGGTGAACCGGATGCCCGCAACTCCGCCGCCAATCTCGCTGCTAAACGATCTGGTTTCAGCTATCAAAGAACAATTACGCTGTCTTACAAAACCGCCAACCTATATGCTATTACCAAAACTCAATTCCATGAAGCGAATCCAATCATTTGACCTCGCAAGAGGGTTTACGGTGCTTATCATGCCTTCAATTCATATCGTAATGTTATACAGCCAACCCACAGTACAGCAATCCCCGTTAGGTGATGTACTCGGTTTTATTGCAGAAGGCCCCGGTGCACAATTATTCATGTTACTGATGGGTATATCTTTTACGTTTTCAAAAAAGATTAATCCTAAATATGTTTTACAAAGAGCTTTTTATTTATTGATAGCGGCATATCTGCTTAACTTTTTTAAATTTCTTGTTCCATTGGGTCTGGGCTTAATGCCTGCGAATCTTTTGCAGGAACTGCAATTAAAAAATGATTTTACATCTGCCGGTTTTTTCTTGTTGATAGGAGACATCCTTCACTTCGCAGCCATTGCATATCTCGTTTTACACTTTATTTATCGCCTGAAATATTATCACTTTTGGTCCTTTGTAGCTGCCATTGCAATAATGATAGGGTCACCATTTGTCTGGGATCTGCACACGGGAATAGGTTCCCTTGATTATATCCTGCAACTGTTGGGCGGCCACCCACCCAATGTTTTCTTCCCTATATTCCCCTGGTTGGTATATCCGCTCATGGGACTGACACTCGGTTACCTGCTGAAAGAATGTAATCAAAATAGATTGATGAAGAATACAGGGTTATCAGGAGCAGGAATAGTTATAATTGCCTGTTTATTTCCCCCTACTGTACAATCAAATGATTGGTTGCCCTTCTACAGGACTGATGCCGCAGATACCTTATTTCATCTGGGATTTGTGTTGACATGGCTGTCTGTCTTTCACTGGCTTTCAAAGGAGATACCAGCGAATTTCTTTTATCGCTTGCTGACATTTTGCAGTAAGAACATTACTACCATTTATATCATTCAATGGGTTTTCATTTGTTGGTGTCTGGCCTTTACCGGCTACATGCAATTAAACATGACAAGCACATTGATATGGATGATCGGAATTACAACGATAACACTTTTATTAACCCATGCCCTGAATAATGCCTACCGAAAAAGTATATGATATTATAGGAATTGGGATCGGCCCATTTAATTTAGGATTAGCAGCCCTATGTCATTCTATTCCCGATTTGAATTGTCTGTTCATTGATCGCAGCGATTCTTTCAACTGGCATCCGGGTTTAATGCTACCCAATGCCCGCTTGCAAGTGCCTTATTACGCCGACTTGGTATCACTGGCCAGCCCCTGCAATAATTTCATTTATATGAATTACCTGCATGACAAGAAACGTCAATTTCGTTTTGCAATAGCGGAAACCCTTTACATTAAACGAACAGACTATAATGAATACTGCCGTTGGGTCGCAAACCAATTAACAACTTTGCAGTTTGGAACAACCTGTATAAGTATAGAAAAGGAAAATAAATTTTACCGGGTTAAAACCAGTAACGACAGCTACCTTACCCAAAAAATCGTGTTGGGCACCGGCACTATTCCCTATGTTCCGGAACTGGGTCAAAAAGACAACTCAACTATTCTTCATTCTTCTGAGTACTTGTATAAAAAAGATAAAATAACCGAACTTGATAGTATTACCGTCGTAGGCAGCGGACAAAGTGCCGCAGAAATTTTCTATGATTTACTACAATGTTATAATGGGGGACTAAACTGGTTCACCCGGTCCAAACGTTTCTTCCCGATGGATTATTCCAAACTAACACTCGAAATGAGTACGCCGGATTACATTGATTACTATTTTTCATTGCCTGAAAGGAAAAAACAATCCATACTCGCAGACCAGGATGGTTTGTATAAGGGGATCAATCATTCCCTCATCAGCGATATTTATGATTTGCTGCTAGACAAAAACCTACCCTATGAATCCCTACACCCCAACTGTGAACTAAAAAAAATAAGTGCTTATGGCGAATTAACCTTTCTGCATACGGAGCTGGAGAAAACATTTGTTCATAGTACCAGTGCTGTTATACTTGCCACCGGATATCAGCCAATCGTTCCCGATTGCATCAAACCACTCCGTCCTTACATCCAATTAAATAACCAGGGTGTATATAAAGCTAACCTGGATTATTCCATAGATGATAACAAGAGCATCTTTATTCAAAATGCGGAACAATCAACACATGGCTTTAATGCTTCCGACCTAAGTTTAGGACCTTACCGTAACGCAGTTATAATAAATACCATACTCGGCTATGACTATTACTCAGTTGAAAAGAACATCACTTTTCAGAACTTTGGATTACCCCTCAATTGCCAATAAGTCAAAGAACTCACATAGGTGGCTTATGTAAACATCATTTCCTTGCTCTTCTTTATCATCCCGATGCAAGCGAGAAATAAGCAAAGCTTACGGACGTAGCCCCAAGCCTTTCTCAAAACCAACACCGTATCCTTTCCCACCTTCCTTTCGCATATTCGTTATACATCTTATGCGCCACCAGCCCTCTTACCAACCAGTCATGTGTCGAACAAAACTTTTTATCTGAGTCATATCTCATCATAGCAATTACTGGTTGCCAGTTTTTTGGTGCTTTGGTGAAATATGTTGCATCAAGGTCATACTTATCACTTTTGTAATACGCAACAAATTCGCCATGTTTATTATAAAAAAAATCATACCGTTTCATTTCTTCTTCCCAGTAAGTAATTTCATTCTCTCGTTTGTCGGGAATAAACAGTAAAGCTTCTGATATGATAGTAAAATACTGGATATATCCCTGTAAACTGTGGCTTCACGATTTTAAAAAACTCAATTTCATCCAGAGCATCCGTAAACACCGATGATGAAACCATCACTTTTAATTTATCCCAATATTTATTCGCTATCCAGAACCCAACTGCCGCCCTTTCCGCTTCGGGCAAATCAGTATCCTGGTTTTCCTTTATTTCTTCCAGCATTTCAGTATGCAAACTTTCATACGCCGGACTCATAAGTAGTTAAATATTTTCTTCATAGAAAAAATATTCCCTGTCTAATATCTCTTCCAAGTTGGCCAGCAATTGCGTCTTATAAAACTTTGACACCGGCACATAGTATTCTCCGACCACTATTCTCTTTCTTCTTACACCCCGCATGTGCCTCAATGAAACAATATGCGACCGGTGTGCCATAAAAAACTCATTTACCGGCAGATCATTTAGAATATCCTGCAGGCTACGATAGGTTCTGAAACAATTGTTCACAGTATAAATGACTGTTTCACTGCCATATCTGCTCACATGTGTTATCTCAAAAAATAAAATACTTAATACTCGTCCACCACTTATAGCAATAATTGAAGTCTTCGGATGATACTCCATTAACTTTTCTTGTTGTATTATTTCTTTTTCCATTTTGGGTTTGTTAAAAAAAGGGAAGCTTTTTACACTTCCCTTCCAAACTAACTGCTTGTTTGTTTTTGAGAAAACTAAATAAAAGGGCATTGTAGAAACAAACCCCGACGTGATACGCAACCAACGGCATCACAGATGAGAAAACTAATTTATAACGAAATGGCTAGTAAGTCCTTTCAATATCTACTTTCACTACATCAGCTTGGCTAAGTAATTCATCTCTCAATTCATTTAATTGCTTTGTTCTATCGCATCTGCAAGTAAGTCTATACTCAACTTGCTGTTGTGCCGTGTAAAGAGTCTGCATACTAACCACCAACACACCAAACTTCATAAAAACATTCGTTATAACAGGTATCGTCACTTCATTCTCCCTCGTAGTAACGGTTACCGTATATTTAAGGGCACGACTTGTTTCAGTTATGCTAACTGATCTACATCCACTAGTGCTCATTTCGAAAACCAAAATGACTATTATCAGAAAACCCAACTTCATTTCTATCTTTTATTTGAACCCCTTCTTACCCGGAGGCGTACTTTTATTTTCTTGCTTATTATCTTTGATAACTAACACTTCAATTTCATAATCTTTCTCGATGAGGTCAAGATCATATTTTTGAAGTGCCTTTCGGAGACTTTCTACATTGGTAATATTTGTCTCCAATTTCAGATCTACTGATTCCCCGTATCCGGTGCCGTCAATCACGGGCATCTTTAGTGTTTGGAGAAAATGATTTAATTGTGAAACTAAAAAACCTAGTTTAGAATTTAAGAGAACCGCTTCAAATGGTTCAACAGAAATATGGGTTTCCCCACCTTTAGATTTTATTTTATCCACTGCTGTGGTTCTCTCCAGTACCAGGCACCTTCTTACCCTTTTTTCAATTGCCGCTTTATATTGGGGGAAAAAACGCAACATATCATTTCGCATAATTTCGTAGACGTTAGCGGATAGATGTTCAGGTACAATTAACTCATAGGTCCATGAGTGATCCTTCAACCACTCCTTAAATTTATCACCAACTTCATGGGAAATAACTTTTGTTGAATCCGCCACCTCCAAAACTATCTTTGACCCGTTGAAGTAACGGGTATCATCACTCCAGGCTATGGCAAACAGGAATTTAATCCAACTGTTAAGCATGGTGATTTTTCTGACCATTCCCTTATTATCTCTTATGATATCCATTCTTGGAGTAAGCCCCTCTTTAAAGTCAGTCAGTAAGGATTGATACTTAATATCAGTCTCGGTAAATCCAAGATTTTGGAATAATACAGCAGTTTCCCTGTCGTAATTCTTCAGTACATCCTTTTTTATTTTCAGTGAAACCTTACTTTTGTTCAGCATCATTCTAATGGTGTCTGCTGTTATTTGCTCAAATCCGGTAATAGCTATTACCATTCCAGAATCATTCACCCATACATAATGAGGTAGTTCCTTATGCGGAAACAATTTTCCGAATATACTGTCACTGGTAACAAATGGTAAAGACACCGTTTTAAATCTTGCCGATTTACTCATTAACCGTTGCACTTCTGCTTTCGATTGATAGGTAACCGGGAGAATTTGAATTTCATTACTAAATTGCTTTTGTATAGAATCCATTTTCGGCATCATGGCCACACAAGGGGAACACCAGGTTGCCCAAAAGTCAAGAATCAACATTCTCCCATGGAAATCCTTACTATTAAGTGTTGACTTGTTATAGTTAATAATATTGTTAATAGTTAAGTTGGGTAGTGTTGAGCCAATCGTCAGCTCTGTTAGTTGGGGACTGCTTACGCTATTTTGGGCAATAACTTTGTTTCCAAAAAACAATAGGACACCAGCCCAGCACAAATATTTGTTCATACTGAATAATTTTAATTAGTAATAAAAAAGTTCTACTGTCGGGGGTTTTGCTCAATCCCACTCTTGGTAATTTCCTCCAGCGGAATAGGATACACATATCTCAGATCATTTGGAGGGAGGGTATATGTTTGGCTATTAAGAATTCTCTTTAAGGTAATTGCATAATTCGGATCTTTATTTAGTCTTCGCAGATCATTCCATCTCCTGCCACGAAAAGCCAGTTCTTTTCTTCTCTCAATTAATACTTTGCTTAATGCCTCTGTTTGATTTGCTGCGATCATATCAACATAAGTTCCGGTTTTCCATCTTGTTCTCAGTAATGTATTCAGGTCATTCATAGAAGCCGCAACATTATTTTTCCTGGCATTACATTCAGCCCGGATTAGGTAAAGTTCATCTGTAGCAACTCCTGAGAAAAAGGAAGAACCCGACTGATTATAGCTTCCTTTAAAACTATAACCTACTGTTCTGTTTCTGTAAAATAAAACTTTACGAAGGTCATCGGCATGATAGGATTGAAATAAAAGCGTATCAACATAACCAGTCCCCAGTACAATAATTCCGTACGAAATTTGAACACAGTGATATATGACTTCGGCATTAAACCTTGTAAACGGGGTATTAGAGGCAGGACTTAATGTGTTATAATTAAGCAATGTATTATACCTGCTTAATGCGGCATCGGAATATTCTAATGCTTTATCATAATTACCCATGGTTAAATAAACATCTGCCAGCAATCCTTCTGCTGCTACTTTTGAAGGTCTTGTTTTAAAACTAACAGAGAGAGGTAATAATTGTTTTGCCTCATTTAAGTCGGCCAGTATCAAATCATAGACTCCTTGTACATTTCCCCTCGTAGCAGTTTGGTTAATATCAGCACTTATTTTGATTGGTATTCCTAAATCTGTTGAAGAGCTGACCGGGTCATAAGGTTTGGCAAAAAGGGAAACCATATTATAATGACCAAGTGCTCTGAAAAAGAGAGCGGTTCCCCTGATGGCATTCCATTCTGTGCTGTTGGATGGAATAACGTCAATTTTAGCAAGAGTTTCCAGCACAGCATTGGCATAATATATATTTTCATAACCATTTCTCCATTCGGCGGATGGCTGGGTTCCGAATATATCCGGCATCCAGGTATACATGTTACGTTCCGGTTCCTGTGCCGACTGCCAGTCTGCAAAGTATTTGAAATAATTATCAGCACCTATTTCCCCAATCGCCGGTTCTCTGGTGTTTAACCGTTGATTATTATCTAAAAGTATTTGACAATCTTGCAGCGTGGAAGGAATAACCAATGCTTTATTTGGTTTTTCATCCAACCAATTTTTCTTACAGGAGAAGAGTGCTAACAACGTTATAGCTCCCAGGCATATTGATAATCGTTTCATAATTTAATAATTGAATAGGTTTAAAAGGTGGTTTTAATCCCAAAGGAAATTGTTTTTGGATTCGGGTAGTTCGAAACAATGTCGGGGTAATTGGAAATATCCGGATCTATATTACTTTTATTTGCCCTCCAGATTATTCCAAGGTTATTAGCATACGCATAAATTCGTAAATCCCTGAATGGCGTTTTCTTCAGAAATCTCTCCTTTAACTGATAACTTATTGAAATATCCTGTAAGCGGATATGATCCCCTTTTTCTATTAACACTTCTGAAAATGTATAAAACACATCCCTGTTGGAAGAGAATGGCACTGCCGGCATAGAAGGAACATTGGTAATTTTTTCGTCACCTGCTTTTTGCCATCTTTTCTCAAAGTCCGCATGTCCTCTCCATCCTGTGTAAAGCCGGTTGTAATAAATAGAGGGCCTGCGTATATAATAGCCGAATTTGTAAACCATATTCGCTGAAACAGTAAGCCCGGCAAATGAAAAGTTATTACGCAATCCACCAAAGGCAACAGGTATCGCTGACCCATGATAAATCAATTCCTCTGGTGTTGTGCCGCTGAGTATAGCATTATAATCCTTAGTGAGATTACCTTTGTTGTATCCTTGGGGATCGCCGTTTAGTGGATCAAGTCCTCCCCATCGCAGGCTGTAAACAGAAAACAGTGGTCTTCCTTCTAATGGATAAAGAATAAATCCATTATCGCCATAATTTAGATAATTCGTAGAGATTGCTTTAATATCATAGCTGGTGACTTTCTCTTTAACATAACTGAAAAGAAAGTTTACATCCCATTTGAATTTTTTGTTACTAATAACAGAGTTTAGAATCAGGTCAACACCCTGTGTTTTTGTTTTAGCGAAATTCCCTCTCACCTGCAGCATGCCGGATGAAGGTGCAATAAATTCATCTCCGAATAAATCTGATCCCGATTTAATGTAATATTCTATGCTTCCACCTATTATTTTATTACGGGATTCAAAATCAACTCCTAGGTTGATAGTCTTTACTTTTTCCCATCTGAGCTCTTTATTAGGGGGAGACAATAATGCTCCATAGGGCAACCCGGTTTGACTGGCAGGAAAACCAAATGCTATTGCGGTGAGATAGGCTGTAACGGATTTATCAATATTGCCGTTATAACCATAAGTTGCTCTTAATTTAAGGGTTGGAAATAATTTAGTGTTATAAAACTTCTCATTACTGATATTCCATAAAACTCCCGCAGACCATAATGGAATACCTTTTTGATTTGTCTTGACACCAAAGAGATTGGAAGCATCTTTTCTTGCACTTCCGGATACGGTGTACCTTTTTTTGTAAGTATATGAACCATTAAAAAATGTGGAAATAAACCTGTCTGTAAAGCCAGATAAAGAATTCCCATTTGGGATGGTTGCAAAATTGGCCGTATTATAATATAATGGGAAAAAGGTGATATAGTCAACCTGCGCCGAAGTGGCAAGATCATCGTTATATCCATAGTACCTGGAACTGTTGCCGTTAATTATTGATTCCTTTATCTCTGCACCGGCAATAGCATTTACTTCATTTGACTGATTCCATGTCTTGTTGAAATTTAACTGTCCTCTGCCTGTATGAGACCTTAGATCCGTCGAACTTAAATCCAGCACTCCGCCAAGAGGTACTTGTCTGATATAGGTACCGCCACTTGCATCTGTAAACCTGTTGATTAAATCTCTCGCATAATATGTTTGCTGGCTTCTATGATTTTTTGAGGAAGTATTTTGTTTTTCATACTGATACTTAAATTCAGCATCAAGCCCTTTTAAAATACTATACTTTACACCAAGGGTCAGTCTGGTATTAGTAAGAATGTTTCTGTTATCAGCAAGCTTTATTTCATCTATAGGATTGTATTGCCAGCCCAGCATTTGTGAAGGCAGGCTGGTTACAAAGCTATTTCGGAGAGTATAAAATATTGGCAGGGAGTTGCCACTTTGATCTGCCAGTTGAGCATAGGGATAAAGGGCCTTGTTATTTCCAGATGAGATGTTTTCATACCCCGGGCTATTCCGCTGGCTTTCACTCTGTACATAATTTAGCCCTGCGGTAACAACCAGTGATTTTGTAACACGGAAGTTATTCAGTGTATTAAACGTATATCGCTTGTAATAATTGCCAACATTTGTAAGCAAATTATTATCAAACCCTAAAGAAAAATTATAATTAATGTTCTCAGTTCCCCCATTTAAATTAATAGCATGTTGCTGATTAACGCTTGTTCGGTGAATGTATTTTGATAAATCGGTTCTTACATCATTTCCACGCAATGCATTAATCAGGGCATCCGCTTCCGCAGGGGTAATCAGCCCGTCTCTTTTCTTTATAAGGATTTCTACAACAGGCGATAGGATCGGACGGTCTGGCGAAGTTTCATCCGAAGAATAGTAACTCTGATTGAAAAGGCTGGTTTCAACATCAATAAAACTGGATGATGCAAGGTAATTCTGGTTATAAAACAAATCAGGTTTTTCTCCAAATGTTACATTGTTGTTTAACTCAATTCGTAAAGCCTGATTAAATCTTCCTTTTTTTGTGATAATTACAATCACACCGTTTCCTGCTCTTGCTCCCCATATAGAGGCGGCGGCAGCATCTTTCAACACGCTGATGCTTTCTATATCATTTGGATTAATATTATTTATATCGCCATCATAAGGGAAATTATCAACTACTATCAATGGTTTGTCGTTAGCAAAGATGGTACTGCGGCCCCTGATACTTATGTCATTCGCCTGCCGCCTATTGGTATTAAATATTAATCCGCTTGTAATACCATCAATACGGCTCAGTATATCTGTACTAACCCTTCTGTTGATTAATTCATTATCAATTTTTACAAAAGAACCTGTGGCCCTTTCTTTTGGTATATCCTGATAGCCCGTGCTTACCACTTGCACATCTTGCCCTTGTACAATTCTTGTTTTTGTACTGATTGTTGCCAGGTCATTTCTTCCACTCACTTTTATTTCATAGGTCTCAATATTCACACCGGTTATAACAAGGGTTGAATTTTCATCCACTCCTTTAATAGTAAAGAAACCGTTTATATCGGTGGTAACGGCGTTCCTGGTTCCTTTTACGCTTACAGTGGCTATCACCGCTTCACCATTTTCATTTACAACCCGGCCTTTAACATCAATGGGGGGTGGAGCCAACAGTAAATTGTCAGAATTGATAACAACAGGTGCAATAGGTTTTAGCACTACCGTTTTTCCAATTAGTTCATAACTGAAAGGCTGGTTCTTAAAACAAAGATTTAGCACTTCTTCCAGGCTTGCAGCCTTTACTTCTATGGTAACATTTTTGGCCTCTTGCAGCAACTCCACTTTGTAATAAAAGGTAACTCCGGCTTGCTGTTTAATGGATTGAAATATCTCCGTAATCGGGGCATTTCGCTTCGACATAGTAATTTTTTGCGCATTACCTGTAGCACTCACCTGCATGGCAGCAACAAAGAAAAAGAAGGCTGTAAATTTCATAATCAACAGCGTTTTGGTTGTTAAGAATCTACCCAATGGGTAGCCTTTACAAAGAGCCTTTAATAGCATAACTTTGATTTGTTTGGGTTAAACAATAAGCAGTCCTTTCCGGGATATGGTATAATTGGGTTAGCCCAGGCATCCGGCCAGAGGTGTCACTAGCACTTCTGGCTTTTATTTGAGCTAACATAAGAACTCAGCTTTGTCATTTCATCACGACAATCTTCTTTCCCTCAATTCTGAAATTCACACCACTTGCCTTTATCACTTTCAGCATTTCTGCAGCACTAACATTTCGGGATACTTCACCTGCATAATGTCCCGTAGGTTTTTCTCCCTCATATACTACCTGTACATCATACCATCTTTCCACCTGTCTCATGACCGTTCCAATATCAGCATTGGTAAATTGGAAGTAGCCATTTCTCCATGCCATCACTTCAACCAGATTCACAGCGTCAATTACCTTTATGTCTTGGTTAACCTGTGCTTGCTGACCTGGCTTCAATATACCGGATGATGATCCCTTCATTACTTTTACAGAGCCTTCAAGCAAGGTCACTTTCATTATAAGTTCATCTGCATATGTATTCACATTAAAATGAGTTCCCAACACCTGTATTGCTGTACCCCGGTTTATATCTTTTACTATAAATGGTTTTGTGGTATTATGTGTCACTTCAAAATAGCATTCACCGGTTATTTCAACCCTTCTGTCAACTTTTCCGACACTGGTAAAATATTTGAGCGTTGATTCAGCGTTCATCCAAACCTTTGTGCCATCAGCGAGTGTCAGGCTTTGCACAGGGCTTCCCTTCGGATTGACAAGTGTATTGTATCCTACAGCATCATCTGTTCCACTATAAACAATCTCCCCATTTTCATTTTTAATGATATTTACATTCCCTTGCATAGCAAGTGTTCCACTGGTAACACTATCCAGAGCAACGGTTGTTCCGTCAGCGAGTGTGATCATTGCTTTGGTAACTTTCGGGGCTTCCACATCTTTTGAGATAATTGTTTTTACGATTTCGGGTTGGCTTGTTTTATTGAAAAAAGCGAAATAAGTACCAAGTCCAAGCATCAGCACGATGGAAGCGGCAACGGCTACACGGAAAAATTTGCGGCGATAAATAGATATTACTTTAACAATAGGTCGCTGTTCCTTTACCCTTTCAAAAATCCGGTTCTCCAAAGCCTGTCTGTTATCCGGATGGTATTCAGCAATAGCCACTGACAGTGTTTCCTCATTCATCAATTCTTCAAAAAGCAGCTGGTTTTGGGAACTGGTTGTCCGCCACGCTTCCAGCGTTGTTTCTTCTTCCGCTGATAGACTGCCCTGCAATCGTTTGTACAGCAGCAGGCTTATTTGTTGATTTTCGGTCATACTTAAAAGACTACGATTGAGCCGGTAAATCCTACTAAAAAAAATAATGAAAATTTTACAGGAAGTTCAGGTTTAGTTAATATGGGACTAGGCCTGCCAGACGGTTGGCATTTCAAGACATAGCAGGAAGGCTAGCAACAGGGGCTTGTCGCCGAGTGCCAGCCGGAGCAGGTTAATAGCGTTGGTTTTCTGGTTACTGACCGTCTGGACGCTTAAATCGAGTTTTTGGGCTATTTCGGCAGGTTTCAGCCCCTCAGCATAGGAAAGCAGGAAGATTTCCTTCATTTTTTTCGGCATCTTCTCGACCTCCACATAGACCAGCTTCAGGAATTCCTCCCGGATCTCCTGGAAGCTGAAGTCAGCCTCGCTGGCGGCGGATAATTGCCGTACCAGTTCGTCTTTCTTGCCCGATTTGACTTGGGAGTGTTTCAGGAAATCGTAACAGGCATTCCGGGCAGTGACGTGCAGGAAAGCAGAAATATTCTCCAGGGTCTTGAACTGCTCCCGCCGGTCCCATAGTTTGACAAAAGTGTCCGCCGTCACATCCTCTGCATCCTGCCGTTCAGGGAGCCAGCGTCTGGCGAACTGATAAACCCTGAAATAAAACTCCCTGTACACGGTGGTAAAAGCCGCCGTTTCCCCGGCGGTAAAATGCCGGATAAGATCGGGTTCGTGGCTATATGACGGAACTTTATTCACTTATTGGCTGTTGGCTAATGTAAGGACTTTTTATAATAGCAGGACGAATAAGCGGTAAAAAATGCTGCTTATATGTCTATATAAAGTGAAGATTGACAGGAAACTATAGAGGCTTGTATAGATTTGGCAGATGTAGGCCAAAGTCAGTCTGGTTCAATAAAGAAACTTAATTTTATATGTTCCGATTAAACCAATAATTATGAAACATTTGGTAAAAAAATATGTGAGACATCTAAAAGTTGGGCAGGACGTAACCAATTTGCTGGAAAATATACCGGTCGATGAAAAGCAGATAGCCGAAATCAAACAAAAAAATTAGATGGCTATTATGGTATGGTTTATACCGAAGACAACGAGTTGTTCCAGACTTTTAAATATGAAAAAGATGGCACAACTTATTTGCTTCCGGAACCAGATCCAATTGTGATCTATTTTGACACTGCCAGAAATAACTACAGGCAAATAAAGGACCTGCGGGAGGAAATATTTAAGACCTTAAAAATGTTCGACCAGAACCTCGGTGCTACAATGGGAAATTTTTATTGGTATTTTTCAATTGTCAGCAGCTATACTATCTTCCTTTTCCTGTCCATTGAAGCCTTTATAAACAAAAGCATTCCTAAAGATTACGAATACCGGAGACCTGTTCAGGATAAAAAAATTGAGGTATATAATAAGTTTCAAGTTCAGCGGAATATTGACTTCATCGAAAAACTAAAGGTGATTCTTCCGGAAATTACCGGAAAGAATTTTGTTGCCGAACATACACACAAATTTGAACAGATAAAAAAACTAAAACTATTCAGGGACGAAGTAGTACATACTAAATCATTTGAAGGAGACAACGTACCAAACTTTTATGAAAACCTGTATGTAATGAGTTTGGATTTCGAATTTGAAAAAACACTGCTGTATGTTCGTGATTTCATTAATTATTACCAGCCAAACCTCATTGAAGAATGTCAGTGTGGAAGGGACTGATCGTTAGACAGGATGTACAAATAATAAAACAGGAAAACTATGCTTAAACAAGTTGACTATCTATTTCATTTTACTAAAACCACAGAAGCATTAAAAAAGATTTTCCAGCATGGCTTTAAGCCTTCTTATGCAAATGAAAAATTGGCGGATAGAAACATCAAAGTTCCTATGGTCTCTTTTAGTAATATTTTAATAAGAGATGTGGGAGAAAAGGAAGTAATCTATTATGGTGGCTACGCCATCTGCATGGCGAGAGAATGGGCAATAAAAAATCGAATAAATCCTGTTGTCTATACTTATAATGATGGGCTTCTTTATAATGCGCTAAATACATTTATTGACAATTCAACCTTCCTTGCATTCCTTAACGATCTTAAAGAAAAGATAAAAGAAATTAGTGACTGTAAGTGTGGGCCGATTTCGAAGATGATGAAACTTACTAACACTTCTGCCGAATCAGTAGCAATGTTAGATTATTTATCGATGCATTATAATGAAGAACTCATACAAATAGTTTCAAAGCACAGCAAAACATTTCATGATACCAATCTGGCAATCATAACACTGACCAAACCCTATAAGGTTACTACAGCTGAAGGGAAAGAGTTCATTGCATATAATGATCGTGAATGGAGAAAGTTATACCCGGACTTATCATTTCTTGTTGAAGAAAGTGAAGACTACAAAAAATGGGATAAGGAAGCAAAGCCTCATTTTCATAAAGATCCCTATTTATTAGAGTTCGCTATTCAAGATGTAAAAGCAGTATTAGTAGATAAAGAAACTGATATAGCGGATTTGGTCGAAGAAATAAATAAACAGTATGGTAAGAAATTAATAGATGATCTACTGAGTAAAAAACATTTGCATATTGGAACTAAGGAAATGCTGGAAAAGGAGAATTTTTAGACAGACAGAAATTGGGATACAGGAGAAAGAATTTAATGAGAATGCCATGTTCAGATTAAAATTGATACAGATTTCTGAGAATCCACTAATAGTCAGGCGGGAGTTTGTCGGTAATCCTATTGCAGAATTTAGTGAGACATTTGATAAGTTTATGGGTTACTATAGGTTAAAGGACCTAGTTAGTTGTGACGAATTGCACAAACGTCCTTTAGCTCCAAAGAAGGAACGTATTTGCCGGTTCTGTAAGGCCACTTATAGCAAAGATGAAAAATTCAAATCAAAAGCACACCTTGTTCCGGATCTGTTAGGGAACGACCATTTACTTTCTGATTTTGAATGTGACAAGTGCAACAACCTTTTTGGTAAAATATATGAAAACGACCTAGCAAATTTTTTAGGTGTCAGCCGTGCGATGTTTATCGGTAATGCCTGGAAAGGATCGCTAAAATTCAAATCCCCGGACAAGACCTTTATCGTAATGAAGGATAAAGAAACACCTGCTGATATTCCAAAATTACGCCTTGAATCACATGAAGAAGAGAACGATCATTTTACATTGGATGCAGAAAATAAGAAAATAACCTTCCATACGATCCGCCATTCTTATAACCCTCATCATGTATATAAAGCCTTCCTTAAAATCGGCTTATCAATATTGCCGCAAACTGATGTAAAAGAATATTCCATTGCATTAGCGATGCTACTTTCCGAAAAAAAGAATGAAGAACCAGATAACCCGATGTATAAAATGAATATGTATGTTCATCCGGGACCCGCTTTTCCTTGTCCCTTGGTACTCTTTTTTGAAAAAAAAAATAAAATGCAACCCGTTCCGATGCATATAGTATGCATCATGTTTCATAACCATACTTATCAATTGGTATTGCCACTTAATAAACAGGATAAATGGATGTATGATGGCAAGACAACAATCACTGTTCCCAATATGCCGCCTTTTATCGACAAGCATTTCGCAAAAAAGTTCGGAAATCCGAAAGAACATCGTCTCAACTTCAATTTGGATGAACTTAAAAAGGGCGAGAAACATGATATAACATATACTTTCGAAGATCACCTGGACACAAGATATCCTACCACAGCTCCTTTAAAAAAAGAATAAGATCTAAACAAATTGATGTATGAGAACCAAAGAAGAAATCCTGAATAAAATTCACTGTCTGTGTTAGATATTGGGAAACACTGTAGCAGACAGGCAACCGTAATTACACCTTGTTTTTTATGAAGCCTTCGGCAAAAAAAGTCATAAAACGGCGGCTAAATAAGGGAATTGGGTGTTTCAATTCGCCCCGGCTTTATGAACAGTATTTACGGTAATAGCCATTCAGCCGGGACGAAATCAAATACTATGGTATTGGAAAGGCAAATTTTACAGATATAAAAGAGAAATAGTTTCTGCATAATTAATACTTCTTGTACCCAATATATGTCAGAAAACAAATTAGTGCTTTTATTGCATTGGCAGCATCTTCTTCCAAAACTTGCTTGTTATCATGGATAACTTTGTTTCTAAGTTTTCGGACTGAATCAATGCTTAACAATAATTCTTTAAATTCATTATCATTAGTGGCATGGACTAACGGTAATTCAATATTTATCAAATAAGATATTCCAACGTTTGTTTCATAATCATCAATTTTATTTTTAGAAATACCTTTCGCCAGCTTTAAATCTTTCAAATAGGAAACGATAGCTATCTCCAATGCAGTCCAGCTTTCTATTAAAGAATATTTAAAATTCTTATGGACATTTAATTCTTCGGAAGCCCGCAAAATAAAATCCGTAAGCAACCCTGGAGTTTTTTTACTATCAAGGAACTCTTTTAAATTCTTGACAATCTCATCATCTTTTGCTATAAGTTTCCTGCCTTGTGTATTCCAAAATGGAATGGAAATCTCATGAAACTTAAACTGTAAATCACGGGGTAACTTTAATCTTTCTTTTTCAGTAAGTTTTAACTCTTCGTCGGAATATAGATGGAAATCATACTTATAAATCTTGGTGTAAAATGGGATTTTATCTTGGGATAATGTCAAAACATCATGGGAAACCATTCTATACGATTCAATAAAATATTTTAATACCCTTTTAGAAAATTCGTAATTATCAAAATTCAAAAAGGTTTCAAAGCTGATGATGATTTCTGCGTGCTGTAAATTATATATCTCTTTATGCAAATGCTTATTATGATCAATAATAAAGTATCCGCTATGTTCAATTTCAGCAGCCATGTTGAGGTTGCTAATTAGTATCTCTTTATTTTCAACGGCATGTTTAATAAGCCCGTGTTCCTCTGTCCTGATAATTTTATTTGAAAAATCATTTATTACTAGCGATTTTATCCGGCGATGAATAAATACAACTACATTTCTTTCTTCGTACTCAAAAATGAAACTGGCCTTTTCAGGTAGAGATAAGTTGGAAGGATAAAAAGTAGTAAAGTAATAACAACCCGATTTTTCATTATCTGATTGAATATTGTCCATTTCCTCTTTTATGTTTTTAAATGAATATCCTATTATTAATAGCGTCCATTAACGCTTGGTGATTCGGATTCTCAGGCCCGTATAAATACTCCCGGTTGATTCCTCTTTCTTTTAGCTCTGCTCTTATACTTGCTTTATATTTTCCTGGTACCCGAAATCTATATAGGTATTGGGCCACTTCGGACTGCTTATTCATAGCAATCTCCGCTGAATCATACCCTGATAGATAGAACCGACCTTTTTGGTGGTACATTCTTGTTTCGTAAGCTCTTTTCGATAAATCATCCAAAAAAATTGAAACATTAATCATATAGCCTTCTTTAAGCGCATAAGGATCTTGCTCATAGAAACTATCTTTTACTGGAAATTCATTATGCGATTTGATTTTTGCAAAAGGAACCATATAAACCCAAAATTGTGCGTCCGATTTTTCTGTGTCTTCATCTTTACTTTCTTCCGTACAAAAATATAGCGGGGCATAAATAGTAGGCGACCAATCCAATAAGCAGGTCTTTATACTGGCATGTTGCGCCTGGAATAATAAATCCCAATCCTTTCCATGCTTTTCATTATCAAATATGTTCCGTAAAGCACCATCTCCAAAATTTGACCGGATGACTTTTTCAAACTCTGTTACGCCATCCTTGACAGCCTGCATTGCTTTTGGTTTATCTCCCTGAAAAGATTTTATTCGGAATAGATTGGTAGCGAGATCCCAGCCGAATTTTTGTTCTCCTCTGTAGTGCGGCATGGAATAAAGATCCCCCAAAGCAGCTTTGAACTCAAGCTGAACCATAGTATCATGAATTACTTCCACGTCCTTTATTGATTCGATGTCCGGCTTCAGGCCAAACCGAAGAACATTCTCATCGTATACATCCATATTGTTTTGTTTAGGTTTTTATTTCCTCAAAATACAATACACTCGATGCTTTTACCGGCATTAAATACCGTTAATTTCCGTTTCCTATCAAAGCTACTGATGATACCACCCACTGCCCCCAAAGTTTGACCAAAATGCAAATTTCATAAATTTGAACCGTCTGGTTTCCTCTGGAATTTCTTTCACTACTACTGGCAAAATAAACGGCGTAGAATTTTTCACTGCCAGTTGTGCAAAAGTCAACTCCGATATCATAATAAAATTTGGAAGAAGAACCGTAAGAAAAGACGATAGCGAATGTCTCTCTAATTTTGTCTTACGGAAGTTTAACTCTATAGTGGGAGAAAGAATAGAAGAGTCAGGCCGCAATTCAAAATCGGTTACTTTAACGAAAGGCAAGCGGTGATCAAGACAGTTTCTTAATTCACGGACTATATTCATAAAATCCAGGGTCTTCCCTATGAATGTATAGAAGGGATCTGATTCCCCGTACTTGTTTTTTAAGGCTACGTGAAAGTCAGCAAAATGAGATTGTATCTTTATCCCGTCGGCAGCATGGAAAAGCATAATAATCTCAATAAGGATTTGTTCTGATCGGTCAGCCTTTTGAAAGATAGTCGTGCAGCGGGTTTCAGCATTTCCAATTGCGGGGACAGCAAACGAATAATTTTTGTTGCGCCGATCTTCATAAGCTTCGCTGACTTCTTTTTCTTTAGCTAAATAATCGTTCACTTCCTTTTGTAGGGCATTTAATTCGATTAACAAATCCAGGGAGAGTTTCACGGCCTTACCTGTGTCAATGCCTTTAAAATATTGCGATTGAAACAATGTCTTCGCAGTCAGGAAAGTTGCTGAAACTAATTCTGATTCCGAACCTTCGTTGATGATCAGTTTTTGAATACTGCCTGGAAGATTAATATTAGTCCTGTTAGGATCAATTTTATCGGCGAGAAAAAATTCATAAAGGCTTTTTTCTTTTATAACGACGGTCCTGCCATCAAGATTATACATCTCAAGTATTGCCCCATCTTCATCCGAGCCGATTTCACTGGTCCCGCCACGTTCACGTTTTATATCTATTGGTTTGCGTTCCAATTCTTTCAATATTTACTAGTTTTACCTTTCTAAGGTATTTCATTACAAAGATACGTTTTTCCACAATTGTTGATAACTATTTTAGCAAATAATATTAACCCACAGTAATATTTTCCTACTTTTGAGTTCAAGTTCTTTGATCGTGTGTTGAGGCAAGTTGTCCGGGGAGTTAAATTAATAGTCTGCAAAGACAACCCGAAAGGGATCATCTCTTGCGCTTATGCCGTTACGTTGTTCGTTACAATAGTCCTGACTTGGTTGCGGCACTAACAGGTACATGCCAGTATAGAGAGTACAGCTTATAGTATTATTTGAGCAAGGTAAATTAGAGAGTGTAATAAGAACATCGCTTACACCTTGGCAACTTGTTTTTTAGATAGAGAGGAAGTACCAACTAGCAAGGAAGGTAATTCTGCCTTCTATTTAAAAATTAAAGTCATGGCTTTACAATTGTCATCTCAACACATTGATGGTTTGATACAAGGTATCGAATCTATCACCCAGAACCGGTGTTCTTTATCAGATGAAGACCGCAACCTTCTGCGACAAGTGATCGTTATCCTGAAAAGGTATAAACGAAAACGAATAAGCGGAGACGCTGCATCCCTGCTCCTTATTGGCAGGGCTGTTGAACTGCTTAGCAAATTTTTTGTTTGACGGATGCGCTTTAGAAGTTTGTATGTTATCTGACACTCTCTAATTTTTTCCATTATGGATCTAGGAAGCACAATAAAAAAAAGAAGAAAACTCAAAGGCTTTACCCAAGGTGAGTTTGCGCCCATTTGTGGCATTACACAAACTTATCTGTCCCAGATTGAAACCAATCAAAAAGAGCCCAATCTTTCTATTCTGAAAACTATCGCTGAAAAACTATCTGTCCCCCTCCCTATTCTTTTTTTTCAATCCATTACCGAAGATGATGTCCAACCTGCTAAAAAAGAATTTTTCAATGCTATCAGTCCTTCTGTAAAACAGATAATAGATGAAATCTTCACAGTTTAAAAAAAATCAACTGCATTACCTGGCCTCACTCTTAGTTTGTAAGCCGGGTGATATAGAATATTTATGTGACAACATTCATGATTATTACGACAAGTGGGTAGAGCAAAAAATGGATAAAGTAACTGATGTACCAAAAATATATCCCGACGGAACGCCAAAACAAAGGATCATCAGGCCCAGTTTTAATAAATTAAAGCAAATTCAGAAATCAATCAAGATTAATATACTGGGGAGAATTGCATTACCGGAAAATATTCAAGGTGGCATTAAGAAGAAAACCAATATTACGAACGCAAAAAAACACCAAGGCAAGAAATTCCAGTTTGCTACCGATTTACAGGATTTCTTTCCAAGTGTCACACATAAACAGATATTTAACCTTTTTCTTTCTTTAGGCTATTCGAATCATATCGCCCATTGGCTCACGAAGCTGACTTCTATTGAATTTGAATTGCCACAGGGCACTCCTACCAGTACGGCTATTGCCAACCTTGTATTTTATGAAATAGATAAAAAACTAATTTCATTGAGCGAAGCAAACAATCTTACCTATACCCGTTTCGTAGACGACCTCACTTTTTCATCGTCAAAGGATTTTCATTTTTTAACCACGCAAATCCTTGACTTGGTAAGGGCCGGTGGATTTAAGATCAATTACCGCAAGACAAAATACCAAGGAAATCAGACCCTGACGGGTATTGAAGTATTTAATAATTATATTGATGCTCCTGCTAAAATAAAAGCAAAAGCAAAATTAGAATTGGAGAACAAAGAGCCGATGAAGGCTGCGCCTTTTACAACATACATGAAGCGTATCAGGCAAACCAATAAAAATGTTTTGAGACCACATGCGACCGATTGAACCCATACGAAAAGCAATACTGATTGGTTCGGCAGGCGAAGGTGAAAATTATTTGCATGGGGTTTCTGCTGACGTACAAAACTTCAGTGAATACCTATATTCCGAGAGAGGTGGTCTTTGGAATGAAAATGAGATCGAAATACTCTGGCAGCCCGGAGTCAAAGAAATCGTAGCAATGCTGGAAAAAAATACCGCAGATTATTTAGTTACCTATTATTCAGGACACGGTTTCACCAGTACCGAAGGGAACCGTATGGTTAACCTTCAGGATAGTTTTGTGAATGATCTTTATTTAGTGAACGATAGCCCCCGACAGCTTTGCATATTCGACTGTTGCCGTGATAAGGAGCCACCCGTAATTAGCGGCATTCCCGATCAACGACAACCTTTTGAAGGATTGTTTACAGCAAGAGAAATATTGGATCAATATATTCTTGCCTCCGATCCCGGAATCAAAATTATACATGGAACAGGCAATGGTTTTCCTGCTTACGATGAAAGCAGCCGTCATGGTGGCATATTTACATTGAATTTTTTAAAAGCTGCCGAAAATATCTATAAACAAAACAATTATAGCCCAATTACGATAGAAGAAATTATAGAACTTACAGCCCAGTATCTTAAAACAGCAAATAGTTATCAGATCCCGGAAATTGTTTATGAAGAAGGAAACCTTCAGGTGCCTTTCGCTCTTTCATCTGCAAAAGAATTATCCTTTAATATAAGCAAGGCTAAAAATTATCAATCAGTCAAACGGCTTGCGAAGCCTGTTGCTAAAAAACATAATGATTGGATTGTACCCGGATTGATATTAGCTGCGGTACTTCTTTATGACAATGATTAATAAATCTCTTTCCCCTTCGATCATGTCAGGAATAAATTTAATTAATATACTATGCTACGCAATTTGGATTATAAAAAGGTTTTAGAAGCTATCATTCAGGTTAACACCATAGACCATACTGATAACGCAAACTTCGCTGTATTACTCACTAATTTATCTGCTTCGGACTTTGATTTCAAAAAAAGAATAGTCACTGGGAATGAATTTTACAAATTCATACATCAAAAGGCCAATCTTCGGTCATCACTGATTGCTGATGATGAAAATAGCGTCTCTTTGGATCTTTTCCTTTCTTTGTTTATACATTTCACACTAAAAGAAAAGATTGCTGGTTGTAAAAATCATAAAGAAGTATTAGCCCAACTGAAAGCGGATTCTTTTTATATTGCACAACCCGGCCTGCAGGAAGAACTGAAGTTTTCGTGCCTTGCATATTTCCTTAGAACTACAAATTTGGAATGGCATCAATTCATCGCTGAATTTAACGCTAAGAATTGGAGTGAGATCCATTTACTTTCATCCATTTTCCCGGTTTCTTTTGCTTCGGTAGCTGACTTTCTCAACTGGATCGCAGAAATTGTGAAAGTGCAGGAAAGGGATTTAGCTATTGGTTCTATTGGTAAATCGATCAGTGAATGGATACTGCATAAGCCTGACAATGGTAAAGAAGTGGAGGAAAATTTGGAAACAATTGCTAATTATTCTTTTACTAACCGTTTTTTTTCAGCAGTACTGTCGGGGTTGAAAGACAAACAAAAAAAAGAAGTTTCATATTATACTGAACTCTTAGTCCCTCTCATAAATGCTGGTAATTCCTACACTATTTTACATGCAATTGGCTTCATCAGCCAGAACAGGGATATTGATAAACTCAGTTACTTCAATTTACTTTCACTCAAACTGAGTTCCGGTGTCCTGGAGAAGAAAGAGTTCATTCGTTTATGTGGCATATATGATATTCACAATACCGAAGTGTATGGTATTATTGATCCAATGATAGAATCCCAGGATGAAAATAAAGAGGAGATATATGTAGTTATAGAATTCCTCCAGAGAGAACCGGCCCAATTGGATAAAGAATGGTTCGCCAAAGCAACACATCTTATTTTTAGTAAAAACCAACCAGAGTATAAACAATCACTGAATTATCTGCTCACCTTGATTGCCGAATTTAACTTGCCCTTTGCCTACGACCTTTTCACCTTCAGGCTTCAGATAATGGGTGGTAATGAATTACTGGAAGATGCCTTGGTAGAAATGATAAGGAAAGATTACCCTATGTTCCAAACAAGGTTCATTGGATGGTTAGCAATAGATGACAAATGGGTACACAATTCTATTCTGCATATTACTTCCCTTACGGCTCTTGATAAAAGTTTGTTTTCTTTTAAACCAGAAGTTTATGAATCATTAACCGATAAAGAAAGTTTATTCGTAGCTTATAAAATAGTTGGGCATGTATATTCGATGGAGATCCTTCAATCACTCCTTTTATCGTTGATAAAATCAATAAAGAAAGAAAATGAGGTTTTAAAGGAAGGATTATATTTTATCCTTTCAGAATACCTTATTTACAATTACAGAAGCACACTTGATCTGATAAAAAAGGATATAGAAGACAAACAGCTACTTCCCTTTGCAAAGGATATCTTCGAAAAAGTAACCGGCTATTATGAAAACTATTTTACCCAACTGCGAAGTATAGTTGTCGCTAAAGAAATTCGCCCTTATAAAGATCACTCTCAGCTTCATAATTTTTATTACCGGAAACTTTTTGCGGATATACCTAAAAAGGCAGAAAAGAATAGCTTGATGAGCTTGTTTAAATCTACACAGGTAAATGCAAATAATTGGGCTATCCGCAGGGCTAATGAATTGAAGCATGTACCATCTCCATTGGGGCATATATCAGTAACATCAGAATTCCCATCGGGTGAAAAGCTAAATCCCATTTATCAGGAATTTATCCGTCGTACTTACCAAAAAATAGAAAAGGATGAAATTAATATTGACTGATTATATCGCTTCATTGAAAGAAGACAGGGAATTAGACAGTCTCCTTCAGGATTTACTCCGTGAATATGATTTTGAGATTATCTATGGCCCGCAAAAAGGTGTGCGTCAGTATGGGGTAGATATATATGCAGTAGGATTGGATGCTGACGATAACCAGAAAAAAGTATTCCTGATCACGGTTAAACAAGGGAATCTGGATCGTAAAAACTGGCAGGGTTCTGTTCAGGCACTTGAGCCTTCCCTTACTGAAATTGCGACAGTTTTCGTTCGGAACAATCTTGCACCGGAACACCGCACATTACCAATTAAGATCATTGTTGCACATAATGGTGTAAATGAACCTGCCATCCAGCAGAACTGGGTAGCATTTACAGAACAATATAATCAATACCAGTTTTCTATCTGGCAATTAGAAACGATAGTAAATATGGTTCATGACAGGATGATTAGTGAGAAGGTTTTATCTGACGAAGGTAGAATGATGCTTAGAAAAATCATCGTTTACTTGTTTAACCCGGATTATGATTTTTTGGATTACAAAGTCTTATTGGATGAAATACTTAACCAATTTATCCCTGAAGAGAAAGGAAAGAAACAAAACATAAAGTTATTACGAAAGGTAACTCTTATATTATCAATCATTATTTCATATTGCGAAAGAGAAGATGATTCCCGGCTTGGATTGAAAGCCTCAGAAATTACTTTATTAAGATTTTGGAAACTCATTAACACAAACGAAAAATTAATTGACAAAGATTATTTTAATGAGTTCATACACATGTTGGTGATTCGTAAAAATGTTACTCTTCTTTACCTATCCAAAATTTTACCGGTCTGTGAAATTAAAGACGGATTTAGCAGGCATAGTGGAGATTCAGTTACTTACAATATGATTACCTATGAGCATTTAGGGCTTATTTCCCTCGCAGGCTTAGAGTTTTTACAAATCGGGGAGCTATATGAAAACAAGAATGATGAAGTAGTTACAACATTAAAAGAATATGCTTTAAGATGTGCAGAAGGGATCATTAACCTATTCAATAATAACCGGATTGTTTTTAACCCCAGAGCAGACAACCAGGTTATAGAGATTAATCTTGCATTCATTCTATTAATGAAATTAGAAAAGCAAAATGATATAAGAACATTACTGATTGAGTTTAATAATGAATTGGCTCACGCCAAAATATTTCTAAATATTGCACCGTTATATTCAAATAACATTGATGAAATATTCGAACTGGATATTAATTATAAAAAGCGACAAGAATATAAATATGGATCGTCATCATTGCTGACAACACTCACAGAATGGGGAATATCCATTAACGATCCAAAAGTATATGATGCGTTTCTTACTTTGATTAAAAATGTTTTTACTGAATTCGATTTGACACTATGGTTTCCGGATAGTAAAACAGAAGACTCTTTGTACACGCAATGTGCTTTACCAGCTACAGGTTATTGCCTTTCCAACATAAAGCTTACAGAAACTTTTGAAGACTTTAAGTTCCTTACATTAGTAGACCATATTCATAATTGCCCGGAAGAAGAATACCTGTTTATTAAAAATAAATTCTGGTCAATTGGACTAATCGCCAGCCGCCATTACAGGACTTATGTTTTTCCCTATTACTGGAGACAATTCATTGAAAATTCGTGTCCTGTATCAGTAATAACTTCTCCAGAACATTAATTACTTAAAATTTAAACGACGCCACTATTAATCTTAACTCTCTAACTTAAAATGAGTAACTGCTAATTATCCTTCGACACTTCCCGATAAAAGAAATTATCACAGAAGGTAAATTCATTCCGATTGCTAAATTCACGGATAGCAGATGTGTAATATTCGCAAGTTCGTTATTCCATCCGCCGCTTCCACGGAATCCAACGCTGCAGCAAAGTCCATGTCCTCAAACCAGCACCCTGATCAAGGCCATTACGAACACAGGACTTTGCAATCCATTCATCCGTTACAGGGGATTATTCCATAACGTCCTTCGCAGACCCGTCACAGTATTTGCGCTTCGCCAAAAACTATGACTTTATAATGGATATTGGGGTATTACTCCCGCTGAGGCGGGACAAATACCCTGACACAAAAAAGACACCACAAAAACAAAACGAAGGAGATTATGAAATTAATTTGTTACACGGTTGTTGAAAAGAGAAATTGATTTTACAAAATGGAAATTAAGAATTGAATTATTATTGGATTATGTAATACAAGTGGCAGACATTGCAGGTGATTTATGACCTCGTTAAAATGATAACAAGCCTTCGATGAGTAATATCACGACCAATAAAATTATTTTACGTCAGCATTATCCCTGGGATGAAATTGTTTTGTATTTGAATGAGCTGACTAACGAAGGCATATCATTATGAAACAACTTAATACTGCCGTTGTTTCTATTACAGACAAAGGTTTTCAATTTGCTTCTTCCAACAATATTGTTACAGCGTAATTTATTCTCTTCTTTTCTTTTTTACCAGCAGTGGTATTTCATAGCATCGTCCCTTGCGACGCTCCTTTCATCTTTTGGTTCATTGGGCATTTTTTTCAGATTCCGTTAGCACCGTTTTGTAACGAATAGGGAGCAATGCGAAAGTCAAGATCGTGCCTGCCATTATTGCGATGACATAAGGCACGCCAAAAAATTCCGGCATAAACACAGCCCCTTCTCACAGCCCCTTCATTTATTCCGTTGCTTTTTGGCGAGGAGGGAGCAGGCCCGGGAGGAAGACTTTCTTTTTTCCCTTTTTCTTTTACAAAACAATTTTTTTTTATCATTTAAAAACACAGTTTATGTTAATCATTGGAAGACTTACAAGCGATGCAGTTGTTAAACAACTGAAAAACGAAAAGCAGGTAGTTAATTTTTCCGTAGCGGAGAATCATTACTACAAACCCAAAGGTGGCGAGGGTGTACAAACTACCACCTATTACAATTGCAGTTACTGGATTAGTACTGCCATTGCAGCCCGTTTAACAAAAGGTGCGTTGGTGGAAATTGTTGGCAGGGTAACTCCCAACGCATGGATTGACCTCAAAGGAGAGGCAAAGGCATCAATCAATGTTCATGCGGACACTATCAAAATTCACTCAACCGGTAACAGTAAAACAGTCGTGAACGAAAAGGGCAGTTTGCAACCAGCAGCAGGACTTACCGAACCTGTTGATGATTTGCCCTTTTAGTTTTTGTGTTGATAAATCCGTCCCGTTTCTACGGGATGGGTTTTTATTTTTTCAAATTCCTTGTAATTATTAATAAACCAAACCGCAGCAGTACCGCCTGCGGCATACAAATTAAAGCTGGGTAATTAATTATGGCACATAACTTAAATTTTAATGAGCAAACAGGACAGCACAGTTTTTTTTCAGTTAAAGAAAAAGCATGGCATGGATTGGGAAAGGTATTAGACAACTATCCCACCAGTGCCGAAGCCCTCAAATTTGCAGGGCTTGATTTTACAGTAATCAAAGAGAACATCTACACCACCAATTTTAGCGCAGATGGTCAGGCAATGGATTTTACACAGAAAATAAAAACACACTTTGCAACTATCCGGCAGGATACAGGTAATGTTCTGGGAGTAGTTGGTAAGGATTATGAAATTGTCCAGAACATAGACGCTTTTTCCTTCTTTGATTCTATCGTGGGTGGTGATGGCATCCAGTATGAAACCGCCGGGGCATTGGGCAAAGGTGAACGGATTTTTATTACCGCTAAATTACCTTCCTATATCAAGGTAGGTAAGGATGATTTAATAGAACAGTATTTATTCCTCACTACCTCACACGATGGTTATGGCAGTATTACCGCCGCCTTTACTCCGGTTCGCATTGTTTGTAATAATACTTTGAACGCCGCCCTTCGCAATTTTTCCAACAGTATTAAAATCAGGCACACCGCCAACGCAAAAGACAGGTTGGAGCAAGCCCATAAAGTATTGGGAATTTCAAACCAGTTATCCGGCCAATTAGAAACCATTTTTAATAACTGGACTAAAGTAAAGGTGACTGACCCTGAACTGCACAGGTTAATTCAATTGGCAATGGTGCCGAATAAAGAAGTGCTGGAAAATATCAATACCGGGAAATGGGATGAATTATCTACCTGCTTTAATAATATGTGTAGTTCAGTTTTTGAGTATGCAATGACCAGCCCGACACAGCAACAGGAAACTACCAAAGGAAATCTATTTGGGGCTTATAATGCCGTGACAGGATATTTTCAAAATGTCAGGAATTATAAAGATGATGAAGCCAAACTAAAATCCATGTTATACGGTGGAACGGCACAAGCCAGGACACAGAAAGCCTTTAATCTTTGCGAGGACTTTTTTAAGGGACAACTGGATATGGTGAATTAAGCAATACAAAGCCCGGAAACGAGCCGACCATTAGGGGTCGGCTCGTTGGTTTATTGTTTCAGATGGATAGTAGTAGCAGTTTCAATTTTTTCATTTCGCCAGACACTATAAAGCTCATTGTTATTTTATTCATCATTACACGAAGATCGGTTTTGGTCTTCTGAAGCGTCCAAGAGCTTCCGGCATAAACACAAAACCCACCCGCAAAGCCATCATTTATTCCGTTGCCATCTTGGACTTTATCGCCCAAAACCGGGAGATGTTCCATAATAAATTTTTGAACACTTAAAACAACCTATTATGGAAAAGGAAATCATCAACCCCGAATGGTATCAGGTAGCAGAACTGGAACTCGTTTACAAAACAAAAGTGAAGGCTTCGCAACGTCCGAAAATTTCAAGACCAGAAGATTCATTTGCATTGTTGAGACAAGTTTGGAATGCCGAAAAAATTGAAATGGTGGAAGAGTTTAAAGTGCTTTTATTAAACCGTGCAAACCGGGTATTGGGAGTCTTTCAGGTATCATTGGGAGGTGTTGCTGGTACTGTTGTAGATCCGGGAATAATACTTGCTGCGGCAGTAAAGGCTAATGCGAGTAGTATGATTCTGGCTCATAACCACCCTTCGGGGAATCTCCAACCAAGCAGACAGGATGAAGAGGTTACCAGAAAAATTATCGGGGCTACCCAGTTCCTCAATATGAAAGTTCATGACCATGTTATAATAACGGCAGAAGATTTTTTTTCATTTGCAAAAGAGGGGTTGTTATAACTTCTCTTTTACTCTTAAAAATCAATTTGGCCTGTCTAAGACAAGCCAAATTTTTTAAAGCGACTTCAATTTTTCGTAGAAATCTGTAAGGCCGGATTTCTTTAAAATCTCTTCATGGATAATTTTAAATTCACCGGCAGACTCTTCGGGCAAGGCACTTAAAATTTCGTCCTCAAAATTCCCTTTGGCGTTTAAGATACCGGTTTCAATAAGCCTGCTTAACAGCAGTACATTTTGCCGGGACATCTGTAAAACAATCTTACAATTTTCCGACATGCCCGGACTGCTTAACACCATGGAGAAAATGGTTGACTTTTCTTTTTTCAAATTTGTTCCAGCACTACTCATACTTCACTTTTTAGATTGATAAATAATTTACGTTACAAAGCTATTTCATATAGCCAATCACCACCTGTACAGAATTTGATCAGGTCTTCTTTAGGAGTCGGATACAATCTAACTTTATAAAAGCCGGAGGTTGCCAGGTCTGCAACTGGCAAGATGTTCAATTGTTGCACAATTGCATCTTGCTCCCTATGCCTCCGTAGTCGGCGGGAGTATAGAGACAGCTTGTTGTTATGAGCATTTTGGAAGAAACAGTGAAAATGAAATAGTGATGGACAAAGAAAAATCAGGAACAACGAAATCATGGATTTCGTTCCGGGTAAAACCCAAAGAATACGATATAATACATGGGCATTTTTCAAAAACAACCTGCCGGAAATTAAGCGAGTATGCCCGTAATGTTTTGCTTCAAAAACCGGTGGTCATTAAAGTCCGCAACCAGTCAGCGGATGATTTTTTAGGGGAAATAATTCTTCTCAAAAATGAGCTGAATGCCATCGGCAATAACTACAACCAATCCGTGAAAAGATTGCACACAATGGAAAGGTTTTCTGAAGTAAAAATATGGCTGCAGAATGACCAGTCATTCCGGGAAGGCTTCCTGAAAAAAACAGAGCAAATAAGAGAACGGATGGACCAAATCTACCGGCTATGGTTGTCAAAATAACAAGCCCACATAGTTTGAGCAGAGCCCTCAATTACAACGAAAAAAAAGTAGAGAAGGGACAAGCTGAATGCATTCATGCGGGCAACTATCTATTGAATCCTGAGCAAATGAAATTTCATCAGAAAATGGAACGGATGCAGGATTTGATAGCATTAAACGAAAGGACCAAAAAAACCAACACCCTGCATATCTCACTAAACTTTGATCCGTCCGAAAAACATTCCAAAGAAAAGCTGGCCGCTATTGCCCAAACCTATATGGAAAAAATCGGCTTTGGCAAACAACCTTACCTCGTTTACAGGCATGATGATGCAGGCCACCCGCATATTCATATTGTAACAACGACTATACAACCAGATGGAAAAAGAATTGACACCTATAACATTGGCCGAAATCAATCCGAGAAAGCAAGAAAAGAAATTGAACAGGATTATAGATTGATAAAAGCACAAGGCAAAAAAAGTCAAGCTTTTAGCGAAATCATTCCCGTCAATGTCCAGAAAGCACAATATGGAAAATCAGAAACAAAGAGATCTATCACCAATGTTCTGGATGCGGTGATCCCTCATTTTAAATACACATCACTGGCAGAACTCAACGCCATCCTGAAACAGTACAATGTGATAGCAGACAGAGGCACAGAAGGAGGAAGAATATATAATTCAAAAGGTTTGCTGTATAAGTTACTTGATGCAGCAGGTAATAAGATTGGCGTACCCATTAAAGCAAGCCTGATTTATAGTCAGCCTACTTTAAAGAACCTGGAGAAGAAATTTGCAGAAAATGAAATCAAACGACAACCGGACAAACAGAAATTAAAAACTTCTGTTGATTGGGTATTGGCAAAATCACCTAGTTCATTAAAAGACCTGACAGATGCATTACTAAAAGAGAAAATCCAGACTGTCCTGCGGCAGAATAAGGAGGGATTGGTGTATGGAATTACATTCATTGATTACCGTAGCAAATCCGTATTCAATGGAAGTGATTTAGGAAAACAATACAGTATTGCTGGTATCCAGCAAAGATTAAACATAAAGGGCGAATCGCCAGTACTGGAAAAGGCAGGCAAAGGAATAACTACAATCTCCCGGCAGCCAAAAGGCAATACAATACAAACTGAAAAAGAAGTATCCCACAACCAAAATAAAGAAGACCTCTTGCAGCAACTTACTGCCAATGAAAAGATGCTCAATAAACTCCCGTTTGAATTAATAAAAAAGAAAAAGAGAAAACGGAATCACAACTTATAAACCTTTAAATAAAATGTTATGTCAGCAGGTACAGGTGAAAATGAAATGGGGTTAAGAAAGATACTTGACTTTACAAGGCTTGGCAGTATTGTAATTCTATTGCTTCATTTCTATTATTACTGCTATGGTGTATTCAAGTTATGGAGATTAACCGCTGAAATAAGTGACCGGTTCCTGGTTAATATCAGCCATACAGGTTTGTTTAATTCCATCTTCACTTCAAAATTAATGGCACTGGTTTTACTGGCAATCTCGCTATTAGGAAGCCGGGGCAAAAAAGAAGAAAAGATCAGTAAACAATCAATTGCTTTCTATTTAATTAGTGGTCTTGCGATATTCCTGACAAGTACATTGCTGCTTAATATCAAAACTGATATTGAAACACTTGGTATAATCTATATGGTAGTTACCGGGGTAGGGTTCCTGTTTATCCTTGCAGGTGGCAATTTATTAACCAGGTTTATTAAACTAAATCTTGGCAAAGACATTTTCAATGAATTAAATGAAACATTTCCGCAGGAAGAACGATTACTTGAAAATGAATACTCCATTAACCTGCCTGCACAGTATAACTTGAAAGGGAAGGTTCGTAAAAGCTGGATCAATATTATTAATCCTTTCCGGGGTTTACTCGTCAGCGGTTCACCTGGTTCCGGAAAATCTTACTTCGTTATTCAGCATATCATCAAACAACATATCAAAAAAGGCTTTACCATGCTGGTATATGATTTTAAATATGATGACCTGACAAAGATTGCCTACAATGTTCTGCTGAAAAATAAGCGAAGCTATAAGGTTATTCCATCATTCTATTCTATCAACTTTGATGATCTTTCCAAAAGTAATCGTTGCAATCCGTTGGATCATTCAACGATGTTTGATATTACAGATGCAACAGAGGCTTCCCGTTCAATTATGATGGGGTTGAACAAGGATTGGATAACCAAGCAGGGTGATTTCTTTGTGGAATCCCCAATCAACTTTGTAACAGCCATAATCTGGTTCCTGAAAAAGTATAAAAGCGGGAAGTATTGTACGCTGCCCCATGTTATTGAGTTGATGCAGATTGATTATGAGAAATTATTTTCAGTACTAAGAACAGAGGCCGAAATAGAAGTGTTGATTAATCCGTTTATTTCAGCTTACCAGAATAATGCAATGGAGCAATTAGAAGGACAGGTAGCCAGTGCAAAAATTGGTATGGCCCGGTTGTCATCCCCGCAGCTCTATTGGGTTTTATCAGCCAATGATTTTACGTTGGACATTAATAATCCGGATTCGCCGAAAATTATTTGCCTGGCAAATAATCCACAAAAGCAACAAATTTATGGAGCTGTGCTTTCTCTATACGTTACGAGGCTAATTAAACTGGTTAACCAGAAGAACCGCCTTAAATCCAGTTTGATCTTTGATGAATTTCCAACCATCTATTTTAATGACATAGACAGCCTGATTGCCACTGCCCGTTCCAACAAAGTAGCCACTTGTTTAGGTATCCAGGACTTTAGCCAGTTAAAGAAAGATTATGGTGCCGATCAATCCGCTGTTATCATGAACATTACCGGCAATATTATCAGCGGTCAGGTCACGGGTGAAACTTCCAAATTTTTGTCCGAAAGGTTCGGCAAAATTAACCAGGTGAAAGAAAGCATATCCATCAATCGAACTGATACATCTGTTAGTAAATCCAGCCAGTTAGATTTTGCAATACCACAGTCGAAAATTTCAGGACTGTCTTCCGGTGAATTTGTTGGAATGGTAGCAGATGATCCAACGCAGAAAATAAAACTAAAGACCTTTCATTGTGAAATCATGAACAATCACGAACAGCTAAAAGCTGAGGCAGATTTATATAAAGAATTGCCGGTTATATCGAAAGTAACTGTGCAAATGGTTAATGAGAATTTCATGAAGATCAAAAAGGAGGTTATAGATATTATCGAAACAGAAATAGAAAGAATTTTAAATACTCCCGGGTTAGAGAACATCATGAAATAAAAGCCACCATTTATAATTATTCCTTTGACCAGTGATCGCTTTCAACAATGATTTTTATCCAATCATATACTTTTTTGTACCCGACCTTTTCAAAAGCCCTGTTAGACGGGACATAATCACGTTTGGCTACCAAGCCACAACTTTCAAATTTTGATAATAGACCATTCGTTGCATTCCATAGCAAGGCATAACCGTAGCCAAGCTGTCTGGATGCCGGATCAGTAAAGAAATGCATAATAGACGGGGCGTTATTATCAGAAATAGAATACTGAAGAATAGAATGTATTTTACCTTGATCGGTCCATTTCAAAAAACTCTGATTCATCAGGCCGGGCATTACTACTCCTTCCCGCATCTCATCGTATGTCTTGTTCAGCCTGTCGCCGTATTCTTCCTTCTGAAATTCAAAGCTCATCCTGCTGATCACCTCGATGTCCTCAATAGTCGCTAAAGCCATATCACCACTTATTATTTTCGCCGGAAGTAACGTATCGATGCATTCATAGACATTTCTTTCGCTAAGCGTCTTCTTGGTCTTTTGGACATTTTCGAGCAATTTCAATACTAAATCCCTATGACCAGTGACGGATGCATGGTCAATACTTTTAGGGTCAATACTACTTATTAGTTCTGCAATTACTGAATCGTCAAAATTGCTGCCGTAAACCATCAAAGACGGGTAACACCATAGCCCAAAGACATCCGAGCCATTTCCTTCGATATTAAACGCTGCCGTAATCTTGTGTTCCGCTGATCCCTGGCGATGTGCGCTGAGGACATTTAAAAGTGATTCTACAGCATAATAATTTTTATCACAATACTGCTTATTTCTTTCCCAGAATGCCTCAATTTTCTTGTGAAAATGAACGGTAACCATAGCTCAAAATTAATACTAATTTCTTTGGCAATTGTTGAATTAGAAGGCATCTTTTTAAGGTCAAGTCAACGCCTGTAAAAACGGGTAAACTAGCAGCAATTTTTACACACGATCAAACGCTAGCTATCAAGAAACCCCAAATATTTATCGAGATTCATAACTCTTCCACCATATCCATACTTCTCTAACATCTTGATCATGTCTTTGTCCGATGTGACGAGCAACACAATCCGGCCATTTAGCAGATGATCATTCATCAAAAATGATACTTCGTAATCCCATCTCCAGTTCCACCTCGTTTGCTGAGATCTTTTATTTTTTAAGTCTATATTGTCAGCCACGACACGGTGACAAATCCATTGGTAAAATCCAACGGACAAGGGAAACGTCCGGGGCAACATATATCCTTTGAGGACATGTTCATTTTCGGTCATCTTAATTAGCAAAGACTTCGCAATGGAAAAAATAATGGCCATTGAGATCCTGGGGACAAAAAGCCCACTGTCGATAAACTGCAGCATTTTGCTACGCAGGTCTTTTGGTTTAATCGACGGATCTAATTTTATTATTTCTCGGCGGGCTCCTTCAACAAAACTTTCCACTTCTCTAATCCATCGAGGTTCTTCACTATCGATATAGTCTTTTAATTTAGTAAACGTTTCATTCAACTGATGGCCTTCAATGGCTTTTAGATAATCTTCTTTGAAATCCCCAATAACGCCCGCCATATTTTTGCTTATAAGCTCAACCTCAGCTGGCGAGACATCGAAAAAATTACCCGTGATGTGTAAATAAGAGTATGGGACAATGTGAATGGTATTTTCTGTCTTTTCATAACAATGATTGGCCATCGCTATCAGGCCTTTCAGGCAATCATCAAAATGTAAGCTTCTTCCTGTTCCCGACAAATTACCAAGCAATTCCAAACCTACCACCGGTGTGGCGTACGCCATAATGTTCTTGCTTGCTTCCTTTTCTTTGAGTCGTGCAATACTAGCTTCGATATCTTCAATAGAAGTGTCACGAATTAAATTACGGTAGCTGTTAGTGTCAAAGACAACAGCAAATTTTTCACTATTCATAACCTCTGCATTTGCACAAAATTCGGGAAAATGATTAAGCTGTAATATTGAAAAATTGTACGTTTATCCTAGATTATTTGACACATAAAACAAGCGAAAAAACGACGGTTTACGGTTTCGTTTTTATTAAGTCATGGCGAGACTATAGAAATATTCCTAGTTCTAGAGTGTTAGGGAGGATTTCTTTTATTTCATTAGGCATTTGTCGGGTAGTTTTAAATGTTGCCACACCCATTGGATTTGCAATACTCTTTACAGAATATTCTACAACCGTATTACTTTTCTCTTTACATAAGACTATACCTATACTATTATTTTCACCCGAAAGTTTAATTTTTTCATCCAGCACATTCAAATAGAAATTTAATTGTCCTACATACTCTGGTTTAAACTTTCCTTTCTTTAATTCGAATGCAACAAGGCAACGTAAGTGGCGATTAAAAAATAAAAGGTCAATAAAAAATTCATCCCCATCAAGTTCAACACGAAACTGATTTCCTATAAAAGAAAATCCTTTCCCCATTCTTAAAATGAAATCTCTGATGTTAGCTACGATTTTATTTTCAACATCTCTTTCATCGTCTGTTTCACTAAGGTTCATATAGTCCATCAGATACTCATCGTGGAATATTTCGACTGCCGAAGGCTTTAACTCTTCGATTACAGACTTTTCGAAGTTATTTGGCAGTGTACCTTGTTTCTCAAAGAGCCTGCTATTTATTTGATGTTCTAAGACAGTAACTGTCCAAAATAAATTAGCAGCTTGTCTCATGTAATACAATCCCTCGTCAAAGGAATTACACTTATCTAAAATGAGAATATGATGAGTAAAACTAACACCATAAAAGGAGTTCAGAATATCATTATCTAATTTGGCCGTCGCTACCGGCGTAATTGCAGATCTATGATTATCAACGCTTTTGACAGTTTTTACTTGCGCCGTTGCTAACGGCGTAAATGTAGCCTCTTTTATTTTCAACTTGCCTTCTTCTAATTGGGCAGTCACTAACTGCCCAAGTACTGTATCTGCATATCTTGAATACAATTGCCGCATCTTTTGAAGGTTTCTGGAGGAAAATCCTCGTAATCCTGGCATTTGTTGTTGCAGATCAGAAGCTATCTGACCCAAAATATTCATCCCCCATTTTTCTGATAAAATCTTTTCAGAAAGCATTTTGCCTGATTTAAAATATAATAATAACTGACCACGGTTGGCTAATCTTGTAGCCTGGTAACGACTTTGTGTTATTGTTTGTTTAAGGTCCTTTACAAATTGTAAATATGATTTTGATGGTTTCATTTTATTGCGTTTTCTAAGTAAATGATTGGTTTTTTATACGGCCATTAATTTTGATGTAGGTATTTGTTTGAACTTGGTTCGCAAGGCTTTCATATCATCGCTTATCTTCCTTTCCAACACATGCACATAGATTTGAGTAGTGGAAAGCTTTGTATGTCCAAGCATCTTGCTGACAGTCTCAAGCGGGATACCATTATTGAGTGTGATGGTTGTGGCGAAAGTGTGGCGGGCAAGATGAAAAGTCATGTACTTTTCAATTTTACAATGCGTTGCAATCTCTTTCAAATAATCGTTGACTTTTTGATTAGAAATATATGGCAACACTCTCCCTTTCTCAATAAGTAAAGGATCATCTTTATACTTGTCAAGCAATGCAATTGCCTGGGGGAGTAAAGGGACACTTACTTTTATTTCTGTTTTCTGCCGTGAAGTACGCAACCAGTATTCCTTATCAATACCCATCATGATATTCTCGGGACCGAGTTTCGCCATGTCTATATATGCTAATCCTGTATAACAAGAGAACAGGAAAATATCCCTGGCTTTATTCAACCTCTCATTTGGCAGGGCGGTTGTTTCAAGTGAAGCAATCTCTTCCTCAATCAGAAAATCCTTTTCAGTCTTTTGAAATTTCAGTTTGTACAGTATAAACGGATCTTTAGGAATCCATTCGAGTTTGAAGCCCAGCGTCACAATTTTCCGTAGCCGCTCCATATGCTTCATTACGCCATTATTTCCAAGTGGATTACTTTCATCAAGAGGCGTGGTAGTTCTCAGGAAAAGTTCAAACTGTGTAATGAATTGATAATTCAGGTTAATCAACCGTATATCATCCACCCGGTATTTGTATTGAAGAAACTTTTGAATATACTTTTCCGTTGCACCATAATTTTTCATCGTTCCTTTCGACAGCAATATCCTGGAACTGGTTTCATGGTAACGGATAAGGGAAATAAGAGTGGATTGCCCTTCATCGTCGCCGACATAGAGCCGCTTAATAGCATCCGGGTTAATTAAAGCTTTCTGTTCCTTTAGTTGCCGGTAACAGTCAATCAGCTTTAACCTTGCTTCGTCGAGGAAAGGATTAATCCTGTTGACCAGTTCTTTACTTCCTTTCGCAATTTGTTTACCGGCATCCCAAAGAGAAGGCTCAATAGTTTTGTTCAAAGAGATTTCAATTCTCTTTTTGTCGACAGTAATTCTTGCATAGATTAATGCACCTGATAATTTGCTTGTGGAGTGTCGAATAATGAAACGCACACCAAAGCTGTTAGTACTTTCCATAACACACAGTTTTTAATTAAAAAATCTTGCTCCTCAGTACTATTGTATGCTGGAAATCACTCACCCGAAAACTCTGAAAAGTGATTTTTGCAAAACACAAGTTCAAAATTAACAGGCAGTTACAGGTAAATTGAACTCACCCGAGAACTCACCAGAAGGATGAATTGCTTTGTATATATTTGAATGATTTGGGGAAAAGAAAAACCGCAAATCATTGATTTGCGGTCATTTGCACTTTTTTGAATTAGTGCTTGTCGGGAAGACAGGATTCGAACCTGCGACCCCCTGGTCCCAAACCAGGTGCGCTACCGGCCTGCGCTACTTCCCGAACACTTTTGGGAGTGCAAATATAGCGGGTTATCTCTTATTTACACGGATTTTTTATTGTTTTGAGCCGTTATTTATTAAAAAGAGACGAGTGGTAAAATGCTTGTTGTTCTATTACTATAATTATCTCCCCATCCAGCCTCCATCAACAGTTATTATTGTTCCATTCATATAATCAGAGGCGGGAGAAGAAAGAAAAACAAAGGCACCGGTCATATCTTCCGGGGTACCCCAGCGATTAGCCGGTATTCTTGATAGGATAGCTGCATTTCTTTCAGCATCTGCTCTTAGCAATGCGGTATTATCCGTTGCAATATAGCCAGGAGCAACACCATTAACCGTTACACCAAATTTTGCCCATTCATTGGCAAATGCTTTTAACAGCGATGATATGGCTCCTTTGCTCGCAGCATAGCCTGGTACATTTATACCGCCCTGGAAAGATAATAGTGAAGCCGTGAAAACTATTTTTCCATATCCCTGTTCAATCATTCGTTTGCCAATTTCTCTTGTCAAAATGAATTGTGCATTTAAATTGATATTGATAATAGTGTCCCAATAATTATCTGAATGCTCAGCAACGGGTTGGCGAAGAATATGCCCGGCATTATTAATTAAAATATCAATTTTTGGATGATCGGCTTTTACTTTTTCAATAAATGCATAGAGTGAATCCCGGTCAGTTAAGTCGCATTGATATGAATAAAATTTCCTACCGGTATTTATTACAGCCTTTTCAACTTCGCTACCAGCTTCTGGTTTTGAACTTACACCGATAATATCTGCACCTGATTCTGCCAATGCAATAGCGATCGCCATTCCAATACCACGGCTACTACCGGTTACCAATGCCAGTTTTCCATCAACCCTAAAATTTACCATGTCCAAAAAGTTTTATTGTAATGTTTGAACGGGAACAGGATCCATGTCTGTGAACACCATGTTTTCACCTGCCATTGCCCAGATAAATGAATAACTGGCAGTAGCACATCCACTGTGTATACTCCAGGATGGAGAAAGAATGGCTTGCTCATTATTGAGGAACAAATGTCTTGTTTCATGTGGCTCACCCATAAAATGAATTATACGTTGCCCTTCCGGTAAATCGAAATAGAAATACGATTCCATCCTACGGTCGTGCAAATGTGGTGGCATTGTATTCCAGATGCTGCCTTTTTTAAAATTAGTAACACCCAATACTAGCTGGCAGCTTTTTATTCCATCCAAATGAATATATTTATTAATTACACGATGGTTATTATTGTCAAGACTTCCCATCTCTGCTGGTAAAGCTTCTGCTGGTTTCATCAACCTTGTTGGATATTCCATATGAGCAGGGCAGGAGAAGAAAATAAATTTAGCAGGACTCGATTTATCGGTACTGCTGAAAACAATCTTCTGTTTACCTTTTCCTATATACAAACAATCTTGTTTTTCTAAATCAAATTTTTCTCCATCAACTGTAATGGATCCATTACCACCAATGTTAACAATACCGATCTCTCTTCGGCTAAGAAAGTAATCAGATTTTAACTGATCATATGTTCCTAACTCCAATGATTGGCTAACAGGATTTGCTGCGCCAACGATCATTCTGTCGTAATGACTATAGGTACATTCAACTTTATCTGTTTGTACCAAGCCTTCCAGCAGAAAGCGGTCTCTTATTTGTTGGGTGTTATACTTTGCAAAATCTTCGGGGTGTACCTGGTGAACGATTTTCATGATTGTATTATTATAAGTTAATGTTGGATGTTTTATTATTCTGTAACAAATTGATTCTTTTCTACAGTACCGGATTGTTCGATCTTATTTTTTGAAAAAATATGCCGGGCTCTCACGGTGTCCTTATATAAAATAACAGTACCCGCAGGGTTACATTTACTAAAGCTATTAGAAGAAATATTGCTTTGCTGTACTCCTGTTAAAGTAATAAGTGGAGAATTACTTCTCGAAACACAGTCTGTTATTTTATTATTACTGAATAGCAAATTCGGTCCCAGCGTACTTTCATCATTGCCGCCCCGATACAGATTTAGCAAGGTTCCGGTAATAGAAGAAAATTGATTTTGTGATATGATAATTTTCTCGGCCGCATAATATCCTTTATTATCTGTTTCTGAATCCATTGAAAAGATTTTGCTCTGAATGTTCGTAAAAGAATTATTGCGAAAAACAATACTGTCTGCAATCATCGATTTGTAGGCAAAGAATATATCCTGGCAGCCCACTTCATTACTAAAGCCTTCGAATTTACAATTGCGGACAGCGAGGTTGTAATGATTGCTTTGCCCGTTGCTATCATTAGCGATAAATGCACTTGCTTTTATATTACTGCCATCAATATTCAAATTGCTCAAACTTAGTTCCCCATTACCGGCAATGGCAAATACACTCAGCTGGTTATAGGTATTGAAGCGGATTGCCGTTTTTGTATCGCCAAAAATCTGTACCGACTTTGAAATCAGGAAAGGTTTGGTGAGTGAATATTCATTACCTGTAAGACGAATGATAACAGGTTCTTTTCTTTCTAATTGCTTATAAATCTCATCTGCATTGGCACAGGCAACAGTTAATCCAACTGTTTTTTTCGCAGTTTCATTTTTGGGAAACCATGTTGCTCCTGTAGAAGCAGTTGCTTCTTTCAATGCCACCGGAATCATATTGATAGATGTAAAAACCGGGTCTGTTACTGTTTTAGTTGTTGCAGGGCTTTTTGCAGATAAAATTGTTTTTTCAAACCCGCCATTTAGTTTTTGTTTTATAGCCGTACTAACTTTATTGTTTTCAAAACGTATTCCGGTAATTGCATCCGAAGCAGTGTAAACAATACTATCTCTGGTGTTATAAAAACTGTTATTGATGAAAACTACATTATCAGGCGGCAAACTTCTTTCTGCATCACTTCCTTCGCCAAAACTTAGCGGACTGCATTCGTAAAAAATATTATTTTTTATTTCTGCGTCTGTTACCTGTACATACCGATGAGCCGGCGAGTTTGGAATTCCGTTCATTACAGCCAATGGGGCCTTGAAATTAGCACCTCTGCATTTATAGAAAACATTGTTGCGAACTATTTGTCCTTTATTAATGACACGAACACCACCACTAGCTACTTTATCGTTCCCAAGAAATAAATTTCCTAATACTATATTGTTATCGCCATGTCTTAATACCAGTGATCCCTGGCTTTCTTTAAAAATATTATCCTGTATGATGTTACTGCAAGATTTTATGGAAACGATCTCTGTTTCACCATCACAATATTCAAAAAAATTATTACTGATTTTTGTATTAGAATTGAACTGGCAATGTTGCGACACACCCACCCGGATAATTTCTCCGCCATTAGAACCAAGCACAGGTCTTCGGCCAAAATAGTTATGATCAATGGAATGATAATTTTCCCGGCTTCTTTCGTCGTCTAATATTACTGCCAGTAATACTCCCATGTTTTTTTTGTCTTTAAAGCTGCAATGATCCAGGCGATTGTTTTTTCCATAAAACGTTACCCAGTTATTGTCATCCATCCTTTTAGGGTTGTTGAAATCGTTGATAACGCAATTCGTAACACGACAATTATTTCCAAGCTGATCTTTACTGCTTCTGAATGTTATAACAGGTTCTCCGCCGGAGTACCCATTGGTAAAGTATAGCCCGTCAACGATGATATACTCACCCCCAATTTTCAAACTCGATTTGCCTGTAATCATTACTTTACCCGCTGTTTCTGCTTTGAAAATGATCGGGTTTTCTGTAGTGCCTTTACAATTGAGTTTTATGCTGATATTTTCCCAATTACCATTTTGCAGAATCACTATATCTCCCGGTGCTGCATTTTTATTTGCCGCAGTCAGCTCATCACTGTTTTTTACAATAATAGTTTTTGAAAATCCGGTGAGGCAAATTGCAAAACAACAATTCAATAATAATAATCGAAGCATGGTTAATTATTTTGTACGTCCGTTTTTAGGTGCTATTCGTTGTGATGATTCCCGGATGATCAGTTTCGGCTTCAGCACTTCTTCAATGTGGTTCATATCTTCATCATGGTGCATGGCTTCAATAAAAAGTTTTGCGGCAACTTTTCCTAATTCAAATGCAGGTTGATCAACACTGGAAATAGTGGGTGTTACCAAACTTGTTACTGGTTCATTATTAAATCCAACAAGACCGATATCCTGTGGCATCCGTAATCCTTTTTCTTTTATCGCCAGCATAGCACCAATAGCCATCCTATCGCTGATGGTAAAAATGGCATCGGGTCTTTTCTTCATCGCCAGTAATTCTTTAGTGGCTACATAAGCATAATCCTGGTTAAAATCACAATAGATGATAAGATCGCTGTCAGGCTTTATCTTATATTTTTTCAACGCTTTTAAATAACCATCCAATCGTTGATTACTGATGCCAAGATTTTTTGGGCCGGCTAATATGGCAATACGTTTGTATCCTTGTTCAATTAAATGTTCTGTAGCCTGGAAACCGCCATCTTCATTATCTATCTTAACACCCGGAGCTTGTAAGAAAGGAGTAACACGGTCAAACACTACCATCGGCATATTTTTCTCTTGTATTTTTTTAAAATGGTCAAACACTTTTGTTTCACTGGAAACAGAAATGATAAATCCATCAACAAGACTATCCAGCAATCTCCTGGTGTTTACGATTTCTCTGCCGAATGATTCATTGCTTTGGCATACCATTACCGTATAACCTGCTTCCAACGCCACCTCATCGATGCCTTTTACCATGGTTGATAAAACATAATCAAGGTTAGGAACAATCACTCCTATATTATGTGTTTGTTTTTGCTTGAGACTTAGTGCAAGTTTGTTGGGTTGATAGTTTAATTCTTCCGACAAAGCCATTACCGCTCTTTTGGTATCAGCATTTACATCTGGTGCATTACGCATGGCTCTCGACACAGTGGAGATGGAAATATTCAGTTGCTTGGCAATATCTTTTATAGTGGCGGGCTTATTCATGGTTTGCAATCATCAGGGGCTAAAGCTATGAATAAGAAGGTTACGGAAATACCGGTAGCGTTGCCGGTAACGTTCTCGGAAGCTTATTTTTAGATTAATTTCAGATTTTTGAATTATTTCGTCAGTATCTGTGAAATATTAGCGTATTAATAGAAATCTTCTAATCAACAAAAAAAATCGTAGTTCACATTTCCACCTAATATTACAACGGAATGCTTGCCAAAGGTGAAAACATGATACATTCACAACCCTTATCGTTGTTGAATTAAAATTTACAAATCTCTTCTGGCAATAATTTCCGCCTTATCCTCTACAGTTCGCAAACAAGTTTTTTTTACGCATTGAATGTATAGTATGTATTCATTAAAAGGAAAAGTAGCAATTGTAACAGGTGGAGCCAGGGATATTGGCCGGCAAGCATCTCTCAAGCTTGCAGCAGCAGGAGCAAAAGTTTGCATTAATTATTTTGGAAATAAAATTTTAGCAGATGAAACAATGCAACTGATCAAAGATGCAGGTGGGGAAGCAATTGCTGTGCAGGGCGATATGACAAAAGCCACTGATGTAAAAAAAGTGGTGGATGGATGTGTTGCTGCTTATGGAAACGTTGTGCATATATTAGTTAATGTAGCCGGTGGATTGATGGGAAGAAAACCATTAGCTGACCTGGATGAAGAATTTTGGGATGCTGTAATCGCTGTTAACCTGAAATCTGCTTACCTCGTTACAAGAGCTGTGGTTCCGCATATTACTGAAGGCGGTGCTATTGTTAATTTCTCTTCTCAGGCAGCAAGAGATGGTGGCGGTGGTGGTGCATTAGCTTATGCAGCCGCAAAAGGTGGTGTGTTGACTATGACAAGAGGCCTTGCAAAAGAACTTGGTCCGAAAGGAATACGGGTGAACTGTGTTTCTCCCGGTATGATCAACACAACTTTTCATAACACATTTACCAAGCCGGAAATAAGAACAAATGTTGCAGCAGGAACACCGTTGCGCAGAGAAGGCGAAGCAAGAGAAATAGGTGATTTGGTATTATATCTTGCAAGTGATGCTTCTTCTTTCATTAACGGTGAAAGTGTAGAGATAAATGGCGGAACATATTTCGCTTAGTAGTTTGTGTAGTTTTTGGTTACAGGTTAATAAGATAAAAAAATGCGATTGCTCAAAACGATATGCCTGCTGTTGATGCCAGTGTTGTTGCAGGCACAACACCCTCTTACTTTTTTTACCCGTACTGAAGCTGCGGCAGTAAAAAAAGACATTAACCGTTATCCTTTATTGACCCGTTCCTACAATGAAATTAAAAGCGAAGTAGATCTATGGCTGGGTAAAGATGTGGATGTCCCTTTTCCAAAAGATCCCGCAGGTGGCTACACCCACGATAAGCATAAGTCGAATTATATGCTGATGTTCAATAGTGGTGTGTTGTATAATATTACAGGAGATTCGAAGTATGCATTGTTGGTCAAGCAAATGTTCTTGAAATATGCGGTGTTGAATCCAACCTTAAAAAATCATCCGCAGGCAACAAGCAGCTCCCCGGGAAGAATTTTCTGGCAGGCATTGAATGATGCCAACTGGTTAGTGTATGCTGGAATGGCCTATGATCTTATTTACAATTCATTGACTGCTGCAGAAAGAAAGACAATTGAAGACGGCGCTTTCAAACCCGAAGTTGATTTTATTACAAAAGATCTGGAACCCTGGTTTAACCTCATACATAATCATGCTGTGTGGGCTTGCGCCGGTGTTGGTATTGTTGGTATTGCTACCAATAATAAAGAATATGTTGACATGGCATTGTATGGCTCTAAAAAAGATGGCAAAACAGGTTTCATCGCATTAATGGATGGACTTTTTGCTCCTGATGGTTATTATGCCGAAGGTCCTTATTATGTTCGTTATGCTATTCTTCCTTATTATTTGTTTGCATCATCATTGAACAATGCAAGACCCCAATTAAAAATATTTGAACACCGCAACCGCATTTTGCAAAAGGCATTAATGGCAGGATTGCAGCAAACAAATCTCGATGGAACTTTTTTTGCATTGAATGATGCATTGAAAGAAAAGGATTATACTACCAATGAATTGGTGACAGCAATAAGTGTAGCCACGAATGTATATGGAAAGGATAATGGTTTATTGTTCGTCGCAAAAAAACAAGATAGAGTCTTGCTGAACAAAGGAGGTGTAACAATTGCTGCTGAGATTGCCAGTGGCAAAAATCTACCCGCTTATTATCCTTATCACTCTGTTGAATATACCGACGGAGCAAAAGGTAATGAAGGGGGAGCAAGTTTTTTAAGAAATGGAACAGGAAAGGATTTAACCACACTTATCAGCAAATACACTTCGCATGGACTCTCTCATGGTCATTATGACAAGTTGAATTATAATTTGTATGATAAAGGCAATGAGATATTAACGGACTATGGTGCAGTACGTTTTATTGGTGTGGAACAAAAATATGGCGGACGTTATTTGCCGGAAACAAAAGGTTATGCGCAACAAACTATTGCGCATAATACATTGGTGGTAGACGAAAAAAGTCACTATGATGGCAAAGAGTCTGTAGCAGAAAATTTTCATGCAGAAAAATTATTTAGCAGCATTACTAACCCTTCAGTACAAGTGGTAGCGGCTAAGGAAGAGAATGCTTATCAAGGAGTAAAGATGCAGCGTGCCGTTTATTTGCTGCAAATACCCGGCGGAAAAAAACTAATGGTGGATGTCTTTAATGCAAATTCTAAAGGCGACCATCAGTACGACCTGCCCTTTCATTTTGACGGAACCCTGATCAATACTTCCTTTAAGTATGATTCTTTTACAGATAAGCTGGAGCCGCTCGGAAAAAAGAATGGTTACCAGTATTTGTGGAAAGAAGCTGAGGGGACTGTAAAAGATACGGTGGCTCAACTTACTTTTTTAAATGACAGAACTTATTATACTATCTCTTCGCTGGTACAGGATAAGGCTTCTTTATTTCTTGCAAGAAAAGGAGCTAATGATCCCAATTTTAATTTGAGGCATGAACCGGCATTTATCATTAGAAAAAAAGGAGAGAATCAATCTTTTGTTAGTGTCCTGGAAATCCATGGCAAGTTTGACCCGATCAATGAATTTTCAAGCAATGCATATCCTTCTGTGCAACAAATGAAATTGATACAAAACGATGATCAATTTTCTATTGTGGAAATAACAATTGCCGGTAAGAAACTATTAATAGCCCAAAATAATAACGACTTTAATAATAAATCAATTCATACTGCAGGCGGAGTTAGCTGGACTGGGCCATTTGCTACCTGGTATGACGGAAAAAAAATTAATTAACCAACAAACAGTTTATGGCAACAACAGAAACGGTGAAAGTATTTATAGATGACAGTGAATTGCCCTGGGAAGAAACCGCTCCGGGTATGAAAAGAAAAATTATGTCGTATGATGAAAGACTGATGGTAGTAAAAGTTTCTTTCGAAAAAGGAGCAGTGGGAGTGCTGCACCAGCATCATCACACACAGATAAGCCATGTGGAAAGTGGTGCATTTGAAGTAGAAATTGCTGGCGAAAAGAAAGTATTGAAGGCCGGCGATGCATTTTACATTCCACCGAATGTAATGCATGGTGCCATTTGCCTGGAGCCCGGTATTTTAATAGATGTATTTAGCCCTATGCGGGAAGATTTTGTTGGACAATAATATAAGATGCAGTTTTTAACAGTTATACAAATTATTTGCTGGGTGATATTTGCCGGTTGCAGTAAGAAAAGCACATCGGTACCGCCTCCTGTAGTGACGCCTGTTGTTACAACGAATATTATTAATGTATCAACTGCGGTACAATTAAAAGATGCGTTGTTAAATGCAAAACCGTCAGATGAAATTGTAATGGCTGATGGTGTGTACAAAGGAAAGTTTGTTATAGATGCAACCAGTGACGGTTCTGCAACAAAGCCAATAATTCTGAGGGGTAGTCGAAACGTAGTTTTGGATGCAGAAAATATCAACACAGGTTATGTGTTACACCTGCAGGCTGATTATTGGATCATTAAAGGGTTTACTCTCACTAATGGATTGAAGGGATTGATGACCGATGGGGCAAATAGAAACATCATTGATGGAATTAAAGTGCACAATATCGGCGAAGAGGGAATTCATCTTCGGAGGTTCAGTAGTTTCAACACAATTCAGAATGTTGAAGTAACTGATGTCGGATTAAAAACACCAGATTATGGCGAGGGAATTTATATCGGATCTGCGAAAAGCAACTGGGCTACTTATACCAACGGTAATCCTGATCTGTGCGACTCCAACAAAATTTTAAATAATAAGATTGGTCCGAATATAACAGCTGAGTGTATTGATGTAAAAGAAGGAACGACTGCAGGAATCATTCGGGGAAACACATTTGATGCAACAGGTATTACCGGGGCTAACAGCGGGGATAGCTGGATCGATGTGAAAGGGAATAATTATCTGATTGAGAATAATATGGGCACAAATCCTGGTGGCAGCATTTTTAAAGATGGATACCAGGTCCATGTGGCTTTGCAGGGTTGGGGAAATAACAATCTATTTAAAAATAATACCTGTGCAGTAAATGCAACAGGTTATGGTTTTAATATTCAGTTAAGTGGCAGTAATGGCACTACAACTGGAAATAAAGTGTACAACAATAATATTGTAACTGGTGCAACAAGCGGTGTAGCAAATATTCCGCTTTCTAATTAGGAGCTATGAAAGTAAAAGGACTTAGATGGTGGATCATTGGTTTGATAGGCGTAGCAACTATCATCAATTATATTGATAGAAGTGCTATCAATATAATGTGGCCTTTTATATATAAAGAGTTTGGTATTGCAGATGAGGATAACAAGCAAGCCTTAGCCCTTATTACAAATATTTTTTTAGTTGCCTATGCAATCGGCCAAACGGTTACAGGAAAAATGATGGATGCAATTGGAACGAGATTAGGAATGGTTATTTCAATTGTTGGATGGAGTATTTCAATCGGATTACACTCCATTGCAAGATCACTGGCTTCGTTCAGTATATTCAGGGCAATGCTTGGTGTGAGTGAAGCCGGTAACTGGCCGGGTGCTACCAAAAGTAATGCAGAATGGTTTCCTGCAAGAGAGAGAGCTATTGCGCAGGGAATTTTTGGTGCCAGCGCATCAATGGGTTCAGTAATTGCATTACCGGTTATTGCATGGTCTTATGCAATGACAGGTTGGCAAATGACATTTTTATTCATTGCTTTTCTAGGAATATTATGGATCATTCCCTGGCTTTTTATAAATAAGAACACTCCGGACAAGCATCCATGGATCACCAAAGAGGAGCAAGAGCATATTCTTGATACAGAAAACAAAAAAACTGCCACAACGGAAGTAAAAGTTTATACCTGGAAACAGTTGTTGAATTTCAAAAATACATGGGGCATTATCAGTTCCCGTTTTTTTATTGATCCTATCTGGTGGATGTTCGTTACCTGGCTACCAACATTTTTGAAAGAACAATTTGCGTTCGATATCAAACAGGTCGGAGCTTTTGGATGGGTGCCCTATATGTTCGCTGCTATTGGTGGTATAACAGGTGGGTTGTATTCATCTTCTTTGGTAAGAAAAGGGATGTCACCGGCAAAAGCAAGAAAGAATGCTATCACTATTGGTTGTGTGATCATGTTACTTTCATTAGGTTCCATTGCGTTTTACTTAAATGAGTTAAAAGAACATGTAAATATTGCTATTGCATTGATCAGTGCAGCATTATTTGGATTTCAATTCCTGATCAACAACCTGCAGACCTTACCGGCGGATTATTTCAATGGAAAGAATGTTGGAACAGTATCTGGCATGGGCGGTACGGCTGCCGTTGCTGGTACCATCATTTTGACTTTCATGGTGCCGATATTAACAAAGACAAGTTATACCACACTATTTGTGCTGGCTGCATTGATGGTGCCAATATCATGGTTGTGTATCACTTTTATTACATCTAAACGAAAAATTGCTAATACTAATTCAATTTAAAAGCCGCTATATGAAAAGAATTCTATTTGCCATATTACTATTAATTAGCGTAAGGGTAGCTAATAGTCAAACAACTTATTATTGGGTAGGTGGGCCTGGGCTAACAAGTTTTACTTCTAATGCTAACTGGAACACAGCTTTAAATGGTTCCGGAACAGCAAGAGGAGCGGCTGCCGGTACAGACATACTTGTATTTGATGGCAGCAATATTGGTGGAGCTGTGCCTGCTACCGGAAACGTAACAGTTAGTGTTACTTCAACCAATTTTGCACAAATTAAAGTAACGAATAATGCCAATGTTACCATACAACGACCAGTTGGCGGTGGTGGTACAGGTACTTTAACTGTTAATGGAGGCGTTGGCGATGATTTTGTTGTGGATGCTGGCTCAAGTCTTTCAATAAATTCTTCAGTGATTGATGGGAACGTAATTTTTACATTTAATGCTGCTGCAACAGGTTTAATAAATGGGTCGTATACAATAATGAATACGGGAACTCACAGAATGAATTTGCCAACAGCCGGAGCGTTGGTTTTTGCAAGTGGGTCGTCTTTCACTTCTAACCTTACAGGCGCAGCTTCTTATCCTTTTGGTAGTAATTCGCAGTCTGCTGCCAGGGCAGCCGTTTTTCAAAGCGGTGCTAATTTATATTATAATGGTGGATATAGTCCTATGGGAAATAACTCTGCATTCATGGCAATTGATATGCAACCAGGAAGTAACTGGTATCATCGGGCTACGAATGCAATAACAGGGTTTGGTTCTTTTTTCAATACAAAATATTTTGGAAACATAATTGTTGAGAACGGTGCTACTTTAGCTTGTGATGGTCCCGTATACAGAATTGGCAATTTAACCATTAACAATGGCTGTGGATTTACTACCCATTCCAGCGGGCAAACAGCAGTCTTAGGGAATATGACTGTTGATGGAAGTTTTGCTGCACCAGGTGGAAGCAGTAATGCATTGGTATTGGGAGGAAATAGTTTGCAAACAATATCGGGAACAGGTACTATCACCACACCGAACCTGGTTGTGGGGGATAATGCAAGTATATTACTTAATAAAAATATTACCGTATTAACGTCTTCAGTGGTATATGGGAAAATGGATTTTAGCAATTCAACTCTTAGTGGTGCTGCTACTTTTACTGCAAAAGTTGCTGATAATGCTGCTGGTGTAACGGGAAATTTGGTAGCAGGATCTTACCAGGTTACAGGAGTAATAGGAACACTTGCCAGTATAAACGGTCTCACCATTTCTGGTGCAGGAATTGATCCTGGTACTACCGTGGTAGGATTCTCCGGAACCAATATGCTAATCGCTTTATCCAAACCTATTGCAGCAAATGGTACCGCAGTTGCATTAACATTTGCAAGTGATACAGCTACGTTGGCTACTACTAATGCAAATGGATTTGCAGATGCTACAGGTTCGGTACAGGTTGCTGATAATAAAATTTATCAAAGTGGTATTAATTATATTATTAGTGGGGCGACAACAACCCCTTTTGGAGTAACAACAGGATCAACGAATACATTTATTAATGCGGGCTTTGTAGAAGTGAATGCTCCTGTTACAGTCAATAAAAAAGTAAACATCCTTAGCCGCCTGACAATTAATGGAAAAATAACACTTAATCCATTAGACACAATTCATATTACCAGTGGAGCATTTATCAATGGAACATTTAATAGCTCCAATTATATTGCTACGGGTTATAATACGGCTGGTGAGCAAAGTGTTTTACAATACGATGGGTTAGCCACAACTACAACATTTCCAGTTGGAACGAGCAGCTATTATATGCCGGTTACAATTACTCCGGTCAATAGTTCTGATTTCACCGTTGCTGTTTATGAAGGGATTACTACAAATGGCACTATCACCGGTACACCTTTTAATGCAACACAAAAGCAAACCGTAGTAAATGCAGCATGGAATATCAATCGTTTAAATGGAACTGGAGATGCAACTCTTCAACTAGGATGGGATGGGGCATTAGAAGGTTCAACTTTCGCAACTTTACCAAATACTGATATTGGTTTAATAACAAACAATGGCGCTATATGGGCGCCACCAATTGGTACTGGTGATAATACAGCCAATATCGTAACTGCAACAGTTAGTAGCTTTGGTGCTTTCGGTGCAGGCGCAGTTGCTCAGGTAGATCCGTTTGTGTTTAATGCAATACCAACAAAAATGTATGGTGATGCAGACTTTAATGGTGGAGCTACAAGTTTGAATACAACTCAACCAATTGTTTACAGCAGCAGCAATCCTGCAGTAGCAACAATAATAGGTTCTCAAATTCATATTGTGAGTGCCGGTACATCAGATATTACCGCATCACAAGCCAGTGATGGATTTTATCCTGCAGCAAGTATAACAAGAACATTAACGGTGAATAAGGCAAGCCTTACGATTACAGCTGATAATAAAACAAGATTTGAAGGAGCGGCGAATCCGCCGCTTACAGCAACGTATACCGGATTTGTTTTAAGCGAAACACCAGTTGTCTTGTTAACACCAGCTGTTCTGAGTACACCAGCAGTACTGGCATCTGCACCAGGAACTTATCCGATAACAGTATCAGGAGCAACAGCCGCTAATTATAATGTTACCATGGTGAACGGAGTGTTGACCGTTCAGCCCAAACAAAATCAAACCATCACCTTTAATGCACCGGCAACTAAAACATATGGCAACGCTAATTTTTCTGCAGCAGCAAGCAGCACCAATAATACTATTCCGTTAACTTATGCAAGTAGCAACACCGGGGTAGCTAATATAAACAGTAGTGGTATTATAAGCATCACAGGTGCGGGCACAACCAATATAACTGTATCACAAGCTGGAAATGATGGTTATTTTCCTGCGCCAAGTGTTACAAGAACATTGACTGTGAATAAAGCTAATCTTACAATCAGGGTTAGAGATACAACAAAAGTGGTAGGAGAACCTAATCCTCCATTTACAATTACTTATACTGGCTTTGTGTTGGGTGAAACAGCTGCCAATTTAACAACAGCACCTTCGGTGTCAACGATTGCTACAGCTTCTTCCGCACCAGGTTATTATACATTAACAGTAGGCGGGGCAGTCTCCTCCAACTATAATTTTATTTATACAAATGGAAGGCTTACGATATTACCAGCTAGCGGAACTGCACAGCAGTATATGAATGCTTTTATGAGTAATAGTTCGACACTTACTGTTCGGGTGTATTCACCCACACCATCTTTGGGTGATATTATCATATTTGATATGAGCGGAAAGCCGTTGATACGGAGAAACTTATTCATGCCTGCAGGTTTCATCAATATGGATATACCTGTATATCATTTACCAGCTGGTCTTTATATCGTAACAATCAAGGGTGACGGTGTAGATTTAAAGAAAACGATTCTTAAATAAGTATATGAAGAGAATATTATTAATAGTATCCTGGCTCTCATTCATCGGTTGTGCGGGCACTAATGCCCGGCAGCAACAAGGCAAGCCGGTAGTATACACATTGAACCTGGCGGTGTTGGAAAAAAACAAGAAAGCGATTAGTGCAAACGATCCTGTTTTAATACCAGCTTATAAAATCCTGCTAAAGGATGCAAAACAAGCCCTTGATTTTGCACCAGTAAGCGTAATGGAGAAAAAGAATATTCCACCAAGTGGTAATAAGCATGATTACATGAGCCTGGCTCCTTATCACTGGCCTGATCCAACAAAAGTGGATGGTCTGCCTTATATAAGAAAAGATGGACAAACAAATCCTGAAGTAAAGGAATATAAAGACAAAGAATATATGCCAGCCTTATGTGGTCATGTAAACACATTGGCATTGGCTTATTATTTCTCGGGTGATAAAATGTATGCAGCGCATGCAGCAAAATTACTCCGGGTATGGTTCTTAGATACAGCAACCAGGATGAATCCTAATTTGAATTTTGCACAGGCGATCAAAGGCGTTAACACGGGAAGAGGTGCCGGGTTGATCGATACAAGACATTTTGTAAAAGTGATTGATGCAATTGGTTTATTGCAAAATTCTACATACTGGACAAGCGAAGATCAAAAAGGAATGCAGCAATGGTTTACTCAATTTCTGAACTGGATGCAGACCAGTAAGAATGGTATTGATGAAATGAAAACAAAAAATAATCATGGTGCCTGGTATGATGCACAACGATTAGCAATGGCTTTGTATATAGGAGATGCTGCGGCTGCAAAAAAAATAGCCTTGAATGCTGCTGATAGGTTAGATAAACAAATGGATGCAGATGGAAAGTTTCCGGAAGAAATGGTAAGAACAATTTCATTGCACTATACCACATTTGTTATGCATGCTTTTTTTGCTATTGCAAATATGAGTGATAAAGCAGGGGTGGATTTATGGAATTTAGTAACACCAACTGGTAAGTCGCTTCAAAAAGGGTTTGATGCATTGCATCCTTACATCACCAAAGAGAAGGAGTGGGAAGGCCCTCAGATAAAAGCATTTGATTTTGAAGATGCTTATCCGATTTTGATGGAAGCGACTACCCGTTTTAATTGTAAGAAGTGCAAAGAAGAGATCCGCATGTTGGCTGGCGATAAAGCACAACGGCTACGAATTAATTTATTATACTGATAACGATTTTGTAAATATTTAAACTGCTATTATGAAAAAAATAAAGTGCTTGCTTTTTACATTGCTGATGCTGGGCAGTGTTGCTGTTGCACAAAAGAAAACTATTACCGGAAAGGTAACGAACCAGTCAACAGGAGAGCCGTTACAAGGGGTGAATGTACTTGCAGAAAAGCAAAAGGGTGGAGTGTCAACTAAAGCAGATGGTACATATTCCATCTCTGTAGACAAAGGTACTGCTACGCTTATTTTTTCTTATGTTGGCTTCACTACGCAGGCAATTATCCTTGCTGATAAAGCTACCATTGATATTGCGTTAGTTCCGGCAGTAGCCTCCAGTGATGAAGTAGTGGTAATTGGCTATGGCACACAAAAGAAATCACATCTTACCGGCGCTGTTTCTAAGTTCAAGAACGAAAGGCTTGATGAAACACCTGTTTCAAGACTTGACCAGGCATTGCAGGGAAAAATAGCAGGAGTACAAATTCAAAATATTTCTTCGGAAGCAGGTGCTGATCCTAAAATACTTATTCGTGGATTAACTTCCATCAGTGCAGGTTCTGCTCCTTTAGTTGTTGTAGATGGTCATCCTGTTCCTGACGGACTTGCATTTGTGAATATGGCGGATGTAGAATCTGTAGAAGTTTTAAAAGATGCTGCTTCTGCTGCTATCTATGGTTCAAGAGGCGGTGCCGGAGTAATTATGATCACTACTAAAAGTGGTAAAGCTGATAAGCCAAAATATTCGGTCAAATTTTCGAACGGTGCTAAAAATGCTTATGAAAGATATCCGATGATGACAACTTCAGAATACACCAACCTGTTGTTTTATGAAGCATCATTGAAAGTTAAAGATCCGAGCATTACGCCGCCTACAGGTACTGCTATCATTGCTAATAATGAAAGAGCTGCTTATATAGTGGAGAATACGATTGTAGGCTATCCAACCGATTGGCAGGATGAAGCATTGCGTTCAGCAACAGTTCGCAACTTACAGATAGGGGTTTCTGGTGGAAGCAAGCAACTGAAATATTATATATCTGGAGGCTATCAGAGAGACCAGGGATTGATGTATCACAGTGAGTACGACCGTTACAGTCTTCGTACGAAGCTGGATGCACAGTTAAGTAAAAAAGTAAAACTCACTTTCAATTTTAATCCATCTTATAATAAGAGAGAAAGACCTTCGGTAGGTTTTATAGATTTTGTTCGCTTCCAGTCATTTCTTCCAGTTCGTCATACAGCTGCTACGGTTGCTTTTGTTACACAAGCTCCGTTGTGGGCAAATATAAAAGTGGGAGATTTTGTACAGGCACGACATTTTAACGGAAGAACGTATAGTGGTTTAATGCCCGATGGAAGTTTATACACCAGTACCGCAGCGTTGGATCCATTCAATACTGCTAACAACACTCCGAAGTCGGTAATGGAAACAAGAACCATTACTTCAAATGAATATCGCTTGCAAACTTCCGGAGATATAACTATAAATATTCTTCCGGGGCTTGATTTTAAAGCAATGGGAAGTGTTTATATCAATCACACAAAAGCAGTGGATTTTGCAAAAAGAAATTCAAACCGGGATGGTGATATAAACCGGGGACAGTATAACAATGGTACATTGATCGATATGTTATCAGAAAATACCCTGACATATATTAAGAACATAAAAAAGCACTCTTTCAATGTACTTGCTGGGTTCACGGCACAAAAAATAAAGAATGATGTAGAACAGATTGTTGGTCTTGATTTTCCAAGTGATAATATTACAACGGCAAGTACAGCTTTGCAAATTGAGCAGTTATCAATTGATGCCAATGGAAATTTCAGAGGTACATATACAGCAAAATACCAGGAAGGATTGCTGTCGGGACTTGGTCGCATCATGTATAGCTATGATAACAAGTATTTATTGTCTGCCAGTATCCGTGGTGATGGTAGCCACAAATTTGCACCGGGAAAGAAGTGGGGTTATTTCCCTTCTGTTTCAATTGGCTGGGTACCTACCCAGGAAAAATTCATGGAGGGTGTAAGTTGGATTAATACATTGAAGCTGAGAACCAGTTATGGTATTAGTGGTAACAATCGTATCGCTACCGACTTTGGCTGGTTGGATCTTTTGTATGCAGCCAATTATCCTTTTGGAGCCAGCACTGGTATCAGCAGTTCGGGACAAGCACCTTCACAAACCATTTTGGCAAATCCGGATATTACCTGGGAACAAACCTACCAGTTCAATAGTGGTATAGATCTATCCATTTTTAAAAATGCGATCAGTTTGTCTGTTGATGTGTATCAATCTAAAACAAATCAGTTGTTGTTAAGACAATCTGCGATGGGTTTTACGGGTGTACCACAAACATGGAACAACATCGGACGTTTAAAGAACAATGGTGTGGAGGTAGAGATCACAACGAATAATATTAAGAGAAGAGATTTCAGATGGACCACCACTGCCAATTTCGCACATAATAAAAACAGCCTGCTGGAATTAGGTGAAGAAGCGTTGGTATTGAACCAGGGAGAAAGAACAGAACTTTACCTGAATAAAGTTGGAGCTCCGTTTATCCAATTCTTTGGATATAAAACGGATGGTGTTTGGTTGTCGCAGGCACAAATAACAGCAGCACAGGCGGCTGGTCTTACCAGTACATTGAGCAATGTATTTGTTCCCGGTGGTTTGAAATTGGTTGACATTAATAATGATAATAAGTTAGATGCAAATGACCGTACGGTTATTGGCAATCCTAATCCGGATTTTACATGGGGCATTACGAACAACTTTACCTACAAAGCATTTGACCTGAGCTTTATGTTCCAGGGAGTGCAGGGTGGACAGTTAGTAAATGGCGATCCTAATTACAACGAAACAAAAAGATATAATAAGAGTTACAATAAGGATCGTTGGTTAAGTCCAATGTTTCCCGGTGATGGTAAAACACCGTATTCAACAGTTGGCTTTAACTGGATGCTTACAGACTATGTGGTAGAAGATGCTTCTTACTACTGTTTACGGGAAGTAATTGTTGGTTACACATTGCCGGAAAAAATTTCAAAGGCATTACATATAAATTCACTGAGAGCTTATTTCTCTGGTCAAAATCTATATTTCAGTACCGCCAATAATTACCGGGGTATTAATGTAGAAGCCCGTTTTACAAGCGGACCTTACAATACACCTGCTGTGGATGGTTACCAGCGGGGAGGTTTCCCAATGCCAAAAACACTTTTATTCGGACTTGATATAAATTTTTAAAAAAATTCTGTACGAATAAAATCATTCTAAAAAATAAGCATATGAAACTCATACATTATATATTGTTGATCTGCACTGCCGGTTTATTTTCCTGCAAGAAAACAATTGATCTTTATCCGCAGTCGAACCTTAATACGGGCACCTACTATTCTAATTATGAAGAAGTGAAAGCTGCATTGACCGGATGCTACAATGGTATGCAACGGGCATTGGCAACAGAATGGATGTTTACAGAATTGCGTAGTGATAACTCCAAGCAGGGAGCACCGGGTAGTACAGCATCTGGTAACCGTGACCTGAGTGATTTGGATATGTTCATTCCTGCAACTACGCAGCAGGCTATTTATACCTATTGGCTGGCTACATATAGCAATATTCGTAACACCAATATAGTGTTGGAAAAATTAGGTGTTAAGTATGATCCCACTACTGGAAGTATAACATATACTGCTATTGACATTCCAATTACAGATGCAGACCGTAAACAATTGGCTGGTGAAGCAATGTTTATAAGAGCCTATCATTATTTTAACCTGGTACGTTTGTATGGTGGAGTATTCCTGGTACATAGACCCATTACACCGGATGAAGCTAAATTGATGAACCGTTCTTCAGCAGCTGATATTTATAAATTAATTGAAGCCGATCTTCTTACTGCATCAATCTCTATGAATGCTTTAAAGTTTGCTCAAATTCCTTCGGCTGATCAGGGTCGGGCAACCCGGTGGGCTGCAAAAGGTCTCTTGGGTAAAGTGTACCTTACGCTTAACAGAAAACCAGATGCAATAACGCAGTTACAAGATGTTATTACAAATAGTGGTTATGCATTGCAAAGCAACTATGCTAATGTATTTTCCATCACTAACGAGATGAATAGTGAGATCCTGTTTGCAGTTCGTTACAAAGCCGGTGGACTTGGACTCGGTTCTCATTTCGGCAATACTTTTGCACCCTTAGGTACGGGTTCTGCAGTTATTAATGGAGATGGTGATGGGTTGAATTATCCAACAGCCGACCTGGATACCGCAACGAACGGAGATTTGAGAAAACCGACATTGATTGGAACATTTGGCACAGGCACAGCTACCAAATGGTATGTAAAGAAATACTTGTTCCCGGTAACATTAGTTGATGATGGTGAAAGCGATTGGCCTGTTCTTCGATATGCAGATATTTTATTAATGATGGCGGAAGCACAAGGGTATTCACAAGCAAGTCTTGATTTGATCAACAGTGTTCGCCCAAGGGCCGGATTGCCAAATTATACGATGGCTACTGTTACTTCGGTAGGGCAATTTGAACAGGCATTATCAAACGAACGAAGAATTGAATTTGCATTTGAGAACCAGCGTTGGTTCGACCTGGTACGATTCAATACGACACTGACGACGATTACAGCTGTGCAGGTAATGAAAGATCATTACACTGACGAATATTTCAGTCACTACCGTACTTATGTGGCCCCTGCACCCACATTGGCTGAACTTCATGCATGGGTATCAGTGAATGGCCGGTTGTTGTTACCAATACCTCAGCGGGAAATTGATACCAATACACAATTAGCTATTCCACAAAATTTGAGTTATCAATAACAGATATTAAAATAAAAATCAATGAAAAAATTGTTGTTAGCAGGATTAGTATTCCAATTGGCCGTATCATCATTTGCACAAGAAGCAACTGATACTACTTACAAGCCAGTAGAATTACCTGCGGGTTTCAGTTCTCAGATGAATGTGGTGTACACAAAGGCAAAAGATTGGGAAGGACAGATGGATATTTATATGCCCGCAAAAGATAAAGGCCCTTCACCTGTTGTTATAAATATTCATGGCGGTGGTTGGAATAAAGGAGTAAGACAATCACAAACTGGTTTTAATACTTTTTTTAAAATGGGATATGCGGTAGCAAATATTTCATACAGGTTAACCGGCCACACTACTGCACCCGCAGCAGTGGAGGATACAAGATGCGCATTGATCTATCTTATCAAAAATGCAAAAGCGTTGAATATTGATGTTAATAAAATTGTGATCATGGGAGGCAGTGCTGGTGGACATCTTGCATTGATGGGAGGATTGCTCGGCAACGATCATCGTTTCGATGGCAATTGTCCCGGTGTTGAAAATGTGAAAGTGGCAGCTATCATCGATAAATATGGTATTACTGATGTGTGGGATTGGGGTTATGGAACAAATGTTACCAGTAAATCCGCTACCAGGTGGCTGGGGGATAAAGCAAACGATAAAAAATTTGCAGCGTCAGTTTCTCCGATTACCTATGTTTCAAAGAATAGTCCACCCATTTTTATTGTACATGGTGATGCTGATCCAACAGTTCCTTACCAGCAATCAGTAGACCTTCACAAAAAGTTAGTGGAAGTAGGAGTGAAAACAGAATTTATTACCGTTGAAGGAGGATTGCACGGAAAATTCGACAAGGACAAGAATTCTGAGATTAATAAAAAAATAGCGGCTTTTCTTACCAGCCTCGGTTTGGTAGGTGCAAAATAGAAACCACAAATCTTGCTATCTTGCGACGGTTATACTATGAAGCATTACGTCGTAACAGGTGGAGCTGGTTTTATCGGCAGCAATCTTATAAGAACTTTATTACAACTCAATGCAGGTATCAAAATTACCTGCATTGATAATTTTGATACCTTCTATCCAGCGGAGATAAAACAATTGAATATCCGCGACTTTAAAACGAATCCAAATTTCCAGTTTTTAGAACTCGACATCTCAACCACTTCACCGGAGAAACTCTCTGGATACATTGTTGAACCTGTTGATGCCATTATTCATATTGCCGCAAAAGCAGGAGTGAGACCGAGTACACTAAATCCAATGGCTTATCAACAGGTGAATGTGGTGGGCACACAAAATTTGCTCGACTTCGCACAGAAAAAAAATATCAATCAATTTGTTTTTGCATCCAGCAGCAGTGTGTATGGAGTTAACGACCATTATCCATGGAAGGAAGATGAACAATTAATGCCCATTAGTCCTTATGCAAGCACCAAACAGGCAGGTGAGATGCTTGGGCATGTTTATCATAAATTATACGGCATCCGTTTTATAGCTCTTCGTTTTTTTACGGTATATGGTCCAGCACAACGACCAGATTTGGCCATTCATAAGTTTATTAAAGCTATTGTTGCCGGAGATCCTATTACAATGTATGGCGATGGAAGCACCAGCAGGGATTATACTTTTGTAGACGATATTGTTCAGGGAATCATCGCCGCCACCGATTATAAAGAAACCGGTTACGAGATCATCAATCTTGGCAACAACTATTCGATTTCATTAAATGATCTGATAAAAGCAATAGAAGATATTACGGGTAAAAAGGCAATCATTCAGCAAATGCCTGAGCAAGCTGGTGATGTTCGGAAAACATTTGCTGATATTTCTAAAGCAAAAAGACTGCTACACTATAATCCAAAAATGCAGTTGAGAGAGGGGCTACAAAAATTCTATGATTGGTTCCTGGAAAACAAAAGCATTCTCAGCAATATTTAGAGTAACACGTCTGATGTGTGGTCTATTTCCTTTTTAGCATGATACACTTTTCGCACATTGTAGGTTTTCTTATTCTGCGATTCAAAATAAGTTCTTGTATTAATATCGGCTACAATCCCAATAGTAATAAATTGTATGCCACCAAGTAATAAAATAAGGCCAAGGATCAGCAACGGTTTGCCGCCAATATCATTTCCCATCAGTTTTAAAATCAGCAAATAAATATTAATAAGAATTCCCAGCCCCAAACTTACAAATCCAATCGGGCCAAATAAGTGCATCGGCTTTTGCATATATTTTCGCATAAAAACCATCAATACCAGGTCACTCATTACTTTAAAAGTTCTGTTGAGGCCGTATTTACTTTTTCCATGTATGCGGGCATGGTGTTTTACATCCACCTGTGTAATTCTGGCACCTTGTAATTTTGCCAGCACAGGAATAAAACGATGTAACTCTCCATATAATCCAAGTTCTTCTGCAATTTCTCTTTTAAAAACTTTTAGAGTGCAGCCGTAATCTTTAATATATACACCTGTCATTTTGCGAATAAGTGAGTTGGCGATGTTGCTCGGAATTTTGCGAAGAATAAAACCATCTTTTCTGTCTTTTCTGTTGCCCGCCACCACATCCCAATCTTCTTTCTTTAATAATTCCAGCATTGCGGGAATATCAGTCGGGTCATTTTGTAAATCACCATCCAACAAAGCAACATACCGGCCACGGGAATAATCAATACCCGCCGTCATAGCCGTACTCTGGCCATAATTTTTTCTCAGTTCCACCAATGTTGTCCTCTCATCGCTATGTTCCAGTATTTGTTGTCTTGTTTTATCAGTAGAGCCATCGTCAACCAATACAATTTCATAATCAATTGTGGATAGGGCAGTACGAACAGCTTCCAGCAAAGGCCGGATATTTTCCTCCTCATTCATTACTGTTATAACGACAGATAATTCCCGCATGTTTTTATTTGTGGGGTAAAGTTATACGAATCAGAATTAATAGAGAATCTAAAAAGGGCTTACCAAAGCAAGCCCTTCTAAAAAACACAATATTGAAAAATTTATAAAAGACCCGCCAACTCAAGACTTTTTTTCTTCAATGCCCGGGTTGCTGTTTCTTCTACCACCGGGTTAGCGGCAAGTATCAGCGAGGTATTATTTTCTTTCCACCAGGTATTGTTGGTTAATTCTGAAAATGCAATTACTCCTACCAAATATTTTCTTTCTTCCTGTGCATGCCATTCTTCTATCCATTCAAAACGGTCCTTTTGAACAAGATTTAAATCATCAAAGCTAACATACACACGGAGAAATATCTCATTGCTCAGTTCATGGGGAGTATGATGATATAATTTCTTGTACTCATATTTATATTGATAACGTAGCGCAGAAATATCACTTAGCACGGCAGAAGCTGTCGGGAAGCTACCAGCACCCTTGCCGTAAAAAAATTGCTTATCGGCAAAACCACTTTCAATTACCACACCATTGTATTCATTCTTTACAAAAGCAAGATGGTCATCGTTGCTAACAAACTGTGGTAATACAAAAGCTGCTACTTTACCATTCTTTAATTTTTGCGCCTGTGCGACCAGCTTAATCGTTTGCTTTCTTGCATTCGCTACTATAGCATCGGCAGCATGTATATTTTGAATGCCGTTGAAGAGTATATTTTGTGGTGCTTCAACGATTCCGTATGCATGGGTAAGCAGGAATGTCCATTTATTAACTGCATCAAAACCTTCTACATCTAACTTTGGATTACTTTCTGCAAAACCAGCAGCTTGTGCCAGCAATAAAGCCTGTTTGAAATCCAATCCTTCTTCAAATATTTTGGTAAGGATGAAATTGGTAGAACCATTGACGATGGCTTTAATGGAATGCAGCAGATCATTGTCATAGTATTCTTCCAGGTTTCGAATAACCGGGATGGAAGCACAAGCAGCAGATTCATATAGAAATGAACGGCTGGTTTGTTGTTGCAGTTCAAGTAAAGCTGGTAAATGTTCAGCGATCATTTTCTTGCTGGCACTTACTACGTCTTTACCATTTTTTAAGGCATAGGTTACTATTTCAAACGCAGCATCTGCATCATCAATTACTTCTACTATAACATTTATATCATGGTCGTTCAGTAATTCATCTTTATCTGTAGTAAAAAGAGAGGCTGGCGCATTTCTTTTCTTGCCATAATTTTTAATGCAGATTTTTTTAATAGTTGCTTTCAGGGAAGGTGTTTGCTGCAACGCTTTGTATAATCCTTCGCCTACCACACCAAATCCAAAGAGGCCAATTGTCAGTTGTTTATGTGTTTCCATATTATTCGTTCACAATTTTTAAATGATATGATTTTTTCTCGTCAATAAATTTTTTGAGTGCAGTCTCTATTTTATCATACTCCAGTAGAAAGCCATCATGGCCAAAATCGCTGGAAATTGATAGCAATTCAGCACCGGGTATTGTTTGCTGTAAATATTCTTGCTCTAAAATCGGATATAGCACATCGGATGTAATGCCAATTACCAATGTTCTTGCCTTGATCGATTGTAAAGCTTTTTCAACACCGTTCCTGTTTCTACCTACATCATGACTATCCATAGTTTGTGTAAGACGATAGTAACAAACCGCATTAAAACGGTTAGTCAATTTCAAACCCTGGTATCGCTGATAATTATCCGCCGCATAATTGGCCGTATCGCTAAGGGGAACAAATGATTTGTCTCTTCGTTGTGTAATGCCATACCCTGTATAATGCCTGTAAGAAAGTAGTGCAATAGAACGGGCAGCTGCTAGGCCTTTCTGTCCGGCTTCCGGGTATTGTTCTTTCCAGCTGCTATCTGCCTCGATCGCCAATCGTTGCGAGGCGTTAAAAGCAATTCCCCAGGGTGATAAAACAGCATTCGTAGCAATAGGAACGATATGTTGAAATAATTCCGGCTCTTCAATGGCCCATTCCAGTAATTGCATGCCACCGGTGCTTCCACCCAAACCAATGAAAATTTTTGTAATGCCCAATTCTTGTTTTAGAAATTGATAAGTTCTTATAATGTCTCGAATGGTAAAAACAGGAAAGCTGTCATTCCAGTTAAGACCTGTTTCCGGGTTTTTAGTTACGGGAGAAATACTTCCATAAGGACTACCCGGTTTATTTACACAAATGATAAAATGCTTTGCAGGATCAAAATATTTTCCTTCCCCTGCAAGACCGGGCCACCATTCAACCGGGTTGCTATTAGCCGTAAGGGCATGAAATATCCAAACAACATTATCCTTAGCGGCGTTTAATTTACCATGTGTGGTATAAGCCAGGTGAAAACCCGGTAAGGTCTCACCTGACTCTAAAACAAACGGCTTATTATAGTTGAATGTACTTGTCATTAGCCTACTAATTCTTTATTCAGAACTGTAGCAAATGCTTGCTCAAAGTCTGCTTTAATATCTTCGATATGTTCAATGCCTACACTAATCCGAACCTGGTTGGGTTCAACACCAGATGTTTTTTGTTCAGCTTCACTTAATTGTTCATGGGTGGTTGATGCAGGATGGATAGCTAAGGTTTTTGCATCACCCACATTAGCAAGATGACTTACTAATTTCAATGCATCAATAAATTTGCTTGCATTTTCTTTTCCACCTTTTACACCAAAGTTCAGGATGCCACCAAAACCATTGGTCAGGTATTCTTTTGCTAATTGATTATAGGGACTGCTTTTTAGTCCTGGGTATTGTACAAAATCTACAGCAGGATGTTGCTCCAGCCATTCTGCTAAAGCCAGTGCATTGTCAACATGACGTTGTACACGCAGACTCAATGTTTCTAATCCCTGAATTAGTAAAAATGAATTGAATGGTCCTTGTGAAGAACCGAAATCTCTCAGGCCTTCTACTCTTGCTCGGATTGCAAAAGCAATATTGGGTAAACCAAGCGGATTGCCTTCGCCAAACACATCCCAGAATTTCAAACCATGATAACCTTCTGAAGGCTGAGTGAATTGAGGAAACTTTCCATTGCCCCAGTTATAATTGCCACCGTCGACAATTACACCTCCGATTGTGGTACCGTGTCCGCCGATCCATTTTGTAGCCGATTCAACTACAACATTGGCACCATGCTCTAAAGGACGGAATAAATATCCTGCGGCGCCAAAGGTGTTGTCCACAATTAATGGTAAGTCGTATTCTTTTGCCAGGGCTGCGAATTTTTTAAAATCCGGAATATTCAATCGTGGATTGCCTATCGTTTCTAAGTAAATGGCTTTTGTATTTTTATCGATATGCTTTACAAAACTTTCTGCATCATCACCATCTGCGAATCTTGCTTCCACTCCCAGGCGTTTAAAAGCAACTTTAAATTGATTGTAGGTGCCACCATAGAGATAAGTAGTAGTAATAAAATTATCTCCTGCCTGCAGAATATTATTCAATGCTAAAAACTGGGCTGCTTGTCCTGATGCAGTTGCCAGTGCGGCAACACCACCTTCCAGTGCAGCAATACGTTGCTCAAAAACATCTGTCGTAGGATTCATGATACGGGTATAGATATTACCAAACTCCCGCAAACCAAATAGGTTGGCGGCATGGGCCGCATTGTTAAACGCATACGATGTAGTTTGGTAAATCGGAACAGCTCTTGATTTTGTTGTTGGATCAATTTGCTGACCAGCATGTAGCTGTAAAGTTTCGAAACGTAGGTTGTTACTCATATAATAGAGTTTAAAGGTTTACAAAATTTGATTTAATGGGCAAGCTAAAAAGAAGTGGGCAAGTAGCCCATAGGGGTAGAGTATATATGCCTTACGGCATACAGCATAAGCAACAGATACAACAACTCGTTAGAGTTAGCTGAAATTTTGTATGTGTTGTTCTGACTTTCATTTTACTCCATAAAAGTAGTGGACATGCTCCCTGCCTTCCAAATTTATTTTGCTCTTTCTTTTTAATTAAATGTTAATGAATTGATTTTCACAAATGAGTGTTCGTATTTCATATCTATCTTAATTACTGAAATACTTATCAAATAAGGAGGAGAAATTCAATCGGGCAAACCTGGTACTTTCTACCGAAACAAGCAGAAAACAAAAAAGCTCACCCGATAAATCAGATGAGCTTAGAATATATTGATGTAATAATATAGAAGCTTTGAATCTGACTTATCTATCCCGACATTACTGTCAGGTTGGAATTGGCACCTTTCCTCTCGTTTAAAATATAAAACGGGAAGTAGGTTGTCAAGGCTTCATCGGGCCATTACCCTCTGCCTTTCTTGATAAGTGAAATAAAGAACTGGTGCAAATATAGTACAGTCGTTCCCATGAGTCCAAATAAAATTGATATTACACTCTGCAAACGACTGTTAGATTATAGGCTGAAACCTTTTACTGGCCTGTGTTCTGATCCGGTGAATTTTTTGCTAACCAATCTTCCTGCGATTGGGCTGTTTGCTCAAACGGTACTTTTTTTTCAATTTTGTCCTGAGCATTGCGGATGGCTTTGCTGATCATTTTGTGCTCAATCACTTCATCTTCTTTCATACCCAACTGTTGCATCAGCTGAATGATCTTATCGCCCCCAAATTTGTTGAACAGGGGTTCCCGTAATGATGAAAAAACTTCAACTTTTTGAAGATTTAATTTTTTATACAATGCATCTTCCTTGCTGTGTATAGGATAGTGTTCCGCAAAAACCGCAATCTTTCCATTTAGCAAATGAGCCGATGCTTCTCTGGCTGTGAGTAATACAATAGATTCGTTAGTTTGTGTAGCGAAATATGATTCTGCAAGTCGAAGTGTTTCATCGAACCAGAAAATAAATTGTATGTTTTTATTTTGATTCCAGTAGGAGTACATTACCTGGAGTTTGGCCTCCTCACTTATAACAACCTTGTCAACAACTTTAACCTCGTCTTCTTTCTTTTTAAATAATCCAAACATACTATTAATTGAGCCCCGAAAATAAGAAGAAAGAGGTTGCATTGCTGCAACCTCTTCACAATTGAAATGAACCGTCCCAATAAGTATGTTTAATTCATTACTGTTTCTTTAGCCAATTTTGTACCTGTGTATGTCCAGGCTTTTGGCTCTTCAGATTTTTTCACTTTAGTTTTTGACTTTGTTTTTCCGTCTTTTACTTTTACCTCAGTTTCTGTGTTAGCAGATGTTTCATCCACGCTACCTATTGCGGGTGCTGCAAAAACTGCTGCTGGATTTTCAGCATTGAATGTTTTGCCTATTACAATACTAAGAGTGTTTGATTCTTTATCAAAAATCAATGTTCCTTCAGCTACATCCTTACCTTCTGCAGTTTTTTGCGCAGGAATTTTGTACGTAGCAGGTGATTTTCTCAACATTGCTTTTACTCTTCCTTGAGGTAAACCGTCAATCCATACAATTCCTTTATTGGTTTCATCAAGACTAACACTTAACGCAGTTACGTCAGTATTAACAGTTGATTCATACTTGCCAATTGCAGGAAAAATATCTTCTGTGGTCAGTGGTGCACGGGCAGGGATCATTTTATCCTTATATTTTGCAGTAATAGAGTCAACAGTGGGGTTGTTCTTTGCATCCCATGTTTGTGCATTTACTGAAACGGTAAGCATACACAAAGCAATGCCACCCAATAATCCAATGGTCTTTTTCATAAGTAACTATTTTTATTTATTAATTTGATTGGTACTCTGCGGCCATACTTAAAATATTGTGCCAGAAATTTTTTTTGTGGATAAGTTGGAAAAAGAGTTGCATGTACATTTTCAAAATCAGTGTTAAAAAGCCACCCAACAATTTCATTCTTAGGTTGTTCTTGCTTTTATCAGGAACTATATTTTAAAATTGGCGAAGTAGTATCTTCGTTATTCAAATGGCAAAAAGTAAAAGCAACGGAAAAGATATCTCTGTAGAGGACAAAGAATCGATTGAAGTGTTTGGAGCCAGGGTTCACAACCTGAAGAATATTGATATTTCAATTCCTAAAAACCAATTAGTAGTTATTACAGGTATTAGTGGTAGTGGCAAATCTTCACTGGCTTTCGATACGATATATGCAGAAGGGCAAAGGCGGTATATGGAAACCTTTGGGGCCTATGCCCGCCAATTTATTGGCGATATGGAACGACCTGATGTAGATAAAATAACCGGGCTCTCTCCAGTAATTTCTATTGAACAAAAGACTACCAACAAAAATCCCCGATCGACTGTAGGAACTGTTACTGAAATCTATGACTTCCTCCGGTTGTTATTTGCAAGAATTGGGCAAGCTTATTCTTACAACACCGGGAAACCAATGGTAAAGTGGAGTGAGGAGGAAATTGTCGAGAATATTTTTACAAAGTATAAAGGAAAAAAAATTGCACTATTGGCGCCATTAGTTCGTGGCCGCAAGGGTCATTACCGTGAATTGTTTGAAGATGTAAGAAAGAAGGGTTATTTAAAAGTGCGAATTGATGGAGAGGTAAAAGACATGCAGCCCAAGATGCAGGTGGACCGTTATGTTATTCATGATATAGAATTAGTAGTAGATAGATTACAGGTTACAGATGATTTGAAAGCAAGACTAAGCCAAAGTGTGCAACAGACGCTAAAGCTGGGAAAAGATCTGATGTTTTTGCTGGTGGATGATACAAAGTTCATACAGTATTCAAAAATGCTTATGTGTGAAGACACAGGCATCAGTTATGAAGAACCTTCTCCTAATGCATTTTCTTTTAATTCACCTTATGGAGCTTGCCCGGTATGCAAAGGATTAGGAAGTGTATATACAATAGATATGACGGAAGTGCTTTCTGATACTTCAAAAACAGTAAAAGAGGGTGGCATCACACCATTAGGAGAGGAAAGAAATGCCAGTGTATTTCAACAGGTAACTGCATTTGCCAAACAGCATAAAATAAAATTAGATAAACCTATTAAGGAACTTTCAAAGGAACAGCTTGATCTGCTATTATATGGAGATAAGAATATAAATCCTTCATTAGAAGTGGATGCAAATGATGATACGGTGCCCCATGAGTATACCGGAAGCTACGAAGGGATTATTCCGATGTTAAAACGATGGTTTATTTCTTCCAATAGTACAGAAGCATTGCGGGAATGGGTGCAGCAGTTTATGACTTTTACAACTTGCGCCACTTGCAATGGACAACGATTAAAAAAAGAAAACCTTTGGTTTAAAGTTAACGGGAGAAACATTGCTGAGCTCAGCAATATGAATCTTGATAACCTGGCGGCCTGGTTTGATGGGATTGAATTAATGCTTGACAATAAACGAAAAACGATTGCCAAAGATGTACTGAAAGAAATAAGAGAAAGGTTACAATTTTTGTTGGATGTGGGTCTTACTTATCTCACTTTGTTTCGCCCATCCAAATCCTTGAGTGGAGGTGAATCGCAACGAATCAGACTGGCAACGCAAATTGGTTCGCAGCTACAAGGTATCACTTACATATTAGATGAGCCTTCTATTGGTTTACACCAACGGGATAACCACCGTTTGATAGAAGCATTAAAAAATCTGCGGGATATTGGTAACAGTGTTTTGGTGGTGGAGCATGATAAAGATATTATGATGGCTGCTGATCATTTAATTGATATTGGTCCAAAAGCAGGTTACCATGGTGGCAGAATAGTAGCGGAAGGTGATCCGAAGGATATGTTGAAATTAGATACATTAACAGCTGGTTATTTAAATGGGTATCACAAAATTTCCATACCAAAGGAAAGGAGAGTAGGTAGTGGAAAATTTTTGGAACTAAAAGGTGCGAAAGGAAATAATCTTCAAAATGTAGGAGCCCAGTTTCCGCTGGGAAAATTTATTTGTGTAACAGGGGTAAGCGGAAGTGGCAAATCAACTTTTATTAATGAAACGCTATACCCGATTCTTTCGAAGCATGCTTACGGTTCCAAAATTACGCCGTTGGAATATAAATCCGTAAAAGGGTTAGAGCATATTGATAAAGTAATTGAAATAGACCAATCGCCAATTGGCAGAACGCCAAGAAGTAACCCGGCAACCTATTGTGGATTTTTTACCGAAATAAGAACCTTGTTTGCATCGATACCTGAGGCAAAGATTCGGGGTTATAACGCCGGTCGGTTTTCTTTTAATGTAAAGACCGGCCGATGCGAAGTGTGTGAAGGTGGTGGTATGCGGGTAATTGAAATGAATTTTTTACCGGATGTATATGTGCATTGCGAAAAATGCAATGGCAAACGATTTAACCGGGAAACATTGGAAATTCGTTACAAAGGAAAATCAATTGCAGATGTATTGGAAATGACGGTTGAAGAAGCGGTTGAGTTTTTTCAAAACGTACCCTATATCTATCGTAAAATAAAAGTACTCGAAGAAGTAGGTCTTGGATATATTACCCTCGGTCAATCAGCAGTAACACTAAGTGGAGGAGAAGCACAAAGGGTTAAATTGTCAACTGAGCTTTCAAAAAGAGATACGGGTAAAACGTTTTATATTTTGGACGAGCCAACAACGGGTTTACATTTTGAAGACATTCAGCATTTGTTGGACGTATTAAATAAGCTGGTGGACAGGGGGAACACTGTTTTAGTGATAGAACATAATATGGATGTGATAAAAGTGGCTGATCATATTATAGATCTCGGACCTGAAGGCGGAGACGGAGGAGGAAGAATTTTATTTGAAGGAACACCAGAGGAAATGATAAAGAATAAAGAAAGTTATACCGCGGAGTTTTTGAAAATGGAATTATAAAATGATTTTTAAGCGGCAGAGATATTAAAAGCCCTGTTTTACGATCGTAAAACAGGGCTTTTATATTAATGATAAACTTTATTAGTAACGTAAAGAACCGAGACCTGGGTATTTAGGGATAAGAATACTTGTAAGAATTAAACCAACTACAAACGAAGCAACTATCATGACAATGAGACTTACTACAAAATATGTGGTAACCTGGTCCGCCGGGGTTTTCTTTAATTTTGGCAAGCCCAGATATAAAAGATATAATCCATAAAGGCCAAAAAGAGATCCAATGATTGCTAATGAAGGAAGTATATTAAAAACACCGCCAACCCAACCAGCGGTATAGGAGTAAGCAGCTAACTGAAAAGATCTGCCAAAATTTTTCTCCGATTTAAAAGTAGGAGCAAGTGCGTCAACAACGAAAGCCATTAAAAAAGTACTTGCTACGCCTCCAATCAGTGCAATTAAAGCGTACCTGATTCCCCAGCCAGTGTCCGCAAACCTAACTCCAAAATAAGATTTTCCAATAAGGCCATACCCGATAAAGGCGCATATCGCACCAATTGCTACTAACGGAAGAACGTATGTGGTGAGGATTTTGGGAACGTCCGGGGTTTCATTATTAATAACATCCCATTCTGTTTTAGGGGTAATAAGAATGTTTTTAACTCTGTCGATAAGATTCATAATAGGTTGATTTTGGTTAATGAGCCTACTCGTATGGCTTTTCGGCATTCGCCCCCGTTTTGTAACCCGGGATTTACTGGTTTCTTATTAAGACTAAACTAATATAAGACAGTTTTCCAAAAAGGAAGAAGTAGGGGAGTCTTTTTTTTAAACGGGTTAATAACAACCGTTTATGTGTAGCGGGAAGAAAGTGTTTGCAAGGCAGATAAGTCCGTAGGCTAAGGCAGGAAGTGATTGAAAAAATCTATATAGGGTCCGACTATTAGCGGTTTTTCACCCAGGATACCGGATTAGAACAATTTCCCTGCCTTATCTGCCGGCAGTGTAAAAATTTACACAAAGGCAGTTATACGGGTTTCTTAGTTATGACAATTAAAAGAGCTCAGAGTTGGGTAGTATACCCGAAAGCAGGGCAGAAAGTGTTTAATAAAATTTATACTAATAGAGAGTACCAATAGAGAACGGATTAGGTTTCTTCAACCAGGGTATCAGATTTTATTAAGCTCTCTGCCGCTTATCGGGACGACATTAAGAATATTATATAAAAAGAACTTTAGCGTACTTGAAATGTGCCGGATGCCGCTTCTTCATCCCCGCAAAAAACACGGTATATATAAGACCCCCTCGCCATGTTTACCATGCGATAATGGTCTTTGGGCTTCATTTTGTAATTATGAATTAATGTGCCTTGTAGATCAAACACAAAAAAATCAATCTCTTTACTTGCATTGTCCTTTGCTACTACATGCATTTTCCTTCTAAAAATGTCGGGATAAATTTTTATAGCATTGTTATTTCGAGAGACAAGAGATTTGATCTTTGTTGTAGTTTTTTTTACAGGCTTTTTATTGTTTACGCCTGCAGCAGCTACTATAATAGGCTGTGCAAAGAATAAAAATAAAGTGAATGCTCCCGTAGTAATTAATCTTCCCCTTAGGTTGGTTGATTTTATTTTCATGGTGGTTCGGATTTATATTTTTATTCTTAATAGAATACCGGGCATTTCAATTGTCGCATGGCATTATCCTGGCCAAGCCTCCAACCCATTCTTACAATGGTTGAGAAATAAGCATCATTTTCTGTTGGATCACCCCGCTCAGAGATTCTTGGGTAAGGTCTGGAAGTGGCGAATGTATATGTTCCGCGGTAGTACAAACTTCTTGCAAGTACCGCATCCGCTGGGGATAAATAGGTATCAAAATGAATAGGATCTACATAATAATCCTGGCTTACATCATCCACATAGTCAGTAAATAATTTACGATGTAGTACCTCTGCACCTACATACATATTTTCCTTGATATAGAATTTTAATCCAAAACCCGCTACTACATTCATTTGGGTAAGTTTATATTCCTTGCTATTCGGATATTGACTAAATCCCTGTCCTTCCAAACGCAATGGATGTGTTTTAACCCAGGTGCCATTATTAGCTTTTACCTGTGGGTCAAAATGAAAAATACCTGCACCGCCTAAAAGATAGGGTCTTATTTTGCCTAGCAAACCATCATATTTTTCAAGAAAATAAGTTGGATATATTTCTATAGCGGCATATAGCTCAGATACTTTAGATTTAAAGTGAAGGTTTCTATACTTCCGGGATCTTTCTGCGCCCCCTTTATCTGGTGCTTCAGCATCATCACCTTCAAGATGTCCCAGATTACCGGCAATTCTAAAACCGATAAATTCAGATGGGTAATAATTGAAATAAAGCCCTTTAGAAAATTTGGTAAGCGGGAAGTCAAGGTCTTTCACGAATGTCTTTCCTACACCTGCGCTACCTCCTAAGTCTCCGAGAAAGAACATCGGTCCGAGTCCAAGACCTACCTCGTATTTTCCATTTTGGAAACTTATTGATTGCGATTGGGAATAAAAAGAAAAAAATGCGAAGAGACATGTAAGCACGGCAGGCCGTACTAAAAGTACAATTGTTCTCATTGGTATCAGATTTCTGGTTTTTCTACTATTGGATTTCGAAACTAAAGTAGAAAAAGAAAAAACAAATCATATAATGATTGCAACAGTTTTTTTTATTCTGATACCAACATCAGTTGTTATACGTAGGAGAATTACGAAAATTTGAATTATTTCGTCATTTCGATATGCTCAATACCATCTTCTAGATAGACATCGCCGGATTGTATAAAGCCAAGTGAAGTATAAAATTTTTGCAGGTAAAGTTGTGCGCCAATTTTAATAACAACATTACCAAACAAGCTATATAATTGACTTATGGATTGCAGCATCAACTCTCTTCCAATACCATCACCTCTAACAGATGGGGAGCTGACTACACGGCCAATAGAAGCTGCTTCATAAGAAATTCCCGGTGGAATTATCCTGGTGTAAGCAACGAGTTTATTATCTGCCCAACCCATAAAATGAAATGAAAATAAGTCCTTATTATCCGCATCCTGGTAAGCACAATTTTGTTCTACAACAAATACTTCATTGCGCAATTGCATAATGGAGTATAATTCATGCGGAGTTAATTCTTCAAATTTTTTTAACGACCAGGTTATTTTCATCTGTCTTATTTTAATAATTGTATTTGTCTTTCCATAAATTCTTTAAAAATTTGCGCAGTTCCTCCTCTCTGGAATTTTTGCCGGGCTCATAAAATTTTGTACCGGAAATTTCTTTGGGCAAATATTCTTGTGGAGAAAAATTGTTGTTGTAGCTATGTGAGTATTCATAGTTTTCTCCATACCCCATTTTTTTCATCAGTTTTGTTGGGGCATTGCGGATATGTAAAGGAACCGGCAGGTCGCCATATTTTTTTACGGCCGATAATGCTTCGCCAATGGCTACTACAGCTGCATTGCTTTTTGGCGAGGCAGCCAGGTATGTCACACATTGAGATAGAATAATATTTGCTTCGGGGTAACCTATTTTATTAACTGCATCAAAAGATGCGTTGGCCATTACCAGTGCGGTAGGATTTGCATTGCCAATATCTTCACTTGCAAGTATAACTAACCGCCTCGCTATAAATTTTACATCTTCTCCTCCTTCTATCATTCTTGCCAGCCAGTAAATTGCTGCATTAGGGTCGCTGCCTCGTATGGATTTGATAAATGCAGAAATAATATCATAATGCTGCTCGCCGGATTTATCATATAATGCAATTCTTCTCTGTGCAACATCCATTACATATTTATCTGTAACTACAATATTCTTATTGTCCGAAGCGTCAGCTACTATCTCCAGCAAGTTGAGTAGTTTTCTGCCATCTCCTCCTGAAATATTTATTAAAGCTGCTGTTTCTTTCAGCTCAATTTTTTTCTTATTTAGATATTCATCTTTTTCAATGGCAGTTTGCAACAGCTTAACCAGGTCTTTTTCTTCCAGGGGTTTTAACACATATACCTGGCAACGACTCAGTAATGCACTGTTTACTTCAAAGGATGGGTTTTCGGTAGTTGCACCTATTAAAGTGATAATTCCTTTCTCAACAGCACCCAGTAATGCATCTTGTTGGCCTTTATTAAAACGATGAATTTCATCAATAAACAAAACGGAGCCAGGTCTTCCTTTTGCTTGTTCAATAACTTCTCTTACATCTTTTACACCTGCACTGATAGCACTTAACTGGAAGAATGGAACTTGAAGGGTGTGTGCAATAATATTAGCAATGGTTGTTTTTCCCGTTCCCGGAGAACCCCAAAATATCATGGAGGGAATTTTTCCTTTTTCTATGGCTGTTCTTAATATACCGCCTTTGCCAACAAGATGGTCTTGCCCCAGTAACTCATCTAAAGTGCTGGGACGTATGCGTTCCGCTAAAGGCATGGAAGAATTCATAAAGTCAAAGTAACAAAAAAGCATACCGTAAAAGAGATAGGCTGGAAAGAAAGTTGCGAAAGTATTTATTTCAAGATATTGTTCAGTCTCTTAGTTTACATTGGCCTGCAAAAAAGCCGTTATCTTATCAAAAGAATCAACCATATTAGCACCAACCCATCCATGGTTTTCTGTGGGGTAAAAGACATATTGGTGCACCACTCCAAACGACTGTAATTTGTTCTTTAATGCAACAGATTGATTAGGAGAAACCAGTATATCAACTCCGCCTTGTAAAATAATTGTAGGGGGACTTTGAGCATCTACAAAATTGATTGGGCTCGATTGCTGGTAAAGTGTTGCATGAGTTGCGGGAGTGCCACCTACTACCGCTGATATTAAAGTAGGCGGGGCAAATATTGTTGCCGGGTTGTTATACATATCGACCAGGTCAGTCGGACCAAAAAAATCAACTACTGCCTTTATTTTTACAGGGCTGGTATATTTATAGGCATATAATAAAGAAAGATGACCACCTGCACTGTTGCCAAGCAAAACAAATTTGTCTGAGATTTTATAGTCTGCTCTCTTATTATATATGTATTCAATAGCAGCCTTTACATCATTTTCCTGGGTAGGAAATAAATTACTAGCACCTGCGGCTAATCTATAATTAATATTTAGGATGGCATACCCCGGTAATCTTTTTTTCAGCGTATCCAGGTAGAGTGCATAATCATTTTTATCACCACTGCTCCAACCGCCTCCATGTATAAGTATAATAACCTTAGTAGATGCTGCGGTACGGCTGGCTGGCAGATAAATATCCATTTTTTGTAAAGCGTCGGTTCCGTATTGCTGGTTTAGTATTGTTTGTTCAGGCGCAGATGTCGGATTGGCGTTAATATCAGTTTCTTTTTGGCACGAAATAAGGCCAAAGGATATTATTGCTATAAAAATAATGTAAGTAAGGAATCTCATTTTAGTTCACTTATTTTAAATATGGCTATTCAAAGCAAACATACTGATAACGTTTTTTGTAGCCATTTATGATTTTTAAGAGTAATAATTACTTCGGGGGAATTTTGGTGAAACGATTGGAGCTAGACAGGTTTAGCATCACTTAAAGAATTATTACTATCAGTAAGTTGCTACGATTTATGTCAGAATTGAAATAAGTGACTGAATTTATTTGAGTAAAAGGTCGTTTACAATCTGTTTTAATTTTCCCGTCTCGAATGGCTTGGCCAGGAATCCATCTGCACCACATTCTTTCATGATCGTCTCAATATTTGTATTGCCTGAATACATCACAACGGGAACGTCGGCTGTTGCAGGATTAGATTTTATTTCCCGGCAAAGGTCCGCTCCATTAAATCCATCCATATTAATATCCATTAAAACAAGATCGGGCCGGCGATCCAGGATAATGGGCATTAAATTTATTGCATTGGGAGAAAATATCGGATTATATCCTTCCCTGAGCAAAGTGTGCTGAATAATCACCAGCATATCTTCATCATTATCTACTACTAATACGGTCCGCTTGTTTTTTATTACTGTTTCCATCTTCCACTAGCAACAATAATGCGGCCATTGTGATTGAGCAATGGCTCTACCCCTACATTATAATGCTGCCCACTCTTTTAAATCATTGCCCGTGACAGCATGTGGTGGATTTTCTACAAGGAGAGTATTTGATTAGCATTGCAATCATCAAATCTCCCATACAATAACAAAGTGGCCTATAATAACTGGTATGGGTTTCCTCACTTATTTAGTGAATCTTATCATCATTTATTTTTCGGTGCAGTACAAATCAAACTAGATGTTGAAGAGATGTACGATCATCTAACCGAATTATCGATCTGGAAGGAGTAAAGCAAGCGGTTGCAGATTCACTTATAAATTTGATTTAAACATTGGGGCATTATTTTAGTTTATTCCTACCTAAGGTTGGTAAGAATTCAAGCCAGTACTAATTTTTCATAACAAAATTTACAAGTATGAAATGGATAGGAAGAAGACAAAGTTCAAATGTTGATGATCGCAGAGGTGTATCGGGTGGAAAAATTGCCACAGGAGGTGGGGTAGTTGGGGTAATTATTTACCTGCTTTTTAATTTTTTTAGTGGAAATAATGTAGACCTTTCACAGATACAGCCACAACTTGCAGAACAAAGCAACCCACCCTTGACGGACGAAGAAAAAAAGGCTGATGACGAAAGAGCATCATTTGTTAAAGTGGTACTGGCAGAAACGGAAGATGTATGGAATACCATATTCTCACAAAACGGTCAGCAATATAGTGAGCCAACATTGGTTTTGTTTAGAGGAAGGGTTGCATCGGCTTGCGGTCATGCAAGTGCTGCTTCCGGTCCTTTTTATTGTCCCGGAGATAATCAATTATACATCGATCTTTCTTTCTACGAGGATCTGCAATATAAATTGAATGCACCGGGTGATTTTGCAATGGCGTATGTTGTTGCGCATGAAGTTGGCCATCATATTCAAAATTTGATGGGAACTGCAGAAAAAATTAATCGGCTGCGTCAACAGTCAAGGGAATCTGAATTTAATAAGTATTCGGTGATGATGGAACTACAGGCTGATTTCTATGCGGGTGTCTGGGCGCATCATACACAAAAGGTCAAAGCGATATTAGATGAAGGAGATATTGAAGAAGCACTTAATGCAGCCAATGCGATCGGGGATGACAGGCTGCAGCAACAGACTACCGGGGAAATAGTTCCAGATGCTTTTACCCATGGTACTTCCGCACAACGGGTGTTTTGGTTTAGGAAAGGTTATGAGACCGGCGATATGAAACAGGGCAATACATTTAACGACGCTTCTTTAAATTAGATAGAATTAAACTTAGTTGTTAATTATAAAAATTGATTCTATCAATAGGAATTAAAAGTATGAATGAAAAAACAAAGGCACTTGGCGAAGAACCACATTTTGATGAATAAATAGTGAATTGTTTCAAACCGTGTGGTAGTGAAAATGAAAATCCCGCTAGTATTGAATTAGCGGGATTTTCGTTGCGTACCGGGCGGTACTGGTTGTATGTCTAGTAGCCCGTACGAGATTCGAACTCGTATCACCACCGTGAAAGGGTGGTGTCCTAACCCTTAGACGAACGGGCCGTTTTAAGGGACGGCAAAGATAGGTTTGCAGCAGTTTTTGGCCAAATGTTTTTCCCAATCTTTTATGCACTATAATAATATTACATGACATGGTAAACTGCTATCGCCATTTTAAACAAATCTGATATATCTAAACACAGCCGGTTTTCATACCTTTGCCCCTCATTTTAATATAAACTAGTTCAACATGAGTACAGTAAAAGTTGCCATTAATGGTTTTGGTCGTATAGGCCGCCTCGTTTACCGCCAGATTTATAAAATGGAAGGAATTGATGTGGTAGCTATTAATGATTTAACAAGCCCCCAGGTTTTGGCGCATCTTTTAAAGTATGATAGTGCACAAGGCCGTTTTGATGCGGAAGTTAGAGCTACTGAAGACTCAATTGTTGTCAACGGAGATACTGTAAAAATATATGCGCAGAAAGATCCATCACAAATTCCCTGGGGAAGTCATGATGTGGATGTGGTGATTGAAAGCACTGGTTTCTTTGCAGATAAGGATAAAGCTACAGCTCATATTAAAGCTGGTGCTAAAAGAGTGGTTATTTCTGCACCTGCTACCGGCGATTTAAAAACCGTGGTATTCAACGTCAATCATGAAATATTAGATGGAAGCGAAACGATCATTTCTTGTGCTTCTTGTACTACCAATTGTCTTGCCCCGATGGCAAAGGTCTTAAATGATAAATATGGCATCGTTACAGGTATCATGACAACTATCCATGCTTATACAAACGACCAGAATACGTTAGACGCACCGCACCCAAAAGGAGACTTGCGTCGTGCAAGAGCAGCTGCAGCTAATATTGTTCCTAATACAACTGGCGCAGCAAAAGCGATCGGCTTGGTTCTTCCAGAATTAAAAGGAAAATTAGATGGAAGTGCTCAAAGGGTTCCTACTATTACTGGTTCCTTAACAGAGCTAACTTCTATTCTTGGTAAAACAGTAACTGCGGAACAAATTAATGCTGATATGAAAGCAGCCTCCAACGAAAGCTTTGGCTACACCGAAGATGAAATTGTAAGCAGTGATATCATCGGTATTCATTTCGGTTCTTTATTTGATGCTACACAAACCAAAGTAATGACCGTAGGAGATAAACAGCTGGTTAAAACAGTAAGCTGGTATGATAATGAAATGAGCTACGTTAGTCAATTAGTAAGAACGGTAAACTATTTTGCAAAACTGATCAGCAAATAATTACTTTTATATCAGTGCTCCAACTAATGCAATTCAATACTTACATTAGTTGGAGCTGTTAAACTGACCCTAATGAAGATTAAGAATATAGACGGGCTTTCAGCCCAGGATTTACAACAAGAGGCCGACCGGGGCGGTAAATTTGTTTATTACGTATATACAATTTCTCTTCTCGTATTTACTTTTAAGAGAACATCCAATGTGTATTTGATCAGGAAAGGTGAGAATGCCAGAACTAAAGGCAACCTTTTTACCGCTTTATCATTAATTTTTGGGTGGTGGGGAATTCCGTTCGGTCCCAAGTATACTGTTCAAAGTGTTCATACTAATATAAAAGGCGGCAAAGACGTAACTGATGAAGTAATGGCTACTGTAGCGGGACATTTGTTGTTTCGGGAAACACAAGGCCAAAAAGTGGCCAATCAATAGTTTCTCATACTTCCTTAGTAGTTGCCGCGATAAAATTCTCCACTATAATTGAGCTATCTTTAATTCTACTTAAGTATTATTTAAACTATACTATTATGTCAGAATTTGCAGCCTATAATTTCAAAGGACAAAAAGCATTGGTTAGGGTAGATTTCAATGTACCCCTAAATGACAAATTTGAGATTACGGATGATACCCGGATGAGAGCTGCTATACCCACTATTAAAAAAATTCTGGCAGATGGTGGCATAGTTATATTGATGAGCCATTTCGGACGACCAAAAGATGGTCCCGAGGAAAAGTATTCTTTGAAACATTTGGTACGTCATTTATATGATTTATTAATGGCAGAGAAATTTTCTAAAGAAAATATACCGGTTTTATTTGCGAATGATTGCATAGGAGAGCAGGCATATCTTACGGCAAGTATGATGCGACCCGGCGAAGTTTTGTTGCTGGAAAATCTTCGCTTCCACAAGGAAGAAGAGAAAGGTGATGAAAAATTTGCCGAAAAATTGTCAAAGTTGGGAGATGTATGGGTGAATGATGCTTTCGGAACAGCACACCGGGCACATGCTTCCACGGCTGTTATTGCAAAATTCTTTCCTGCGGATAAGAAAATGTTCGGATTATTAATGGAAAGTGAAGTAGCCAGTGCAGAAAAAGTATTACACAAAGCAGAAAAGCCATTCGTAGCCATTATTGGAGGGGCTAAAGTGAGTGATAAAATTCTCATTATTGAAAATCTGTTAGAAAGAGCTACTGACATAATTATAGGGGGCGGTATGGCTTATACATTTATGAAGGCTAAAGGTGGTCAAATTGGAAATTCGCTTTGCGAAGAAGAACGACTTGACACGGCTTTAGAGATTTTGAAAAAAGCCGAAGAAAAAAAAGTTTGCATACATCTCCCGTCTGATTCTATTATTGCAGACAAGTTTGCAACTGATGCAGAAACTTCAGTTGCTCCAAGTAACCATATTCCTGATGGCTGGATGGGTTTAGATATTGGGGCTAATGCTTGCGACCAATTTTCTAACGTAATAAAAAATTCCAAAACCATTTTATGGAATGGGCCCATGGGTGTTTTTGAAATGCCAAAGTTTCAGCATGGCACTAAAACTATTGCTATTGCAATTGCTGAAGCTACACAGGATGGGGCTTTTTCCTTAGTTGGTGGTGGCGATTCAGTCGCTGCCGTTAATCAATTCGGCTTTACTGATAAAGTGAGCTATGTTTCTACTGGCGGCGGTGCTATGTTGGAATATTTCGAAGGAAAAATCTTGCCGGGCATTGCTGCAGTGAACAGTTAACTTATAACTTTCTTATTTCAATAATTTTATCATTATTTCCGCCATTGCTGGTGCAGATGTACACTTTACCTGCAGGAGAAATACAAACATCTCGCATTCTGCCATAATCATTCACCAAAAACTCATTTGTTTCCGTAATAGCATTGAAGCTATTGTTCAGCTTCAGCTGGTATAGCCTTGCATCTTTCAATGCCACCATCAGCAAAGAGTTTTTCCACTGTGGAATAAGGTCGTTGTTATAATAGTCCAGTCCGCAGGCAGCAGTAGTGGGTGTCCATACCTTCAGGGGTTCCTTTACATTGTTGGTATTGCAGAAATTTTGCTCTGCTGTTTCGTTACAAAATCCTCGAATATCGGGCCATCCATAATTTCTCCCTTTTTCAATAATATTTATTTCGTCATCGCTTGATGGTCCATGTTCAGAGCTGTACAAAATATTGTTCGCAAATACAAGTCCTTGCGCATTCCGATGACCTATGGTCCAATATGGATTACCTGCTATCGGATTGTCAGCTGGTATTGTGCCATCTAGATTTAATCTTAGTACTTTACCGTTTATCGACGAAATGTTTTGTGGTAACGAAGTGTTATTAGCATCACCTGTCGTAATAAACAATTTTAAATCAGGCGTTATCACAAGCCTGCATCCATTATGAATGGAAGCAGCCGGAATATTTTCAATAATTGTAACCGGATTGATTAATGCAGTTCCATTATAAGAAAAGCGAACAATTTTTTCTTTATAACCACCCGAATTGTAATTATAAGCTACAAATACATGCGGTGAGGTAGAAAAATTTGGATGAAGAGCCATTCCTAATAAACCACCTTCGCCATTTGTAGCTGTTTCGGCAACAGTATGTAAAAGTGTTACCACCCCTGTTGCAGGATTAATTCGGCTGATTTTTCCACCTCTTTCCGTAATCCAGATAAAATTATCCGCTCCCCAGGTTATTTCCCATGGAAAATTGAGACCTTCAGCAATTATTGAATCTTTTAAAACCACCGGACCGGGATTGGTTAAATCGTTATCATCATTTTTTTTGCACTGTGAAAAAAGCAGACCGATGATAATAAGTAGAGCAGGAGTTCTTTTACTGAAAAGCATAAAAACTGTATTTGTAAATTTTGGGCTAAAACCATGCCGTAGGGTAGCCAATTTGCTATTTACCGGCTGTAATACTCTGCTAACCGAAAAATTACTTTGAAGAATTACAAAAACGCTAATTTTATTCTCTAATAAAAAAAACTAAAATGAAAGGAACCCGTAACATTGGACTTTTAGCTGTTGGAGCTCTGCTGATAATTTTATTTATGTGGGGCTGTAACGTAAGAAATGGTTTGGCAAGCAGCGAAACCGACATAAAAGGAAAGTGGGGACAAGTACAAACGCAATACAATCGTAAAGCAAAATTGTATGAGAATGTGGTAAACACCATTAAAGGTGCTGCAACAAACGAAGACACAACACTTATTAAGATTGTGCAAATGAGATCGAGAATTCCTAACATTACAGATGCGTCCACTCCGGCACAAATAGCTGAAGCAGATCGTCAGTTGAATGCTGTAGGTCGCTCAGCTCTTAATATTAATATTGAAGCTTACCCAACTTTGAAAGCTACAGATCTCTTTCGAGATCTTCAGGCCCAGGTTGAAGGAACGGAAAACCGGGTAACCGTTGCTTTAAATGATTGGAATACTGCTATCACTAATTTCAATCAAAAAGTAGTTAGGTTCCCTGCTAATATAATAGCCGGTATGCTGGGCTATAAGCAAAAAGATAATTACACAGCTCCGGAAGGTTCAGAGGATACAAAAGTCGATTTTAGTAAATAATTCTAACTGACCTACGTGAAATTATTTCCCTGGCAAAAAATAAAACCTCTTTTCAATGAAGAGGATACCCGACTTATTGTAAAAGCTGTTCGTCATGCGGAACAGCGTACCAGTGGCGAGGTAAGGGTATTTGTAGAAAGCCGTTGCAGCTGGTTAGATGCTATCGACAGGGCAGCAGAAATTTTCTTTACACTAAAAATGGAAAAAACTGAGCAACGGAATGCTGTACTTGTCTATGTTGCACTCAAAGATCATCAGCTAGCTGTTTTTGGAGATGAGGGTATTCATAATAAAGTCGGTGCTGAATATTGGGTAAAAGTAGTTGGAGAAATGCTTTCTACTTTTAACAAAGAAAATTACGCTAAAGGCATTGCTGAATGTGTAATACAAATTGGTGATGCTCTCACTAAACATTTTCCTTTCGATAAAGACACTGATAAAAACGAACTGCCAGACAACATAGTTTTCGGCAAATAATACTCATGAAAAAATTGTTGGTCATACTGGGGTTGTTTTTTTCATTTTGTGGTGCTGCGCAGATAGAAAAAGCAATTCCAAAAAGACCAAGCCCGCCAAAGCTGGTAAATGATTTTACGGGCACACTTACTAAACAACAGGTTGATGCATTAGAAGCTAAGCTGGTTGCCTATGATGATAGTTCATCTAATCAGATAGCTGTTGTCGTAGTTAACACATTAGATGGTCACGATGTAAGTGATTTTGCATTCACTATTGGCCGTGAATGGGGAGTAGGGAATAAAGATAAGAACAATGGTATTGTTTTATTAGTTGCAAAAGAAGATCGAAAAATAAATATCCAGGTTGGTTATGGACTTGAAGGCGCAGTGCCTGATGTTACAGCAAAGCGAATTATTGAGAATGAAATCACTCCCAATTTCAAAGAAGGTAATTATTACCGCGGTCTCGAAGAAGGTACTGATGCGATTATAAAAGCAACCTTGGGAGAATACAAAGCCCCCGAAAATTACGGTAGTAAGAAAAGTAAAGGCATTAGCATTGGCAAGATTATTCTTATAATTATAGTTCTCATTTTCATATTCGGTGGCGGTGCTGCCGGAGTCGGTGGTGGTACATATGTTTCAAGAGGTGGTTTTGGTGGTTGGAGTGGTGGTAGTGGCAGGGGTGGTGGTTGGTCCGGTGGTGGCAGTAGCGGTGGTGGTTTTGGCGGTTTTGGTGGTGGCAGTTTCGGTGGTGGCGGTGCAAGCGGAAGTTGGTAACAAAACTTAAACAATCACGGCAGGCAAAGTCAATAGTTTTCAATTAAATTTGCTTACTACACCCAACGCCGGAATAATGAATAAGCTCCTCCTGTGTATCTCTTTTGTCTTATTGTCCTTAGCAGTCTCTGCTCAAAAAGTTTTTTTTATTTATCTGCAGTCAGAATCGGAGCAGCCTTTTTTTGTTAAAATGAATGAGAAGGTACATGGCTCTTCATCCACAGGTTATCTCATTCTTCCTAAATTGGCTGATAGTACTTACAACTTTACTCTCGGCTTTCCACAAAATAAATGGCCGGAACAAAAGTTTTCTGTAATAATGAACAGAAAAGACCATGGTTATTTGGTAAAAAACTTCGGAGAAAAAGGATGGGGGCTTTTTGATTTGCAAACCTTAGCTGTACAAATGTCATCTTCCGCTACTGCTAAAGTTGAAACTCCAATCAAAGAAGAAAACAAAAATGTTTCTGCATTTACAGATATTCTGTCCAAAGCTTCAGACGACCCTTCATTAAAAGAAAAAACTGTTTCGCCTCCGGTCGAAGAGAAAAAGGCTGTCGCTGTTGTTCAGCCAGAAGTAAAAACTGAACCCAGGGTCGAAACAAAAAAAGAAGAAATCAAAGAAAAGCCAGTTACGAAACCCGTAGAAACAACCCAGCCGCCAATAGTAAAAAAAGAAGAAGTAAAAACAGAAATAAAGGAAACGCCTCCGGTTAAACAAGCAGAAATTAGTAGTAAGCCAGAAGAAAAGAAAGAAGAAGTTGCGATCAAACCAGTAGAGAATCCAACTCCACCAGAACCAAAAACTATAGCCACCGAAACCATTGTAGTTAAGGAGGAGCAAAACAATATTTCTCAGGAAGAATATAAAAGATCAACAGTATCGAAAAGATCGGAGAGTTCTACTACGGAAGGATTTGGTCTTACTTTTATTGATAATTATGATAATGGTACAACAGATACTATAAAAATACTCATCCCCAATCCCAAAACAGTTGTTGCAATTAAAGAACAACCAAAAGAAGAAAAAAAGTTTTTAGATATTCAAACATCACCTGCAACAGAGCCATTAAAAGAATCACCTAAATCAGTTACAGCAAGTACTACTCCGGTTACTACAGAAACAACAAACCCGGCCACTGCTCCAAAAGGAAATTGCAATGAAATTGCCACAGAAAGTGATTTCTTTAAACTTCGCAAAACAATGGCCGCTGCTGAAAATGATGATGATATGATTGGCGAAGCAAGAAAACAGTTTAAAGTAAAATGCTTTACTACTGCACAATTAAAAAACCTCGGCACATTGTTCTTAAATGATGAGAATAAATACCGTTTTTTCGATGCAGCATACAACTTTACAAGTGATAAGGAATCATTCAGCAGCTTGCAAACCGAATTAAAGGATGAGTACTATATCAACCGTTTTAAAGCCATGCTTCGCAATTAATCTCAATGACTCGTTACTTTCTAGAACTTGCATACAAAGGCACTCATTATAGCGGTTTTCAAAGCCAGCAAAATGCAAACTCAATACAGGCCGAAGTTGAAAAAGCCCTCGCCATCATACGGAGAGAAAAAATAATACTCACAGGCTCTTCAAGAACAGATGCAGGTGTTCATGCCCATCAAAACTTTTTTCATTTCGATACACTTGATGCCATTAGTACCTGGAAAGCTGTAGAAACTGAAGACAATCTCATTTATAAAATGAATGCCATTCTTCCGGACGATATTGTAATAAAAGCTATTTACCCGGTCGCCCCCGAAGCACACTGCCGTTTTGATGCACTAAGCCGGGAGTATAAATATCATATTTACAACAAAAAGGATGCTTTTAAAAGAGAAAGGGCTTTCTTCTTTCCATATAAATTGGATGTAGAAAAGATGCAGCAAGCAGCGTCAATAGTAAAAGAATACCACGACTTTACCTCTTTTTCAAAACGCAACACCCAGGTCAAAACATTCATGTGTCAGATCATTCAAAGCAAATGGCTCATCGAAGAAGAGATGCTAGTCTACAATGTTATTGCCAATCGTTTTTTACGGGGAATGGTAAGAGCACTTACAGCCACTATGCTCCAGGTAGGTCGCAACAAGATTTCTTTGGATCAATTCAGAGCAATAATAGAAGCAAAAGATTGTACAAAGGCAAGCTTTGCGGTACCACCACATGGCCTTTTTCTAGTCGAAGTAAAATACTAGGCAATTTGTATGTAGCCAACAGCATTGCTGCTATCATCTTTGTTGCGTCGCACTCTTCATCGTTCGGTTCAGTACTCAACATGTGTAAATGCCCTTGAATGGCACAAAACCCAAGCCTTATTGGGTTTCAACTCTTCTAAGTAAGCTTCCAATTGATATAAAATCAATCATTTATGAGTAAAAATACAGGTGATTCATTTTAAAAAAGCTAAAAAGTATTAAATCATTTTCCACCCAAATGCTTTTAATTTTTTTTAATGCCGCAATCCCTTTACTGGCCTGCTTTTCACATAACTGCAACAAATTTCTTTACAAATTTATTTGTCAGGAAAAATTACACCCTTATCTTCGCCGCCCGTTCAAATAAAACGGAAAAGTTCTCTGAAGATTTTGAAAAGAAAATGTGAGGCAAATGTGAACAAAACAGCACATAAAAATTTGCTGGTAAATAACAAACCCTTACCTTTGCCGTCCGCTTTGAAAAAACGGAAGCAGTTCTTCTCAAAACAAGTTGATTTTCATTCCAAAAGATTCTGATTTTCTTGAAAAATAAATGAAGAAAAATTTGGTAGAAATAAATGGACTCTTACCTTTGCACTCCCGTTAAAAAAACGGGTGGCTGGTAAAGCCAGAAGATCTTTGAAAGTTAGGAAACAATAGCATTTTACTTCGATAGCCATCGGAGTAAAAAAATAGGTAAGTCAAGCGAAAACAATTCGAATTGACATATTAATTTTCTCTTGAGAATTTTAAATACTGTCAGTATCAAACATCATTTACAATGGAGAGTTTGATCCTGGCTCAGGATGAACGCTAGCGGCAGGCTTAATACATGCAAGTCGAGGGGCAGCTGACTGTAGCAATACATTGATGGCGACCGGCAAACGGGTGCGGAACACGTACAGAACCTTCCTTCGAGCGGGGAATAGCCCAGAGAAATTTGGATTAATACCCCATAGAACTATGAAGTGGCATCACTTTATACTTAAAGATTTATCACTTGAAGATGGCTGTGCGGCTGATTAGGTAGTTGGCGGGGTAACGGCCCACCAAGCCTGCGATCAGTAGCTGGTGTGAGAGCATGATCAGCCACACGGGCACTGAGACACGGGCCCGACTCCTACGGGAGGCAGCAGTAAGGAATATTGGACAATGGACGCAAGTCTGATCCAGCCATGCCGCGTGAAGGATTAAGGTCCTCTGGATTGTAAACTTCTTTTATAAGGGACGAAAAAAGGTCTTTCTAGATCGTCTGACGGTACCTTATGAATAAGCACCGGCTAACTCCGTGCCAGCAGCCGCGGTAATACGGAGGGTGCAAGCGTTATCCGGATTCACTGGGTTTAAAGGGTGCGTAGGCGGGCAGGTAAGTCAGTGGTGAAATCCTAGAGCTTAACTCTAGAACTGCCATTGATACTATCTGTCTTGAATATTGTGGAGGTAAGCGGAATATGTCATGTAGCGGTGAAATGCTTAGATATGACATAGAACACCTATTGCGAAGGCAGCTTACTACGCATATATTGACGCTGAGGCACGAAAGCGTGGGGATCAAACAGGATTAGATACCCTGGTAGTCCACGCCCTAAACGATGGATACTCGACATACGCGATACACTGTGTGTGTCTGAGCGAAAGCATTAAGTATCCCACCTGGGAAGTACGACCGCAAGGTTGAAACTCAAAGGAATTGGCGGGGGTCCGCACAAGCGGTGGAGCATGTGGTTTAATTCGATGATACGCGAGGAACCTTACCTGGGCTAGAATGCATTTTGACCGCCAGTGAAAGCTGGTTTTGTAGCAATACACAATTTGTAAGGTGCTGCATGGCTGTCGTCAGCTCGTGCCGTGAGGTGTTGGGTTAAGTCCCGCAACGAGCGCAACCCCTATCAATAGTTGCCAACAGGTAATGCTGGGAACTCTATTGAAACTGCCGCCGTAAGGCGTGAGGAAGGAGGGGATGATGTCAAGTCATCATGGCCTTTATGCCCAGGGCTACACACGTGCTACAATGGGGTGGACAAAGGGCTGCAACACGGTGACGTGAAGCTAATCCCAAAAAACGCCTCTCAGTTCAGATTGTAGTCTGCAACTCGACTACGTGAAGCTGGAATCGCTAGTAATCGTATATCAGCAATGATACGGTGAATACGTTCCCGGACCTTGCACACACCGCCCGTCAAGCCATGGGAGTCGGGTGTACCTAAAGTCGGTAACCGCAAGGAGCCGCCTAGGGTAAAACTAGTGACTGGGGCTAAGTCGTAACAAGGTAGCCGTATCGGAAGGTGCGGCTGGAATACCTCCTTTTTAGAGCTATAACTTACTAGCTATTGTTTCCTAATACTTTCAATTTAGTTCTTTTAATAAAGTAACCCGAAAAGGGGCTACAAAGATCCGTAGCTCAGCCTGGTTAGAGCACTACACTGATAATGTAGGGGTCACCAGTTCAAATCTGGTCGGGTCTACTTATATAACCGGGGGGTTAGCTCAGTTGGCTAGAGCATCTGCCTTGCACGCAGAGGGTCATCGGTTCGACTCCGATATCCTCCACAATTAAGGTAGTTGATTTAAGGGTGTGATTCGTTAAGGCGGATCAATTGGTTCAAGTCCAACACATCAACAATTGCGAAAGCAACAAGTTCTTTGACATATTGGGAATATAAATGTTAGAATGATAATCTAATATTTTCGATTACATTAATTTTTGACACACTATGATTTATTATGGTGGTCTTGAAGCAATGTGGTCGGGTAACAAACTACAATTTGAAAGACGAGTAATATCGTCTCTAAATAAATATAGTTTCTAATTTTTTTAAAGCAACTAAGGGCGCATGGTGGATGCCTTGGGTCTGAGAGGCGATGAAGGACGTGGTAAGCTGCGATAAGCCGGGGGGAACTGCACACAAGTATTATATCCCTGGATTTCCGAATGGGTAAACCCAGTACGTTGAAGACGTATTACTCGAAAGAGAGCCAACCTCCTGAACTGAAACATCTAAGTAGGGAGAGGAAAAGAAAACAATAGTGATTCCCTGAGTAGTGGCGAGCGAAATGGGAATAGCCTAAACTTAAGCGGCGTGCCGCTTGAGGGTTGTAGGACTGCATTTAGAAATCATCATTAAGTAAAATCATCTGGAAAGTTGAGCCATAGAGGGTGATAGCCCCGTAAATGTAAATTGATGAGGACGAGCAGTATCCTGAGTAAGGCGGGACCGGAGAAATCTTGCGTGAATTTGCCAGCACCATCTGGTAAGGCTAAATACTCCTCAGACACCGATAGTGAACCAGTACCGTAAGGGAAAGGTGAAAAGCACCCCGAACAGGGGAGTGAAATAGTACCTGAAACCGTGCGCCTACAAGCGGTCGGAGCATTGCAATATATGTGACGGCGTGCCTTTTGCATAATGAGCCTACGAGTTGCTCCTCACTGGCGAGGTTAAGTTCTTATTTAACGGAGCCGAAGCGAAAGTGGGGGCAGACGCGAAACTTTGTGATCTATCCATGGGCAGGTTGAAGGTGTGGTAACACACACTGGAGGACCGAACCCGTTGACGTTGAAAAGTCTTGGGATGACCTGTGGATAGGGGTGAAAGGCCAATCAAACTGAGAGATAGCTCGTTCTCCCCGAAATGTTTTTAGGAACAGCGTTGCATTATGAAGTTTATTAGAGGTAGAGCTACTGATTGGGCTAGGGGGCTTCACCGCCTACCAAACCCTGACAAACTCCGAATGCTAACAGATATCTCCGGGAGTGAGGCTGCGGGTGCTAAGATCCGTGGCCGAGAGGGAAATAACCCAGATTAGCAACTAAGGTCCCTAATACGTAGTTAAGTTGATCAAACGAGGTGGGATTTCTATAACAGCCAGGATGTTGGCTTGGAAGCAGCCATTCATTTAAAGAGTGCGTAACAGCTCACTGGTCGAGAGATCCTGCACGGAAAATAATCGGGCATCAAACTACTAACCGAAGCTCTATGATCGCCGCTAAGCGGATGATCGGTAGGGGAGCATTGAAACAGCATCGAAGGTGACCGGCGACGGTTGCTGGAGCGGTTTCAAAAGAAAATGTAGGCATAAGTAACGATAAATAAGGTGAAAAACCTTATCGCCGAAAGTCTAAGGGTTCCTGATCAACGTTAATCGGATCAGGGTTAGTCTGGTCCTTAGTCAAACCCGAAAGGGGTAGATGATGGAAAGCTGGTTAATATTCCAGCACCTGCTATACAATGAAAGTGACGGAGAATCGTGGTCGCTACGTACTGACGGATATGTACGTCTGAGTGGAGTCTTCGGACAAAGCGAAGTGATAAAAGTTCTTCCAAGAAAAGCGAGCATAGCAGCCAGTACCGGAATCCGACACAGGTAGACGGGATGAGTATTCTAACGCGCTCGGGTGAGCCGTGGAGAAGGAACTAGGCAAATTAACGCTGTAACTTCGGGATAAAGCGTACCATCGCAAGATGGTCACAGTAAAATGGTACAACCAACTGTTTAACAAAAACACAGGGCCCTGCAAAAACGTAAGTTGACGTATAGAGCCTGAAACCTGCCCGGTGCTGGAAGGTTAAGGAAGGGTGTTCGACGCAAGTCAAAGCTCCTGACTGAAGCCCCAGTAAACGGCGGCCGTAACTATAACGGTCCTAAGGTAGCGAAATTCCTTGTCGGGTAAGTTCCGACCTGCACGAATGGTCTAATGAGTTGTACACTGTCTCCTCCACGAGCCCGGTGAAATTGTAGTATCGGTGAAGATGCCGGTTACCCGCCACGGGACGGAAAGACCCCGTGAACCTTCACTACAACTTTGCATTGATTTTGAGCAACAAATGTGTAGAATAGTTGGGACGCTTTGAAGCATTGCCGCCAGGTAGTGTGGAGCGGTCGTTGAAATACCAACCTTCTTTGATTTAGAGTCTAATCCCTTGCGGGAAACAGTGCATGGTGGGTAGTTTGACTGGGGTGGTCGCCTCCTAAAAAGTAACGGAGGCTCGCAAAGGTACCCTCAGTACGGTTGGTAATCGTACGCAGAGCGCATTAGTAAAAGGGTGCTTGACTGTGAGACAAACACGTCGAGCAGGAGCGAAAGCTGGCTAAAGTGATCCGGTGGTTCTGTATGGAAGGGCCATCGCTCAAAGGATAAAAGGTACTCCGGGGATAACAGGCTGATCTTACCCAAGAGCTCATATCGACGGTAAGGTTTGGCACCTCGATGTCGGTTCGTCACATCCTGGGGCTGGAGAAGGTCCCAAGGGTTCGGCTGTTCGCCGATTAAAGTGGCACGTGAACTGGGTTCAGAACGTCGCAAGACAGTTCGGTCCCTATCTGTGGTGGGCGCTAGTAAATTGAGTGGACATGACCTTAGTACGAGAGGACCGGGTTGTACGTACCGCTGGTGTATCTGTTATGCCGCCAGGTGTAATGCAGAGTAGCTATGTACGGCAAGGATAAACGCTGAAAGCATCTAAGCGTGAAACCTTCCACAAGATGAGTTTACTTTTAAGGGTCGTCGAAGACTACGACGTTGATAGGCTATAGGTGTAAAAATGGTAACATTAAAGCCAAGTAGTACTAATTGCCCGTACGCTTTAATTTTTTTAATCATTTTCTAAAAATGGTTTATTAGTGAGTCTTCTAACATTTCCCAATATGATCTTATTAAGTTCCAAAGCTTAATTCGAAATCACATCCCACTTGTGTGGATATTGTGATAAGGATTTTTGGAATTGTATATTCTTATGGTGGTTTTGCCGAGGGTGTTCACCTCTTCCCATACCGAACAGAGAAGTTAAGCCCCTCATGGCCGATGGTACTGCACCACAATGCGGGAGAGTAGGTAGCTGCCATATTCATTGAAAGCCCTTCAGTTTACTGAGGGGCTTTTTTATTGTAAATATGTAGCGCTGCTCAGCATCATTTAATCTTTATGTGGTAATAATTTTTTCAGCAGCACTTCTTTTTATTTATTCCTACATAATAGATATTAAATCACTCATTACGAAATGACCGCATTCACTTTTAATATATTTTCAATTTCCTTCATGTTGACAATATAGTAGTGATACATACGGGTAAAAAATGCAGCTCTAGTATTCCCTCCATTTCTTTTAAAGAACATATAACAAGAGTTTTTCTCCCGTTCATTTGTGATGTCTTCAATTTTATAAAAAGGCATCTTGTTGTAACGGCTTGTGAAAGTAAAAGGCTCCACTTCAATAACAAGGTAAGCCTAGATCACTAAAGGTTTCAAATTTTGCTGTTGCAGGAAAACAGCCGTATATTCAAATACCTAACTGTTAACCTTATGTACTTTCTGCGATCAACAGGGTTAGTTATTTTCTGGGCCTTGCTCATTGCTGCTTCCGTTTACTTTTTTATGGATAATGTGGTGGCTTACTTCTACGGTTACCGGAGCCGGATGTTCGGAGATAGTTTTTTTAATAACCAGCTCTGGGCGGTTATGCATATGCTGGGAGGTTCCATAGCACTGTTGCTGGGCCCTACACAGTTTTGGCCATTTGTACGTAATCGTTTTCTTTCCTTTCATCGGTTGGCAGGGAAAATTTATATGGCAGGCATAGCCCTGATCGGAATTTCAGCTGGCCGCCTTTCATTGATCAGCACTTGTGTTCCTTGCCGGTTGTCTCTTTTTCTGTTGACAGTTTTTGCAGTACTCAGCACCTGGTTTGCCTGGAAAGCCATTAAAAGCAGGAATATTAAAGTTCACCGGCAGATGATGGTGAGAAGTTATATATGTGTGCTTGCTTTTGTGGCTGTAAGAATTGATGATGTTTTTGCTCTCGATTTTTTGTTTGGCAGCTTTAAAGATCCACTTTTAAGAAGGGTGGTGAATGAATATTTCTTTTCGTTTGTACCCCTGATCGTTGCAGAAATTATTATGATATGGATTCCAGGTGTTTATTATAGAAAGAAACAAAAATCATGAAGTATATATTCTTTATCCTGCTGCTTACATGTAGTAGTGAAATTACTGCCCAAAAAAATAAGTCGATCCTTGTCGTTTTGGCACATCCGGACGATGAAACAGCAATAGGGCCGGTAATTGCAAAACTCACAAAAGAGAATAAAGTGATACTTCTTATTGCAACCGATGGTCGTTATGGAATTCGACAGCCCTGAAATGTCATTGCAGCCAGTTTACAGAAAAAGAACTGCAGGAATGGGTTGATCTGGATACAAAGCATAAAACGAATACACTTTACTTCAGAAGGTTTGTAGTTAAGAAAGGAATGCAAACAGAATTTTGATCATAAATAATAACGACAACATGAAAAAAATTTTATTTGGCTTGCTGTTGCTGATCATTTCAACAACCAGTATTGCACAAGGAAAATTTGTGCGGCAAGAATTTGTCGCTGCTTCCATACAAAACAATAGGGCGGGAGAAGATGCTTTGCGTCAACTAACGGTGTACCTGCCTGCAGATTATGAAAAAGGAACACAGCGCTACCCGGTTATTTATGTTCTGCATGGCTATGGAGGAAACGATAGTGTGATGATGAGTGTATGGATCAATTTTAAAAGGCTATTGGATGAAGCGATCAAAACCGGGAAGATGCGCCCCATGATCGTTGTAGCGCCGAACAGTGATACCAAAATGGGAGGAAGTTTTTACACCAACTCTACTGTTACAGGTAACTGGGCCGATTATATAGGAAAAGATGTGGTGCAATACATGGATAAAAATTTCAGAACAATACCCGATCGTAAAAATCGTGGGCTTTGCGGACATTCAATGGGAGGTAATGGAGCTTTAAAGTTGGGGATGTTGTTTGCTGATACATTTAGTGCCGTGTATGCTCTTAGCCCGGCCGTACTTAACTGGCATGGTGATTTTACTTTAAGGAGCGGTGGTTTTAAACAGATCAGCAAATTGAATAACGAAGAGGCAATTATGAAAGGATTAGACCAATTTGATCAAACCGGTGATTTCAATGGATTTTTTGCAGCTGTACTTACTGCAATGGCAAAAGTATATTCGCCTAATGCTTCAAAAAAAGAATTGCTTGCCGATTTCCCTGTTACATATATTAATGACAGTGCTGCGTATGATCAGAAAATGATCAGCCAATGGGAAGCACAATTTCCATTTTTTATGGTCGATGATTATTTGCCGCAGTTACGAAGTCTTACAGCGCTAAAATTAGATTGGGGACGTAATGAAGAATTTACACATATCCCTTATACAAGTTTGCAATTGAGTAAAAAACTGGAAGCCTACCGCATTAAACATTTTGCTGAAGAATATATTGGTGATCATGGAAATATGCTTGGAGGTTTTGAAGGACGCATATTCAATGAGCTGTTGCCTTTTTTTGAAAAGTATTTGCAATGACAGGTTGATGTTTATACGAATTTGTTTAGTCCTCAGTTATTAAGCAACACAAGAGAAAATGCGGGAATGAATGCGAATAGCAGATATTATATTCAGATCGGTTTGTGGTGAATTTTTTCCTTTAACTTCAAAGCTCAAAGAGTAAAAATTGTTGCATGAAATACCTGCTTCTTTCATTTCTTTTATTCTTTTCATTTTCATTTGTTTTTGGTCAGCAGAATAAAGCTGGCTGGATAGAGCTTTTTGATGGCAAGACTTTCAATGGCTGGAAAAAACTAGCCGGAAACGCTGAATATACTATTACTAATGGAGTGATTACAGGTATCACCGTTCCAAATACACCTAATACATTTTTAGTTACGGAGAAAGAATACAGTGATTTTGTTCTTGAACTTGAAGTAATGATCGAAGACACAGCCTCTAATTCAGGTATACAATTTCGTAGTCATTTCGATCCTGCTGCAAATAATGGAAATGGGAGAGTATATGGTTATCAATATGAGCTAGATCCTTCCGTAAGAAAATGGACTGGTGGTTTATATGATGAAGGAAGAAGAGATTGGTTATATCCGCTGATGCTTAATCCTTCCGGTCAAAATGCTTATCGCCATGGAGTATTTAATAAAGTGAGGATAGAATGTATCGGCACTACAATAAAAACATGGGTAAACAATATTCCTGCTGCTTATTTGGTAGATACATTTGACCGAAAAGGATTTATTGCATTGCAAGTGCATAGTATCAGCAAGCCTGAAATGGCAGGAAGAAAAATTCATTGGAAAAATATCAGGATCAAAACAGCAGGCTTGAAGCCTTTACCTTTTCCAAACGATGTGTATGTGGTAAATACAATTCCGAACAATCTCTCTGTTTTTGAAAAAGCTAATGGATGGAAATTATTATTCGATGGTAAAACAAATAACGGCTGGAAAGGTGCTTATAAAAATTCTTTTCCTGAAAAAGGATGGGAGATAAAAGATGGGTTGCTTAGTGCACTTTCATCTGAAGGGAAGGAGTCAACCAATGGAGGTGACATAGTGACCAAAGAAAAATTCAGTGCATTTGATCTGTCGTTTGAATTTAAATTGACACCCGGTGCGAACAGCGGTTTGAAATATTTTGTAACTCTTTCAGAAAATAACCAGGGCTCTGCTATCGGACTTGAATACCAGTTGCTGGATGATTCATTGCACGAAGATGCTAAAATGGGAAGAGAAGGAAACCGAACATTGGCCTCTTTATATGATCTCATCAAAGCAAATAAGACAACAAGATTTATTAAACAACCAGGGGGATGGAACATGGCGAGAGTGATTGTTTATCCGAATAATCATGTGGAGCATTATCTTAATGGTATAAAGGTGCTGGAATATGAGAGAAGTTCACAAACTTACCGGGATCTTGTAGCAATCAGTAAATACAAAGTGTGGCCAAACTTTGGAGAAGCCAAAGAAGGCCATATTCTATTACAAGATCATGGCAATGCTGTAAGTTTTCGAAGTATTAAGATCAGAAAATTAAAATAATGAGTACACTTTTTTAAACTTTCGGTTCCCAGCCTTTCTCATATTCTCTTCTCCATAATTTCATTGCCCCGGGATCATTAAGGATATATCCATTCTTTGAATCGCAGCGTAATGTTCTGCCTGTACGTTGTGCAATATTAGCGAGATGACAAAGCAATATTGTTTTTTGTCCTTCAGTTATGGGCGAATTAAGTTTTTCAGTCCCACGAATACTATTTACGAAGTTGTTGAAATGAAAAAAATCAAGATTGCCTGTGGCGCTGACGGTATTTGTTCCATCATTACTGGTTCCGGTCTTCACTTCCTTTATTAATTTATTATCTGCATCATAAATGGCATAGTCATCGTTTCCTTTATTAACGAGAGAACCTTTTTCTCCATAAATAGTAAACCCACGGCTGGCTCCTTCCACATTCATTTTATTGCAACTTCTTCCTTCCCAGGTAATAGCTTTATTGTTGCCAAATTCAAAAGTAGCAACTTGTGTGTCAGGCATTTCCCAATCATCTTTATACGCATAACGGCCACCCGCAGATGTTACTTTGCTAGGATAGTCAACTCCCAAAAACCAGCGGCACATATCTATTTCATGTGTTCCATTGTTGCATGTTTCTGCTGTTCCCCAATGCCAGTGCCAATGCCAGTTATAATGAATAAGATTGTCTTTATACTCTCTCCTAGGTGCAGGTCCCTGCCATAAATCAAAGTTTAATGAAGGGGGTACAGGAATCTTTTTACCAAAGCCAATGGATTTTCTGTTATTGGCATACCATGATTTTCCAAAATAAGCATTACCAATTATTCCTTCTTTTACCTCTTTTACTGCGTTTATAAGATTAGGCATAGAACGACGTTGGTTGCCCATTTGAATTAATTGGCCCGGGTATTTTTTCTCTGCTTTTGTCAGCAGCTCGCCTTCGTAAGCATTATGACTGCCCGGTTTTTCCACATACACATGTTTGCCATGTGCCACTGCCATTAAAGCTGCAGTTGTTTGCCAGTGGTCCGGTGTGGCTATTATTAATGCATCAAAATCTTGTTTCTTTACTAACTCCCGAATATCTTTTATTACAACAGGTTTACGGATTGCATTTTCAAAAGGTTTCAACGCATTAGCAATAGCTTTTTCTTCTATATCGCAGATATAGGCAATTTCAACATTAGGTAGTTTGGAAAAACATTCAGCAAGATAAGCACCGCGGCTATTGACGCCCATTACACCTAATATTACTTTATTAGAAGGTGCATTTTTGCCAAAAATTGGAAAATTCAAAATTGTTATACCAGCGGCAGTAAGCGAACTGTTACGTATAAACTGTTTTCGGTTCATTATCGTTAGATTGTTTCTAAAGATACTTATATCTGTAATTCGCTGCTACAACCAATGGCGCTAACTATCCTTTTGTTTTCCCTTCGGGATTCCCGACCTTTGACCGGTTTATGAATAAACAGGAACGAATCATACTAACGCTGCTGGCTTCGCTGAATTTTACTCATATTCTCGATTTCATGATCATGATGCCGTTGGGGAATTACCTGAATGTAACGGCAATGCAATTCAGTATTCTCGTGGCGTCTTATTCTATTGCAGCTTTTTTTTCAGGGTTAGGAATTGCAATGTTTATTGACAGGTTTGATAGAAAGAAGTTTTTACTCTTCGCCTATATCGGTTTTGTAATTGGGACCATAGCTTGTGGATTTGCCCCCACTTATGGTATGTTATTGGGTGCCAGAATTGTTGCCGGATTGTTTGGTGGTATTATTGGAGCACAAGTTCTTTCTATTGTTGCTGATATGTTTTCATATGAAAGAAGAGGCAGGGCTATGGGTGCTGTGATGGGCGGCTTTGCAGCGGCGTCAATTCTTGGAGTTCCCATTTCACTTTATCTTACTAATTTATTTAAACATGACTGGCATGTTCCATTTATTTTAATTGGATCGCTGGGAATAATTTTTATCCCACTTATTATTCGGTTTATTCCGAGTATGACTGCACATATTAAGGAGAAGCAAGAAGGTGAAGTCGTATCACCCTTTTCAGTATTGGTTAATGTTTGTAAAATACCGGAGCAGCGTTCTGCTTTAATATTTTCTTGCTTGTTAATGATGGGACATTTTTTGATCATTCCTTTTATCAATCCTTATTTAGAATACAATAAAGGATTTTCGAAAGACCATACACCTATGATCTACCTCGTGGGTGGAATGGCATCATTACTTGCTGCTCTGTACCTGGGTAAGCTGTCGGATAAAAAAGGCAAACTGGCTGTTTTTTCTGTGTCTGTATTTCTGTCTTTATTTATGGTATTAATAATTACCCGAATGCCCAACGTTCCTTTTGGAGTTGTTTTGATGTTTTTTGCTATTTGGTTTACGGTGGCCACGGGAAGAATTGTTACTGCACAAGCTATGATAAGTGAAGTGGTGAAACCCGAACAGCGGGGGAGTTTTATGAGTGTGAACGGCAGCATTCAACAGTTGGGTAGTGGATTAGCAGCATTGTTTGCAGGTATGATTGTAGTGACAGAAAAAACAGGTAAAGTGCTCAATTATAACTGGGTTGGCTACCTGAGTATTTTTGTTCTTTTATTAAGCCTTTTATTTGGCCGCAGGATATTCAAAAAAATAGATGTATCAGAAAATACATCTATTGAAGAAAATAAACTGGTACAGGAAACTGCGTAAATTATCTTTCTACCCGGTAAACAGGGTAACGCATATATGCAGGCTCATTCCAAAGAGAATTCTGATAGATAAAATTCAATTGAGCTCTTGCATTTTTAGCAAAAGTCGTATCTGTTGACCTTCTTTGTTCCAGTTTGTTTTTAATGGCTGGATTTTTTTTCAGGTAATCAGCTGCAATATCTTCAAACACATAAGCAGAATAACCTTCTTTCTGACTCAGAATCGCATCAAAATAATTCCAGGCAAAATAAGAGTCTTCGGTTTGTGGTTCTAATACTTCCATTAAGAATCGATTTGCTACCTGGTTCATAGGAATATACCAATCGCCTTTTTTAAAATTGATAGTTTGTAAGCTGGCGCTGATCTTTACATCACTGTTAAGATGGTGCATTTCATATTGTCGGGGAGCTGTTTTGTAATCCTCAATTTTATATACCTGTACTTCGATCACTGAATCTTTTTTTAATTGGATCATTTCTACTTTATTCAACTTCAATAAGTCAATCACTTTCCACCAGCCCTGAGGAATAATGTATGCCTGTGGTTTTTTCAACACTATCTGCGGATTATAATGGTTGAAGATCTTTACTTGTTTTTCGTAAGGTTTGGTGCGGTCGTAATACAATCTGGGTAAACCAGATATTTCACTTGGCTTACGACCTGCTTCAAATCCTTTGTAGGTTACTTCTCTGAATTTTGATTTATCCAATGTCCAGTTAAGCGGGAAATCAGTAAATGTCTTGACAGACTCTTTTGATTTTTTGCGTACCGCTTTTATTTCTTCACTGTTTTTTACAGTGAACTCGATAAATGCTTGCATTAAAGTGTAAGTGGCTTTTACCCGCAGGTCATATGCTTTTAGCATATGCGTTTCTGGCACAAAAGAAAATGTATGCCATAAAGCTGCAAAACCACTGCTATACCGGGGACTGTCCCAATATTCAGGCCAGCCATTATCAGGAGTGTCGCCAAAAGAATTTACATAGGGAATTAAATCATAGCCTTTTTTCTTCATGGAGGTGTAAAGGCCTGGTTCAAATTTTTGATTCAAAAATTCTCCCATTACACCGCCGAGTTTATTATGTTGCGTTGTTAGTAATGTTATTATATGCTGGTAATCGGCGCCGTTACTTACATGGTTATCTACAAAAACATCCGGATCAGTAAGATGAAATATTTCGGTAAAAGCTCTTGCATCTTTTGAATCGGCTTTAATAAAATCCCGGTTGAGGTCAAGATTTTGAGAGTTGCCACGGGAGCCAAACTCTTCCGGACCATCCTGGTCAACCCGGAAATTAGCACTGCGGTTTAAGCAACCACCAATATTATAAATAGGTATGAAGGCAAGTACAATGTTATCTGGGATTTTATATTTGTTACTTACGATATCTCTTACCAACAGCATACTTGCATCAACTCCATCGGGTTCGCCGGGGTGAATACCATTGTTGATCAAAATAATCCGTTTATTACTTTTTCGGATCTTGTCAAATATATAATCGCCATTGTTTGACACCACCACTAAGTGTAATGGATAACCTGCATCGGTCATACCCATGGTGAGCATTTTTACTTTGCCCGATTGCGCATCCAATTTTTTCCACCAATCAATAATTTCAAAATAAGTGGGAGTCTGTGTGCCTTTTGATTGTTCAAATTTTGTGCTGATGTTCTGAGAGAATAAAAACTGGGTTGCAATTAAAAGAAGTATTAATGAAGCGAATGACTTTTGCATGATATAATATCGTTTGATAGAGAAAACCGAAGCAGTATGCTTCGTAAAGCAACTTAGCGATTAGATTTTATTTGTACAAATTGACAATTGCCATATAAGAAATTTTTGGAATAGAAGTGGAAGTATGGGAAATGTAGAATAGAGATCAGGAAGATGAAGAGGGATTAGTTTAGCCATAATATAAAAAAAGCATCTCTTTTGGAGATGCTTTTTTTATATTATGTAGAAAGCTTATTTCGCCGCCAGAGCTGCGTTTGCTTTTCTTGCTAATTTACTTTTCAGGTTAGCCGCTTTGTTTTTGTGAATCACATTGCGCTTAGCTAATTTGTCGATCATTGAAGCAACATCTGGAAATTTGTCGCCCATTTCTTTGCCTTTCAGTGCTTTCAGGTCACGGATAGCATTACGGGTTGTTTTTCCGTAATATTTATTTCTCGCTGTTCTCTTCGCCGCCTGACGGGCATCCTTTTTTGTTGCGCTGTGATTAGCCATTCTTATTGATTTTAAGGGACGGCAAAGGTAGGGCTGAGAGGCTTAACCACCAAATTTTCAGCAATTTAATTGCCCGTTTTCTAAGCCCGGTTTTATGGGTGATCTATATACCAGAAATGGAAAGCTGGCTGAAGAGGTAAAGGTTGTGTAAATCCTTCAAAATGAGGCTTAATTTTGATTTTTTTCAGCGATATTTGTGGCCTCAAAAATTGGTCATTTACAAATTTTCCCCAATGAAGGATTTCTCTTATATCACTAATTCTTCCCCGGCTTTTATAGAAAACCTGTATCGTGAATTTGTGCAGGATCCTGGAAGTGTAGATCCGGAGATGCGTAAATTCTTTGAAGGATTTGACTTTGCAATTAGTAACGCCGGTACCACGAACGGGAATGGTAAAGCTGTGGCTGCCACAGCGCCTGCCCAGCCAGCGGGGGAAAAGCCATTAATGGTTGATGTAGATTGGATGCGGGAGATCAGGGCTTACCGGATGATATTGGGTTATCGTAACAAAGGCCATTTGCTGGCGAAAACAAATCCTATCAGGAAAAGAAAGGATAGGGGTGCGAATATTGAATTGGAGTTTTATGGCTTTACCGAAGCTGACCTGGATAAGGATTTCCAGGCAGGAAATTTATTAGGTCTTGGAACTACATCGCTAAAAAATATTTTAAACCATCTTGAGAAGTGTTATGCTTCTCATATTGGTATTGAGTTTAAATACATCAGCGATCAGAAAAAAGTGGATTGGTTGACGAATGAAGTAGAAAAGAAATCGCTGGAGCCACTTCCTCTTAATAAAAAGAAACGGATTCTTGAAAAGTTGAACCAGGGAGTGATGTTTGAAAAGTTCTTACATACCAAATATGTTGGGCAGAAAAGATTTTCATTAGAAGGGGGAGAAACCACCATCGCAGCATTGGATGCCATCATTAATACGGCAGCGGATAATGATGTGCAAGAAGTTGTAATTGGAATGGCCCACCGTGGAAGATTGAATGTGCTGGCGAATATTATGGGGAAAACGTACGAGCAAATCTTCAGTGAGTTTGAAGGTACCGGCAAGCTTGACCAAACAATGGGAAGTGGTGATGTGAAGTATCACATGGGATATGGAAGCGAGGTGACAACATTAAATGATAAGACCGTTCATTTAAAATTAATGCCAAACCCATCGCACCTGGAAGCGGTGGACCCGGTGGTTGTTGGTTTTGCAAGAGCCAAGGCCGATGTTTTATACGAAAGTGATTTTGATAAGATTCTTCCGATATTGATCCATGGTGATGCGTCTGTTGCCGGCCAGGGAATTGTTTATGAGGTATTGCAAATGTGTAACCTGAAAGGTTTCTATACCGGAGGCACCATTCACTTTGTGATCAACAACCAGATTGGATTTACAACCGATTTTGATGATGCAAGAAGTTCGGATTATTGCACTTCGCTGGCTTCCGCTGTACAGGCACCGGTATTTCATGTAAATGGGGATGATCCGGAAGCGGTGGTTAAATGTGTTGAGATCGCAACCCGATATCGCCAGGAATTTAATTCAGATTTTTTCATTGATATGGTTTGCTACCGCAAACATGGACATAATGAAGGCGATGATCCAAAGTTTACACAGCCTCATTTATATGCGTTGATCGATAAACATCCTAATCCAAGAGAAGTATATATAAAATACTTATTGGAGAACGGTGAAGCAGATGCACAGGAGTTGGCCAAAGAAATGGAGAAAAAATTCTGGGATGATCTGCAAGAAAGATTAGATGAGGTAAAACAAAATCCGTTGCCTTACCATTACCAGGCACCAGAAGTTGATTGGAAAAAATTAAGAAAAGCAACCGCTACTGATTTTGACCAATCGCCGGTAACCGCAATTAGCAGTGAAGATTTTAAAAAAGTATTTGATGCGTTGATGAAGTGGCCGGAAGATTTTAAGCCCCTCCGAAAAGTAGAAAAGATATTACAGGATAAAGTAAAACTGTTTGAAACGGAGAATAAAATTGATTGGGCTACAGGTGAATTGCTGGCCTATGGAAGTTTGCTGCTTGATGGTAAGAATGTAAGAATGAGTGGACAGGATGTGCAACGGGGGACTTTCTCTCATCGCCATGCAGTGTTGAGAGATGAAGACAATGACAAAGCCTATAACCGCCTCAGCAGAATTGAAGGTGCAAAAGGAAAATTCCGAATTTATAATTCGTTGTTGAGTGAGTATGGAGTGCTGGGTTTCGAATATGGCTATGCATTAGCTGATCCCAATGCGTTGGTTTTATGGGAAGCACAGTTTGGCGATTTTGTAAATGGTGCCCAGATAATGATCGACCAGTTCATTGCTGCGGGAGAACAGAAATGGAACAGGATGAATGGGGTTACTATGTTATTACCCCACGGGTATGAAGGGCAGGGGCCTGAACATAGCAGTGCTAGGCTGGAACGATTTTTACAATCCTGTGCCGAGTTAAATATGGTTGTTACAAATATTACTACGGCTGCTAACTATTTTCATGCATTGAGGAGACAATTAGCATGGCCATTCCGTAAGCCAATGATAGAGTTTACACCGAAAGCAAACTTGCGACATTCGGGTACCTATTCAAAAATTGAAGAATTTACCAGTGGCGGATTTAAAGAAGTAATTGATGATGCAGCTGCAGATGCCACAAAAATTAAGAAAGTACTTTTCTGCAGCGGTAAAGTATATTTTGATCTAGTCGATAAACAACAGAAAGAAAACAGGTCCGATGTGGCTATTATCCGGGTTGAACAATTATATCCACTTCCCTATAAGCAGATGGAAGCCTTGAGTAAGAAGTATAGTAAAGCCACCTGGTTCTGGGTTCAGGAAGAACCGCAGAATATGGGTGCGGCATCTTTCCTTAAAATGAATTTGAACACTATTAACTTTGGGGTTATAAGCAGACAGCCTTCTGCATCTACTGCAACTGGATATAACAAAGTGCACCAACAGGAGCAGCTGGAAATTATTGAAACAGCGTTTAGTATTTAAAACTGAAATAAGATTCTATGATTGATATTAAAGTTCCAACAGTTGGTGAGTCCATTAGCGAAGTAACCCTCCTGAAATGGAATAAAAAAGATGGGGATTATGTAGAAAGAGATGAGGTGATTGCGGAATTGGAAAGTGAAAAAGCAACTTTTGAAGTAAATGCAGAGAAGGCTGGTATTTTGAAATTGGGTTCGATCAACGAAGGCGACACAATTAAGATTGGCGATTTGCTGGCAAGTATTGATGAAAATGGTAGTAAACCTGCCGGCAGTGAAACTCCTGTTGCCGAGAAGAAAGAAGAACCTAAAAAAGAAGAAGTAAAAAAGGAAGAAAAAACAGTATCAACAGCACCTGTTTCAGCAACTCCAAACGATATTAAAGCAAGTCCTGTTGCATCCGCAATCATAGCTGATAAAAAAGTTGATCCTAAAACAGTTACTCCAACGGGAACGGCTGGAAAGATTTTGAAAGATGATGTATTGGCTGCTTTAGCTAATCCTGGTAAGAAAGCATTTGCAGGTACTGAATTAGGTAGCCGAAATGTTCGTACAGAGAAGATGAGCAATCTTCGTAAAACCATTTCAAGAAGATTAGTAGAAGCAAAGAACACAACAGCTATGCTTACCACTTTTAATGAAGTGGATATGAGCAGCATCATGGAAATAAGAACAAAGTATAAAGACAAGTTCAAAGAAATACATGGCGTCGGTCTTGGTTTTATGAGCTTCTTTGCAAAAGCCTGTGCTGTTGCGTTGGGCGAATGGCCTTCTGTAAATGCTTATATTGATGGAGACCAATTGGTATACCACGATTATGCAGACATCAGCATAGCCGTAAGTACTCCAAGAGGATTAACTGTTCCTGTTATGCGTAATGTAGAAAGTATGAGCATGGCAGATGTAGAAAAAGCGGTAGTTGTTCTGGCTGGCAAAGCTAGAGATAGCAAATTGACAGCAGAAGATCTGACAGGTGGCACCTTTACAATTACCAATGGCGGGGTGTTTGGTTCGTTAATGAGTACTCCAATTATTAATATTCCGCAGAGTGCCATTTTAGGAATGCACAAAATACAGGAGCGGCCTATGGCAATAAATGGCCAGGTGGTTATTAAGCCGATGATGTATTTAGCATTGAGTTATGATCATCGCATAATTGATGGAAGAGAATCTGTAAGTTTCTTAGTACGGGTGAAAGAATTGCTGGAGAATCCTGAACAACTTTTGATTGGGAAAGATCCGGTAAAGACATTACTCGGAGTATAATATTATTTTAACGAGAGCAAGGCGGTTGTGGGATCACAGCCGCTTTTTGTTTTTTTGCATTATAAATGAGCCGCTATTACTCATATCTAAATTCAGCTACTGTAATACTTGAACAGTATGACGGCACGGAGCCTTTTTCTTCTTTTATAAAAAAATATTTTTCAGAAAATAAAAAATACGGCTCTAAAGACAGGAAAGTTATCGCCAATTTATGTTTTTGCTATTTCAGGTTGGGAAATGCTTTGCAGAGCATACCCATAGACGAAAAGATATTAGCTGCTTTATTTCTTTGTTCTTCGGCGCCTGATAAATTGCTGCAAGCATTAAAGCCGGAGTGGAATGAAAGAATAACAATTTCCCTAAATGAAAAAAGAGATTTCTTAAGCTGGCAATTTCTTGACAAAGATATTTTTTTATGGAAAGAGGAAATAAGTGATGCTATTAATAAACCAGATTTTATTTTTTCGCATTTATCGCAACCTGATCTATTTCTGCGATTGCGTCCGGGTAAGAATGAAATTGTTGTAACAAAATTGGATAAGGAGAATATTTCTTACACAGCTATTTCTTCCACTTGCCTTTCTCTGCCTAATGCATCAAAAGTTGATAAAGTAATTGAATTAAATAAGGAAGCGGTAATACAAGATTATAGTTCGCAAAGAGTAGAGGAGTTGTTGCTGCCCGTCAAAATAAATGCACACAACCCCTTGATGGTTTGGGACTGCTGTGCAGCAAGCGGCGGCAAATCGTTGTTGGCCCAGGATATTTTCGGCAAAATGGACTTGACGGTTTCGGATATAAGAGAATCTATTGTTGCTAATCTGAAAAAACGTTTTGCAGAAGCAGGAATCAAAAAATATAAAAGTTTAGTAGCGGATCTAACCAAATCGGTTGCCGGTCTTTTACATCAGCAATTTGATTTAGTTATTGCAGATGTGCCTTGTAGTGGCAGCGGAACCTGGGGAAGAACACCCGAACAGCTATGTTATTTCAGTGAAAAGAAAATAAGTGAATACGCAACTTTACAAAGAAAAATTATTGATACAATAACTAATCATCTGAAGCCGGGAGGGCATTTGCTCTATATAACTTGTTCCGTATTTAAAAAAGAGAATGAAGACCAGGCAGCCTATATCAAACAAAAATTCCATCTCAACGAAGTGAAGATGGAATGGCTCAGGGGTTATGATAAAAAAGCTGATACGATGTTTGCAGTGCTATTTCAAAAGCCGCTGGTATAAATTAGTTGTGATCAATCATCCACATGGTAATTCCAAAACCATTCTTATAAGGGCCGCCTGATCCACCAGTATTGGGTTGGTATTCCCAAAGTTCATATTCACGGTACACCAGGCCAATGTTTTTCGAATATTTTTCTACTGACCTTGACTTGGACGCATAAGCGGTAGGAACTGTGATAGGCACATTCAAAGATTCATCAACTTGTTCCACTGTATAAACATCTGTATAGTTGATATTCTTATACATAAATGTTGGTGCAAAATTGTCATAATAGAAATCCCAGTCTTCCATGTCATTATCATTACTGAAATTATATCCGGCAGGACTGTATGGGTCGTCAGGTAAATAACTGTTTCCTTTCCAGCTAAAGCCATCCCGGATGGGCAAATGCAATTTTATAAATCGAAGATTGTCCTCAATTACTTCAACCTGATCTGATTTTGGTGTAATAAAAAATGTGCCTTCAATTTGATATTGCCAGGGCTGTGTTCCTGCTGCATTCCTGATGTAGCGATGAATCCTGTAACTCTTCTGTCCATTATTATCTGTTATCTCAGCATCTACCTGGTGCTTAACCTGGTATTCATGGATTTCTGTTACACTTCCAAATGACTTGAATACCATCGAATCTAACCGATAGGTAATGTATTTGCCTACTACCAATGGTATATAATCGCTTAAAGGTTCACTGGTAAAATCTTCTTTCTCGGGACTGCAAGAGAAAAATGTAGCTGTTACAAAAGCCAGAAGGCTGAGACGTGTAATTAAAAAGAATCTCATAAGTGGTCTTTCTATATTTACGGATAATAAATTCGTTTGGTTTAAGATCGTTTTCGGGGGCTTGCGGTTTAAAACTACAAACAAAAAGCGGGGAAACATAGCTTCCCCGCTTTTAAACGTATTTAAAAAGGCTTTATTGCCTGATTTTAAAGGAGTTCGCCACGCTGAATAATACCTCCGCCAATTACATCATCTCCCTCATAAAATACAGCACTTTGACCGGGGGCAATGCCTTTTACATTTTTGTAAAAACGGACTTTCATGGCGCCGTTTTCAGGATAAATGTTCGATAAAGCCCCTTGGTCTTTATACCGGATCTTGGTCGATGCTTCCATACCCGGAGTAATGCTATCATATTTTATCAAATTAATTTTTCCCACTGTCATTTCATTTTGGTCCAGGTCTTCTTCATCACCAAGCATCACTGTATTATTGGCCGGATCAATTTTGGTGACAAAAACTGGTTTGCCAAAAGTAATGTCAAGTCCTTTTCGTTGACCAATTGTATAAAAAGGATAACCTTTATGGGTGCCTAATATTTTTCCGTATTTATCTATAAAATTTCCACCAGCTACTCTTTCTTCTAACCCATCTACTCTTCTTTTTAAAAAACCACGGTAGTCATTATCAGGAACAAAACATATTTCATAGCTCTCACTTTTCTTTGCTAATTCCGGATAGCCATAGTCCAGCGCCATTTGACGAATTTCCGTTTTGCGGTAAGGTGCTAAGGGTAGCAAAGTCCTGCTTAATAGATCTTGCTGCAATCCCCACAAAACATAGCTCTGGTCTTTTGTATCATCAATCGCCTTGCTAACTACAAATCGTCCATTATCATGCTGGCGGATCTTTGCATAATGACCCGTAGCAATATAATCACAGCCTAATGCATCAGCCCTTTTTAATAAGGCTCTCCATTTAATATGGGTGTTACAAAGAACGCAGGGATTAGGCGTTCTGCCTGCTAAATATTCTTCAACAAAATTTTCTACCACAAAGCCGCCAAACTCTTCCCGTATATCAAGAATGTAATGCGGAAAACCATGCTCTACCGCAGCTTGCCTTGCATCATTAAAACTATCTACATTGCAACAGCCCGTTTCTTTTTTGCCGCCGCCGCTGCCTTCGTAGTCCCATGTTTTCATGGTAATACCAACTACTTCATAACCTTCATCATTGAGCATGAGGGCTGTAACGGTACTATCAATACCGCCGCTCATGGCTACCAGCACTTTTCCTTTCTTGCTCATATTATAAAAAAATTCAAGCTGCAAATATACGAATGAATTAGGGGTTATGGAAAGTCTATTCCTGGCTACGAATGGTCGTACACAATTATTCTTTATCTTCCCTTCTACATTTATAACCATCACATTATGAAGAAAACTAACATTATTATCAGCCTGTTATTTTGCTGCACAAGCCTGGTTGCACAGGATTTAAAATATTATTTGCCCGACTCTGTTTCTTATAATTCTGCCATTCCAAAACCTAAAGATGTTATTTATCATGAAGTGGGAGAGTGGCATGTAACACATGATCGCCTGGTGAATTATATGAAAGCAATTGCTACTGCCGCACCTGATAGAGTGAAATTAGAAATGATGGGATTAAGCTATGAAAGTCGTCCACAGGTTTTATTGATTATCACTTCCAAAAAAAATCATGCAAACCTTGAACAGATAAGACTTCAACATTTACAATTATCTGATCCAGCAAAATCTGCATCTGCAAATATTGATAATATGCCTATTGTTGTTTACATCGGCCATTCAATACATGGTAATGAAGCAAGCGGCGCTAATGCAAGCTTATTGAGTGCTTATTATTTAGCTGCAGCACAGGGTAAACAAATAGATGATTTGTTGGATAATACTATTATTCTTTTTGATCCATCTTTTAATCCTGATGGTTTACAACGTTTTTCTACCTGGGCTAATCAGCACAAGAGTAAAAATTTGGTAAGCGATCCTAATTCAAGAGAATTCAATGAAGTATGGCCGGGTGGTCGTTTTAATCATTATTGGTTTGACCTGAACCGTGACTGGCTTCCTGCTGTGCATATTGAAAGTCAAAACCGCTTAGGTTGGTTTCACAAATGGAAACCGAATATCTTAACGGATCATCATGAGCAAGGAAGTAACGCTACTTTCTTTTTTCAACCAGGAGTGCCTTCAAGAGTTAATCCATTAACACCTGCAAAAAATCAGGAACTAACTGCTAAATTGGGAACATACCATGCTAAGTTCTTAGATCGTATCGGATCATTATATTTTACCAAAGAGAATTATGATGATTTTTATTATGGTAAAGGATCAACGTACCCGGATATAAATGGGGCTATCGGAATTTTATTTGAGCAAGCTTCCTCAAGAGGACATTTGCAAGAAACAGCCAACGGACTATTGAGTTTTCCTGCAACTATAAAAAATCAATTTGTAACCGCACTATCTACTTTAGAAGGAGCTAATGTATTGCGAAAAGAATTTCTTTCTTTCCAACGGGATTTTTTCAAAACGTCATTAGCAGAAGGAAGCGGTGCAACCACCAAAGCATTTGTATATGGCGATAAGTATGACGAAACAAAATCAGCCATATTCACGGAAATGTTGCTTCGTCACCAGATAGAAGTTTATAAGCTAGGAAGTAAATTAAAAGCAGATGGAAAGGATTTTGAACCAGCAACTTCTTTTGTAGTACCAGCCGGTCAGCCCCAGTATAAATTAATTCAAACTATTTTTGAAAAAACATTTAATTATAAAGACAGTTTGTTTTATGATATTACTGCATGGACCATGCCATTGGCTTTTGGTCTTCCTTCTGCAGAAATAGCAGCTACACAATTTGCTTCTTCTTTACTTGGCGATAGAGTTACAAATGCAGATGAACCATCAGTAAAAACCAATTTGCCGGTTTCAAGTTATGGTTACCTGGTGGGATGGGACAAATTGCTGGCACCAAAAGCACTGTACGAGTTACAATCGGCAGGACTTATTGTAAAAGTTGCAACCCGTTCATTTGAAATAGGTATCAGTAATTCCAATACTGCCTTTGATTATGGAACTTTATTAATACCTATCCAGGGACAATCACAATCTGCGGAAGCGATCAACAGAATTCTGAATGAGATTGTAAATCGGAATAAATTAAAAGCCCATGCTTTACAAACAGGAGCAGCATCGACTGGCGTAGATATAGGCAGTTCCAAATTTGTAGTAGTGTCAAAACCTACTATTGCAATGTTGACCGGCAATGGAGTAAATGCCTTAGATGCAGGAGAGGTTTGGCACTTGCTTGATCAGCGGATGAATATTCCAACAACACATCTGGAGACGACAGCTTTCAACAGAACGGATATCGATAAGTATAATACCATCATATTGGTAAGTGGTAATTACAGCGATCTTAATAAAGAAAAATTAAAAACCTGGGTACAGGCTGGTGGGATATTGATTGTAACAGAAGATGCGGTAACATGGGCTGCACAAAGCGGAATCAGTGATGTTAAATTCAAAAAGGTGAAACCTCCTGTTGATAGCTTACAAAAAATGCGCTATATCGATAGAGAACAAATTGATGGGGCGCAAAGAGTAACAGGTGCAATTTTTGGTGCGGAAGCAGATCTTACACATCCATTGGCCTATGGTTATAATCAGCAAACGATAAGTTTATTCAAAGCCAATACGGTGTTCATGGAAAAAAGTAAGAATCCATATGCCACTCCATTTTTTTATGGTGGTAACCCTATGCAAAGTGGCTGGATGAGTAAAGAGAATAAAGACGCTGCGAAAAATTCAGCAGCTGTTATTGTAAATACTGTTGGTGGTGGCCGGGTGATAAGTATTGCTGACAATCCCAATTTCCGGGCTTTTTGGCTGGGTGGTACTAAGTTATTTATGAACGCCATTTTCTTTGGAAGAATAATAGATGCAGCCAGCGGAAGATCAGAGGACTAATTCTAAACTTATTCACATAAGCATTTGTAAAGAAGTTCACTTTATAAAATAATCTTACTTTAGCAGCATAAATAATATTTACGAACTTTAAAATTGAGCACTATGATTAAAATGCAAGTTATCGGCCGCTTAGGCAAAGATTGTGTGGTGAACACAGTAAACGGAAAGAATGTAATCAACTTTACGGTTGCACATTCAGAAAAGTACAAAGACAGCCAGGGGGCATTACAGGAAAAAACTATTTGGGTGGATTGTGCGTACTGGACAGACAGAACGGCTATTTCTCCTTACCTGCAAAAAGGCACACAGGTTTTTGTAGAAGGGCAGCCTGAAGCAAGATCTTTTCAACGCAATGATGGCACACCAGGTTCTTCACTTTCACTTCGTGTAAGAGAAGTTCAGTTACTGGGTTCTAAAAATGAAAACTCAGTGGGTGGTTCTTATCAGCAACCCAGCAATGCTTCTTCAGCAATGTCAGGTAGTAGCCATGTTCCTTCGCCAAACGAAATAACAGAGCCGGTAGACGACTTACCTTTTTAAAGAACCAATACTATTTGCTTAGAATACCCTGCAGTTCGCAGGGTATTTTTTTGACCATTATTTTTTTCTCTAGGTATCGTTCCGCCCTTCATGGTATCATTAGTACTTTATGCCAGAAAAATTTATAACCTTAATCAGCTTCCTGATATTTATTGTTTCTTTGCCACATGGCAGAACAACTATTTCCCTACCAGCAGCTTTTTAATTTTACTAAATCAGTTTTTCAAAAGATCGGTTGCAGTGATGAACATGCTGAAACCGCCACCAAATCTTTATTGTCTGCCGATTTGCGGGGAATAGATTCACATGGCGTAGCAAGATTGAGTGGGTATGTTCGTTTGTGGGAAGTAAAACGGGTAAATGCAACACCGGTAATAAAAATTATTCATGAAACACCATCAACAGCCGTAGTTGACGGGGATAGTGGTTTAGGATTAGTTGTCGCTCCATTTGCTATGCAAATTGCAATTGAAAAAGCGAAGAATGTTGGTACGGGTTGGGTAAGTGTACAAAACAGTAATCATTTTGGTATTGCAGCGCATCATGCCATGATGGCTTTGCAATATGATATGATGGGCATTGCTATGACGAATGCAAGTCCGTTGGTAGCTCCCACTTTCTCTATAGATAAAATGTTGGGTACAAATCCAATTTGTGTTGCAGCACCTGCCGGCAATGAACCAGCTTTTGTAGCCGACCTGGCTACTACTACTGCCGCCAATGGAAAATTAGAAATACTGCAACGAAAAAATTTACAAACACCGAATGGTTGGGTGCAAGACAAAGATGGTAATCCATCAAACGATCCCCATGCATTAAAAACAGGAGGTGCATTATTGCCATTGGGTGGAGATAGAGAACATGGTTCACATAAAGGTTATGCACTAGGTGCCGTCGTTGATATCTTTTCTGCTTTATTGAGTGGCGCTAATTATGCACCATGGGTTCCACCATTTCCGGCATATGTACCTATGCCTGCACAACAACCCGGAAAAGGGATCGGCCATTTTTTAGGAGCGATGAGAGTAGATGCTTTTCGCCCCGCTGATGAATTCAAACAAAGTATGGATCATTGGATACAGGGATTCAGAAATGCAAAAACAATAAAAGGTGAAGAGAAAGTATTGGTGCCCGGTGATCCGGAAAGGGAGTTTGAAGCAGAAAGAATGAGTAATGGCATTCCTTTATTGGAGCAGGTAGTAAATGATCTTCAATCCTTAGCGGAAAAGTTTGAGCTTGCCAGGCTATGATGTTTTATACTTCCCCTTCTGCTCCTATCTTTGCGCCCTGCTTGCATATTAATTAATCGATAAAAAATCTCGGAGGGGGAACAAAATGAAAGTAATGAAGTTTGGCGGTACAAGTGTGGGTAAGCCGGAACGTATGCATCAAATAGCAGGATTGGTGACAAAAGAAACCGAGCCAACCATCGTTGTATTATCTGCTTTAGCTGGCACTACTAACGCATTGGTGGAAATAGGCGATTTAATTGCAAAAGGCGATAGAACTACCGCAAAACAAGCAATTGAAAAACTGGAAAAGCATTACCAGAACTTCGTCAGCGAATTAGTAAAAAGTGAAGCTTCGATTGCAAAAGCAAATGCTGTCATCGCTGAGCATTTTGAATTTCTGAATATTATTCTTCGTATTTCCTTCAGCGAAGCGTTAAGTAAAGACATCCTGGCACAGGGAGAATTATTGTCTACCAAACTTTTTTCAATATACCTGGAAGATCAGGGTATTGACCATATGCTGCTGCCTGCCTTAGAATTCATGACGATTGATCATTATGATGAACCGCAAATTGGCAGCATTAAAGTAAAGTTGAGCCAACTATTGAAAACTCATAGTGACAAGAAAATATTTATAACACAAGGTTATATCTGCCGCAATGCAAGAGGAGAAGTTGATAATCTTAAAAGAGGAGGGAGCGACTATAGTGCTTCATTAATTGCGGCTGCTATCAATGCATCTGTTTGCGAAATATGGACTGATATAGATGGAATGCACAACAATGACCCCAGAATTGTAAAGAAAACAATGCCGGTGGAGCAAATGAGTTTTGATGAAGCCGCAGAGTTAGCTTATTTCGGAGCAAAAATTTTGCACCCTGCTTCTATCTGGCCGGCACAGCAATATAATATTCCGGTAAAATTGTTGAACACTATGCAGCCGGAAGCAAAAGGAACAACCATTACAGAATTGGCCGGTAGCGTTGGTGTAAAAGCTGTTGCCGCAAAAGATAATATCACAGCTATTCGCATTAAGAGCAGCCGGATGTTATTGGCGTATGGTTTCTTGAGAAAAATATTTGAAGTGTTTGAGAAGTACAGGACTCCAATTGATATGGTTACCACTTCTGAAGTGGCAGTTTCTTTAACTATTGATAATGTAACAAGTCTGAAAGAAATAATAAAAGAACTGGAACCGTTTGGTACAGTAGAAATTGATAGCAACCAAATTATCATTTCTGTGGTGGGTAACCAAATTTCTGAAACATCAGATATGGTAAAAAAGTTATTCGGTTCTATTATGAATATTCCCGTTCGTATGGTAAGCTACGGCGGCAGTCCGCATAATATTTCGTTGTTAGTTCCTGCAGAATATAAAACGCAGATATTACAGCAATTGAATAAAGGAATGTTTGGTTTGGAATAAAAAAACCGGGTTTAGTAACCCGGTTTTTATTTTGAATCAGTTTCTTCGTCATCTTCCTCTTCGTTAACGGTATAGATTGCGATCGCACCACCACTACCATTAAATCCGCCCATAAAAGGTGATCGTATAATTTTAATGATAGCGATGTCAAAAATAGGTAATGAATTAAGGTAACTTAAACTTACAGGCATCTCATCTACATAAATGCCCGGCACCGTTCCTCTTATTACAGGTATGCTCACTCCTGTTCTTGATTTATATATTTGCACACCCGCCACTCTCCCTTGTAACCAGTCAAGAATATTAAAGTAAGCATTACTGGATATGTTGGATGCAACATCGAGGATTTGGCCATCAGCAGATTTGAATAGACCGGTACAATACTCATCGTTGAGTTTTTGCTCAATGCTTTTGTTTTCAATATCACCCTTATAAGATTGGGCAAACGAAAGATTTGATAACAGGCTAATAGTAAATAAAACAAGAATTTTTTTCATATACTGTTTTCCTCCTTGTAGTAATTTACTTCAAAATCTTGTTAGGGCATCGTTAAGATTTTATCTGCCATAAGCAAGTAGGAGGCCAAAAAAAAAGCCCTGCAAAACAGGGCTTTATATAATGAGTTTTATAAAGATTAGATGATCAACAAGGCATCCCCATAACTAAAGAACCTGTATTTATCTTTAATAGCTTTTTTGTACGCTTCCATAGCTAATTCATAACCGGCAAAAGCACAGGTCATGATCAACAAGCTGGTTTTGGGCAAATGAAAATTAGTAACCAATGAGTCAGCGATATTAAAATCATATGGTGGGTGAATAAACATATTCGTCCAGCCTTCAGATGGTTTTAATAATTTTTGTGCAGTGAATGATGATTCCATTCCACGCATAGTGGTGGTGCCAACAGAACAAATACGATGACCATATTCCTTCGCCCTGTTTACAATTTTACAAGCTGTTTCATCAATGTTGTAATATTCAGCATCCATTTTATGCTTGCTCAGATCTTCAACTTCTATTGGTCGGAAGGTGCCAAGGCCAGTATGTAAAGTAACTTCTGCAAAACGAATACCTTTTATTTCCAAACGCTTGATCAACTCACGGCTAAAATGCAAACCAGCAGTAGGTGCTGCTACAGCTCCTTCATGTTTTGCATAAACAGTTTGGTAACGTTCTTTATCTTCTTCGTCTGGTTTACGCTTAATATATTTTGGCAAAGGAGTTTCTCCTAATTTTTCCAATTGAGCTCTGAAATCTTCTTCGCTGCCTTCCCATAAAAAACGGATTGTACGGCCACGGCTGGTCGTATTGTCAATAACTTCTGCTACCAGGTCTTCCTGGTCGCCAAAGTATAATTTGTTGCCTACCCGGATCTTCCTGGCGGGATCAACAATAACATCCCAAAGACGGTTAGGGCGGTTCAATTCACGCAACAGAAAAACTTCAATTTTCGCACCTGTTTTTTCTTTACGGCCATACATGCGGGCAGGAAAAACTTTGGTGTTATTAACTACAAATACATCCTTATCGTCAAAATAATCAAGAATATCACGGAAGTGCTTGTTCTCAATGTTTCCGGTGTGACGGTTAACAACCATCATACGGGCATCTTCACGTCTCTTAGTAGGGGTTTGAGCAATAAGGTTTAAAGGGAGGTCGAATCGGAATTGTGAAAGCTTCATGAGTAAAAAGGGGTTTATATACAAGTCTCATGACGCAAACCGGTTATAGAAGCCGGAGAGTTGATCCTAATCCGGCCTTACGGCGCCAGGTTTGGTCAAAACGACTGCTTTAAAAGCTGGCAAAAGTACGTTTTTTTGCCTTTATATGGTATTTTAATTTTCACATTCTATTCAGATGCTATATAGGCTCTATCATTTCTGCCAAAACATTGGTTTTCAAAATAATTTTATGCTTTTATTGCTGACCGGCATCTTAAATTTGTTTTACACTAAAATACCCCGGAAGGCTGCCCTCCAGAGTTTCGGATACTCATCCTGCTATGCAACGAACCTTATCTATTCTTATTTGCTTATTTGCTTTTTTGATTTCCACAGCACAAACGAAGCCTAAGGAAAAAAAATACCCCAGCTTGTTGTGGGAAATTACCGGGAATGGTCTTAAAAAACCATCTTACCTCATTGGTACCATGCATGTAAGCAGCAAAATAGCTTTTAATCTTCCCGATTCATTTTATCATGCTGTTCGTAGTGCCCAAATGGTAGCATTGGAAACCAATCCTGAAACATGGCAGGAAGATATGAGTAAGTATGATCTCACTGAAGGATATGGCTATGGGCAATTGGGTTATGGAGGATATTTGGCCGCTCCTTCTGAGTATTTAAGCATTAACACACTTAAGTTTTACAAATACGACAATAAGATTGAACGTTCGCTATACAGCAGCCCCTCTACTATCAACAACTTGCTATACCGTAGTTATGGAAATGAATCCAGTGATTTTGAAGAGGACACCTACCTGGATATGTATATTTTTCAATGCGGAAAGAAGTGGGGGAAAAAAGTTGCAGGAGTTGAAGACTACGGCGAAAGCATGCGGTTAATGGCAGAAGCATATAAGGATGCAGCAAAAGAAAAAAATAAAAAAGTAAGAAGTTATGGTGATAGGGATGAAGACTATTCAGCAGATAAACTACAGGAAGCTTATAGAACCGGTAATCTTGATTTACTGGACTCCATCAATAAATACAATAGCTTTTCGGAAGCCTTCGATGAAAAATTTTTGTATAAAAGAAATGAAATACAGGCTAATTCAATTGACTCCATAATTAAATCCGGTACTATTTTATTTGTAGGAGTTGGAGCAGCACATTTGCCGGGTGACCGGGGTGTTATAGAAATGCTTAGAGATAAAGGCTTTAAACTGCGACCAGTAAAAATGGGAGAGAGATCCAGCAAGACAAAAGACCTGGTTGATAAAATTAAAGTACCTGTTACTTTTAAGACAGAAACTGCAGGTGATGGAATGTTTAAAGTAGATATACCGGGAAAATTTTACAAGTTTGGTGAAGATGCGGCACTTGACCAACAACAATATGCCGATATGGCCAACGGAAGTTATTATATGGTTACCCGTGTAATGACCAATGCGTGGATGTGGAACCACCATACAGATGATGTGTACAGGAAGATAGACAGTTTGCTCTATGAAAATGTGCCGGGAAAAATTATTACAAAAACAGCTATTACTAAAAATGGCTACAAAGGACTTGATATAACTAACCGTACCCGCCGGGGGGATATACAACGGTATAATATTTTTATTACGCCTTTTGAAATTTTCTTCTTTAAAATGAGCGGTACGGGTGATTATGTGCAGACTGGCGATGAGGCAAAGCGATTTTTTGGCAGCATACAGTTAAAGGAATTTAAGAATGTTATAGAACCGACTGCCAGCGAATGGAAAAAGTTTTCACCAGCTCAGGGAGGCTTTGCAGTAAATATGCCGCATGTACCTTATGTTGGAAACGATGGAAGCTGGATATATGATGCAGAAGATAAGCAAGCAGGAACACATTACCGGGTTATAAGAACAGATATTCATAATTATAGTTTTGTTGAGGAGGATACTTTTGATCTCGGGTTACTGGAAGAGAGCTTTATGTCATCTGAATTTATTGATTCGCAGTTGAGCCGTAAGCAAATAACTGTTAAAGGTTACCCGGCGTTGGAGAGTAAATTCAAAGACAAGAATGGGGCAGTCTACATGGCGAGGTTCGTAATACAAGGACCACATTATTATACTTTGCTGGCTCATGGTAAGCAGGAAACATCAGCAATGAATGATTTCCTGAATTCGTTTGAAATTAAACCATTCCAATATGGTGAATCAAAATGGCAAAAAGACACTTCGCTATATTTTACTGTTAAAACACCTGTATTCCCGGAAGATAAAAAGATAAAATTAGATATCCCCCGGTATAATTATTACGGCGGAGATGATGATGACACCGATGAAGCATCAGAAAATGACTTGCTGGAAGCAGGGGCTTTCAGAAATAAAATTATCAGTAACGATACTACGGGAGAAAAAATATACATCTCTTTTTATCGTTCACCCAGGTATAATTATACAAAAGATAGCAGTTCTTTAGATAAGGATAATGAAGGAGGTTTCTCACATGATAGCACCTGGATTATCAAAACGAGAAAAAAAATGGAACTGCCTAATAAAACAAAGGTTTGGGAATTGCTGCTTACGGATACAGGTAGCAGCAGGGCACTTTGGTATAAAACGTATTACAAGGATGGTATCGGCTTTTCCTTACTTACCCAATTAGACACACTAACCAGGCCCAGTTCATTTATTAATACGTTTTATGAAACATTTTCGCCGGTTGATACATTGAAAGGGGTTAATCCTTTCACCAAAAAATCCACTTTATTTTTTGAAGATTTCATGAGTACTGATACTGCCTTGCACAAACTGGCTGTAAAAAATATTAGTACGATTGAGCTGGACTCTACCGATTTGCCACAATTGAAAAAAATTATCAACCAGCTTAGCTGGAGTGAAAAAAAATATCTCGACACCAAAAAGTCGTTGATCGGCAAATTGGGTGATATTAAAACAAACGCCTCTGCAGTTTATTTGAAAGATTTATACTATGCTCTTGGTGACACCATACAATTGCAGTATGCTGTGCTGGAAAATTTGTTACAACAAAAAACAACCACAGCCTATCGAACTTTCCGGGATATAATTAATGCTGAACCGCCGGTACTGGATTTTGGAGTTGATAATTATTCAGATTATAGCTATGCTAACCGGGTCAACCCTTATTTGGCGGGGTATAGTTTTGATGATGGAAAATTTTTGGATGAGCTTTCAGATTCATTAAAACTCACTCGTACTATATTGCCTGATTTGTTACCGCTACTAAATCTCGAAGATTATAAAAGCAGTATCATGAAACTGTTGGGAGAGATGGTAGACAGTAATCTCGTAACCTCCAAGGATTACGAAATTTACTACAGTAAATTTATGCTGGAAGCGAAGCATGAATTAAAAAAGCAAGCTATCGCAGAAAAGAAGTTAGCAATAGCCAAAGCGGAAGAAAGTAAAACGGAGAAGAAGCCAGCTTCTTATTATGATGAAGAAGATGATAATGATTCTGGTAACGATGACCTCAGTTTATATGCTACCTTATTACTTCCTTACTGGGATGCAACTACAGCCGTTAAGCCATTGTTACAGCAAATGTTGTCTTCTAATGATAAAAGACTGAAGTATAAAAGCATGATGCTATTGATCGATAACAATAAGCCTTATCCAGATACATTACCCGGATATTTTGCAGGAATGGAGGATTATCGATACGAATTGTATACCGATCTGAAGAAAAGAAAAAAGCAGGATAAATTTCCAGCTCTATACAACAATCATCTTGAAATTGGTAAAAGCGCCTTACTGGATAAAAAATCATACGGCAAGCCAGATTCAATTGTTTACATCGATAGAATACTTACGGAATATAAAGACAAAAAAGGTTTTGTCTATTTCTTCAAATACAAGAACAAAAAAGATGACTTGACCTGGAAGCTGGCAACAGTGGGGCTGACTCCTGAAGACCCAACTAAGTTTGAGTTTGCAGATTCATCCAAAAGAAATAATTACCAGTTTGAATCCCGGTACAATCGTTATGATTTTACCGGCTTCACCAATACAAAAGTAAAAGATGAGGAGTTGATGAGCACTTTCCTGAAAAAGCAATTGAAAAAAATGCTCTATTCCAGAAGAAAAAGCGCAAAAGAATTTTACACGGATGAGGGTGAGGGAGGCAGTGAATCGGCTTATGTTGATTAACTCACCATTCCTTTTGGTATTGAAGCAATCAATTTTTTGGTATACTCAGTTTTCGGGTTAAAATAAATATCATCCGCATTTCCGCTTTCTTCAATCTTGCCTTGGTTCATTACCATGATGCGGTCGCTGATGTAGCGAACAACTGAGAGGTCATGTGAGATGAATATAACCGTAAAGCCAAACTCTTTTTTCAAATCATTCAACAGGTTTAATACTTGTGCCTGGACACTTACATCCAATGCGGAAACAGATTCATCACAAACAATAAAAGATGGATTTAATGCCAATGCTCTTGCAATTACTATACGTTGGCGTTGCCCACCACTAAACTCATGGGGGTAGCGGTTAAAATGTTCTGCTTTCAGGTTGACTTTTTCCAATAGCTCAGTTACTTTATCTTTTCGTTCTTTATCAGTTGCAAGTATTTTATGCACTTTTATTGGTTCAGCAATAGCAGCTCCAATCGTCATTCTTGGATTGAGAGAAGAGTAAGGGTCCTGAAATATTATCTGCACATCTTTTCTTAACGATCGTAACTCATCTTTTTTCTTTGCAGTAAGGTCCATACCGTTGTAAATAATTTTTCCGGCAGTAGGTTCCACCAGGCGAAGCAGTGTTCTTCCCAATGTTGTTTTGCCGCAACCACTTTCGCCAACAAGGCCGAGAGTTTCTCCTTTGTACACTTCAAAACTTACATCATCAACTGCTTTGGTAAAGGAGGAGGGTTTACCAAACATTGTTCTTTTAGTCGGAAAATAGACGGAAAGATTTTTTACGGAAAGAAGTATTGGGTCGCCAGTCGTCACTTTACCTTCCACAGTACTGTTCCGTGGTTTTGCAGTTGTTGCTATCGTCTGCAGACTAAGTTTTGAAGGCTTCAAAAAATCGCTGACAACAGGTAGTCTCTTTCCTCTTTCATGATTTACCGGGCGGCAAGCCAGCAGGGCTTTCGTATATGGATGAACAGCATTAGTAAAAATTTCTTTTACGGTGTTCTGTTCTACTATTTCTCCTTTGTACATCACTAATGCCCTGTCTGCTATTTCTGCTACAACGCCTAGATCATGCGTAATGAAAACAACACCCATGTTGGATTGTTGTTGTAGTTCTTTGATCAATCGCAGAATTGTTTTTTGTACAGTAACATCGAGAGCAGTGGTAGGCTCATCACAGATCAATAAAGAAGGTTCGCAGCACATAGCTATGGCAATCATCACCCGTTGTTTTTGTCCTCCGCTTAGTTGATGCGGATAGCGGTTAAACATTACCTCAGGATTTGGCAGCTTAACTCTTTCAAACCATTCTATTGTTCGTTGTTTTGCTTCTGTTTTTGAAATTTTTTTATGCAGTAATAATGATTCCATTACCTGGTCGCCGCAAGTAAGTACCGGGTTTAATGATGTCATCGGCTCCTGGAAAATCATGGAAATTTTATTGCCACGAATATCTTGTAGTTGATAACGATCTCTTTTCAGCAAGTCAATATTTTCTTTACCATCTTCTGAAAAAAATATCTCTCCCGAAACATATTTTGCCGGAGGAGAAGGAAGTAATTGCAATATTGAAAGTGAAGTAACAGATTTACCCGAACCTGACTCGCCAACCAGGGCCACTACTTCGCCACGATCAACACTAAAAGAAATATTTTTTAATGCAGTAACAGTTCCCGATTCGGCTTCAAAATCAAGCGAAAGGTTCTGTATGCTTAAAAGTGGAGGCATCAGTTTTCTACTTTAATAGCAATTGCTTTTGCTGGTGTGGGATAATAAGCTTCGCAAACCATACAACTTTCTTGTTTTGTTGTATCAATTGTAAAATAAAATTCATCTCCTTGTTTGATATTGACAGGAAAGGTGCAAGGGCTGCCTAACCGGAAAACATTTTCATGTATTTTGCCCGTTGTTTCATCCGTCCATTTAGCAGCAACCAAAGAAGAATCAACCTTTCCTTCAATTAGTTTGATTGTATAATTCATACAAATACCAGCAATTTCAAGCTTGCCTTTTAAACGTTCGGTTTTCTTTGTACTGCATTCGCTGCTGGAAAGCAGGATAGTTGACAAAGCAACAAGTAGTATGTAATACTTCATCCCGGTAAATTTAAAATTTCAGATGTCTCACCGTCATTCCATCATTCATCAGCATTTTCAGTGAGTCAACGCCAATTTTTAAATGTGTTTCCACATATTGTGCTGTTACACTTTTATCACTCTCTTCAGTTTTTACTCCTTCGGGTGTCATTGGCTGGTCGCTTACCAATAGTAAAGCACCGGTTGGTATTTTGTTATAGAAACCAACAGTAAATACAGTTGCCGTTTCCATATCAATAGCGTAAGCCCTTATCTTTTGCAGGTATTCTTTGAAAGGCTCATCATGTTCCCACACACGGCGGTTGGTAGTATACACGGTACCGGTCCAGTAATCAACACCATAATCTCTTATAGTAGTAGATACTGCTTTTTGTAAAGCAAAGGCTGGCAGTGCAGGTACTTCTGCAGGAAAATAATCGTTGGAAGTTCCTTCGCCCCGTATAGCTGCAATTGGCAGAATCAGGTCGCCGAGTTTATTGCGTTTTTTTAACCCACCGCACTTGCCTAAAAACAAGGCTGCTTTTGGTTGAATGGCCGATAGTAAATCCATTACCGTGGCAGCAGTAGGGCTGCCCATACCAAAATTGATGATACTGATATTATCAGCTGTGGCGCATTGCATCGGTTTGCCAATGCCAATTACATCTACATTATTCCATTGGGCAAACATCGTTACGTAGTTGCTGAAGTTGGTCAGTAAAATGTATTCACCAAAATTTGCCAGTGCCTCCCCAGTGTAGCGGGGCAACCAGTTCTGTACTATTTCTTCTTTTGATTTCATATATGCAAATTTAATCAATATTTTCTCGCACAGAGATAAAAGAGGAAAGGAGGATGCTTCGCATCTAACCTGATTTATATTAAGTTTAGTTGAAACCGAATAGTATTTTTGAAGCATGATGAATATCCCTTACCCCGAACCGGCATTTAGGATGCGACAGGAAGAGGGTAAAGATTTTATTTTCGATGCGCTGCGTAAAAAATGGTTGTTGCTTACACCTGAGGAATGGGTGCGACAAAACTTTGTGCAATATCTTTTGCAAGTGAAAAAGTATCCTTCTACATTGATTGCTCTTGAAAAGGAAATTAAGCTCGGCGAATTAAAAAAGCGGTTTGATGTGTTGGTGTATGATAACAATCACCAGCCGTGGATGATGGTGGAATGTAAAGCGACGACGATCAGGCTGGATGAAAATGTATTGGAGCAAGCTTTACGATATAATATAAGTGTGCCGGTTGAGTATATTGTTATTACTAACGGCAATGCAACATATGGTTGGCGCAGGGCAGAAGGGAAGCTGGAGTTGCTGGAAGAATTGCCCTCCGTATAGCTTCGCTTGAGCAAGTGCAGTTAGTTTTTTCCCTATAAAAGTTAGTGTTTGTTTGTTTTTCTCTTTTCATTGTTTGACCGGAGATGTCGATTGTTTGACCGCCACGTGTCATTGCTTCAGCGTAAGATGACATTGTTTCACCGCCATTCATCATTGTTTGACTGACAGTATCGATTGTTTGACAGACAGCATCGATTGTTTGACTGACAGAGGCTCTTGTTTGAGCTGATTATGCGTTAGTTAGAGGGAATTTGGTCGTTTTTTACTGGTTAATTTCTGTTGTTGGTGGGTGGGAGTTAAGGTAATATTAGCCTGATGGCTGAGCTGCGACAACGGCGTAAAATGTATACCTTACCTGAAGCTTAAAACCTCATCAATGAAAAAACTATTAATCGCTTTTGCATTATTCTTTTCAGCCGCTTGTTTAAATGCCCAAAACAAGGAAACAGAAGCAACGATCAGGAGCCTGGAACAACTAGAAGTGCAGGCCATACTTAATAAGGACTCTGTTACTTTATTAAAACTTTGGGCGAAGGACTATACGGTAAACTCTCCGGACAATGTGGTGGTTATTCCGGGCCAAACTACTCTGGACAGGCCTGTTTTAAAAAGAGCAAGAACATCTTTTGCCAGGGAGATAGAACATGTTATTATTAAAGAAGGTTTTGCTATTGTGATGGGTAATGAAACAGTGGTGCCGGTGGATGATCCACTAAAAGAGGGGCAAGTTGTTAAAAGACGTTTTACTAATATTTGGCAGCAACAAGATGGTGTATGGAAATTAATTGCGAGGCATGCTAATATAATATGTAAAAAAGATTGAGGTTTGAGAAGTAATTAATCATTGACAAATAATGGAAGCATGCCGGGCTATTTGCTGCCATTGTCCATTTTTCTTCATCCAGATATTAGTGAAACGTCTTTTCATTATTTGTCCTGCTTTTACTGCTGGGGTATCTGTTTTGGATACAATGATCTCATGCCCCATTGTAATTACAAGGTTTTCCTGGACCTGTATTCTTTCAATGATCTTGTCGAACCTGGTATAGTCGAGCAGACCTCTTTTTTGTAACGTCAGAATAGAGTCACGGGTTGCTGTTACTTCATTTCTTGGTGTGTTCACCATGAATTCCGTTGCCCATAGTTGTTTGAGTGTGTTGGTGTCTCCTTTTAAAACAGCCTCTGCACCTCTTTGCTCTAAGTTTCTTATCTCAGTTTCTGTTTTGGAATTGTCTTGTGCATTTGTTGCAAATGTTGAGACAGTGAATGCTGCTAATAAAATGAATTTCGTCATGATGGATAGGTTTTAATTTTTGAATGGAATGACGTTCGTTCTGTTTGTCGATTATTTAGTGCTGGAGGGAATTACCAACACTTAGGTAGGACTAGTTCTTTGAAGGTATGAGCTTTTTTTGAAATAGCTACTAGGGTTTGAAAGACAGATGAGTAGCAATAATCAAGTTAGAATGGATGGATTTTGAAGGTGTTAGTTCGAATGGTTGCTGTGATAGAATAAATGAGAAAGAGTTTGATGCTGAAAACCAACAACGAGGTAATTAAATATCAGCTATCTATTTTTTTTGTTACAAGTGATCTTCTTATTACTTGATTTCCTTCAAGGAAGGCTAGTAGACCAACTACAGGTATCTGTAAAACCAAAAAAATCCGTCCCAAGTTTGTGGCATTTTCAAAATGCAAAAATAGCAGTAATACGCTGATAGCCGTCCAAACCCAATTGGCATAAATAAGTATTCTGAGTAAGGATATTGATACATTTTTTTGTGTGGCCAACGAAAATGCAAAAATGGAATATAACAAGTTAACGATAGCTAGAGTAAAAACCAGGTTGCCGGTTAAGCCAAACATTTTCGCCAGCGAACTATAAAATAAAAGTCCAATGATTGCAGTGATGAAGCCCAGTGCAAAATCTAACCATAGTAGTTTTTTTAACGCTGACAGGTTTTTTATCTGGTATTTCATTCTAGACAATTCGTTTGAGGTAGCAGCATTTGAGTCTCCTGAAATTTAATGATAAAAAAGAAATTCAAAACTGTTTTTGCATTTTAAAAATACTGAATAGCGAACTGAATGCCTACACGAAGGCGTCGATGAGTAAGAAAAATCCCATTCCAAGATTTCGGAATGGGATCGTAAAAAATAAGCAATTGGTATATGGCTGTTAATCGTTGACGATTATGGGAAGATACCGAGTTCTGCATAGCTGGTTCCAACTTTGTTGATAGCAACAACATAAGCCGCTGTACGCATGTCTGGTATTTCAGGATTTGCTTTCCAGGCATTCATAATTTCATGTGTAGCGGTGATCATCGTTTCTTCCAGACCACTATACACTAAATCCACTTCATCTGGTCCGTGTACAATAAACTCTCTTGAAGAGTCTTTTACTTTCTTTCCACTCAATTCTTCTATTTGCCCGAGTATATGCGAGTTCAGGTTTTCTGTAAAACGTTTTTCCAGTCGGCCATACCGTACATGGCTCAGGTTTTTTAACCACTCAAAATATGAAACGGTTACACCACCGGCATTCAGGTACATATCCGGAACAACCAGTACACCTTTTTTACCGAGTATATCATCTGCTTCAGGTGTTAATGGTCCATTAGCAGCTTCTCCTATAATTTTCGCCTTAATATTCGGTGCATTATCGCCATCAATCACATTTTCTAATGCAGCAGGTATTAAAATATCACATTCCATTACCAATGCATCGGCATTTTTTTCAAAATTCGTAGCACCCGGGAAATTTAATATTGAACCGGTTGTTTTTCTATGGTTAAATACAGCATCAATATCCAATCCTTTATCGCTGTAAATAGCACCTTCGTATTCTGCAAGGCCAATTACTTTAGCTCCTGCATCCTGGAAGAATTTAGCACTATGGTACCCCACATTGCCTAATCCTTGTACTACTATACGCTTACCTTCTACACCAACAGTTAAGCCAAGCTTTTTCATTACATCTGGCATGTTACATACTTCCCGCAGACCAAAGAAAACACCAAGACCTGTTGCTTCTCTGCGTCCACGAACACCACCTTGTGTTACCGGCTTACCCGTTACACAACCAGCAGCATCGATTTCTCCCGGATGCATGGCAGTGTAAGTGTCAAGTATCCATGCCATTTCTCTTTCACCTGTTCCGTAATCTGGCGCAGGAACATCAGTACCCGGACCGATAAAATTTTTCTTAATCAGCTCTGCTGTATAACGACGGGTAATTTTTTCTAATTCCCAGGTAGAATATTTTTTAGGGTTGATCTTGATACCACCTTTTCCACCACCAAAAGGAACGTTTACAATAGCACATTTATAGGTCATTAATGCGGCAAGTGCCATTACTTCATCCTGGTTTACTTCCGCAGCAAAACGAATACCTCCTTTACAAGGTGTTTTGTGATGCGAATGCTGTACTCGGTACGCTTCAATTACTTCAATACTTCCATCATCTCTTTTTAGAGGGAAACGCATTTGATATACGGCGTTACATTCCCTGATTTGTCCAAGAATACCAATATCCCATTTGGTGAATTTGGCCGCCTTATCGAAACTCTTTTCAACGGCGCCGAAGAAACTGTAATGTGGGTCTGACATGAGTTCTGTTTTTAATTATGCAATCGTTAATATAAGTAAGAAGTAAAATGATTAACAGGCATCCTACTTCATCAAGCCAATTATTTATCTTTTTCTAATCTTGTAATTTTCTTATCTAATCGTATTACATACAGTATTAAACCGATAAGAATAGTAAGTAAGACGGCAACTACAACGTAAATTCTTCCATTATCCCGCATCACATCGCCCATTTGCACTTCTTTTTCCTGTGCATTACCGGCAACGGAAAGCATTACTAAAAGTAAAGAGCCAATTATTTTTTTTAATTGCATCATGATAGTAGCTGTTTTTCTTTTAGTAAATGCAGCCTGATTTTTAAGGTGGTTATCCAAACACCTAGTAAAGTCCACCCAATTACTGCCGGATAAAACACAATCCGCATGCTGCTGTCAATATCGCTGGTGTTTAATGCAGGGTTGCCCTCTCTGCCTGGGTGTAAACTGTCCATTACTCTTGGTAAAATCCAGATGGAAGGAAATAGCATGGCATACGCAAAGATGTTATATACCGAACTTATTCTTGCTCTTTTATCCATATCGCTGATCGAATCTCTCAATACCATATAAGCAAAATAAATAAGCAGCGCAATGGCAGCACCGATCAGTTTTGGTTCTCTTGCCAATGCACTGAATGATTGGAAAGCCGGATTGTTGGGGTCGGCCCAGGTGTAGGTCATCCAGATAGCACCGGTAGCATATCCTAATGCCCCCATTACAATACCAACTGCGGCATAGTGACGGGCATATATATCATACTTAAGATTAAATGTGCGGAGGTATTTAATAGAATTTACTACAGAAACTGTGAAAAGGATCATCATTGCAAACCACATGCATACATGGAAATATAAGTTCCTGATTGTTTCTTGTAGTGCTGGAAGTGCAGGCACTTTCATTAAGAACCCGCCAACAACTGTGTAGATAAGCAAGAGAATACTTGCAATTTTCCACCAGGATTTGTACATATAGTTTTTTGTGTTCGTCATGGGTGGCCAATGAAGCTATCGGCCTGCTAAATGTGGGGCAAAATTAAGGGTAAAAGGCAATATGGAACAGAAGAATGTTAAACAAGAAATTAGTCTTATCACTGTATTTAAAGATGTTATAGTTTAATTAATTAAACTTGGAATGAATTCAATATTCAAGGCAGAATGTTCAAACTTCTCTAATCTTTCCAGAGATAAGGGAATAATATAACGGCCAGTAATATTACCATTGCATCTAAAGCAACAAGTAAAAGAACCGTTGAGACAGGAATGGTGAGTAATGGCGCAAAAGCTGCATTCGATAATCGCATTAATAATAACAGTTGCGGAATTATTATCGGGAAGCCCAAAACGGCCATAATTGCTGCATTTTGCTGGGCTTTGGCAGCTATTGCCGCTAAAAAAGTAAATACAAGACTTAAACTCCAGCCACCTAACAAAACAAGACCAGTAAATTGCCAGATTTTTTGCATAGGATTACCCAGAAAAAGACTGAATAAAAACAAACTCAATAAACTCATGGCCAGCATCAGCACTGTATTGAATAATAGCTTGGCCAGCACAAAATCACCCGGACTGGCAATGGAATAGAAATAAAGCATCCGGCCTTTACTTTCCTGTAAAAAACTTTTAGCCACCGCATTGATACAAATGAATAATTGAATGACCCAGAATAACCCATTCCAAACTTTGGCTTCAGGCTCATCAATGGCCATGTACAACACAAAAATGGTGGCACCTATATATAATAAGATACCGTAGAAGCTATACTGCTGCCGAACTTCCAATAGCAGGTCTTTCTTGAAAAGCGTAAATATGTGGCTGGCTGAACTGATAAATATTTGTTTAACTGCGAAAATACAGATTCTGCTTCTTTGCATCTCCTCTTTATGTTCTAATTTGCATGCAAATAAATTTTAATGAAAAAAATACTTGTCATTGCTACAGTCATCATCAGTCTTGCTGCTGTGGTGGGCATTCAATCATGCCAGTCAACTAAATCTGCAACTGGTTCAAAAATGATGAAGTTCAATTTTGAAAAAGGCAGAGGGTATGATTATGAAATGATAATGAACCTGGATCAGGAAGTGATGGGAGCGAAGCAGCAAATTGATATGTCAACTTATTATTCCATGCTGGTAACAGAAGATGATGGGGCTTTGAAAACCATTAAGACCACTTTCGACAGATTTAAAATGAATATGGGTGTAATGGGTATGCAAATTGAAGTGGATACTGAAAAGCCGTTTACTAGCGGTCTCGACACCTCCGCAACAGATAATCCATTGGCAATGGTCAACCGTTTATTAGGAGCGATAAAAGGACAACAGTTTGTGATGAAAGTTGATGCAGAAGGGAAAGTGCAGGATGTACAAGGTTTCCAGGAAATGGGAATGAAGATAGCTGACTCTTTGGGCCTTGATGAAGCCAAAAAGAAAGAAATGTTGCAATCGTTTAGCCAACAGTTTAATGAAAGAAATATAAAAGAACAGTTTGAAAGGGTGCTTTATATTTTCCCAAATAAAGAAGTAAAAGTGGGTGATAGCTGGCAGAAAAAAACTACTACCACTGGTCCAATGGGAGGCACTTATAACTCCACATATACTGTAAAAGAAATTGAAGGTGATATGGTGACCCTGGAAGAAAAAACTAAGATCGAATCTGATAACGAGCAGATGAAATTGTCAGGTGAGCAAACAGGCGAGTTGGTTGTAGATAGCAGAACTGGCCTGGTAGTATCTGCAGATATGGACCTGAATATGGAAACAACCAATAGCGGTACAAAAGTGAATATGAGAGGGAAAACAAAAATTAAAGGACAGGCGAGATAATCTTATATACTAACCTCCTTGTGTAGGCAAGGAGATATAGCAAAGAATATAGTACTTAACTTGGTTCTAGGGTGTTTTATTTATTATAGCAGTTCCGGCATCTTGGTTCGTATGCGTCCATCGCACCTAGCATTACCTGGTCTTCATTTGGTATTTTCCGGTAAGAGTAATTAGCAATATTGCCGCATTGCATACAAATAGCATGGAGTTTGGTAACATAATCAGCCTTAGCCATTATAAAAGGCATTTGGCCAAACGGCTTGCCAAGGTAATCCATGTCTAATCCTGCCACTATTACCCGGATGCCACGAAAAGCCAGTTCATCACACACATTGGCAATTTCTTCATCAAAGAACTGGGCTTCATCAATGCCGATCACATCAGCCTCACCTGCATACAGTAATATTTTCTGCGAATTATCAATGGGAGTAGATTGAATAGCTGTTGAATCATGCGAAACGATTTTCACTTCATCATATCGTACATCCACCGCCGGTTTGAATATCTCCACTTTTTGATTAGCAATCTTTACTCTTTTCAGGCGGCGAATCAATTCTTCTGTTTTTCCACTAAACATGGAGCCGCAAATTACTTCTATACTTCCCCGGCGCTGTCCGCTGGTATTTGGTTCAATAAACATTGTTAAGATTTAATTATCCGGTAATGGTACTGGCTTTATTGGCAAACTGTTTGTAATTTTAGAACACTTGTTGCGTTAGCTGGCTATTACCAGATTTACCCATACGTAAGCATTCATTTTTTCAGCGGTCAAAAATACCATAATGGAGCGAATAGAAGTTCTCATCAGCAAATTAAAAGAACAGTTTCAGCAAAATGCTGACCCCGCCTTACTGCTCGGCACTGTTCAGTTGTTACAGTTCGAATTAACGAAGCTGCAGCAAAACCAGTCGCAAAGCCTTGGTACAGCAAAAGTGGCTGTTATGCTTCCTCATTCCAATGTGGTAGGCGCCGTGGCCGCTCAGTATGAAAAGTATGCGCCAAGGCCGGTTGAAAAAGTAATCACACAGGAAGTAAAGGAAACTGTGTTGGTGGATGAAGGGACATTGTCTGTAGTGCAGAAAAACGGGCAGCTAGACATGATGTTTGACCCAATGAAAGAAATACCAACTCTTTCTCATCAGTCAAAAGATTTCAATACTTCAACAGAACAAGGGGAATCGTTAAACGATAAATTGAAGCAGGGAAAAACTGAGTTAATAGAAATGCTGAAAGAAACTCCTGTTAAAGATTTGCGTAAAGCCGTAGGTATTAATGACCGATTTCTTTTTATTAATGAGCTTTTTCGAGGCGATGAATCAATGTATGAAAGAAGTATTAAGACCATTAATAGTTTTAATATATATGCCGAAGCGGAATATTGGATTAGCCGGGAGCTAAAATTAAAATTGGGATGGAATAACGAACATGCTTCCGTTCAGCAATTTGATCAGTTGGTTAAAAGACGATTTTCCTGAATATAATTAAGAATAATTTCTACTGCACCTCCATTATTGGTTACATAAGTTCCGGCCTTTTCTCCAGATTCGTTGTAGTAAGAAGTGTTTAGTATGAATTGGTTGAGTTGCGCAATGAGTTCGTCCTTATCATTTATGGCAAAAGCACCTTTTATGGCAACAAGCTCTGCTGCCTCTCTGTATTTTTCATAATTGGGTCCAAAGAAAACCGGTTTGTGATAAACCGCTGCTTCCACCACATTGTGAACGCCGGTGCGGTTCAATCCCCCCCCAATATAACTGCACCATGCGTATTTATATAAGGTAGATAGCATACCGATATTGTCAATAATTAATACATCGGCATTTATTTCTTGCGGGGAAGATGATAGAGACGAATAAAGCAAGCTTCCAGGAAACAGTTTTTGTATTTCCTCAATGTGATCCTTATTTATTTCATGTGGAGCAATAATCAGTTGTATGTTGTTGAATGATAGAAAGTCACTGATTTGTTGAAGCAGCTCTTCATCATTTTTCCAGGTGCTGCCTGCTATTAATACTTTTTTTCCAGCTATGAACTTTTCAATAAGAGGAAGTGATTTCGATGAAGCCGCTATTTCGATTACCCGGTCAAATCTTGTATCCCCGGCAATAGTGCAAATTGTACTTAAGCCAATATTATCAATTAATTTTTTTGATTCCGCATTTTGCACAAACAGGTAATTGAATCGGGATAGTATTTTTCGTTGCATCGCTCCATACCATTTAAAGAACGACATGTCTTGCCTGAATAAAGCAGAGATCAATATCAATGGAATTTCCCTGTACTTAATTTTTTTGAGATAATAATACCAGAATTCATACTTCACAAAAATTACCAGCGACGGTTGTACTATTTCAAGAAATCGTTTTGCATTTGATGCACCATCAATTGGGAGGTAAAAAACCCAATCAGCATTTTTATAATTCTTTTGTACTTCGTAGCCGGAAGGGGAGAAGAACGTCAGCAGAATCTTATAATCTGGATAGTTTATTTTTAATCGTTCAATAACAGGGCGGCCCTGTTCAAACTCACCCAAAGAGGCGCAATGCATCCAGATTATTTTCTCTCCCGAAGGGATAGTTGCTTTGAGATTTTTGAAAATATTTTTTCGGCCATTCACCCATTTTTTTGCCTTCTCATTGAATAAAGAAGCCACATGGGTTCCGGCCCTGAAAAGCCACAGAAAAATATTGTAGAGAAATATGCCCAAATGGTTGGTTATAAATAAGGAGCAAATGTAAAAGCAATCGGGTAAACTACCTGTATTTTACTATTTTTGCCGCACTTTAAATGTAAATAAATCCGAATGCGTCCCATACAGATGGTAGATACGAAAACCCAGTACCAAAAAATCAAAGCAGAAGTTGATAAAGCTGTTATTGATGTTATGGAAAGCTCTGCCTTCATTAATGGAAAGGCGGTTCAGGATTTTGCTGCTGGGTTATCCCATTATTTAGGTGCAAAACATACCATTCCCTGTGCTAATGGAACCGACGCTTTGCAAATTGCAATGATGGCTTTAGGTCTGCAGCCAGGCGATGAAGTGATTACACCATCTTTTACCTACGTTGCTACAACAGAAGTAATTGCATTATTACAACTCACACCCGTCTTTGTAGAAGTAGATGCAAAAACATTTTGCATAGACCCGGTTTCGTTAGAAAAAGCGATCACACCAAAGACAAAAGCCATTGTGCCGGTCCATTTATATGGACATGCAGCACCCATGGAAGAAATAATGGCGATTGCTAAAAGGCATAATCTTTTTGTAATCGAAGACAATGCCCAGGCTATTGGTTGTGAATACAATTTTTCGGATGGAGCAAAAAAGAAAACAGGAGTTATCGGCGACATAGGAACTACTTCTTTTTATCCGTCTAAAAATTTAGGTGCATTTGGAGATGGTGGTGCAATTTTTGCCAACGATGATGAGTTGGCAGCAAAAATGAAAATGATTGCCAATCATGGGCAGAGTAAACAGTATTACCATGATGTGGTGGGTTGTAATAGCCGACTTGATTCTATACAAGCTGCAATTCTGAATATCAAGCTAAAACATTTAGATGAATACATTGTAGCAAGAAGAGCTGCTGCTGATTATTATGATAAAGCTTTTGCCAATCACCCGAAAATAAGAACACCTTTCAGGGCTGCTTATTCACAGCATGTTTTTCATCAATACACTTTGATATTAGATGGAGTTGATAATCCTGCAGAATATCGGAATGGTTTAAAGCAGTTTTTGGCAGATCATTCAATACCAGCGATGATATATTATCCTGTACCAGGGCATAAGCAAAAAATGTTTGAACAGTTTAATGTGGCTTCACAAGTAATGCCGGTAACGGACTGGCTGACGGAGAGAGTTATTTCTTTGCCAATACATACTGAGCTGGATGAAGAGCAACTGAGTTTTATATCAACCAAAGTATTGGAGTATATTAAAAAATAAAAATAAAGCGTACATGAAAATTACAGTAGTAGGAACAGGTTATGTAGGATTAGTAACAGGCACCTGTTTTGCAGAAACAGGAAATGATGTAACCTGCGTTGATATTGATGCAGATAAAATCAATAAACTGAGTAAAGGTGAAATAACAATCTATGAACCAGGGTTGGAAAAAATTTTCCTACGTAACCTAAAAGAAAATAGACTTCGTTTTACTACTAGTCTTTCAGATGGGATAAAAGATGCAGCAATAATTTTTTTGGCGCTGCCAACACCTCCGGGTGAGGATGGCTCTGCTGATTTAAAATACATATTAGGTGTAGCAGATGATTTAGGAAAAATGCTCACAGATTACAAAGTAATCATTGATAAAAGCACTGTACCAGTTGGAACAGCTGAAAAAGTACAGGCAGCTATTGCAAAAAATTATAAAGGAGAATTTGATGTCGTATCAAACCCTGAATTTCTTAGAGAAGGGGTAGCCGTAGATGATTTTATGAAGCCAGACCGTGTAGTCATTGGTACCAATTCAGAAAGAGCAAGAAAAGTAATGGGTGATTTGTATGCGCCATTTGTGCGGCAGGGAAATCCAGTGATATTCATGGACGAACGTTCTGCTGAATTAACGAAGTATGCAGCTAACTCATTTCTTGCTACTAAAATTTCTTTTATGAATGAGGTAGCCCGTCTTTGCGAAAAGTTAGGTGCTGATGTAGATATGGTTCGCCGTGGTATTGGCAGTGATGATAGAATTGGTAGACGATTTTTATTTCCTGGTATTGGATATGGCGGAAGTTGCTTTCCTAAAGATGTACAGGCTTTGGTAAAATCGTCTTCAGAAGTAAATTATGATTTTGAAATACTGAATGCGGTAATGAAAGTAAATGAAGATCAGAAACTGCATCTTATTCCCGGAATAAAAAAGTATTTCAATAATAATCTTAAGGGGAAAAAATTTGCAATATGGGGGTTAGCATTCAAGCCCAATACAGATGATATTCGTGAAGCACCGGCTTTATATATGATCGATGAATTAACTAAAGAAGGTGCCGCTGTAAGTGCATTTGACCCTGAGGCGATGAAGAATGTAAGAAATCTGATGGGAGATAAAATTGAGTTCGCCGAAAATCAATATGATGCATTGAAAGATGCAGATGCGCTAATTATAGCCACAGAGTGGAACGAATTCCGGACACCCGATTTTTCAAAGATTACCAACAGCCTTAAAAACAAAATTATTTTCGACGGACGTAATTTATTTGACCTTGCCGCTATGAAGGAGCTGGGTTTTCATTATGAAAGTGTAGGAAGGGCCACCGTAAATTAAAACTATATATGCAACGAAAAAAGGTATTAATAACCGGAGCGGCTGGTTTTTTGGGTTCTCACCTTTGTGATCGCTTTATTAAAGAAGGATACCAGGTAATTGGAATGGATAACCTGATAACGGGAGATCTGAAAAATATTGAGCATCTTTTCAAATTGGAACAATTTGAATTTTATCATCACGATGTAACCAAGTTCATTAATATTCCTGGTCATCTTGACTATATCATGCACTTTGCATCTCCTGCCAGTCCAATTGATTATTTGAAAATTCCTATACAAACATTGAAAGTGGGTGCGATGGGCACACATAATTGTTTGGGATTGGCAAAGGCAAAGGGTGCAAGAATGTTGGTAGCGTCTACCAGCGAAGTGTATGGCGACCCATTGGTACATCCGCAAACAGAAGAATATTGGGGCAATGTAAATCCTGTTGGTCCAAGAGGGGTGTATGATGAAGCGAAGCGTTACATGGAATCAATAACAAGAGCCTATTATACTTTCCATGGTGTGGAAACAAGAATCGTAAGAATATTTAATACTTACGGCCCAAGAATGAGATTGAATGATGGAAGAGCATTGCCGGCTTTTATCGGCCAGGCTTTGCGGGGTGAAGATCTTACAGTATTTGGAGACGGTTCACAAACAAGGAGCTTCTGTTATGTGGATGATTTAGTGGATGGAATCTACCGCTTGTTGTTAAGCGACTATTCCATGCCCGTTAATGTTGGCAATCCCAATGAAATATCTTTGAAAGATTTTGCTGAAGAAATTTTAGCATTAACAGGTAATAAGGTGAAAATAATTTACAAACCATTACCTGTAGATGACCCTAAGCAACGGCAGCCTGATATAACAAAGGCAAAAACCCTATTGGGGTGGGAGCCAAAAGTGAACCGTAAAGATGGATTAAAAATAACGTACGAGTATTTTAAATCATTACCTGCAGAAGAATTGAACAAGCAACCAAAAGAATTTATTAGTCACAAATAATTATCAATATAAAAATAATGTACAACGAATTAGTAAGTAAAAAAGAGAAATTGGCGGTAATTGGATTAGGCTATGTCGGGTTACCAATTGCATTGGAATTTGCACGCAAAATATCTGTAATTGGTTTTGATATAAATCCAAAGCGGGTAGAAATGATGAAACAAGGAATCGATCCCAGTAATGAATTGGAAAAAGAAGCATTTGAAGGATGTGATATTACTTTCACTGATTCATTAGAAGTATTACGGGAAGCTAAGTTTTTTATAGTAGCAGTTCCAACACCTGTTGATGAGCATAATGTACCTGATCTTACTCCTGTTAAAAAAGCATCCGAAACTATTGGCAAGGTTATTAAGAAAGGCGATTATGTGGTATTTGAGTCAACTGTTTATCCAGGCTGTACTGAAGAGGATTGTTTGCCGGTGATTGAAAAATTATCAGGGTTAAAAGATATTACGGATTTTAAATCAGGTTATTCTCCAGAAAGAATTAATCCGGGAGATAAAACACATACACTGGCAAAAATTATAAAAGTTGTTTCGGGCTGTGATGCAGAATCGCTGGAGGAAATAGCTAAGGTTTATGAACTGGTTGTGGAAGCTGGAGTACATAAAGCTTCCTCGATAAAAGTGGCAGAAGCTGCAAAAATCATTGAGAATACGCAAAGGGATTTAAACATTGCTTTAATGAACGAACTATCCATCATCTTCGGAATGATGAATATTAATACATACGAAGTATTGGAAGCAGCAGGTACAAAATGGAATTTTTTAAAATTTCAACCGGGTCTTGTGGGTGGACATTGTATTGGAGTTGATCCTTACTATCTTACTTATAAAGCCAGTGAATTGGGTTATGATGCAGAAGTAATTTTAGCAGGAAGGAATATCAATGATAATATGGCTAAATATGTGGCCAAATCAGTAGTACAGCATATCATTAAAAATTCCGGAGATGTAAAATTGTCGAAAGTGCTGGTAATGGGAGCTACGTTCAAAGAGAATGTGAGTGATATTCGCAACTCAAAAGTGGCCGATGTAGTGAAGGCATTAAAATCGTATTATGTAAATGTTGATGTGCAAGATCCTTATGCAGATTCTGAAGAATTGCAACATGAGTATGGTTTTGGACTGGTTGAAAAAGTGGCAAATGATTATGACGCAGTGATTGTAACCGTACCTCATAATGAATATAAAGAATTAGATGATAAATATTTTTCAAGCATCACCAAATCACATGGACTGGTGGCCGATTTAAAAGGTATTTATCGTAATTCTATTACTAACAGATCTTATTGGAGTTTATAATATGCCGTTTCATAAAACCAATTTTCCGGGACTGCTTGTTTTTGAACCAAAAGTTTTTGAGGATAGTCGTGGCTATTTCTTTGAGTCGTACAACGAAAATACTTTTAAACAGGAAGGTGTCGATATACGCTGGGTGCAGGACAACCAGTCTTCTTCGGCTTATGGTGTGATACGTGGATTACATTACCAATTACCGCCTTTTGCGCAAACCAAATTAGTTAGAGTGTTGCGGGGCGAAATATTAGATGTAGTAGTAGATATAAGAAAAGGATCACCCACTTACGGCAAGAGTTTTAGTGAAGTATTATCGGCAAAAAATAAAAAACAATTGCTGGTGCCTAAAGGATTTGCCCATGGCTTTTCAGTATTGAGTGAAAAAACGGAAGTATTATATAAATGTGATGGTTTCTATAATAAGGAAAGTGAAGGCGGGATTTTATATAACGATCCGGCTTTAAATATTGACTGGCAGGTACCCGCTGATAAAGCAATGGTTTCAGAGAAAGATCTTTTATTGCCCACTTTTACGAATTGTAATAATAGCTTTGTATTTGAAGTATAGATGCAATGACAGCAAGACCAAAAATACTGGTAACGGGTTCAAACGGGCAGGTAGGAAAAGAGATAAAACAATTGGAATCCTCATTTCCTCGGTTTGAATTTATTTTTTTATCAAGAGAAGATCTGCCTATTCATCATTTTGAACTGCTTCGCAATTTTTTCAAAGGATTTCATCCACAATATTTAATTAACTGTGCAGGTTACACAGCAGTTGACAGGGCAGAAACAGAAAAGGAGCTAGCCTTCCAGGTGAATGCAGAAGCAGTAGGAGTGATGGCCGCTGTTTGTAAGGAATACAGTACCAGGTTTATTCATATTTCTACTGATTATGTCTTTGATGGTACTGCTACTTCTCCATATAAAGAAGATGCACTTACCAATCCGCAAAGTGTATATGGCGCTTCAAAATTACAAGGAGAGCAAGAGGCTTTAAAGTACAATCCAGATACGATCATTATTAGAACAGCATGGGTATATTCCGAGTTTGGAAAAAACTTTGTGAAAACGATGCTGAAGTTAATGAGTGAAAGAGAAGAGATAAGCGTAGTAAGTGACCAGATTGGATCACCCACCTATGCGGCTAATTTAGCAGAGGTAATATTGAGAATAATTTCCTCCTCAAGATGGAAACCAGGAATCTATAACTATAGTGATGAGGGGATAATTAGTTGGTACGAATTTGCGTTGGCCATTAAAGAGATCACCCGAAGTTCTTGTCGTGTAAACCCCATTCCTTCAACAGCGTATCCTACGCCAGCTAAAAGGCCTTCCTATTCAGTGCTGGATAAGACAAAAATTCAGGAGGCATTTGAAGTAAGTGCAAAGGACTGGAGAAGTAGCCTAGCTTTATGTATTTCCAGGCTCCAATAAAAAACCCCGCTATTTAACGGGGCTTGTTGGCCTATAAGGATTCGAACCTTAAACGACTGAACCAAAATCAGTTGTGTTACCATTACACCATAGGCCAATCACACTTAATTTTTGAAGTGCCAATTTTTCAATTGGGAGTGCAAAAATAGGGTTTGAGAATCTTTCTCCCAAATGCTTTTTAAAGGAATTTATACAGGATTAGTAGATTTTATGCCCTCATTTTCTTCCTTTTGTTTCAACTCTTTAATTTTATCTAAAGCCCTGGCCACTACATCGCACATAATTGTATAGAGTGCCCCTTGTTTAGGATTATCATATATATAATCCAGGGCCTGGTCTTCGTTTGGAATTATTACGGTCGGAAGGTCTGGATTAACTTTCCGGATGCCCTGCTGTAATAAATCAATTATATCTTCCGCAGTTCTGCCTCGTAAATTCTTATCACACCGTATTATAATTTCATCAAAAAATTGAGCTGAAATTTCTCCTAATTCCCGGATATCATCATCTCGTCTGTCACCAGTGCCGGAGATAACTCCAATTTTTGTTGGGTAATCTAATTTACTTACAAAATCACAAAGCAACTTTAGTCCATGCGGATTGTGAGCAAAGTCCGCCAGCATAGTAAAGTTTTTGAATTGGAAAAAATTCAATCTGCCCGGTGTCAGACTTTCACTGGGAATAAAAGTTTGTAATCCTGTTCGTATATCATCAATCGTAATATCACGGAAGAGATAAGTTGCCAGCACCGCAGGTAAACAATTATTAATGTTATGAATAGCTTTTCCTTCGTACGTCAATGGAATATCTCTTGCCTGCAATACCCTTATTTTCCAACTGCCTTTCATTATGGTAACATATCCATTTTCATACACACAGGCAAGACCATTACTTGCAGCATGTTTTTTTATGCGGGGATTGTTTTCATCCATACTAAATAAAGCAATATTACATCTCAAATCATCCTTCATCTTATACACTAAATCATCATCAGCATTTAATACTGAATAACCGTGTTGAAAAACAGTTTCGGGTACCACTTGTTTTACTTTGGCCATCGCATTAATATTATTAATACCGCCAAGTCCAATATGGTCTTCGGCCACATTGGTAACAATAGCCACTTCACAATTTTGAAAAGCTAACCCTGATTTTAAAATACCGCCTCTTGCACATTCAAGAACGGCAAAGTCAACAGTCGGATCTTTTAATACAAAGGTTGATGATACAGGCCCGGTGCAATCGCCTTTCATCATCAGTTGGTTTTGTATATACACTCCATCCGAGGTTGTGTAACCAACTTTTTTACCTGCACTTTTTGCAATATGTGCAGTCAATCTCGTTGTTGTTGTTTTCCCATTTGTGCCTGTAATAGCAATAATCGGAATACGACCTGCACTCCCTTTAGGAAATAACATATCAACTACTGGTTCAGCAACATTTCGGGGTAAACCTTCAGAAGGATCAATATGCATCCGGAAACCAGGCGCAGCATTTACTTCCAGAATAGCGCCACCGTTTTCTGCAACAGGAGTTTTTAGATCAACAGCCATTACATCTACACCACAAATGTCTAAGCCGATGATTTTTGCAATCCGTTCAAACATAAAAATATTTGCGGGGTGCACTTCATCTGTAACATCTGTGCTGGTTCCCCCGGTTGAAAGGTTAGCAGTGGGTTTTACTAAAACTCTTTCGCCTTTCTTGGGAACTGTTTCTAATGTTATCCCAGCATCGTCAAGCATTTTTTGAGTAAATTGGTCAATGGTAATTTGTGTCAGTACCTTTTCATGCCCAAAACCACGGCGGGGGTCTTTGTTTGTTTCATCGATCAGCCATTGTATATTATGTATGCCATCTCCCACTACAGAAGCAGGTGTACGTAATGCAGCACAAATAAATTTATTATTGATAACAAGACAACGAAAATCATAGCCTGTTATATATCGCTCTATAATTACGTTTCGGCCATAAAGCTTTGCTGCTTCGAAAGCTTTTAATGCCTGCTCCCTGTTGGTTATATTGGTGGTATTTCCTTTACCATGATTACCGTCAATTGGTTTTATAACAAGTGGATAACCGAACTTAGCGATCGCATCATCCAAATTTTCTTCTGTTCTTATCACTGTTCCTTTTGGTACAGGAATTTCGGCTGCTTCTAATAACAGTTTAGTTTCTTCTTTATTGCAGGCAATATCCACAGCAATGTTAGATGTGGTAGATGCAATTGTTGCCCGAATCCTTTTTTGGTTCACCCCATATCCTAATTGTACCAAACTTTGTTTATTCAATCGTATATAAGGTATTCCTCTTTTTGCTGCTTCTTCCACAATGCATCCCGTAGAAGGACCGAGTCTTGTATCTTCTCTTATCTCCCGCATTTCCTGGATGTCTTGTGCCAGGTCATAATCTGTTCCATCAATCATTGCCTGTGCAATTCTTACACATGCTTTAGCAGCATATACACCAGCATCTTCTTCCATATAACTAAACACTACATAATACACACCCTCTTTTTCTCCTTCTGCTGTCCGGGTTCTTCCAAATCCTGTATCCATTCCGGCCAGTGTTTGTAGTTCCAGTGCCAGGTGTTCAATAACATGCCCCATCCATGTTCCTTCCTCTACCCGTTCAAAAAAGCCGCCGGGCTTATTTTCACTGCAGCGATGTTCATATAGGCTGGGCATCATTTTTTCTAAGCGTTCCCGAAAACCCGGAATTGTATTGGTTGGTCGTTGCTCCAGTTCTTCCAGATCAAGTTTCATTTGGATCAATTTATTCCGGCGAACACTCCAGTAATTCGGTCCCTTTAGCACTTTTATTTCAAGTATCTGCATTTGTTATTAGTTTAAAGATCCCGCCATCAGCGGGACAGGTTGGAAGTTAGTTTTTTTTAATTATGTGGCCAACTAAGTGCTGCTATCATCGTCCCTTGCAATCGAAGATTTGTTAGCAATCTTTCTTCCAGTGGAATAAAAGATGAGAACAATACTTTTACTGCATGTCGCTATTCAGAATTTTGCAATTCGCTGAGCATTATTGGAATGTCATTTAAGGCAAAACTTATTCCAACTATTATTCTAATTCCTATCACATGCCATTACCCCTTTTAAACAACTCTTTTCTGATTTTTCGAAAAGGGAATGGGAATTTTTACTTTGTAGTGTAGCAATTTGGGGAAAGTCTTATACGCCTCAATCCTGAAACTCGCAGCTAATAGCCCGAAGCTTTTTCACTACATTTATCAAAACGAACTATCATGTCCGAGTCTAACCGCCGCAAGTTTTTGCAACGAGCTGGTATTTTTTCTGCCACTACTTTTCTTGCATCACTTACCCAGCCAGCCTGGAGCAGAAATTTAGATAGCGCAATAAAAAATGCAGAAAGTATTTCACCAGATGAGTTGGCCAGTGAAGAAGACTTCTGGTATTATATCCAACAATCATTTACCGTATCTCCATCCCTTATCAATCTAAACAATGGAGGTGTTTCTCCGGCGCCAAAAACGGTTCAGGACGCAATGAAAAGGTATTACGATTATTGCAACGAAGCTCCCAGCTATTACATGTGGCGAATATTAGACCAGGGAAGAGAGCCATTAAGAAAGAACCTCGCAAAATTAGCCGGATGCAGTCCCGAAGAAATTGCTATTAACAGAAATTCATCTGAAGGATTAGAAACCATCATTTTTGGACTACAATTAAAAGCCGGGGATGAGGTGGTGGCTACTTTACAGGATTACCCGAATATGATAAATGCCTATAAACAGCGGGAAATGCGGGATGGAATTAAAATGAAATGGATAAGTCTTGAACTGCCTAGTGAAGACGAAGAATATATGGTGCGTCAATTTGTAAACGCTTTCACATCAAAAACTAAAGTAGTACATATTACTCATGTTATTAACTGGAACGGGCAGATATTACCGGTAAAGAAAATTGCACAGGAAGCACATAAAAGAGGGATAGAGGTAGTGGTGGATGGAGCACACAGTTTTGCGCATTTCGATTTTAAAATTCCAGAACTGGATGCAGACTACTTCGCAGCGAGTTTACACAAGTGGCTTTATGCTCCAATTGGCAGCGGATTGTTATACGTCAGAAAAGAAAAGATAAAAAATATCTATCCATTATTTGCTACCAGTGAAAATCCGTTAAAAGATGATATAAGAAAGTTTGAAAATCTTGGTACAAGGCCTATGTTTATTGAACAAGCTATAGGAAAAGCCATCGAGTTTCACGAAATGATTGGTAGTGAACGAAAAGAAAAGCGACTACATTATCTTAAAAATTACTGGATGGAGAAAGTAAAAGATATTCCGAAAGTAAAGTTGAATACTTCCATGAATCCAAAATATGGTTGTGCCATTGGTAATGTATTAGTAGAAGGCAGAAAGCCCGGAGAATTGGATTCTTTTTTATTGGATAAATATAAAGTGCATACAGTTGGTATTGTTTGGGAAAATATTAATGGGGTACGGGTAACACCGAATGTGTACACTACAACGAAAAATTTGGATGTTCTGGTAGAAGGGATAACTGCTTTTGTAAAAAGCTGATTTTGTATTTTCCGAATTCGAAAGTCATTTATGCATTGTGCTTTACGATTGTGATGAAAGCAGGTTAAATTACAATCTTAATACAAGGGCTTAATGTCCACACCTCTTACTAACCGAAAAATAAATCTTCTGCAGGCCACCTCTATCAACATGATAGATATGGTAGGTATTGGACCATTCGTGGTAATGCCTTTTGTTGTCAGCCAATTTGATAATGGATTATTTATCTGGGCATGGATATTCGGTGCTGTTACTGCTTTTATGGATGGTATGATCTGGAGTGAGCTGGGCGCCAAATATCCTTTGGCCGGGGGTACTTATAATTTTCACCGCATCGCTTTTGGAGAAAAAGGTGGAAGGCTGATGAGCTTTTTATTCGTTTGGCAAACTTCTATACAAGCTCCGTTGGTAGTAGCATCTGCATCCATTGGGTTTGCACAATACCTTTCTTACTTCGGGGACCTGAGTTTTATACAGGAGAAGATGGTCTCCGGAGGTTTGGTCATTCTTGTTTTCTTTTTGTTGTATCGAAAAATTGAAACCATTGGAAAAATATCGGTAGTGATGGGTACAATTGTTATCCTCACTATTATCTGGATCATAGTAAGCGGAATGATGAACCAGCAGCAGCCAATTAGGTTTCTTCCTTCAGGCAGCGATTCCTTTTTTACGTTCGCTTTTTGGGCAATAGTAGGGCAAGCATCCGGTAAAACAGTTTATGCATATCTGGGTTATTATAATGTTTGTCATTTAGGAGGGGAGATTATGAAACCTGAAAAAAATATTCCCCGTAGTATTTTTATTTCAATTATGGGCATCGCAATATTGTATTTGCTGATGAATATAAGTGTAATGGGAGTGATACCCTGGCAATCAGTAAATGCAAATGATAAATACCTTGTGAGTTCTTTTATGGAGCAATTGTATGGACATAATGCAGCAGCACTTGTAACAGTTCTTATTCTGTGTATTGCATTTTCTTCCTTGTTTGCGGTTGTACTCGGTTATTCAAGAATACCATATGCTGCAGCCATCGATGGTAATTTTTTTAAACCATTTGCAAAACTGCATCCTACAAAAAAATTCCCTTATGTCTCATTAATCGTTTTATGTTCATTAGGGTTTGTGTTTAGTTTATTGTTCAGGCTCTCTGAAGTAATAAGTGCTATACTTGCAATGCGTATTGTAGTGCAGTTTATGGCACAAGGTGTAGGTGTGGTGTTATTAAGAAAAAAATTCGGTAGCACAGGTCTTCCTTATAAAATGTGGCTGTATCCCATACCGGTAATTTTATCATTGCTTATATGGGCCTTTTTGCTTTATCAAAATGAGTTTGCCTTTTATGGTGCTGCTATAGCTTTGATAGGCGCAGGCGTATTTTTCTTCACTAAAATGTTGAAATAACGGTTGTAATTGTACCTGTGAGCTGTTTTATTTCCACATTTCCACAACTTGTACCTTTTTTACAAAATACTAAGACTATCAATGTTATCGTTAAATCATTTTTCTGTTACATTTGTCTATAATCAAACCCCATTGAATGAGCCATCCTAAGGGAAAGCTAATAGCCATCGGAGGAGCAGAGGACAAAGGGACCAATTTAGAGACCGGACAAGTTTACCGTAATAACCTTAATTTTTTTGAGCTTGGCATTCTACGCCGGGTTGTTGAAGAAGCAGGGGGCGCCGCTGCCCGAATAGAAGTTATCACTACTGCTTCCATGATTCCGTATGAAGTAGGAGAAAATTATCTCAATGCATTTGGTAAAATTGGGTGCACCAATATCGGGGTTATGCATATTCGGACAAGACAAGATGCAATGAATAATGAATTCATTGAACGTATCCGTCAATGCGATGGAGTTATGTTCAGTGGCGGTAACCAGTTGCGGTTGAGTGCTACTGATGGAGGAACAGAATTTTTATCCCTTTTGAAAAAAAGGTATAGAGACGAGGAAGGTTTTGTAGTTGCCGGCACTAGTGCGGGTGCAATGGCGATGAGCAATACTATGATTTATGAGGGTAACGCTGCAAGGGCACACCTGAAAGGTGAAGTAAAAATTACAACTGGTCTTGGTTTTTTGGACAATGTAATCGTTGATTCGCATTTTGAAAAAAGAGGCCGGTTTGGCAGATTGTCACAGGCAGTGGCTGCTAATCCCGGCTGTATTGGTATAGGGCTGGGAGAAGATACTGGTATGTTGATTACAGAAGGAAATAAGATGGAAGCAATAGGTAGTGGGTTAGTAATAATTATTGACGGGCATGATATTCTGCACTCCAATATTGCTGATATACCGGATGGTAATCCCATCAGCCTGGAAAATCTGAAAGTGCATTTTTGTGAGAAGGGTAATGGTTACCTGATAAATGAAAGAAAGTTTTTGCCGGAGGCTTCGGAAGGTGCTGTTATAAGAAAGCAGGTAAATATTGAATGAGCTCCTTCAAGCAACTATAATAAATAGTTAAGCATCTGGTTATCCGGATGCTTTGTTTTTTTACATTTAGGTAATAATCATAATTATGAAGCAAATTCTCTTCTTCTCCTTGGTTATAATAGCCTTTTCTTTTGCTCCGCAAAAAAAAAGTAAAATTATTTTTTTTGGTGACTCTATTACGGAGCTTGGCGTAAAAGACAAACCCTACAAAGGTTATATTCTCCAATTGGATAGTATATCTAAAGCAGAAAAAAAAGGGGAGGAGTATGATTTTATAGGCTCCGGAATAAGTGCAAATAAAGTATATGATTTGTATTTACGATTAGAGGAAGATGTATTGAGCAAAAACCCTGATGTAGTAGTAATTTATGTAGGTGTAAATGATGTGTGGCATAAAACATTGTTAGGTACTGGCACAGATGCTGATAAGTTTGAGAAATTTTATCTCGCTATATTGAAAAAATTGAAAGATAAAAATATCAAAGCAATTCTTTGCACACCGGCAGTAGTGGGAGAGAAGACAGATATGAGCAACTCATTAGATGGCGACCTGAACCGTTATAGCAATATTATCAGGGACATAGCGAAAAAAAATAATTTACCGTTAATAGACCTTCGCCAAAATTTTTTAGAATACATAAAAGATAATAATCCTAACAACCAGGAAAAAAATATTTTAACGTACGACAAAGTACATTTGAATACTAAAGGCAACCAATTTGTGGCCGAGTTAATGTGGAAGGCTATAAAAAAAATGTGATTGTTAATCAGTAAAAAGAAACTTTATTATATCGCTTTTATCAGGTAGTAATTCTTTTTTCCTTTTTGTACAAGTAAATAGGTATTGTGTAATAGTAAAGAACTGTCAACTTTAAAATTAATTTCCTCCACTTTATTCCTATTAATACTTATACCTCCGCCCTGTACTGTTTTTCTTGCTTCCCCTTTGCTTGGAAAAATGGAAGTGTCGGCAAGAAAAGAAACTATATCAATACCGGCGGCAATTTTTTCTTTTGATAGATCAGATTTTATTACACCGGCCATTCCTTCAAGGTCTTCAATACTCAGGCTTTCTGCAGGAGCATTTTGATTGGCAAAAAGTTTTTGTGTTGTTTCAATAGCGTTTTTCAATTCTTCTTTACCATGTACAAGGCTGGTAATTTCTTCGGCCAGCTTTTTTTGTATCAATCTTTGCCCCGGATCATTTCGGTGTGCAGTTAATATATTCTCTGTTTCTTCTTTTGTAAGAAAGGTGAAAATTTTAATCCATTTTTCTGCATCTGCATCGCTTGCATTGAGCCAAAACTGGTAGAATTGATAAGGGCTTGTGCGGTTTGGATCAAGCCAAACATTTCCAGATTCTGTTTTACCAAATTTTCCACCATCTGCTTTTGTAACAAGTGGGTTTGTAAAAACAAATGCTTCCCCCCCGCATTTTCTGCGAATTAATTCTGTACCCGTTGTCATATTTCCCCACTGATCGCTTCCTCCCATTTGCAGTTTGCAATTTTTATGCTGATACAACCAATAAAAATCATAACCCTGCATCATCTGGTATGCAAATTCTGTATAACTAATTCCAGTTTCTCCTTCAATCCTTTTTTTTACACTGTCTTTGGCCATCATGTAATTAACAGTAATATGTTTGCCGGCATCTCTCAAAAAATCAATAAATGAAATGGTTTTGAACCAATCGTAATTGTTAGCCAGCTCAGCGGAATTGGGCAGTGATGGGTTGAAATCAAGAAATTTTTCTAGCTGAGCTTTAATACCCGCAACATTTTTTTGAAGGGTCTCTTCACTCAGAAGATTTCTTTCTTCACTTTTTCCACTGGGGTCGCCAACCATTCCTGTTGCACCGCCAATTAAGGCTATGGGTTTATGTCCAGCTTTTTGAAAATGAATTAAGAGAATAATGGGTACGAGGCTACCAATATGCAGACTGTCTGCGGTAGGGTCAAATCCAATATAACCCGTTGTAACTTCTTTTTTAAGTTGTTCCTCTGTTCCGGGCATAATGTCCGAAATCATTCCCCTCCATCGTAATTCTTCTATCAAATTCATATCTAAAGCAGTGATTTACACAAAAGTAAGGCAGAATAATATAGCCTGTTATTAAAGGCAATAATTTTCTAAGTAATTCGTTTTCAATATCTGCTCTTTTTGCCACCAAACCTATGATTTTACAGGCTTTAAGACTAATTTTACAGCAATCCCGTACTTAATGAAAGCATACCTCAGCCATTTGCTTATTAGAAAATTCTATGAATGAAAACGAACCGTTTATACCTATCAATTCTTACTTTTTTATTTTTCTCTTCTGCCAACGCACAATTCAGAAAATATTCCAATGAGTTTTTGAATATTGGAGCTGGAGCCCGGGGTTTAGCCATGGGTAGTGCACAGGTAGCCTCTGTAAATGATGGCACTGCAGGTTATTGGAATCCCGCTGGCCTTGTTGGTGTAAAAGACCAGCCGCAAATTAACCTGATGCATGCCGAATATTTTGCTGGTATTGGCAAATATGATTACGCAAGCATTGCTTTTCCTACCTCCAATAACAAACGTACTATTGGTATTACTGGTTTACGCTTTGCTGTTGATGATATAATGAACACATTATTCCTGGTAGAACCAGACGGTTCTATTAATTATAATAATATTCAGGCTTTTTCTTCAGCAGATTATGCATTTATTTTTTCATTTGCACAGAAGATAAAAGAGAAGGCCAATAAGAATGTAAACTTTGGTTTGAATGCAAAAGTAATTCATCGCAGTGTAGGCAAATTTGCAAAAGCCTGGGGTTTTGGTTTAGATGCCGGCTTGCAAATTCGTAGTAATAAATGGCGTTTTGGAATTGCTGGCCGTGATATAACCAGCACATTCAATGCCTGGTCTTTTACTTTCACTGAAAGAGAGAAAGAAGTTTTATACCTCACAAATAACGAAATACCGGTTAAATCGACTGAGTTAACTGCCCCCAGGGTTGTGCTTGGTATAGCCAGAGAGTTTCTTTTGGGAAAAAAATCAAGCTTATTAGCTGAAGCAAATATTGACATTACGTTTGATGGGCAAAGAAACACATTGATAAGCTCTAACCCCGTAAGTGCCGATCCCAAATTGGGATTGGAATTGAATGTAAATAATGTTTTTTTTCTGCGTGGCGGGATAAATAATTTTCAAAAGGCATTAGCTGATGGTGATACAGTAAACCAACGAAAAGTATGGATATATCAGCCGAGTGCAGGGGCAGGTTTCCGTATTCAGAATGTAACAATTGATTATTCTTTTACTAACCTGGCCAACCAGTCAAATCCTTTATTTACCCATGTATTTTCTTTACAACTAAACCTGGTGGGTAAAAAAGAGAAAACTAACTAAACTAATTGTACCCGATAAAATTTGCGTTCATGAAAAAATTTTTACTTACGTTATCGATTTTTGTGAGTGTCATTGCACAAGCACAGACGTATAATAACGAGTGGATTGATTATAACAAAACGTATTATAAATTTAAAGTTTGGGTTACGGGTTTGTATCGTATTAATCAACCCGCCCTTTCTGCTATGGGGTTAGGTGCCATCCCTGCTGAGCAATTTCAGCTATGGCGTAATGGGCAGGAAATTCCGCTGTATACATCCGTTCAAACAGGGACAATGTCTGGCAGCGATTATATTGAGTTTTGGGGAGAAATGGCTGATGGCAAACCCGATAAAAGTTTATACCGAAATCCTGATTACCAATTAAATGACAAATGGAGTGGGCAAACAGATACGGCTGCATTTTTCCTTACGGTAAATACATCAGGCAATAATTTAAGATTTTCTCCTACAGCGAACAATTTGGGTGGACCGCTGCCGACTGTCGAACCCTTTTTTTTACATAACGAAGAGACTTATTATAATGAAATTTTTAACCAGGGCTTTGGAGCTGTAGTGGGGTCTACTATTTATTCCTCTGCGTATGATATTGGAGAGGGCTTAACTTCTGCAAATCTTGGTACCGGTGGTATACGTACTGTTACACTTTCCAATCTCCATATATATACTGGTCCTGGTGCGCCGGACGCTACTTTTAAACTCAATGCAGCAGGTAATTCGTTAACACCACGCCAGGTTGAGGTCAGCATCAATAGTAATCCTATCCTTAACCAAACAATGGATTTTTACGATTACATTAAAGCTACCACAACAGTTCCGTTAGCTAATATTAGTTCGGGAACAGCGGCCATTCAGATAAAAAATGCTTCAACTACGGCGAATGACAGAATGGTAATAGCTAAACATCAATTGATTTATCCCCGCATTTTTGATTTTGGAGGGAACAAAAATTTCTATTTCGAATTATCAGCAAATCCCGCAGGAAATTATTTAGAGATTACAAACTTTAATCACAATGGAACAGCACCCATATTGTATGATATTACAAATGGAAAAAGATATGTTGTTAATATCGATAATCCCTTAATATTAAAAGTTCTCTTACTTCCTTCCGCAAGTGCCAGAAAACTTATACTTGTAAGCCATGATGCTTCAAATATTGCGCAAATTACAACTGCACAACAACGAAATTTTGTTAACCTTACTCTTGCTGCAAACCAGGGAAATTATTTAATTATCAGCCATCCTGTTTTAACAAATGGAACAGGAGGAGCAAACCCGGTTAATGATTACAGAGCATATAGAAGCTCGGCCGTGGGAGGTGGGTTTAATGCAAAAGTGTATATGATTGATGAATTAATTGATCAGTTTGGCTTTGGTATAACTAAGACACCACTGAGTATTAGAAATTTTTTAATGTGGGCCAGAAGAAATTTTACTACTGGTGAGATCAAGAATGTATTTCTAATTGGGAAATCTGTATTGTATTATCAATATCGTAGTAACAGGGCTCATGCTGACATTGAGAAATTGGCATTAATACCATCTTTTGGTTCTCCGGGTTCTGATATATTATTAAGCTGCGAGCCGGGTAGTGAAATACCGGTTACCCCTATTGGCCGTCTTTCAGTTATAAAAGCCGATGAGATAACTGTTTATTTAAATAAAGTAAAACAGTATGAGCAGGCCCAAAAAGTTTCATCACCTTCAATAAATGACCAGCAGTGGAAGAAAAATATAGTACATATAGTTGGCGCCAGCGATCAGAATTTACAAAGAATCCTGGATATTAATATGACTAACTATAAAGCCATAGCGCAGGATACACTGTATGGTGCTAACGTCCATACATTCAGTAAAACATCTACAGACCCTGTTGAGCAATCAAACAGTGTAAGATTGAAAAGTCTCTTTACTGAAGGTATCGGAGTGCTTACCTATTTCGGTCACTCTTCTGCTACTACATTAGAATATAATCTTGATGACCCGCAGAACTATAACAACACAGGGAAATATCCGTTGTTTATTTTTCTTGGTTGTAACGCAGGTAATTTTTTCAACTTTAATTTGGCCAGGTTACAAACCAATGAAACAATATCTGAAAAATATGTATTGGCAAATGAACGGGGGGGTATAGCATCATTGGCAAGTAGTTCATTGGGAATCGTTCACTACCTGGATATTTATAATACCAGGACATATGATGCTTTCTCAAAAACGAAGTATGGTAAATCTATAGGCGAGATAATGAAAGAAACGATTACCCAGGTATTTAATCTCACCACACAAAATGATCTATATGCAAGAATGCAATGTGAGCAGACAACTTTGCATGGTGATCCAGCGTTGAAATTAAATGGATTTGATAAGCCAGATTATGCTATTGAAGACCCTTTGGTTAAAGTTACGCCGTCATTTATATCAGTAGCGGAGTCATTTTTTAAACTTGACGCTAAGTTTTTAAACTTAGGAAGAGCTACTAATAAGGAAATAGTAATAGAAATAAAAAGAACTTATCCTGACCTTACAACCGAAGTAATTCATCGTGAAACTATTCCGGGCATCCGGTTTGCTGACTCTCTTACTTATAATATTCCAATTGTAGCTACAAGGGATAAAGGACTCAATAAGATTACAGTAACAGTTGATGCAGATAATTCTGTGGATGAGTTATATGAAACAAATAATACGATTACAAAAGATGTATTCATTTTCGAAGATGAGGCCCGCCCTATCTATCCATATGCTTATTCAATTGTTAACAGGCAGGATATTAAATTAATAGCATCTACTGCCAATCCATTTGTTTCTCTTCGCCAGTATAATATGGAGATCGATACCACTGAGTTATTTAATTCCGCATTAAAAGTTACAAAGTCTATAAATTCAACCGGTGGTGTGTTGGAGTTTATTCCAGGTTTTACTTTCCGGGATAGTACCGTTTATTATTGGAGAGTGGCGGCTGTTCCAACATCTGGTTCTCCACTTTGGAATACATCTTCATTTATTTATTTGCCGAATAGCGATTTAGGTTTTACACAGTCACATTATTACCAACACGTTAAATCAGATAAAAATAATATTTCCTTAGATGCCCAATCAAGAAACTGGAAATTCGATTCAAGCGGACATTTCATTTTTGCTAAGAATGGTGTGTTTTTAACTGCAACTAACCAGGAGGGTGATTTGATCGTATCTCCTGATGGTATTCCATTTATTAGAAGTGCCTGTATTGGATACTCTCTTATATTTAACATTTTTAACCCACTGACTTTTCAGCCTAATCTTAATGAAACAGGACGGTATGGAACGCCTCTGCCTTGTACTCCAACCAGGAGATGGAATTATGAGTTTAGTTATTTAACAACGGCAACAAGAAAACTAGCCCGAGACTTTATGGACTCCATTCCTGAAGGGTATATTGTTGTTGTAAGAAATATTATGAATGCAGGGCAGGTAGGCGGATATATTAATGATTGGATAGCAGATGAACCAACTCTTGGAGCAGGAAATACGCTATATCATAAATTAAAGAATGTTGGCTTTAACATGCTCGACTCTTTTACTCAATCCCGTGCTTTTATACACATGTATGTAAAAGGGAATAATGGCTTTACACCTATCTCAGCAGTAAGCCATGGTGCATACGATGTTATTTCATTGACTGGAGATTTTATGACTCCGGATACGGTGGGTTATATTACCTCGCCTGCTTTTGGAAGAGCCAAAGCATGGAAGGATGTACAATGGCGTGGTACAGTAGCTCCGGATGTAACGCCAGGTGACACACCCAAGCTTGATATCATTGGTGTCGCAAGCTCCGGCCAGGAAGATGTTTTGTTCTCTGGGCTGGATGTTAACCAGCAAGATTTTAATATAAGCAGCATTAATGCTGAATTATATCCTTATTTAAAACTGAGAATGAGAAATGCCGACTCAATTCATTATACCGCATACCAACTAAAATTCTGGAAAGTTTCTTATGATCCTGTTCCAGAGGGTGTAATTGCTCCCAATATATATTTAAAAGTCAAAGACACTGTTGATGTAGGGGAGCCTGTGGACTTTAAAATTGCTTTTAAAAATGTAACCAATGTAGATTTTGATAGCGTAAAAGTTAAGATGGTAATTACAGATAAGAATAATGTACCACATATAATACCCATACCAAGAAAGAGAAAACTACCGGGAAATGATCCGGTGAATGACACTCTGCATGTAGGCACCTTAATCAATACACAGAATTTCTCTGGTTTGAATACCGTGTATCTCGAAGCAAACCCTGATGATGATCAGCCAGAGCAGTACCATTTCAATAATTTTGCCTTCCGTAATTTGTATGTAAAAGCTGATAGTCTGAGTCCGCTATTAGATGTAACATTTGATGGAGTACATATTTTGAACAGGGATATCGTTTCTTCAAAACCAGATATTGTTATAAAACTGAAGGATGAATCAAAATGGATGATATTAAACGATACTTCCCTTCTTACATTAAATGTTCGCTATCCAAATGGAGTTATAAGGCGATTTTATTTTAATAATGATACGTTGCAATTTACACCAGCCGGTCAGGCACCAAGCGTTGATAATACGGCAATGATTAATTTTAAACCCTACTTTACCGAAGATGGGGAGTATGAATTAATTGTAACTGGAAAAGATAGAAGCGAAAATTCTGCAGGCGCAATAGAGTACAGAATAATATTTGAAGTGATAAATAAGCCAATGATTTCAAATATGCTTAATTATCCTAATCCATTTACTACATCAACAGCCTTTGTCTTCACAATAACAGGTAGCGAAGTTCCTCAGAACATAAAGATTGAGATAATGACCATTACGGGAAAAATTGTTCGGGAAATTACTAAAGATGAATTAGGTCCACTCCAAATCGGACGAAATATAACCGAATTTAAATGGGATGGTACCGACCAGTACGGACAAAAACTGGCAAATGGCATTTATCTATACAGGGTGGTTACAAATCTGAATGGTAAATCATTAGATAAGTATAAATCACAGAATGACAAGACTGATAAATATTTTAATAAAGGTTACGGTAAAATGTACCTGATGCGATAATCAGCAATTTGTAAAAGTTTAAAGGAGAGTGTATATCACTCTCCTTTTTTTATGACATATATATTGATTTACAAAAGTTCCCCTTTTCAAAACAACCTCTACCTGACTTGTTATACATTTGCAGACATTGAATTTAGAAAATGGCAAAAATTGGTATCAATATAGCAACCGGAAGTATTCAGCAACAAGAAATGATTGTTGGTATTGACTTAGGGACTACCAATAGTTTGGTGGCCGTAATTCACCCGGATACTAAAAAACCCGTTGTGTTAAAAGAGTTTGATGGAAATTCATTAGTGCCTTCTGTCATTCACTTTGGAGAAGCCGGCACTGTATCAGTAGGAGAGGAGGCAAAAAAATATTTAATTATCGAGCCACAGAATACAATTTTTTCCGTTAAACGGTTGATGGGGAAATCCTACAATGATGTTCGTAACACTTCTTCCTTTTTTACTTACAAAGTGATAGATGACAATACAGAGAGTCTTGTAAAGGTTCAGGCTGGGGAAAAATTCTACTCGCCAGTGGAATTGTCATCACTGATACTGAAGGAGCTTAAAACAAGAGCGGAACATATTTTGAAAACTCCTGTACACAAAGCGGTAATAACTGTTCCTGCCTACTTTAATGATTCACAAAGACAGGCGACAAGAGATGCAGGAAAATTGGCAGGACTGGATGTTTTACGCATTGTGAATGAACCAACAGCTGCAAGCCTTGCTTATGGATTTGGTTTAAATAAAGATGAAATCAAAACTATTGCTGTTTATGATTTAGGGGGAGGAACTTTTGATATATCAGTACTAAGAATTGCAGGCGGCATATTTGAAGTGCTTTCTACAAATGGCGACACTTACCTTGGAGGAGATGACTTTGATAGTGCAATTGTAAAAAATTGGATTTCTCAGATTGGAGTATCAGAAAAAGAATTGTCCGAGAATAAAAACCTTTCACAGGAGCTCCGGCTTCTTGCAGAGGAAGCTAAAATTTACCTGAGCTCAAATGACTTATTCACTGCGAATGTTACTGATAAACAAGTACAGTTGTCAATAACCCAATTTGAAAATTTGATAAAACCTTTTGTAGACAAAACGATTAACTGTTGCAAAAATGCTCTAAGCGATGCAAACCTTACAGTTGATAATATTGACGAAATAGTGATGGTTGGAGGCTCAACAAGGGTTCCATTGGTAAAAAAAATGGTCAGTGAGGTTTTTCAAAAGAAGGTTAATGATTTTTTAAATCCTGATGAAATAGTAGCTCTTGGAGCTGCTATACAAGCCGATATTCTTGCAGGAAACAATAAAGATCTTTTATTACTTGATATTACACCATTGTCGCTGGGTATAGAGACAATGGGTGGGCTAATGGATGTGTTAATGGCTCGTAATTCCAAAATACCATCTAAGGCTTCAAGGCAATACACAACACAAAAAGATGGACAAGGTAGTATGCGGATTGCTGTTTACCAGGGGGAAAGAGATTTGGTAAAGGACAATAGAAAATTAGCCGAGTTCAATCTCACGGGAATTCCGGGTATGCCTGCAGGATTGCCTAAAGTAGAAATAACTTTTTTAATTAATGCAGATGGTATTCTTCAGGTAAAAGCAAAAGAATTAAGAAGCGGTGTAGAGCAAACAATCGAAGTAAAACCTCAATATGGGTTAACAGATGAAGAAGTGGAGCAAATGCTATTGGCGTCTATTACTCATGCAAAAGAGGATATAAAAATAAGAGCATTGGTAGAGGCACAAACAGAAGCGAAGATATTGTTGGATACAACCGCACAGTTTCTTCAAAAAAACCGTTCCTTTCTTACATCAACTGAATTGGCAGAAACGGAAATGGCTATGGAGGAGTTGAACAGTCTATTACCTGCCGGAACGAAGGATTCAATTCATGCCGGCATTGAAAAATTAAACGAGATTTCAAGACCTTATGCAGAAAGATTAATGGATGAGGCAGTGAATAAAGCTATGAAGGGGAAGGTGATTTAGTAACAAACTTTCTAATCCAATTAACCGCTTTCCAAACAAGAAATATTACTACGATAAGATGTAATGCAAAAGCGGCAAGCCATACTGACTTTCTTTCATATTTGAACTCCACCACACCTTCACCTTTGGGAATTATAATACTCATTCCTGGTCGGTTGTCCGCAATTATTTCAACTTCTTTTTTGTTATAAAATGATCTCCATCCTTTATAATAATTTTGCTGTACTGTTAGAACAGAAGAGTCTTGGCTATATACTAATGCCTTGATGAATGTTGGACGCTGAACCAATAGATTAATAGTATTCTTCGTTGAATCGCTTTCAATTAATAATATGGAATTTTCAGTTTTTACCTCTTTGGCAATTGCTGCTGAAGAATCAGAATAAAAATTATTTAATGTTAACGGCCCTCTATATGAATCCCGTGTGGAAATTTCTTTTCTAAATATATTTACGTTGTTCCAGGTATTGCCTTTGTTATCAATATAGGAGACGGCAACATCAGCAGGCTTTATTGATTGTACGGGAAATCCGTTTGTAGGATGTAGGATAGCACTGACCTCCGCAATTGAAGAACTACTAACTGAGAAAAAAGGTGTGCATATAAGTGTATTAATTATAAGATCAAATATAAGTACCAAATTTAACAGAGCTGTCCGTTTTATTTTTAATAGTACTAGAATTGCTATGAGAAAAAAGATTTGAATAATTGCACTTATGAATAATGAATTATGGTAAGTAATGTTTTTTATAAATATTGTGAGGTTGCTAAAAGAAATATTTTGTAAGGCGTTTATATGTAAGGCCCCTACAAATAAGCTAACAGCCAGTAATAAATATGCAGTGCGATATATGGCTTTTGATTCAGGGGCTTTAATGAATAATTCAGTAAAATTTTTATATCGAAATGTATTGGCTGTAAAAATGATAATTGCTATTATAAAGTATAGTCTGAAAATTGCAGGATTTCGGAAATAAGCGAAACCCGGAAATATATTCAGCAAATTTCTTATTGGAGTCATTTCCCCAAATGAAATCAGCAAAAACAACACGGCAGTAAAAAGAATAAAAATTGATGATTTATTTTTTTCTTTAATCACTCGCCATATTGACAACGGTAAAAGCAATATTATTAATAAACCCATGTAACTATCCAACATAGTTCCTTCTGTATTTAGGAAACCCATTTTTACTGAAGAAAAGGGAAGCAGTAAGTTGCTGAGAGATGCAGGGTGAAGGTAGTTAGAGTTAAAGAAACCTGTATCAGATGCAATAGAACTCCCTCTGCCAATATGTTGCAATACCTCAGTGGTAAAATAAACACAAGGTAAACAAAACAGCAAAGTAAAAAAGGCGGCAACTCCCAAATATTTGATCCGGGAGGGCCTTTTATTTTTTTCTTTTTCAAAAAATAAAAACCAGATTAAAACAAAAACTATAAGACTATACGAAGTGATAATATTAAAAGCTGCATATACACTTGTAAACATTAGCGTATATACTATTGCAAATTGAATTGAATTTCTTAACGAGGGTGTGTGAAGTAAGCTTAGCAAGCATGAAATAACAAGTGGAATAAACGCAGCGGCAGTAATATATAAAAGCCATTGTGTAGATCCGACCACAAACCCGGAAAGCATATAGCATATAGCAAATAACTGGGAGAGCTTTTGATCTTTAAGAATGTGTTTTTGCAGCAAGTAAAACATTCCCCATCCGGCAAGCAACACAAAAAACATAAATTCAATGTGCAGTGTATAGATGTTGTAGTTAAATAGAGAGCTAAAAAGTATTTGTGGAGTGCTGAATATTCCCCATGTCAAATTACTTTGGAGCGGAAACCCCATTCCCCATGTATTGAACCAATAGGGAATTTCACCGTTATGTATAGATTGGCTGATAAAATGATTGATGGGATACTCAAGTGCAATGATATCATTTTTAAGAGCCTTTAGCATAAAGCTAACGGGTGCAAAAGCAAGCAAGCCGGCAACGGATATAATTAGGTAAGGCTGCAGTATTTTTTTTAAAGAAGGTTGTTCCTCTTTCAAATTACGGGGTTTAATTTTTACTTTTCAGCTTCCACGAGCCATTCACCACCGAATCATAAATAAAAATCGGTAAAAGTCGTTGGAGATGGTACACCAACCACCATCTTTTTGTAATAAAAGCTCTTGCCTTTTTTTTATCGATGGCTTTTTTAGATTCACGGGCAGCTTTATCAGGAGAAGCAACCCAAAATAGGCGGTCTCCTTTTCCCATTGCTGTATCAATATATCCGGGAATCAACTCTGTTATACTAATATTGTTTCTCTCGTACTTTGATTTTACCCGCAAACTTTCAAGATATATAGATTGAAATGCTTTACTGGCATGATAAGCCGGAGCCGCTTTATTGCCACGGGCGGCAGCTATTGATGTTATGCCAACAATATGACCATGACCGGTTTCAAGAAAATGTTCCCAGGCGGCACTGATGATTTTGGTGAATCCCCTTACATTTATATCTGTTGTTTCTGTTTCGGGCTTCTCTGCAAGTATATTATTAAATTTAATTACTGAAGCAGCAATGATAATAATATCTACTCCATTGAGTGATTTAATTAGCTGCTTTATTTGCAAGCCAATGTTCTCATTAGCAATATCAGCTTGTTGAATGAATATTTTTCCGGGGTATTGAAGTTCCAGTTCTTTTAATAAATTCCCTCTTCGGGACATAACGCCTATCATACAATCTTCTTCAGCATACAATTCTGCAAGCCGTCTTCCCAGCCCTGAGCTTGCACCAATGATGATGACTTTCTTACTCATGAACGAACTATTTGCTTATAGCTTTTTTTCTTTTCCTTTTCCCACCAATATTGACCTAACATTTTTCTTGTAGCAAATTGGCCAAAATATTTTTCAAAACTTCGGTATAATATTACGTCATACTTGCGGTGAAAATTAATCCAGCAGGCGTTACAATTCTTACTATAATGTTTTTGTTTTTTTTGCGCTTCAGCTCCGTTGAAAACTTCATCCAATGTATTGGTAAAAACATTGCCAATCATAACGTTCAGGTTCTGGCAAATAGGGACATCCCCATTAGGTAATATAACAAGGCTATCAAGAATGCTATAGCAATTCAATTTTAAGCCACCTCTTCTCCATTCATCATACAAAACAAGAAAGTCAAAATTTTCTGGAAACTCTTTTATTATTTCTGGAATATTATCTCTGATATTAATTAATTGTTCCTTGGTAACGGGCGGGGGCATCATACCCGTTGAATGCTCTGGCCTCGAACCAATCAATTGTTTTGCCTCTTTAAAAGAACGTATCTCATCAGATTTAAGTGAACCAATATCGTTAAAGTGGGCTGTTTCTATTGTGTCAAAAAATGAGATGTCATTATAAACGCCAACCCGCATGTCAATACCATATTTTTTTGCTACTCCAGCTACATGTTTCATATCATTGAAATCATTGTAAGGAGATAAAGTAAACATTAAACTGATCGGCACTTTTTTATGAGTCTTCTCTAAAACATTAATGATGCCTTCATACCCATCTTTTCCCCTCATATGCAGGTATGAATCTTTGTCGCCGTCAACAGAAATGAATAAGCGTTGAGGCGGACACTTGTCAACAGCTTCAATAACACTTTCAGGTTTTAGGGCATTGGTCAGTAAATCAAAATTTGGATGATGTTTATTAAACCAGGTCATTATATCCATTGCATCCGGGTGTAAGAGAAACTCACCTCCTTCCAAACCCACCGTTGTTTTTTTTGTAACACAACGGCTGTTCATTATTTCCTTTATTTTTTCAAAAGGCAAATAATTTACTGGCCTTTTGGTCCATATAAGACAATGTTTACAGGCCGAGTCACAAAGATCAGTTCCATAAATCATCAAAGTAGACAATTTCTTATGTCCTGGTCTCCATTGGTTGTTAAGAAAAGTCAGGCCCCGGTTTATATAGTTTTTGGCAGAGTACATAGTTTAGTAAAAAAAGTAAGCAGTCTTTTATTGAGTGCTTTCTTGTTGCCGAAGATTATTAAAAGTAGTAAGAATTAAGCATTGCATAGGTTTTTATGCATACTTGTTTTTCAATCGTAAAAATGGTTTTTCGAAATAATGGTAACTAAAGAGACTTAATAACACTGCAGCAGTTGTTACGATAATACCACCACTTATTTCAGCAATGCGGTAGCTGAGATTTATATTATTGAAAATTATGTCACGGAAATAGGGAAATAATAAAATATATACCGGCCAATGATATACATAAAGACCGTACGATATTTTACCAAAAAATTTTAAGATTGCATTATTAAAAAGAACTTGAATCATTCTAGACTCTCCGGTCACTGCTTCATAAACAAGGATTCCAAACAGAACAGCAAAAGTAGTATAACCTACAAAAGCAAGATAGGGGAGAGTAACTGATTGTTGATTATTAATAAAATAAAAACCAAAATTTATTGCAGCCATCAACAAAACAATAAGGGTTGTATATTTTTTCAGAAAGTTGGGATAAGTACGCATTAATAACGCCAGCATGCTACCTATACAAAGCCCATCAATACGGGTAAAAGTATAAAGGCTGCTATAGGCCAAGTCTTCAACTTTATACATCCATATTGCATACCGGGCAATTATTACTGCTACCAGTATAAATGATGCTACAACAAGAAGTTTTTTTGGGCTGCGAATCAGTAGTATTATAAAGGGCCACACAAGATAAAACTGCTCTTCAACTGCCAAAGACCAGGTGTGCAGCAGTATTTTATCGCCATAAGGCTCTTTAAATATATAGAGCCAATTTTGCAAATAGGTCCAGAGCCAAAATTGATTATTGGTATAATAACTACTGTTGATATTAATGCTTTTGATATTTGGTAATATTAAAAGGCAAATAATCAATGTTAGGTAGAAGAGAGGAAAGATGCGTAACACCCTGCGCATATAAAAATTTCTAAGAAAATTTGGCTTGTCAAGGGTTTTTAAAAGGATATCAGTGATAAGAAATCCGGAAAGAACAAAGAATAAATCCACTCCTAGCCAGCCAAAAAAGAAATAATTCATGAACCCAAAATTGTGTAAGAATACAACGAGTAAAATGGCAACTCCCCGCAAACCATCAAGGGCAGGATAATAAGACCTGGCGGTGTTATCGGCAGTCATGTAGTTGCGGTAGAAATGGGTTAGTTATTTCGCTTTCAAAGATAATCTTCTAAGCAGATACTTGCCAACTAAGTCAAATTCAAAGTTTACAATATCATCTGCCTCCACATGCTTGATATTAGTATGTTCAAAAGTGTAAGGGATTACTGCAACTTTCAGGCTCTTCTTTTTCACATTAAACACCGTCAGACTAATGCCGTTGATACATATAGACCCCTTCTCAATTATCAAGTCGGCGAATTTTTTAGGAAACTCAAATTCAAATTCCCAACTGCCTCCTTTATCTTTTTTGTTAATGCATATGCCAGTGGTATCAACATGGCCTTGGACCAAATGACCGTCAATTCTGTCATTTAATCTGAGACATCGTTCAAGATTAACAAGATGTCCCGTTTTCCAACTATCAGCATTTGTTTTTTGCAAAGTTTCTTCTATTGCCGTTACCCGGTGTGTGCTGCCGATAACTTCTTCCACTGTAAGGCAAATGCCGTTATGGCTTACACTTTGGTCTACCTTAAGCTCAGAAGAAATAGGTGAATGAAGCCAAAAAGTTCTATTTGATCCATTGAGAATGAGTTCTTTAACGACGGCGGTGGACTCTATTATACCTGTAAACATAAGGCAAGATAAATCTTTTCTTTACTCATTTCAGAGTTTCACTTTTCCCCCTTATCTTTGCAATCCTAAAAAAAATACCGAAGGAGGTATAAAATTTTATGCTGATTATTGATTCTAAAGACTGCGAAAACATAGACAAAGCTTTAAAGAAGTACAAGAAGAAATTCGAAAAATCTAAAGTGCTACTTCAATTGCGTGAACGTCAGGCTTTCATCAAACCTTCTGTAAGACGCAGGGGCGAAGTGCTTAAAGCTGTTTACAAGCAGAACTTAGCCAGCGGCAAAATCGAAAAATAACTTATTCGGTTAATCATATTTAAGGATAGCAGCAAGTTGTATAACTTTGCTGCTATCCTTCTTTTATTTATAAGGTAAAGTCTCTTCAATATCTTATGCCGTCAAATTCCAAACAGATTATTCAACCTTTCATTAGTTACCTGCAGTACGAAAAAAGGTATTCTGCAAATACTATTACCTCATATTCTGCAGACCTGAGCGAATTTTTTGCCTATTTGAACTTGCAATTTGGCAACACTTTACTAAAGGACATAAATCACATACAAATTCGCAGTTGGTTGGCTGGCCTTAAGGATAAAGGACTCACATCAAAATCCATTAATAGAAAAATATCAAGTCTAAAATCTTTTTTTAAATACTGTGTTAGAACAGAGATGCTGAAAAATAGTCCAATGACTAAAATTATCAGCCCGAAAATTGGGAAGCGGCTTCCTGTATTTGTAAACGAAGAAGAAACAAAAAAACTGGTTGATACCCTTAATAATTCTGCTGAAACCTGGAAGAGCTTGAATGCAAAAATGCTGATAACTATATTTTATAATACAGGTATGCGTTTGAGCGAATTAATTTCACTGAAAGAAAAGCAAATTGATTTTAGCCGGTCTTCTATTAAAGTATTAGGAAAGGGTAATAAGGAAAGAGTTATTCCAGTAAATAAAGAAACAATTGAAAATATCAGGCACTATCAAGAACTAAAAAATAAAGAACTCGAAACCTCAGAAGATTTTTTGCTTGTAACAGAAAAGGGGAAAAAGCTCTATCCAAAATATGCTTATCTGCTGGTAAATCAATATCTCGGAACTGTCGGTACACTCGATAAAAAAAGTCCGCATGTGCTTCGTCACACCTTTGCTACACATCTAATGAATAATGGAGCCGACCTAAACGCTGTAAAAGAGTTGCTTGGCCATAACAGTCTAGCTTCCACACAGGTTTATACACACAATAGCATAGAGAAATTAAAAGATATACATAAAAAAGCTCATCCGAAAGCCTGATCATTTACGGCGTCACAATAAAAAAATTAAGGAAATTTTGTTTGGGGGAAACCCTCATTTGAACTAACTTGAAGTCAGACAGAAGAACTCCAAATCCCTAAAAGAAGGCCAAGTAAAAGTTCTTTATTTATTATTTCATTGTTTTAAAAAAGATGACTATGAACGTAAAAATTCAATCTGTTCATTTTGATGCAGACAGTAAGTTAATTGAGTATGTTAACCGCAAACTGGAGAAGCTGAAAAATTTCAGTGATCGCATCATTCAGGTAAATGTGTTTTTAAAACTAGACAATGTTGTCCACAATATTAAGGACAAGATTGCAGAGATCAGGGTGCATGTTCCCAGACACAATTTTTTTGTAAAATCAACTAGTAAATCATTTGAAGAGTCGTTCGATAATGCTTTCGACTCTATGGTAACTCAAATCAAAAGAAATAAAGAAAAACAAGCAGCTTAAAAAATCAAGACCTCACTTCGGTGGGGTTTTTTTATGAGTAATAGCGCAGAAACGATTAGCACTTTTTTCTTTCAATACTAAGAGGGATATGGATAATTTCTCTGGGTATAGTGTTCAAACTTCAGCCATAAATTGTTCAATCACTAACAGCTTTTTTAATTGTCTTCAATTGGTTTCTATTAATTATTCACAAGTAGTTGAAAACAAACAAAAAAATCCTTCTCCAAAATTTTTCCAATTATTAAATTCCCTTACCTTTGCCTTCCCAAAAATGGGGGTAGTTCTTTATTGCAATTAAACAAGCCGAAATAGCTCAGTTGGTAGAGCAACTGATTTGTAATCAGTAGGTCGCTGGTTCGACTCCAGTTTTCGGCTCAGTAATCAGGTGGAAACATCGGATAATTGGGGGCAGATGGCCGAGTGGCTAAAGGCGACAGACTGTAAATCTGTTCTCTCACGAGTACGTTGGTTCGAATCCAGCTCTGCCCACATAGTTCTTTTAAAATAGATTACCAGCGGAAGTAGCTCATTTGGTAGAGCGGTAGCCTTCCAAGCTTCAGGTGGCCGGTTCGAGCCCGGTCTTCCGCTCCAGTTTCTAATACTGCCTGCGACGGCAGTGAAAAGCCGTTGTAGCTCAGTGGTAGAGCACTTCCTTGGTAGGGAAGAGGTCGTGAGTTCGATTCTCACTAACGGCTCTAAGCTGGCAGGCAGCGATAGAAGTTTTCGACATATTGCTGAGTAGAGAACAGGAAGATGAAGAGTGCGACGCAACAAAAGCTGATAGTAGTAATGCTGCTGGCTTCATAGAATAAAAACAACAATTAGTAAAACACAATTAAAAACCGATAACAATGTCAAAAGAGACCTTTAAGAGGGACAAACCCCACGTAAACATTGGTACGATTGGTCACGTTGACCATGGTAAGACCACATTGACTGCCGCAATTACAGAAGTTCTTTCTAAGAGAGGCCTGGCGACAGCTAAAAAATATGATGATATTGATGGAGCTCCTGAAGAAAAAGAAAGGGGTATTACTATCAATACAGCTCACGTTGAGTACCAAACTGATACTCGTCACTATGCACACGTTGACTGTCCTGGTCACGCTGACTATGTGAAGAACATGATTACTGGTGCTGCTCAGATGGACGGTGCTATCCTTGTAGTTGCCGCTACTGACGGACCTATGCCTCAAACTAAAGAACACATCCTTTTGGCTCGCCAGGTAGGTGTACCAACAATGGTTGTGTTTATGAATAAAGTTGACTTGGTAGAAGATCCTGAATTATTGGAATTGGTTGAAATGGAAATCCGTGAAGAGCTTACTAAGCGTGGCTTTGACGGTGACAACACTCCAATCATCAAAGGTTCTGCAACTGGCGCATTAGCTGGTGAAGAAAAATGGATCGGTGCTATCACTGAGTTGATGGATGCTGTGGATTCTTATATCCCATTGCCTCCTCGCCCGGTTGATCTTCCGTTCTTGATGTCTGTGGAAGATGTATTCTCTATCACTGGTCGTGGTACTGTTGCTACTGGCCGTATCGAAAGAGGTCGTATCAAAGTTGGTGAAGCAGTTGAGATCGTTGGTTTGCAGGAAACTCCACTTAACTCAGTATGTACTGGTGTTGAGATGTTCCGCAAATTGTTGGATGAAGGAGAAGCTGGAGATAATGCAGGTCTGTTATTACGTGGTATTGAGAAAACTCAAATCCGTCGTGGTATGGTTATCTGTAAACCAGGTTCTATCACTCCACACACTGATTTCAAAGGAGAAGTTTACGTATTGAGCAAAGATGAGGGTGGACGTCACACTCCATTCTTCCAGAAATACCGTCCTCAGTTCTACTTCCGTACTACGGACGTAACTGGAGAGGTTGAGTTAGCTCCGGGTACTGAAATGGTTATGCCTGGTGATAATACCTCAATCACTGTTAAATTGATCCAGCCGATCGCAATGGAAAAAGGTTTGAAATTTGCGATTCGTGAAGGTGGCCGTACCGTAGGTGCAGGTCAGGTTACTGAGATCATTAAGTAATAAAAGTAGATAGCTCGAAGTTTTTAGCTGATAGCCTGAAAATTTCACAGTAAAAAGTTATCTTTGAAAAATAATGCTAGAAGCTATTGGCCTAACCGCTAATAGCTTTTAGCTTTCATACGGGCATGGTGCAACGGTAGCATACGGGTCTCCAAAACCTTTGATCTGGGTTCGAATCCTAGTGCCCGTGCTGATTAAGTTTGAAGTTTTATAAACAACAAACTGTAATGGCTGAACAATAAACATTGAATTTTATGATCAAGATTGCTAATTATTTTAAGGAGTCTTATAAAGAGCTGACAGAGAAAGTAACCTGGCCTACCTGGCCTCAGTTACAGCAATCAACTATGATTGTGCTGGCTGCTACCATTGTAATCACTTTCGTAGTGCTTGGAATGGATACCGCAATCGGTAATGCCTTGAAGCTTTTTTATAATCAACTTTACTAAGAGGTCATGGAAGCAACAACGAATAATACAACTACTGAAAACACTCAGCAGCAGGATACCAAATGGTTTGTGCTGCGGGTAGTGAGCGGTAAAGAAAAAAAAGTAAAAGAGTATCTCGATAAAGAGGTGTCTCGTGGCGGTTGGACGCAGGTTAAACAAGTTTTTTTACCTGTTGAAAAGGTGTATAAAGTTGCGAATGGCAAAAAAGTAATGCGGGAAAGAAACTACTATCCTGGTTATGTAATGATTGAAATTGCTGATGGCAAATTAAATGATGATTTAAGAGACATTATCAAGAATACAACTAACGTAATTCATTTCTTAGGAAAGGAAAACCCAATTGCACTTCGCAAAGCTGAAGTAAATAAAATGTTGGGTAAAATGGATGAAATGGCTGAGGCTGGTGGATTGAGCATGAGTGAGCCTTTCATAGTTGGAGAAACTATCAAGATCATTGAAGGTGCATTCAACGACTTCAACGGAATTATTGAAGAAGTGAATGACGAAAAGAAAAAACTGAAAGTGTCGGTGAAAATATTTGGTCGTTCTCAACCTGTGGAATTGACTTATATGCAAGTAGAGAAAGTGAGCTAATAAATACTTTAAAATATTGTAAGCCAGCACTGTAGAGTGCTGGCTTTTTTCTTGCTGATTAACAAGGATATTTTTTAGTATTCAGTACAAATTCTTGATAATTACCCTTACCTTTGCCGCCCCAATTAGTTCTTTTTATCCGTTCTAGTTTTACATAAAGCAAAACAAACACGGGGCTGTTTAGCTGAAAGCTTTGACAGTCAATTGAATTTGGGAGACCAAGTAGTCCTGGAGACGAAAAGTCGTTAACACCAAAAAAGATAAAAAAATGGCAAAAGAAATCGGCGGCTATGTAAAGCTGCAGTGTAAAGGTGGCCAGGCTAATCCCGCACCTCCAATCGGTCCTGCTCTGGGTTCCAAGGGTATCAACATCATGGAATTCTGCAAACAGTTCAATGCTAGAACGCAGGACAAACAAGGGAAAGTAATCCCTGTATTAATCACAGTTTATACGGACAAGAGTTTTGACTTCGTTTTAAAAACTCCACCTGCAGCTATTCAGCTGATGGAAGCCGCTAAAATTCAAAAGGGTTCCAAAGAAAGTAACCGTGCAAAAGTTGGTAAAGTAAATTGGGATCAGGTAAAGGCTATTGCTGAAGATAAAATGCCTGACCTGAACTGCTTTACTATTGAAAGTGCCATGAAAATGGTAGCAGGTACTGCACGCAGCATGGGACTTAACGTAGAAGGAAAAGCCCCTTGGGAAAACTAATTAAAGAACCCTTAAACGAATTAAAATGGCATTCATTAGTAAAAAAAGAAAAGTTGTAAATCCAAAAGTGGATGGCAATAAAGCATATACTTTAAAAGAAGCATCTGCATTGGTAAAAAGTATTACCACTTGCAAATTCGATGCATCTGTGGACTTACACATCCGTTTGGGTGTTGATCCTAAAAAAGCAGACCAGGCAATCCGTGGTACTGTATCTCTTCCTCACGGAACTGGTAAAACAAAAACTGTATTGGTTCTTTGTCCTCCTGATAAAGAAGCTGAAGCAAAAGCAGCAGGTGCTGACTATGTTGGCCTTGATGAGTATGTAACAAAGATCGAAGGCGGTTGGGTAGATGTTGATGTTATCATCGCTACTCCATCTGTAATGCCTAAGATCGGTAAATTAGGTAAAGTGTTAGGTCCTCGTAACTTGATGCCGAATCCTAAAACTGGTACTGTTACAAACGATGTAGCAAATGCTATCAACGATGTAAAAGGTGGTAAGATCGCTTTCAAAGTTGATAAAGTAGGTATCATCCATGCTTCTATTGGTCGTGTAAGCTTTACACCGGAAAAAATTGCAGAGAACAGCCTTGAGTTGATCAACGCAATTTTGAAAGCAAAGCCATCTTCTTCTAAAGGAACTTATGTAAGAGGAGTTAGTATGGCCAGCTCAATGAGCCCTGGTATTACTATTGACGCAAAAGCATTTGTTCACTAAGCTGAACTTTAGAAGAAACAATTAAAACGAACAGTCAAAACTTTATAAAATGACTAAAGATCAAAAAAACGAAGTGATTGAATTGCTGAAAGGCAAATTCTCTCAATACAATAACTTCTACGTTGCAGATACAGAATCTCTGACGGTAGCTCAAGTTGGCAAATTACGCCGTGCTTGTTTTAGCAAAGACGTAGAAATGAAAGTGGCCAAGAACACTCTCATTAAAAAAGCACTGGAATCATTAGACAGCGAAAAATATGCAGGTGTTTACGACTCATTGCATAAAGTAACGGCATTGATGTTTTCTGAAAACCCTAAAGATCCTGCGTTGATCATAAGTTCTTTCCGTAAAGAAAGCAACGGTGAAAAACCAGTATTGAAAGCTGCATTTATTAATGGTGATATTTACACTGGTGATAACCAATTGAAAGCTCTTACTCAGATCAAAACTAAGAATGAGCTTATCGGTGAAGTTATCGGCTTGTTACAATCTCCTGCGAAGAGAGTATTGGCAGCTTTATTACATCATCATGAGCAGAAAGCTGGTGGTGCTGAAGTAGCGGCTGAAGCGGCAGCAGAATAATTTTATTTCATTGCGCAAGCAATTTAAATAACAACCCAGGCCTGAGGGTAAACAAAGGCAATTTTTTTAATAACTCCGCCGGAGTCAAAAACAATGAAGGCGGAAAAAATTTAAATCAAATGGCAGACGTAAAAGCATTAGCAGAAGGCCTAGTAGCCTTAACAGTTAAAGAAGTTCAGGAATTAGCTGACTTCTTAAAATCAGAATACGGCATCGAACCAGCAGCAGCTGCAGTTGTAATGGCAGCAGGTGGTGGCGAAGGCGCAGCAGCAGTAGAAGAGAAGACTTCATTTAACGTAGTATTGAAGAGCGGTGGTGCTTCTAAATTAGGCGTAGTTAAAATCGTAAAAGATTTAACTGGCTTAGGATTGAAAGAAGCTAAAGATCTGGTTGACGGCGCACCTAAGAACATCAAAGAAGGTGTATCTAAAGCAGAAGCTGAAGATATCGCAGCTAAATTGAAAGAAGCTGGTGCAGATGTTGAGATCGCTTAATTCTGTAACTGAATAAATTTTAAAACCCTTTGCTTTTGCAGAGGGTTTTTTATTGCACTATTAGGTAAGGGGCAATTTTATTATAAACCTCATCGGTTACCGCCATTACTTTCTTTACATCTTCCACTTTTGTAAAAGAACCATGTTGATTACGATAAGCAATAATAGGATTAGCTAAACTGTATTTGATGTAAGGATGTGTTTTCATCTCATCCACCGTTGAAGTATTAATATTGATTTTCCTGACAGAGCCATTTTCCAACTTCAGATATTGCTTAATTTTTTGAAAAGTAGAATCGGGTAAACCGAAAGTTTCCCCTACCTGGTTGATTGAATAAAAGCCACCAAGCTTATCTCTGAAATTAATTATCCGTGCTGCCAGTTTACTACCAATGCCCGGTAATGCAATGAATGCAGTAGTGTCAGCAATATTAACATCAACAATTGCATAGCGGGGCGTATAGGTTTTGGGAGAAGTATTTGTCGGTGTATTATTCTCAGCATAATTCTTATTGTCGCCTGTAGATTCGATTTTGATGTAAGGTGCTATTCGTTCATATTCATTGGGAAACAAACCATAAATTCTTTGTACATCTTCAGGCTTTCTAAATTTGCCACCTTTATTCAAATAGTTCAAAATAGTACCTATTGTTTTTTCCCGAAGCCCTAACTTCTTCCAGCCTTCAGCAGAAATAGTATTGGGATCGAAATAGAATAACTCTCCTTGCGGTTCTCCGTAATACTTGTTTTTGGTTCTATCGTATTGGTAGTAGTTGCTATTATTATCATCGAGGTGCTGGCCAGTTTGCTGATAATTATTGATGGTATCAGTAGTTTCTAGCTTCTTCATGGCGACTATCCAACTGGTATCAGCTGCCGAAGCCTTTGCTGGAGTATTCCTGATAAATGCTTTTGGTAAAAAGAAGATGCTTACAATGAAGAGAACAATCCCAACGACACCTATCCTTTCCTTTCTTGTAAAGGTGAAATAATCGCTAAGTAATTCCTTCCAGGCCATGAAGAATTTTGCTTCAAAATACAGTATTCAAGGGGTCTCAAAAATGCCCCATTAGTGGTATTTTGGCCGGGTTATTGTTGGCAAATTTTTCTTGTTTAAGAAGTATAAATCCCTACCTTTGCCATCCTTTATTTTGGCCAAATATATTTTGACATCCCAAATCATGTGTAAGTAGTTGACTTTCATTGGTTTTCATTTTTAATAAATGATGACCTGTGAGTGATTTGTTATGTCTTGAACGTTGTAAAACCGGTATTACGCATATGTCTTCAACTAAAGTGAACTCAAGAGTGGATTTCGGTAAGATTAAGCACCTGGCTGAAGCCCCAGATCTACTCGAAGTGCAAATTCAGTCTTTTAAAGAGTTTTTCCAGTTAGAAACCACACCCGACAAACGCAACATTGAAGGTTTGTTCCGTGTGTTTAAAGAAAATTTTCCGATCACTGATACCCGGAACATTTTCGTATTGGAATTCTTAGACTATTTTATTGATCCGCCCCGCTACACTATTGAAGAGTGTATGGAACGTGGATTGACTTACGCTGTTCCTCTTAAAGCCAAACTTCGTTTGAGCTGTAACGATGAGGAGCATGTGGACTTTCAAACAATTGTTCAGGACGTATTCTTGGGTAACATCCCTTACATGACTCCCCGTGGTACTTTCGTTATCAACGGAGCTGAAAGGGTAGTAGTATCACAGTTACACCGTTCACCTGGTGTATTCTTTGGTCAGTCTGTTCACCCGAATGGTACAAAAATTTACTCTGCAAGGGTTATTCCTTTTAAAGGAGCCTGGATGGAGTTTGCTACAGACATCAATAATGTGATGTACGCATACATTGACCGTAAGAAAAAATTCCCGGTTACAACTTTACTTCGTTCTATCGGTTACGAAACAGACAAGGATATCCTTGAATTGTTTGGTATGGCTGATGAAGTAAAAACAGATAAAAAATCATTACAAAAATATATCGGCAAAAGATTAGCTGCCCGTGTACTTCGTACCTGGGTAGAAGATTTTGTGGACGAAGATACCGGCGAGGTAGTTTCTATCGAAAGAAACGAAATCGTAATGGAAAGAGATACTGTGTTAGACGAAGAAGGTATCGATACTATTTCTGAGATGGATGTGAAGAGCATCTTTATTCAGAGAGAAGATGTGGGTGGTGATTATGCAATCATCTACAATACATTGAATAAGGATACTTCTAACAGTGAGCTGGAAGCGGTTCAGTTCATCTATCGCCAGCTTCGTGGAGCTGATGCGCCGGATAATGAAACTGCCCGTGGTATCATTGATAAATTATTCTTCAGCGATAAACGTTATGACCTCGGCGAAGTTGGTCGTTACAAAATCAACCGTAAGCTAAATGTTGATTTGCCATTGCAGAAGAAGACGTTGACGAAAGAAGATATTATTTTAATCATCAAGTATCTTGTTCGCTTAACCAATGGTAAAGCAGAGATTGATGATATCGATCACTTGAGCAATCGTCGTGTACGTACTGTGGGTGAACAATTATATGCTCAATTCGGTGTGGGTCTTGCCCGTATGGCAAGAACAATCCGTGAGAGAATGAACGTTAGAGATAACGAGGTATTTACTCCGGTTGACTTGATTAACGCAAGAACACTTTCTTCAGTTATCAATTCATTCTTTGGAACATCTCAGTTATCCCAGTTCCTGGATCAAACGAATCCATTATCAGAGATTACTCACAAACGTCGTATCTCAGCACTCGGGCCAGGTGGTTTGAGTCGTGAAAGAGCAGGTTTCGAGGTTCGTGACGTACACTATTCTCACTATGGTCGTTTGTGTACAATTGAAACACCGGAAGGTCCAAACATTGGTTTGATATCTACACTTTGTGTACATGCGAAGATCAATGACATGGGCTTTATCGAAACTCCATATCGTAAAGTGCATGATGCAAAAGTAAGCAAGGAGTTAACCTACTTGAGTGCTGAAGAAGAAGATTTAGCAAAAATTGCACAGGCAAATACACCGCTGGATGAAAAAGGCAACTTTACAGAAGAGAAAATTGTAAGTCGTGAGACTGGCGATTTCCCAATTCTTGATAAAGGCGATGTTGAATTTATGGACGTTGCTCCCAACCAGATTGTTGGTTTGAGTGCTTCATTAATTCCCTTCCTTGAGCATGATGATGCTAACCGTGCATTGATGGGATCAAACATGCAACGTCAGGCTGTTCCATTGTTACGTCCTGATGTACCTATCGTAGGTACAGGGTTGGAAGCAAAAGCAGCAAGAGATGCAAGAATTCAAATTCACGCAGATGGTAATGGTGTGGTTGAATTTGTTGATGCAAACGAAATCCATGTTCGTTACGATCGTGAAGCAGAAGAAAAATTAGTAAGCTTTGAAGACGACTTAGTTGTTTACAGACTTACCAAATTCATAAAAACAAACCAGGAAACTTGTATTAACCTGAATCCAGCTGTTAAGAAGGGTCAGAAAGTTAAGAAAGGTGATTTCTTAACTGAAGGTTATGCAACACAGAATGGTGAGATAGCGCTGGGTAAAAACCTGAAAGTGGCATTCATGCCTTGGAAAGGTTACAACTTTGAGGATGCTATCGTTATCAGCGAAAGAGTAGTTAAAGAAGATATGTTTACTTCTGTTCACATTTCAGAATATGAATTGGAAGTAAGAGATACTAAACTGGGCGAAGAGGAATTGACTCCAGATATTCCAAACGTATCGGAAGAAGCTACTAAAGATTTGGATGAGAATGGTATTATCAGAATTGGCGCACAAGTAAAAGAAGGTGATATATTAATTGGTAAGATCACACCGAAAGGAGAATCTGACCCAACACCGGAAGAAAAATTACTTCGTGCAATCTTTGGTGATAAAGCTGGTGATGCAAAAGATGCTTCATTGAAAGCTCCAAACGGAGTTGAAGGTGTGGTAATCGGCAAGAAACTTTTCCAGAGAGCCAAGAAAGATAAGAATGGCAAAGTGAGAGAGAAGGCAATGATCGAGAAGTTGGAGAAGATGCATGAGAAGAATGAAAATGATTTAATGGAAGTGTTGCTGGAAAAACTTTCTACGCTTCTTGCTAATCATACTTCTGCTGGTGTAGGAAACAACTTTGGTGAAATACAAATTGGCAAAGGTGCTAAGTTCACTGAGAAAAATCTCCGTGGCCTTGATTATGCTAACATCAATCCATTAGGTTGGACAGGCGACAAAAAAGTTGATGACCAGGTTAATATTTTATTGCACAACTACAATATCAAGTTCAACGAAGAATTAGGGCGTTATAAGAGAGAGAAATTCAACATCAGCATTGGTGATGAATTACCTGCAGGTGTGTTGAAACTGGCTAAAGTTTATCTCGCTGTAAAACGTAAGTTGAAAGTAGGTGATAAAATGGCTGGACGTCACGGTAATAAAGGTATTGTTGCTAAGATCGTTCGTGCAGAAGATATGCCGTTCCTGGAAGACGGAACACCTGTTGATGTTGTCTTGAATCCATTGGGTGTACCTAGTCGTATGAACCTCGGACAGATTTATGAAACAATCCTTGGATGGACTGGTGAAAAATTGGGATTGAAATTCTCTACTCCAATTTTCGATGGTGCTTCTGTGGATGAAATAGCCGGATATTGTAAAGATGCCAACATACCAATGTATGGTCACACATACTTGTATGATGGTGAAACAGGAGAAAAATTCCACCAGAAAGCAACCGTGGGTATCATATATGTAATTAAACTTCACCACATGGTCGATGATAAGATGCATGCCCGTTCAATCGGACCATACAGTTTGATCACACAACAACCGTTGGGTGGTAAGGCTCAGTTCGGAGGTCAGCGTTTTGGTGAGATGGAGGTTTGGGCACTCGAGGCTTATGGTGCATCAAACATTCTTCAGGAATTATTGACACTGAAATCGGATGATATTATTGGCCGTGCAAAAACCTACGAGGCAATTGTAAAAGGCGAAAATATTCCAAGACCAGGTGTACCTGAATCATTCAATGTATTGGTGCATGAGCTGAGAGGCTTGGGTCTTGATCTGAAGTTCGAATAGTGAATAATGAATAGTGTGTGTTGAGTATGTTTCCGAAAGCTCAGAGCTCACTACCTAATTAATCACTACTCACTTAAACAATTTTAAAAGAAACTAGAAACAATAAATGGCTATGAAAAAAGAGAATCGTCCTAAAGCGGCTTTTTCAAAAATTACCATCGGTCTTGCTTCTCCGGATACCATTCTGGAAAGAAGCTATGGTGAAATATTAAAGCCCGAAACGATCAACTATCGTACGTACAAACCTGAAAGAGATGGTTTGTTCTGCGAAAGAATTTTTGGCCCGGTAAAAGATTATGAGTGTGCTTGCGGTAAATACAAACGTATCCGTTACAAAGGAATCGTTTGCGACCGTTGCGGTGTGGAAGTAACGGAGAAAAAAGTTCGTCGTGAAAGAATGGGTCACATCAAATTGGTGGTGCCTGTAGTTCATATCTGGTACTTCAAATCTTTACCAAACAAAATCGGTTACCTGTTAGGCGTTAGTTCTAAGAAATTAGAAACGATCGTTTACTATGAACGTTTTGTAGTGATTCAATCAGGTATCCGTGCAGATAAAGGACAAAATCCTGGGGATCTGTTGACAGAAGAAGAGTATTTGGATATCCTTGATACACTTCCAAAAGATAACCAGTATTTACCTGATGATGATCCAAACAAATTCATCGCTAAGATGGGTGCAGAAGCTGTGCATGATATGTTACAGCGCATCGATCTCGATCAGTTGTCTTTTGATTTAAGAAATGCTGCGGCTACTGAAACTTCACAACAACGTAAAGCGGATGCTTTAAAGCGTTTGAGTGTGGTGGAAGCTTTCCGTGATGCTAACACAAGAATCACTAACCGTCCTGAATGGATGGTAATGCAATACATTCCGGTTATTCCACCAGAGCTTCGTCCGTTAGTGCCGTTGGATGGTGGTCGTTTTGCATCATCTGATCTGAATGATCTTTATCGTCGTGTTATTATTCGTAATAACCGTTTGAAAAGATTGTTAGAAATCAAAGCTCCTGAAGTAATCCTTCGTAATGAAAAAAGGATGTTGCAGGAAGCCGTTGACTCCTTGTTTGATAACAGCCGTAAATCAAATGCTGTAAAAGCAGAAGGTGGCCGTGCACTAAAATCATTGAGTGATGTATTGAAAGGTAAACAAGGTCGTTTCCGTCAGAACTTGCTTGGTAAAAGGGTTGACTATTCTGGTCGTTCTGTTATCGTGGTAGGTCCTGAATTGAAATTGCATGAGTGTGGTTTACCAAAAGATATGGGTGCGGAATTATTCAAACCTTTTATCATTCGTAAATTAATAGAAAGAGGTATCGTAAAAACAGTGAAGTCTGCAAGGAAACTGGTGGATAAGAAGGAAGCTGTGGTTTGGGATATCTTAGAAAATATTTTGAAAGGGCATCCGATCATGTTGAACCGTGCCCCAACACTTCACCGTTTATCAATCCAGGCTTTCCAGCCTAAGTTGATTGAAGGTAAAGCGATCCAACTTCACCCATTAGTATGTTCTGCGTTCAACGCCGACTTTGATGGTGACCAAATGGCGGTGCATGTACCATTGAGCCATGCTGCTATATTAGAAGCACAGTTGTTGATGCTTGCATCTCATAACATTTTGAACCCACAGAATGGTACACCAATCACCCTTCCTTCACAGGACATGGTACTCGGTCTGTATTATATCACAAAGGGTAAAAGAACAAATGCTACAGAAACTGTAAGAGGTGAAGGCAAAGCTTTTTATTCAGCAGAAGAAGTTTTGATTGCTTATAACGAAGGTGTGATTGATATGCATGCCTGGATTAAAGTAAAAACAAACATCCGCAATGCTGATGGCTTGTTGGAACATAAATTAATTGAAACAACTGTTGGTCGTGTAATATTTAATCAACACGTACCAGCTGAAGTTGGTTTTGTAAATACATTGTTGACCAAAAAGAATCTTCGTGAGATCATTGGTGATATTATTAAAATTACCAACGTTCCAAAAACAGCGAAGTTCCTGGACGATATTAAAACCTTAGGATTCCGTACGGCGTTCCAGGGTGGTTTGTCATTCAGTATTAATGACCTTATTATCCCTGATGTTAAAGAAGAATTACTTGACAATGCTAAGGTTGAAGTAGATGAGGTATGGGATAGCTATAACATGGGTCTTATTACTAACAATGAACGTTATAACCAGATCGTTGACATCTGGAGCCGTGTGGATACAAGAATCACTGAAACATTGATCCGTGAATTAGCTGCAGATAAACAAGGTTTCAACTCTGTTTATATGATGCTTGATTCCGGAGCAAGAGGTTCTAAGCAGCAGATCAAACAGCTGGCAGGTATCAGAGGATTGATGGCGAAGCCTAGAAAATCTGGTTCTACTGGGTCTGAGATCATTGAGAATCCAATTCTTTCCAACTTTAAAGGCGGATTGAACGTATTGGATTACTTTATATCTACCCACGGTGCCCGTAAAGGTTTGGCCGATACGGCTCTTAAAACAGCGGATGCAGGTTACCTGACCCGTCGTTTGGTTGACGTATCACAGGATATGGTTATTACAGAAGAAGATTGTGGTACACTACGTGGTATTGCAACATCAGCATTAAAAGATAACGAAGATGTAATTGAGCCATTGAGTGATAGAATAGCTGGTCGTACTTCGTTACACGACGTATTTGAGCCGGTTAGTGAGCAATTGCTTGTTTCTGGTGGTGATGAAATTACTGTAGACATATCAAGGAAGATTGAGGATGCTGGAATTGAAACAGTAGAAATTCGTTCTGTATTGACTTGTGAAAGCAAACGTGGCGTTTGTGTGAAATGTTATGGTAAGAATCTTGCATCAGGTAATATTGCACAAAGAGGTGATGCTGTTGGTATCATCGCTGCGCAGTCAATTGGTGAACCAGGTACACAGCTTACACTTCGTACATTCCACGTAGGTGGTGTGGCAGGTTCTGCTTCGGTTGAATCTACATTAGCTGCTAAGTTTGATGGTACAATACAGTTTGATGGATTACGTACCGTTATTATTGAAAATAAAGATGGCGCTAAAGCACAAATCGTAATCGGACGTACTGGTGAGGTTCGTATCATTGACACCAAGAATGATCGTTTATTGATCACCAATAATATTCCTTATGGTGCTACCTTAAATGTAAAGGATGGCCAGAAAATAAATAAGGGTGATGTTCTTTGCACATGGGATCCGTTCAACAACGTAATCATGGCGGAGATAAATGGTACAGTGAAATTTGATAACGTTATTGAAGGCGTTACTTACCGTGAAGAGGCGGATGAGCAAACTGGTCACCGTGAAAAAGTGGTTATCGAAACAAGAGATAAAACTAAGATACCTTCCATCTTAGTTGAAGGAAAGGATAAAAAATCTTACAACTTACCTACCGGAAGCCATATCATTATGGAAGAAGGCGAAGAGGTGAAAGCGGGTCAGGTAATTGTGAAGATTCCTCGTGTACTTGGTAAATTGAGAGATATTACCGGTGGTCTTCCTCGTGTAACTGAATTGTTCGAAGCAAGAAACCCTAGCAATCCTGCTGTGGTTTCTGAAATCGACGGTGTAGTTATGATGGGTGCTATTAAGAGAGGTAACCGTGAAATTATCATTGAAGCTAAAGATGGTGTACAGAAAAAATACCTTGTTCCGTTAACAAGACAGATCCTTGCACAAGATGGTGACTTTGTAAAAGCAGGTGTGCCGTTAAGTGACGGACAGATCGCACCATTCGATATTCTTTCTATCAAAGGGCCATTCGCAGTACAAGAGTATGTGGTGAATGAGATCCAGGAAGTATATCGTTTACAGGGTGTGAAGATCAATGATAAACACATTGAGTGTATCGTTCGCCAGATGATGCGTAAAGTAAATATTGTTGATCCGGGAGATACAAGATTCCTGGAAGATGATTTAACTGATAAGTTTGAGTTTGTAGAAGAGAACGATTTCATCTATGACAAGAAGGTAGTAACAGAGATTGGTGATAGTACGAAACTTCGTGCAGGTCAAATTGTAACACTGCGTGAAGTGAGAGAAGAGAATTCAATCCTTCGTCGTAACGATAAGAAGCTGGTTGAATTCCGTGATGCAAAACCTGCAACTTCTTCTCCAACGTTGTTGGGTATCACTAAAGCTTCATTGGGTGTGCCGAGCTGGATTTCAGCTGCATCATTCCAGGAAACTACTAAAGTGTTGTCTTCAGCTGCAATCAACGGTAAAACCGATGATATGCTTGGATTGAAAGAGAATGTTATCACCGGTCATCCGATACCTGCTGGTACTGGTTTGAGAGAGTTTGAGAACATGATCGTAGGAAGCAAGGAAGAATACGAGTTGCTGCAAAGCACCCGTGAGGCAATGGCTTTTGATGAGGAAGAATAATCATTGATTTTCGCTTGAAAAAGTGATTAAAACGAATACCAGGAGCAAGGATTTTTCTTGCTCCTTTTTTATTATAACATTGGCTGTTAAGTCTTTCCTAAAGTGGCCTGAATGCTTATATTTGCCACCCTATTCATACTTAATTTGCAAAAAAAGAACTGAATGAAAAACGGTCTATTAATTTGGAATGTGCTATTGAGCCTTGTGGCAGGTTATCTTCTTATCATGCATTTCAGTTCCGGCAAAGGGAAAAAAGCAGGTGTTAAGAATTCAGGGTCTGATACCTCTATATCAAATGGACAGTTTAAGATCGCTTATTTTGAAATGGACTCAGTGGCTGCGAATTTTGATATGGTTAAAGAAGTAAAAGATGAGTTAAGTAAAAAGGAACAAGCAATAAACCAGGAGGTTGATAGACTTACCAAGAATCTGCAGCAAAAATTTAATTATTATCAAAACCAGGCTCAGTCAGGAAGTCTTACTGAAGCACAGTCGCAAGTAGCTAGTGAGGAAATGAAAAAACTGGATGAGCAGCTAAAATTAAGAAAACAACAACTTGACCAGGAGTACAGCGATTTTATGGTAAGAAGACAGAATGATATTAAAACAAAGATCGAAGGCTTTTTAAAAGAGTATAATCAAACAAAAGATTACTCTTATATAGTTTCTTATGAGCAGGGCCTTTTTTATTACAGGGACACTGCTTATAATATTACGGCAGATGTGGTGAAAGGGCTGAACGAATTGCACAAACCCAAGAAAAACTAAGTTGTAAAATCGTCGAAACGTCCTGTCACAAGCAGGACGTTTTCTTTTGTTCAAAAAATAATCGTTTATTTTGAGGTATGGAAGATTTCAAAAAACTGTTTGATTCTTTTTCAAAACTAAAGATCGGTGTGATAGGCGATGTAATGCTCGACACTTATATGTGGGGCAAAGTGGATAGAATTTCACCGGAAGCTCCTGTGCCTGTTGTTTCGCTGAATAACAAAGAGTATAGAATAGGTGGTGCAGGTAATGTGGCATTAAATTGCAAATCACTCGGAGCCGACGTTTTTGTTTTATCTGTTGCCGGTAATGATGCTGAAGCAGAGTTACTGGATGAGTTGTTTTCGAGTAATGGTATCAATACTGATTATTTAATAAAAAGTGCAGAACGAATTACAACGAGTAAGACCCGTATTATTAGCCGTAATCAACAAATGATGCGGTTGGATGCAGAAGTTACAAATGATCTCACTGGTAAGGATGAAAAGATATTGCTGGATGTTGTAAAAGATTTTATTGCTTCCCAACAACCAGATATTATCATTTTCGAGGATTATAATAAAGGAGTGCTGACAGAAAAAATTATCGAGGAAGTAATTGCTTTATGTAAAAAATCAAATGTAATTACAGCAGTAGACCCGAAGCGAAAAAATTTCTTCTCCTATCAGCATACTGATATTTTTAAACCCAATCTCAAAGAAGTTAAAGAAGGGTTGAATCTTCTTTTCGACAAAGTAAATCTGCCATTGCTCCAGGATATTCATGTGGAGCTGGAAAAGTTATTGCAGCATAAAATATCTTTTATTACTCTTTCAGAAAAAGGAGTTTTTTATCAGCAGGACAATAAGTCCAGTATAATTCCTTCTCATTTCAGAAATATTGCAGATGTGTCTGGTGCAGGTGATACAGTTATTGCAGTTGCTTCCATGGTATATGCTGCCACAAAAAATATACACCTGATGGCTGAAGTTGCAAATATAGCTGGAGGCTTAGTTTGTGAAGAAGTAGGAACAGTAACAATCTCTAAGGAAAAATTGTTGCATGAATGTGAGCTATTGCTTTCCTGATTCTCTTTCCATTTTGGTTATTGATTTATTAATAGCATCCTCGAAGTTGACAAATACATCAAAGAATATTTTTGCCACTACAAATATTAAGATAAATGCCTTTCCCAGGCCGAAACTAAGGAACATACTTCCAAGAATTACCGTAAACTGTTGAATAAATATTCTTCCATAAGGTTGAAACATGAGGTTCATCATCGAAATAGTTTTGTATTCTCCTGTGGCGATAAAAGGAACGAAATTTTTGGCCAAATGCCCAACGCCTAAACTCATCAACATTATTCCAACATCTTTATTGATGTATTCATACCAATGAAAGAAGAAGTGCATCATACCTTTGCCCGGCGGAATAATACCTGCAGATTGTGAGAAAATAGTGGTTTGAACTAACGCAAATATTCCAAAGTGTACAATAAAGAAAAGGATAAAGAATAGGCCGCTGACTTCTTTAGAACTTCCCTGGTTGTGCCAGGTATCTTTTTTCCGAAATGCAGTTACAACAAGCATCTTTAATACGGTCAGCACACCAATCATCAACGTTTCCAATGCATAAACTATAAATGCTTCTACGGCACTCCAGTTTAAGAACCAAACTCCATAAATTGGAACGAGGTTGGCTATTATAAGGATTATATCACCTTGAGTTAGCTTTCTTTTGGGGAATTGCACAGCCTTAATTTTAATAGGGTCCAAATTAACTAATTTCGTCTTTTAAATAATACCCATTTACACGTATGTCAAAATATACTTTGGTCATTCACGGAGGAGCAGGAACAATCCTGAAAACGGATATGACGGATGAGAAAGAGCTTGCTTATCATAAAGCTCTTGGGGAGGCTTTGGATAAGGGAGCCGAAGTATTGATAAAAGGTGGTTCAGCAATTGATGCAGTTCGGGCGGCTACTATTTCATTAGAAGATAATATACTTTTTAATGCAGGCCGAGGCTCTGTTTTTGGCAAAGATGGTCGCCAGGAAATGGATGCTTCTATAATGGATGGGAAAACCAAAATGGCAGGAGCAGTTAGTGCCGTTCAGCATATTCGAAATCCTGTAGAACTGGCCTACACAATTATGACGAAAAGTCCGCATGTAATGCTGAATGGGAAAGGGGCTTATGATTTTGCAGTGCTGAATGGGCTGAAAACGGAGCCGGATGAATATTTCTTCTCGGAGTTTCGCCATAATCAATGGAAACAAATGCAGGGCTCAGATGAAGCTGCACTGGATCATAATGTAATTATCAAGGATAAAAAATTTGGGACCGTTGGGGCAGTTGCATTGGATGTTAATGGAAATATTGCCGCAGCTACGAGTACCGGTGGAATGACAAATAAACAATTTGGGAGAGTAGGAGACAGCCCAATAATCGGAGCTGGCACTTATGCCAATAACAAAACCTGTGCTATCAGTTGCACTGGCCATGGTGAACCATTTATAAGAGCTGTTACAGCCTACGATGTTAGCTGCCTGATGGAGTACAAAGGTCTTTCTTTAGAAGAAGCTATGACTATAGTAGTACATGATAAGCTGATGAAGATAGATGGCGAAGGGGGAATGATAGGAGTGGATGCAAAAGGGAATGCAGCAATGGTTTTTAATAGTGAAGGAATGTATAGAGGAATGAGGAATAGTAATGGAATAAATGAAGTGAGGATTTACAAATGATAAACTATAAAATTTGAGATAAGTTTTCTGCAATATTGGATGCAATTTCCTCTTTGTTGGACCCAATTAACTTTATTTCATCTTCATCTTTTAGTATTAAGGTTATATAATATCTCCGATTTACAGTTCGAAAACCTGTGGAATAAAAATTTGAAACCGAGGTGATATCTTTTATTTCATTAAATAATATGGTTTTTTCCTGTAAAAAAAATTTATAAAATTTAGTAGGTTTGATGGTTATAATTCTATGTGTATTGTCAATAACAATTGTGTTGTAGAATTTAAGTACTGTAATAATAAAAATAAGAAATCCACCAATTGATATGTAGCAAACTAAGTTTAGCAGAGGGTCGTTTTGCTTGGTTAGAACATATACAAAAATAAAGATGCAAATAAAATTTGTCACAAAGGAATAGTTGAAATAAAAGGGATATAGATAAATGCAATTATCTTTGACCTTAACCTTTGGATCAATAGTTTTTATTTCCTTAAATTTTGAGAGACGGTCGATAGGGTTACTCATTACAATTTTTAGGTAACTAAAGATAAATAATTTACTACTTCGAAGAATTCGTAAAGAAAGTAAAAAAAAGAATTATTTGTTTCTCCCTAAGAATCTTCTTTATTTTTGAAATAATGAAAAAATACGCCATCATAGTTGCAGGAGGTTCGGGAACAAGAATGGAAAGTAATCTTCCAAAGCAATTCATGCTATTAAAAGACAAACCTGTACTTTATTATACGCTGAAGACTTTTTTGGAAGCGTATGAAGATCTGCAGATAATACTTGTATTGCCGGTTGATTATACCAATATGGGCCAGGAAATCATTGATGCCTACTTTGATAAAGCCAGAATACGAATTACCGCAGGTGGCGACACCCGTTTTCAATCTGTAAAAAATGGATTGGCATTGGTAGAAGAGGAGTCAATCATATTTGTGCATGATGGAGTTCGTTGTTTATTGACAAAGGAATTAATTTATCGTTGTTATAAGCAGGCAGTAGAAACTGGTACTGCAATTCCTGCCATCGCATCAAAAGACAGCATTCGTTTGATTACAGAAGAAGGGAGTGATGCATTTGACAGGAATAAAGTGATGCTGGTACAAACTCCGCAAACTTTTCATAGCAAAATACTACTGCCTGCTTTTCAAATTGATTATAAAGACAAGTTTACGGATGAAGCCACTATTGCCGAAGCATACGGTATGAAAGTTTCATTGGTAGAAGGAGAGGAGAATAATATTAAGATCACCAGGCCGGTTGATTTGTTGTTCGCTGAAAGCATAGTCAGTAATCGTTAGCCCCAAACTTCATCTTTTCAGCCATTTTAAATAAAAAGGGAGCCGGTTTATTTTTAATGCTGGATATATTTCATGAACAGCTCCAAAGCTGCTATAGAAAAATGCAAGACTCGGTATGTCTGAGCCTTCAAAGTCAAGCAGCATTTCTTTATCAGCATTGTCTTTTATAAAGGCATCAATAAGAAAATGAGAAGCGCCGATCGTTTTTCCATTTGGATGATTGCCCACTAAAATATAATAGGCCCGGTGGTGTGAATAGAAAAAAACACAAGAAGCCAGTAACTCATTATTAAGCTTGATGCCATAAATGGCAGCCATTTTTTTCTCATTAAGAAATTTATATAATTTCCTAAAACGATTGATATTGTCAGAGGATTCGTTGCTTTGCTCTTTCATTTGTTGCACAGCCAGTGTAATTACTTCTTCTACATCAACTTCTTTTTCAACTATGCATCCAAGCTGAGTTGCTTTTTTTATATTTCGGCGTATGTTTTCCTTGTAGTTACTATAGATTGTATTATATGGCTTGTTTAAATCAAGAGTATAGTTACTTCTATGCATAGCATATCCGGTGGGAATACCTGTAATATTCTTGCTGTTCAACGAAATTTCAATTAGTCTAAAAGAAGTGGGGATTGAATGGATAAAATCTTCTATCAGTTCTTCAGAAATATTATTTCCGAATATACCAAGCTGCGCAGCTAAAAAAGGTTGGTATAAATAGTTAATGCCATATTTACTATTCCAGGTTAGTGGCATCACTACTTCATAATCGTTCAACACTAAAGCATCCCAATGTTTTGCCATAGTATCTAAATAAAACGAATATGCGTAAATAAGGCCGTTATCTGCCTTGCTGATACAGTTATCCCATTTAGTCTTGTCAATTTTGCGGTTGGTAAGATATTGTATTTGCTGTGCTTGACTCATCAGAAAGCAAAGTTGCGGTCAATTTTGCGGAGGCTGAAATTGGAAATATCTATGGAAAAAGATATCTTTTTCCAGAACCTGCCTTTTTCCGGAATGGTAGATTGTATATAATCTTTAAAAACACTGCTGTACACCAGCGGCATATAAATATTGATAGTTTCTTTGAACAACGGGATATGTAATCCTGCATCAAAAATAAAACGATCTAACTCCGCACCTTGTTTCCAGGCTTCGGCATAAGTGCCAATATCAAAAAATATTTTAACCGGAATTTTAACCGGTAAAAGTTCTAACGGGTTAATGGCAGATGGAATAGTGGTGCTGAAATTAGCAGCTACTAACCAATCGTCCGTTCTGCCTACTTTATCAGCAAGCAAATTCGTTCTTACTTTAAAAGCTCCGTCTCTTACCATTATCTGCTGGCTGGCTGCTCCCTCAAATTTATTTCGTCCAATGAAATAATCGCTGTAGGTATAATCTTCATAGCCATTGGGGCCAGTCATATTCAGGCGATACCGGTCTGTAGCAAATTGTTTAGTAAATGTTTTACTGCTGGTATAAAAGAATTTTCCGGCAAATAAACGTACATCTAATCCACCTTTTTTAGGATAATTAAAGAAGTATTTACCGGTAAAAGCTGTTCGGACAAAATTAGTTCCCTGTTCTATTTTTAATTCACCACGATAAGGATACAGCACCCTGTTATTTTCCACTATAAATTGTAATTGGTTCAGGGTTCTGTTTTCGTTGATGGTTCTGTATTTATTGGTAATCGTCGTATCGGGGCCGGGCTGAGTAATTACAGTATCCCGGTAAAAACGAAGTGCTTCTTCCCCAATCAGGAAGGTTTTGAATTGGATAAAACGGGTGAGTGTACTGCGTGAATTTTTCTCTTTGAAAGTAAGCTTAATACCCGGCACAATTTTATGAAAACTGTAATAGTTCTTTTTGCCATCGCTATCTGTAAACTCATCCATCGTAAAAGTGGAGCCGCTAACACCCAATTCAATTTTCTTAAAAACATTATTTGGATAGAAATTGTACCAGGCCATACCAAGCCCAGTTAATTTTTTTGCTCCGGTAGAATACATAGGAGCAATAAAAAATTCAAAGTTGGATGGTGGCAATTTGATATTAGTTATAAAAGCCCCGGGCATGATTTTATCATAGCTATTAACACCAATCAAGGGGCCAAATATTATTAAGTTTTTTGTCGGCTTCTTCCCAAAGGCAGCCAATTTTTTTATACTGAATATAGAGGCAACCGTAGTCCCGTTACGTTGCTGTGTAGGCAATATTCCTTTTTTATTAAGGTAAGAGAATTCAGCATCTAAATTTTTACCCACACTTTCTTCTATGGATCTTTTAAAATCTTCCGGCTGCGGATGTTTAAATTGCCAGCGGGTATAATAATCCTGCATGGCTTTATTGAAAGCAGCAGTCCCGAGTTGTGACTCGAGATAACGGATCCATTCAGCCGTTTTATAATAAGCTGAAAGGGCATAATTAATATTGCTATAATTTTCTGCAGGTAATTCAATCGGCTGGTCCGTTTTTGTAATCACTTTTGTTTCAAAGATCAGTTGCTCCAATTTTGAGGATTCTCCATACTTTGCTTTTTTATAGCTGGCATCATAATAACTGTTTATGCCTTCGTCCATCCACGGATGTTTTCTTTCATTGCTTCCCAATATTCCATAAAACCAGTTGTGACCAATTTCGTGTGCTATAACAACATCCAAGGCTTTTGCATCCCCCGTTGGAGAGATGGAAGTGATGGTTGGATATTCCATACCACCCCCAAGGTTATCGGGGCCTTGCACCACACTTAAAACCGAATAAGGATACTCACCAACAAGATTTGAATAATGACGTATTGCATCTTTTGCATTGGCAACGCTAGCTGCCCATATTTTTTTATGCTTTGGAGTATAGTAAGCATATACATCAACTGTTTTGCCAGATGCTAATTGGCAGGTATCATAATTTACAATAAAGCGTTTATCAGCAAACCATGCAAAATCATGAATATTATTCTGACGATATTGTAAAGTTTTAGTTTTTGTTGCCGATTCAGGATAAAGCTGCAAGGTTGTTTTTGTTTGGCCGTACGCATTTTTTTCTTTGCCAGTAACAGGCTCCCAGGTGTAATTACTCCTTGGTTTCATCCATTCTTTTTCCTGCGCATTTTGTAATTCGCCGGTTGCTGCAACTACATAATTTTCAGGTATCGTAATGCTAACATCAAATTGTCCGAACTCACTGTAAAATTCCCCCTGGTCAAGATAGGTCATCGGGTGCCAGCCATTTTTATCGTATACAGCCGGTTTCGGAAACCATTGGGTAATTTGGTAGCTCTGCCCATCATGCCCGCCTCTGGAAAAATTAAAAGGAAGCTTTAAATGAAATGGTGTGGTGATTATTGTTTTTTCTCCAGGCAATAATGGAGCAGGTAGCAACAGCTTAATAATATCAATATGATTTGGATGGTCCTCAATCGTTGCGGTTATATTATTTACTTTAAACTCCAACCGGTTGATATATCCTTTATCTTCTTTATTCGAAAAATAAAATTTAGTGCTGCCATTTTCCAATGCCTGGTCGGTATACGCAGTTTTATCATTCTTGTGAGCATTGGGCCAAAGATGAAACCAGACAAATCGTAATGTGTCGGGAGAATTATTGGTGTATTCAATTTTTTCAAACCCGGTTAATGTGTGTTCTTTATCGTTTAAAGATACATCAATAGTGTAGTTGACTTGTTGCTGCCAATATTGAGAAAATGCAGTGAGCTTTACGAAGGATATAAAAAGCAGTAATAAAATGAATTTCCTCAACGTTGGAGTTTTATCAAAAGTAAAATCTAAATTCTGCAATCAAAAATCTAAAATTTTATTTCCCTTTTCCTTTAAAGATGATCCGCAGTGTATGAATCATAATTTTAAAATCAAGAGCCAGCGAAATATTTTCTATATAGAGCAGGTCGAACTTACTCCGTTCAACCATTTCTTCTACATTCTCTGCATAGCCAAACTGCACCATGCCCCAACTGGTAAGTCCCGGTTTTACCTTTAGCAAGTATTTATAGAAAGGATTGCGGGCAATGATCTGATCAATATAAAATCGCCGTTCTGCTCTCGGACCAACCAAACTCATTTCACCAATTAATATATTCCAGAGTTGTGGTAGTTCATCCAGTCTCCATTTACGCATTGTTTTTCCCCATTTTGTAATGCGGGGGTCGTTTTCAGAGGAAAGAGCAGGCCCATCTTTTTCTGCATCCTGCACCATAGACCGGAATTTATACATCATGAATGGTTTACCCTTGTATCCAATCCTTTCCTGAGGAAATAGTACAGATCCCTCTGAAGATAATTTCACCCGTATGGCAATGTATAAAATAAAAGGGGAAAGAATAATACTACCAAATAGCGCAACAGCTATATCGATTAACCTTTTTATGTTTTGTTGCCATTCCGGCATTAACCCCGTTTGCAAATCTATAAGGGCAGCACCCATTACACTGCTCGTTTTTACAGAGCCGGAAAGAATATCCAGGGTATTGGGTTGTATTTTGATTTCTACATCTTTTTCACTCAGCCGATTGATAATATTTTCCAGTAGTGGCTGTTCTGTTTTCTCCAAAGCAAGTACTACTAATCGAATTTGGTTGCTGTCAATTATCTTTTCAATGTCATCAGCTGAACCCAATTTTGGAATTAGCTTATGTATGCCGTTCTTACCGTTATTATCAGTGGTTATAAAACCGGTATAACGATAGCCTCCATCGTGTAAGCTTTTTGTTGTTTCCTTTAACACACGAATGGCATTCTCCTGGCTACCTATCATTAATGTATTGAAGAAAATTTTTCCTTTTAGCAGCTGCTTTTTCATCTTATTGAGAATAATCCAGCGGCCTAAAAAGGTAAAAACAAAATGAAGTCCGAATAAACAGAGAAAAGCGATGTAGTAATAAGAGTAATCGTTTTCTACATCATCTAATAATAATCCAAAGAAAATAACTATACAACCAATAAGGCTGCAAACAAAAGTGCTGGTAAATTCAAAGAGCCTCGATTTTTTGTACAAATGCCGGTACGATCCAACAATTGTGTACAATATCAGCCACCCAATTGGAATGAACACAATCCCATACCAAAAATTATTATCAGTTTGTAATTGACCATTTTCAACTACAGGTTGATAAAGTAGTGCACGGCGAATAAAAAAGAAACAAGCCCATGCCAGCGCTGCACTGATGAAATCCGCAGTAGCATACCAGGCGATGGATATTTTTTTTCCAGAACTCATCCGTGAGTAATAACGTTGTTGCCAATCTTTTCCAGTATCTGGTGGGCTACATCCATCGCCGTCAACCCATCCATTTCAGACACAACTGTTTTGGTATTGTTGAGAATAGCATCTCTGAATTCTTCCAACTCTTTCTTAATCGCATTTACTTCCGGCACAATGGGATTGGCCATGGCAATGGTTTTTTTACCTGTTGGGGTTTCTATGTCAAATGCGAATACATTAGAGTCTTGCGGTTCTTTCAGTTTGATGATCTCTGTTTTCTTATTCAGAAAATCAATGCCGATATAAGAATCTTTTTGGAAGAGTCGGATCTTTCTCATCTTTTTCATGGAAATGCGACTTGAGGTAAGATTCGCTACACAGCCATTGTCAAATTCAATACGAACGTTGGCAATATCAGGAGTTTCTGTCATCACACCTACACCACTGGCAGAAATACTTTTTACATCGCTTTTTACAATGCTGAGTATGATATCGATATCATGGATCATTAAATCCAGTATCACACTTACTTCAGTACCTCTGGGATTAAATTGAGCCAAACGATGAACCTCAATAAACATGGGATTCAGCTGCATATCTTTTATAGCAAGAAAAGCGGGGTTGAACCGTTCTACATGCCCCACCTGGAATTTAATGCCCGATTCTTTGACAAACTTTACTAATTGTCTAGCTTCCTCCATGGTATTAGCCAATGGTTTTTCTACAAACACATGCTTGCCTTTTTTGATGGCTTTTTCACACCATTGAAAATGAAAATTAGTTGGTGCGACTACATCGATCGCATCACAGGCATTGATGAGTTCGTCAGCATCGAGAAATCGGGGTAATTGATATTTTTCTGACACTTCTTTTGCAGTATCATCATGCGGATCGTAAAAGCCTACTATTTCTACACCTGCAATTTCTTTCCAGTTGTTGAGATGAAATTTTCCTAAGTGTCCTACACCAATAACGCCGATCTTGAGCATAACAATTTATTAATGCTCAAAGATAAAGATTGGCAAATGGAGTGGGGATTGAGTTTTAAACAGTGGTGGATTAGTCTAATACTACCGATCTGTCAACATAAGAAGGATGATAAATGAAAAGACAAGTGCCTTCTTTAATGGTATTGATGATGGGCCGGTTCAATTGTACCGGTACAGCAGGGCATCCGTGGCTGCGGCCAATAAAACCCCTGGCGTTAACAAAAGCATCGGAAACGTATTCTGCGCCGTGCATTACAATGCCTCTTTCATAAGCTTTATCATTTATACCTCTTTCCATACCTTCCAACTTTAGAGAGTATCCGTTTTTCCCTTGGTAGGTTTCCCTGGTAATATAAAAACCGGGACTACTTTTAAAAGATTCGTTTTGATTCGAGAATGAGCTGGCAATTTCCTGCCCTGTATTTCTGCCATGGGCTACCAGTGTATTAAAAAGTACTTTATAATCATTCAGATCAATTATGAATAATCTTTTCTTGCCACTAGGTTGGCTAAAATCGATAATTGAAATAACAGATTTATTGAACAGTTTGCCTTCTGCTATTAATTTTTCCATTCCTTTTTTTGCATAGTCGTAAGCTTCTTTGCTCAAACCTTTTAAATTGAGGTGCAAACTATCATATACTGATTTTAATAGAGGAGTAGCTATAGGTGCACCCTCTGTGGTTGCCTTTGTAATAGAATCTGACGGCGGTGTATAGAATAGTTTATTGGCTGCTGCGGATTTTGCAAATGCAACAGGCAAATACAGGAATGCGATTACAATAGATGAAACGTAAAAATAGAAACCCTTAACCTTGTTTTTCATAGCTACACCGTTTAACCAAAAACCGTACCCTTTAGACGATGTAGCCAACTTTTTATTGCACAAAATATCTTAACCTCAATCAATAAAAAAAGAGTACAAAATTCTTGAAAAGCATTTTTTTCAAGCGGCAATTGTTAACGAAATCACAATATATCGCTCCTGTAGCAATTAGCTTTTTCAAGTGGGGTTTCCATTCTCTTACAGCGGTTGCAGTATAAATATCAAAAATTTTAATTGAAGGTTTTTTTTGGTCTGCTTTAGTTACTGATTTTTCCATAGGCCGTGTAACTTCCGTAGCTAACATCTTGCAACCATAAAATGCGGCCACCTTTAAAGCAGGAGAAATAAGCGTTGTATGTTTTTGGCTGTCGTTCTATTTCAGAGAACCATACCTGCCAATTTCCCAGCATTTTCCAGTTACCGCTGGCTTTTGCCTGGTCCACTTTCATGGTAGAACCATAAGAGCTGCTTCCCACTACCAGATCCCAATTATAGGTTTTGTTAGTACGGAAAATGAAGTTTTGTCTTGATGCATGTGTTGTAGACCCGGCGTATACTCCAGTGTATGTATTATAATAAGCAGTTGAACCCTGAAATTCATTTGACCATTTACCTGTAAGATCTTTTTCGCCAACGGCGAAGCGGTTCATACCGGCAAGATTTAATAACGAATTCCACTCCGTATAATACATGTGTGGATTATTGATACCAAAGATTTGTACAAACGTATTTTTATCTGGTGTAATGATCTCGATCCAACCACTCTTTCCCTTGTTGAAGAGTGTTACCCAAACATCTTTGCCTGATGCATTGTCTTTCAACAAGCCACAAGCAAAATAGGCAGATTCAGGAAGATTGCTTCCCGGAGCTTCGTAGTTACGCAAATTCGAATAACGTGGCGCAACCAACAGATTCCAAAATACATTCATTCGTTCATCATGCTGTGTATAGTATTTGCTGTCTTCTGCCCGTGGATAATGCAGTAATACTTTGATGTTTCCTTTTGTAGCTTCCACCCATTCTTCTTTTACCACACTTGTCCAGCCATCATCGAAATTGGTAGTGTTGAATTGAAAGCCATCATTGGTGGCAGTTGTTTTACTATTTACACTTGGTTTCGGTTGCGTAGTACTAGTTTTTGGTTGTGAAAGTTTTACAGATCCTGCAAATTCTTCCAATACAGTTCCATAGGCTGTTGTGTTACTCAATAGGACGAAACTGGCACAGCGGTAGCCGTCGCTAAACGTATTTAATAGCACAAATGCAGTATCAGTTTTCACTAAAAATTTACCTAACCCGGTATAAAGTTTCCATCCCATGTATGTATTCGAATCAATCGTTAAAGGTTCTCCACTAACACCATAACGTGTCATTACGAGGTCTTTCCATTCGTTTTGAAAATCGGCATAGATCGAGCCCTTACTGGCTGTACTTTTTAGCAGATCGATTTGTGCCCATGTACGGTTGCTGTTATCTGTTATAGAAAAGATCAGGTTGTTTTCCTTTGCAGCTTTGTTCCATTTTTTTGGTGCATTGAAAGTAAATATATCGTAGGTCTGTTGTTGGGAGTGGGCTGTTCCGCATAACAACAATAAAAAAAAGAGGTGTATCAATCGTACCATTTTTTCTTGTTTAAAGTTTTATACATTTCAAAATTCTATTTCCTGGGTTTCTATCATTTGGTGTGAAATGACAGAAAGACAAATTTGTAGACCCTGAATTGCAGATGTTATAATTAAAGTGATTTCAAATTTGATATAAAACCCACTTTTTTTATATACCCGAAAAACAGGATTTTTATTTGAGTAATTAACTCCCCGTTTTGACAAAAGAAAAGTGCATTCAGAACTTACTGGTTTCGATTAAGAGAATAGAAGAAAAGCCCTTGGTAAAAAGGGTACCGTAATTCACATTAGATTTTTGGGCAATAGGCATGAGCCATAATGGTCACAAATAAAAATCCCCTGAAAAGATTAAATTTCAGGGGACTAAATGAAGTTCAGTAATTTTTTGCGGACCGGACGGGACTCGAACCCGCGACCTCCGCCGTGACAGGGCGGCATTCTAACCAACTGAACTACCGATCCGTTTCCTTAGAATGATTCGTAAGTCGAGCCATTTTTCAGGACGGCAAAGATAGCCCTGCAATCTTTTTCAGCCAAAAGTTTTTCTATTATTTATCCACTGACAATCAACCTTTCCGGAGAAAAATTCCCATTATTATATAATCCTTAATTTAGCCGCACATTTTAGAACCTATGCCAACCGACGCTAACAGACAGTTTCTCGATTTCGAAAAGCCCATCAAAGACCTGATTGATGAGATTGCCAGCATGAAGCATCGCCAGGAAAAGACCAAACTGGATCTCAGCGATACTATTCAAAAACTGGAGCAAGGCATATTAGATAAACGAAAAGAAATTACGGAAAACCTCAGTAGCTGGCAACGGGTACAACTAAGTCGCCATCCTGACCGGCCATATACACTCAAGTACATCGATAAAATGGCGGAGAACTTCGTGGAGCTCTATGGCGACCGCAATGTAAAAGACGATAAAGCAATGGTAGGTGGCTTTGCCAGTTTGGGTGGAGAAACGGTAATGATAATCGGCCAACAAAAAGGTATCAATACCAAAATGCGCCAAATGCGAAATTTTGGTATGGCTAATCCTGAAGGTTATCGAAAAGCATTGCGATTAATGCGGTTGGCGGAGAAATTTAATAAACCTGTAATTACTTTGATTGATACACCCGGCGCATATCCCGGATTGGAAGCAGAAGAACGAGGTCAAGGTGAAGCTATTGCCCGTAACATTTATGAAATGATACGATTAAAAGTTCCTGTTATCTGCGTTATCATTGGAGAAGGAGCCAGTGGTGGTGCATTAGGAATTGGAGTAGGAGATAAAGTGTTTATGATGGAGAATACCTGGTACACTGTTATCAGCCCGGAAAGTTGTTCGTCTATTCTCTGGCGTAGTTGGGATAAAAAAGAAGTAGCAGCAGAGCAGTTGCGACTAACAGCCGATAAAATGCTTGGCTTTGGATTGATAGATGGCATTATTCCCGAACCAGTTGGTGGTGCACATTGGGATTATGATGGTGCAGCGCAAATTCTCAAAAATTATCTGATACCTGTAATCAAACAATTGAAAGAAGCAACGCCGGAAGAACGAGTAAATACAAGAATTGAAAAGTTTGGTAAGATGGGATTCTGGGAAGAAGTGTAAAAAAAAAGTCGTCAGTCGTTACCCGTGAGTCTGGAGAAATACAATAATTAACCGAGCAATAGTTTTTCATGGCATCGTCTGTTGCGTCGCACACTTCATCGTTCTGTCCATTTTTTATCTTTAGAAATACACGATAAAGTTTTTCAGTTACCAGCAAATTATTAATTACTAATTATAAGCAAAAATGTCTCTCAGAGAAAAATTTACCGGCACAGGAATAGCAATAGTAACCCCATTTCATGCAGATGGAGCAATTGATTGGGAAAGCTTCGGTAAGCTGATTGGATTTTGGATAAAGGGAAAGGTTGAATACCTTGTTGTATTAGGAACAACGGGTGAAAGTGCTACCATTCATGGTGCAGAAAAGCAGGAAGTATTTTCTTTTGTAGCAGAAAAAGTAGCAGGTCGCTTACCATTAGTAGCCGGCATTGGTGGTAATGATACTGCTGAAGTGGTAGATGCATTTGAATCATTTAATCTTACGGGTTATGATGCGATACTTTCTGTGTCGCCTTATTATAACAAACCCAACCAGGAAGGAATTTTTCAGCATTATAAAGCATTAGATGCGGCAACACCATTGCCCATCATTATGTATAATGTTCCGGGCCGTACCGGGCAATCTGTAACCGCAGAAACACAGGTACGTATTGCAAAAGAGTGTAAAAATATATTTGCTACCAAAGAAGCCAGTGGCAATTTTGATTTAATAAACCAGATCATAAAAAACAAGCCGGCTGATTTTATGGTTATCAGTGGCGATGACCCGATAACCTTGCATATGATAGCAGCAGGAGCAGAAGGATTAATATCTGTGGTTGCAAATGCGTATCCTCAAGAGTACTCTGATATGGTACGTCTTTGTTTACAAGGAAAATTTAAGGAAGCATCTGTATTGCATTACAAATACGTTGACATTATCTCCTCAATGTTTGCTGAAGGAAGTCCAAGTGGTGTAAAAGCTTATTTATCAGAAATGGGATTATGTCAAAATACATTCCGTTTGCCCGTATGGCTTGTGAGTGAAAAGCATCATCAGAAAATAAAGGATTTGATGAAGGGATAGAAATTTGCGTACATGAAAAATGTGTTACTACTTATTTCAATTACTTTATTAATCTCAAAAGCAAATGCTCAGGAGAAACAATCAATAACTGCTGTAAAATTGGTTGAAATTGCAGATAAGGCCGATTTTTCAATTTTGGTAAAATTGGTTTCCGTATTAAATTATATGGTGCTGGATAGCAGCTGGGATGAGAAGGGTGTGTTATTCTATTTTGCAAAAGAATCAAAGACCAACGGAAATGTGTTAGCTTGCTCTGCAGACACAAAGAATAAAATAACAGAATTTACTTTCAATACTTTTATTTCGGAAACTAATATTGATTTAAAAGCTCAATTAAAAAAACTCGGCTTCAATTCCGGGGGAATTATAAAAAAGAATTCAGCAGGTATATTAGAATCGGAGGATTTTGAAAAAGACAGTCTTTTAATAGCCACAGCGACTGTTGAAAACAAACAAGGGAAGAATTTCTTTGAGTTTACTTTTATAAAATGGTAACTTCTTATATCTAGAGTAATATCAATAGTTTTTAGGGCATATTTTTTCTTAATATTATTTTCATGCACAAGTTTACTTTAATTATTGCAACTTTTTTTTTAATACTAGCTGTTTGTTCGCAAAACACTATACGTCTGGAAATAAAAGCTCTGCCTGCTTACCATAGCGCAGATGATAACATATTTGCCGCTGGTTCTTTCAACAGCTGGAATCCACAGAACCAAAATTATAAATTCAAAAAGGACGAGAAAGGAAACTATTATTTAGAGTTGAAATTGAACAGCGGCTCATACCAATACAAAATAACAAGAGGCGGCTGGGAAAATGTAGAATGTACTAAAGATGGAGCAGGTATAGAAAACAGGGTATTTAAAATAGAAGGCGATGCTATGATTGAATTATCAATAGCAGGTTGGCAGGATAAATTTTCAAGCAAGCCCAAACTTAGTTCTGCCAGTAAAAATGTTCACATCATAGAAACTGCTTTTTTCATACCTCAATTAAATCGGAACCGAAGAATTTGGATTTACCTGCCAGAGAACTATGTATCATCAAAAATAAAATACCCTGTTCTGTATATACATGATGGGCAAAATGTTTTCGAAGACAGCAGTTCTTTTTCTGGTGAGTGGGGAGTTGATGATTTTTTAGATTCAACCCAATCCAGAAATTGTATCGTTGTTGCTATTGATAATGGCGGCGATAAAAGGATGAATGAATATAACCCTTATGATAATATTCGATTTGGAAAAGGCGAGGGTGATGCTTATGTTGACTTTATTGCAAATACACTTAGACCTTATATTAATAAAAACTACCGAACACTGAAATGCAGAAAGAAGACCTATGTTGCGGGAAGTTCTATGGGAGGATTAATTTCGATGTATGCTGCTTTAAAATATCCTAAAATATTTGGTGGAGCAGGGGTATTCTCCCCGTCATTTTGGATAGCACCAGAAATATATAGTTACCTGCAAACACAAGGAAAGAAAGTAAAATCTAAAATATATTTCTATGCCGGAAAAGAGGAAGGTGAATCAATGGTACCGGATATGCTAAAAGCATTTGAGCAAATGGCTAAAGTTTCTAAATCAAAAATGACAACTGTAATCAGAGATGATGGCAAACACAATGAAGCTACCTGGCGAAACGAATTTCCATTATTTTATAATTGGATAAGATAACTGGTATTATACTTCGTAACAAACACCTTCTAAAGCTAATTCTGTGTTTTGGAAAACCTCTCTTGCTTCTGCTTCAAACTCTTCCAGCGTATCATACTTGCTGCTAAAATGACCAATAAGTAATTTTTTTACCCCTGCTTTTTGTGCAATGAGTGCAGCCTGTTTTGTAGTGGAGTGAAAACGACTTTCGGCTCTTTCCCGGAGATTATCCAGGTAGGTTGTTTCATGGTAGATCATATCTGCCCCCTCAATATGCGGAATAAGAGTTTCGTCATATTTTGTATCTGCGCAAAAAGCATATTTCTTACCGGCTTCGGCTGGCAATGTCACTGATTCATTTTCGACCAACGTACCATCTTTTCGGGTATAATTTTCCCCATTTTTCAAACGATCATAAAAAACAGCCGGGATATCAAACTCTTTTGCTTTCTCTAAATTTAATTTTCTTGGCTGCTTTTTTTGTTCGAAAGTAAACCCATAACATTCTATTCGATGGTTGGTACGAAAACATTTTACCCGAAGTTTTTCATTATCCAACAATGTAGCTGCTTCGGTGATATGGTGGATTTCCAGCGGATAACAGAGTTGTGTATCGGCCACTTTTAATTGCAGTTCAATAATTTCTTTAAGCGGCGATGGTCCAAACACATGCATTTCTTGCTTATGTCCTAATAGACTAAGCGAATTAATAAGTCCTATTAAACCAAAATAATGATCGCCGTGTAAATGAGAAATAAAAATGTGCGATATTTTACTTCGGCGAATCTTGTAGTTGATCAATTGTATTTGTGTGCCTTCGCCACAGTCTACTAAATAATTATTGCCGTCCAACGTTACAACCTGGCTGGTAGGATGACGGTCAAATGCCGGTACAGCGGAATTATTTCCAAGTATAGTAACTGCAAACATGAAGTAATCTACGATTTTGCGGGATTAAGGAAAGACATAAAGACGGAGAAATAAAACTATTAGCTGCCTGTAGGACGGAATTATTCTTCATCGTTTAAAAATTCTCTTTCTATTTCTTCCATTTGAACAATGTCCCAGGCTTCACTTTCAGTTGGCGTTACGTTCATCATTTCCAACAGCTCATTTTCATCCAAAAAATCTTCTACCTGTTTTTGCAGCTCACAAATAACAAAGGAGGCATTATTCTCATAAAATTTTTGTTGAATATTAACCAGCTTTTCGGCCGCTTCCATATCAACCTTATCAATATTCTTTGCTATGAGTACTACGTTTTTAACGTCATTTTGGAGGTAGACCAGCAAACAATCACTTAGTTCATCTGTCATAGTAGCAGAAAGAATAGGATCGGTAACAGTGATGGCATGAAATTTCTCTTTGGTATCCGTTTTGACTTGCATTAGTGCAGATGTTAATTTGTTTGAATCGGGTGCCTTCAAAATACCCTGAAAAGTGCTAAAACTGTCATCCCCAAACAACTTAAATTATCAACATTCCGTTTATAAGTACGGAAGAACAGGAACCAAATTTATTCGTTAATATTGTATAACAACCAATTATCTAAATATGGATAATAATTTTTCTACACAAGTCAAAGAAATTATTTCGTTTAGCAGGGAAGAAGCTTTACGTCTGGGAAATGATTTCATCGGCACCGAACATCTCTTACTCGGTTTAATTCGGGAGGGGGATAATACCGCCGTTAGGATACTTAAAAGTTTTAATGTCGACCTCTATGAATTACGAAAGGAAATAGAACTCGCAGTAAAAGATAAAACTGGTAAGAATATTGCCAATATTAATAGCCTGCCGCTGACCAAGCAGGCAGAAAAAGTAATCAGGGTAACAGTACTGGAGGCAAAAGCATTGAAAAGTGCCACAGTGGAAACAGAACACCTGATGCTTTCTATTTTAAAGAACAAAGAAAATATTGCAACACAAATTTTAAATCAATTTGACGTGGATTACGATCTTTTCAGACAAGAGTTGGGGATTGTAAAATCAAATGATCCCCGTGCCGAATTTCAGGATGAGAATGACGATGATTTCGATGAAGAAAAAAAATATTCTCAGCAAAAAGGCGGCGCTAAGCAAGGTGCAACAAAAAGTAAAACACCTGTACTTGATAATTTCGGCAGAGATATTACTAAAATGGCTGAACTCGGAGCATTGGATCCAATTGTTGGTCGTGAGTCAGAAATTGAAAGAGTTTCGCAAATACTTTCCCGCCGTAAAAAGAATAACCCAATTTTAATTGGTGAGCCTGGTGTGGGTAAAACTGCCATCGTAGAAGGGTTGGCCTTACGTATTGTACAAAGAAAGGTATCAAGAGTTTTGTTTGATAAACGAGTAATTTCTCTTGACCTGGCTGCACTCGTTGCCGGTACTAAATACCGTGGCCAGTTTGAAGAAAGAATGAAGGCCATCATGAATGAACTGGAGAAAAACCGTGATGTGATCCTCTTTATTGATGAGTTACATACTATTGTAGGCGCTGGTGGAGCCAGCGGTTCCTTAGATGCAAGTAATATATTCAAGCCAGCTTTAGCAAGAGGAGAACTCCAATGTATTGGTGCTTCTACTCTGGATGAATATAGAATGTATATTGAAAAAGATGGGGCATTAGACCGTCGTTTTCAAAAAGTAATGGTGGAGCCGCCAAGTGTGGATGATACTATCCAGATTTTGAATAATATCAAGTCTAAATACGAAGATTATCACAATGTAAATTATGACCAGGAAGCTATTGATGCTTGTGTAAAATTGAGCGATCGGTATGTTACTGACAGGTTACTTCCGGATAAGGCCATCGATGTAATGGATGAAGTGGGTGCCAGAGTGCATCTGAAAAATATCAATGTTCCTCAAAATATTGTTGATCTAGAAGGAAAGATTGAAGACGTTAAGAATGAAAAAAATAAAGTAGTAAAAAGTCAAAAGTTTGAAGAAGCAGCTTCTCTAAGAGATACAGAAAAACGTTTACAGGAAGATTTGGAGAAAGCTAAAAATGAATGGGAAGAGGAAAGTAAACATAAACGATTTCCAATTGGAGAAGAGGATATTGCTGAAGTTGTAAGTATGATGACAGGAATTCCTGTTAAGCGTATGGTACAGGCAGAAACTGAGAAGCTTAGAAGAATGGCTGATGATATGCAGGGGATGGTTGTGGGGCAAAACGATGCCATTTTAAAAGTGGTGAAAGCAATACAACGTAACCGTGTAGGATTGAAAGACCCTAAAAAACCAATCGGCTCTTTTATATTTCTTGGTCCGACAGGTGTAGGTAAAACAGAGTTGGCCAGATCATTAGCTAGGTATATGTTCGACTCAGAAGATGCGCTGATTCGTATTGATATGAGTGAGTATATGGAAAAATTTACGGTTAGCCGTTTAGTGGGTGCGCCTCCAGGCTACGTTGGTTATGAAGAGGGCGGACAGTTAACAGAAAAAGTTCGGCGTAAGCCATACAGTGTAATTCTATTGGATGAAATTGAAAAAGCCCATCCGGATATTTATAATATTTTACTACAGGTACTAGATGATGGTCAATTGACAGACGGACTCGGACGTAAAGTTGATTTCAAGAATAGTTTGATCATTATGACTTCCAATATCGGGGCCCGTCAATTGAAGGACTTCGGCGATGGTGTGGGATTTGCAACACAATCCCGTACTGAAAACCAGGAGGAAAATAACAAGGCTGTTATTGAAAAGGCTTTGAAACGTACTTTTTCTCCGGAGTTCTTAAATCGTATTGACGATGTGATAATCTTTAATAGTCTTACTAAAGAAAACATCTTCAATATTATTGACATTCTGATGAAAGGTGTTACAAAAAGATTGTCAACGCTTGGCTTTAGTCTTGAATTAACAGAAGCGGCTAAATCCTTCTTAGCTGATAAAGGATATGATCAGCAGTTTGGTGCCCGCCCACTTCACCGGGCTATTCAGAAATACCTGGAAGATCCGCTTGCGGAAGAAATATTGAACCTGAGTGTAAAAGCAGGGGATGTTCTTGAAGCGGACGAGGATAAAGAGAATGGTAAATTAAAATTTTCTTTTAAATCGCAAACAGAAGAAAAGTCAAAAGCATAAAGCTGAATAAAAATTTAAACCCCGTCTCATTTTAAAAGAGACGGGTTTTTTTATTGAAGATTTGTCCGGTTAGAATTTAAGTGTGAGTTAGCATTTGTATTTTTGCCTGAATGGCAAAAAAGATTGTGATAACAATTGATGGTTGGTCGAGTTGTGGTAAAAGCACATTAGCAAAACAGCTCTCTCAAAAGCTGGGCTATTTATATGTGGATAGTGGTGCAATGTACCGGGCCATTACTTTATATTTTCTGAGAAATAATATTGATTGGGCGGAAAAGAAAGAAGTTAAAGAAGCATTGAAAAGCATCAATCTTGAGTTTGTATTTAATCCCAAAAGTGATAGCAGTGAAATGTATTTAAATGGCGAGAATGTAGAGTATGTGATCCGGGATCTTTTAATAGCGGAAAAGGTGAGTGATGTGGCGGCCATTAAAGAGGTGAGAGAATTTGCAGTAGCACAGCAACAAAAAATGGGAACACAAAAAGGAATAGTGATGGATGGAAGAGATATTGGCACTGTGGTTTTTCCTAAAGCAGAGCTTAAAATATTTATGACAGCCGATAATGCTATAAGGGTACAGCGTCGCTTTAAAGAACTTTATGAGAAGAACCCGAACATAACGGTCGAAGAAGTAAAGGATAATTTAGAGATGCGGGATTATATAGACAGCCACAGGGAGGTAAGCCCACTCAGAAAAGCTAAAGATGCATTGGAACTTGACAATACAAATCTTACTGAGAAAGAACAATTCAATAAAGCGTTAGGCTGGGCCAAAGAAAAAATCGGATAATAAAAAAGGATAGCAAAAACTATCCTTTTTTTATTAAGTATCACCTGGTTTTTTTTAATTCTTATTGTGGCTTCTTTTTAACTTCTAACAATTCTACTTCAAAGATCAGCATAGAGCCGCCGGGGATTGACATGTAATCAAAAGCACCGTAGCCAAGTGTATAAGGAACATAGAATTTATACTTTGATCCTGGTGTCATTAATTGTAAACCTTCTGTCCATCCGGGAATAACTCCTGTTAAAGCAAATGTAATAGGAGCACCCCGGTCATAAGAATTGTCAAAACCAGTGCCGTTTATAAAAGTGCCTCTGTAGTGGCAGGTTACACTATCCGCACTTGTTGGTTTCTGGCCATTTCCTTCTGTTATTACTTCATACTGTAAACCGCTGGCTGTAGTTTTTACACCAGGCTTTAGTTTATTCTGCGCTAAGAATTTCTGACCTTCTTCAATATTCGGCTTAGATTTTTCAGCTTGTAATTTGCTCATATAGCTATTCATTACCGTGTTACATGCCTGATCATCTAATAATGGTTTTTTACCTCCAAGAACATCATTAACAGCTTTGGATACCATTACGGTATTCAATTTTTTTATTCCTTGTTGTTTATAAAAATTGGCTACGCTAACACCTGCCGCATAGCTTACTGAGTCATATATATTTTTTAATACGGGTGCAGGAACTTTTGCAACCGGCTTTGCAACAGGTTTAGTGGAGCCTGTTTGTGCTTTTAGGGTAAGGGTAAGAAAGAGTACGGCAAACGATAATAGTAGTTTCATGTGTAATATTTAATTTGATTTTATTCTTATGTTATTCGTCATAATATTTTCATTGATTACCGGTAGTAATTTACCTAGAAAATTTAATGACTCATTTCATATAAAAATTTAAGTTGACAAAAATACAGGTTGAAACGGACTTCGGCTGCATCAATCGTTTAATTTAGCCTTAAAATTTACGCTTTATGGATGCTTTTACTTTACCGGTACAAGTAAGATGGTCAGACCTGGACCCGAATTTTCACCTCCGTCATTCAGTTTATTACGACTGGGGAGCTATGTGCAGGGTTGCATATCTTGATAAACAAGGATTAAGCTGGAAACGTATGTATGAATTACAAATCGGCCCAATTATATTTAGGGAAGAGTGCATTTTTAGAAGGGAAATAAGACCCGGTGATCCGGTAACAATTAACCTGAAATTATTAAAAGCGAAAAAGGATTTCTCCCGTTTTACTATTCAACATGAAATAATGAAAAAACCTGAAACATTATCCGCCATACTTACGGTTGATATTGCATGGATGAACGGACTTACCCGAAAACTTGCCGTTTTGCCACAAGAGGAAATTGAAAAATTTAATAAGAGTCCGTTTGCCGAAAATTTTGAGTGGCTTGGTTAGAGTGCTAATGCAGTTTTAAAATGAACAACTTTGGCAGGAAATCTCGCAGCATACCCATGAATAAGATTACGGATAAAACTATTCTCTCTATACGAAGTAAGGTAGTCCTTTAGTGAATCTGGATTTGTTATTTGCGCATCAGCAGGTATATATCCCATGCCATAAAAAACACCTTCGCAAACTAATATGCAGGATTGATCTTCCCCGTTCAAACCCTTGTCAACGATTGCAAAACTTGGTTGTGTGCGGAGATGTTCACAAGCTTGTTGTACTCTTTTATTATATGCTGCAGGATTTTCTTTTTGTTCGCAGGCAGCATGGCAATAACCTGCATTAAGGCCATCACATTTGCCAGGGTCTTTTTGCATGAAGCATAACTTAGGGCAGAGATTAAAGTCTTTTATCAATTTTCTCATAATGGCATGCCCATCTACCAGGTAATGAAAAGTATGTACCGGGTGTAATCGCTTCCTGTTTTTATCTATAGCGAGACGCAAATAACCATTTTGATCTTCATATAAAAAAATACCATATACATCTTCCCATCTTTTTTGCGAAGAATTAAAAATTGGCCACCTTTTTTTTATTTCTGTTGATTCGAGTATGCAGGCCATTAGTTCGGTACCACAGGGTTGATGACTGATAGCATGTATATGTTTTAGAAAATTCTGTTTTTGCCGGCCATCGGAATTGTTACTAAAATGACTGTTAACCCTGTAGCGGATATTATTCGCTTTACCCACATAGATTACCTTTCCTTTTTCATTATGAAAAAAATAAACTCCCGGTGTATAAGGCAGTTGGTCAAAATGTTCTTTAGGAACATTCGGAGGTAAGGTAGATTCTTTGGAATTTCGCAAAAGACTTTTTTGAATATGTTGCTCTTTGTCATTTTGCAATAACAAACGAAATACTTCTACAGTAGCCGCCGTATCGCCACCGGCACGATGCCTGTCAGTAATGCGAATATCTAAGGACTGGCATAGCTTTCCTAGACTATAAGATGGGAAACCCGGAAAGATTTTACGACTTAATCGAACAGTACAAAGTTTTTTACTATCAAGATTAAATCCGGCTTCTTTTAAGTGTGCATTTATAAAAGAGTAATCAAAGTTTACATTGTGAGCCACGAATATGTTTCCATTAAGATGGTTATATATTTTTTCGGCTACAGCACTGAATAAAGGGGCCTCTGCCACCATATCGTCCGTGATTCCCGTCATACTTTGTATGTAGTATGGAATGGGTTGTTCGGGATTGATCAACGTTTCAAATTTCTGCACAACCTTTTCGCCATCAAAAACGTGGATGGAGATTTCTGTAATGCCGTTGGCCGCAGCATAACTTCCGGTAGTTTCAATATCAACAATTGCATACATAAAAGGAACAGCTAATTTCGTTAAAATTTGGCTGATGACGGAAGAGAAATTTTTGATGCTGCATAACCGCCTCACAAAAGTGTGGAGGCACATCCACAAGCAGGCTAAACGGCAGGGGGTAAGCTGTTACCGGGTATATGATCATGATCTGCCGGAATTTCCTTTTTGTATTGAGCTGTATGGAGATAAACTATATGTGGCTGAATATAAACGCAGTCACGGAATGACAGATGAGGAGCATGACAATTGGATGGAAAAAAGCATGGCTATTATTACTGCAATTATCGAGATTGAGAAGGAGAATATATTTTTAAAACTCCGGCAACGAAAACCCGGCCGCCTGGGACAATACCAGAAATACGATGAAGCGCAACATGAGTTTGTGGTAGAAGAAAACGGGTTGAAATTTTTAGTGAACCTTAGTGATTATTTAGATACGGGATTATTTCTGGATCATCGTATTACAAGACAAATGCTGAGAGAGCAAAGCAAGGGCAAAAAAGTGCTGAATCTTTTTGCCTATACGGGTTCTTTTTCCGTGTATGCTGCTGCTGGTGGTGCTGAGGAAGTGCTGACAGTTGATTTATCAAAAACATATTTGAACTGGGCTGCAAGGAATTTAAAATTGAATAATTACTCAGATGAGGTAAAGTACCAGTTTATTCATGCAGATGTAAAACAGTACCTTAAAAATCTATCCCCTGAATATTTCGACATTATTGTGATGGACCCGCCCACATTCAGCAATAGTAAACGGATGGAAGATGTTTTAGATATTCAGCGGGATCATGTGGAATTGATAAATGATTGTATAAATAGTTTAAAGAAAGGAGGTGCCCTTTACTTTAGTACCAACTTTAGAAAATTTGAACTGGATACTACCGCAATAAAATCTGCTGCTATAAAAGATATTACAAAAGCGACAACTCCTTTTGATTTTGAAGGAAAATTATTCCGCTATTGTTTTCATTTAACTAAATAAAAAACCGGCTACATGATTGCAGCCGGTAATATATTCAGGAGCAACTTTATTATAAAGTCTTCAACACATCATTCATACTTCTAACAGCATCTGCACTTTTATTGAAAGCAGCCTGTTCGCTATCATTCAATTTAAAATCAAGAATTTTTTCCCAACCATTTTTGCCGATAGTAACCGGAACACCTAAACAAATATCTTTTTGTCCGTATTCGCCATCCAATGCTACGCAGCAGGTAAATAGTTTCTTTTCATCTCTAACAATTGCTTCTACCAATGCAGCTCCTGCAGCACCCGGCGCATACCATGCAGAAGTACCGATTAAAGCAGTCAGGGTAGCACCACCCACCATTGTATCTTTTACAATTTTTTCTTGCTGTTCTGCAGATAAAAAATTAGTAACAGGAGTACTGTTCCAGGTTGCCAGGCGAATAAGCGGAATCATTGTAGTATCACCATGCCCGCCTACAACTACAGCGTTTAAATCAGCAGGGCTGCATTCTAAATGCTGGCTCAGCTGGTATTTGAAACGGCTGCTGTCTAAAGTGCCGCCCATTCCAATAATTCTATTCTTAGGAATTCCGGTTGATTGCAATGCTAAATAAGTCATTGTATCCATCGGGTTGCTGATAACAATGATGATGGCATTAGGCGAATGCTTTAAAATATTTTCACAAACACCTTTAACGATGCCAGCGTTTACACCAATTAGTTCTTCACGGGTCATACCGGGTTTACGGGGCAAACCTGATGTAATGACTACTACATCACTGTTGGCAGTTTTAGTATAATCATTAGTGCTGCCGGTAATTTTTGTATCAAAGCCAAGCAAGGTGGCAGTTTGCATCATATCCTGTGCCTTGCCTTCAGCAATACCTTCTTTAATATCGAGTAAAACAAGTTCCGTGCAAAGCTCTTTACGGGCAATATTATCAGCGCAGGTAGCACCAACGGCACCAGCACCTACAACAGTTACTTTCATGAAGAAAAATTTATTAATTGAAAATTACCTGTCTGCCGACAGGCAGGTTTGCGGCGCAAAGGTAGGGCAACAGAACATTTCTCAGGTAGTAAAATGAGGCTTATTTATTTAAAATATCAAGCAATTGCTTTATATCAACAGTATACTCATAGGTATTAATAAGTTGGTGGTTTTTATTGTATAGAGCTATGAGGGGGTATTTTTGAAACTTGTAATAAGACGAAAAAAACCAGGAAAAATCTTTTCCAATTATAAGATTTGGTATTTCTGATGCTTTCGTGGCTTCGTAAAAGGGCTTAATTAGCGGCAGGCTTTTAAAAGAGCTCATAACAACCTGTATATCTTTTAATTTTTTCTTATTGGCCACAATTGATTCAGTCAATTGTTTACAATGATCACAATCAGGGCTAAAAAGCAAAATCATTACTGGCTTTCCTTTTGCGAGCTGCTCTTTAGTTTGCACTTTGGTACTATCCAATGATAAGAGTTTAAAAGCAGGTAAATCTGGTTTTAACTTATTGGCGGGGTCGCCTTCGGTGCTTTGTGCAAATGCCAGAGAAGCAAAACAGGTTGCTAAGAGGAGTAATACAATTCTTTTCATAGCGTAAAGTTTTAGTTGATCAGTCTTTATATATTGAAAGAATACGTTCAAGTGGCAACGACCCTTCAAAAGCTGAAATTAATTCTTTCTTTTTATTATAGAATGCATGAAAGGGAAGATTTCGAATATTAAAAAAGCTAGGTAAAAAATAATGAGTGTCTTGTCCTACAACGATGTTTTTGAATGAAGCCAGGTTATACTGTGCTCTAAACTTCATCATCGAATCAAAAGGGGCAAAGGTGGCCATAACAATATATAGGTCTTTAAACTTATCAATGTTTTTGGTAAGCTCCCTGGTTTCATGTTGACAATGCTCACACTGCGGATTAAATAACATCAAAATTATTGGTAGCTTTTTAGGAAGGTCAGCCTTTGTATAATAATTGCTGCTATCAGGCAATAGCAATTTAACCGGTGGGTAAGTTGGAAATTTCTTATAAGGCGGCTGTATAGAATCTACCTGCGAAAAAGCAGTGAACGAAAGTGCCAATACTAATAATAGGGTAATATTTTTTTTCATCGGCATCAAAGAAAAGGTAATTTATTAGAAATAGAAATGGTCATTAAACGACGACACGGGTATTCAATCGGTTGTTTTGCTTCCAAAAGAAGCCTTTCTTTTCCTTTTGCCGTCAGCCATCCCTCCCTTATCTTTGCCGCCTCAAAAAAAAGTAAATGGCAACAACATCAGATATCAGTCGTGGTTTGATTATCAACCTCGATGGCAGTCTTTATACCATAGTGGAGTTTGGAGAAAATAAAACGGCCCGTGCCGCTGCTAAAGTGTGGGCGAAACTGAAAGGGGTAGATAATAACCGTTCAATAGAAAAAACCTGGAACTCAGGCGATAATATCTTTCCTGTAAGAGTAGAAAAACGTACTTACCAGTTTTTGTACAAAGATGATACGGGGTACAATTTCATGGATAATGAAACTTTTGAGCAAGTGGCGTTACAGGAATCTGCAATTGATGCTCCGCAATATTTGAAAGAAGGACAGGAAGTTGGTGTGTTGATCAATACCGAAACTGATCAGATCCTTGGAGCGGAATTGCCAGATAAAATAGTTTTACTGATTACTTATACAGAGCCCGGCCTTAGAGGGGATACTGCAACGAGAACATTAAAACAAGCAACTGTGGAAACTGGTGCTACCATTGGAGTTCCTTTGTTTGTAAATGAAGGGGAACTTATCCGGGTAAATACAAAAACTGGCGAATACGTAGAAAGAGTAAAAGAATAGTCCTATAAAATTTGATAAAAAATGGCCTGAAATCATCGATTTAAGGCCATTTTTATATCATTTTGGCCCATTTCTGGCCTAATTTTCCAAAAATCATCGACTTTCTCATTTTGATTTCATTACCTTAGCCGTCCTTACCAATAAGGAAATGGCTTTCTAAAACCAAAACGTCTATTAAATTGAAAAACATGGACTACAAACAAATTCAAGAGTTGATCAAAATGGTCAACAAATCGAATATTGGTGAATTGACTATTGAGCAAAAAGACTTTAAAGTCACTATAAAGCAAAAAGAGGAACATGTAGCACAAATCGTCTCCTCTTCTTTCCCACAAGCCCCGGTGTATGCACCCGCCCCTCAACAACAAGTAGCTGCGCCACAACAAGGGAGTGCACTACCTCCGGCAGGCGAAGCTTCAAAAGCTGCAGTGCCCGCAACAAATACTATTACTATTAAAAGCCCGATGATTGGTACTTTTTACCGCAAATCGGCTCCGGATAAACCAAACCTGGCAGATGTAGGTACAGAAGTATCGCCGGGTAAAGTGGTTTGCATTATTGAAGCCATGAAACTCTTCAACGAAATTGAAAGCGAAGTAAAAGGTAAGATTGTAAAAGTGCTGGTAGAAGATGCTTCTCCGGTAGAATACGATCAACCACTGTTTTTGGTTGAACCCGCATAAACAGTTCATTGTTTATAGTTCATCGTTCATGACATTAACCCATGAACCATCAACTATGAGCATCACTTTTTATTCATCTTCAAATAAATAAAATGTTCAAGAAGATACTAATTGCTAACAGAGGCGAAATTGCTTTACGGGTTATCCGCACAGCAAGGGAAATGGGTATTAAAACAGTCGCTGTTTATTCTACTGCTGACAGAGACAGCCTCCATGTGAAATTTGCTGACGAAGCAGTTTGTATTGGCAAGCCACAAAGTTCCGATTCCTATCTTAACATAGCTCACCTGATGGCTGCTGCTGAAATTACCAATGCAGATGCTATTCACCCTGGCTATGGTTTCCTGGCAGAGAATGCAAGATTTGCACAGATATGTAATGATCATGGAATAAAATTTATCGGGCCAACACCTGATATGATCAATTCCATGGGTGACAAAATCACAGCAAAGGAAACTATGATAAAAGCTGGTGTACCTGTAGTACCCGGAGGTGAGGGTTTGTTACAAAGTGTGGATGAGGCAAAAGGGTTGGCAAAAAACATGGGTTATCCTGTTATACTAAAAGCAACAGCAGGTGGTGGTGGTAAAGGAATGAGAATTGTTTGGGAAGAAAGTGAAATAGAAAAAGCATACGATACTGCAAAGGCAGAAGCCGCTGCATCATTTAAGAATGATGGCATCTACATGGAAAAATTTGTAGAAGAGCCTCGTCATATTGAAATACAAGTAGCAGGCGATCAGTACGGCACTGTTTGTCATTTAAGTGAAAGGGATTGTTCTATACAAAGAAGGCATCAGAAATTGGTGGAAGAGTCACCTTCGCCATTTATGACGGATGAGCTTCGGTATAAAATGGGAGAAGCCGCCAAGAAAGCAGCCAGTGCCATCAATTATGAAAGTGTAGGGACGATTGAGTTTCTTGTAGATAAACACCGCAACTTCTATTTCATGGAAATGAACACCCGTATCCAGGTAGAACATTGCGTAACAGAAGAAGTCATCAATTTCGATCTAATAAAAGAGCAGATCAAAATTGCGATGGGTGAAAGAATTTCCGGGCAAGATTATATTCCCCGCAATCACTCAATCGAATGCCGCATCAATGCGGAAGATCCTTATAATGATTTTCGTCCATCACCAGGAAAGATCACCGTATTGCACCAACCCGGAGGGCATGGAGTACGAGTTGATAGCCATGTATATGCCGGTTATGTAATTCCTCCTTACTACGATTCTATGATTGGTAAACTTATTACCGTAGCACAAACCCGTCCGGAAGCAATTCAGACCATGTACCGTGCATTAAGTGAGTATGTAATCGAAGGAGTAAAAACAACTATTCCTTTTCATTTGCAATTAATGCAGGATGAACGTTTCCGCAGCGGCGATTTCAATACTAAATTCCTGGATGGATTTACATTAAAATAAATTCCTGTTTTATAGCTGCCTTTTGTACCTTTCTTTAGCTACAAATAATGTAGTAAAAGCAGGCAAGGGCTTTCGATTGAAATAACTACCAATAACGAGACCTATTTTAGGTCCTGTGCCTTCGGGGGAAAATATAATTTATCTCTCAATTTCGGAGCTGTAAAAAAAATGCAAGCGACAAAACTTGTAATCCGTAGAAAACTGTTATTTCAATTTAATGATTAGAGTAATTTTTATAATGCTTTTGTTGTTGCCAAATTATCTTTCGGCCCAGCAGGAAACTGATAGTGTTATCTGTAAAAAAGTATTTGCACTCACCTTTCAACGTGGTACAGCCTTGGTGCATAAGGCTTCTGTAAGCAGTGCAAAAGATGTAAAACCTGTTTCCATAGGGGTAGATTATTCACTTCAGCAATTTGGCTATTCTTCTTTCAGTATTTGCCGGACGTACTTGCGCCGTGGATTCAATTTGTCTTATCTTGATTTTAATAGCCCTGTTTTTGGAAAAGGTATAATAGCTTCCATTTTTTTACAACCTGTTTATAGGATAGGTAAAAGCTTTCAATTTCAATTCAGGGGAGATGCGGGGATAGGGTATTTTACAAAGCCATATGATAAAGAGAGCAATAGTACCAACCTTGCATATAGCAATCATTTTACTCCTTATCTCCATTTAAGTAGTGGTATTGGTTTTCGGATCAGTAAAAAAATCACTGCAGAAATTAATGGCAACTTTAATCATATTTCAAATGGGCATGCTAATCAGCCTAATGCTGGTCTTAACTGGATGATGCTATCTGCCTCAGTACTTTATTACCCAGAAAATAATATGTTACCTAAGTATAAATATGTCCATGCTAAAAGAAGCCCCGGTGGTCCTTTTATTGATGCGGGTATAATGTTTACACCAGGACAAGCATTTCATGATTTATGGAAAGCAAAGCGTCGCTATATGTTAGGAATGTTTACACAGATTTCTTTTCCAGTAAGCAGAATTAATGCTCTTACTGGTGGAGTAGAGATTTCTTACAGCAGTTACAAAAACGATGAGGCGGCACCACATGACAATAGTCAGCCGGGAGTAACAACGGCAATAACGCTTGGCCATGAATTTTTATTAGGGAAAGTAATTTTCAGTCAGCAAATGGGTAAATATATCACCCGTTATCCATCCTTTCATACGGGCTATTATCATCGCTGGGGTTTACGATATAAACTCAGCAACCATTTGTTTGCCGGATTTAATTTGAAAGTGCATAAAGAAGTAGCTGATTTGATTGACTTTCGTTTGCAGTACAGGTTCTGAGTAATTTGCCTGAGTAATCTATCACTGCAACTTATTTAAACAAAAAAAGGCATCATTACTGATGCCCTCTCTCAAGTGTTAGTTTGATTGCGACTCAAATCTTAAAGCCAATAGTTATTATGGCATTCCCATTGGTTGATCTAATGTTTGCCCCGGTAAAGGGTGTTCTTTCTAAACGATAGGCGAAATGCACATCTTTGCCCATGGTGTGCACATAGGCAAGGTCAATGAACATGCCTTTGTTGCGATAGCCCAGACCCCCGCTTAAAGAAAAGCGGCTCCCTTTTTCTCCTGCTAAATTTTTATAAGGGTTGCCATAATAAGCTGCTCCCAATCTTGCCATAATGGTTGTGAACTTTAATTCTCCACCCACTTTAAAATTAAATGTTCCTTTATAAGCGTTATCAATTGCTTTGTTCAATGATTTAAAATATGCATTAGCTTCTTCGCTTTCTGCTTCGGGATCGGTAGTGTAAGAAGATGCCTTATAGTTCACATATTCTATGTCAGCTGTAAGAAATCCTTTTTGTTTTCTCACATCTTCAATCTCCCTCAATACATATGATGCACTGGCCATCACCCGGTATGGTGTAAACATCCAATAATTAAATTGTGCGTCTGTGTTACCAGTAAATGTTCCGGAGCTTTGTGTTTGCATGCCCTGAAATGATTCAGTATTAGTCGTTATGGAAGTATTGTACGTATCTGTAAGCCTGTAAAAAGTAGGAGTATGAAATGCAAGTCCTAATCTCACATATTCGACCGGTTTAAAAATCATTCCCAGCTTGATATTTACTCCGGTACCATTAGTGGTTAAGTTCTCAGTAATAGAAGCAAAATCGAATCGGTTGCTGGCATTGGTTGTTGCATCGGCCTCAGTAAAAATTGATTCTTTATCATATCTTAAAAACGGGACGCCAAGCGTAAAGCCAAAATATAATTTATCATTTTTTTGGCCGGCAAATGCCAGGGCTAATTCACTAATGCCGCCGCGGTTTTTAATTTGTTGTTCCTGTATCAATCCGCCAGTTTGCAACAGGGGTGCTGCTAAGGATTGAAAGGTTTTATTGCCAGCATTCCATCCGTTTGCGGTATCTATCCAGTAAGTGTTGATAGCAAGACTGGTTCCAAATGGATAATTGAATGCAGCTGCATCAGTTGTAATATTATCATTTTGTAATTCTTCCAGAAATTTTTGGGAGTAGGAACTCTGAGTATTCAATCCACGGTACAAAACATTGCTGGCAAAGTTGGCTGTTCTGTTGATGGCAATGGAAACAGCAATGCCTCCGGATGCTTTATTACGGTTCGTACCCCTGTCGGTGCCAAATACAAAACCGCTTGTACCAAATGAAACATTGTTTCTTTTGTCTTTTTCTGTGCGGCCAAAATATGTTCCTTTATTATTTGATAAATTAAAACCAGGCGTAAGAACAAAATCACCTGTTTTATAAAATGCCAGACCAGCCGGGTTTACAAAAGTAGCTGATATGTCACCACCGAGTGAAGCCATAGCACCACCGATAGCCTGTTGTCTTGCAGAACCACTTGATGAATGCCAGGAATATCGAAGAGCATCAGCAGGCTCTTGTGCCAGCAATGAAAATGAAAAGACAATACCAGTTAATATGAAAAAAAGCTTTCTCATGATAGCATGAATTAAATAAGGTAAATAGTTAGTTATTGCAGCGGCTTCGGTTTGACTACCTATAAAAGAAAAGCCTTTAATAAAAAGGCTTTTCCAGAATTACTTAAAATCTTCTTACCGGGGCACTGCTGCCAGACGAGCTGGAACTGCTGGACTTGCCACTACTGTTAGAAGAATTGCTTGATGAATTGTTATTGGTTGATTTGCTGCTGTTATTACTACTTCCAAAAATATCTCTCAGCACAGTACCGGAATTACTGTTGGTTCGATTGCTGTTTCTCGGTGAATTGTAGGTATTATTATTGTTCGATGTATTAGTATACCGGAATACATTGCTGCTTTTACTATTATTTGTTGCAACTGGATTGTATGTGCCCAGGTTAAATGTTCTCGGCCTGCTGTAAGCAGTAGTAGTATTTTTGGGATTAAATATTACTGGGCTTTGGCAATAGGGATTATAATAATAATTCCATGAATTGTAAGGGTTATTATAACTGCCATAAACATAGCCATACCCAAAGCCATACCTTTCATACCTGTACCAATCATCAAAATCGTTCCAGCGATAACGGTTACTTACCTTCATACGAAGGTAACGGTCATCATAGTACTCGTCGTTGCGATAATTCCGTCTTTCTTCCCTTTCTGTTTGCACATATTCATCCTGTGGTGAAGCAGGAGAGAAATAAACATCATCGGGAGTTTGACCGGTTTTGTAAGCGGTAGTGCAACTGCTAAAAGCAGCTGTAAAGAATGCCAGGAGTAAAATTGCTGATTTCATGGCAAATGGTTTAATCGGGTTAAAAATGAAGTTACTACTTTTGTGCGACTTTTGACAGGCGCAATCGTTTGCAATTCAGCAGCAAAGATTTGACCATTTGCTGACATATTGTGCTAGAGCCTGTTAAATTATTTGCAAAGCTTAGTAACGGATTAAACTTAAAAACAACATGAGTAAGGAGATTACATCAAGGGCAGCTGATTATTCACAATGGTATAATGATTTAGTAATAAAGGGGGAGTTGGCAGATTATTCGGCCGTACGGGGATGCATGGTTATAAAACCTTATGGGTTTGCCCTATGGGAGAATATGCGGGATGCATTGGATAAAATGTTTAAAGATACAGGCCATGTTAATGCCTACTTTCCATTGTTTGTTCCAAAGAGTTTGTTTGAGGCTGAGGAAAAAAATGCAGAAGGCTTTGCAAAAGAATGTGCTATTGTAACGCATTACCGGCTAAAAGCCGATCCCAATAATAAAGGAAAATTAATGGTTGATCCGGAAGCTAAACTGGAAGAAGAATTGGTGATTCGACCTACCAGCGAAGCTATAATCTGGAATACTTATAAAGGCTGGATACAATCTTATCGTGACTTACCCTTACTGATAAATCAATGGGCTAATGTAGTACGTTGGGAAATGCGGACGAGGTTGTTTTTAAGAACTGCCGAATTTTTATGGCAGGAAGGACATACTGCCCATGCTACCAAACAGGAAGCCATTGAAGAAACAGAAAAAATGCTGCATGTGTATGCAGACTTTGTTGAAAATTGGATGGCTGTTCCGGTGATAAAAGGAGTAAAGAGTCCGAATGAACGTTTTGCTGGTGCAGAGGATACTTACTGCATTGAGGCATTGATGCAGGATGGAAAAGCATTGCAGGCGGGCACTTCTCATTTCCTTGGGCAAAATTTTGCAAAAGCATTTGATGTAAAATTCAGTGATAAAGAAAATAAATTGGAGTATGTGTGGGCCACCAGTTGGGGTGTGAGTACAAGGTTGATTGGTGCATTGGTAATGGCGCATAGCGATGACCAGGGATTAATACTTCCTCCACGCATTGCACCCCATCAGGTAGTGATAGTTCCAATTTATAAAGGCGATGAACAAAAAGCTTTGATTGATGCGAAAGCCCACGAAATAATTAAGGAATTAAAGGCTCTCGGCATTCGGGTTAAATATGACGATAATGATAACAACAGACCGGGTTGGAAATTTGCTGAGTATGAGATGAAAGGTGTACCGGTAAGATTAGCTTTGGGTGCAAGAGACCTGGAAAAGAATGTTGTAGAAATTGCCCGTCGTGATACAAAAGAAAAAAGAGTAGTGGCATTAGAAGGTCTTGCACAATATGTAGAAAGTTTATTAGCTGAGATACAATTGTACATGTTTGAAAAAGCAAAAATTTACAGGGATGAGCATATCACTAATGCTGACAGTTGGAATGAATTTGTAGAATTGCTTGATGAGAAAGGAGGATTTGTTTCAGCACATTGGGATGGAACTCCTGAAACAGAAGAAGCGATAAAAGATAAAACAAAGGCAACGATAAGGTGTATCCCATTGGAGAATAAACAGGAGGATGGAAAGTGTATTTTAACGGGAAATCCCTCTTCGCAAAGGGTATTATTTGCAAGAGCTTATTAATTGTTTAAAACAAAATTTGGAGTATCCGTAAAGCGAAGTACATTTATAAAAAACCAAAATAAACTACAATGGATCAAAATCAAAACTCATCCTTATTTGAATTAGGAGTTTCCAGTGATGCAAAATCACATTTAGGAGAAGCAGCTAAATGGGCCCGATTTTTAGCTATATGCGGAATGATAACCCTGGTGTTAATGGTAATATTCGGAATCATTGCTTCGTTGGCAGTTTCTAAGGCCAGCAGTGAATATGAAGACCTATACCGGCAACAAGGTATGTCTACTGCCGGGCTTGGTGTGGGTATGATGTTTGTTTATATTTTATTTGCCTTATTGTACTTTTTCCCCTGTTTGTTTACCCTGCAGTTTGCTAATAAAATGAAATTGGCACTTACTTCGGGAGATGATCTGATGCTTGCAGAATCATTCAGGAGTCTTAAAAAGACATTTCGCTATTTAGGTATATTAACCATTATTGGATTAGCATTTTTTATAATGGCATTAGTTACGGGAGGAATGGCAGCACTAACTGCGTAAGTTCTCAACTTAATTTAAATAATCGACCCCAAAGGCTACTAAGAATAGTTCTTTGGGGTTTTTATTTAGCACTGAATTATTTTACGGATAGATAGTTATAGTCCTTTAGCAAAGTCTCTAAAAAATCAAACGGTGACATGTTTGATTCAATTTTAAGGTGTGCTTTTATTTTTGAACTGGCCGCTTCTGCCATAGTAAAATCAGTTTTCTTTCGGGCCGTTTCTAAAATGCTTTTAATAGCATTAATGTCCTTATCGCTCAGTTGCATTATTTGCGGAAAGGAAGGGACATAACTATCTGCCACATCCTGGAATACCGTTTCTTCGATATTGCTCTTTGTATTAATACGGATAAGAATTGTTTTTGCTAAAATATCACCTATTCGCTGCCCCTTTTTAGAAGATGTTACCAATACAATATCTGTAACTAAAAATCCTAGGGCAGCCAATATTATAAAAGTTGTTTCCGGGTTGCGGCCAAAGCTGGGATCGCTAATCAGAATAATTAATAACAGGGCAATCCATACATCAGAAACCCTAAGGAGCCACCGGATAAGAAACTGGCTAATACTCGGGCGGCCGCCATTTTCATGTATCACCCGTATACCCATTACCTTTTTACCAATACTCTGACCGTTCAGAGTGATTTCCAATACGACATGATAGAGCAATATAGGAAGAAAAAGCAAAAGCCCTACAGCACTCAGATCATAGTTACTGTCTGCAGAACCGTACGAATTTTGAGCAATGCTCTTAAAGATTTCCGTTGCAATGCGGAGATAGAAATATTCAATAATAATATCAACGAATAATGAAATAAGCCGCCTGTAGAACTCCGGTATTTCAAACTCAACATCAATATTAAAGTTCGTAGGGACTTTTATAACCGCCATTAGCCGGGTTTTATTTAAAAGGTCAAATTAATATTTTTTAGCTGATAAATTTTTAAACCCATGCTTTTATCTTTTATAAATGCAGTATTTTACAACCCAAAGCACCCTTTTGAGAGAGGCATTATTTATAAAAAAGAATAAAGACCGGTGGCTGAAGAACCAGCAACTTCCATCCAGCGACCCTGATGAAATGGCGGCAGACTTTACTCAACTGGTAGATGACCTGGCCTATGCTAAAACATTTTATCCTTCCGGGAAGGTTACCCATTTTATCAACTCGCAGGCATCCCGTATTTATCTTGATATTTATAAAAATCGAAAAGAGGAGTCGAACAGGTTGGTTACTTTCTGGAAGTATGATCTGCCGTTAACCATCCGCAAGCACCACCGGGTTGTATTATTCTCTTTTATTTTCTTTCTTATCTTTTTTGCTATTGGGTTCTTCGTTTCGGCAAAAGACGAAAGTATACCCCGTAGTATTTTTGGCGACCGGTATGTTGATCATACACTGGACAATATTGAGAATGGAAATCCTTTTGGCATTTACGAACATGGTAATCCCCTATTAAGCTGGTTAATGCTGATGATTCATAACATCCGGGTGTCAATGCTCATGTTTGTTTCAGGAATTTTTTGTGGAGTACCCAGTTTGTACATGGAAGCACAGAATGCAGTTATGCTGGGAACATTCGACCAGTTTTTTTCTTCAAAAGGATTAGGAATAGATTTTTGGTTGGTTGTATTTGTACACGGCACATTAGAAATCACTGCATTGATTATTGCAGCAGCAGCCGGATTGATACTTGGAAAAAGTTTTTTATTCCCTGGTACGAAACGTCGTATTGATGCTTTTAAAGAAGGAGCAAAGGACGGAGTGAAAATTATGATTGGTTTAATTCCCGTTTTTGGATTAGCTGCTTTTTTTGAAGGATTTATTACCCGTCTTTATAATGATATTTCGATTCTTACTACAGCCGTTTTTGCATTGTCTGTTCTGTTTGTGATCTGGTATTTTATTATTTATCCAATCCGGCTTGGGCGCAGACTATCTGAACAGTTAAACGAGGAGGATGTGTAAGTGCTGAAAAATTATCAACTACATATAAGCCGGACTTTTTGTATCAGCATCCTGCTATTTTGCTTGCTGCAGTCATTTTCTTTAAATGCAAATGCACAATATGATACTGTATTTAATGATCTATCATTAAGTGATACAGTTATAGAAGAGATTGATAATCCACCACCACCGCCTGAAGAAGATGAATATAAGGATGAGGAGGTGGACGGAATTTATTTTAAGAATAAAGACCAGTATGATACTTTACAAGTAGCGCAGCGAAAGGTTCCAGACAGTGTAAAGAAGGGTATGCAGAATGATGAAGCATTTTGGTATGCTAATGCTGAAATAGAAAAAGCCCCGGAGGGAAAAAAAGGTAATAAGAGTTATAAACCATTCGGGCAACAGACATGGGTAAAAACTTTGTTTTGGATACTAGTTATAGGGGTATTTGCCGCTGTAATAATGTTGTACCTGGCAGATAGTAATATAGGCTTATTCAGAAAGAAGAAAAAATTGGTGCAATTAGAGGAAGAGGAAATAGCTACAGAAGATATTTTTGCCATCAATTACCAGCGGGAAATTGAGAAAGCTGCCGCACAAGCCAATTACAGGTTGGCCGTACGATTAATGTTTTTGCGATTGCTGAAAAATATGTCTGAGAAAAATGTGATCAACTATAAGCAAGACAAAACAAATTTTGATTACCTGTTGCAACTCCATCCCACTAATTACTATAAAGATTTTTTTCGCATCACCCGCAACTATGAGTACACCTGGTATGGCCAGTTTGAAATAAATGAAGATGCCTATAAGATAATAAGAAACGATTTTGATTTGTTTGAAAAAAACCTGGCGAGAAATTGAAAAAAAGCACACCTTATATATTAATAGCAGTACTGATTGGAGCTTTGTTATTCCTGTTTGTTTCAAACAACAAAAAAAATCAGCGTATACTCGATGAACGAGTGACATTGAAGCGACAGGATAAAATTCCTTACGGAACCTATGCAGCTTTTCAAAACTTACCTCATATATTTCCACAGGCATCAATATATACCAGCCGGCAAGTACCGGGCTATTGGGATTCCCTATCTTATTTTGATACCAAGCAAGCTTATATAGTTATAACCAAACGCTTTGATGCGGACGAAGATGAACTCAAAAAAATCATCTCATTTGCTCAAAAAGGAAATGATGTATTTATTAGTGCCCAATATATTTCTGCGACTGCTGAACGCATTTTAAAATGTGCCAGTAGCTCATACGACCTTTCCCTTTTCGGTGTAGAAGATTTGAAAGGCAATATGAAAACTTCCCTGGCAAAACCACCCTACGAGAGAAAGGCGACATATAGTTATCCCGGTAAAGCTTTCAATTCTTTTTTTTCTAGCATCGATTCTCTTGCCACTAATGTATTGGGCTATGATGGAACGGGGCGTATACTTTTTATTCATCTTCGTACGGGTGCTGGCAATTTTTATATTCACCTGGAACCATTGGCCTTCAGCAACTATTTCCTTCTCCATAAAAACAATATGGATTATTATGAGAAGGCATTGTCTGTTATTGATCCAGGGACAAAAAAAATTGTTTGGGACGAGTACTATATTCGGAAACCACAATCAGACCAGCCCCAGGAAAAGAAGGGCTGGTTTAAGGTGCTGATGAATATGAAGAACGACGAGGGGAAAAGACCATTCCGGGCAGCATTTTGGTTAGCCATGGCATTGCTGCTCTTGTATGTGTTAATGGAAATGCGAAGACGGCAACGCTATATCCCTCTTATTAAAAAACCAAAGAACGAATCCCTCGATTTTGTAAAAACAATTGGCCGGTTGTATCATGACAAAGGAGACCATAGAAATCTTTCCAAAAAGATGTCGGCATATTTCCTGGAACATGTCAGAAATAAATATAAACTGGCTACCGGCAACCTGGACGAAGAGTTTATAACGAACCTTCGCTATAAATCAGGAGCAGATGAAGGGGAAATACGGCAGATTATTTCTTTTATTAATTATATTGATACTGCACCGGGTATTAGTCCAAATCAATTGACCGGTTTTTATAAACAATTAGAAACTTTCTATCAAAAAACATAAACATGGAAGAACAAATTTTTCAGCCACGTACCGACCTGTCTGCTCTTAATGACGCAGTACTTTCCATCCGGAATGAGATCAAAAAAATAATTGTAGGGCAGGATGAAATGGTAAAGCTAATAATTGCCGCATTACTTGCTGATGGGCATGTACTGATAGAAGGTGTGCCAGGTGTAGCTAAAACGCTAACTGCAAAATTGGTGGCAAAAAGTGTCAATGCTGGTTTTTCCCGTATACAGTTTACACCAGATTTGATGCCATCAGATGTTTTGGGAACACCTGTATTCAATCCAAAAGAAGCAGTGTTCGAATTTAAGAAGGGACCAATATTCAGCAATATTGTATTGGTAGATGAGATTAACAGGGCTCCTGCAAAAACCCAATCGGCTTTGTTAGAAATAATGGAAGAAAGGCAGGCAACGGTTGATGGAAGAACCTATCCTATGGCATTACCATTTATGGTACTGGCTACGCAAAATCCGGTAGAGCAGGAAGGAACGTATCGTTTGCCGGAAGCACAACTAGATCGTTTTTTATTTAAAATAACTGTTCCTTATCCAACCGAAACGGAGGAAATAGCAATACTTAATAAGTTTAACAGCATGGGTGATGTAAAACCATTGGATATGATAACGTCTGCATTAGGCGGCGAGCAGATTACAGCCTTGCGAAAACAAATAAAGTCGCAGCTGATAGAAGAAAAGTTATTACAATTTATTGGAAAGCTTATTCACCAAACAAGAAATCACAAATCAATTTATCTCGGGGCATCACCAAGAGCATCGTTATCTATTATGAATGCAGCAAAGGCAATGGCTGCCATGCAGGGCCGTGACTTTGTAACACCCGAAGATATATTAGACGTAGCCACACCTGTTCTTCGTCATCGTATCATTTTATCACCCGATAAGGAAATGGAAGGAATAACAGAGGATGATGTTATTAAACAAATCATTCAAAGCATGGATGTGCCGAGATAAATGAAAAACTTCTATTTAAACAATATCGTATTTTATGTAGCTGGTTCCGCAGCAGTACTGTTTGCAATAAGCTACTTTATTCCTGCCTTTTTTGAAATTGCCGGGCTGTTATTGTTGTTGTTGTTAATTGCTGTGGCAGTAGATACAATTCTTGTGTTTAGCAAGAAAAATGGGATCGAAGCAGGCAGGGATGTCTCAGAACGTTTTAGTATTGGTGATCCCAATAAAGTATTCATTCATGTAACAAATAAATATGGCTTTACGGTAAAGGCAAGTATTATTGATGAGCTGCCCGCACAATTCCAGGAAAGAAAATGGATACGCAAAATTGTGGTAGCCAGTAATGAGCAATATAACTTGGAATATGCGGTACGACCTGATTCTAGAGGCGAGTATGTTTTCCATGATATCAATGTATTTGTTCATGGGCCTTTAAAATTAGCAAGAAGGCATTATGTTTTCCAGGAGGAACAAGTAGTGAAAGTATATCCCTCTTATATTCAAATGCGCCGTTATCAATTGCTTGCTGTAAGCAACCGCTTACAGGAGGCCGGAGTGAAGCGTATCCGTAAAATAGGGCACAGCATGGAATTTGAACAGATAAAGGAATATGTAATAGGAGATGATTACCGAACCATTAACTGGAAAGCAACTGCCAGAAAAGATGCTTTGATGGTGAATAACTATACTGATGAACGAAGCCAGCAGATTTATTGCCTCATAAATAAAGGAAGGGTGATGAAAATGCCATTTCATGGTATGACATTGCTTGATCATGCTATTAATGCTTCGCTGGTATTGAGTAATGTAGCGTTGGTAAAACAAGACAAAGCAGGAATTATTACGTTTGAAAAGAATCTTGACACTTTCCTTATAGCCGATAAGAAACCAACACAAATGAATCTTGTGTTAGAAACCTTGTACAAACAGAGAACAGATTTCCTGGAATCCGATTTTGAAAAATTATTTTCTGTTATCCGTAATAGAGTTACGAATAGAAGTTTACTGGTTTTATTTACCAATTTTGAATCACTGGAAAGTTTGCAGCGGGAAATGACGGCTTTAAAAAAAATAGCAAAATATCATTTACTCCTGGTAGTTTTTTTTGAAAATACTGAAATGAAATCGTTGCTGGAAGGGAAAGCCAGTTCTTTAGAAGATATCTACATTAAAGCAATTGCAGAAAAATTTGCTTTTGAAAAAAGACAGATGGTAAAAGAATTGCATAAAAACGGAATTCCTTCCATTCTTTCCACCCCGGAAAATCTAACCATCAATACCATTAACAAATATCTTGAATTAAAAACGAGAATGTCTATTTAGCGACATCTTAAGGTTACAACCTTTACATTTGCGGCAATGGAACAGCTTACAAACGACTATTTACAAGGAAGGGTCTTATTAATTGATAAGCCATTGCACTGGACCTCTTTTGATGTGGTGCAAAAACTCCGTAATATTATCCGGATAAAAAAAATAGGTCATGCAGGAACATTAGACCCGTTAGCTACAGGATTGTTGATTATCTGCACCGGTAAGTTTACCAAGCGAATCAATGAATTTATGGCGCAAGAGAAAGAATATACCGGTAGTATTACATTGGGATCTACCACACCTACCTATGATTTAGAAAGTGAACCGGAAAATTTCAAATCCATTGATGGCCTGACAGAAGAAAAAATAAAAGCAGCAACACTTTTTTTTGTAGGGGAAATACAACAAATACCCCCCGCACACTCTGCCATTAAAATAGGAGGTAAGAGAGTATATGAATTAGCAAGACAGGGAAAGGAAGTGAAGCTAGAACCAAGAAGAGTTACTATTAAAGAGTTTGAAATTACAAAAATAGAATTACCACTTGTTTACTTCAGAGTGGTTTGTTCAACCGGTACTTATATTCGTAGCCTCGCCTATGATTTTGGTAATACTCTGGGGTGTGGTGCACATCTTAGCAGCCTTTGTCGCACAAGAATAGGTGAATTTCTAAATAATGATGCGATTAGCATGGAAGCTTTTGCCCGGGAGTTTCAACAAGAAAATAAGCAGGAAAAATTATAAGATAAAAGGATAGCTGATACCTAGTTGGAATTGTGTTCCCCGTAAAAAATCATTTTTCACATAGCCAAACCATTTGTTTTGCAGGTATGCCCGGTCTGTTGAAGGGCTTGGATCTTTTACTTTATGTGATGCATCAAACCGAACAACAAAGAAATCAAAGTCGACACGAATACCAACACCACTGCCAATAGCTAAATCAGTTCCTAAGCGGCTAAAATTGAAAACTTCTTCAGGCAGGCGTCCAATAGAAGCTGGCCCTTTTTTCAAATACCAGATATTGCCCATGTCTGTAAAAACAGCACCATTAATCTTAATGCCAAACAATTTTCCTAAGGGAAAACGATATTCAATATTTGCTTCTAATTGAACATCGCCATAGCGGTCAGAAAAACCTGTTATACCGTCAAAATCCTTTACAACTGATCCTGGTCCCAGGCGGCGCAATGCCCATGCCCGCATACTGTTTGGACCTCCCGCAAAATATTGCCGAAAGAAAGGCAGGTTGTTTCGTTTATTGGGATTGGCTGTAGAATTAAATTCATAACCAACACCTGCAAAGATCCGGAGAGCAATGGCATTTTTTGCTAAAACAATTTTACGGGTGAATTCAGCATCCACTTTAATAAACCTATATAGGTTTGTATCAAGGAATGCATTGTTCTTAATGAGACCGGTAATTAAACCAGAAGCTTCAATGTTGGTTCTGAAAACATTTACGTTTTTATTCTTTCCCCCGGTAGCAGTCATTCCCCCCTGTAAAGATGAAATTAAACCATCAGTAAAAATAAACCGGAGTGAGGGGTTGTTATTAAAAATTTGTTGCAGTGTTGGTAAGGCTTTAAAATAAGAGTATTCAATATTTGGAATACGGAGAGTGAAGAATTTTTTGCCCGCTTGAAATTCATAGCCCCAGGAAGCATTTACATTATTTAAGTTATATAGTTCCCTGCGTTCAGTGATCGACGCATTAAATGCCAGAATAGTACGAAAACTGTTTCTTACATTTTCAGGGATTTTCTTTAGAAAAGGAATGATGGGTCTTGGAAAATAAATAGTATGGTTTAAACTTAGCTGTCGTGTTTGAATAAATTTTATATCGGTTAATTTATTTCGGCCTGTTTCTACACCAAACCGTAACGTTGTGCTGGCCTGGTTGGCTGCTCTTGCAAAATTGCGGTTCTGTAAACCCACATTAATGGCTATACCAAATAAGTTACCGGATACGGCGGTGTTATTCCGGCTTCCTTCAAGGTTGGCAGTAAATGAATATTTTCTTGCCGGTGTCATGCGGATATTGAAGTCAGCAGTATCCAGCGTTCCTCTTGGTACCTGTTCAATATTTACCAATCTCCAGGAGCCGAGAGAATTAAATCTGTTTATGGTTTTAAAATAATTACGCTGATCATAAAGCTGGCCTTGTTTGAGATAAATATTCTGCGGAAAAATTTTCGGCTTAAACATATCTAAATAGGAAACTACTTTTATTCCGTTCACAACAGTTTCCTTGCGGGAATAGGCTGATGTGTCTAATGTTATATCCGGGTACACTGTAACATTGCCAATATAGTATTTCGTAAGGCGGGTGCTGTCAAAACCCGGTTTAAGTCTGATTTCTAAATTCGCAGTTGGGTTTTCCCGACGTTGTCTTAATTTTTCTAATAATTCCAGTTGTTCAAATGGATCTAAAGTTGGTTGCAATAATGATACATCGAGAGTATCCCATAGGCCAATCAATTCTTCCCGGCTGAATCGGAGATAGCCATTATTTCTATACAAATTAACCAGCCTGTCTAACTCAACCGATATTGCAGCTTTTGCAAATGGTTCCCCTTTTTTTACAAATGCATCCTGTTGGTTTGCGATGGCGATGCTTTGCAAATCAGCTTGTTTTATATTATAGCTGAATGAATCGATTTTTACTACTTTACCGGGAGTTACATAAAAATCAACAGTAGTTCTAAGCTGGTCGTTTTTTGCAGTATCAACAGAGCTTTTAAAATAAATACTGTCTTTAAAATATCCCAACGAAGTAAGTAATGCCCGCATGAAAACAATCGATTTGGCCGCATTACTGCTGTCATACACCGGAGGGTTCTTCATTACATTCCATAAAAGCTTCGAAACGGACCGGGAACGCATACTATCATCCAGCTGTCCTCTTAAACCGGATTCCAGTGTTTCCCTTTCTTCGTTTGAAAAGTTCCCATTTACATTGATATTTGTCTCGTAAACAAATGGCTTGCCTTTGGGGTAATTTTTAACGATGGTGGCGCAGGAAGTTCCCAGCACCATAATTATGAAAGCAATACCTGTAAGGCGGGAAATCAACAATAAAGGGGATTGGCTGAATATCATAAATAACTAACAAGTATGCTTGTAAAATCGAAGCTCAAATATATCCAAAGTTTAGGCCAGAAAAAATTCAGGAAAGAAGAAGGGCTGTTTATTGCCGAAGGACCTAAATTGGTAAAAGAATTATTAGAAGAAGAAGGGGTGAATGTAAAAGAGATTTATGCACTTAAAGATTGGATAGATGAAAATAAAGAACTGCTTATTAGCAGGGATGTAACAGAAATTTCAGCATTCGAACTCGAAAAAATATCGCTGTTAGCTACACCCAACAAAGTACTGGCCCTGGTAAAGCAATTTGACAATACCAGTTCTATTACAACCAAAGGAAAAATTACATTAGTGTTAGACGATATACAAGATCCCGGGAATTTGGGGACAATTATCCGCATTGGAGATTGGTTTGGGGTGAATCAGCTTGTTTGCAGTCATGGCTGTGCCGATGTATATAATGCTAAAGTAATACAGTCAACCATGGGCAGTATTGCAAGGGTGAGGGTTATTTACACAGATATAAGTGAATGGCTGAAAAGCCAAAATAATATCACTGTGTACGCCTCCTCATTGGAGGGAAAGAATATTGCGGATATGCAAAAGATAAAGGAGGGTATTATCATTATTGGCAACGAATCAAAAGGAATAAGCCCCGAATTATTTGCATTAGCAAATGAAAAAATTACCATCAGTAAAAAAGGGAAAGCAGAATCTCTAAATGCGGCTGTTGCCTGTGGAATAATTCTGTCGCATCTGAGTTAGAAGATTTGCTTTCAAACAACATAACTCTAATTGCCAATTAGTTTACCTGAACTGTATGGCTTTCACCGGTTGAATTTTTCTGACCAGTATAGAAGGGATTAATAAAACCAGAAAACAAACCACTAAGGTTCCGGCACAAATTGCCAGCACCTGCCACCATACAATTTTTACAGCAGCGCTGCTCATATAATATGCTTCTTCCTGTAATTTGATAAAACCGGTTGCCTGTTGTGTCCATAGCAATGCCAATGCAACAGCTGTTCCTATTACAATACCTGTAAGGGTGATAAGGGCAGAATGACGAAGAAAGATTTTTTGTACGGTCCAGTTACTGGCTCCTAATGATTTTAACACACCGATCATTTTTATACGTTCCAGTACCAGTATCAGTAAACAAGTAATAAGATTAATAACTGCCACAACAACCATAAAAACTATCAATACATTACGGGTAGTGTCCTGCATGTTGAGCCAGTCAAATATATTGGGCGAAATATTTTTTACACTGACCGCATCCCATGTTAATGGAAAATCATCCAGATCATAAATTTCATTGGCTGTTTTGTCAATTTGCTTGTAATCCTGCAAAAAGATTTCATAACCGCCCACTTCATTTTCCTGCCACTCGTTTAACCGTTGCAAAAGTTTAAGGTCACCAATAGCAAATGTTTTATCATATTCCTCAATACCTGTTTTATAAATGCCGGTAATGGTTAATTTATCAGGTCTTATTCTTCCATCGGATTTAATAAAGTAGACTAAGATTTTATCATTCAGTTTTAACTGCAAACGGGATGCTGTACTGGCAGAGAGCATAATCTCCCGGCTATAGCTGCTATCATTAAACCGGATGGGTCTTCCCGAAATAATGAAAGGCTCCAGATTTTTAAAATCATAGGTTGTATCAAAACCTTTCAGCAATACACCTTCAATCTCGTCTTTTGTTTTAAGAATTGCATATCGTGTAGCAAAAGGGTGTACACTTTTTACCTGTGGATTTTGGCGAACATTTATAATTAATGAATCATCTTTTATTATCGGGCTGTCTTCAGATATAATGGCTTTACCAGGTTGTTTTTCCTGGATACGAATATGCCCTAAGAAGCTGAATACTTTCTGGCTTACCGTTTCCTGGAAACCATTGGCCAACGATAAAGTGACGATCATTACGGCCACACTGATAACGGTGGCAACTGTGGACAAGCGTATAATAAATCTTGAGAATGATTTTTGCTGGTTAAATGCCACCCGGTTTGCTATGAAGCCTGCAACGTTCAAATTAAAATAATAGTCTTTCATCAAAAATAAGCCTGTAAAGAAGAAATCTCTCTTTTTTTACCTGAAATTCGCAATATTCAATGAGTATAATCTGTTATAACGCCATGTTCAAAAGAATAGTCTTTTCCCTCTTTTTAATAACAGCACTCACAGCAAAGGCACAAATCCCTGATCATATTTACAAGCAAAATATTCGTTCTGTTAAATTATTCAAGGCGGGTGATATTTATAGCTACCCCATTCTTATGCTTAACACCAACGATCAGCTGGAATTACATTTTGATGATATGGATGCGGATGTAAAATTTTATTACTATAGTTTTCAATTGTGCAATGCCGATTGGACTCCTGCCAATGTGCAAACATTTGACTACATACGGGGATTTCAAAGCAATCGCATTACCACTTATCGTAATTCATCAATAGTACAAACGAAGTACACCCATTACCAGGCTTTTTTGCCCGAAAGAAATTCTGCTCCCACAAAAGGTGGTAATTATTTGTTGAAAGTTTTTTTGAATGATGATACATCAAAATTGGCTTTTACCAAACGGTTGGTGGTCGTTAATCCAAAAGTGTCTGTTTCAGCACAGGTGCTGCAGCCCTATAATGGCAATTTTTTTCAAACTCATCAGCGGGTACAAGTATCAGTAAGTACCGCTTCCAATCAAATCAATGCTTTTTCTCCGCAAGATCTGAAAGTGGTGGTATTGCAAAATAATATCTGGAACAATTCAACCGTAATTGATCGGCCCACTATTTTTCGGGGTAATTATTATGAGTATAGTGATGAAGAAAACACCACATTCGCTGCCGGAAAAGAATGGCGTTGGATAGACCTCCGCAGCCTGCGGTTAATGAGTGAACGAATGGATCGATTGGTAGATAGCGATACCAGTAATAATATTGATGTGTATGTAAAACCGGATGGAGAAAGACGGCAACAGATCTATGTGTATTACCAGGATCTTAACGGCATTTACACTCTCGAGAACAGGGATAACTCAAATCCTTTTTGGCAAAGCGATTATGCATGGACACATTTCACTTTTATTCCTCCCGGTAACAGGGCTTATGAAGGAAAAAGTGTGTATGTATTTGGGGAACTAACCAATTACCAGCAGAATGAAAATTCCAAAATGATTTTTAATGAAGAGAAGGGTATTTATGAAAAAGCATTGTATTTAAAACAGGGATATTATAACTATTCTTATGTTACACTAACGGATAAAAAACAAACCGGTGTTCAACCTTCTGTAGAAAATACCGAAGGAAATTATTGGGGAACTGAAAATGGTTATATCGTCTTGGTTTACTTCCGTCCCTTTGGTGCAAGAGCAGATGAGTTAATTGGTGCTACAAGAGTTAATTCTACTTTTCAGCGATAAAAATTTCTGAAGGACATTTATTTCCAAAATTGTTTATGTTCCGGAGTTTCATCAAGGTGCTGTTTTGTTTGCTGGTAACCCTTATGAATAAGCTGTTCCCATTTTGTCCAATCAAGAAATTTAAATTCCTTTAAATCAAGTTCCAGGTAAAGTGAAACATGGGCTTTGCTAGCTTCTTGTTTGTGACGACTATTAATGGTTATGCTATTGACAAGAATAGTTGACAAGCCAGGTAACTTCGTTTCTGAAGATCGGCCGAACTTTTTCCAAAACATTTTCCAGGCAGATGGGATAGCTTGTATTTCAATTAAAGAAGTGGCTTCGGCTGATAATGAAACAGCGATGATATTTCTTACCGGTTTTTTATTCATGGTTTCGATGGGCAGGTTGTCAACAATGCCACCATCAATGTGTAAATGCTTATCGATTAGTACAGGTGGAAATACTCCCGGAATAGCAATGCTGGCTTCAACCTGCAGTGTGGCAAGACCCCGTTCATGTACTTTTAATGAAGCATCTGAGAAATTTGTAGAGATACAAAACGTATTTACCCAAAAATCTTCTAAATGCGCATCAGCAAATGTATTTTTTAAAAAGCGTCGTATTTTTTTTCCGGTCATTAATGAAATAAATGGTAACGTATAATCATTGGAGGTGAGTTTTCCATTTCCCGCCGATTTACATAGCTGCATTACTTTGTCCATATCAAAATCTGAATAAGTAACACAGGCACCATAAATAGCTCCTGCGCTGGTGCCACCCACAAAATCAAATTCAAAACCTGCCTCCATTAAAGCATTCAATACACCAATATGTGCAAAACCCTTTGCACCCCCACCGCCCAATACCAAGCCAATTGCCTGGTGGGTAATGATGCGGGCAACTCGCCTTGTATCGGCTAAATTGTTGTTGCGAATATGTAAATGCAGGTCGAAAATACGGTCCGCAAACCATCGGCGGGTTGTTGTGGGCAAGGGAGCATCTTCCGGGTGTAACAGCAATAAATAAATTTTTTTATTCATCACATTGCTGCTGTATAAATTTAAGTGCTTCTCAATTTCATACAAAGAAGATTCTGCCATAAAATCGGAGGCTACAATTACCAGGTCGCAATAGGCAATACATTGTTTAGCCCATTCCAAATGATCTATATCGCATACAAGAAAATTTAGACCCGCATGCTTTTCCATGCTATCAAAAGTTTCCTGATAGCTGTCTTCTGATTGAGATTGATGATCGTATATTTTTATTTCGAATCCAAGCAGTTGAAGTTGGTGCTCAATGTTGCTTGTATAATTACTTACATCGTTGGAAGGTTGAAGATTTACAACAGCAATATTTTTTGGCGCAGCATCCATTTTCTTTTGCAATGCATTACGACTTAAGCGGTCAATTACAAATTTTGTGATCGTATTGGCAAAAGAAGGAAATTGTTGCACTAATGTTTCATACTGGTCATTTTCTAATCGTAATACACTTGATTTACGAAGTGCAATTATGGAGGCACTGTGTTTCTCTTTGGTAAAAAGCGATAATTCGCCAATTGGTTCGCCAGCTGAAATATCACCCAATATAAAAATACCTTCTTCACTATTTTGTAAGGCTCTGAAACGGCCAGCTAAAACAATATAGAAGGCATTCCCGGACTCTCCCTGTTGAAATAAATACTCGCCGGCATTCAGTTCAATGATTGCTGTGGCATCAAGTACTTTTTCTAATTGTACTTCATCCATTTTACCAAAAAGCCTGGTCAGGGATTGGTGGCAAAGTGAGTTTGTTTTGGTGGTTGTAAGCATGGTGGTGACTAAGGTAAGATACTATAACATTTTCCCAAATCTACTTTTAGTCATAAAGCAGTAAATGACTTGTGATAGTGTAGAATTTTATACCTTTTTCAAACCTCAAAATTGGCCTCACATCCTTATCTTTGCGCCGGCAGGTCTTACACGACCAGCTCCTGCTGAACCCTCCCAGGGCCGGAAGGCAGCAAGAGTAGGTGGTTGAGCGGTGCGATGTAATCAGCCTGCCATTTTTTTCTTCTTGTCCGCCACAGCGTTAGCGAAGGCGGATATTTAATTATACAAAACCAGCAACATGAAATTTTTTATCGACACAGCCAATCTTGCCCAAATTAAAGAAGCCAATGAGTTGGGTATTTTGGATGGTGTAACCACCAACCCGTCGTTAATGGCGAAAGAAGGCATTAAAGGACAGGAAGCAATCATGAACCATTATAAAACCATTTGCGAAATGGTGGATGGCGATATCAGTGCAGAAGTTATCAGCACCGATTTTGAAGGTATCGTTGAAGAAGGAAAAAAATTAGCAGCTATTCACCCAAATATTGTGGTGAAAGTGCCTATGATAAAAGATGGCATCAAAGCCATTAAATGGTTTACAGATAATGGGATCAGAACTAATTGTACACTCGTATTTTCTGCCGGTCAGGCAATTTTAGCTGCTAAAGCTGGTGCCACCTACCTGTCTCCATTTATTGGACGTATCGATGACAGCAGCTGGGATGGTATTGAGTTGATTGCACAAATTTCTCATATCTATTCTGTACAGGGATATAAAACAGAAATTCTAGCGGCTTCTATCCGTAATGCGCTGCATATAGTAAGATGTGCGGAAGCTGGTGCTGATGTTTGTACATGTCCGTTGGACTCTATCCTCGGTTTGTTGAAACATCCTTTAACGGATATTGGATTGGCGAAGTTTTTAGAAGATGCGAAAAAAACAGCATAAGAGCTGTTCAATGATAAAAGAAAAACCCGTTTCGCTTTTGCGGGACGGGTTTTTTTTATTAGTTCTTATTTCTTCCTTTAGGGATTGTTCTTAATATTTCTTCTTTCGTGGGTAAGTCCCCATCGGGTTTCTTTTTTATCCAGATGGTTCTTTCTAAGAAAACCTCATTGTTGCTTTTCAACACAGCTTTTACAACCACTTTTTCTTCTTTAAAGTTTTCAGGAATGATCAATTGATTGCCTTCAAATGTTGCGGAAGAGCAGGAAAATTGTATCTCTTTTGTAGTTAACGGCATCCAGCGGCCGTTGGATAATTTACCATCTACGTTAATGTAATTATGCTGCCCTTTTTTTAGACTGTCGGTATATAAATTAAAATAAATACTATCTACCTTTTGGGAGAAAAGGGCTGTTACCGAAATTGTAAGTACTATAAGTAGGAAAGCTTTTTTCATATCTGGTTGTATCGCTCTACAAAAGTCGTAAAACCATACCAAATGGTTGTGCCGGTATAAGCTTTCTGCTTCTTTTAACGTTCAGAGGCTTTTCCCTGCCTGTTCCAGGCAATAGCACCCAGCCCTGCAAGCAAAAATGCCAGTAATACAAATACTGAATTAATAGCTACTTGCCCGTATCCAAATTTACCCGCATGCAAAAAAGGGTAGGGGTACCAATCCGCCATCGGCCCACGTAACAAAGAATACAGCAAATAGACAGCCGGAAAAATGAGCCAGGGGGCAAGGTTTTTCCACTGCAATACTTTTTGGGGAGTGAAAATGAACCAGTATAAAACATACAGAAGAGGTACTAATACATGGAGCATATTATCAACGATCCATTCCAGCCCGGTTAATGTGGTGATACCTCTGAGTACGGTATTGTACACAAGTCCGACTATGAAAATATAAACAGCAATTGCAGTCTGCACCGTGACTTTTGAAAAGAATGACCCTAAGGCTGATGATGGGGCGACTACTGATGAGGTTAGAGAAACGGCGATCAACAAGTTTGAAAGAATAGTAAAGTAGCTGAAATAGTTAGTGGTTACTTTCAGCGTACTATACCCGGTAATATTGGTGGTTTGTTGAATTAAATAGAATTGAACTATTAAAGCAATCCATGCAATAATAGCAATGCCGGCAGCAGCTGATTTTTTTGTAGTAGTTGAATGGTTCATACATTCAATATACAAGAAAATTTATTTTGTTGCGAATGCTGTGGAAGTATGATTTTTATTTTCTTTTAAGTTGCAGCAGGATTGTTTTCTCTCTTGCATAAGCGGCACAATCAGCTTTGCCGGAAGTATTATCGCTTACAATATAAATATTGCCTGCTTCGTCTATGGTGATGCCTTCAAGGTTCATACTGTAATCTTCATCTTTATACTTGTTAGATGTTTCACTAAAAGCTTCAACGGGGATATTAGCCAAAGTTTCCCGGATAAGATTTCCGTTATTATCAATAGTAATAGATTCCAAAAACTGTTGCCTTAATTTTCCTTTGGAATATGATTTTAAACAGATAAGACGGTTGTTCGATGTGTCTACACAAATATCAGAGTAGCGCCACTGAGGATTTTCTAATGGCAGTTCTATCATGGATTCATATTTCAATACCGGCACTGCATCATCCGTTGCCTGCTCAATAGTGTATGTATAGATTTGTGACCTTGACATATCCTCGGTTCTTTCCCGAAGCAGGTAGAATTTTTTATTTTTTTCATTGGCAGCAATGCCTTCCATGCCATCTCCGTTTTTAGATTTTTGGGGGAGCATTTCAGATGTTTGTACTGTTTTTAATTCCCCCGTTTGCGGATTTACTTCATACACAGCTGCTATATTTTCTGAGATCATGTACAGCTTGTTTTTGTAGGAGGTCATACCTTCCATTTCGTAATTCTGCGGAACGTTGATGTTGACGCTGCTGATTACATTTCCATTTTCCGGGTTAACTGCATAAAGGATAGGGCATCTTTCTGATGCGAAATAGAGTGCTTTATTAAAATATTTCATACCGGAGATACAAACCTGTTTGTGCAGGCTGGCCTCCAGCATAATATTATTGATACTATATAAAGGAACCTGTGGTGGTTGTGCCGTAAGGGTTAAAGATGCTATTAAACCGATGGCGAGAAAACTACTCCGCATAATGATCAAATTTTTATTGAGCCTTTGATGGTTGTATTCAGCGAATTTAGCTGAAAGTTAGGGTATATACAACTGACGAAGGGAGTGGGAAAATGGAGGCTTTTGTGAATGTGAATAAGTAAGAGAGTACGGATTAGTGATGTAGGCATTTCTTGTACAAATGCTTAATAGAACTACAATTGTTGAATTTTTCAAGTATTCTCCATTATTGGCAAGTCGATGTTAGCGATCGTTTCGTTTTCTTAGTTTTTTTGCCATCTGTAAGGAATGTTTCAATGAATTTATATTATTCCAGTCGCTATGTGAAATGATAATAAACCTTGGGTCAGAACATTTTTTTTGTATTTTTTTTAGCGTAGTTGCGTATTCTGTTACGTTTGCATCTCCTAAGTAACCCAGGTTTTCAGCATCAACACCTTTTATTAGACAACCACCGTAAAGTATTTTTTCTTTCTTAAACCATACTATAATATTGTCTTTTGTATGCCCTTCTCCTGGGTAATAAGTTTCAAAAGAGTATGGTTCATAGTTGAAAACGGTATCTTTTGTCATTAAAAATTCAGCCCTTTTCTTATCATTCTGTTTACTCAATTCATCCGTAAGAGCAGTTGTGAAGGTTTTAATTCCTTGTTGCCTGTAATACTCAAGTCCAGCAGTTTTGTCGCTATGCCAATGTGTTGCGATGCACATTACTACTCTTTTATTATGCCTTAATTTGATACTATCAAGTAATGGTTGAAACTGTGTTGTGTCCCAGGGTGTGTCAAACATAACAATGCCATTATTAGTTACAAGATACATTCCATTGGCAGGCACTTGACTTTCCTGGTATGTGTTGTATGTTGTATAAATATAAAAGTCGCCTGTTAAATGTGAGATTTTAAGCTTCGTTTCTTTTGTCTGCCCCAAGATATTGGTAAGAGAGAAAATAAATATAAGTGTCAATATAATTGCCCGCATTCTGTTTCTTGTTTTTTGATAGGATTATGCCTGACTTTAAATTACTTCGAAAACGTAAATTTATGATGTAAGATTCAGCAGGCAAAAAATAGCCCTTGATTTTCAAGAGCTAAACCTTTTTCATTTTATATCTACTTATATCAACTTATGCTCATATGCATACTTCACCAACCCAATCACAGAATTCGTATTGGTCTTACGAAAAATATTTTTGCGGTGTGTTTCTACTGTACGTTCACTGATGAATAATGTTTCAGCGATCAACTTATTATTATATTCTTTTTCTATCAGCCGTATAATTTCTATTTCCCGGGCAGTAAGATGGGCTTCTTCTTTTTGTTTTTTGCGTTGGCTGTTGCGTTGCAATTCATCAATTACTTCTTCGCTAAAATAAATACCGCCTCCGGCTATTTTCTCTAAGGCTGTTACCAATTCCTGTTTACCAATGTTTTTTAAAACATAACCGGCAATATCTGCTTCTTCAATCATTTCATTTACCAGGTCGCCCTGCCCACTCATAGACAATGCCAGAATTTTTATACCGGGATATTTTTCTTTTACCTGTCGTGCCAATTTGTTGCCGGGTAGTTTTGGCATCATTACATCGGTTAGTAAAACATCTATAGGATGGGAGCCAAGCTTTTCTACTACTTCGCTGGAGTCGGTGGTAGCAAACGCAAATTGAAATCTATCATGACCTTTTAGTAAAGACGTCAATCCATCTATTACAATTTGGTGGTCATCGACCAGTGCCAGGGTAATTTTTTCTTGTTTCATGCCGGTTGTGGTTCTAAAATACTAAAATTTGTTGAGGTCGTCGTCCGAACTACCGGACACCATACTGGATGCAGCTGTTGGAAGATTTGCAGCGGGGCAATTGTTAAAGCCTAGCTAATGCTTGTATATAAGCGGAAACTGAGTGGTAGTAAGGTTTTATAGCGGCACATGGAGGGCAATCAGTGTTCCCCGGCCGGGTGCTGAATCGAAATCTACCGTTCCTTTCAGGTAGCCAATACGGGTAATGATATTTTTGAGTCCTATACCATCGTATTTATCCGTATCGGTTATATCGAAACCTTTGCCATTATCTTCTATAGTGCCACTAACGCCGTCCTTGTCACGAATTAGGGAGATATCAAGTGTTGTTGCATCAGAATGTTTGATCACATTATTCACACATTCCTGTATCACTCTATAAAGTACGATCTCTACATTGGAATCCAATCGTTCCTGCAATCCTTCGGCTGATACATGCACCCGCAGGTTTTTACTGCTGATTTTATCAGCAAATTCCTGGATAGCAATGCCGAGGTTATTTCTTAATAATGCATTGGGCATCATAATATGCGAAACAGTGCGGACTTCCCGGCAGCTCTCATCCAGCAGGTTGATGATTTTTGCAAAGGAATTTTTTTGCTCGGCGCTGGCAAAGCTCATTTCAGATTCTAAGGCTGATAAATTCATTTTTGTTGCACTCATCATTTGTCCAAGACCATCATGCAGATCTTTGGCAATCCGTTGCCGTTCGTTTTCTTCCGCTTCCATTACCGCTTTTACGGCAGCTTCCTGCTGCTTCATTAATTCTGTTTTCATCAAAGTTTCCTGGCGCAGTTTGTTGCGTTTATAAATGGAGGATAATAACAGGCCTGCCATTAAAACAAGACCTCCAATTCCTACGAATAAATAATTCTGCAGCACAATTTTGCTTCGCTGTTGCTCAATCAGGCGGTCACTTTTTTCTGTTTCGTATTTAGTTTGCATTTCTGCTAATGCTTTTGGATTGGCATCTGCATACATGCTGTCTTTAAGCTGGTTCATTTTACGATATAGCGCAGCTGACTTTTCAAATTCTTGATTGGCATCGTAATTTTCTGCCAGCGAACTATAGATCATCGGGAGCTTGGCATCAATATTTTCTTTTTCGGCGATCTTTAATGCTTCTTCCCCGGTTGCAATTCCTTCTTTGGTTCTGCCAAGCTTTGCATACAAGCTTGACATTTCTGCTAAGTCTGAAACTGTAAAAAAAGGATCATTCACTTTTTGGCGCAGGGGTTGTGCTTTTAAAAATGTTTCCAAAGCCTCGTTGTATTGACCTTTATTTCGCTGGGCTGTTCCAAGGATAAATAAGCCATTGGCTTCACCTGAAATATTTCCAAATTTCTTTGCAGCTGCAATGCCCATTTGGGCATACATATAGGCGGAGTCTGTTTTATTCAATGAGCCATAGCAGGAACCGAGATTATTATAAACAGTAACCAGGTATTTTTCAGGCAGATTTTTTTCTTTGATCAAAGCTGTAGCCGTATGAAATTTTGAAATTGCATTTTCAAACTGGTGAAGTTCCATCATGGCCCAACCCATATTTACATAGGCTTTGGCCATTGTAGTATGATCATTTGCCAATTCTGCTTTTTGTAAGGCGATATAGAAAAGATCAAGGGCCACCTTTTGTTTATCCATTTTCATATTACAAAGGCCGGAGAAAGAATAATATTCAGCAAGTAGGGAAGCTTGTTTTGGTTGACCCAGTAACCAATTGATATTCTTTTGAGCTATTTGCAATCCCTTTTCAGGATTGCCTGTGTTGTAGTAATAGTAAGAAACATTTAGTTCCGCTTTTATGATACGTAATGAATCATTGCTGTTCTTTAATAATTCAAGTGCAGCATTGGCATATCGAAATGAGGAATCAGGATTTAGATTGGCATAAGAAGTTGCTAGTTGTAGTAATCCTTCAATCTTTTTTGATTGATTGTTTTCTACAGCTATGTTTTTTTTCAGGCTATCGGTATTAACCTGTGCCTGTGAACTGACTGCAAAACAAAGAATGAGTATGGAAAAGAAAATCTGCTTCATAAAAATTATAAGCCTAATACATCCTTCATTGTAAAAAATCCCTTTTTATCTTTTATATATTCAGCTGCTAATACAGCACCGGTGGCAAAGCCTGTCCGGTTATGGGCAGTATGAATAATTTCTATATCATCGATTACAGACGAGTATTTAATACTGTGGGTGCCCGGAGCCGGATCGACCCGCTGGCTGATTATTTCCAAATCCGCAGGATTATCACTCAACTTATTAACCCATTGGTTTTTTCGTTTTACTTCTTCCAGTATTTGCTCAGCCAATGTGATCGCAGTACCGCTTGGGGCATCTTTTTTTTGGGTATGATGTGTTTCTTCCAGTATTACTTCGTATTCTTTATGTGGTGCCATAAGAGCCGCCAGCCGTTTATTTACTTCAAAGAAAATATTTACACCCACACTGTAATTGCTGGAATAAGAAAAGGAGCCATTGTTGTTACGGCAAAAAGTTTTTAGCTCCTCCAATTGGTCTGTCCACCCGGTAGAGCCGCAAACAACAGGGATGCCAAAGGCAAGACATTTTTTTACATTTTCAAAGGCACTGTGCGGACTGGTGAATTCGATAGCAGCATCAGCATTGGCTATATTCTCTTTGGTAAACTCATGAAGGTTCGGCTGGTCAATTTTTAAGACAATTTGATGCCCTCTTTGTACGGCAACTTCCTCAATAGCTTTGCCCATTTTGCCATAACCAATCAATACAATCTTCATAATAAGTAGTTAGTGTTACAAATGTAGTTATTAAAGCTTCTGTGTGATACCCGTACTGGTACGGATTTTATTTGAAAGGAGTGGAGTAAAGAAAAGGATTTATTTTCCAATCTTCAACACTACACTAAGGCCATTTGTACCGGCCAATTCGCTTCTTCCTGGTTTGAACTGCAGGCTGAGGTCGGGACTTACATCAAAACTTTTAAGATGTGCATCTACAGTGGCATCAATAACATTCAAGCCCCATAAAAGCAGGAAGAACAACACGGAGTAATCAATATCCCTTCGGTATTGATTGCGGAGGTATTGCAAAGTACTTTGGTCGTTTCTGTTTATAAGAAACTGTAGTTTGGGATGAACGTTTGGAAAATTAGCTACATCATTTGTTGCAAGTGTGGTATAAGCAAACCTTGTTCTTTTATACCATTGCAGATTGTATACAAAAACTCCGGCACAAGTTCCTAATGCGCCGTATACGATCGGAAGCTTCCAGTATTTCTTATTATAGATTTGTCCAAGTCCGGGTAAAATAGCAGAGCGGATAGCGGCTGTTCTCGGACTATGTTTATGTATGGTGTCTTTGGTAATTTTAAATTTTGTTTCAACCGGGGTTGAATCTTTTTTAGACACATTGATTTCGGTTTCCTGTGCAAAACAACTGACAGAAAAGATAAGACAAGAAGCAAATAAAACAGAGAAAGATATTCTCATTGTGTATTAATCAAGTGGTGCATCTAACTGGCCGAGAATTTTATTGAACTCATCTTGCGAATAATAATCAATAATAATCTGTCCGCTTCCGTTTCGGCTGTGTTTTAGCTTTACCCGGGTGCTGAAATGCGATGCTAATTTATCTTCTATTCTTTGAAAGGCAGGGGGCAACTGGCTTTTTGTTGGTTTTTTAACACCGCCGCCCTGTTTGTAAAGATTGCGTACCAATGCTTCTGTTTGACGAACGGATAAACCTTTGTCTTTTATTTCTTTGAAAATGTACAGTTGCTTATCAATCGTATCAACATTTATTAATGCTCTTGCATGTCCCATGCTTAACTCACCATTGCGAACGGCTAACTGAATATCCGGGGGTAATTTTAATAGGCGTATGAAATTAGCCACCGTACTTCTGTCTTTCCCCATTCTTTCAGCTACCTGTTCCTGTGTGTAATCCAATTCTTCCATCATCCGCTTATAACTAAGCGAAACTTCCATGGCATTTAAATCTTCCCGTTGTAAATTTTCAAGTAATGCTAATTCGAGTAGTTGTGCATCATTTGCCTGGCGAACGTAGGCGGGAATATCTTTTAAGTCAGCCAGCTTAGAAGCTCTCCATCTTCTTTCGCCGGAGATAAGCCGGTATTTGCCATTGGCCAGTTTTGAAACTGTAACCGGTTGGATAATATCATGCAGTTTTATAGATTCTGCTAATTCTTGTAATGCTTTTTCTTCAAAGTCACGACGTGGTTGCTTTGGATTGGGTTCTATATCATCAACAGAAATACGATTCGTACCTGTTGCATTTTCCACCACATTTGTTTTTAAGGTGCCGCTGGTAGTTTTAAGATCAGCGTCAATATTTTGTAGTAATGAACGGATGCCTTTACCTAGTAAATCTTTATTTTGTTTGGGATTGGTCATGTACAATTTGTTGTATGTAGTTTATAGTTCTTAGTCCAGCCGGGTCAATTGTAGTTTATTACATTTTAAAAAAAACTACAAACTATGAACTTATAACTCCAATATTCTCTCCTCATTCTTAATTTTCGTCAAATCGTTTTTCTGGAGTATCTCTTTTGCGAGGTTAAGATAATTCATTGACCCTTTACTACTGGCATCATATAAAATTACCGGCTTGCCTGCGCTGGGGGCTTCGGCCAGTTTTGCATTGCGGTGTATGATAGTGCTGAACACCATATCCTCAAAATGACGGCGTACTTCACTTACTACCTGGTTGCAAAGACGGAGACGTCCATCATACATCGTCATCAATATACCTTCAATTACCAATGCAGTGTTTAACCGGCTTTGAACAATTTTAATAGTATTTAATAATTTGCCCAATCCTTCTAATGCAAAAAATTCACATTGAACCGGCACCACTACGGAATCGGCAGCAGTTAAAGCATTTACAGTAATTAAACCAAGGGAAGGCGAGCAATCAATAACTATGAAATCATATTCATCCCGAATAGCTTCTAACTGGCTTTTTAATACCATTTCCCGGTTGGGATAATTGATCATTTCAATTTCGGCCCCCACTAAATCAATATGAGATGGAATAAGGTCGAGATTCGGGATTTCTGTTTTAAGAATAACATCTTTTGCTTTGGCCTCATTCACCATACAGTCATACAGGCTTTGGGTGATATTGTGCAGATCAAAACCAACACCAGTTGTGCTATTAGCCTGTGGATCGCCATCTACGAGCAGAGTTTTATACTCCAGCACAGCAAAGCTTGCTGCCAGGTTGATGGCAGTAGTAGTCTTGCCAACTCCTCCTTTTTGATTTGCTACACCGATTATTCTTCCCATTTTGCCGAATACTCCTTGTAATGATTAAATGTTAGTGGTAAAATTGCCGCCTGAAAGCAAGAACGCAAAATTAAGTTTTGCCCATTTTACGGCATTCCGGCAAAAATAAGTGTTCAGTAAAACAATGCCTATAATTAATCTTTCACCGCTTAATTTTGTTAGTAACATATGCGTAATACTCCTTTTTGGTGGGTGCTGCTTGGTTTTATGGTACTCCTCGATGTTTATTTTTTCCAGGCATTGAAAATCGTTTCTCAATCCGCCGCTCCAAGAACCAAAACAATCATTTTTACTGTTTACTGGGTGCTTTCCATTGGGGCAATATTAATGCTGATAGCATTGCCTTATATCAGTTTCGACAGGCAGGCAAAGTTTGCCCGTACTGCCATTTTCTCGGTTATTGCAGGCTTGTTTTTTGCCAAATTGATAGCATCACTTTTCTTTTTTATAGACGATATACGGCGGGGTGCACAATGGTTGGTAGCTAAAGTTAGTGCTGATAAACCAGTACTGACCGAAGCTGGTGAAAAGGAAGGAATAACCCGTTCTGTATTTCTAAGCTGGGCAGGTATGGCCGTGGGTGGTGGATTGTTTGGAACATTGGTATATGGTTTTGGTAACAAATACCGCTACCAGGTTAATAAAACGAAGCTGGCGTACAATAATTTACCGGTTGCATTTAAAGGTTTGAAAATTGTTCATATCTCCGATATTCATTCGGGAAGTTTTACTGATAAAAAAGCGGTGATAAGAGGGGTAGAAAAGATCATGAAACAACAACCCGACCTCATTCTTTTTACCGGCGACCTGGTAAACAATGTAGCCATTGAGATGGAAGATTATATGGATGTGTTTGATAAGCTGAAGGCACCGATGGGTGTTTATTCAACCTTAGGAAATCATGACTATGGTGATTATGTAAGCTGGGATAATGAAGAAGATAAAAAGGTCAACTTAGAAAAAATAAAAGAAGTACATGCTGCGCTGGGATGGCGGTTGCTGATGAATGAGCATGTGGTGTTGGAAAAAGGGGCTGATAAAATTGCGTTGCTGGGAGTTGAGAACTGGAGTTCAAAAGCCCGGTTCCCTAAATATGGTGATTTGCAAAAGGCATATGCCGGCGCAGAAGCTTTTCCGTTTAAAATATTAATGAGCCATGATCCTTCCCATTGGAAAGGTGAAGTTTGCGAAAGTTATAAAGATATTGATCTGATGCTGGCAGGTCACACACATGGAATGCAATTTGGTGTGGAGTTGCCGGGTTTTAAATGGAGTCCCGTACAATATGTGTACAAAGAATGGGCTGGCTTGTATAAGAACGAAGCACAACGTTTATACATCAACAGGGGCTTTGGGTTTATAGGCTATCCCGGAAGAGTGGGAATTTTGCCAGAGATTACTGTTTTAGAGCTTTCCTGACAGGAAATACTTAATACATCTTCAATAATTCAGTAAGCAATTCGTTTTAGAACAGCGAATTGCGTTAAACTTTTTTTTACCCAGTAAGTCTTATTCCGGATTTTTGGAGTTCAATATCCGGAAAACCAGAATACGGCTGCCCGATGCTCAAAAAAATTCTAATACTGCTGATGCCAATCATGCTGTGTATTGCTGCATACCCGCAAGTTAATACCCGTGATACTACTGTTATTCCTGCCAATGGTATTTCATCAATAGATACTACGATCGATTACGACGAACTGTTTAGTGATTTCGACGCTTTCATGGATTCCATATTGTCGCCGCGGAATTATTTACTGCTAAGCGTTTCTGTTGCTAAAGGGTATTATAACTTTCTTAATAAAGGGAACTCATCTATTGATGCTTCCCGGAGACTTACTTATTCTCCTTCCATCGGCTATTATCACAAAGGAGGATTGGGAATAACCGCAACGGGCTATATGACTAATGACGCAACCAATCTGAATTTATACCAGTATGCTATTTCTCCGTCCTATGATTATTTGCAAAACCGGAATTTGGCAACAGGTATTTCATTCACCAAATTTTTCACCAAAGATTCGTTGCCTTTTTATACTACACCTATTCAAAATGAATTGTCTGCTTACTTCACCTATCGCAAGTGGTGGGTAAAACCGATGATAGCATTCAGCTATGGGTGGGGTAGCCGTACTGATTATACTGAAAGAGAAACTTCTATACAGGATCTGCGGTTAAGACGAAGAGGCTTTACCTATGTAAATACAGAAGAAACCGTCAGCGACTTTTCAATAATGACTTCTTTACGTCATGATTTTTATTGGTTAGATGTGCTTGGTAAAAAAGATCATATTCGTTTTACACCACAACTATCTTTTACAAGCGGTACGCAAAAATTTGGCTTCAACCAATCGAGTGGCACTTATGTTACCAATTTGCGAACGGCCAACAATGTATTGTTTAATTCGGAAAATGTTTACCTGGATGATGAATTAAAATTCCAACCACTTTCTCTCAGTTTTTTTTTACGGGGAGAATATTCGGTAGGCAAGTTCTTTGTGCAGCCACAAGTTATATTCGATTATTATTTTCCTGCATCGGACAACCAGTTCAGTACTCTCTTTTCATTTAATGCAGGATTGATTTTTTGATTTTAGAAAACCTTCACATTTAACTTACAATAGAACGGGTGCATAAACTGTTAGACAGGTTGCAACGAATAAGTAATATATTTTATTTAACAACGAAGCCGGGTTACTGGCACTATACTTGAAATTTTCTTCCGGCTTTTAAACAATTAAAATATACAAGTACTCCGCTGCCAAAAACATTTAAACACCAATTTGAAATGAACTTTTCCCCGGCGGGTGCATGTGAAAATTATTAAAACAACAAACACATGAAAACAAGACTCCTGACGCTGTTCGCAGCACTGTTACTCACCCAGGCCGCTATGGCCCAATTTCATATCGGTGTAAAAGGTGGGGCCAACATTACTAAAGTAGATGGCAAATCTTTTAAAGATGAATTCCGATACGGTTATCATCTCGGTGGATTTGCAGAAATTAGAATGGGAAACAAGTTTGTTCTGCAACCCGAGGTATTATTTAACCAGTATTCTACAAGACTGGATAGTAATTATAAAAACGTTTATGAAGATGTGTTTAATTCTAACACTAATATCAAGCTTAATTATCTTTCTATTCCCATCTTGCTAAACTATAGATTGATCGGTAGTTTTCTTTCTTTACAGGCAGGTCCGCAATTTGGTGTGTTAATTGACCAGAATAAAACAACATTGCAAAATGGCGGGGATGCATTTAAAAAAGGCGATCTGTCTATGCTGGCAGGGGTGCAGTTTAAAGTAGGTCCAATGCGAATCAATGGTCGTTATGCTGTTGGTTTAAATAATATCAGCGACTTACCGGATGATGATAAATGGAAAAACCAGGGTTTCCAGGTTTCTGTAGGGTTAGCTTTATAGAATAATATTTTTATATCAAAGTCTCCCCTTTTAAAATGGGGGAGACTTTTTTGTGTAAACCCTTACCTGCCAGCTACATAGTTTGGCAGTTTTTTTATGACGGCATGAATCTTGGCAATACTGATTTCCCGTTATACTTTTAACGCCCCTTAAACTAGAAATGACAGATTGTCTAAAGAAGATTATGGATATAAATATTGAAAAATTTTTGCTGCGCTCAGAAGATGAGATGGATTTTATGCCGATTATTCCGTTGAATGAAACAGACCATGAAGATCCTAATAGTATTGCAGTACCTGAAGAGTTACCCTTATTACCGCTTAGAAATACAGTGCTGTTCCCCGGCGTGGTATTACCGATTACGGTGGGCCGGGATAAAAGCATCAAAGCTGTAAATGAAGCCTACAAAACTGACAAACTGATAGGAGTGGTGGCGCAAAAAGACACCAATGTAGAAGATCCTGAAATAAAAGATTTGGAAAGTATTGGTACGGTGGCCAAAATTGTTAAGCTGATAAAGATGCCCGATGGAGGTACAACCATCATCATACAGGGTAAAAGCCGTTTCCTTATTGAATCAATTGCCGATGAAGAGCCTTACTTCAGGGCTAAAATAAAAAAACTGCATGAAGAAGAATCTCCAAAAGATGCGGATTTTGATGCATATGTAGCAAACATTAAAGATCTGGCGGCTGATATTGTTCAGTTATCGCCCAATATTCCTACAGAAGCTTCTATCATTCTCCGGAACATTGAAAGTCCTGCTTTCCTGATCCACTTTGTTTCCAGTAACCTGAATACAGATATCAAAGACAAACAGCGATTGCTGGAGTTAAATCAAATACGTCAACGGGCCGATCTGCTGATGCAGTTGCTGCAAAAAGAATTACAGTTTGCCGAGTTGAAAAATAAAGTAACCACTAAAACGAGAACCGAGTTAGATAAACAGCAACGGGAATACTTTCTGCAACAACAGATGAAAAGTATTAAAGAAGAATTAGGTGGCGACAGCAATTCACAAGAGATAAAAGAAATGCAAAAAAAGGCTGAAACAAAAAAATGGCCTGTTACTGCAAAAGAAATGTTCAAGAAAGGGATTGAAAAATTAGAGAGAATGCACCCAAGCACTCCCGATTTTTCAGTAGTGTATAATCATCTTGATTTGATGCTTGAACTTCCATGGGAAGATTATACCGAAGACCATTACGATCTGAAGAAAGCTCAAAAGACTCTTGATAGCGATCATTATGGAATGAAAAAAATCAAAGAACGTATTTTAGAATATCTAGCAGTATTGAAGTTGAAAGGTGATATGAAAAGCCCGATACTTTGTTTTGTAGGCCCTCCGGGAATTGGTAAAACTTCATTAGGCCGTAGTATCGCCAATGCTATCGGAAGAAAATATGTTCGTCTAAGTCTTGGTGGATTACATGATGAGAGTGAAATAAGAGGACATCGTAAAACATATATAGGCGCTATGCCGGGACGTATTTTACAATCCTTACGGAAAGTAAAATCATCCAACCCGGTAATGATTTTGGATGAAATAGATAAAGTGGGCAGCGATCACCGTGGCGATCCTTCTTCTGCTTTACTGGAAGTATTAGACCCCGAGCAGAATCATACTTTTTATGATAACTATTTGGAGGGAGAATATGATTTAAGCAAAGTGTTATTTATCGCCACTGCTAATAACTTTCAAAATATCCAGCCGGCATTAAGGGACAGGATGGAAGTAATTGATTTAAGTGGCTATGCAGTAGAAGAAAAAATTGAAATTGCAAAGCGACATTTATTTCCCAAACAAAAAGAATTGCATGGACTTAAAAGCAGTGATTTTAAGATCAGTGATAAAGTATTGGAAAAAGTAATCCAGGATTATACAAGGGAGAGTGGGGTGAGGGAGTTAGACCGCCAGCTTGCTTCTATTATGCGTTACCAGGCAAAAGAATTGGCTTTTAAAGGGAAATTAAAAGCTACACTTACTGCTGATGACATTGAAACAATCATCGGCAAACCAAGATACAGCAACGATATTTATAAAACGGCGAATATGGCCGGCGTAGCTGTTGGACTTGCCTGGACGTATGTGGGCGGTGATATTCTGTTCATAGAAGCAAGTTTAAGTGATGGTAAAGGTGAATTGCGGCTGACGGGTAATTTAGGAAATGTGATGAAGGAAAGTGCCAGTACTGCCTTAAGTTATTTGCAAGCCAATGCCAAGAAATATAAACTGGATGGAAAACTTTTTGAAAAGAAGAACATTCACATACATGTTCCCGAAGGAGCTGTCCCTAAGGATGGTCCGAGTGCAGGTATTACCATGATGACAGCCATCGCCTCAGCATTAACAGGCTACCGGGTAAAGCCATTTTTAGCCATGACGGGTGAGATAACCCTGCGTGGGCAAGTATTACCGGTAGGTGGGATAAAAGAAAAAGTATTGGCAGCAAAAAGAGCTGGGCTAAAAGAAATTATTCTTTGTTCCCAGAATGAAAAGGATGTGGAGGAAATTGATTCAGCTTTTATAAAAGGCATTAAGTTTCATTATGTAAAAACCATGAGCCAGGTATTGGAAATGGCATTGGTTAAATAGAATATTTCCTGCTTTTCTCAACCAACTTTCTTTTTTATTGTTATCAATTTTAATGTTGGTTGTTTAAGGTTTGCTTCCGCTTTGCGGAAGGATTAAGTAATCCTCCTTGTTCGCAGGGAGGATTTTCTTTTGTTACTTTCGCAGGGCTTTGTATACACGAATTACAATATTGCTATTATGCCTCTCATGTAGTTGTGCTGCCCAGGTACTGGGTGGTAATTCTATTTTTAACTTCTTAAAGCTTTCCAATACGCCGCAGCTAACAGCACTGGGAGGTGTAAATGTATCTCAACCATCTGATGATGTAGGCTTGGCTTTTAATAATCCTGCTTTGCTAAAAGCTTCAATGCATACACAGATGAATGCGGTGTTTAACAGCTTTTATGGAGGTGCGAAAATTTATCATCTTGGTATGGGTTATAGAAATGAAAAGCTGAATACCAATTTCGCATGGGGGCTACATTATTTTAATTATGGCAATGTGCAGGAAACAGATGCCGGAGGCAATTTGATGGGGCGGTTTAATCCCACTGATTGGGTAATACAAGTATCGGCTTCCAGAAGCTATTTAGAAAAATGGAATTATGGAGCAACCCTAAAATTTGTTAGCTCAAATTATGGCATGTACCGCTCCAATGGGGTTGCAATGGATATTGGTGTATTGTATCATGATTCTGCAAAATTGTTTTCGGCTTCAGCTGTTTTGAAAAATGCAGGGTTTCAGATAAAAAAATATAACGACAGTGAGGCGGATGATCTTCCTTTTGATTTACAAATCGGAATAACCCAAAGATTAGAGAAAGCCCCTTTTAGCTTTTCGCTAACTGTGCAGCGGCTTCACCAGTTCGATATTAGCTATTCCGATACCAGCTTTAACAATGAAAATGGATTCGTTAATAGTAGCAATAAAAAATTCTCTTTTAACAAGCTTATAAACCATTTTGTTTTGGCTACAACTATTTACTTCGGTGATAAAATAGAAGCTATCGTCGGGTATAATTTTTTGCGAAGGAAAGAATTAAATATCGGAAGTATTGGTAATGGATTAAATGGTTTTTCAATAGGTGCAGGTGTGATGTTGGGCAAATTGCAGGTAAGATATGCCCGGGCTTATTATCAAAATAATTCTGCTTTTAACCAATTCGGGCTTACGATGAAATTGAATAATTATTTTGGATTGGGCAAATTTGGAGAACGGATTGGATGGTAAATCAACTAATGATTTTATACACCTCAAAAGCTTCTGCAAATTCATTATTGCTTTGCACCCCCCGTACCCTGGCTAATGAACGGATAAATTCTTCCTGCATATAATTTCGATGTGATTGCGATTGGTACGCTTTGATAGCTTTCACTTTTTTTTCGATATCCGGGGCAGATAATTTTATAAATAAAGCAGGACTAAACCGATTTTGATTCCATGGCAGGTCATAACCAAGTACAGAACTATTTTTAAAAGCCCGCAACGCTTCATTATGTATCACCTGGTGGTCTTGATGAATATCTGATGAGGAAGGGATAAATATCAGATCTGGTTGGATGTATTTATTGAGACTCACTAACTCTTCTAATATTTCTTGTCTTTTTTGGGAGAACTCCCGAACCTCAAAGTTGTAAAACATTAATTTTCCTGCATCCATTCCTAATTCTTTGATGGCAGATTTACATTCTCTTTCTAAAGTGTCGGGTGCTAAGCCTGCGGGTAATGATTTTTGACAGGATGAAAATGCAGCATAATGAACTTCTCTTCCTTCACTGCAAAATTTGGCAATGCTGGCTCCACATCCCAATTCGCCATCATCTGTATGTGGTGCAAGTATCAATATTTTTTTTGGGTCAAACATATGTAGTGGGCAAAACTAATCATTAAGTTTCCGGAAATGAAATAGTTGCCTTTATTTTCCGACTTCTTTATTGGCGGAATCGGCTTCTTTCAGAGCTTGCTGGCGAACAATCTCCGTCAAAGTGGTTTCTAACCGGCGAATTCTTGCAAACATTTTCATTATAATAAAAATGAAAAAGAAGATGCATATATAGAAAAGAAGATCGGCACCACGACCCACTCCCATCTTTCTGGCAATATCGTTGGTGTATTCAGGGAAAAGAATAAAGAAGATGGCCAGCCCAGAAAAAACGGTTAAAATAATCAGGTCGAAAATGGCACTGCGTAAGCGAACTATGTAAAAGAACATAGTAACAATAACTGCAGCTATCAGTAATATTTGTATTCCATTCATTTGAAAACTTTATTTAAAACTATGTCAAAAAAAATACGAAAACTACTCCATAATGTCTGCCCCTTTTGGCGGGAATAGTCTGTATATAAAATTGTAGCAGGTGCTTCTATATATCTCAGTTTATTCTTTTTTATCTGTGAAAGTATTTCTGTTGCATGTGCCATCCGGTTTTCCCGAAGTTGAATTTTTTTTGCAGCTGAATTGGTCATTACCCGCAATCCATTATGGGCATCGGTTAATAATAGACCCGAGAAAAAATAATTAATATATCGGGCCAGTTTCAAGAGTCGTTTTCTTTTAGCAGGCATATTGTGCACGGAGCCTGTCATAAACCTTGAGCCCAGAATAATATCTGCTTTATTTTCAATCAGTACCTCCAGTAATTGATTAATGTTTGTAGCATCATGCTGTCCGTCCGCATCAAAAGTTACAATGTATGCTGCATTTTTTGCAAGAGCAAAATCAATCCCGGTTTGTAGCGCAGCTCCCTGCCCCAGATTAACTCGGTGCCGTATAAAAAAAACAGAACCAGTAGCAACAAATGGTTTTAATGGTATAGCCGACCCATCATCAACCACTACCGGACTATATCCAAATGACAATAACTTTTGCACAACGGTTTGAATCGTTGTGCTTTCATTATACGCCGGAATTACAACAAAGACTGATTTTGGGTTAACGTGGTGCGACATAAACAGTATAAAAGTAGAACCCATTGATGTATCCAGCAACTTCTTTGTTAGGATTGGAAAGAAATGGTTGGAAATTGGAAAGCACATCGCTTCGTAAAAGAACAAATAGCAGAACTGGCTCCTTTGTATTAAAAGAGCCCAGGTTGTTGATAAGCTCTGTTTTATACATCATCGGTAGATGGCTGTTTAATGCTACCCGATTGTTCATATAATCAGACGAACCTGTTAATACCACTTTGGATACATTGTATTTTTTCTTTTGCTCCTGTACTACCTTTTCGGCCAGTTCCTGGGTCTTATATTCTATTTTCCAGGTGTATTCTTCGCTGTTAAATTTCATGACCCTTTTTGCACTAAATAGAATACCTCTTGCCATATCAGGAACCAGCAGAAGAAATAAGGCAGCCGCTACGAATTTTGCTATTTTACTGGGGTGATTAAAACGAGTATTGAAATAAACAAAGGTTGCAAGTTGTAACAGAATTATTGCAAGGCCATAATAACGGGCTTCCTGTACATAGGTCCAGATGTTTAATTCTTTTGCCACTCTTAACGAGAGCAAGGATAAGACAGCTACCACAGCAAATAAGGAGAGGAATATGAGGTAGTAAAATGAATTTGTATGAGAAATATTTTTTATTCCTTTTCTAATAAAAAATTTCAAAGAGAAAAATGAGAGAATTAGAAAACCCAACAGGTGAATTACTTGTAATAAGGAATTGATCCATGAGCCTTGTTGGTACGGTAGCCGGAAAAACAATCCAATTGTTTCCGGGTTTATAAATGCAGCCGGCAGATACGGGTAAGAGTGAAGCAGGTTTTCAGGATAAAAACCACGGGTTGGTTCTGTGATATAAGCCGCAGTACCACTAACAGATTTTTGATATATCAACAGGGCTGAAATACTCGCAGTTACCGCCAATAAAACAATAAGAGATGCTATTTTTATTATTCTTTGTTTGTCATAGCTGCCTTTTATCAATAAGAAGAAAGGAATTACAAATACAACAGGGATATATAAATACTTAGCGAATGCACAAAATATAAGTGATAGTACTATTGCTAATGTATCAAACTTCCAGGTAGCCGGATTTTTTATTAACCGAAGTGTGAAGAGTAGTGCTGTTAAATAGAGTGTGATGGCAATGGCATCAGCATAGGGTTGTTTATAAAATGAATAGATGACAAATCCTGTCATTAATGTAAATAGATTAGTAAGATAAATCGGCGTTCCGAGATTTTTTAATATAGCCCTTGTAACAAATATCAATATAGCTGCAAATAAAATGTCTAGTGCCAGTCCTGCAACAATATAATTATGATTGAATAGCTTATAAAAAGGGGTTAGCAAAAAGGAATATCCTGGGGGCCATTTAATAAGAGGCTCGTATATTATTTCTGAAAGATTGTTAGGCAATACCTGGGCAATACTTATCCCTTTGCCATAAACAAAATTTTGTGTGGCGAGAGCCTGGTGGGATCGATCGCCGCCTAAATAGGAAAAGAATAACAACTGCGATATACGCCCCGTAATTGCACCCAAAACAATAAAGAAGGTTACTGGTCTATTTGATAAAAGTAATTTCAGTTTGGTGAACGGGTCTGTTGCCATAGAAGGGTAAGCAAAGTTAGTATATGATATTCCTGTCTTAAGTTATTATCTTAATAGATTTGTGAATTGGTAATTTATTGAATAGCAAAAGTAGTGAAAGCTACTTTGTAATAACAGGCAAAATCCGGGTTATAAAAATCGAAAAATCATAGTAATGTCCTGCTAACGCCGGTTTTTCAATAGTTGTGATTTTTTTTACGAAACCTGAATCGTTATCATGAATAACAGATACAAGTAATACTGGTTTTTTTGTTTGAAGAACCACAGATTCGTTAGCGATGGAATTGGTCTCTAAAATCGGAATATGACTATACAAACTAATGCGGTTGTTGAAATAATACGAAGAACCAGCAAGTATAACATCGTTGGTTAGTGTTCTTTGCTTTTCTTTGGTTATGATTGAATCTACGTACTGTTGTATTTTCAAGTCGCCTTGCCAGCTGTATTCTTCTTTTCCAAAATGGAAGACTCTTTTTATTGTGAATACTGTTCCTCTAAAAAGCTCGGGAAGTAAGCTTAGCAAAAGAAAGAAAAAAACAAGCCGAACCCATTTACTGCCACTCAATTTATAAATAGGGTAAAGCGCAAAAATCGAAAGATGGATCAAGACATTGGGAAGTCCATAATACCTGGGCTCCTGGATAAATGTCCACCAATTACCAGGAGTGTCTTCCCCTTTTGCAATTTGCAACGAAATTGTTGCTAACAGTACAATTGTTGCAATGCAAATACCAATGGTTATATAAAAAAAATCAGATCGCAGGGTTAGACTTTTCCATTTTGTCTTTTTAAGGTGCCGTGCCAGACAGATAATAGAAATTACTAAAAAAAGGAAATATAAGGCCTTGAATACTATTGACAGCAGCCGATCGGTAGCCGGAGAATTAAATAGTAGTCCAATAGTTTCAGGTTTGATTATTGCAGCCGGGATTAACGGGTATGCTGAAAGTAGATTCTCTGCAAAAAAACCACGGGGAGCATTGCTTACATAAGTAGAAGCCCCGCTTATGCTTTTTTGATACAGTAAAGTTGTGGCCAGGCCTATGGTGAGTAGCAACGCAACAACGATACCGGCTCTAAGAACTGGTTTATTTTTACTGCGGTAGCCTTTCCATATAAGAAAGAACGGCACAGTAAATACAGCCGGCATAAAAAGATATTTCATAAATGCAGCGGCAAACAAAAACAAAGACATCAAGAGTACTGCTTTTGGCAGTGCGATTTTATTTTTCAGGAACGATAAGGTACAATACAGGGCAATAATAAATAGGGTAGAGGCGATTGCATCTGAGGATGTAATAAAATAAAAATAGTAAATAAAAAGACTGGAAATTATCGTGTATATATTGACGAGAAAAAGAGGTGTGTCAAGAAGCTGTAGAATTTTTCTTGATACAAATAAAAGGATGATCGCAAAAACAATATCGAGTAGTAGGGATGACAGCAGATAATCATTTCCGGTAATCGAGTAGAGCGGTGCCAGCAGTAATGAGTAACCGGGAGGCCATTTAATTAAAGGTGTATGAATGATCGTGGAAAGATCAGCAGGCAATACTGCTGCAGTTGTAATCCCGTCTCCATATACAAAGTTTTGTGTAGCTAATAGTTGATAGCTGCGATCAACTCTCATGTTGAAGAAAAAAACGAGCTGCAAAAACCGGCTGCTAATTGCTATTGCAATAATTGCAATAGTGGCCCACCTGGATGAAAATAGATTCTTTATTTTTTGTAATAATTCTTGCATTCGTTATTACTTATTACCACCAGTTTTTTATAAAAATGGTAGAATCTTTTAAAAGAGGCAGCCGCTGGTTAAACGAGGTGTTTAATAGTACCCTGAACTGATTAACCATTGACATGCTGTCGTAAAACTTTTCATAATTTTTCCCTGGCAGATAGATTGAATTGAAACTCATGAAATGCATCTCTTGATTTCCTTCTAAAAATCGGAAACCATGATCCCCCATAAACAAGATAATTGCCTTTGGGGAAGCAGTTTGTATTTCGTCGATCAACTTTAAAAATAACGTATTGCCATATTGCAAATACCCAAGGTATCTTTTTTTGTCTTGTCTGTTTGTTTCTAAGAATGATGTTTCGTAATCAGGATGGCCGCTACTGTCGAGTAAGTACGGGAAATGTGGCAACATTAAGTGGAGATAAACAAAGCGGGGTTTTGGATTTTTTCGTTTTGCTTCCGAAATGGTATTGTCGATCAGCGTCTGGTTTATATCCAGCCTGCCCCGAACAAATTTTTTGATCTCGGATTTAATTTTAAACCGGGTAATAAAATTCCATCGGATGTCGCTGTTAAATCTGCCAATAAAAGTGTGCATGGTAAACAGCAATGTGCCAGTATTGAAAAAAGTAGAGGAGACGGGATTGGGTATATTGTCGATGGGAAAAGCGGAATTGTTTTTTATTGTGTAGCCCTGTTGCTTTAGCCAGGCAGTAACAGCATTATGATTTATCTGATTAAAAGAAGCATTTAAACTTTTGTCATTAAACCTGTCACCCAATGAATCAATAAAGTTCATATTCAACAACGATGCAATAGAAAAAGGGGTGGAGTTATAATTGCTTTTCGAGTTCTGAACTACATGAAAACCCCGGTTGGATAGGTTTTTTTCATATTGTGAATTATCAAAGCCTAAGTACTCTTTCAATTGTTTATTGTTTGCATATTCATCTGCCACAATAAGATAAATATCAGGTTTTGCACAGGTATCGCAGGTGGTTAATTCTTTTGGAAATGTTACGACAGAAACTATTTTCTTAGTAAGTTTATTCAGTAATAAATTACCCGTATCTATTATTATCAGGATCAGGAACAAGATGTTCAGGTATAGGGTAAGGGTTGAAAGATCTTTTTTGGTTCTTTTTAGCAGTAGAATTATTGCTAAAAGGAGAATAGCTGAAAAAGGGAGTATGAAGGTATGTTTTGCAAAGAACGAGTTGCCCAAAATAGTTCTTATAAAATCATGGGCCGGGCCAAAGAATAAATTATAGCACATTACCAGGAATGCTAAAATACTGGCCTTTTGTAAATCTCTGTAGAACAAATAGAATAATAAAGCAATAAGTACGGAGACTCCAATATACTTTATACAAAGTATAGAAGCTGATCCGATAGGTACCCTACCATAAAAAGTTATATACCCATGTAACACAAAAAATATTGGTAATAAAAGGAGATAAAGGGGTTGTTTTTTTAAAACTGGATTCATTAATCTACATATTATGGTGTCAAATAGCTCGTCGAATCTTTCAGCAGTGGGAATTTCTGTTCGAAGAGACTATTTAAAATTATTCTAAATTGGTTGACATTGGTCGTTCCTTTATAAAATAATTCATAATTAGCGTTAGGTAATAATACTGCATTTAGTGTAAAAAAAGAATAATCAAGGTTTTGATTCTTGCCTAGAACTCGTAAGCCATGGTCACTCATAAGAACAATGACGGGCTTTTTTCTGGAAGATAACAGGATGTGATCGATTAGTGATAATATTTTTTTGTTGGCATAAATCAGGTATTGAATATATGCATTAGCTTGTCCTTCTGCAGGTATAGAATCGTAATTAATCTCCATGCCAGTACTATCATAAAAAAAAGGGCCATGCGGCATCAGAAAATGTGAGTATATAAATCGGGGAGAATTGCTTTGTTGCAATGCTATCTCTCTAGTTAGGCTATCCAGTTTATTGTTGTTAATTTTAATATCATTTAGACTTTCTTCTCGTATGACTTTTTTTAACCAAGGGAAGCGGTGGCTTTGGTTTTTATAAAGGCGGTATAAAAAAGTATGCTCAGTGTAAATAATATTTTCGTCAGGGAAAAACAAAGAATAATAGAATTTTTTTTCCTTGTCAGCTATGTTAAAGTAGGAATAGTTATATATATCATACCCATTGTTAGCTAGAATTTTTGTAAGAGTATTTTTTTTTGTAAGGCTTTTGCATAAAAATAGGTCTTGTTGTGTTTCTATTTTGCTCAAATTATTAATATAATCCATGTTTAAGAGAGAAGCTATTGAATAAGGAGTTTTATTGTAATTTGATTGTGAGTTTTCCTGAATCGAAAACCCTCTTTTTTTTAAATCATTTAAAAAAGTTGAATTGTTAAACGATAGAATATTTTTTAACTGTAATGCCCCTGCATATTCATCTACAAGAATAAGATAAATATCAGGTTTTTCCCTTTTCGGAAAAACTCGTGTCATCTTTGATAAATCCGCAACGGTTTTTTTTTCTGAGATACTCCTATTTAATAAAAGATTACTAAGGTCAAGTAATATTAGAATCAAAAAAAGCAAGTTAAAGTATGAGGCAAGATGAAAACGACAGCTTTTTACTTTTATTAAGAGAATCACAAATGAGGTTATAATTGCTATTACAATAATTAATAAGAAAGTGTAACTGCTTAGAAAAGAAGATCCGAATAAGCGTTTCGAAAAATCATAAAAAATCCCAAAAAACAAATAGAATAAAACTAAGAGTAGTGAAATAATGCTAGCACTAAGAATATTTCTAAGGATTGTAAAGAATAGGAATGCAAGTAAAAGTTCTAAGACTATATATTTTACTCCTGTGATTAAAACAGTAGATACTGGAATAAAGTTGTAGTATTCTACAAACCCATGAAATGCAAAAAATAAAGGCATCAAGAACAAAAAAAGTGGAGTTGATGCAATTATTTTTTTAAGCTTACCCATTTTTTTTCATTAGATAAAGTACACGGTTAGAATTGCCTACAGTATGTTTTTCTTCAACAGTGAAGAAATCACCAAATGCATGTACAAAATTTTCTTCCGTATAATAATTGTAAATATCTTTTTTATTCTTCAGCATGAATTGGATCTTCTCATCGGTCTTAGGAACAAATTCAATAATCAGGTAAGTACATACCTGCTGAAAAGAATTTGCTATTTGTGCAAATGAAATATTTTTTCCAATTGCCAGGTGATGTATAACTGCTAAAGCCATGGCTAAATCAACTTTTGTTCTTTTGAAAAAAGCTGCCCTTTCGGTGTTATTAACGCCAATAGAAGGAGAGGGGTTCGAAAGATCAATAATTAAAGGCTGTATCCTTTTTTCTTTCTTATTTTTTAGTTCAGTGTAGAGATTGTTTATACAAATTGGATCAAAATCGCTGGCAATAATTTTTATATCGTTGGAAGCGAGAAGTTTTGAAAACATCCCATCATTAGCTCCCAGGTCAACCGCTGTTTTTAGGTCAGCAATTTTTTTCAACCAATCTTGAATGATGTGGGTTTTCTTCGTAAGATAATCGTCCCGTTGGACAGCTTCATCATAATATTCTGACCAGGCTGTTTGTTGCCCGGGAGTTTTTAATTTAGCAACTAAGGTTTCAAGACTCGAAACAAGGTTTAATAATTTCTGCCTGGAAAATTTAGCTGATCGGTTCTCAGAAGAATTGCCTTTTGCTGAAACTTTTGCATGCAAGTGAATATGAAGATAAGTATGCAGCGAAAACTTGCTCCGCCAGGGTAATAATGATTTCGTAATTGCCAATGGAATACCTTCCGGGTAAGCTAATTGTAATTGTTGTAAAGGCATTTTACTATAATGCATCAGCAGCAAAGGGCTTAGAAAGTTTTCACAAAACTGGCGGTAAGCAATCCAGGGTGTTTCCTCCTTATATTTTTCAAAAGAAAGACTATCTATAAAAATCAACTTGCCGTTATGCCATTGTATATTGTAAGGGGTAGCGTCCTTAAGTACCAATCCATAGGCTACAGATTCTTTAAGTAATTGGAGCGTAAGTAAAGCGGCATCTCGTAGCATATCAAAACTCCACTCAAAGGCATAAGAGATAAACGAAATGGGCTCAGGCTTTAATGTAAGATAGTAATCTGATGAGCCAGTAAGGTTTTCTTGTATTGTTTCATGCGGAATTAGTAAACCTTGTTTTACCAGGTTTGCATAACAGCCGCTATTGAGAAAAAAATCAAAATCGTCTTTAAAAATTGTATTTACCTGCCGATAGAGCACCCCGTCTTTTTCAAAAATAAATCCTGATGGATCTCTAAATGAAGAAGGATGTGGAATAAAGGAATTTGGCATCAGGCTTCAGATTTATCATCTGGTTTTTTGGGAGAACGGAAGAAGAATGCTTTTATATAATTCTTTATATTCCGAAAGAAAAAAGCAACTCCTAAAACTGCCGCCACTATCACTTGCACCAGGTAACTACCAGTGCCCGGATCTATATACAACAATGCATTTATCACAGGTATTTAAGGTTTGTTTTCGGGGTCAAAGTTAACAAAGTTTCATACATCAGCTTAATGGTATTCTCAATGTCATCCCGGTGAATCATTTCCACTGTAGTATGCATATAGCGCAACGGAATAGAAATCAAAACAGAAGGGCAACCATCATTTGAATAGGCAAATGAATCTGTATCTGTACCCGTACTACGGCTCAATGCCCGCCACTGTACCGCAATTTTTTTATCTGTCGCTACTTTTTCAACCACTCCCAACAGTTTATTATGTACAGCAGGCGCATAAGCAAGAGAAGGCCCCTTGCCGGTACTTACATCACCTTCAATTTGTTTATTGATCATCGGAGTGGTTGTGTCATGCGTAACATCGGTAACAATGGCAATATCAGGCTTAATTCTGCGGGAGATCATTTCAGCACCTCTCAATCCAATTTCTTCCTGCACTGCATTTACAATGTAAAGGCCAAAAGGTAATTTCTTTTTATTTTCTTTCAGCATTCTGGCTACTTCTGCGATCATAAAACCACCAACACGATTATCAAAGGCTCTGCCAATATAATTTCCATTGGCCAACTCATCAAAACCATCCTGGTACGTAACTACAGCACCTATATGAATGCCCAATGCCTCCACTTCTTTACGGTTTCTTGCACCACAATCCAGCCACAGGTTGTCAGTTTTAGGTTGTGTTTCTTTATCGGCACCTAATCTTGTATGTATGGCAGGCCATCCAAACACCGCTTTAACCTGGCCTTTTTTGCCATGAATGATTACCCTTGATGCCGGTGCTGTCTGGTGGTCCACCCCGCCATTTCTTTTCAGGTATATTAATCCTTCGGCTGTAACATAATTTACAAACCAGCTTATTTCATCGGCATGAGCTTCTATTACTACTTTAAATTTATTATCTGGATTAATAATACCAACAGCTGTTCCATAAGGATCCACATATTGTGTGTCAACATACGGTTTCAGGTATTCCAGCCATAGCTTTTGGCCCCAGGTTTCAAACCCTACCGGTGATGCATTATTAATGTAATTACGAAAAAATTCAAATGCTTTATCTGAGATGATTGACTTCTTTGCTTTTGTTGCTTTTGCCATTGTTGTATATTATAAGTTGTAAAAATAATTAAATGCCCGTTACCAGCATTATTATTGCTGAAATAGCCATTAAACCGTCCAGCACAAAATAATAGAGCATATCTGAAAAATTATGGGTGGCATAATTATATAAAGCCGCAGTTATAATCCCGGGTAAAAGTAAAATTTCAATGGTGAATCCATTGTAGCCATATTGTATCAGCATTATTGTGGCGGCGGCAAAAACTAACAGCGAAAAAATAAAAAGACGGTAAATGCCTTTTATGCTCAAATAAGTAATAAGGCTGCGAATACCTGCAGTTTTATCATCTTCCCGGTCCCTGTAATCAAATAATATGCAGATAGCATAGACAAGGAAAAAACGGCTGATGACAAATAATGTACAATCAGCTCTCCAGGGCTGCTCTGATAACACAATGGGTAAAATTGTTGTTACATAGGTCCACACCATAGCGAGGAAAATGGTTTTGCCCAATGCTACTTTTCGCAATGCCCTGAACCAGGGATGCGGGATTTTTGGTGCAGAATATAAAAAGGTAATCACTACAGCAAACAGCAGCCAAAACCAAAACTGAATAAGCAGGAAAAAGAAAATAGCAGCTCCTATCAATCCAATAAAAAAAAGTAACAGTATGATAGTCCTGAATTGCTTTGTCCATTCTATCCTGGGCGAAGGAATTACTGACTCACCGGTAAGATACCAGTGAAAACTATAGCTGCAGATGGTGGCAAAGAAAACAAAATAAAGGAGATTAATATTTGGCGACTCTTGTAATAACAGGTGGGAACTTTGGTTCACCATTACAACAGCACAACAAGCAATAAACAGGTTACTGTAAACAAAAGATGATAAAAGCCTTCGTAATTGCTTCAACGCTAAACTCAGGGTTTTAATAGCCTTATACGAGCTGATTCCGTGTAGTTACTGCGTAATGAATCTTTATCTTTTAAAATCATCCCCAGGGTAGCAGTAGTATCTTGAGAAACACCACCCAGTTTTGCAAAATCGGTATTGAAAGTGTTATACTCAAAAACAAGTTCTATATCAGCTTCAATTGTTTTCGGAGGCAGACCTAGTTGGTCAAAAGAATAGCGGAATGTATCTGTACGGGTAACAATGGCATTGTTATACCATTTATAAACGACCAAAGCAGAATCCAGGTTTCCTTCTTTATCAGTGTATTTACCTTTAACAGTAATCAAATTTCCACTGTTAACGTTTTCGGGAGAAATAGATTTTATTTCAACCTGTGGAGTAGTTGTAAACTTATCTTTGTTACAGGCAATTATTATGATGGCTACAGCTGCTATTACTATTTGACGGACTTTCATTGCTTCGATTTGAGGTATTACAAATTTACATTATTAGGCAACACAAAGCGACGATGCTGGAAGAATGGAATCATAAAATTTTTGGGATAAATCAAGGGGAATTTGAAGAAATAGCCCTTGAAATTTTCAATTTTCAGTACCATAACAATAAGGTTTATAAGGAATATACCGATGCATTGCAGGTACATCCTGCATCGGTTCAATCCATTGGCCAAATTCCTTTTCTACCCATCCGTTTTTTTAAATCTCATGCTATAACGACTGGTTTCTTTGAGCCTGCCATTGTTTTCGAAAGCAGCGGCACCACCGGAAGTATTAACAGCAAGCACTTTGTAAAAGACATCTCCTTATATGAAGATAGCTTTCTAAAGGCTTTCGCTGCTTTTTATGGCAACGTTCGGGATTATTGTATCATCGGCTTGCTTCCTTCCTACCTGGAACGGAGCAGTTCATCGCTGGTTTATATGGTGGATAAGCTGATAACATTGAGCCAGCATTCCGAAAGTGGTTTTTATCTATATGACTACGACAAACTACATACTGTTTTAGCAGAGCTTGAAAAAGCAAATAAAAAAACATTGTTGATTGGCGTTACCTACGCCCTGCTCGATTTTGCGGAACAGTTTCCAATGCCATTAAAGAATACTATCATCATGGAAACGGGTGGTATGAAGGGAAGGAGAGAGGAAATGATACGACCGGAGGTACATCGGAGATTAAAAAATGGATTTGGTGATATGCCTATTCATTCAGAATATGGAATGACTGAACTGCTTTCCCAAGCTTATTCCAAAGGGCATGATGTTTTTAATTGCCCTCCCTGGATGAAAGTATTGGTAAGAGATGAAGAAGACCCGTTACTGGTGAAATCCCAGGGCTCGGGAGTTATTAATATTATTGATTTAGCCAATATTTATTCCTGCAGTTTTATTGCTACCGATGATGCCGGTAAATTGAATGCAGATTGCAGCTTTGAAGTAATGGGCCGTATTGATGGAAGCGATTTGCGGGGCTGTAGCTTAATGGTAGCAATATAAATCAGCATTATATTTTCTAAAACTTGTCTTACCTTTTACCGCAATTCGTTATAATGAATTAGTAAAACTTGATATGTTTATAATCAGGCCGATTTCTTTTTAAAACCTTCTATATTTTCACCAGCAAATAAAATGTTTATGATAACATTGAAATGGACCAAACAAACTCTTATTGTATGCTTACTGATAAGTTTTATACCGGTAACACAATCGTCGGCACAACAAGCAAATAATCTCTACTCGCAAACAAGTGAGATGGCGGATGCCATGATCCAGTATGATGCAGATAAAGCAAGTATCCTGCGTTTTTATAGTACTGCAGCGCAGGGTGATTTTTTTATGCGCCAGCAAGGTCCAGGTTACAATTCACCAGAAAGGAGGAAGCGGTTACTGGAGTTAATAGACCAGTATCTTGATATTTTAAAAAAGTCGCCATTTGAAAAATGGAATATCAATGGTAAAGTAGATTATGTACTTTTTAAAAGGAACCTGGAGAGTGATCAATACCAATTACTGGAGGAACAAAAAACCTACGACCAGGTTGCCAAGCATTTGACCTTTTCTGATAAACTATACACATTACAAAAGCCACGCCGCAGAGGTATTGCTGTTAATGGCGAAGAAGTAGCAAAACAGTTGAATGAAATAAACAAGGATATTACGAATGCTACAAAAAAATTAAAAAGTATAGATAGTCTTGAAACAAAAGAAGCCAACCTTGCGTCTGATGCAGCAAAAGGATTACAGGGGATAATGAAAGACTATTTTAATTTTTACAATGGTTATGACCCAATGTTTAGTTGGTGGGTTCCTAAAACATATAGTGAAACGGATAGTTTGCTGAATGTATTTGCAACAGCTATAAAAAGAAAAGGGAAAGTAAATACTTTGCAAAAAGATGATGGCAGCGGAATAATTGGAAATCCCATTGGTGATGTAGAGCTTAGACGTCAATTAAAATTTGAGTGGATCGCTTATACTCCTGAAGAGTTGGTTGATATTGCCAATAAAGAATTTGCCTGGTGCGATGCAGAATTATTAAAAGCTTCCCGGGAAATGGGCTTTGGCGATAATTGGAAAGCAGCACAGGAAAAAGTAAAAATGAGCTATGTACCACCGGGAAAACAACCGGAAGCGATGTACGATCTGTATAAACAGTCAGTTGATTTTTTAAAGAAGAACGACCTCTTAACATTACCACCATTATCAGAAGAAGCATGGGGTATGTATATGATGTCGGCAGAACGGCAAAGAGTGAGTCCTTTCTTTTTGGGAGGAACGTCATTGATCATTTCTTACCCTACCAACACAATGACCTATGAAGAAAAGCTGATGAGTATGCGTGGAAATAATCCGCATTTTTCCCGGGCAACTGTGCATCATGAATTATTAGCTGGTCACCACTTACAGGGATATATGACGGACAGGCATAAAACCTACCGCAACTTTGCTACACCTTTCTGGCATGAAGGCAATGCGTTGTATTGGGAGTTATTATTATGGGATATGAAATTTCCCCGTTCGCCAGAAGACAGAGTTGGAATGTTGTTCTGGAGAATGCATCGTTGCGCAAGAATTATTTTTTCTCTTAATTATCATTTAGGAAAATGGACACCACAGCAGTGTATTGATTTCCTGGTTGACCGTGTTGGACATGAAAGAGCCAATGCAGAAGGAGAAGTACGCCGTTCTTTTACCGGTGGCTATGGACCATTGTACCAGATCGCTTATAAGATCGGAGGCTTAGAATTTATGGCTTTGAAAAGAGAATTAGTGGATACGAAGAAGATGCCGATCAAACAATTTCACGATGCTATATTACATGAGAACAGTATGCCTATCGAAATGCTGAGAGCTATTTTAACTAATCAAAACATAGGAAGAGATTATAAGCCGAGCTGGCAGTTTTATAATAAATAATTGCAGTGTTTCAAGGGAAAAAGCCTTGTCTTAATTGACAGGGCTTTTTTATGTAACATAATAAACAGACAAATATCATTTAACTCAACATGAACAGTATCCTACTCAGCCCTTTTCTTAATCTACAAAATGTGCAAATATTTCCACAGACCTTCCCCTTTTCATTCGCTTTTCCGCTTTTTTTTCCGGCTTTATATTTGTCATTTTCTTGAAGTTTAAGATTTGATTTTAAAATATTAAATTTTTTATGGCCACTGTAACCAGGAAAAAGAAAAAATCTGTCCCCTCACCTCCATCATTCCCAAAATCGTTAACAGGCATTAGTGGTTTCGATGAAATTACGCAAGGCGGTTTGCCGAAAGGCCGGCCTACATTAATATGCGGAGAAGCTGGTTGTGGTAAAACATTGTTTGCAATGGAATTTATTGTAAGGGGTGCCGTGCAATATAATGAGCCGGGTGTTTTTGTAGCTTTTGAAGAAAAGACAGATGAACTTGCAGCAAATGTTGCTTCCCTGGGATTTGATCTCAAAAAGTTAATAAAGCAAAATAAAGTACGTATTGATCATGTTCATATTGAGCGGAGCGAAATTGAAGAGACCGGCGAATATGACCTGGATGGATTATTCATACGCCTTGAACATGCTATCGATTCTATCGGAGCTAAAAGAGTAGTACTTGATACCTTAGAAAATCTTTTTTCGGGATTGAATAATGAGGCAATTCTTCGGGCAGAACTAAGAAGGCTTTTTCAGTGGCTGAAAGAAAAAAATGTTACAGCCATCATCACCGGGGAAAAAGGAACGGGTATGCTAACCCGTGAAGGATTGGAAGAGTATGTATCTGATTGTGTCGTTTTATTGGACCATCGTGTAAATAACCAAATTTCTACCCGCCGACTCAGGGTGATAAAATACAGGGGGTCATCCCATGGTACCAATGAATATCCTTTTCTTATTGATGAAGACGGGATTTCTGTATTACCGGTTACCTCTTTAAAAATGGAAGCTAAAATTTCATCTCAAAGAGTCTCTACAGGCATACCTACTTTGGATGAAATGCTGGATGGTAAAGGTTTTTTTAAGGGAGGTAGTATACTCGTTTCCGGGACAGCTGGTACTGGTAAAACAAGTACAGCAGCCTGCTTCGCAGATGCAGCCTGCAAAAGAAATGAACGCTGTATTTATTTTGCGTTTGAAGAATCACCGGATCAGATAATCCGTAATATGCTTTCTATAGGTGTAGATCTTAAGAAGCATATTGATAATGGATTGCTGAAATTTCATGCATCACGACCTACAATGTACGGATTGGAAATGCACCTGGTAGTCATTTACAAAATGATAAAAAAATTTAAACCTAAAACAATAATTCTTGATCCAATTAGTAATCTTATTACGGTAGGTAATGTTGGGGAAGTGAAATCTATATTAACAAGATTGATCGATTTTTTACAGACACAACAGATAACGGTAATGTTTACAGCATTAGCACTCAACAATATTGTTAACGAACAAACTGATGAAGGAGTTTCTTCTTTAGTGGATGCCTGGATATTAATCAGGGATATTGAATTGAATGGCGAACGAAACAGGGGTCTGTATATTATGAAAAGCCGTGGTATGAATCATTCCAACCAGGTTCGGGAATTTACCATCACCAATAAAGGACTGAATCTGGAAGAAGTGTACCTGGGGCCTGATGGAATCTTAACAGGCTCTTCAAGACAAGCCCATTTATTACAGCAACAAACAGAAGCTTTGCTTTTGAAACATTCTCTTGGTCGTAAGGATAAAGAAATAGGAAGAAAAGCGAAAGAATTACAGGCTAAGATCGCTACACTTACTTCTGAGTTTGAATCAATACAAGAAGAACTTAAGAATGATTTTATAGAGCAGGAACTGAGAAAAGAAGTAGTGCAAAAAAACCGGGCTGAACTTATTTCATTAAGAGGTAATAAAAAGATCAAATAATACTTCGTAAAAACTATTTACAAAATATATAAATAATAATGGCAGTAAAGGAAAAAAAATGGCAGTTGAAATTATACGTAGCGGGTCAAACACTTAAATCCGTAACGGCTATAAACAACCTCAATAAATATTGTGAAACACATTTAAAAGGGCAGTATACCATTGAAGTGATCGATCTGTTAGTGAAACCACAATTAGCAGAGGGGGATCAAATTTTTGCAATTCCCACATTAGTGCGAAAAGTGCCGGTGCCGATCCGTAAAATAATAGGTGATCTTTCTAATGAAGAAAAAGTATTAGTTGGATTAAATATTATTCCAGTAAAAATCTAATTTATTAATGTTAGTGAAATAAATATGTATTGAAAAAAAATAACACTATAACTCCGGCCTATGTTTTACGACTCTTTATAACCGGTGCTTCACCAAATTCTATAAGGGCGGTAAATAACATAAAAGTTATTTGCGAAAAATACATAAAGGATAATTATGTCCTGGAGATTATAGATGTTTACCAACAACCGGCTGTAGCTAAAAATGAGCAGATTATTGCACTGCCATTATTGTTAAAGACGCATCCATTTCCAGTAAGAAGGTTGATAGGGAATATGTCTGATACCGATAAGGTTTTAAGAGGTTTGGATTTGGATGGAAAAATTAATACAGATACAATTGACAAATGAAAATAATACATATAACGATCTGAGCATACAGGTAGAGGAACTTACACATCAGCTTAATGAGGCTAATGAGATCATTGAAGCCATAAGAAAAGGAGAGGTTGATGCTATAATTGTGAAGAATGAAGAAAAGCATGAGGTCTACACTTTGCAAAGCGCCGATAAGGCCTATAGGATCTTTATTGAAAAAATGAATGAAGGTGCATTAACCCTTAATAAGGACGGCCTTATCATATATTCCAATTCCAGTTTTGCAAACCTTGTAAATATGCCATTGGAAAATGTGATCGGGTTCAATTTTATAAACTTTATACCCGATGCCTACAGGAATAGTGTTGCAGAACTTATGGAAACAGCATGGAAGAAGCAGGAAAGTAAAGGAGAAATAGTATTCGATGGCAAAATAAAAATGGTACCCGTTTTATTATCGATGAATATGTTAGAGATTGATGGTGGTATTGCTCTTAGCGTAATTGCTACGGATATTACCTTGCAAAAAGAAACTCAACAACATAAAAAGGCATTGGAAAAAAAGGATGAATTTATATCTATTGCCAGTCATGAGTTAAAGACACCGGTAACAAGTATTAAAGGGTATGTTCAACTGCTGCGGTATAATTTTCAGCAAGATGGTAATACCACGGCAGCAGATCTATTGACCAAGGTAGATGTGCAGATCAATAAGCTCACCAACCTGATCGGTGATCTGCTGGATGTGAAAAAAATAGAAAACGGGCAATTGCAATACCATGAAGAAGCTTTTGATTTCAACATTTTGGTGAATGAGGTTATAGAAGAAACAGAACGAGTATTAAAAAAACACCCGATAGTGGCTACGCTTTCAGAAAGCAAAACGATTTTAGGGGATAGAAATAAAATAGGACAGGTGATTACAAATTTACTTGAAAATGCAAGTAAGTATTCGGAAGCAGGTTCAGTTATAAATGTAGAAAGTTCAGTAAAAGATAACAATAGGATAAGCTTAAGCGTAAAAGATAAGGGCATTGGCATACCCAAAAATCAGTTGAATAAAATATTCGAACGGTTTTTCAGGGTAAGCAGTGAAAAAGAGAATACTTATTCGGGGCTGGGACTGGGATTATATATTTCTGCTGAAATTATTAAACGACATAATGGTATAATAGGAGTAGAGAGTGAAGAAGGAAATGGATCAACTTTTTATTTTGAATTACCAGTTTATAATAAACAAGAGAAAGAAAATGCAAGCAAAGGATAAGAAAATATTTATTGCAGATGATGATGCAGATATATTGCAAATAATCGGTATGATCCTTAAAACCCAGGGATACCAGGTTGTTACCAGTACCAATGCAAAAGATATATTTAAATATGCAGCAAAAGATCTGCCCGATATTATCCTTTTGGATATATGGATGTCGGGGATAGATGGAAGAGATATCTGCAGTCAATTAAAGAGTCAAGAGCTGACAAAAAATATTCCGGTTCTTTTTATTTCTGCCAATTCTAATATTGAAGAAATTGCAAAGACCTATAAGGCAGATGGGTATATTGCTAAACCATTTGAAATGGATCATTTATTGGAACGTATCAATGCTTTTTTTTCTTATAGGAATTTTAATACCCGGCAGTTTAATTATATTCCCTAAAATATTAAAACCCTTGTCTAACTCAATTTTGACAAGGGTTTCTGTTTTTATTAGTGCCCAGGACTGGATTCGAACCAGCACATCCTTTCGAACGCTGCCACCTGAAGGCAGTGCGTCTACCAATTTCGCCACCTGGGCATAGGTGGGTTGCAAATATAAGAGTCTATACGGAAACGTTGAAATCCCGCAGCGCATCATTCAAACTCGTTTTCAGATCGGTACTTGGTTTACGCTGACCAATGATCAATGCACAACCAACCCCAAACTCACCTGCTGGAAATTTCTTCGTGTATGAGCCCGGAATCACCACACTTCTTGCCGGCACACGGCCTTTCATTTCTTTTGGCTCACTGCCACTCACATCAATAATTTTTGTTGATTGTGTTAACACAACGTTTGCACCCAGCACTGCTTCTTTTTCTATAACCACACCTTCCACTACAATACAACGGCTGCCGATAAAACATCCATCTTCAACAATTACGGGGCTGGCCTGTAATGGTTCCAATACGCCACCAATACCAACCCCACCGCTCAGGTGCACACCTTTTCCTATTTGTGCGCAACTGCCAACAGTTGCCCAGGTATCAACCATGGTGCCTTCGTCTACATAGGCACCGATGTTTACGTAAGAAGGCATCAGCACCACATTTTTTGCTAAGTAAGCACCGTATCTCGCCACTGCATGTGGTACGGCTCTAACGCCAAGTTCTTTGTAGTTTTTCTTCAACAACATTTTATCATAGAATTCAAATGGTGCCAGGTCCCATGTCTGCATTTGTTGAATACCGAAATACATCAGGATGGCTTGCTTTATCCATTCATTCACTGTCCATCCAGCATCACCGGGAGATGCTACTCTTAACCGTCCTTTATCTACTTCTTCAATCACAGCTCTTACTGCATCACTATATTTATTGTCTTTTAATAACTCCCGATTCGACCATGCTTCCAATATTAATGCTTGCATTTTGTATTCAATTTGCTGCGAAAATAACTGTTATGTCGGAAAGTCAGACTTTCGATCTTCCGGTCTTGCGGACTTATCTTTGCGACTATGAATATCGGGTTTGATGCAAAACGGGCATATCACAACGGCACAGGGTTAGGGCATTACAGCCGAACCTTGCTGCAATCGTTGTCAGAATATTACCCAGAGCATCAGTATTATTTATTCAATCCTAAATCTTCCGGTTCATTTGAGGTAAAAGGAAAAAATATTCATGAAGTATTACCACAGGGATTGATAAGTAAAATGTTCAGTTCCGCTTGGCGCAGCAGTTGGGTAAAAAAAGATTTGAAACGATTGAATATTGATTTGTATCACGGCCTCAGTCATGAAATACCAATGGGCATTGAGCAAACAGGAATAAAATCCGTTGTTACTATTCATGATCTGATACATGAGCGAAATCCCGAACAATATAATGCCATTGATATAAAGATTTATAGCAAAAAATTCCGCAATGCCTGCACACATGCACATAAAGTAATTGCCATCAGTGAACAAACTAAAAGAGACATCATTGAATTTTATAAAACACCGGAAGAAAAAATTACGGTTTGTTACCAAAGTTGCAATCCTTCGTTCGGAAAACAAGTAAGCGGGGAAGAAAAACAAAGAGTAAAAAAACAATACAGCTTGCCTGATGAATATTTTTTATCTGTTGGCTCCATTATTGAAAGAAAGAATTTATTAAGTATCTGTAAAGCCATTTTCTTACTCAGAAATGAATTAAACATTCCATTGGTAGTAATTGGTGATGGCGGAAAGTATAAACAGCAGGTAAAAGATTTCATTCATCAAAACGGGCTAGGAGAAAAAATTATCTTTCTTTCTGAAAAACCGGCAGCGATTTCATCCAAATCCTTTCAATCAGCGATTGATTTCCCGGCAATTTATCAATCAGCCATCGCTATGGTTTATCCTTCTTTCTTTGAAGGCTTTGGTATCCCGGTATTGGAAGCATTATGGAGTAAGGTGCCGGTTATTACCTCTAATGTATCTTGCTTGCCTGAAGCAGGTGGCAACGGAGCTTATTATGTAAACCCGGTTAGTGCTGAAGAAATAGCAGGCGGCATGAATAAAATTTATTGCGATAAAGAATTTGCTGCCAGCTTAATTGAAAAAGGCTGGCAACATGCACAAAATTTTTCACCACTAAAAAGTGCTGCATCCGTAATGGATGTTTACAAATCACTATGGTAGATTTTGAAAAAGATATTGAGCAATGTTTAGCAGTGCTGAAAAAAGGCGGTACCATTCTATATCCAACGGATACTGTTTGGGGAATAGGTTGCGATGCTACTAATGCAGATGCAGTGCAAAAGATTTACGATATTAAGCAACGGCCAGACGAAAAAGCAATGATTGTTTTAGTGGCAGATGAAAGAGAAGTTTTGCAATATGTTGCAAGTCCGGATTTAGCCGTTTTTGATTACCTGCAACATGCCAACAAGCCCACCACGGTAATTTATGAAAATGCAATTGGCCTGGCCGATAATTTAACAGGTAATGATGGCAGCGTAGCTATCCGCATTTGCAATGAACAGTTTTGTAAGCATCTTCTCAAAAGATTTCGCAGACCGATTGTTTCTACTTCAGCTAATATATCGGGCCAACCAACGGCTAAATTGTTTTCGGATATTGATTTTGAAATAAAGAAAAGGGTTGATTATGTAGTCGGCTACCGGCAGGATGATACAACAAATGCGACACCGTCCTCGGTAATAAAATGGGACAATGGTAAGGCTACCATTATTCGCTCATAATATTCAATACAAATTAAAAAAATGATAATAGGGTTTCATCGAAAACCCTTTTTTAATCTATGCGACCCTCTAAACCCGATGTATATATCTTTGCGGATTGTATGGAAATAAATTGCACCAAAAAGGAATTAGCCCTGTTAAAAAAGATCGCCACTGCAGCTGAAGCTCTGGGAATGGAAACTTATTTGATTGGTGGTTTTGTACGGGATAAAATATTGGGAAGAGAAACAAAAGATGCAGATTTCGTTTGTGTAGGTGATGGAATAGAACTGGCAAAAGAAGTAGCCAAACAGTTTACTCCAATTCCGCAGGTTGAATATTTTAGAAACTTTGGCACGGCACATATAAAAGTAGAGAACGATTTTGATGTTGAATTTGTCGGTGCCAGGAAAGAAAGTTACCAGTTTGATTCCCGCAAACCGGAAGTAGAGCCCGGAACAATAATAGATGATCAAAACCGGCGGGACTTTACCATCAATGCTTTGGCGATCAGTCTTAATAAAGATGATTATGGAAAATTAGTTGATCCGTTCAACGGTGTACAAGATATCAAAGACGGCATTATCAAAACACCACTTGCCCCATCACAAACGTTTAGTGATGACCCGTTGCGGATGATGCGGGCAATCCGGTTTGCTACACAACTTAATTTTGTGATTGAAGAAAAAACCTGGCAGGGTATCATAGATAGTGCACATCGTATTAAGATCATTTCGCAGGAAAGAATTACCGATGAACTGAATAAAATTATTGCTGCCCCTAAACCATCCATCGGGTTGGATCTATTATATAAAGCTGGATTACTGCAAATCATCTTTCCGCAAATGGTGGATTTAGCTGGTGCAGAATATAAAGATGGTCACGGCCACAAGGATAATTTCTATCACACCTTACAGGTGTTGGATAACTTAGCCGCTAATACCAATGATCTATGGTTGCGTTGGGCAGCTGTGTTACATGATATTGCCAAGCCGGTTACCAAAAAGTTTGAAGAAGGTCACGGATGGACTTTTCACGGCCATGAAGCAGTGGGCGGGAGAATGGTACCAAAGATTTTCATCAAACTAAAGCTGCCACAAAATGAAAAAATGCGATTGGTAAGAAAATTGGTGGAATTGCATTTACGTCCTATAAGTTTAACAAAAGAAAATATTACTGATTCTGCTATCCGTCGTTTATTATTCGATGCCGGCGAAGATTTTGATTCGTTGATGATGCTTTGTGAAGCAGACATCACTTCAAAGAACAAGCAAAAAGTAAAACGTTTCCTTGAAAATTTCCAACTGGTGCGGCAGAAATGTAAAGAGGTAGAAGAAAAAGATCATATACGTAACTGGCAACCACCCATTACAGGAGAAATTATTATGGAAACTTTCGGATTATCACCATCAAAACCGGTAGGAATTATTAAAGATGCCTTAAAGGATGCCATGTTGGATGGGGTTATCCCCAACACCTATGAGGCAGCATATCAATTTATGATAGAGAAGGGAAAAGAGTTTGGCTTAACAGTTGTTAAGTCTTAAGGCAAAATCCATAAATTTGCTCTATGGCTATTCTAAAATTCAGGGTCTATTTCGAAGAGGATGAAAGTGTATACAGGGATGTTGCAATTCGTCACACACAAACCTTCCAGGATTTGCATGAGGCAATATTAAAGTCGTATGAGTTTGATAATAAACATAAGGCTACATTTTACCGGAGCAATGACCATTGGCTAAGAGGCAGGGAAATTTCCCTGGAAGTCTATGAAAAAGATTATAAGGCGGCTCCGCTGATAATGAGTGAAACAACAATCGGCTCAGAAATAAAAAATCCGAACCAGCGGTTTATTTACCAGTATGATTTTAATAGAAACTGGGGTTTCCTGATCGAACTGATTAATGTTTCCAAAGAAGAGAATGCAAAGCTTGTTTACCCGGCTACTGTAAGAACAGAAGGTATTGCACCCAGCCAGTATGGAACGAAAGGTTTGTTGGGGCCTAAATTTGCAGACATCGAAGAGAAATATGATTTAACACAGGTAGGAGAAGGTTTTGGTGAAAAAGATGAAGATGGTGAAGACCTGGGGGGAGATGGTGAAGTGATTGCTGAAGATGGAGACGAAGAAGCATAGACATTACTCGTAGTATAAGATTTTCATTGCCCCGGTCTTTGTGCCGGGGTTTTAAATAAAATGGCATCAGCAACACATAAAAAAGTTATCGTCATAGCAGGTCCCACTGCAGTGGGAAAAACAGCTGTTGCTATTCAACTCGCAGAATATTTTCATACAGAAATTATTTCTGCAGACAGCCGTCAGTGTTTTAAAGAATTGAATATTGGCGTAGCAAGACCTACAGAACAGGAATTACAAAAAGTAAAACATCATTTTATCGCCTCTCATTCTATACAGGATGAAGTAACAGCCGTTGATTTTGAAAAATATGCATTACAGAAAGTTGAAGATTTGTTTAAAGAACATGATGTGGTAGTAATGGTAGGTGGCACCGGGCTTTACATCAAAGCTTTTTGTGAAGGATTGGATATTATTCCGGCTGTTGATGCCGAAATAAGGGAACGAATAATAAAAGGATATAACGAAAAGGGATTGGAATGGTTGCAGCAACAGTTACAAACTAAAGACCCATCGTTTTATGCAATAGGGGAGATTCAAAATCCCCAGCGGATGATGAGAGCACTTGAGGTATTTGAAAGCACAGGTCAGTCCATACTTTCATTTCGCAAGGGAGAGAAAGTAACACGAAATTTCAATATTATAAAGATTGGATTGGAGCTGCCAAAGGAAGAACTCCACCGCAACATACATAACAGGGTAGATGCCATGATGCAAGCCGGGCAATTAGAGGAAGCTAAAGAATTAGTTGAGTATAAAACCCTCAATGCGTTACAAACGGTTGGGTATGCTGAACTTTTTGAACAGTTGGAGGGAAGAATTTCTTTAGCCGATGCAGTAGAAAGAATAAAAATAAATACCCGCCAATATGCTAAAAGGCAAATGACATGGTTTAAAAAAGATGTCGATATAAACTGGTTTAATCCTTTGCAGGTGAAAGAGATGATTGCACTGATCCAGGAATAAAATATCAGGTAGTATCAACTGAGGTATATATCCAGGTTTCTTTTCCTGATTCAAGTATTACTTTGATCCGCTTATAATTTTCCGGTTCGTATTTATCGGCTTTTAGTATTTCTTCGTTGGTTAATTCCAATACGGTTCCTTTGATTAAATCGTTCTCTTCTTTTGTATGAATTAGTGTTTGCTGGTATTTACCTTCACCTTTTGATAAAAATGATTGATCAGTAATTTCAATGGTTGCATTTTTATAGCCTCTCAGCGTATCTGCAGCTCCTTGGATAATTCTTCCAAATAACTCTACTTGTGTTTTTTCTGTTTGTAATGTTCCGTATGAAAAAAGGTATTGTTTCATTTTGGCTGCAACCTTTGCTATGATCTTTATTTTTTGTTGAATGTTGGATATGGGACAAATTCTATTTCGTCCCCCGGTATCTTATCAAATGACTGGTCCATCCATTTTTGTTTGGCATTTTTAATAAGATCAATATCACTGGCTACAAAGTTCCAGTCAATAAAACGTTCTTCCGCAAATGGTTCGCCTCCGAAGATGTAGATGGTACTGTTAGCTTCTATAATAAATTCACATAAGCTGCTTTCTTTTGCTACCAGTAATTGCTTGGGTAAATAGATATTTCCATCACTTTCAACACTGCCTTCCAATATGTATAGACCCGCCTCGCCATATAATTCATGGCCTATATTTATGGTTTGCCTTCGGCTACTTTTTATCTCGATCATAAAAAGTTTGCTGTACACCGGAACCGCAGACTTATGGCCGAATGCTTCTCCTGCCACTAATTTAAATTGAAGGCCATCTTCGGTCCATTCTGGAATCTGGCCTGCATCGATATGAAAGAACTCAGGTTCCATTTGTTCCAGTTCTTTTGGCAAGGCCACCCAAATTTGAAGGCCATGCATATTTTTATCAGAATGACGCAGGTATTCCGGTGTACGTTCAGAATGGACAATACCTTTTCCTGCCGTCATCCAGTTTACGGCACCTGGTTTTATTTCAACTGCATTGCCCAGCGTATCCCGGTGCATGATACTGCCTTCAAATAAAAAAGTGAGTGTTGAAAGACCAATATGCGGATGAGGTAATACATCGAAATTTTCCCGTTCATTAAGTTTTACAGGCCCCATGTGGTCGATATAAATAAAAGGGCCTACCATTCTTTTTTGACGAAAAGGTAGCAACCGGCCTACCATGAATTTTCCTATACTAACTGCCCTTTCTTCAATTATGAGATTAATATTTGACATTGGAAAACATTTAAAAAAAATCTAACAAACAGTGCTACTGAGCCAATCCAATTTGCTTCATGAATGATTAATTATCCCAAAATAAATATTCTTAAGTGATTTTTACATCTGCCTGCAATAATCCAACGTTGTCATACTTAGGTTGAATGTTTTGGAAGTTATGAGTTATTAAGTTACGATTTGTTTTAGAGTTTCATACTTATCCAATCTTAACCGAGGTCATGGTCAATGATCCCGCTACTGCTTTATCATTAAAAAATGAAATAGCATCCTTACTCCCCTTCAATCCCAGTGTGTATAGCAAAGGCAGGTAGTGCTCGGGTGTTGGAATAGCCAGTAAAGCTTCTTTACCCAAACTTTTATAATTGATCAATGGTTTATGATCATCTGTAGTGATCAGGTTTTTAAACCTGTCATTCATTTGCAATGCCCAGTCATACCCATAGCCGGGTTCTTTCATTTTATCCCAGGCTACCATTCTCAGATTGTGAACCATATTTCCACTTCCAATGATCAGCACTCCTTTCTTTCTTAACTCGTATAATTCTTTTGCAAGATCATAATGATATTGCGGACCCTTAGTGTAATCAATACTTAGTTGCAATACAGGAATTTTCGCTTCGGGGTACATATGTCTTACTACTGTCCAGGTTCCATGATCTAAACCCCAGTCATGATCCAGTTCTATTTTAGTGGAATGGATCAGTGACGCAGTTTCTTTTGCTAATACCGGATTTCCCGGTGCAGGATATTGTACAGCAAAAAGTTCATCCGGAAACCCACCAAAATCATGAATGGTTTTTGGAAAGTCCATTGCAGTTATTTGAGTTCCCTTTGTAAACCAGTGTGCTGAAACCACCAACACGGCTTTGGGTGTTGGAATTTCTTTTGGCATTTGTGTCCACCGACGACTAAACTCAGTGTCTTCAATTCCGTTCATTGGGGAACCATGACCTATGAAGAGAACAGGCATTACCTGCTCTTGTTCTTTTAAGCCACTTGTAAAATTGTTGAATGCTGATAATGTTGTCATACCTGCTGCTCCTGTTGTTATTACTTTTAAAAAATGTTTGCGTTTCATTCAAGATGAAGTGTTTATATTATTGGTAAATCAATTGTGTAGGATCTTCCGGTTGAATACTAGGATGATACTTTTTTATTGATTGACGCTGTAATAAATAATCAATTGAAAACTTACCACTACCAGTAAACAAGAGTATTATATATACCAACAAATATTGCAAAGCCGGTTCCTGTTTAGACAAGGGGTCAGCAGCATGAATTAATCCTACTGCTACAAGCATGGTAATGATCAGCGGAATTGTTGCCAACCTTGTTGCAAAGCCAACCAAAAGAAGTATCGAACAGAACACTTCGGCAAACACTGCAAGTCCCAGCGACAATTCTGCACTCAATCCCATTACGGGAGGAAACTGTACCGGCCCTCCTGAAAACAGCATCATCATTTTGGGAATGCCATGTGTTAACATTAGTGCGGCTATACCAATCCTTGCTATCAATATTGCCAGGTCAGTAGTGGCAGCAGCTTTATTTACCTGTATTATTTTTTTCATTGTATTTTATTTTTTTAAAATAGACTTCCTCTTTACAATTATTAGTTGTTGGAGGAAGTCTATAGAAAGATTTTATTTATTGTGCTAAATAACCCCCATCTGCGGCATAATAGGTACCTGTTACGAAGGATGATTTAGAAGAAGCTAACCAAAGTATTAGTTCGGCAATTTCCTCAGCTTCTCCTAATCGTCCGATGGGGTGTAAACCTACCAGTGCTTTGCGACCTGCTTCGTCAATAGAACTTGCAACCAGCGGTGTATTGATATATCCTGGCCCAACAGAATTGATTCGAATATTCTTGTCAGCATATTCCAGGGCTGCTGCTTTTGTTAAACCAACCACACCATGTTTTGCTGCTACATATGCCGGTGAAAATTTTGTACCGGCCTGTCCCAGGATAGATGCAATGTTAATTATGCTTCCACCTGTTGGCAACATTGCAGGAAGCTGGTAACGCAATCCATAGAATACACCTGATAAATTAATGTCAATTACTTTTTGCCATCCATCCAGCGGATATTCGCCGGTAACACCCAGCGGACCGCCAATCCCTGCATTATTTACTGCTATATCTAAAGAGCCATATTTTTCAATGGTCTTTTTTACCAGTGTTTCGTTATCTGTTGCTTTAGATGAATCTGCTTTTACAAAAAAAGCTTCACCACCTGATTTTTTAATTTCTTCTACTACACTGTTGCCATTAGCTTCACTAATATCTGACACAACCACTCTGGCATCTTCTTTTGCAAAAAGCAACGCTGTTGATCTGCCAATGCCTGAACCTGCACCAGTAATGATGGCGACTTTATTTTCTAACTGTTTCATGATTGTTTTTTTTATTGTTAATAAATATGCTGATGTATCGTTACTATTATTGTATAAACTCTCCATCAGCTTTAATACGTACTTCATTACTTATCATAGGAGGCGGAAAACCATTTCCAAGATTGAAGTCTGTACGCTTGATAACACCAATAACCTGGAAACCGGCTGTTTGTTTTTTGCTCATTGGATTTTCAACCGTCCCCTTATAACGCAATTCCATTATTACCTCTTTGGTGATGCCATGTAAATTCAGCTCCCCGGTGAGCTTATATTTATTCTTACCTGCTTTTTTTATAGAAGTGCTTTTGAAACTCATTGTCGGATATTTTGCTGCATCAAAAAAGTCTGCACTTCTCAGGTGATTGTCTCTTGCATCAACCCTTGTATCAATGGATGCTGTTTTAGCGGTGAGTTCAATTGTGGCATCATTAAAATCGGGTTTGGATGATTTAATGGTGACGTCAAAATCATTGAAGGTTCCCGATACATCAGCAATACCGAGATGTGTTACGGTAAACCCCAATTGTGAATGGGCATCATCATTTTGCCAAGTTGCAACAACAGCAGTAAAAGCTGTCAAAGTAATAAATGCGGCGAGAATTAGTGTTATTTTTTTCATTTGATTTTTTTAAATAGTTATATAAATTTTTAATGGTGTAATATTTTCCAGCCTGCCAGCCAGTTATAATTGTATTTCATTCCCAACTGAATCAGCAGAAGCTGCATATTCTCCAATGTTCTGCTTACACAAAGGTCTCCTGCTACGATCGGGTTAAATCCTGCTGTTGCTACTAATTCAGTAACTATTTGCAAAGCATCTTCATCATTTCCGGCAATGAAAGCATCCGCTTGTTTGCCATCAATGACCGGCGTTGTAAAATCAGCAGCGAAAGTGGTATTGAATGCTTTGATCACTTTTGAATTTGGCAACAGTTTTTGTAACTCCTCTGCAGCACTTGTATCTGGTGCTGTTACTAATCCATTGTATGTTTCATTTAAAGGATTGGAAATGGAGATCACAATTTTCTGGTTGGCTACTTCTTTGATTTTTTTGGCCACTTCTTTTTCTGCTCCAAATGGTACAGCCAGAATAATAATATCTGCTTCCCAACCTGCTTCTGCGGGGCAAACTGCAGCTTCTACATCAGCAGCTGAATTGCTTGTCTTAATTTCTTTAACCAATGTCTCCAGTTCATCCTGCTTACTCCCTTTTAACAGCAGCCTGTAATTGCCTTTAGACAGGTTTTTTGAAATGGCAGAACCTATATTACCTGTTGCCCCGATCACTGCTATTGTTTGTTTTGTTTTCATGTTCTTGCTTTTTTGATAAAGCAAAGCTATGCCAGGGTATAGCCTTGCTCCATTGCCTGTAAGCAAGAAAAAGCATTGACTTTTGTCAATGCTTTTAATATGAAAACTTTAAATTATTTAGCTGAAATCCTTCGCCTCACCCGGCTTAATGTTTCAGGGGTAAGACCCATGTAAGAGGCAATCATGTGTTGGGGAACCCGTTGAACAATATCCGGGTAGAGTGCAGTAAAATTTGCATAACGTTCGGCTAATGGAGAGCTAATGATAGAGGTTAATCTCTTTTGCATAGCAAGATAAGCTCCTGTTATATTCAACCTTGTGTAGGTCTCATATTTAGGTATTTTCAATAATAATTCTTCATGTGCTGATTTGCTGATAAGTATCAGTTCGGCATCTTCTATTGCATCGATATTATATGTAGCAGGTTCACCGGTAAGAAAACTATAGAGGTCAGAAATGATCCATCCTTCTATTCCAAATTGAATTATATGTTCATTGCCGGTATCGTCAACCGAATAGGCTTTTAAAGCTCCAGCTTCAATAAATGCAATGTTTTTGCATACATCTCCTTCCTGCAACAGGTATTGTTTTTTACGTAGTTTTTTTGGAGTGAGATAAGTTTTAATTAATGCTTCTTCCTCCTGTGTAAGAGGAACTTTTTTGGTGAAGTTCCGGAAGAATAATTCGTACATAAGGCTGTATTTATTGCAAAGATGCTAAGAATAAAATAACTATTAACAGTCTTAGGTAAAATAACGAACAGTGTAAAAAAGTTCAGGCTCGAAAAGCTGGAACTCTATGTTGTAAGTTTGCCTTCAGGCAGGCCAACAAGAATTTTTTTATTGCGCATTTTTAATATAATTAGGCGATTCGCATTCTTGCCAATACTCAACAATTTTTACGATAATATCTTTCAACTTATCGTAATTATTGGGTTTGACGAAAAATCCTTGAATAGATCTTGAATAAGCGTCAATTACATGTTTCTGTTCCGCACTGGTAGAAAAGAAAAGATAGGGAATGGATTTTAATCTCAAATCTTCATTGTTGTGAACTTTCTCTCTTAGTTCCATTCCGTTTAATTTGGGCATATTTATGTCGGAAAGGACAAGAAACGGTTCAATATCCGTATCGGTCAAATACTCCAGGGCCTGTACGCTGTCGCCAAAAAAAATTAGCTTGTTTTTGTAATTAAGCTCTTCGAAGATTTCTGTCAGAATATCTTGGTCATCGACATCGTCTTCAATAATGACAATTGGCCCAGTTTTGTTCACTTAGATGTTTTAAGGTTAATTAATGTAAGTTATACCTCTTTCCTAAGCAAATGGCTCTTTTTTTATACAATCGAAATTGTTAGAAATTTTATTGCAATTGTCGCTTATATAATTGTACCGCATTTTCGAATCCCAAATACAAAGAATCGCAGATCAATGCATGGCCAATACTCACTTCATCCAGCCAGGGAATATGCGTTTTAAAAAATTTCAGGTTTTGCATATCAAGATCATGTCCCGCATTTAATCCTAATCCTAATTCCTTTGCTTTAAGGGCAGCATCAACATAAGGTTTTACTCCCGATTCCTTTCTGCCTGCACTGAACTCTTTTGCATATCCTTCGGTATACAATTCAATTCTATCTGTTCCCGTAGCAACAGCACCTTCTATCATGGCTATATCAGGGTCAACAAAAATGCTAACCCGTATGCTGGCTTTTTTAAATACACTAATAATATCTTTTAGGTAATCTTTATTTTTTATAGTATCCCATCCATGGTCAGAAGTTAATTGTCCCAATGTATCAGGCACTAATGTTACCTGGTCGGGTTTTGTTTCCAGCACTAGGTCCACAAATTTTTGCTCAGTGCAGTTGCCTTCAATATTGAACTCCGTGGTAATTATTTTTTTTATCTGCCGCACATCTTCGTAGCGGATATGTCGTTCGTCAGGTCTTGGGTGTACCGTTACACCATCTGCACCAAAAAGCTGAGCATCGACAGCGGCTTTTACTACATCGGGGTTATTGCCGCCTCTTGAATTACGTAGCGTAGCAAATTTGTTGATGTTGACAGAAAGTTTGGTCATGCAACAAAAATACAATTCCTATAGCTCTTTCCATGTATGGTCGGCCAGCAATTGTACCGCTGCTACAAACTTTTTAAAAGGCCCTGATGGGCCCCATTCTTTTGGAGATACCAGGGAGAGTAAATGGGTGTCATCCTGTTTTTGATAGAGATAATAAGTTTGCCCGATATTGGGTTTGAAGGAAAGTTTAGCACTATAAATAGTTAGTGACAAATCTTTTCTTTTTTGTATTTCATGAGCTTGTAGCGCCAATAATTCTATTTGCTTACGGATTTGTTCCAGCTGCATATTCGTCTGCTCTTCCATTGCTGTCAGTGCCTTGTGTTTTATAACCCCCTCTTCCGTGGCTTTTATAACTGCACCTGATACGGATGCAGAATAAGGCAGTACACTTAATTGTTTGTGATAAATCTCATAATTAGTATAGGTAGTTCCATCTTCGCTAACGCCCTGCTGTGTAATTTTTAAATATCCATTCGGCAATATTTCATGCAATACATGCAATGCTACCTCTCCCTTTTTGTAAAAATGGATTTCAAAGCTGATACTATCGGGGAAGCTGACTTGTACTTTATCGGCTACTTCTAATTTTTCGAAATCGTTGATTTCGCCATCAGCATGTATTCTATAAGCGGATGCATAGGCCTTACTTTCCAGCGAAACCCAGTTGTGGTATATATTTAATTCTTTTGTATCAGGGATTGCTTCTATTTTATAAATACCGCTCTTAGGTCTTTCCCCCATTTCATACGAGCCTTTTTCAGGGAATAGTTGCCATGCTGCAAGGAAATTGTATGCTTTTACCAATTGGAATGATTTAGTTTTTTGAATTACAACCTATAAACAAACAGAGGCACTAAAGGTTTTAATTACTGGCAAAATACAAAGTAAAATAAATGCTATTCACCGATTTCCGTCATTCAGGGTATGTTTATTAATTATCTTTAGCGGAGAATTAATAGGTATAGATGAAAAGCTATTTTGGCAATTATTTTACTTCTTCTGGCAGCATGCCGTTTGAGTCTACCATCCTGGTTTTTGATAAGAACCTGAGTATTGGATATAAAAGAGCCGATGGCAGCAACGCTATGGAAAGTTGGCTCCTAAAAGATGTGGAAACCAGTTTTGATCTTGGCCGCCAATTATCAAGAATTCGGAATAATAAACTACCGGGTGCAGAATTGCAAATTGAAGGGAATGATGCTGCAAATTTTATTCATTCCGTACAGGCTGAGCAACAAAAGCCCTGGCATAAAAAGAGTTCCGGAAGAGAGTGGATAAGGAACGGTGCTCTTTTAGTTGGCATACTTGGTTTATTATTTCTGCTCTACCTCCTTATAGTTCCCTGGCTATCAGAAAAATTAGCGGGTAAGATTTCTACTCAAACTGAAAAGCAACTGGGCGATGCGGCTTACGATGCAATGAGGCTGGGCGGAAATGAAGACACTGCTGCCAGCTATATCGTCAATGAATTTTTTGGCGCTATGGAAGTGCCTACTCCTTACAGCATACGAATTACAGTGGTGAATGATAATGTGGTAAATGCTTTTGCATTGCCTGGAGGCCGTATTGTAATTTACAGTGCCCTGTTAAAACAAATTAACTCCTATCCCGAACTGGCCGCATTATTAAGTCATGAGTTCACTCATGTAAACAACAAACATTCTACTAAATCTATTTTCAGAAGATTGGGGTCAAAAGTTTTTTTGGGTTTATTGTTTGGACGCTTTGGAACAGTAACCTCTGTATTGGTTGATCATGCAGATAATTTAAAATCGCTAAAGTATTCAAGACGACTGGAAAAAGAAGCCGATATGGATGGTCTGAATATTTTGGCACAGCGAAACATCGACCCACAGGGATTTGTTGACTTATTTGGAAATTTAAAGCAAGCATCTCCCGGTTCAGAACTGCCTGAGTTTTTGGGCAGCCATCCTGATATTGATAAACGCATCGGGTATATTAAAGAAGCGTCAAAAAACATTACGGTGAAAGAAAATGAACAACTAAAAGCTATTTTTGAAAAATTAAAATAAAACTATAAACACATGCTTATTACAACAACCAGTTCGGTAGACGGCAGACCTGTACAAGAGTACCTCGGTGTTATCAATGCGCAAAGTATTATTGGTGCCAATATCTTCAAAGATATTTTTGCAGGCCTGCGGGATGTATTTGGCGGCAGAAGTAAAACGTACGAAAAGGTGTTAGAGCAAGCCAAGGAAGATGCATTGAGGGAGTTAGCAGAAAAAGCACAAGCAATGGGTGCTAACGGAATTTTAGGTGTTGATCTTGATTTTGAAACGATCGGCAGCGGGGGCAGTATGTTGATGGTAATTGCAACTGGCACAGCAGTGAAACTATAAATCTAAAAAATAAATAAAGCTTGTGATCAAATTATTGGGTCACAAGCTTCAGTCCTTATTGCATCGCCTGTTGCAACGCTCCATTCATCGTTCTGTAATTAGTTGGTCGAAGTAGCATGGCATATTCTATATGCAGAAGAATGAGTGATTATATAAGCCGGTGAGCTAGAGCCTGCTTTGGTATTCGTCATTTTTTGCCAATTCGTCTTCAATTACACCATGCAGGTTCTTTTCGCTGGATAGTATCCATTGTGGCAATTGAGCTGAAGTAATTTTCCATTCCCCCTCTATTTTCTCCATGGTAAATAGAATCCTATTACCCCTTTCATCACTTACGTTTACGCTAAAAGCCCCAGTTTCAGGACTGCTTAATTTTCTAAAATTGAATTCCCGTTGGCGGTCGCCGGCTTTAAATTGCCGGGAAAACTGTATCATCTTCACAAATCTTACTTGCATAGCACATTGATTTTTTGGACACTTTAATCATCAATTAGTATGCTAAGAACATTTTTTGGGGATAAGTTCCCTTACAAAAATTGGATATCAGCAAAACCCGGGAAATGAAAAAAAAATTAACAGTTAAAGCGATCACTTTATCAGTGTAACAACGCCTTTTTGAAAATAAGCAGCACCTGTATAGTCAGTAGCTTTTACTACCCATACAAAAGTGTTCGTGGCTTGCAGTTGTCCATTTACTCTGCCGTCCCAACCTTGTCCGTTGATCCGGGTAGTAAATAGGAGTTGCCCCCAGCGGTTATAGATGCTAAAATATTCAATGGATTTTATGCCAACAGCAATAGGCCTCACCACATCATTAAGCCCATCATTATTGGGGGTAAAGCCGGTAGGCACAAAAACAGTTGGAGGGGTTTTGAAAACTTTTATTGTAATATATGCAGAGTCGCGGCAGCCTTCTTCGCTAAAGCCCACCACTTTGTACCGTGTGTCTTCACTGGTTATAGAAAATATAGCCACGGGATTTGGAATATTAGTGGCAGAAAGCACACCTTGGGGCGACCATATATATGCAACAGCACCTGTTGCATTTAATTGCAATGGTTGACCTGCAATTACCGCAGTATCATTACCCGCCGATACATTCATCTTAGGATTTACCGTAACAGTAACTGTATCTCTTGATGGCTTTGGACAACCACTCAATAAATTATATACAGTCAGCACATAATCTGTTGTTCTTGGCGGATATCCTACCGGCCTTAAAGTACTTGCATTATTCAGCCGGTTAGGTGGCGACCAACTCCACGAAGTTCCATCGGTGGAGCCGTTCAATTGGGCGGCGGTATTATAGCAAATGGAAAAATCCTCACCAGCATTTACAGTAGGGTAGGGCACAGTAGTTACAACAACATTTTCTGTAGCAATACAGCCGCCAATCCTGGCTGTAACTGTGTAATTTGTTTGTTGATTATTGGTAAAAACAAATGGGCTCTTTTCCGTAGCATCAATTATTTGCGAAGCCGGTGTCCACGAAAATTGTAAACCATCTGAAATGGTTCTTAATTGTATCGTATCTCCACGGCAGATAATTGTATCATTCATCGGTTGTAACGTAACAAAATTTACTACTCTTACTTTAACGGAATCTGTGTTGATACAGCCATCCTCATTTAATGTAACGTAGTAAATAGTAGTGGTAGCTGGAGAAACAGTAGGGGAGGATGTGTTTGGATTAGTAATATTTACCAGTGGTGACCAGCTGAAAACACCAGTACCACTTGCCTGCAACATCACATTATCATTTATGCAAATCAATGTGTCTTTAAATGCCAGTGCAATAGGTGGTTTGTCGATTATGAAAACATCTTTGGTAACAGTATCCCTGCACCCTCTTGTATCAGTAGCAATTAGCCGTACGTTTTTTACTCCAATTCCAGGATAAGTATAGGTTGGATTTTGTAGTGTTGATACATCTGTTGCTGTAGATGGTTCTCCAAAATCCCAGCGCCATGAATTCGGTGTACCGTGTACTGATGTAGTACCATCAAGGAAACTTGTAGGTTTGGTAAGACAAATACCATTTGATGTAAAGTTTGGAGCAAAACCGGGAAAGACCCTGATGGTAGATGTAGTTGAATCGGTGCAGGGCTGCCCTCGGTTAATAACCAGCTTCACTGTATACACTCCAATCATAGGGAAAGTGTAAGTTGCTACTGGTCCGGAGAATGAAAAAATATTCACATTTGCATTGTTATAAAATTCCCAATCAGTAGAAAGTATCAATGGACTGGTAGATTGGTTAGCGATTGAAATAGTTTGAGTATTCTTACAAAGAAGGTACTCCGGTAATAAAGCGGCAGCAGCAATATTACAATCTGCTACCTGTATCTGAACATCTTTTCGTTGCCTTGCAATAACCACTCCGTTTCTTATCTCTTCTACGCAAACAGTAATAACATATGTTCCCTGTCCGGGGGCAATCCCTGTTACAAGCCCAGTCGTAGCATTAATCTGAACAGCACCACCTAAAGGTGCGGTGCTGGAAAATGAAGGTTCATTATAAGGCACAGAAGGAAATGGAGGAGGGCCGGTGGGGGTAGAATTGCCGCCGGCACTAGTACTTGCATAGGCTTCGCAAAACGAATAACGCAATTCATCACCATCTGCATCTTCTGCGGCAAAACTATAAGTAAAATCATTTTCAGCACATATAACTACAAGATCACTTCCGGTAAAAACAGCACTGTTATTATCGGGACCATCTGCGGCAGGTGTTATGCCCGGTATTTCTGCAGTATAAGTAGCACCCACCTGGCTCGATCCTGGTGCAAGGTTATCAATACCATCAATTCTGTAATTTACCTGGCTTGAAATTATATACCCTCCCGCCGAAGCAGGAACTGAAATGGTGAAATTATAATATGCTACATCATAACAAACTTGTGGAGGATTAGTAATACATGGATCGGGATTAGTAATGCTGATATTCTCCTGGCTGTTGATATTAACCGTGAAGTCGTTTATTCTTGCTCCGTTTGTTTTATCAAAAATTGAAATCCAGGTAGGATTGGGAAACTGGCGATTACTGCCACAGCGTTGTAGCAACCTGAGAGTAACGGCATATTGATATTGTCCGTTATTAATTCCCACTAATCTATAATACATCTCCCCCCCGGTAATATGGCTGGCCCTGGTTGCAAATGGAAGAGCAACCAGCAATAGTATTGTATAAAGTAATTTTCGAAGCATCGCTTCTTTCTGTTTGAGCCAGGGGAAAAACCTTCTTTATAAAGGTAAGTATATAAACGAATGGATAAAAGAGTTAGATGTAAAGGCAGAAAAGCTTTTTTGGGCTTCCAACTAATTGATTTTAACAGACGTCTCACTGCTGTCATTGCAATAAATGACTATTTTTAAGACATAACTATTTGTAATATGAAGCTTGTCCTGCTATTCGCCTTGTTTTTATCCACTGCAGCCACTGCCCAGGAATGTAAATTAATAAAGGAAACAGATCCTTATACCAAGGAAACATTGCTTTCTACCGGTTTTATTTTTGTAACGGGAGGTTCGGTTACGGTGGATGCAAATAGCAAAGAAATTGATGTGCTGTTTTCAATCGCAGGTGCAGATAAATGTTATGATAATAATTCTACGGCTGTTATCTACTTTGAAGGTTCAAAAGTAAAAACAACCTTACGCAATGGTGGTACGATGAACTGCGAAGGTCTTTTTCATTTTATATTTAAAAACACTGCCAGTACAACAGCGGTTTTGAAAAAAATTACTACACAGAAGATCACTCATATTGTATTTACAGGTAATAATAAGAAAGAAACAACCCTTAGTATTTCTCCGCAACAGCAAGACGCATTAGTACTGTTGGCTAATTGTCTGGTAACGGATGCAAAATCCCTGATAAAGTAGCTCGTATAACAGGGAATTAAAATAAACACTTAGCATTTGTAAGGAATTTTGTAAGTAGTTGTAGTTGTACCAACGACAACTGAATAGTGTAATAAACTATTTTTTGATATGCTTAATATTCCGTTCTTGCAGCCAGAAAAACAACAGTAAGTAATTTCCCTATAAGAACCCCATCCTGTGAATGCCAATACCAATCCTATTGTTTTGACCTTTAATTCCAACCCCATGAAAAGTCAACTAAACGCTGCCGTACCCGAGGTTTCCAGCAACGGTCTATCATTGCAGCAATTGGTAAACCGGTTCGTAAGCAGTTCACATGAAATGGCATTTCGCAATAAAGTAATTATTGTAAATGAAGTGCCCGGGGATTTGATCATAACCGCCGACGAAAATAAAGTAGTCCCTGTTATTGATGAACTGCTTACAGCCGTAGTTTTAAATGGGAAAAACAGCAGCATATATGTAAGTGCCGATCGCTACCGGGATATTATTATTCTTAATATACAGGATCGAAATAATAACAATGGGTATGCTTTAGCTTTTAGTATCATGTCTGTAGAGCAGCAGGCAACAGCGGCGGGTGGTTCTCTAACTATTGACGGCAAACAGAAAAAGGTGACTACTATCTCATTCAGCTTTCCCATTTATTTGCAGCAAACGGCGTAAGAAATTCAACTAGCGGAAAGTACCTGATAATGTAAAGCAGGCCCTGTTGTTGATTTTATAGAAAATCTGGCCGTTTATTTTCCGGATGGTTCGGCTCTTTTCTTTATCTAACAATCTCCCTTTATTATCAAAAAATTGTGGCTGATCAAAAAAAGCTACTGTAAAATATTTTTCTTTGCGTTTTGAGCCGAGCTTGTTATGACGTAGTGAAAGAAATACCATGAACTTCTCTTGTCCTCTTTCATAATAATCAAGGTTGGTGATCCAGGTACAACGCATTTGTTTCATATCAGCAAAAAGAGAAAGCATTTCAGGTACATTAAACCTGTAGGCCTTTAAAGTATCTGCAAGATTATTTTCACCGGGGTTAAAATGATAAATGTAGCGGATGCTGTCGGTGATAATTTCTATACCCACTTCGGCATAATTTTTATCCCGTACTTCAAACGAAAAAGGATGCAGCCGGTGTATTTTCTTAAATCGATCTTTAATTGAAACAAGAGTTGCTTCATTCTGCCGGTAATAATCAGCTGTCAGCTCTCTGTTGGACGAGCAGGATGCACAAAGAATACTTGCCGATAAAATATATGCCAGGTAGTTTTTCATTTTACATTGGTTGCATAAGTAATACCAAAAACAGCTTTGCGCAATAATTCTGGCGAAATTTGCTGCAACGATTTCATGCCATAATCCCAATAAATAATATTGATTTTATCATTATCAACTTTTTGAATATCCAGTAATAAGATATAATGCGTAGGAATGCTGAAACGGGACGATGTATGTTTCTTACGATATAAAAGCCGGTTATTAAGATATAGAAATACTGTACCTCTTTCTAATCTCTCTTGAATATGGATATAAAGATCATCTATCCACGGACGCATAAGATCGGATCCCCGGGCCCGTATTCTTAACTTGAAGACTTTGCGCAGCATCCGGTTGAATTTGGAATAATTAGTAGAAGCCCAAAGTGTATTTTCGTCCCCCTTGTCAAAATTCAGGTTTACAAAATTCAGGTAACCTTTAAAACGGTCTGCCAGGCATAGAAACCACATTTGCGCTGCAGGATTTAAGTCAAGAGCTCCTTTGTATTTTAATAAACCTGCTTCTGCTAAAATGGCTTTACCGGGTCTAAAATTTATATTGTTATAACTGGCTTTTCCTTCTTTATATAATTTTAGCATAAACTGGCAAAAGCCCAGGGGATCATTTTTTAGCGGCAGGTAGGTGAGAGCAGAGTAGGCACAAAAATTATTAGTTCGGCCTTCATAAAATTTTAGGGGGGAAGTGGCAAAGCCTCTCAGGTTGTCAAAAAAAATATCAGGTTGTACATTTATCCAATACCTGCTTGAGTCGGTTCGCTGTACACTATCCAGCCAGGCCATTGCCTGGGATTGTGTAGAAGTTTGAATGCTGTCTGCGACACTTTCTGTGTTTTTCGCTGAAACTGAAAAACAGGTAAATACTAAAAGAATAAATGGATTGTATATGTGGAGGGCAACTTTCTTCATAAAGGGACAACTTTACAAAAATAGTTCCATTTGTTTGTATGCTGTCGTTTATCTTACCAAAATCCAAGCCGCCCATTTATAAGGCTCATTGCGGTATTTATTTTTCATGGTTGTCTGGGTATTTCGAAATGCATCATCTATTGTGTTGCCTGTAAATAATTTTCTGTAAAACTCTGTCATAAACTCCGCTGTTTCAGCATCCGGAACATCCCATAAGCTCATAATTAGATTTTTCGCACCTGCAATTTTAAAGGCCCGCTGTAATCCGTACACACCTTCACTGCCTTGAATATCGCCTAAACCTGTTTCGCAGGCAGAAAGGACCGCTAGCTTAGTATTTGATAAATTTAAGTTAGCTACTTCATAAGCAGTTAAAATTCCATCCTGTATACCGGAAATGGATTTATTATCCCATGCATAATTTGCACCTGCCATTGTTAATCCTGAACGCATTAAAGGGTCGTCTGATTGCTTGAAAATCCTTCCTTCAGTAGCTACCGAATTTTCTAGTTTTCCTTTAGGGTCGGGGAAGAAAAAACCATGCGTGGCTATATGTAAAACTTCTGGGGAATTCCTACCTGATATTGATTTTAAGGATTCTTCGGTAGCCTCCCAACCTATGTACGAAGTTACTATATAATTTTTATCAGATGCCATCTGGCTTATATTCTCCACTTCTAATTTGCTATCGGGTAAATATTGATAAATATTGCCTCTTTCAAGATCATTCGGAAATGAACGGCTTACAATGTATGAGCTTGTATATTTAATTGCCGCTTGTTTTAAAGCCGTTGTATCTCCATCATAAAATATACCGCCATACAAGTTTAATTTGTCAGATATCCTTACATAATCTTGTTCATAATTAGAAACAGATCCTGTAGTATTGAGTTGAAAGAATTTGTATTTGTCGCTAAGAATCTTGTTGTCTTTCATTGTTAGCGCTGCAACTGGAATTTTATGTAAAATTCCAGTTGCAGAAAAGTAAATCGTTGAGATTCCAGAAAGATGAGCCTCCAAAGGGTGCCAAATCAATTCATACAATTGAGTGCTTTTACTATATCGAAAGTTAATTGTGGTTTCTTTTTTTTCGGTTCGTGTTTTAGTTATAATGTAGTCAAAATCCCGGTTATTGAAAAGCGGTACTGTAATTGGTTCTGCAATTTTATTTTTAAGTAAAATAGCACAATAGAATACTGTATCTCTCACATTGTAAGAAAAAAATTCTATAGCAGCTTCGGTTTTTTCTAATTTACTTATAATGTCGTTTATTGTAGGTGTTTTGAATTGTTGTGCCACAAAATTTGGTGATAATTTAGTTAACTCCTTCTCAATTTTTTCAGCTTGTTCTGTTAAAAGATTAATGTTCTCCTTACTATCTCCCGATTTTGAATATTGGTAAACAATTGTATTTCTTATAACATTATATTTTTTAAGTAGTTGCTGATAGGCAGGGTTTGAATTTTTTCTATTAGTAATAATTGCAGTTTTTAATAATAATCCTTTTAATAATAATTGCATATTATAGGCAGTTTCTTTTAAAGATTTATTATCACTGATTATTATTTGTTTGTTCAGCTCATTAAAGTAGCGGTTTGAATAAATAAGGTAGCTTTGTTTTTGATTGTCAGAAAGAAAATTGAAATTCTTTTTTAGTGTTTCTTCTACGACATCAATACTTTTTTTTAGAACACTTTCTCCCTCTGATACTTTCCCCCATTTTTTCAGGTTCATTGCTCTATTTAGCAGATAGTCGGAATATTTTTTTGTAAGTGTGCTATTATTTTTTTCTGCGTTAGCAATCAAAAGTTTATAAACAGAGTCGGCTTTGCTATAGTTTTCATTTAAAGTTAATAATAGAGATTTATAGTGTAAGTAAGTAGAATAACTAAAGCTGAAGCTGAAATTTTTTTTATTAAAAGCTTCATCGAGCTCGAGCATCAAGGAATCTGCCGATTTTTTTTCATTAACCAACAAATGAAATTGAATCAGAAGTGTTCGGATTTGGGTAAATTCTACAATATTTTCTTTCTTAATATCCGGGATAATTTTTTTAACCGAGCTAATTATTATCTTTAAGTTAGTAAGGTCCTCTGAAGAAATATAAATGTTTCCTAGTAAAACCAGAGTCGTTAAATAGTGGTCACTTTTTTTTTGGAATGTTGTTTCCAGATTCTTCTTTGCAAGAAGAAAATATTTTTCTGCTTTCTTGCTCTCGCCAATTGTGTAATAGAAAGATGCTTGGTAGTAGAGTACTTTTCCATAAGTTGGATGATTCGCACCATAATACTCTTTTGCCCACTCTTCTAAATTGATATATATGGAGTCGGCTCTTTTGATGTCCTCAATATGCATAAAAAATGAGCCAAAATTTGTCATATAAGTGATGTGGCTCTGAGGATCATATTTTTTAGCGTATTCGGCGTTGTAATATGTGTCACTTTTTTTAATGAGTTCTAATCCTTCTAAGTACCTGTTAGTATGTATATAGCCAAATCCTAAGTCGGACAAACAACTGCTCATTAGAAATCGTACATCTTCTATATTGTAAGTAGCTTCAAAAGTATTAACTACCCCACCTTTAGCTAGTTTATCAATATTCTTAAGTAAAATTTCTCTACATTTTTCTAGAAAAGGGGTAGTTTTAAAATAATTATTTTTCCGATGATAAATAAGATAATGAATATTTAATGCTGAGTAATACTTAATGTCACTAGCTCCATATCTTTTTAGAACGACAAGTTCCAGCTCTTCAATTAATTTTTCAGATTCATCATATCTTTTTAATAATCCGTTTGCCATAGCGGAATAGTAAAGAAGGTAAGGATATATAGTGTCTGATTTTTGTTGGGTCGATAGAATAATTTTGCGAACACTATCAGCGTAAATATTCGCCTCTTTTAACTGCCCTATACTAAATAGTCTCACTAGCTCAACCTGTAATGAAGCAAGCTTTGGATTTTGGGAATAGCTAATTTTTGATGCTAATAAGAAAATTATTAAAATGGGGATCCTCATTTGATTTAAAACTTAAAATTCAGATTTTTTTGCAGCAACAGGATCAAAAACTGAAGAGTTTAATGGGGAGTTAATTGTCAGTTTTCTTATGAACATTTTACCAGGCCCAAGTGTCAATGCATAAGGAATAATATATCCTTCTGGTGTTTTTTGAAAATTTCCAAACATATTTTCTGAAATTATTTGGCCTTTCTCATTTGAGGATATCGTTATTATTGTCTTTACAAGGTAGTTAGATACTGTATCAACAAACCCCCTAATTTGCTGTCCTGATTTTAAAATAATTTTTAGTTTATAGCATACCAGATCGTCTTCCACCTCCAAACCCTCATAAGTAATAGCATGTCCTTTTTCCTTGTAATTGAAAAGCGGACCCTGAAGGTCTAAAGAGCTTAAATAGATTTCTGTTTCTTCTGCTTTCATAGGTTGAGGTTCTTTCATTCCTTGAAAAGGGAAATACTGCCATCCGTTTTTCGGAGTTACAATAATAAAACCAGGGGTTTTTAAAACGGTAACATCAAATCGCTGTCCAATGTTGTGATATAAATATGCCTTAAGAGGTAACTCATAAGCCTCTATTCTAAAAGTCCCCTCAATAGTAAGTGTATTAAGAGAATCTAATTTTTGCTGGCCACCCATTGCAGCAACATGTTTTTTTACAATTTGATCAACTTCCTGCCCTGCTAATTTTAAAGGAGTATTCAATATAGACGGCAAGAGAATCAATAGGAAGCTAATTTTTTTAGATTGGCGCATACAATTCAGATTTAGAAATTTATCGAAATTGATATGAAAGTAGGGCCGGTTGTTAGTATTTAAAACATAAGGGAGGGTAGCTTGACTATGTTCTCAGTATATTAAGTTAATAACTTTATTTTAAAACTAATAAAGATAAATAAGAAAATTTTCCTTCTAAAATGTGAGTCTTTATTTTCAACGAAATATTATTATTTGTAATAAGGTTTGAGAAAGAACGGTAACCTTTTTATTGAGAAATCTTAAAATAGTTCCATTTCTTTGTATGCCGTCGTTTATCTTACCAAAATCCACGCAGCCCATTTATAAGGCTCATTGCGGTATTTATTTTTCATGGTTGTCTGGGTGTTTCTAAATGCCTCATCTATAGGTTCTCCTTTAAATATGTTTTTATATAATAAGGTCATAAATTCTGCAGACTCCACATCCGGTACTTTCCATAAGCTCATCACAAGGTTTTGTACTCCGGCCATATTAAAAGATCGCTGGAGCCCATACACTCCTTCAGTTCCATTTATGTCTCCTAAACCGGTTTCACAGGCAGAAAGAACGACTAGCCAGGTATTAGGTAAGTACATATTTGAAATCTCATACGCTGTAAGAATTCCATCGTCAATATCAGTAGCGGCTTTGCCCTTCCAGGCAAGTTCAGCTCCTGCAAACGCAAGGCCGGCCCGGAATAAAGGATTGTCTGACTGTTTGAAAATGTTGCTTCCCCGCTGGTTTTCGTATACTACATCTTTTTTTTGTTTTTTGGGATCAGGAAAAAAGAATCCATGAGACGCAATATGAAGGATAGCCGGTGAAGCATTACCATCAAGACTTTTTATGCTTTCCTCACTTGCCTCAATACCTTTCCGAACTTCTATTGAAATTTTCAGAGGTTTCCCCATTTCCAAAATTTCTGTTACTTCTGTTTGGGTGGCGGGAAGATAAGGGAAGCCACCACTTCTTTCCAGTTCATCCGGAAGAGCCCGGGAAATCATTTTGGAGGTGTTATATGTCCGAGCTACTTTTTTTAAGTCGGTAGAGTCTGCAGTATAATCTATTCCTCCATAAAGAATAATTTTATCCGACGTGGATATGATGTGCTGATGCTGGTTAGTAATGTAACTGGTTGTATTAACCTTTGAAAGTTCATAACGATCACTGAGTAATTCGTCATCTTCTGTTCTTAAGGCAGCTAAACTTATCTGATGAAGAAGTCCGGATGCTGCAAAGTAAATTTTTTGGACCGAGGAAAGCTGTTGTTCAAGGGGTTTCCAGATCAGCCGGTATATAGATTTTGATATTTCTCCTTTATATATCAAATTGATGGTGGCCTCATGATTAATTGACTTACTTGCCAATAATTTTTCCAATTCGTTTTCCCGGCATAGTTTAATTATTTGTGGCTTCTTATTGTGTGCATTTATGATTAAGGCTGCCAGCCAATTAGTATCAGAGGCGGTATAGTTTATAAATTCTAACGCAGCTTCTCCTTTTTGAAGTGCTGCTGAAATATCTGTAAATGTTTTTGATTTAAACTGTTGGTCAATTATTGTACGGGAATATTTTGAGAGTTTTTTTTCTAATAGTTCTTCTTGTTTTTTTAATTCTTCAAGCTCTTTTTGTGAAGTGGATGATTTGCCCGATTGCTCAATAATGGTTTTTCTGATGTTTACATACTCATAAAACTGTTGCTGTTGAACTGAATCTTTCCATTTCAACTGGCGGTTGGATAACACCGATGTTTTTAATAACAAACCTTTTAATAGCAATTGAGAATTATAGGAAGTAGTAATAAGTTCTTCTGAGCCGATAACCGAAGAAATATTGTATAGCATATGAAATAAAGACTCGCTATGAGAAAGATAATTTTGACGTTGGTTATCTGAAAAGAAAGGAAAATTCTTCTTTAAAACTTCGGTCATACTTCCTGCACCTTTCAGGATATAGGCATTAGCACTATCATAAATACCCCATTTTAGATAATTATGCGCTTTTTTCATTACAGCAAAAGAGTAGCTCTTGCTTTTTGTACCTGTATTTTGAATTTCATGTTGCATCAGTCCTGAATAATAAAGATCGGCCTCTTTGAATTGCTTCAATTGGGAATGATACATGATCCGAAGAATAATATATTGCTGATTAGCATTGGTGATTTCCGTTTGCCAGTCAGCACAATAAGGATGCACCTTATTTAGTAATGAATCAGCTTCGGAAAAATTGTTTTTGAGCAACATCAACCTGATCTGGGGAAACATACAAAAAAGCCAATTGGTTTTATCTAGCTGGGCATTTTTTGGGGCTACCATTTGTATTACCTTGAGCATGTTGGACGCCATTGGCAGGTTGTCCGTATCCATGTACAAATTACTCAGAAAGCAAACGGTAGTGAGATATGCAAAAGAACTTTTTTGAAGTGAATTTTCAAGAATTTTTTTTGTTTGTAACAATAACCCGATCGCTTTTTTATCATCCTGCATTTGGGAATAAAAATTGGCTACTTGCCAAAGCGTTTGCGCATAACTGGGGTGAGTTTCATTATATGCTTCTTTAGCCCATTCCAGGGCCTTGTTACAAATAGCTTCGGCTTCTTCTAATCGCTCTGTGTAACTCATAAAATAAGCATATTGAAAAAGACGACCTATATAACTCGAGGGGTCATGGGCAAGTATATAGTCCCGGTCTGTAAAAAGCTCGGCCTCTTTGAAATATTTTTCTGCTTCCGATATTTTACCTGTAAACATATAAGACATTGCGGAACTTTCGAGGCTCACGGAAAGATTAAAACGTATATCCGCTTTATTATAAATCATTTCAAAACCAGGGAAGCTGTTATTTTCCTGAGAAAGTAATTTGTATAATATTTTTTGTATCCTGTCATTACATTTCATTCTATTTGGACGGTCCTCCTTAATGCTATAATATTGGCTTTGGAGGTACAGTACACCATAGTACTTCATATTCTCTTCCCCGAATCTTTTTGCAACAATTCTTTCAAGGGGCTTTAAAGTTTCAACAGATTTTTCATAATCTTTCTCAAGACCATATATCATTGTGGCAATATATAATATATAAGAGTAGATAGAGTCGTCTCTGTTTTTGTCATCTTTAAGAAGTGGTAGCACCTCATCAGCCATTTTATAAGCCTTCTTAAAATTACCACTCCCGAATAATCGTGTCAGTTCTGTGTGAATGGAATCATAATTGATGGATTGGGCGTTGCTTTTCAAGCAAATCAAAAGAAAAAAAACTATAGTGATTCTATTCATTTTTTGATCACATTATTTTTTTTCGGACGAAGCAGGAATTGTGGGGCTAAACAATTGGGGATCCAGTACATTATTTATATATATGCGGCTCACAAATGCCTGTCCTGGTCCAAGTGTCATTGCAAAAGGAAATACAAATCCATCTTTAGTTTTCTGATAGTTTGCAAACCTGTTTTCAAGTGTACTCTCTTTCCCATCAGCTTTTATTTGTAAAACAGTTTTAGTGATAAAATGCGTTGCAGTGTCTACAAAGTTTGTAAGCATTTTGCCGGAATTTAGTTTAACAACAAGCTTATAGCAAGGAGATTCATCTACATTTTCAATTCCGGCATATTCGATAGCATTTGCCTTTTTCTTATAATTGTAAAGAACTCCCTGTAAATCCATAAAGGGTAAATAGGTATCGAGCTCTTCCTGGTTTAATGATTTTGGTTCTTTCATACCCTGGATAGGGAAATACTGCCAGCCATTAACTGGTGTTGCAATTATAAAGCTGGGAACTTTCATGATCATCACATCATAACGCTGCCCAACAGTATTTGCCATATAGGCTTTGAGGGGAAGTTCCCATCCTTCCAGGATAAAGACTCCTTCAAACGTAATAGTTTTTAAAGAATCAAGTTTTTCCTTGCCACCCATTGCCTGCGTATGTTTTTCTACAATATCGTCAATGGTCTGGGCATTTAGGTTCTGTAAAAAAAATGTAATGGCCAATAGTCCGGCCATGATAATTTTTGGGGCTTGTTTTTTTTTCATTACCTCTTTTTTTAATACTAATTATGGGAACCAAGTATTGAGGTTGATCAAGGGAGTTATTATAACTACATGGATTCTAAAGCAGGTTCAGAAGGGTAGAGGGATAATGCTATTTAAAAAATAAGCACTCTTAAGATAAAAAGAAAATCCGGGAAAACAACTATTAAATAAAAAACCCGCCTCTAAAGAGACGGGCTTTTTATGTGATCGATTATTAAAGAATAACCTAACTTATTTTAGTAGCGATAAAGATCAGACTTAAACGGACCTTCTTTGCTAATGCCTAAGTATTCAGCTTGTGCTGTTGTCAATTCTTCCAACACCACACCAATCTTTTCAAGGTGCAGGCGGGCAACTTTCTCATCCAAATGCTTTGGAAGAACATATACTTTGTTCTCATAGTTCTTATGGTTCAACCATAATTCTATCTGCGCTAATGTTTGGTTAGAGAAGGAGTTACTCATTACAAATGAAGGGTGACCAGTAGCACAGCCCAAATTTACCAAACGGCCTTCTGCTAATATAATGATGTCTTTCCCCTCTACATTATAAATATCAACCTGTGGCTTGATAGTATCTTTTGTACTTCCGTAGTTGTCATTCAACCAGGCAATATCAATCTCAATATCAAAGTGGCCAATGTTACAAACAATTGCTTTGTCTTTCATGGCTTTAAAATGCGCACCGGTAATCAAGTCACGGCAACCACTCGCTGTAACAACAATATCAGCTTCTTTTACTGCATCAATCATTTTCTTAACCTCAAAACCATCCATTGCCGCTTGCAGGGCACAGATTGGATCTATTTCAGTAACAATAACACGGCAGCCTGCACCTGCTAATGAAGCAGCAGAACCTTTACCTACATCACCATAACCACCAACTACAGCTACTTTACCAGCCAGCATAACATCAGTAGCACGGCGAATAGAATCCACTAATGATTCTTTACAGCCATACTTATTATCGAATTTAGATTTGGTAACTGAATCGTTTACGTTGATAGCAGGCATTGGTAAGGTACCTTTTGCTACTCTTTCATATAAACGGTGTACACCAGTTGTAGTTTCTTCAGAAATACCTTTTACATGCTGAATTAATTCAGGGTAAGTGTCCAACACCATATTGGTCAAATCACCACCATCATCCAGTATCATATTCAAGGGCTTGTCAGCACTACCAAAGAATAATGTTTGTTCAATACACCAATCAGCTTCGGCTTGTGATTGTCCTTTCCAGGCAAATACACCGATACCTGCAGCAGCAATAGCAGCAGCAGCATGATCCTGTGTAGAGAAGATATTACAAGAGCTCCATTTTACTTCCGCACCTAATGCAGTTAAGGTTTCAATTAACACAGCGGTTTGAATAGTCATGTGTAAGCAACCTGCTACTCTTGCACCTTTCAGGGGTTGAGAAGGACCGTATTCTTTACGGATTGCCATTAGACCGGGCATTTCTGCTTCAGCCAAACGAATTTCTTTACGTCCCCATTCTGCCAGGGAGATATCTGCAACCTTATAAGCAAGGCTGAAATCGATTGATGTTTTTGAAAGTGTTGACATTGTTTGTTTTTTAGAACACAAAAATACTGTTATAGTATATTATTCTAAGGAATTGTGTAAATTTGGAGGAATATCCTTTTATTTAACATTTTAAAGTTGAATCTACTTTTTACCCATGTCAAAAGCACTTAAAACAGAAAAAACAGCTACTGCTGATATTATACTGGATAGTAAAGATCTTTCGATCCTGAATTTGCTGCAGCAAAATGCAAGGATGACCGTGAAAGAAATAGCCGATACCATACACCTGAGTACTACACCTGTGCATGAGCGAATAAAACGGATGGAGGCCAATGGTGTGATAAAACAGTATGCAACTTTAGTGGATCATACTAAAGTGAAGAAAAGCCTGATCGCTATTTGTTATGTGTCGCTTAAGGAACACAATAAAACAGCGGGTACAAAATTTGTCAAAGCAATTCAACAAATGCCGGATGTAGTAGAATGTTATACAATTTCAGGAGAATTTGATTTTATGTTGAAAGTGATGTGTGAGGATATGAATGCCTACCATGATTTTCATGTTAATAAATTAAGCCAAATCGAAAACATGGGACATGTGCAGAGCATATTTGTGATGGGGGTAATAAAACAGACCCATCAGTTGGTATATACTTAAATGCACTTGATCCGTCGGCGTTGTTATCAAAAACTCTAACTTTGTCATATAATTTTAGCTCATATGATTTCGTATGATACGGTATCAGAAGCTGTGAACGGACTAAAAAAAAGAGGTTTTGATGTTGATTTCAACCTTCAGGAGAATTGTATCGTCTGCCATGACGATAAGTTCCATGTAGAAGATTTTGAAATTGTAGAAGTGTATCGTTTTGAAGGAAATACCGACCCATCCGATGAAGCGATATTGTATGCCATTCAGTCCACTAATGGTTTGAGCGGTGTGCTGGTAAATGGTTACGGTATTTCGGCGGATACAATGAGCTCAGAAATGGTTAAAAAGTTAAGCATCCATAAACCCTGATAACGATTAGTATGCAACAATTGGTTAGAGTAGCGATTTTAGCTGCTATTATGTTGCCATCCGCTCTGGTGGCGCAAACTGATAGCATTCGCATTATATGTCCTTTAAATGAGGCAGTGGTAGTACCTCCTCCAACAAATGTGATACGATACGATATCGAAGATCTGTGTATTGTATTGACCAGTATCCCGGATTCAGTAGTAAAAGCATGTACCAATGCAAGGGTAACTAATGTGGTCCAAAATCCCGACGATAATAATAAATGGGAAGTAGTGATTTTTTGCAAATACAAAGACAAGGAATATTATTTCTGGTACACCGGTTTAGAGAGTGTTGTTGTGCGACGACATGAAAGTTTAAAACAAGGACAGTCCCTGGGCACAATTAAACCCGGAGGCCGAATTGAATTCCTGATGTATGATTTTGAAACCCAGGTTGACCCTACGAAATACCTTGATTGTAAAGGAGTATTAAAACGAGGCTTTTGATTTTCTAAATCTTTCTCTCCATTACATAATCATTCATAAAATAGCCATTGCCAATATTAATATCTTCTTCATTGATAATTACAAATCCGAGTTTTTCATAGAAGTCTTTGGCTTTGTTATTTCGGTTTACATTTAAACGTAGAGCTACACCACCTTTGCGAACCATCGCTTTTAAAATTTCATTGATTACAAATTTGCCGATTCCTTTGCCCTGTTTTTGGGGTAATACATACAGCTTATGCAATTTGTAAATGCCGTTCTCCATTAAACTGAAAGAGGCAAAGCCAATTGGAATTTTTCCATCACTTACTATTATAAACTCATGATTCTCCTTCATCTGCCCAACTAAAGAGTCTTCACTATACATCATCTGTAACATGTAATCAATTTGATCTGCTGATATAATTGAAGCGTAAGTAGATGGCCATATTTTATGACTTAATTCTCTGATAAGGGGAATATCTTTTTGTATGGCCTGGCGGAGCTTTAGATTGGCAGTTGGCATATAGGTTTGTTGAGATAGAACCCTGTGTTTATAAATAAGTTTCCAACTTAAACGTAATGCTACAATAAAAGAAATGACTGCTCCCAGGAATAGCAATATGTTGATTATATAATCTTCCATGCCGGGAGATTGCTGCCAGAATAACAACACATCGTAAGTCCCATGAAAAAAAACGGCCCAAAATAAACCCAATACCAGTAGTGCAGTTTTGCGGGTAGGATTGAACTTTGCCCGGCCTACATGATATCCCATTAAAACCCCGAAAGTGGCATGGGCCGGAACGGATAAAAACATTCTCAGTAATGCTACCTGGTAGCCACGGCCCTCAGCGGCAGAACTTGTTACGTATAATATATTCTCGAGTGTAGCAAAGCCCATGCTAACCATTACGGCGTAAACAATTCCATCGAGCGGTTCGTCAAAACTTTTTTTTGGATAGGAGTAAAGGCGCAGTGCAGCAAATTTGCAGGCTTCTTCTGTTAGGGCTACTACAAAGAAAGCTTTAAGAGCCATTCCGGCTATACTATTGTTGAAGCTGTTATAAAAATATCTTTCAATAAAAAAAGCTGGTATGATACTAACAGCTCCTAGAATGAAGCTTACGATCATATTCAACTTAGGTTCCCTGTTATAGGCATCACGATGAAAAATAAAAAGACAAATAGCAAGACCTGGTGCAATGGCGAGAGCTATATAATCCATTAGTTTTATTTATGTAATGAAAGATAAATAAAGATGGCTGAATCGCTAAACAAAAAAGGTTTGCTACTGGCAAACCTTTTTTGTTTAGTATGTTCGTTATTCAATTTCGTTACTCTTTCTTTCCAAATATTTTTTTTAATATTCCTTTTTTCTTTTCAGGCTCCTTGTTAGGAGCTCCAATTTGCTTCGTATCGCCATTGTCTTCTTTCTTAATCGGTGTTTTTGAAGAAGTATCTTTTTTGGGTGGTGTTTTCCCATCATCATCTTTAACCGGTGTTGATTCAGGACCTATATACTCATTGCTGCCATTATTATAATCATCCTCTGTGCCCACTCCCTGGTCTTCACCTTCAGCTCCCGGATCAGGATCGGAATCGCTGACAATAATATCGGCACTGTTTATTTCATTTTCCAACTCAGCTGGTTTCACAAATTTTGCATCTTTCTCAATACCTAATTTTTTATTGGCCAGCACTTTTTGAAAGAAATATTCGCAGATGGGTCTTGCCATTCTTGAACCATCACCTTCGTTGCGTATAAACTGGTCATCAAATCCCACCCATGATCCTGCTAACAGTTGCGGTGTGTATCCAATAAACCATGCATCTGCATTATCATCTGTAGTTCCTGTTTTTCCTCCCATTTCTGCTGCGCCAACACGGGTACGCATACCTCTTGCTGTTCCTTTGTCAACCGTTCCCTGCATCATGCGGGCCATTGTATAAGCCGTTATTTCACTCACGGCTTCTTTACGATTAATATTAAAATCAAAACGTTTTATCACATTGCCATTTCTGTCTTCAATACGGCTGATAGAATAGGGTTTAGTTGAAAAACCACGACCAGCGAAAATGGTATAACCCCAAAGCATTTCATACATCGAAAGATCGCAGGTGCCCAATGCAATAGAAGGGAATGGCTTTACAACTGTTGGAATATTAATGCGGCTGAGAAACTCACTAAACTGTTTTGGTCCTACTTGCTTCATAATGTAAGCGGTTGCACAGTTTTTAGAGTAGGCCAATGCGTTTGCCATCGATATACTTCCGCCGGGGCATTTTTTACCTGCAGGTACCCATGCATCACCACCAAAGTTTTGTGCTGTATTCTCACATTCTGTTTCCGGGGTAAAACCTCTTTCTTCCATTGCTTGTGTGTAAAGGAATGGCTTAATAGTAGAACCAACCTGTCTTTTTGTTTTCAGGTTTACATGGTCAAATTTGTACGTTTTAAAATTAATACCACCTACCCAGGCCAGTACTTCGCCGGTTACAGGATCCATTGCCATAAAAGATGCCTGCTCCATTTGCCGGTGATACTTAATTGAATCCAGAGGTGTCATCACAGTATCTTTTTCTCTTTTAGCATTCCATGCAAAAACCTTCATTGGTGTTTTTACTTTAAATGATGCTCTTATTTCTTTATCACTTAATCCGTCTTCTTCTAAGTTTCTCCACCGGTCAGATTCTTTCATGGCTCTTTCCAGGATCTTTTCATGACCATTCCAAAGCGTTCCTTTTTTGATGGAAGCTCTTGCATTAACGCTGCGTTGCAATGCCATCATTTGTTTGGCCATTGCTTCTTCTGCATACTCCTGCATTTGAGGATTAATAGTCGTATATATTTTTAAACCATCATCATAAATATCATATCCATCACCATTTGGCTTTTCAACATCTTTCAATGCCAGGCGAACTTCGTCTTTTAAAATTTCCCGGAAATAAGGAGCATAACCTGTGTTCTCATCCAGTTTTTTATAATTGAGTTTTATCGGTAACGCTTTTAACCTTAATGCATCTGCAGAAGTTATTTTGCCATTGGTTTCCATCTGCCCGATAACAATATTGCGACGTTCTAAGGCCGCTTTGGGATTACGTACCGGGTTATAGATACTATTACCTTTTAGCATGCCCACTAATAAAGCGGCTTCTTCGATCGTTAGTCTATCTGGTTCTTTTTGAAAAAAAGTTCTTGATGCATTTCTTATACCATAAATATTGTTACCAAAAGGAACGGCATTGAGGTAAAGTGTAAGTATCTCTTCTTTTGTAAAATTCTTTTCAAGTTTTACGGCAATGATCCATTCTTTTAATTTCTGTATAACACGAACAGCCCTGTTAGAGGCTCTTTCATTGAAAAGATTCAATGCAAGTTGCTGAGTTATCGTACTACCTCCTCCTTGGCCTCCTAATGTAAGAACGGCCCTCATGGTTGATTTGCCATCAATACCACTATGGCTGTAAAAACGTTCATCTTCTGTTGCTATTAGGGCATTGATCACATGGCTCGAAATGTCACTGTATTTTACATTACTGCGGTTGCCTCTTTCAGTATAATATTTCCCCATCAGCGTTCCATCTACCGCATATACTTCTGAGGCCTGGAGAATAGAAGGATTTTGTAATTCTGCTATAGATGGCATTTTGCCAAATACTCCCCAATTAGCAAGGAGCAATAAAATAATAAAAACAGCAAGACCGCCTCCGAAGATGTACCAGAAAATACGAACAGCTTTTTTCATAATGATAATGAATTGAGGTAAGAGTAAGCCTAGCAGCAAAAAATGTGCTAATAAAACTCAGCATCGAAAGTAAGAAAATCCACGACGGCAGTACTATCCCGGTGATTAATTTTTTGCCAAAACAAAGCTGTAGTTCTTAGAATTTGCCCGGCCAGTGCTGGTTTATAAAGGCTTTGTATTTATCAACGTTCTTTTCTGCCTTTAAAATCTCAAGATTGCTGCCACTGATGATGATAAACCCATATTTTCCTCCTTTTAACCAGGGGATAATTTCATTGGCTGTCTTAGGCTGGGTTTTATCTACGTAATCTACCGCATCTTTTGCATTCTTAAATGGAGCAATAAGCAGTAAGCGATTGTCAGGGTCCAGCTGGGTAAGGTCAACTGAATAAGTCTTGTTATAAAATGTTTCCCTGTTATAGCGGAAGAAAGCATTTTTAGCTTCGTTAGAAAAAACAGGATCAACTTTATTTAGTACTAACACAACATAATACGATTCGTCAGCTACATATTTATAAACTGAAGCAGGAGGAGTTACAACGGGTTTAGCCGTCGTTGTATCTGTTACTGCTGGCGGAACTTTTACAACCGGTGGTGGAGGTTTTGTAGTACTTGTATCTGCTACCGGCTTTTTATCAACCGGGGGAAGAGTAACCACAGGGTTTGGAGTTGTTGCTCCATCATCATTTCTTGTTACTACCAGATTCTTTAAATCATTTTCAATTTGTGCTCTTCTGCTTAGTACATCTAATAGTCCTCTTGCTTTAGCAGCTAATGGCGTATTAGGGAATTGGGAAAGTATAGACTGTAATACATTTGTAGCTGTACTGTCATCCCTTTGTTTTATATAATATACTGCCTCAATATAAAGTAATTGTGGTGTCCAGAAGTTCTTGCCATATTTTTTATCAGCTTCTTTCTTTTGTGCAATGGCCTGTTCAAACTTTCCTTCAATAAACAGATCGTATATGCCTTCGTACGTTTTTGTTGCTTCCGAATTGGCAGTGGTTGACTGGGGGTTTTTGCCAGTTAAAACAATTGCAGTGTAATTACTTGTTTGATGTTTTTCAAAAAGCGTCTTCTTCATAATGGCTGCATTCAGAGCATCGCCATTTTTATTGTAACAATAATAAAGATTGAAAAGTACTTCATCCATTTTCTCAAATGCAGGGAAACGGCTTCGTAATTGCTCCAGTGTAGTTGTACCGGCAGCACAATCTTCAACTTCCTGCACATAGGCGATACCCAGTGTGTATAATGCCTGTTGAATTGAATCGTTTGATTTTTTTATCTGTTGTTCTGTTATTGGCAGATGTGCGAACAGCCCATCGTAGGTAAGTTCGGTGCCTGCAGCTGTATTATTATCCGGCCGGTCAGAATTTTGCTGTTGATTACCGGTGTTTTGAGAACCCGCTATAATTGTAGCACTCCTTCTCCAATTATCAACATTTGGACGGGTGCCCCATTTGGTTTTAAAATCATTTTGGCCTCTTGAACGGGAAGTAGCGTTATAGAAATACCATTCACCTTTTTCAGAACCAGCTGCCGGAAATAGAATTGGAGGTGTATTGTCTATAAAAGGAGAGCCTGTTGAAAGCGGTGTTTCATCTTTTAAGCCCTGTTCTTTGCGCAGTTGCTTCACCATTTTTTTTACAACATCACGTCGTTCATCTTCCGGCATTTTAGCAATGCGTTGCAGGCTGTCTTGCCTTTCTATTATTTCAATATTTATAGCCAGCTTACCAAGCATATTTTTTCTGGCTTCAATAGCATCAATATTTTTAATGGACGGGTCGCCCAGCTTCAGGCTGTCATAAAAATTATATGCATTACGGTATAGTTTCTTATCGAATGATAATTCTGCTAACTGTAAAAATGCTTTGTTACGCTGTTCAATATTATTGCTGGTATATTGTGTGCTTTTTAAAAGTAAGGCTAAGGCACCGTCTACATCTTTTCCTTCCAGCAACATTTGCGCAGCCATATAGTATATGATATCCCGGTAATCTTCATACTTATCCCTTTTTGCCATCTTCAACAATTCGGCAACATTTTTTTCGATGGTTTTGTCGCCTTCCTCTTTATTTACACGAATGGAAGCCAGTCTTGCATAAATATCCAATACAGGGTCTGTAGTATGGCTGCTTACCTTACCATAAAATTTCTCTGCTTCTTTGTATTGGCCGCTTTTTTCATATAGCTGTGCTGCTAAATACTCCCATCTTGCCTTTTCTTGTTGGTTAGTAGCATTGCTTAGTGCAAGTACCAGGTGCGATGCGGCACTATCCCACATATTTTGCTTGTAAAACCAGTAAGCCTGTACTTCGTGTAAATCGTTTTGCAAACGTTTGGGGAAGGCCGGATCATTTTTTAAGGTAACTATCATACTCGCAGCTTCCGGAAACTGGTCCTGTGCCAAAAAATTTCTTATTTGCCAGATAAACGCATCATTGCGGCTGGGAGGTTCCGAAAACATCCGGCGGGGTATGCTGTTTTTTTCCTTGGTTGAAATGCTGGAGGCGGAATTGCCATCCCTGTTACTTCCGATGGCAAGATAATAGCCATCTTTTTCTTTTGGCGCAAAAGCATAATTGATAAACTGGAACATCAGGTACGCAGAATCAAAATCTTTGCGCAGGTAATAAGCAGCACCCCAAAGCAGGTACATGTTGTCAACCCAATCGTTCCTTAAATCATGCAAAATAATGCCGGTGGATGATTTGTAAATAACAGAATCTAATTGAATAGAATCGGCTGCTGTAGCATCAAGTGTATAATTATAAAAGGGAAGAAGCTCAGCATAATCATCTTTAAAGGTCTGTTTTGCCCTTTCCAGTATTTCGTTTAGTTTATTATTGGCGTTGAAGTGATAGTTGTAGTGTGTAAACGTATTTTGAATGAATCTTTTTGGCAGCGTAAGTTTTTTATCTTCTGACTTTTCAGATCGTAAAACCCTGTCATCATACTCTTCAGGCTTTTTAATATCAAAGGTGATACCCATCTGGCTGAAGGACTCAAAAGAAACCTGGCAGAGGATAAGGAAAAACAGCGTAAAAATAGTAAATCGGTTGGGTCGCATTTGCGGGGGCAATCTAAAGTCTTATTAACTGAAATTCAAATAATTTAGTATAAAAGTAAGGCAATTTTTTTAGCTTAATTTGAAGAGCGGAAAGCTGGCAAAACCGGGGGTCAATGCTTACCTTTAGTTTACAAAAATGTAGTTATGGTAAAACTGGATGCCGGATCTACCCTGAAGCGGCTTCGCAACCGCTATCGGCTGGTGGTGATGAATGATGATACTTACGAGGAGGTGGTAACCTTTAAGTTATCAAGATTAAGTGTTTATGTAATGTTGAGCACAATATTTGTTGTGCTGGTAGGTCTTACAGTAGCCCTCATCGTTTTTACACCTTTGAAATATTATATTCCCGGAGCCAGCACCGATTATAAATCCGCTATGGAATTGCGGCAGCTTAAATACCGGGTAGATGAAGCAGAAAAACAAAACGCCTATAAAGCACAGTATATTGAAGGAATTAAAAAAGCGATGGCTGGTAATACCACGGTTTTACTGGATACCACTAAGCTGAATGTTCCCAAGGCAGAATTATCGAATGATTAATCGCAATACCTATGTTTAATAACAAAAACAAAACCGACATGCAACAAACAACCAACAGTGGAGCTACACTTATTAGTGCCGGCACCACACTCAAAGGCGACATCAGCAGTAGCAGTGACCTGCGAATTGATGGTACCGTAATCGGTAACATCAATAGTTCTGCTAAGATCATTGTAGGCAGCAATGGTATAGTAGAAGGAGATATTACAGGAGCACAAGCTGATATTGTGGGTAAAGTTTCCGGCAATATAAGGGCAAAGGAATTGCTCCAGCTGAAAGGCGAATCTGTAGTAACGGGCAATCTCTACGCCGGTAAATTACAGATAGAACCTTCCGCAACTTTCAATGGGCAATGTCATATGGGTGCCAACATTGTAGAGATGAATAACAATGAACAACAAGCCGTCGCCAGATAGCAACAAACGTTTTTTTTTACGTTATGCCAGCCTTGGTACACAATTATTAGTGGCCATCGGGCTGGCTGTTTTTATTGGGTTAAAGACAGATAATTGGCTGAACACATCTCCGTTGCTGGCCTGTGTATTACCTTTGCTCGTCCTGTCGGCCATTTTTTATAAATTATTCAGGGAAACGAGCAGGAAAAAGAACAATGAATAAAAATATACTGCAATCTGCCCGGCCTTTAATATTCGTGTTTGTTTTTCTGACTGCCTTTTTTGTTACCGCTCAAAGTTGGTTACAAAAACAAGGTGTTAGCCAGGAAGTGCTAATAGCCGGTAACCTGCTTCTGTTTATAGTAAGCATGGTTGCTTTTATTTTAACGAATAAAGCTTTGAGTTCCTCCAATCCACAGGCTTTTGTACGGGCTATGTACGGAAGCTTTATAATTAAATTCTTCGTTCTGGCAATTGCTGCCTTCGTTTATATTATGGTGACGAAGAAAAATGTAAATAAACCAGCATTGATCGCCTGCGCCGCTTTGTATATTATTTACACAGGCATTGAAACAAGGGCTTTATTGAAATTGCTGAAGCAAAAAAAGAATGCCTAAGAAAGAAGTCCCCGTTAATCATCTGCAAGAGTATTTGCCACCGGGCACCGGCGATGCAGTGTTAAATTACCTGCACCAGTACAAAGTGCATTTAACTATTGCGAAAGAACGAAAAAGTATTTTGGGTGATTACCGGCATCGGACACATCATAGCAATCATCGCATAAGTGTAAATGGCACCCTCAATCATTTTTCTTTTTTGATAACCTTATTGCATGAGCTGGCACACTTACTTACGTTTGAAGAATATGGCAATAGGGTGCAAGCCCATGGTAAAGAATGGAAATTGATTTTTGGAAAACTCTTGCACCAATTTGTGCAAACAAAAATTTTTCCTGCAGATATTGAAGAAGAGTTGTTACAATCATTAAAAAATCCAGCAGCCAGCAGTTGCGCAGAAGATAGTTTACTCAGAGTATTACGAAAATATGATACAGGAAAAAATAACCATGTACTTGTAGAAGAAATTTTACCTAATAATTTATTTCGCATTAAAGACGGAAGAGTTTTTATAAAAGGGGAGAAGTTGCGAAAAAGATTTAAATGCAAAGAAGTGCAGACGGGGAAGATGTATTTGTTTAGTCCTGTGTATGAAGTAGAGAGTGTGAGTCAGAAGTCTTAAGTCGATAGTCGGGAGCAGGGTCTTCAAAGGTTAGTGAATAGACTCTCAACTAATGACTCCCTAGTCCAGACTCGCTATTCCAGACTGCGAAGCATCCAGAGACTGCAACCTGTATGTCCGCTATTACCCATTGGTCCTTTTAAATATTCAAATCCAAACTTGGCATATACTTTTAATGCCTGTTTCAATTCCGGCATAGATTCTAAATACACTTGTTTATACCCGGCTTCTTTAGCAAAGGATAGGCTTTTTTCTATTAATGTTCTGCCTAGCCCAGTGCCCCTTGCCTGTGGAAGTAAATACATTTTTACTAACTCACAAGTATCAGCAGGGAGTCCATCTGTAGGATAGATGCCGCCACCACCAACAATTTTATTATCCAGTTCTGCAACAAAATAAGCAGCCCCTTTTGCTTGAAATAATTCAAACAAGGCATCTGTTGTAACATCGTAGTACACAGTGCCGGGGTGATTAGCGCCAAATTCTTTCAAGGTGTCTTTTACAATTTTGGAAAGAAATGGATTGTCTGATGGCTGTATGTAACGGATGATTATTTCACTCATAGTTATAAAAAAATCCTGTTTGTAAACAGGATTTAAAGATAAGTTGATTTTGGTTTTTAAAATCTCGAATTAAAAGTTTCAATATCCCATCCATCACCAACCTCACTTTTGGTGGCACAAAGAATTTTGTCACCATCGGTGCGGATGTTTACCAGGCCATAGATCATCCCTGTAACAACAAGGCTGCTCCATAGTGGCCGGCGTTTTTTATCATCACCACTCCCAAATTCCATTACAATATCTTTTGTGGAAGGAGTTAGCTTTTTTTCTTCCTCATCTTTACCTATAAATAATCGATCAGGGTGAGAGATTTTATAACTCCTGGATATTTCCGTAGAATAAATCTTGGGAGTTACAACCTTATCATCTTTGATATTCTTAAAACCAGTGATAGCACTTGCCGCTACTACTGTGGGTCTTGGATGATTATGTCCTTCATTATCTCCCGAAGAAATAATGGTGACCCCTGCATTGATATGAGATAAAAACTCAAAGGATGTATCATCGCTTCCATGGTGACAAGCCTTAGTAATGTCGCTGGAGAGTTCTTGTAAATTATTAGTTGTTTTATAGTGGTCAAGAATATGTTGTTGACTTTGTGCATTCAGGTCGCCTGTAAGTAAAACTTTTGTTTTTCCATAATCAAACCGTAGCATTAAACTATGACCGTTGGTGTTTTGCGCATCGCCATTCTTAAATTTTCGCAATACTGGTTTTGCATTTAGTTTTTCCTCGATAGGCGCCAATACTTTGATGCTTACTTTTCCATTCGCCGGCTCAAAGCCTGGAACATAACCGTTGCTATTGCGTACATTACTAAGCCGTTCACAATTATTGGTAGCAGCTGTCACACATTCCATAAATTGTTTCCATTGCCCCTGCAATTGATAACCCGTATTGTTGGGAGTAAGCAATTTTGCCAGCTGGGCTTTTGTATCGGGTAATAATGTCCAATAATCACCAGTGGTGTCTGTAGGGCCAAGTCCACGTTTACCATCTTTTTCCATCCAGTTAATTCCGGCATAATAGAATTCTTTTACTTCAATATTCATTATATCCAATTCTTTTACTTCTGCCTTATTGAGAAGGTCCCACAAACCGCCATAATGGTCTTCATCGTTATGAGAAGTCATCATAACATCAAGACTGATTTTGGTTTTACCGTAATCTTTAGCAAATTTCCAATCTATAAAATCCGCTGCATTTCTTTTGGTAAGTTGTTTACGACGGATATATCCTCCATCGATCATTATGTGTTTACGATCGGGAGTTACGATCAATACACCATCTCCCTGGCCCACATCTATAAAATAGTATTCTAACAAGGCAGTTTTATTTATATCGGCTGTTTTTACATAGCCGGGAACACCTCTTGCTTTTACTTTTACGGTACTTTTGTTGCCCAGCTCTTCTTGCAGAAATACAGAGTCACCCCAAATAAGTTCTATCTTTTTTGTGGTACAACTTTTTTCTTTGTACAATTTGATTTTGTCTTTAGCTACATACATAGTGGTTGGCATGGTATAAGGTTTAAATTGTTAATGCATGCTAACCAGAGTGGGAGGGACTTGGAATAGAATAGGAAAGTTCAGGAATATTTTGAGTATGGGCAAATAAAAAAGATGATCCTTATTAAGACTGGGTTTGAAAAAAAAATCCCGTTCGCTATTTAGCGAACGGGATTAATATTTATAACTTCTTACTTCGTTTTTATTATGCTACTGCTTTCTTCACCAGGTCAGCCGCCTCACTTAATAAAATAGCCGACTGTACTTTCAATCCACTTTCATCGATCAGTTTTTTAGCTTCTACTGCATTGGTTCCTTGTAAACGAACAATGATTGGAATATTGATATTACCCAATTTCTGGTACGCATCAATAACCCCTTGTGCCACACGGTCGCAACGAACGATACCACCAAAAATGTTGATAAGGATTGCTTTTACAGCCGGGTCTTTTAAAATGATCTTGAAACCGGCTTCTACCGTTTGCGCATTGGCGCTTCCACCTACATCCAGGAAGTTGGCCGGTTCGCCACCGCTTAATTTGATCATATCCATGGTAGCCATTGCTAAACCAGCCCCGTTTACCATACAGCCTACATTCCCATCTAATTTTACGAAGTTCAGGTTATGTTTCCCTGCTTCTACTTCTGTCGGGTCTTCTTCAGTCACATCTCTTAGGGAGGCAAGGTCTGCATGGCGCATCAATGAATTTTCATCCAATCCCATTTTGCAATCCACGGCAATTATTTTATCGTCTGATGCTTTGAACAAAGGATTTATTTCCAGCATTGAACAATCTAATCCAACATATGCATTATAAAGATTAGTAACGAATTTTACGCAATTCTTAAATGCCTCACCACTTAATCCCAAATTGAAAGCAATTTTCCGGGCCTGGAAACCTTGTAATCCTCCGGAAGGATGAACCCATTCTTTAAAAATTTTCTCCGGTGTATCATGTGCTACATCTTCAATGTTCATTCCGCCTTCGGTGCTGTACATGATAACGTTCTGACCTTTTGTACGATCCAATAGTATAGATAGATAAAATTCTTTTCTTTCTGTGGGGCCATCATAATACATATCAGCCGCAACATAAATCTTGTTTACTACCTTACCAGCCTCGCCGGTTTGAATGGTAACCAATGTGCCACCTAATATTTTGCTGGCAAACTCTTGAATATCTTCTAAAGATTTAGCCACTTTCACACCATTGATACCATTTTCTTTAATGGCACCTTTTCCCCGGCCCCCTGCATGTATCTGTGCTTTTACAACGGCAAACTTGCTACCTGTTTGTGTTTTGATCTGGCGGTAAGCATCTTCGGCTTCTTGTACGGTGGTGCAGGCAAACCCTTCTTGTACGGGAACATTATATTTTTTTAATAATTCCTTGGCCTGGTATTCATGAAGATTCATTAGTAAAAAATTTGCAGCGAAGATAAGAGATTTAGACTTGAGTCGGGAGTCGTATGCGGGAGTGAATACTAATTTTTATCTTCCCGTAATGGACCGGATAATATACCTGTTTTTAATAATGTTGATTTCCTGCCAGCCGACTAGAAAAATGAGATGGCCGCAAAGAGATTCATCTGTTACAGGTACAGAATTTTATAAACAGGCCGCCGCTATGAATTGGTCAGCAAGAGATTCTTTTGCAATAAAGGAAATCCTTGCTGGTAATGTTCCTGACTTTTTTAAAAAATTTAAACCAGTTTCTGTATCAATAATAGATTCGGCATCCGGGAAAAAGATCAACGCTACTTATTATGTATCGCCAGATTATTTAAGTATTGGCACAGCTAAGGATTGGGCAAGAGTAAATATTACTCCGATGGCAGCTCAAAAAATAGCTGATAGCTTTCATTGTTTCTTACCTACCCGAAAAATGGTGGATGATATTTATACGGCGGCGAAAATAAAATTGGAGCCAATGCCCATGTATGCTTTTCGTGACAGTACACCTACGATGTTGCATCATCATTTAATAATTGAAGGACAGCGAAAAGGAATGAAAGGATTGATATCAGGAATAAAAAAAGATATAGTTATCAGTGGGAAAATTACACGAGATAAGCGGACTGACAGAGTTGCTATTTATGGATGGCACAAGCTGGATGGTAAACCTATTCAACCATTGTACACCGGGCATATAAACTGGTGGGTAGATTACAGCCAGGCTACTCGTTTAGTGTACCGAAAAGTAAAGGTGAATAATAAATGGATGGATTATACAGATATATTGAAGGATGCTTTGTTACAAAAACTTTTATGTGATGAAGAGAGTTGTGATTTTTACAGGTACTAATATAAAGATCATGTAACGGGAGCTGAAAGATAAAGAGCATTCCAATTGCTGATGCTCGTTACAGTACTTGGTAAAACAATTCACTTGATCCACTTCTGCACGCCGGAATTTTTGCTTACGTTTGCAGCTTGCCCGCAATAATAAACCAAGGCGGAGTTCAACCAACTTTTATGGCAAAAAAAGCATTGAAACAATTTAATGAGACGGTAAAGTTTTTGAAGAAACAATATAAAGAAACTCCAACCGTAGGTATTGTGCTGGGTAGCGGCCTAGGTAATTTTATTAACGAGATCGCTATTGAAAAAGAAGTGCCGTATGAAGATATTCCCAACTTTCCCGTATCAACAGTAGCGGGACATAAAGGGAGATTAATTTTTGGTAAACTTAGTGGCAAAAACGTTGTGGCCATGGCAGGTCGCTTTCATTTTTACGAGGGTTATTCAGCACAAGACGTGGTGTTTCCTGTAAGAGTGATGAAATTGTTGGGCGTGGAAACCATATTACTTTCCAACGCAGCGGGTGCTGTAAACACCTCTTACAATGTGGGGGATATAATGATAATAAAAGATCATATCAGTCAGTTTACTCCCAATCCATTAATTGGAAAAAATATTGCAGAGTTCGGTCCCCGTTTTCCTGATATGAGTGAGCCATATAAGAGACATCTTATTCAAAAAGCAAAAGCAATAGCGTTGGCGCATAATTTTGAAGTTAAAGAAGGTGTGTACCTGGCCGTAACAGGTCCTACTTTTGAAACCAGGGCTGAGTATAAAATGATACATGTGCTGGGTGCTGATGTGGTGGGAATGAGTACCGTGCAGGAATGTATTGTAGCATGCCATGCTGGTATGGAGGTTTTTGCCATGAGTGTAGTTACTGATGTGGGCATAAGAGAAGAAAACAATATTATTACACATGAAGAAGTGCTGGAAGCAGCTAAACACGCAGAACCCAAATTGGCTACTATTTTTAAAGAATTAGTAGCTGCTATTTAATTAACAATTTTGATACTGAATTATACCTTTGCTATGCTATTTTGCAAAGGTTTTTTTATACGCATCCGCTAAATAATTTTCTCTGGCACATAAGTTTACATACCTTTTTTTTCTTTTTCTATTTTTCTCTGCTACAACGGCAGAAGCGCAACGACGTATTATCCAGGATGCAGGTAACAGGGTACAAGGAGCCGGGGGCGGTTTGGGAAGAAGAACGGCAGGTACAGGTGCTGGAGATAGTTTGCAATATCGCAGCAAACATGAGGATTCGATCACCATCAGTTTTCGGTATCTCGATAGCACCCGCAGTTATAAATTAGATTCATCTATTTTAGATTTTACCCGTCGGTTTCCTATTCCAGCTACGCATATTTATTTAGGCAATACAGGTAATGCCGCTAAGTCGTTATTGTTTGCTCCCAATTTTATTGCAGGGTTTGACGCAGGCTTTCATGCTTTTGATATTTATAAATGGAAATTAGAACAGGTTCGTTTTTTTAATACTACCCGACCTTATAGTGAATTGAACTATATGCTGGGTAGCCGGGTAGAGCAGATAATAGAAATATTGCATACACAAAATATAAGACCTAACTGGAATTTTTCTTTTGGCTATCGGTTGATCAATGCACCGGGATTTTTTAAAAACCAAAAAACGAATCATAATAATTATTTGCTGACATCAAGGTTTCAATCAAAGAATCTCCGGTATACAAATTATTTAGTGCTGCTGGGAAATAAATTGCAATCTTCTGAAAACGGCGGTATACAAGACACTGCCGATTTTATGAATGACCCCGATTATAAAGACCGCTTTAATATTGATACTAAACTCGGGGGAAATGATCCCTTCTCCTCCAACTTCTTTAGTACAAAAATCACCACGGGAAATAAATACAGCTTATTTACTGCCTTATTACGCCAGCAGTATGATTTTGGTAAAAAGGACTCTATAGTAACAGATTCAACTGTTATTCCATTATTTTACCCAAGGCTACGATTTGAGCATACTCTCCAGTTAGACCAGAATAAGTATAATTTTCTTGACTATGCTGCAGACTCTTTGTATTATAAAAAATATTACGATACCACATTAAGAAAACCGAAGGATACATTTTTGTTAGCAGAAAGATGGCAGATGTTAAGCAACGATTTTTCTATTTATCAATTTCCTGATGCAAAAAATCTGAACCAGTTTATTAAACTGGGAGTGATGTTGCAAACGATCAGCGGCGAATTATCATCCGGTAAAAAGACTTTTATAAATACAGCAGGTCATGCGGAGTACCGTAATAAAACCCGTAACCAACTTTGGGATATTGAGGCCAATGGAAAATTATTCTTTACGGGTTTTAATGCCGGAGATTACCAGGCACATATCAGTTTACAACGATTGTTGGGGAGGAAAATAGGATATATACAGCTTGGTTTTGAAAATACGAGCCGGACGCCATCATTCATATTCGACAATAGGAGCAGTTTTTATTTATTGCATACCATTAAGAATTTCAAGAAAGAAAACAATACACATCTTTTTGCTTCCTACTTTTTGCCATCGTTTAAGTTTCGGCTAACCGGCCATTATTACCTGGCAACTAATTATACTTACTTCAGAAATTATAAGGACCCGGAGCAGGAATCGGCTTTGTTCAATGTGTTACAAATTGTACTGGAAAAAACTATTAAGATTGGTAAGCGTTGGAACTGGCATGTAGATATTTATTTCCAACAAGTGATTGGTAATGCACCAGTAAATGTGCCAGCTATTTTTACCCGCAATCGTATCGGATATGAAGGAAACCTTGGGTTTAAAAATCTCGACATTGCCTTTGGCGCAGAAATTAAATACCGGGCGCCTTATAAAGCTGATGGTTATTCTCCGGTACTGGGCCAGTTCTTTTACCAGGATACATTGACGGTCAAAAATTCACTTCCCGATATAGCAGCTTATATGCATTTCCGCATACGGCCTTTTAAAGCATTTGTACGGGCCGAAAATCTAAATACTGCCAGAAATCTTGATGGATTTGGCTTTACCCGCAACAATTTGGTGGCTCCCGGATATTCTTTACCCGGCTTACAGCTTCGGTTAGGTGTTTACTGGAGCTTTGTTAATTGATTCTCAAAAGATTACTTATGATCTAAATCAGTTTTGCATAACCAATATTGCGGTTATCTTTGTATCCTGTTCATGAAAAAGCTAATCGCTTCCATATCATTTGCTTGTTATTTCATACTGACCTGTGGGGTAGTTTTTAATGCACATTTTTGCATGAACAAATTATCATCAGTTCAGCTATACGATACAACTGTTGATGTTTGCGGAAAGTGCGGTATGGATATTCATGCATCAAACGGCTGTTGCCGGGATGAAATAACCGTAGTGAAGCTGGAGCAGGATCAAAATAAAACTCCGTTACTTAGTTTTGAAATTACAGCTCTTGAAATATTAGCAGTAACTCCTTCGGAATTTATAGTTGCTCCTTTTGCCAATTTTGACGAACAACGTCATTTTCATAATCATTCCCCCCCTTTATTATCTGCTCAGGATACGTATTTGCAGAATAATGTTTTCAGGATTTGAGATAACTACAGCTGTAGCTAATTATTCTTAGCTAAGCGTCATTTTATATTCCCTTAGGGATTGAATTTTGAAATTAATCATTCTATATTTTAAATTTATTATAATGAAAACATTAAGAGTATTTCCAATTGTTGCCTTATTAATGGCTGCTGCCACTATATCTTATGGCCAGAAAGTAAAATCAGAATCTTTCAAGGTATCAGGTAACTGTGGTATGTGCAAATCAAAAATTGAAAAAGCTGCAAAAGAAGCCGGCGCAAAAGATGCAAGCTGGGATGCCGAAACAAAAGAACTGACAGTAAAATACAACAGTTCTTCTACTAATGCTGCTAAAATACAAGAGAAGATTGCAGAAGTAGGTTATGATAATGCAGGCTTTAAAGCAACTGTAGATTCATACAATAAATTACATGGTTGCTGCAAATACGATAGAACTGCCGATGTAAAGGCTGATTGCTGTAAAGATGGTAAATGTAGCATGGCAGGTCATGATGGTAAGGATTGCTGCAAAGATGGTAATAGTATGGATTGCTGTAAAGATGGCAAATGCACTATGGCAGGACACGATGGTAAAGATTGCTGCAAAGACGGTAAGAAAATGGATTGTTGCAAAGATGGCAAGTGTACTAAAGAAGGACATAACGGTAAAGACTGTTGCAAAGCATCACACTAATCACCTCTTAAAATTGTGCGTATGCAAAAGCTATTATGTGTTGTAGTAACAGCGATGCTCTCGATGCAATCTAATGCCCAGTTCAGTAAAGGAACACTACAGGCAACAGGACTTACCTGTGCCATGTGCAGCAATGCTGTTAATAAAGCTTTGCAGGGTGTTTCATTTATTGAATCGGTAAAATCCGATATAAAAAATTCTGCCTTCAGTATTGTATTTAAACGAAATGTGGAGGTAAGTATTGATGCATTAAAAGATGCAGTAGAAGGTGCCGGTTTTTCTATCGGTACTCTTAACCTTACCGGAAATTTTGAAGGTATAAAGGTTGCAAATGACCAGCATGTGAAGATCGGAACTTCTAACTTTCATTTCCTGGATGTAAAAGACCAAACATTGAATGGTGAAAGTACCGTTACAGTCTTAGACAAGAATTTTGTGACGGCAAAACAGTTTAAGAAAATCAGTTCGTCGTCGAAAATGGCTTGTGTGCAAACAGGAAAAGCAGCCGAGTGCTGCAGCAAAGGGGGAGTTGCTCCTACTGAAAGAGTGTATCATGTAACTATCTAATAAAATAATAAAGCACCACGCTGCGGCGTGGTGCTTTTAAAATTAATCTATGCGTAGCCGTAAATCTTTTTTACTGGTTTTGTTTTCTTTTTCTTTTTTGACAACTTTGCAGGCTCAGCCCCGGCAGGGAATGCAGGCTTACGAAATTGCTTTGCCTGCTGTCAATGGGGATACAATACGACTTTCTTCCTTAAAAGGTAAGGTGGTGCTACTTGATTTTTGGGCATCATGGTGTGGACCTTGCCGCAGTTCAAATAAACTGCTGAACAAGCTTTATCCTAAGTATAAAGACAAAGGATTTGAAATTTTTGCAGTATCCATGGATAATGAAAAACAGGATTGGCAAAATGCCATCAAGAAGGATAAGATCAATTGGTTACAGGTAAATGCTCCGGGTGGGTGGGAAACACCGACTGCATTACAATGGCGGGTAGAAGCATTGCCCACTTCTTACTTAATTGATAAAGAAGGGAGGTTGATTGCAATGGATTTGGAAGGAAAGAATTTGGAAAAAGCGTTGAAGGAGCTAATTGACAAATGAAATCAATACGATGAACAAATTCTTTCTTATACTAATTATTTTCTTAACTATAAATGCAAAAGGACAAGAGCTGTATGTGTATTCTGAACCAGCTTCTAATATGCCGGCTAACTCAATAAGTCTTAAGCTCACAGATCATTTTGTTGCAAAAAATGAAAGATACAGCAGATCTACACATCGTTTTATGCCTCAGCTAATGTGGGGTGTAAATAAAAACTGGATGGTTCATATTGGAGCCACTTTTGCAAATATGCACACGGCTGATTTTAAATATGAGTCGGTTAATTTATATGCTAAGTATCGCTTCTTGTCGGATGATGAAATACACAAGCACTTTCGCATGGCAGTATTTGCAGATGCTAGTATCACTGAAGCGCCTTTTCATTACGACGAAATAACATTAATGGGTGATAAGAGTGGGGTAGAAGCAGGGTTGATCGCTACACAACTCTGGCATAAACTGGCGGTTTCAGCAACAGTAAGCCATACACAAGTATTGGATGAATCGAGGAATAATAAAGTAATTTATGTTCCTTCCAGAAATTACCAGGCAATGAATTATTCATTCTCTGCTGGTTATTTGTTGTTGCCAAAAGAATACACTGATTACAAGCAAATGAACCTGAACCTGTACACGGAGCTATTAGCACAACAAACCTTAGATCGTAAAACACATTATGTGGATGTGGCCCCTGCGCTGCAGTTCATCTTCAACAGTAATTTTAAAGTCAATATTGGCTACCGTTTCCAGGTAAGTGGAAATATGGACAGGATGTCGGCGGATAGCTGGCAGCTGAATTTAGAACGTACTTTCCTGAAAGCATTTAAGAAAAAATAATACCTATTTCTTCTTTTTATAGAGCAGCTTCTAAAATAGCTTCCCTTTTTGTTTGCCACTTAAAAAATATTGTTATATTTGACTAAACTAATTTTTAGACAAGACTAAAAATTAGTTTAGATTAAGTGAACAATGAATAGAATTTTACTCATAGTTAGCTTCCTGTTTGTTAGCAGTCTTCTTCATGCACAACGGGCTTTGCATGGTGAAGTAGTGGATGTAAACACAGGTGAACCTGTTGCTGGAGCTACTGTTTCTACCAGCGACTCTATCCGTTCAGTTTTATGTAATGAAAAGGGAAAGTTTTCTATTCAACTTTCTGAATCAGGTTTTTTACGAATTACAGCAATAGGATACGAAAGTAAACTGGTGGCAGCGGGCAATAAAGAACATCTCGTTGTTTTACTGGTATCTGCACAAAAAGAATTAGATGCCGTAGTGGTAACCGGTACAATGAAACCTGTAAAGAAATTAGAAAGCCCCGTAGCAGTAGAAGTTTATACACCACAATTTTTTAAGAAAAATCCAACGCCAAGTATTTTTGAATCATTACAAAATATAAATGGTGTTCGTCCGCAATTAAATTGCAGCGTATGCAATACCGGTGATATTCATATCAACGGATTAGAGGGACCTTATACCATGATTACAATTGATGGCATGCCAATCGTAAGCAGCCTTGCTTCGGTATATGGATTGTTTGGAATACCCACACAATTGATAGATAGGGTAGAGATTGTAAAAGGGCCCGCATCTGGCTTGTATGGTTCAGAGGCAATTGGAGGCTTAATTAATATTATCACTAAATCTCCTGATAAAGCCCCACTATTTACCGCCAATTTTATGACCACTAACTGGCTGGAGCATAACCTTGATTTGGGTGTTAAAATTAAAGTTGGGAAAAGAGCTACTTCACTGCTGGGAGTAAACTATTATAATTACCAGCATCCAATTGATAAAAATGCAGACCAGTTTACAGATGTTACCTTACAACATCGTATTTCAGTTTTCAATAAATTAAGTTTTGCAAGAAAGAATAACCGGGTGGCCACGATAGCAGGCCGCTATTTTTATGAAAATCGTTGGGGTGGCGAAATGCGATATAATAAAAGCTTTCGTGGTACTGATAGTGTATATGGCGAAAGTATTTACACCAATCGCTGGGAGTTGATTGGTAATTACCAGTTACCGGTAAAAGAAAAAATATTTTTCTCTTTTTCAGCTACCGGACATAACCAGGATTCGTATTACGGAACAATTCCTTACCTCGGCAAACAACGAATTATTTTTAACCAGTTTACCTGGGATAAGCAGGCAGGTGCATCGCATAGTCTTTTAATCGGCACAGCAGCCCGTTATAATTTTTATGATGATAATTCTACTGCTACTTCTGATACTTTAACCGGTGCGAACAAACCTGATAAATATATTTTGCCCGGCATTTTTGTACAGGATGAATGGAAACTGCATAAGAAACATTTATTGCTGCTTGGTTTGCGATACGATTACCACCCTGTACATAAAGGCATCATCACACCAAGAGTAGCCTGGAAATGGATCTTACCTGCTAAACAAGTGTTGCGATTGAATGCTGGTACAGGTTTTCGGGTAGTAAGTTTGTTTACCGAAGAACATGCTGCATTAACCGGAGCAAGAGCTGTGGAAATTAAGGAATCACTCAACCCTGAAAAGAGTTTTAATGTAAATCTCAATTATTCGAAATATTTTAAATGGAATAATACTGCATTTAATATTGATGCTTCAGCCTGGTACTCCTATTTCAACAACCAGATCATTCCTGATTACGACACAGACCCCAATAAAATTATTTATAAAAATCTTTCGGGTTATGCAGCCTCAAAAGGAGTTACGCTTAATGCTGAGTTGAATATAGGGCATCGCTTTAAAAGTTTAGTTGGAGTAACGTTACAGGATGTAGCGAAGTTTGAAAAAGATGATGCCGGCAAAAAAATAAAACAAGAGCCAGTACTGACAGAAAGGTGGAGCGGTACATGGGCCCTTACGTATTCATTTCCCGCTGTTGGTTTAACGATTGATTACACGGGTAATATTTATGGCCCTATGCGATTACCACTTTTATCGGCACTTGACCCAAGACCTGCTTATTCTCCTGTATGGAGTATTCAAAATATACAATTAACAAAATTGATCAACCCGAAAATTGAATTGTTTGGGGGTATAAAAAATTTATTGAACTGGACGCCGGCAAAGAACACTCCATTCATCATTGCCCGTTCGCATGACCCGTTTGATAAACAAGTGCAATATGGTACAGATGGAAAAATTCTGCCTACTGCGGATAATCCTTATGCACTTAGTTTTGATCCATCGTATGTGTATGCACCCAACCAGGGTATACGATTCTTTGCGGGGATAAGATTTACATTGAAGAAATAATTATTGTTTTCCTCTTCGTCTTCCCAGTAATAATTTAATAACTCTTTGATTGGAATTTTCTGTAAGTCCAAATAAAAAACCACCTTGTACCTCCCACATAGGGTGAGTGTAAATATCTATTATCGGGCCCATTAAATGTTCCTGCATATTGCCGGGTAAAATATTTTTAAATGTACCAAGACCACCGTAGTATTCAAAACCCACACCTACTTTTTTGTTGATGGTATAAACAGTTTTGAATTGTGGTGAGATACCTGCTCCCTTTTCATTGCCGGTAAATACAAAATCAATATTAGGATTAAATGCAAAGTACCAGTTGCCAACTGTTTTATCAATAATAGGTCTTAATTCTCCCTGCCAGGCAAAAGAGGTAGTATCATCGGGTCGGAAGAAACCAAATTCCATAGAAAGACTGGCACCTACTTTCCATTTCCAGGAATCAGGAACGGTAACCCTTGGTCTTATCTGGTTCCCTAAATATTGAAAACCTCCTCCTTTGGGGGCAAAGCCAACAAAAGTGTAAAAACCGATCTCAAAGTTTTTTCCGAAACCATGGGTTATTTCCAATGTTTCGTTGGTCCATTTTGCTGTTTGCGGATCGGCAAGCAGTTTGCTCCCTTTAAAAGTATAATTGGAGTGCAATTCAAAAATTGTCCACTTATGCTGAATAGTTGGAGAAGCATATACCTGTATTTCATTATCCGCCTGTGCTGAAGAAATAAAAGGGCTGAGCAACAACAGTATAAAAAAGTAATTTCTCATTGGCAGCTTTTAAAGTGTAATCTTATATGTATTTACGGGTAAAAACAAATTTTTTTCTTCTCCTTCACCCAGTAGATTTGCCTCCCCAAACAAATAACCTATGGAGCTTAAATACTCGCAAAAGATAGCGGCAGAATTAAACGTTAGCCTGAAACAAGTTAGCAGCATTTACGAATTACATACAGAAGGTTCTACCATTCCTTTTATTGCCCGTTACCGGAAAGAAGCAACTGGTAATTTGGATGAAGTTGTTATCGGCAATGTAATTGACCAGGTGAAATATTTTAGTGAGTTGGAGAAAAGAAAAGAAACCGTTTTAAAAACAATAGAGGAGGCTGGAAAACTTACACCTGAACTAAAGCAACGTATTGATAATTGTGTAAGTGCAACGGAACTGGAAGATATTTACCTGCCCTATAAACCAAAACGAAAAACCAAGGCTACCGGTGCTATAGAAAAAGGATTGGAGCCCTTAGCTAAAACTTTGTTTGAACAAGGCAATACAAACCCTGAAGAGGAAGCTGCAAAATATATAACCGACCAGGTAAAAGATATTGCAGAAGCTTTGCAAGGCGCAAGGGATATAATGGCAGAGTGGATTTCGGAGAATGAAGTAGCAAGAAATACTATCCGAAAACTATTTACAGAAGAAGCAGTAGTTTCTTCAAGGGTTTTGACAACAAAAAAGGATGAAGAAGATGCTCAGAAATACCGGGATTATTTTGAATTTAAAGAACCATTGGCACAAAGTCCTTCGCACAGAATTTTAGCCATTCGCCGTGGTGAGAAAGAGGGGTTTCTTATCATGGATATAAATATTGAGAAAGAAGCTGCCGTAGAGGAACTTCAACGAAAATTCATCAGCACATCAAATCCTTCATCACAGCAATTGAGATTGGCTATTGAAGATTCTTTTGCCCGTTTATTAAAACCATCTATCGAAACAGAATTCCGGATGCTGAGTAAAACAAAAGCCGATGAAGAGGCAATACGGGTATTTGCAGAAAACCTTCGCCAGTTATTATTAGCATCACCCTTGGGAAGAAAAAGAATAATGGCGATTGACCCAGGATTTAGAACCGGCTGTAAAGTTGTTTGCCTCGATGAACATGGAGTGTTCTTAAAATACAATACCATTTTTCCCCATGCACCGCAAAACGATTGGAATGGGGCCACACAAATTATAAAAGAGCTGGTAGCCACTTTTGGTATTGAAGCGATTGGCTATGGTAATGGTACCGCCAGTAAAGAAACAGAACAATTGGTGCGAGGAATTGATTTTGGAAAACCAGTCGCTGTTTTTATGGTGAACGAAAGCGGTGCTTCCATTTATTCTGCCAGTGAAGTAGCAAGAGAAGAATTTCCCAATGAAGATGTAACCGTTCGTGGGGCCATTAGTATTGGCAGACGATTATTAGATCCCTTAAGTGAATTAGTAAAAATAGATGCAAAGAGCATTGGCGTTGGGCAATACCAGCATGATGTGAATCAGAACCGCTTGAAAGAAGCTCTCGACCAGACCGTAGAGAGTTGTGTAAACTATGTAGGTGTAGATGTAAATACGGCCAGCAAACATTTACTGATGTATGTATCGGGATTAAGTGCCACCGTTGCTAAAAATGTAGTAGAGTACCGGACAAAAAATGGCGGATTTAAGAACCGGGAAGAATTAAAAAAAGTATCCATGCTCGGGCCTAAGGCATTTGAGCAGTGTGCAGGTTTCTTACGCATTGTAAATGCAGCCAACCCCCTGGATAATTCTGCAGTGCATCCGGAAAGTTATCATGTTGTAGAAGCTATGGCCAAGAAAGCGAACAGCAATGTGCCGGAGCTGATACAAAATGCGGAGATAAGAAAACAGATCAAAGCAAAAGATTTTGTGACTGAAACGATAGGGCAGTTTACTATTGAAGATATTTTAAAGGAATTGGAAAAGCCCGGCCGTGACCCCCGTTCTGCTATTGAAGAATTTCGTTTTGCAGATGGCGTAAGTACCATGGCCGATCTGAAACCGGGTATGAAAGTGCCGGGTATTGTTACCAACATTACCAACTTCGGAGCTTTTGTAGATGTAGGTGTTAAGCAGGATGGGCTGGTCCATATTTCTCATTTGGCCAATCGTTATATCAGTGATCCTAATGAAGCGGTAAAGCTTGGACAAAAAGTAATGGCTACTGTGGTGGAAGTAGATATTTCAAGAAAGCGAATAGCCTTATCATTAAAAGATGCGCATGCAGAAAAACCGGAAGTAAGGAAGACAGAAAAGCCAGGTACTTTTAAGGCAAAGAAACCAGAACCCATGAATGCTTTCCAGGCAAAGTTGATGGAGTTGAAGAAAAATTTTAAGGAGTAGTATTTTTGCTGGCTTAACTGAGTTATATATTTATATTTAGTAAAATGATCATAACTAATTTTACTCCATTTCCTGTTTTGCAAACAGAATCCTTAGTTTTAAGAAAACTCACTGCTGTTGACGCACCGGAAATTTTTCTATTACGGTCCGACAAGCGGGTTAATACATTTCTTGATCGTCCAATCCTTGCCGATATCGAAGGAGCTCATCAATTCATAACTAAAATCGAAAATTTCATTGCAACTAAGGAATCATTGTATTGGGCTATTACTTTAAAAGGTAATGAGACTTTGATTGGCACTATTTGTATCTGGAATATTGAAAAGCAAAAAGCACAAGCAGAAATTGGTTATGAGTTGCTTCCTGATTTTCAAGGCAAAGGTTTCATGAATGAAGCAATAGGGAAAGTAATAGAATTTGCATTTGAAGAAATGAAGTTGTCAGTTATTACTGCCTTAACGAAAACCGAAAACCAATCTTCCGTAAATGTTTTGTTGAAGAATAACTTTCAATTGGATAGTGGCTATGAGTTTGTAAGTAAAGAAGATGCAGAGGAGTTGGATGTTTATTATCTTCTTTCATCAGCATCTTGTACTGGCCATTCAAGTATATAGGGAAACATTCCACAAATGGCCCAAAGTTTTGATGGATTATTCAGCCTAATTATTTTTTCTTCTTTCAGCGTCCTGAAATAGTGACTAGCAATAATTAATATCAAAAGGGCTGAAATTAATACACCAAATCGTATTGAATACTTCCTAATCATATATTATTCAGCGTCGACAATTACTCAACATATTCCAAAATATCTCCGGGTTGACAATTCAGCACTTTGCAAATTGCTTCGAGTGTACTAAAGCGTACTGCTTTTGCTTTGCCAGTTTTTAGTATTGATAGGTTCGCCAGTGTTAAATCAACTTTCTCCGAAAGCTCATTCAACGACATTTTTCTTTTGGCCATCATGACGTCTAAGTTTACTACTATCGGCATAGGTTATACAGTTAATTCGTTTTCAGATTGGATTTCGATGCCTCTTTTAAAGATCTGTGCAATAATAAAAAGTGTGACACTCATAAAAAACCACACATCAGCTCCACCCAGACGCAAACCTTCGGTATCGGGCATAGGCACTCCTTGTTTTACTAACCACCCGGTGTATTTAACTCCCCATGCAGTAAAAAAACCGATAGCAAAAGTCAGGCAGGATATAGTAATAATGAAACGTCTTACTTCATTGCTGAATGGCTGTGAGAGATTCAGTTTTTTATCGTTCAAAATTTTTACGATTAGGTAAAACATACATGCTTTCAATACAGCTGTAATACTTATGAGTAATGTTACTACCAAAAAATGAATCCGGTCATATTCATAAAGGGCCGACAAATCATTTCCCACCCAATAGGTTTTTGCATTGTATGAGTTTATCACCAACGTATAAAAGGCGCTGAATATAGAACCTCCGGCTTCAATGCATACACCAATAAAGATTAACCAGGCAAGTACTTGCAGTACTTTTAGAATCTGCTTTGTGCTTATTTTCATCAATTGTAATTTTAAATGACAAAGCAAATATAGATAAATATTTATTGATAAACAATAAAAATATATTTAATTTAGATAAATTATAGAATTCTGAGAAATGAACAGATTTGTAGATGGTTGGAAATTATGGCTTTAGCTGAATGAAAACCGTCAATTATTTCTCAACTATTATTTCTCATTTTTAATACTGGTATTAATAAATGCCCTTGTTTTTACTTCTTTCAACTGGGCATATTTTTTCCGGTCTTGATTGGCTTCTTCAGCAATTTCGAATTTCATTATTTGGTATTGAATTCTTGCCGCTTCATTTTTCAGGAGGTGATCCCTGAATAGAATATGTTTTTGTAATTCTTCGCTATGTGCCGGGCAAACGTATAAATGATGCGAAATTGAATCCAGTACTTTATATTTATTGGTTGTGCTATTTCTCTTAAAAACTTCCCGATCAGGTATTCCCTGGTTTCCATTGTGATGGTACCCGATCTTTTCTAGCCCTGATTTTATTTTTTCGAAATCATCTGGGAGATAATACGCAATATCTATATCGATTATTGGTTTAGCTGCCAGGTCCGGAATGGAAGTACTGCCGATATGTTCTATGGAAATTTTAAAACCAACAAGGGCCTCTTTAAGTATGCTGCTTATCGAAGTGAAATCATCCTTCCAGCTTTTTTTGTATGGTTGAATTAACATTTACCCAGATTCAAATGCTATAAGTAGTAATACCTACCTCAGCAATAAATAATAGTATGAAGTTTAATTTTCTTTGCCAATCATTTATAATCTTCTCTCACAGGGTTAAACACATCTATCACTTTACAATCTGTAATAGCGACAGCGCTATGCGGCACATTAGAAGGTATAACATAATACATTCCTGCAGTAAGTGGGCAATATTCGCTGCCGATGGTCATGTCTAATTGGCCTACCAGTATATATGTTATTTGTTCATGCGGATGATGATGTAAAGGCAGATTACTTCCGGCTTTTATTTCTACTAAACCCAATGTCATGTTTGTTCCATGTGCATAATAGCCGGTAAGACCAGGCGCAAGATCTTTTGCTTTTATATCTTTTATCTTTTGCATTGCTGAAATTTTAATTAAGCATAACCAATACCTCTTGCCATTAATCCCGCCAGAAACGGTATGATAAGCAGCAGTAATAATTCAAAGCGAAGTGTCCAGGCAATTTTTGCCGGAATTACAATTACTTCTTCAGGATTTCCTTTACGTTGTTTTATAAAAAATACAGTAGGGTAAATAGAGGAGATACCGAGAAGAGCAAATAAACCGAGTTTCAGTTGAAAGACCCAATTCTGGTTATAATAGATTGCGGGTTTTCCATAGCTTCCCCACCAGAGCATAAGACCCACCGCTAATAAAGTCAACGCTGCCAGGCCATATACGGCATCAATTTTTGCCAATTTACTTATTTCAGATCGGGTCATTGTTTTCTTCAACAGCAAATGTTCTGCAACGAGGCTACCCACTATCGTAAATATGCTGATGAAATGTATATAGCGGAGAAAAATTTCTGTTGTCATGTTTAATAGTGCATCAATTGTGGTGACTGTTTTATTTATTCTTCATTATTCATTATCACTAACCGGGGTTCTTTTCAAAATAACAAAAATTTCCACCCACCCATTCTTTGTCTTTATTATAGCGTACACCAATCATTTTGCCTTTGCTTAATCTTCCTAAATTATTAGTGGCAACAGGTCTTGCTTCGCCATCTTTCCAAAAGTAAAAAATCCGTATTTCGGCTTTGGCGGGTACATCAGGTGTTTCAATTACATCTGCATATTTTACTTTGCGTTGTAATATCCAGTTCTCGGGGTCTTTTACCTTATCAATATCTGCTTGCGTCACATCTATTATTACTCCCTGTCCTGCAAAGGAGAATAAAGGTTTCAGCACATAGTTCTCTAGATCAGCAGGCATCTGTTTTATTTCATTTAAATAAAACGTCGCTGGTACATAGGGATGCCGGATCAAGGGCAAGGTAAATTTGCTGATACGATAGAACCAATTGGGATGCGGACACCATTCTACCTCCAGCTCTTCAAATAGTAATTTGCCTTTCTCCTGTACTTCGGCAGATTGTTGTTGCAAGTCGTCGAATATTATACGATTATAAATTCTTTTTACTTGGGTTTTCTTGCCATCATTCAAATAGTATAACTTCTTTCCTTCTTTTATCAATTCTGTAAGGCAAACCATCTTAATACCCAGGTATTCTTCGGTGCAATAAAAATCAATTCTTGTTTTTTGTTGGCGGGGAAATATTTCCAGTAGTATTACATTTTCCGGTTGGTGATCTGCTACAATAATTTCTTTCAGTAGTTGGATATACGTTTCTTTATTATATCCGCTCAAATAACAATCAAAATTTTGAGGTACGGGAAAATGATGCCTGGAAACATCATCAATTAAAACCTCGTAAGCAAAGAGGGTAGGGAAGCCCTGCATTTCTATCAGCTGTGGTTCATATTCACCTGCTTCATTTATGCAAATACCAAAATCAAAAGCAATAAAATGAGAATGATCATTTTCTCCATGTACCTGCAATTTTTTTGGAATAGCTTTATTGGTCAACTCTTTAAAGTTAGGGGCCGTAATAATATCAACTATACTTTCGCAGGCATCCAGCATTTTTTTGGTAAAATCATGCGGTACATAAATGGGTGTTTCTGCCACCCGGAACTCAATGGCACCGGGATGCGCCGCATTAAGTTCTTCTAAAAAAGCCTCATACTTTGCGGTGGTGAATTGTTTATTGAATTCTTTCCTGATTGCTGGTATCATAATATATAGTTGCTGGTATCTATAAAATTAAGGCATTGTTGTATAAAACCATTTTTACCCAACTAAAAAAAGCATCCCGTTTGTGGGATGCTTTTTACCAATATAATTTTTTGCTTTGGATTAGTTATTACGTTGAACAGCTTTTACATCCGGAATTTTTTTAATAACGGTATTATGCTTCTTGGCAACAATCCACGCAGCTCTCCGGCCAATATTATTACTGTTGTATTTGATCCACATATAACCATCTTCTCCCCAATCTGTTCCCCAGGAGTTTTTCATTAACCAGGCACCTTTATCATCATCCCAGCCTACTAATAGTATAGCATGATTAGAGGAAGGGGAGGCATAATTGCTTTCAAAACCAAAATACACACCGTTGGTATAGTTTTGAAAAGCTCCTGAAACGCTAACACTGGCTGCAACGGGTCCGTATTTGCAAATAGCTTCTTTAATGTCTGCTACCGATGCAATCAGCGAAGGATCGCCGGATGGATGCACAACGCCCCAGTCAGTAGCATAATAGCTGGTAGCCGGAGTACCACCTGCGCAGGGCTGGTCTACACCTGCATCCGGGATAGCAGCTTCAGTAGCCAGGTTTTTATTATTATCTACCATCCACTCCATTACTTTATAAGCAAATCCTCCGTCGCATTCTCCATCTACGCAGTTTACAGCCTGTTGTTCTGATGCGTTAATAAAAGAGCCATTTATTTTTTTATAGCTGCTCTCATAAGCACCTACTGCAGAGTAAGCCCAGCAGTTGCCACATTGCTGGTCTCTTACCGGCGTTACATATCCTTTTGTACGGGCATCATATTTTCTTAAACTGGCTACACAACCCAATAGCTTGATCTTTAAAATTTCTACCGCCGCAGGAGATAATGCCCGTGACTTTGTATATTGTTTAATACGATTCACTTCTGCTACTGGTATTTCTTTTTCACCCGTAATTTGTGCCAATGTTTTTGAACTTACACCCGTAAAGCCTACATTGAATTGTAATTTTTGTTGTACGATAAGTCTGCGTTGTTCCGTCAATGCATTTTTTACAGCAGTAGGTGCATTTACTTCCCGCACTTCATATTTGGGAGGTAGTTTGATGATAGTTGTAGGCTGTGCCTGTGCACATACTACCAGTAATAAAAACAAAGATGTTGTTGTTAGAAATTTCATGATTTTAGGTTTTGGTTTAATGTTTATAAATGGAGTTGGTTATTGAGCAACTATAGTCAGCTTTTTTTCCTTGTCGGCTTTGTGATTGCTCTCCCAGGGTCGTTTCCTGATAAAATGAAGTACAGTGGTACTTTTTTGTAAGGCATGTAAATAAAAAACTTGTGTGTCAGCCCCATCATCTTTTCCTTCAATATTGTTTACCACAACAACAGAATCGATGATGATATTTTTTTTATAGGAAGAATCAACCGGCATCCAGCTATAGCCGGTACCCATGGAAGTAGAAAGCTTAATAGTAAAACTCTCGTTTACTTTAACATTAATAGTATCAGTAAGTGGAGAGGTACTGTTTTGTTTTGCTGATTCACAGCCTGTCAACAAAAAAAGAATAAATAGAATTTTCATCTGATTGCATTTTAATGCTACCAACCAGACGGATTTTAATACTTTCTTAGAGCAGATTAAACTATTACGTCGTGTGCTATAACCGGGTGCAAGGTATAGTAAATACATATTTCGGCCTATACCACATTAGTGTTATTTTTTGCACATCATTCTCTTGTTATGCAAATTGTAAAGTAAGAATTGTAAATAGCTGATAATTAATAAGCGGCTACTTCTGTACCTATTGACTGGTTCAGAAAGTTGGGTAGAATATGAGAATAGGTCCAGCTGATCTTATCCGGATCTTCCAGGTGTTCCAGCATGTTTCGTAATTTATCTTCGCCATAATTTTCAATTACTGTTTTTCTTTTTTCTTCTGTTCTCAGGTGTAGGCTCATACCTACAGCATCCGCTTCGGGATGAAACTGTGTACCAAACATATACTCATTAAAACGAATAGCCATAACGGCTCTTTCGTATGGTACATGCGGCCTGCTTTTTTCAATACAAAGAATGCTGGCACCCATTTCATTTAATAAATCATGATTGGGTTGTATTACCTGGTAATCCCGGCTATCAACTCCATAAAATGGATCTTTCAGCCCATCAAATACTGGTTCTGTTTTTCCACTATCAAGCATATGAATCGGGAATACGCCAAATGCAGTTGATTTACGTTTGGACACCAATCCTACATTAAAATAACGACTGGCTAATTGAAAGGAATGGCAAATAAAGAATACATATTTTTTTTGCTGCTTGGATGGATTTTTATTCCATCTTTCTATTTTATCGAGCCAGCGTATCCATGCGATATCCCAGTCCTCAAACCGACTGATCAGCGGGTCACCCGGGCCGCCACTTGATATATAAATATCGTAAGAAGTATCAGGGAGTTCATTTTTTAACCGTACATCAAACTCATCACTTTCTATTTGCAAATCATTTTGTTCTGACCATTCTTTTAAGATGGTGCGGATACAACGCATCCCCTGGTTGGGTTTACCTTCATAGAGATCAAGAATTGCTACTCTTACAGACCTTTTTTCGCTAAAAACCATATACAAACATAATAATTATTTAACGGAAGGGCAGGACATACGATTGCATGATTCTCCACAATTGTGGATTAATTAATTGAAAATTAAGGGGAAATATGTAGCCGGATTAGGAACATAAATACTATGTAGTAAAATGCTTGCTACTTACTTCATCCATTACAAATTGGTTCTATATTCTTTCTTTTTTGGAATGGAAACAATAATCACTCTTGTACTATTTAATGGAATAATGGAAGCCTTTTATTTTTTTTCATATACTTTCTCGCCACCTATAAATGTTTTCAGCACTTGTATACTAAGGATTTTTTCCGGAGCGGCTTTCAAAATATCTGTATCGAGTATAATAAAATCAGCAAGTTTCCCTTTTTCCAAACTCCCTTTTTCATTTTCTTCAAAATTGGCTTTGGCTGCCCAGATGGTCATACCCCGCAAGGTTTGTTCTCTTGTCAATGCATTTTCCATTTGATAACCATCCGCAGGCCATCCTTTCGCATCTTTTCTAACAACGGCAGCATAAAATGTTTTAAAGGTGGAGATGTCTTCTACCGGAAAATCGGTACCGAGTGGCAGCCAGCCATTTTGTTGCAGCAATTGATTATAGGCATAAGCTCCTTTTATTCTTTCTGTGCCCACTCTGTCACCAGCCCAATACATATCTGATGTAGCATGTGTGGGTTGAACAGAAGGAATAACAGAGTTAGCTCCAAATAAATTAAAATCATTTTGATTTACTACCTGAGCATGTTCAATTCTCCAGCGCAGATCATTTTTACCTTTTAAATATTTAGCATAAATATTCAGCATGGTTCTGTTGCCGCTATCGCCAATAGCATGTGTGCACATTTGCCATCCTTTCTGCGAAAGATGATTGGCCACCGAATCAAAATGCGCAGGATTGCTTAATAAAAAACCATAGTGTCCCGCCTTATCGCTGTAAGGCTCCAGCAAACAAGCACCTCTTGAACCTAGTGCGCCATCGCCATACACTTTAAAACTTCTTACATTCAAGCGGTCGGTTTTTATAATGCCATTTTTTTCCAGGTAATCGTAGTTTGCTTTTTCGTCACTTAGCATTACATACAAACGCATTTTTAAATCGTTACTTGCCTGGAGGGTTTTTATACTTTCTACATCTCTGTAACTAAGTCCACAATCATCAACAGTAGTTAATCCAACAGCAAAACAATTTTTTTCTGCGGCTTGTAAGGCTGCTTTAAATTGTTCAGTGGTAGAGGAAGGAATTTTTGCTGATACAAGATCGACAGCATTATCAATTAAAATTCCGGTCAGTGTTCCTTCCATTTCTTCCACTTCACCACCGGTTAATGTATCACCTGCTTTTACACCCGCAAGGTCCAATGCTTTTTGATTGGCTACTGCTGCATGTCCATCAACTCTTGTAATCAATACGGGTCTGTCAGGAAATAACTCATTTAATTTTTCATTCATAGGGAACTCTTTTACATCCCAATCATTCTGGTCCCAGCCACGGCCCGTTATCCATCCTTGCGGGTTAGCAGCTGCAAATGTTTTTACTCTTTCCACTACCTCATCCCAACTGGTTGTTCCGGTCAAATCAACTCTTTGCAAACTCATTCCATACCCAACGAAATGTGCATGTGCATCTATGAAGCCAGGATATATAAATTTTCCTTGCGCATCTAATTTTTCTATTGCTTCATACTCTTTTTCAAGGTCGGCCATTTTTCCAGTGGCTACAATTTTTCCTTCTCTCACTGCCATTGCTTCCGCAGTAGAAAAAGAAGAGTCAACGGTGTAAATGGTAGCATTGTAAACCAGCAGGTCGATCTTTTCTTTTGAAGAGCAAGAGAAAATAACAAGAGCAATAAGTACTATCAGATAATTTTTCATCATTAATTTTTAATTGCTAAATAAAGGAGGACGTTTTTTATTATGATCTGTTTTGTCCTGGAATGCTTTGGCGGCAGCTAAGATAGTAGCTTCATCGTATAAATTTCCTAACAATGTTATACTGATCGGAGAACCATTTCTATTAAAGCCCATGGGTATACAAACTGCCGGATGGCCTGTAAGATTAGTAATGGATAACTGGCGCCCTGCATTAGTGGGTACGATCACCACATCATAGTTTTTCATAAAGTCATTCATGCCTTTGCATAAATTATATCGATAACGATTGGCATTTATATATTCAACTGCAGGAATGGTTCTGGCAGTACGGAAAGAGTTCGGCCAAAAATCTTTGTCTTGTCTCTCAATCAGATCATCCCGGTTGCTGCGGGTAAGTTCATCAAAAGCAGCGGCACTTTCGGCGTTTAAAATAAGGCCTACATAATTTACCGGGTATAATGCTGAATCTGGAAATACAACTGGTTTGACTGTTGCCCCTAATGAACGATATATTTCCAGCACTTTCCATTCAGGTGCATCTGTATTCAATCGTTTAAAATAATTTTCTGCATAGGCAATACGAACTTTTGTCCAGTCTAATTTACCAGTATAATTAAAAGCATGTTTTACAGCGGATGGATCATTACCATCAGTACCATTGATGGCGTTGTAAACCATGGCTGCATCTTCAGCACTGCGGCAGATAGGTCCCACTTTATCTAAACTCCAACAAAGTACCATGGCACCATAACGACTAACTGTGCCAAAAGTTGGACGTAAGCCTGTAACACCACAGCGGGTAGAAGGAGATATGATTGAACCTAAAGTTTCTGTACCAATAGCAAAGGGTAACAGACCTGCACTAACTGCAGCGGCTGATCCTGCAGACGAACCACTGGAGCTTTGTGACAAATTCCAGGGGTTTTTAGTTTCGCCTCCAAACCATTTATTATTGTAAGCCAATGCTCCTAAAGAAAGTTTAGCACATAGTACAGCGCCGTAACTCTTAAGCATGCTGTACACATAGGAGTCAACATCTATAACCTGGTCTTTATATGGAGCTGAGCCAAAAGTTGTTTTATAACCTTTCACGGCAAACAAATCTTTTAAACCATAAGGAATGCCATGTAGCGGACCCCGATAATAACCTTCGCTTAATTCTTTATCTGCTTGTTTGGCTTGCTGCATCGCCAGGTCTTCCGTCAATGTAATCACACATTGCAGGGTATCGCCCCATTTTTTTAACCGGTCAATGAAAAATTTAGTAAGGTCAACAGAACTTATTTTTTTATTGATGATGAGTGAAGCCAGTTGCGGCAGCGAATAAAATGCAAGTTCATTTTTATTGGCGGGCAATTCCATATTGTAAGGTATATCCCAGTTGATCCTTATTTTCTTTGTAGGGATCTTTGTACCCAATGGGGCAGGGTGAAAAGCAAATGGATAGGGAATATCGTTAGCAGGCATAGTGCGGTGCAGTCCCTTATATAACTGCAGGTTGCTGTTAATGCCGCCAAGCAGGGAATCAACTTCCGCTTCGCTAAAATTCAGATCATATAATTGCACTGTTTGTTGCAACAGTCTTATGGAATCGTTCTTCGTTTGAGCCTGTAAGGAAGTGAACAATGTGAAAAAAAGAATGCAGAGTAAGGGACGCATATAATCAGTTTTGGGGTCACTGAAATTACTGAAATAAATCTTTACGTTTCAAAGTTTCGCATAATAAGTAACTTGCCTGCAATATTGAAATAGCTTATTGATGTTACCAGGCAAAAAAGAGAAATTCAGGAACAGGCTTCATGAAATAATTTATGAATCCAATACCCTAGCCGGTAAAATTTTTGATGTTTCATTGCTTGTATTGATCCTGGCAAGTATTTTAATTGTAATGCTCGATAGTGTAGAGAAATACCATCGTAACTTCGGCGATTTTTTTCTTGCTATGGAATGGGTCTTCACTGGAATTTTTACGATCGAATATATTTTACGTTTGATCACTATTAAAAAGCCCATAAAATATGTGTTCAGTTTTTTAGGGATCATCGATTTACTGGCTATTATTCCCAGTTATCTGAGTATATTTTTTGGAGGTGCACAATCCTTATTAGTATTAAGGGCTTTACGATTGTTACGGGTATTCCGGATCTTTAAACTGACGCATTTTCTTACCGAGATGCAATTCCTTGGTGTGGCCATTAAAGGAAGTTTAAGAAAGATCAGCATATTTATGATGGTGGTTTTGATGCTGGTAATTATCCTTGGTTCCATAATGTACCTGGTAGAAAAAGGTGAACATGGTTTTTCAAGTATCCCTGATAGTATATATTGGGCTATTGTTACAATAACTACAGTGGGGTATGGGGATATTTCACCCGTTACCTCAGCGGGTAAATTTGTAGCAAGTATTATCATGCTGATGGGTTATGGCATTATCGCCGTTCCAACGGGCATCGTAACAACAGAGATGGCGTTAGCCGCAAGAAAAAGAGATGAGAAACATGAAGTTTGTCCTAAATGCGGAAAAGAAGGACATGACAGGGATGCATTGTATTGTAAGAAATGTGGTGAACTACTTTAAATATTTCGATTTTAATTTATCTATTTCATAACAAGTCGGTTAGATCTTTTCAATAGTCTTAAACTACCGGAAGCCATATTTGGAATTTTCCAATAAACTGAATCAAACCACTTTTGACATATAGCTTTTGCTTTTGAAAAATCCTTCCGTTCCGAATAGATTATTGTAAGTCTTTCATATGTGTAAGGGGTGTCAATACCTCTTGAGATAGCTTCTTCAAGAATAGTCAATTCGCTTTCGGTGTCTGATGAGGCTTTAGCTTCTATTGCGAGTTGATTTAATAGAGTAAGCTCTAAACGGCTCTCAATAGAATCATAGTATTCTGGAAATAATAATTGAGCAGCTTGAAGGTAGTTGGAATAATTTGAACGACAATTATTTAGATATTGCTCTTTATCGCCTTTCAATTCAACTTTAATTTTATCAAGTAGCGTTCGATCCATAAATATTTAAAGATTGATAATAATTATATATCACAATTTATTAGTGAAGACTTAGTCTAAATTGTTCTAAATAAATTTACACTCCCTCTAAAAACTGGCTCTTTATATATTCCGCAACAGAAGCTAATGTTTTTGTTTTTTCAAAAACGGCTAATTGCCGGTCGGCACCCGTTCCATTCTCCAGCATCTTGTGTACATATTGAATACGGTGACGGCTGCCCAAATGATCTAATACGGGGTCTAAGAAATCAAGCAATTCATAGATCAGGGCTCTTGTGTTTACTTCTTCTTCTTTTCCAAAATCAATTAAATAACCATCCACTCCATAGCGGCTGGCCCGCCATTTATTTTCATTCAGCAATGCCCTGGAGTATTGAATGTAGTTGAGGTTCTTGGATCGCAGCATATATATTCTTGCGCAAATAGCCTGGAATAGTGCTGCAATAGTAATTGTTTCATCCACCGTCATCGGTATATCACAAATGCGGAACTCTACCGTGTTAAAAAATGGATGTACCCGTAGATCCCACCATATCTTTTTTGCATTATCAATACAATTGGTTTTGATCAGCAGCTTTACATAGTTGTCGTAAGCTTCTATGCTATCGAACGAATCAGGTATACCGGTTCTTGGAAATTTATCAAATACTTTTGTGCGGAATGATTTGTATCCTGTCATTCTTCCTTCCCAAAAAGGAGAGTTAGTACTCAATGCAAAAATGTGTGGAAGAAAATATCGGGTGCTATTGGCAATATGATTGGCCAGTTCCCTGTTCTCCATTCCTACATGTACATGCAAACCAAAAATTAAATTACTGCGGGCAGCTTCCTGCAATTCATTCACCAGTTCATTGTAGCGGATATGATCTGTTATCAACTGGCTTTCCCAATGGCTGAAGGGATGTGTGCCAGAAGCACCCATTGCAAATCCTAATCCATCTGCAATGCCGGATATTGTTTTACGGAGCGTTGATACATCTGTGTAGGCTTCATCTATATCCGCACAAATATCAGTTCCTACTTCTACCACTGCCTGGTGCATTTCCGCTTTTACTTTGTCTTTGATTACTTTTTGGCCTTCCTGCACAATTTTCTGCTCATGGCTTTTTAGTTCAAAGGTTTTAGGATCCAGCACCATGTACTCTTCTTCTACACCGAGAGTAAAATTTTTATAATTAAGAATCATAGTTAGTTTATAGTTTGTCGTTCATAGTTCATGGGTTTAAATTCATTAAGTTGACAATACCTTTTGGTTTTCACGATACCTATCAACTATGAATCCTGAACTATAAACTTGTTTTACACTAATGGGCTATTATTCGCTCCTCTTCTAACATATTCACCCCAGGTAAGATTGTCTTCCCCTTCTTTATTTTCTAATGCTTTTTCAATTGCGTAAGTGGCGGCGGTTTCAACTACCCATTCAAAATTCTCTTCACCTACACTGGGTTTATCAGCATCAGGTGCAGGATTACAAAAATCAATTGCATAGGGAACACCATCTCTTATCGCTAACTCAACGGTATTAAAATCATAACCGAGGTATTTATTAATTTTCAAAACGATGTCCGTCATCTGTTGTAATCTTTCTGCAGATGGTTTAAAATCTGCTACATACCGGAGATGATGTGGATTGCGGGGCTCATACGACATGATTCGAACATATTTACCGCCAATACAGTAGCAACGATAGTATTCAGTAAAAACAATTTCTTCCTGGAAAAGCATTACCAGTTGTCCTGTTTCAGCATGCTTTTCAAAAAAATCTTCTTTGCTATCCAATCTATAAACATTTTTCCAGCCACCGCCAGCAAATGGTTTCATATAAACCGGAAAGCCAGTGTAACCGAAAATACTATCCCAATCAAGGGGGAAAGACAGATTGCTGAACGATTCGTTGGAAGTATCATCGGGCAAATCCCTGGAAGGAATAATGGCTGTTTTAGGAACTGGTACTCCAATTTTCGTCATCAGACAATTGTTGAAATACTTATCATCTGCACTCCACCAAAAGGGATTATTGATAACAGCCGTTCCGGTTACCGCTGCATTTTTTAACCAGGTCCTGTAAAATGGAACATCCTGCGAAATGCGGTCGATTATAACTGTATAGCCACTATGTACACCTTGCATGGCTTTGTCTATACGAACAGGTTCCGCAATAATACCCGGAATATTTTTACTATTGACTCTTGCTACAAATGCTTCAGGGAATGAACGTTCTTTTCCGTGCAGGATTCCAATTTTCTTCATAAACAGATTTTAAATGGTGAAAATATCAGCCTTTGCAATATAGGTAAGACAATGTTGCACCGACGTTTACCAAATTTATTTTTTCAAAGCCATATAAACAAATTAACCTGCCTGCTGTCTATGCTTATTGAATTTAGGTTGAACAAGAGCCGATTATTATGAAATCCTTAATTTTGCCGCCATGCAATTGGCCAAAGTACCCGGTATACAAGTTGAAACAACCACCATCGAATCCACTTTTCTCGAAAGGGAAGTAATAGTGGATGTATATCTGCCCCTGAATGTGGCCGACTCGTCTCAAATAAGTCTTTTATTGATCAACGATGGGCAGGATCTGCCGAAGATGTCGTTTGATGCAATGCTCGAAAAATTATATGCTGATGATGCAGCAATAGAACCCATTTTATGTGTGGGTATACACTGTGCCCCCGACCGCAAGATGGAGTATGGAGTGGCGGGACATGAGGACTTTTTAGGTCGTGGTGCAAATGCAGGTTTATTTACATCATTCGTTTTTGAAGAACTGCTTCCCTTTATACGCAAAACATATGCGGTTATATCGTTTAAGGAAAAAGCCTTTGCTGGTTTTTCTTTAGGTGGATTAATGGCACTTGATATTGTATGGAACCACCCGGCAGAATTTACCAAGGTGGGGGTTTTCTCAGGTTCTCTTTGGTGGAGAAATATAGATCAGTCAGATGAACTATATGATGATGATAAGCACCGCATCATCCACCAGCAGGTGCGGAATGGAAGTTATTATCCCTGGTTGAAATTCTTTTTTCAATGTGGTAATATGGATGAAACAAAAGACAGGAATAATAATGGCATCATTGATTCCATTGATGATACACTTGACTTAATCAAAGAATTGGAGGCGAAAGGATACACCGACGAAAAGGATATTAAGTATATTGAAATGAAGGATGGCCGCCATGATGTAGCTACCTGGGGCAGAGCAATGCCCGGGTTTTTAAAATGGGGATGGGGCGCCAATAAACATTCCGGATAAAGATTATAACTCTATTTTATTTGTAAAATAAAAAACCCTCGATTAAATCGAGGGTTTTTTTATGCTGTTAAGAACAAGTCTTAATTGAATAAATAGCGAAGACCAAACTGTACAGAGTAAGTAGATGCAATACTTACATTATCTCTAAATGTTCTTGTTACAATTTGATTTTGTGCAGTTGCCAATCTGAACTGAGGTACTACAGTGCCACCCGGAATCAGCGAATTCTGATTTTGAGGTAATAAAATCTGGTTTGCATTAATTGTTTTTAATTTGCCCCAGCTAGGATTCAGCATATTCCCAAAGTTGAAAACATCAGCCGTAAACTGAAGTGTATTACGGTTCTTGCCAGCTTTTACAAATATATCCTGCATAAATTTCAAATCAACCCGGTTAAGCCATGGTAGTTGTGCGCCATTACGTTCAGCATATTGACCTCTGTGGGCTTTTAGATATTTATCCTGCATTATATATTCCTCAAATAGGTTGCGTTGTGCTGTTTGGTCATATACCACACCACTTACGGTTTGGCTGCTGAATTGCATTTGCTGTACTTGTCCGGCTGTAGGAATATAAATTAGGTCGTTTCCGTTTACACCATCCCTGTTGAAATCGCCATTGTAGGTATAAGAAAACCTGCCATTAATAGAGCCATTATATATTAAAGAAATAGTAGTAGCAAGGTATTTCAAATATTCTTTACGATAAGATAGCATTGCTACTACGTTATCCGGTACAACAAATCCTGAATGGGAAAGTTGCGGAGTATTTAAACCAAATACTTGCTGAGTGCCTTCGTAAGTACCCAATGGCTGATCACCATTGCCGTCGTGCAGGTTACCAGCAATGGATTTTGTGTAAGCTACTGAGGCCATTAAACCTTTGCTAAAAGGTTTTTCTATTCTGGCAGTTAAAGAAAAGTAGTAGCCTTTATTACCATTATCGATTATTACAGGTACAAATCGGGTATTTCCTCCAGTCGCAAAAACACCAGCTGGGGTAATTGTGTTAATGTGTCTTGTTTGAACAGTTGCTCCATACATTGGCCTGTTATCAGGATAGCCAGAAACATTTAAGTTTTGAGGAGCTATAAAATTAGGGCTTCTAAAGAAAGCTGTATTTAGGTCTTTATTAAAAATTGCCTCAAGTGATGCTACCATACCCCACGGGAGTTTAGTATCCATTGCGAGACTTGTTTTCCAAGTTTGTGGATTTTTGAAATTTTGGGCCATGGCTGTTACATTTTGACCTACAATAGTTCCAGCTACAGGTACAGAGCCAGGACGGTATGCTGCAGGATCGGGATTAAATGGACCAGGAGTTGAGACACCAGATAAACCACCACCAGAATTATATCTATTATATGCTTCTGTAATTTGAAGCATACCATTATCACCTGATTGGCTTACAATCCATACGAATGGAATTTTTCCGGTAAAGATACCTGTACCACCACGAATTTGAAGTGAGCGGTCGCCATATAAATCCCAGTTAAAGCCGAGTCTAGGAGACCACATCAATCTTTTACCTGGCAGAATACCAGTATTTACTTTTTCACCACCTTCAAAATTTTGCGCCAATACCAAAGGATGAGTTAACACTTGTGGCACATCCGGATAAGTTGGTAAGTCAATTCTTAATCCCAGTGTTAGTTTGAAGTTTCTGTTCACTGAAATTTCATCCTGCCCATATACTGAATACTGTCTGAATTTGAAGGCAGAAAAAGCAGGAGCAAAATTTTTAGATAAAGAATATGTAAGTGCATAATCAGTTGGAAGTGCTCTCAAAGCCGGGTTAGGGTTTAAAGCACTTTCAAAATCAGCCCAGGTTGCAAAACGATAATAGCTGGTTGCAAAACGTTGGAATCCGTTTATGGTTTGGCTCTGATCAAATTGGAAACCTACAGTCCAGCTATGTTTATTTGTTTTCCAGGTAAGATTATCAACTAGGGAATACATTTTTACCTGGCGGAGATTACCGAAACTAAAGGGTTCGTAACCAAATGAAGTATAAACTGCTCCAACGCCACTACCAGCTTGTGGAACAACACCACCTCCGGTACTCATGATATCCACAAAGGGAAATATCTGGCTGTCTGATTCACGGGAGTCATTTTGATAGGTATAAGTGGCTCGTACTGTATTAGAGAATTTTCCAAAGTTTGAGTTTAATTCACCTGCGAATGAATAGAAATTAGCTCCCTGAAAATAATTTGAATTACGGAAATGTAAAGCAGTAGCCGCAGTTCTGCTCGCAGTGCTACCAGCTACAGTACCCAACCCACCAACTGAAGTGCTTGGACCATTTGGTTCACCACCTTCTACCTGGCTATATCGTAGGTTAAGGCGGTGCTTATTATTGATATTCCAGTCTATACGGGCCATTATTTTCGTTCTTTCAATATCCGGGGTGTAATTATCAAATTCACCCGTTACATAACCATAGTTGTTAAGCAGGTAATTACTGATATAGGTTAACGAATCTGCTGTAGGCCTTTTTATATTGGGATTACTTCCATAAGGAGCGGCAGCCGTGGCTGCAGGGTTTGGTTGTATAGATTTTGGCTGTTTTTCTGTCTCATAGTTAATAAAGAAAAACAGTTTGTTTTTTATTATCGGGCCTCCAATACGAACACCTTTTTGGTTAAATTCTTCCGGTGGCCTGGTAAAATAGGTGTTTTCTACTCTTCTTCCCCGATGTCTTTCTGTCCTGAAATAATTATATACAGATCCGGTAAATGTGTTAGTTCCGGAACGGGTTACAGCATTAATAGCACTACCAATAAACCCTGTCTGGCGAATATCATAAGGAGTGATATTTACTGAGATCTCATCCAATGCATCCAATGAAATTGGAGCACCACCCGCAGGAAGATTACCTCCAATACCGAAACTGTTATTAAAATCAGCACCATCTATGGTAAAATTGTTTTGGCGGAAATTTCCCCCACCTATAGAAGCACCATTACTTTGCGGGGTAGCACGGGTAAGATCGTTTATACTTCTTGAAATAGTGGGCAATTGATTAATCTGACGTTGATTAATATTGGTAACTGCCCCGGTTCTGTTAGCATTTAAAATATTGCTTCTTCTGGCAGTTGTAATTAAAACATTTTCTAATGTGCCTTCTATTTTTTTCAACACAGAATTTACAGTAAATGCTTCCGCCAAAGACAAGTAAATATCTTCAAATTTTTCGGGTTCATGTCCTACAAAACTTATTTCAATCAGGTAAGGTCCGCCAACCCTCATATTCTGGATATTTATAGTCCCTCCATTTCGGGAAATAGCAGTGTACTTTGTTCCAGAGGGAATGTGAGTAGCAACAATAGTGGCTCCCACTAACGGATCGTCAGTGGTACTTTTTACAGTTCCCACAATAGCAGAAGTTGTTATCTGACCAAATAATAAAGGACTGGCAACAAAGGCCAAAGCAAACAAAAAGAGTATTCTCTTAAGCATATAGTTTGATTTTCGGTTGCAAAGAAACGGAATATTTACTAATTAAATATAGGCAAATATTAACAATCTATTATTGAAAAATAAGCTGTTACAAGGATAAGTCCGGGCTGCTTTTAGCTGCCGGTGAAATACCGAACATACCTGCCATTTCTTTGTTCTATTTTTGCAAAAAAAGTGAAGATGTTAGATACTATTGAAAGTGCTATTGAGGATATAAAATTGGGTAAACTGGTAATTGTAGTAGATGATGAAGACCGGGAGAATGAAGGTGATTTTATTACGGCTGCCCGTAATGTAACACCGGAGGTTATCAACTTTATGGCAAAACATGGGCGGGGCCTTATTTGTGCGCCATTGCCTGAAGATAGATGCGATGAGTTGCTGCTGGAGCAAATGGTTAATAATAATACGGCCCTGCATGAAACTGCTTTTACCGTATCAGTTGACTTGCTGGGCTTTGGTTGTACAACAGGTATTTCTGCCCACGATAGAGCTAAAACAGTGCAGGCATTAATTGACCCAAATACAAACCCGGCTGACCTAGGAAGGCCTGGTCATATATTTCCCCTACGGGCAAAAAAAGGTGGGGTGCTTCGCCGTGCCGGACATACAGAAGCTGTAATTGACCTGGCCAGATTAGCAGGGTTTGAACCGGGTGGTGTGTTGGTTGAAATAATGAACGAAGACGGTTCAATGGCCCGGTTGCCAGAATTGATGGAAGTAGCTAAAAGATTTGATTTTAAGATCATCTCCATTAAAGACCTGATTGAATACCGGCTTAAAAGAGATTCATTGATCGAAGAAATTGTAAGGGTAGAAATGCCCACTAAATATGGGGAGTTTCAATTAGTGGCCTTTAAAGAAAAGAATTCTACCAACGAACATCTTGCTTTAATAAAAGGGACCTGGGAAAAAGATGAAGCCGTATTAACGAGAGTTCATTCTTCCTGTTTTACCGGTGATATTCTTGGTTCATTGCGTTGCGATTGTGGCGAACAATTACAAAAAGCTATGAAGATGGTGCAATCGGAAGGAAAAGGAGTAATACTTTATATGAACCAGGAGGGAAGAGGTATTGGTTTGCTGAATAAACTAAAAGCTTATCGTTTACAAGAGCAGGGCATGGACACGGTAGAGGCCAATCTTCATTTGGGTTTTCAAATGGACCAACGGGATTATGGATTGGGGGCTCAAATACTCCGTCAATTGGGAGTTACCAAACTCCGATTGATGACAAATAATCCAAAGAAAAGGGTGGGGCTTATTGGTTATGGATTAGAGATTGTTGAAAATATTCCTATTGAAGTGCACCCTAACCCGCATAATGAAAAATACCTGCTTACCAAGAGAGATAAGTTGGGACATGAGATTATGGATGAAGAATAAATAGTTGAAAATTTTCTTGATATGTGATGAATATTAGGATTTTTTTTCATCATCCTTATCTACAATAATTCCGGCTCTTCTTCTTTCTTTATTTCTGTTTTTTCAGCCGGAGGCGTTACCGGTTTTACATCAGTTGGTGTTGGCGGGGGTAGAGGGGGAAGTTTTTTCTTCCTCCTGAAAATGTCTCCTAGCTTATCAAAGTCTTTGCGGAAGTTGAGACTGGCGCCATACCTTCTTGCTTTACCAAGTCCACCAGTTGTTGTAAGATAGTCTGCATTTTCCCTGTAAAAGAAAGCAGCCCGTATGCTACCACTTGGATTAATGAGCCATTCCAGGGTTACATCTGGTAATAATTGTATGCTTTGCTGAATATTTGATTGTTGCTGCAATGGTGCATCAAGACCCACCCCGGTAGAAATTATAAAACGATTATTAAAGAATGACCGACCGATAGAAAAATTTACATTGCTTCCGAGGTTAAGGGCTGTACTGTTGTTTTGATCAATTATATTCCTGTTATAAATAGTTGTGTTAAGACTTATATTGTACTTATCATTTTTAAAAAGACCTCCAAGTATCTTATTCAATTCTTCGCTTATCACATTCAGAAAAATCCCTGATACGGTATTTAATACAAGTCCTTGTCCTGATACATCACTTCCTAGTAACGAGTTATCACTCGGCGCAAAACTGTTAAACACAATCAGGTAAGTGGCTTGCTTGGTAATTTCCGTTGGATTCTTTTGTAACTGTTGTACAATTAATGCCAATTCAGGGTCCGTTACCGCCACACTGGTATTAGGAAAATCTAACGAAAACTCAATTTTGGGTTTAAATAATTTTTCAGAAAGTTTAGCTACCACATACACATCACCTCTTGCATTGGATGCTCCTGAACTTATTTGTTTTAATTTGGCCAGCGGTGCAAAGCTTACTCTCTCTGCTCTATATAAAGCTTCAAATTTTATGTTAGCATCCATTGGGTCCCCGTTCCACTCAATATAATTTTCTGCATCCTTCCGTAATTCAAATGGTTTTTTAAAAAAGGATTGAAAGGTAAAGAGGTAATTTCCTTCTTCAATATCAAAACGACCCCGCAGTGTTAATGGCTCAGTAGTACCTGAGCGGATATTTAAAGTACCAGAACCCTTACCTTTAATTTCATCACCTGTTAACTCATCCAAAATTACTTTTACCGTAACCATCGGGTTAGCCGTAATGTCTACATCATACACAATATTGGTAGCGTTTTTTGTAAAATCACTATCCGTCATCTCCCGTCCATATTTTCTTTCTACCAGGAAATCTGCAATACCTGATTCTCTTCCCGAAGCTGCAGGTAGTGTAACATTGCTGCTGTCTGTTGTTGATGCAATGGCATCAATCTTCATAAACATATTTGTTTGTGGACCCAACAGTGAAAGTGAACCTGTTCCTTTTACATTCCCAAAAAACTGTTTGTTGTCCTTATAAGTAGTGTTTAGTAATTGTACAGGCAGGTTATTTGCTTCACTGGTAGTATTGGGTTTGCGGGTGGATATATCAAGGTTATAGAACATGTTTTTGAATGATTCATGTTCTATACCACCCCGTAAATAAAGTGGATTGCCGGTAACGGTATCCGTTAGTACAAAGCCATCCATATCAATTTCAGTAGGGGTGAGTTCAATATCTGTATCCTGTATCCGGTAAAAACATTGCGTAAAGTTTACCCGTAATCCTGCATCTTTCAATCTTCCTTTTCCGGTTACACTCAGGTTTTGAAACTCACCTGCTATATTAATATCGCCGGTCAAATATCCCTGCATGTCTGAAAAAAGCGTACCCAGGAAACGTTCCAGTATGCCGATCTGGAAATTTCTTGCTTTGAGTGCAATAAGATTTTCCTTTGACCGGGCACCAAAAAATATAGAAGCATCAAAACCAAGATAATTTTCCTGGTTAACAGTATTGCCTTTAATTTTTAACTCTTTTGATAACTTGTCATACGTCAAAGAAGCTTTTAATTCTCCCAACGAATCATTATCAAGGCGCAGGTATTGTGTTTGAATATCTTCCGAATGGATTTTAATATTACCAGTTGGATCTTCTATCGATACATTTCCGGATACTAAGCCTTCCAGCCTGTTTTTGGGCATAAAGAAAGGTGCAAAGTCATTAAGATTAACTTTTGTGAGTTCTACTTTTAAATCGTTCCAGTTGCCAATAGAAGATGGCTGGGTTTTCATTATTATTTTTTGTTCTCCCTCACTCAATACTAATTGTCCGCTTGCCGGGTTATTGCTGCGGAATATTAATTCTCCTGATTCATCAATGGTCCAAAGTTTACCATTTACAGTAAATGAAGATGGTTCGAATTCAATTTTTACTCCATCATTATAGGTAAGTACTAAAGCGTTGAGATTTGCTTTTTCTACCGTTTGATTAGCACCGGAAATAATAGAAACTTTCGAAGAATCGTTATGCGCATTTACTTTAAACAAAGCCAATGGAATATTGAGACTGTCATTGATCTGTATATTTCTTGTTCTGCCCAATAACACCAGGCTATCAGCTGTACCTTTTGCAATTAGTTTTACATCATCAAAATTGTATTGCTGGAATTTGAATTGCGGAATATCTGCAGTTACATCCAAGGTATTATTGGCTAAGTTCAACTGGCCTTCCAAATGGCTGTTATTGAAACCTGCTAAGCTGCTGTCAATAAGTTTCACATATTCATCCACATAATAAGTGGTAATGTCAAATGTAAAATCCTGGTTACTCGGATAACGGCGTGGCGCCTTAATATAAGCCGGGTAATATTTATTTAATAAATAGGTAAATGCATCGGGCAGTTCTCCCAATTTATAATTGCCTTTTACACTTGCTTTAAATTCATTGGATACCGCTGTTAAGATTTTAGCACTATCTGCATATGCAGCTGTTACAATTAGCGAATCAAAAGGAAGACGCTTACCATCTTTTGTTAACTCAGCTTCTGTAATGCGGGCAGTACCCAAAAAATTATCAATGTTAGCACTGGTAAAATTGAAATTCAATTTCCCCCTGAAGCTAATGCTGTCTTTGGTAAGCTTGAGGTTTTTAAAATTAATAGTAGCTACATCTGCAATAAGATCAAAGCGGGGTGTTTTGCTGTTAAAATCAATTACACCATTTAGATCCAGGTCAGCGTTTTCGTCACGAATGGAGGCAAAACCTTCAAACAATTTTTTATTCAACCGCCCTTTAACCAGGATGTTTTCATAGCGATAATTTTTATAGTCTGCAAAATTGATAGTGCCATCAATCAAAGTATTCCTGCTTTTTTCATCAAAACCTTTTCCTTTAACTGTGCCTTTTAATGAAACAGTCCCAATATTTCTATCTCCTAAAAATTCGCCTAAACGAAAATTGTCCGTTGCTATGGTGCCGGAGTAAACAGGATCCTGCCCGGCAGGTAATTTCATATTAAGATCGCTACGGATAGTACCTAAGTTTGTTTGTATAGTACCAAAAGTTACAAAGTCACGAATAAAACCAGTGAAGCTTCCTTTGAAATTTACATACTGGATTTTTGCAAGGTCGGGTGATTTTATTTTTCGTAAAGCAGGTATAATGGTTACTGCATCCCCATACATTGTTTTAAACTCGTTGGCTTTAAAATCAATAAATGTTTGATTGATATCCGGTAAGCCGGTCATTGTGATATCGCCATTGAGCAAAGTATTGTTACCAGCTTTTATCAATAAGTCCCTGCCGATAAGATCATCTACGGTACCCCGGAATTTCCCTTTGATGCTGATTTCTTTCTTCCAGGTTTTCATGGCCGGGGCAAAAAAAGCAATATCGTCACTGTCAATATACGAGTCTTCAAAGTTGGCCGACATCTTCACTTTGTGTATAAAATTGCCCATTTCGCTGATGTCGTTATACGACATAGAAAAATAATTACGGAGAGTACTTCTGTTCGTAACAAGATCCAGGTTATTAAAAAACATACCCTGCGGAGTCATTTTTACATCCGCAGTGAGGTTTTTAACTTCAAAACCACTTCGTTCTTTGGCAGATAATTTTAATTTGGCAAACACCGTATCACCCACAAAACTGGAATTATTAAAATCGCCATTGATCTCGGTAAACAATACATGTTGCCCGTCAAAATAGGCATAGGGCTGGCGGTCATTTCCTTTATCGGTTCTAAAAGTACCATTAATGACCTTCAGGTTGCTGACCTTCAGAAGCGTTTGGGCATTGTTCCACCTGGCCGGAGTAGGTTCTTCTTCAGCCATATCCATACTGGCTTCAGCACTTTTAGGTTTGCGGCCGGTATAACTGTTGATGGCTACGTACGGGTCTTTTAAAACCAGCGAATTGATCTCGTAATGACTACCGGATAAGCTAAGACTATCAGCATCCAAATTCATTTCATTTACCCGGACCGACATATCCTCGCCTAACCACCCATCTTTCTTAAGGAAAACCACATTTCGGAATTCAACTTTCTTCAGCTTAAGTTTTAACCCTGCTTTCTTTTTGGGAGCACCGGTGGTGGGGGATGAAAAATAATCGAAGAAAAATTGCTGGCTCCAGGTAGAATCGCTTCGTTGAAATTTGATAACAGCATTCTCCAGCCCGATGTATTTTAACTCCGCCTCTTTTTTAAAAATGAACCAGTCTGTTATCCGCACTTTCATATCGCCGGCATACAAAAGAGTGTCGCCTTTCTGGTCTTCAATCAACACTCCTTCCAGGTGCATATTGTTGAGTAATGAAAAACTTACATGTTTAATGGAAACTTTTGTTTGCAGGTCTTTGGAAAGTCTTTTAGTAACCTGCCGGGCAATAAAATTTTGGCCAAAGGGGGTATTGATAAAAATGTACACTGCCAGGATAAGGAACAGCAAGGACAGTAAAAACCATTTCAATATTTTTTTAAAACGCTTCAGACCCCAGATTTAGGTGTAAAAGTATGCAATAGAATCCTTTAGGCAAATTCAATACCAAAGAGGAGTAGCCGGCTTAACAGGTTGTAAGATGCTGCAAAAACTATACAGAAGGTAAAATGCCGAACTATTTTGGCTTTTATTTGAGAAGCAGGAGGTAAAAAAGAATGGCTAATAGAAAAATGGAAACTTTAAGTCCATAAAACGGTTGTTTTTACACTGTTCTTGTTAGCGGTTCGGTGTTACTTTATAAAGTCGTAGTGAAGAATAACAATTCCACTGTCACAGGGAATTGATTTTTTTAATTTCAACTGTTGCCAATTTTCTAATTGATCAAAAATAGGAACACCTCTGCCCAATGCAATAGGGTTAACAAATAAATGATATTCATCTATAAGGTTCTCTTTAACCAAAGCAGAAACAAATGAACTCCCGCCATACACGATAATGTCTTTGCCACTTTGATTTTTCAAATTATTTACTTCGTCTTTTAAGTTGCCCTTTGCTAGTTCTGTATTATCCCAGTCACATTTTTCCAGTGTCTTCGTAAAAATGATTCTCTTTTTAGTGACAAATCTTTTTGCTACTTCATACATCGGTTCTTCAGGTTTTGTAAAAGTGTCAAGCCAGTATGGAATATAATCAACCGCCAATTTTCTGCCGATTATTTCCGTGTCCGTTGAGTCGGCTAAGTCAAAAACATATTGTTTAATTTCATCCCAGGCCCAAGTTACCCATTTCTGTTCATCGTTGGGACCTGTTGAATTAAATCCGTCCAATGAAACCTGCATTTGTAATTTTAATTTTCGCATTGGGGGCTTACTTTATTATTTATTGTCTATTTGTTCATGTTGTGCAGTACCGCTCGTTACATTGACCGTTAACGTTAGGCATTTGTGCTGTTGAGGACTTCATCTATTCGTCGCCCCCGGCGACGGCTGCCGAACGAAGAACTAAAGTAGAAATTTTAATCAAAAGCTCCATAGTAAAAGTCAAGCTGGGATAAAAAGCTGAACAGCGTTACTGCTGTTGAACGACGCTTTGCGTCGCACCCCAATAGCACAAATGCGGTTGTTAGCTGCTGTTTATTTTAATCGTTGTACTTGCTCTGTCAACCTTTTTATAGCGTCTTCTAAAACGGCTCTTAATTGATTAAATGTTGTTTTCGGATCATTATTAAACGACTGCATGGGATGTTGGGCTTGCTCTCCGATGCGCCAAATTGATTCTCCTAGAGTTTGAAAAGACCAACCGCCAAAAAAACCACCAAGAATATCTACTGACGCTTTATTTAAAGCACAGAACAACGTTAATTTTTCTGAATTTAACGGACATGCCCCTCTTCCGTTAACTCTATTATCATTTCGGTCCCATTTTGTGGAGTCTGAAAGATATTGTGCAGTGCGGCGAAGAATAGCAACATCATTTTCACTTGGGGGATTCAACCGTGAAAAATCAAAATTAAAACTGATTTCCTTAGCACTTAGTATCAAGTTGTAAACCTTAAACCACCTGTTTACATAAAATGTTGTAGCCAGTATTCCGCTATCTCCATCTGTTTTCAGGAATAAGTTTCCTATATCCGACCTGTTTTTCAATGTTCCATGTCCATATAAAGCAAAATTTGTTTTTTTAGTTCCTGATTTCAAATTGATGGTAAATAGAAGGCTATCATTAATACGACAACTTCCAGAATACAATGAGTCGGATATCATCGGCAATTTACATTCAACGGTTTGACCTGTTGCAGTTTGAGTAAGTAGCAACAACACTATGTAGAGCCATAAATCAAAACGGAGATAATTCGGGAATTTAACAGAGTTCGCTGTGTCTTGTTTTGATGATTGTACGAAAAGATATGCGGAAAGATGGGTCAGGATGATTATTGCGGTAGATTGCAGCACTCGTTTCATGAAAGCTGTGTGTTGATTTAAAATAGCAGCTAACATATGTATTGTCGAATATACGAAGCTTTAAATTTTTACATAGGCTTGTATAGTCTTGTTGTGTTACAGCTCGTTAAGTATATTTATGCAATATGTAAACTATAAAATAAAGTTGCGACAATACAACTTGTCTATCTCACTCACTGTATAAATGAATGTGGGTAATCAATATAGAGCGATACAAAAATAAGTGCAAAAAGATTATTCTTTATTCCTAGTATCAATCACAATCTTCTTTCTATTCAAGAATTTGCCAATAGAAAGTCCGAATACCCGGTGTTTAATTTGAGGTCCGTAATCTGCATTATTGATGCTGGCCAAACCATGAGTGTATTGTGCAGCGATGATAAATCCGCCGCTTGTTTCATAACCTAACTGAAGATGTGCATTGGCAGAATAGCGGCCATAATCACCATAACTGAATTTCATATTCCGGCTTACCGTTGCGCCGCCTGTACGGCTGTTGAACGTTTCTTTTCCAAACAATTGAAAATCTAATCCGGGGCCTGCTTTTATAAATACATGTCCGGGTTCGTTGCTAAAATCGTACTGCAACAAAAAAGCCATTTCAAAAGTATGAATGGTAGTATTATTATCCGCTGCATCAAGAGATGGCGGAAGAACAAATTGGGTAAAATTTACTTTATAACCTTTCATGCTGTAGAATACAGCCGGTGAAAAAGATAGCTTTTCTTCAAACACCACTTTAGCACCAACACCGGCCTGGAAACCATATTTCATTTTAGTGTCTTGCTTTACTCCCTGCACGGAGTAATTAGCAGTACTTACTTGCGGGCCGGCAAAAATATTAAACTGCACCTGGCTGTTTGCACATAAGGTCATCAAAAGGGTAACGAAACACAACAACAATAACTTCATAAAATAATTTGAAAGTGAATAATCCGGATAAGGTTTTAGGAAGGATAGTGCCGCTGTAATGAGCAGGCAGGGTGGATGAGGCCGCAAATTAGCTATAAAATTCCGGTAATGCAAGCTGTTTAAAAGCTCTTTGCGGGGTCTTTTGCCTGCTCACCACTATTATATGCAGATGAAGAACCTTTTGGAATGGAGAGGGTCTTCCAGTTTTTAGCTTTTATTGTTTTAGCAATATGTACTATTTGCCCTACATGATAGGGATAATGTGCCAGTTGCCGGTTAATAGCATCAATTACCGTTAATGGTTCCTGGCGGATGGTAACTGTTTTTTTCAAATCTTTTTTCTTCAGTGCAGCCAGTGCATCAAACAAACAGGTCCATCCTTTTTCCCAAAGTTCGATCAGTTGGGGTTTGCTGTAATTATGTATTTCAAATTCATCATCCCGCATTCGCCATTCTTTCTCGCCGTCCTCGGTTAAAAAATTGGTCCAGCGGCTTAGCATGTTACCAGCCATATGCTGAATAATGATAGCAATGCTATTGGCTTCATCATTCGATTGGTAATGAAAATCCCATTCGTTTAACTGCACAAAAGTCTTATCACCTAAATCTTTGTAATATTTCAGCCGGCGGGTTGCTGTTTGTAAAAATTCTTTACCTAAAGACATAAAAGAAGGTTATGGTTGGTAGTTATGGTTGAGATCCTAAAATTAAAAATTGTTTATTGTTTTCCCATATGCAAAAAAGTAGGGCTAGCTACATTTCTTAAACATAAACTACAAACTATTCAATATCCTTCCGCTCCATCATCTCCCCGGTTATCGGCTACTGCTTCAAATTTTCCGTTTGGCAATACTTTTATAATTTCTGTTCTACCAATTGCACCTCTTTCTCTTACTGCGTAGCCCATTTTTATCAATGCATCTTTTGTAGTAGCAGGAAAACCTCTTTCTATCCGTAATGTATCCGGCAACCACTGGTGATGAAATTTTGGTTTGTACACCGCATCTTCCGCACTCATGTTAAATTCCAATATGTTCACCAGCGTTTGAAATACCTGGGTAGGAATGGTAGTGCCACCGGGAGTTCCAACAACGATATAGGGTTTGTTATCTTTTAGTACAATGGTTGGCGTCATAGAACTCAACATTCTTTTGCCGGGCATAATGGCATTGGCTTCGCCACCAATGGCACCATACATATTGGGTACGCCGGGTTTAATGCTAAAGTCGTCCATTTCATCATTGAGAAAAAAACCGGCACCGCCAATAACAGTTCTGCTGCCATAAGAATTATTCAGAGTAGTAGTTACTGATACTGCATTGCCGTATTTATCGATCACACTCAGGTGTGTGGTTTCTTCACTTTCTTTACCGGTCAATATCCTTGGTTTAATATCGGAGCTGGGTGTTGCTTTTGCGGCATCATAGTTTTGCATTCTTTCCTGCAGGTACGCATCGCTTGAAATTTCTTGTACCGGCACTTTATAAAAATCAGCATCACCCATGTATTCGGCCCGGTCTGCATAAGCTCTTCTTTGTACTTCCGTCATTAGTTGTACGGCTGCCGTGGAATGAAAACCCATAGCCCCAATATTTCTCCCCTCGATCATCTTCATCATCTGGTGTACTAACAGGCCTCCACTGCTTGGCATGGGCATCCCGATTATTCTATAGCCTTTGTACATAAAACTATGCGGCTCTCTTGGCTTAGCAGTATAATTTTTTAAATCCTCATAGCTGATAATGCCGCCGCCCCGTTTCATTTCTTCTACGATCAACCTGGCAGTTTCTCCTTCATAAAAACCAGCGGCACCTTTCTCTTTTATTCTTTTTAATGTATTGGCCAGATCGGTTTGTACCAGGGTGTCGCCTTCATTCCATTTATCTTTTACAAACACAGGCATAACCGTGTTGTATTTTTTCAAATCTTTTTGGAGGTTGTTCAATGAGCTGGCTTCTCTTTTTGTAATAGCAAAACCTTTTTCTGCCAGGTCAATTGCAGGCTGTATCAGTTTTGAAAATGGAAGTTTTGCATACTTATAGGAAGTAAATAATCCGGATACTGTTCCGGGTACACCACCTGCCAAATGTCCGTCCTGGCTTTTATCGGTTCGGGCAGTACCATCAGCATCAATATACATATCACGGTGTGCTTTGCCCGGAGCTTTCTCCCTGTAGTCAATAGAAACTAATTCTCCATTGGCTAACCTGGCTACAAAAAAACCACCTCCACCCAAATTGCCAGCATTGGGATAAACAACGGCTAATGCCAGCTGAGTAGCAATGGCGGCATCAATAGCATTACCGCCTGCTTTCAATATTTCTACACCCACCTTGCTTGCCAGTGGATGAGCAGAAACAACAGCTCCGTTTTCTGCCATCACTTTTTTTACAGCCGTGTAGTTATAAGGATTTATTACAATGGATGAACTGCTGCTTTGTCGGCTGTTAGTACAAGCCATTAAAAAAATACCGGCAAAAAGAGAGGCAATAATTTTCTGCATACTAATCATGAATTAATGAAAATAAAACTAATCAAATATGGTGAGGTTCTCACCGTTGAAATATATGGTTTTTAAAAGGTCGTTTGGTATCTTGCCACACTAAATTCTATTTACTATGATCCGCAAAGCTTTGCTTTTTGCTATTTCAAGTTGTTTGTTTTTTTCTGTTGAGGCGCAATTAAAATCACCCGAAGATTTTTTGGGTTATAAAATTGGCAGCCGCTATACACCACATTGGAAGATAGTAAACTATTTTAATCATGTTGCTGCCAATGCACCATCCATGGTGAAGTTGCAACAATACGGACAAACGAATGAAGGCCGTACACTGTTGGTGACCTTTGTTAGCAGTGCAGAAAATATACAACGGCTCGATGCGATACGAACTAATAATCTTCGCCTCGCAAACCTCGCAAAAGATAAAGCAGCACCTATAGAAGAAAATGCCCCGGCATTGGTGTGGATGAGCTATAACGTTCATGGTAACGAGACATCAAGTTCAGAAGCAGCATTGATGACCATTTGGGCATTGGTGGATCCATCCAATACTAAAACAAAAGAGTGGTTAAAAAATACGGTGGTGATCATTGATCCCTGTATAAACCCGGACGGCCGTGACCGTTATGTAAACTGGTTCAATTCGGTAGTAGGAAAAAATACCAATCCATTGAGCATTTCCCGGGAACACAGAGAACCATGGCCGGGAGGAAGAAGCAATCACTACAATTTTGATCTGAACAGGGACTGGGCCTGGCAAACACAAATAGAAAGCCGCCAGCGGGTTAAATTATATAATGAATGGATGCCACAGATCCATGTGGACTATCATGAGCAGGGAGCAAGCCAGCCTTACTATTTCGCTCCGGCAGCGCAGCCTTATCATGATGTAATTACACAATGGCAAAGAGATTTCCAGGTCACTATTGGAAAGAACCATGCAAAATATTTTGATGCCAACGGCTGGTTATATTTTACCAAAGAAGTGTTCGATCTGTTGTATCCATCCTATGGAGATACTTATCCTACCTACAATGGCGCCATTGGTATGACCTATGAGCAAGGCGGTGGGGGTGGAAGCGGAGCAGCGGTGATAAATGATGAGGGGGATACGTTGACATTGATGGACAGGGCTACCCATCATTTTACCACATCATTGAGCACCATTGAAATTTCATCATTGAATGCAGGCCGATTGGTAAAAGAATTCAGAAAATATTTTAATGATGCAATTTCAGGAGGTATTGGCGAGTATAAAACATATGTAATAAAAAATAATGCAAAAGATAAAGAAAGAGTTGGATCCTTATTGGAGTTGCTGAATAAAAATGGCATCCAGTACGGAACAGGTTCTGGCGTTGGTAAAGGATATAATTATAACAGCGGTAAGGAAGAATCTTTTTCACTCAACAATGATATTGTGATTAGTGCATTGCAGCCAAGGTCGGCTATGGTGAAAGCACTTTTTGAGCCCAAGACAAAACTGGTTGATTCTGCTACCTATGATATTACTGCATGGGCCCTGCCTTATGCGTATGGGTTGGAAGGATATGCAAGCCGTGAAAGGATAAGTACAGGCGGCGGTGCTGTAGCAGCTGTCAAAGTAACCAATGCTGAAACCACTTACGGTTATGTAATACCATGGGGAGGATTGCAAACTGTAAAAACAGTCGGACACTTATTACAGAAAGGAATATTGCTTCGCTATGCAGACCATCCCTTTGAAATTAATGGTAACAAGTTTGAAAGAGGTTCCGTTATTATTTTAAGAACTGCCAACCAATCATTCGGTAATAATTTATGGGCAGAAGTTAGAAAAGTGGCAGATGCAAACAATACGCAACTATACCCGGTGTCAACAGGTTTTGTTGATAAGGGATTTGATTTTGGAAGTGGAAACGTTCATCCTTTTAAAGCACCGAAAGTAGCCATGTTTACCGGTGAGGGGATCGGTTCTAATGCAGCAGGAGAGATATGGCATTTTATGGAGCAGCAAATTGATTATCCTGTTACGTTAATAAATGTAAATGATGCAGCCCGCATTGACTGGAGTACTATTGATGTGATGATAATGCCGGATGGCAACTATCGTTTCTTAAGCGATAAAACTGCAACAGACGCTTTTAAAGCCTGGATCAATAAAGGAGGAAGAGTGGTAGCCATTGATGGTGCGGTTGGTGCTTTATCAAAAGCAGAGTTTGGTATCAAATTAAAAAAGGCAGATGATGAAAAAAAGGATGATAAGGTAAGTTATGATGCGTTGAAGAAGTTTGAAGACAGGGAGAGGGATTATATTCCTAACATGACACCGGGCTCTATATTCAAAGTGGAGATGGATAACACACATCCATTAGCCTACGGTTATCCTAATTATTATTATACATTAAAGATGGATGACAATGTATACGAGTTCATAAAGGATGGATGGAATGTGGGAGTGATCAAAAAAGACAACCAGGTAGCAGGATTTGTAGGGTCCAAACTTAAAAATAAATTAAAAGACGGACTGATCTTTGGCGCAGAAGACATGGGAAATGGGGCCATTACTTATATCACCGATAATGTGATGTTCCGTAATTTCTGGGAAAACGGAAAACTCATGTTTTGTAATGCAATCTTTTTTGTGGGGCAGTAAAATAGCTTCCTGATATATTGTATAAGGCCGGTTGTTAAAGCCGGCCTTATTTATGTAAACGGTTTCTTTTGCTTTTTCAACATACAGTATATTCGCCTAATAAACCGACGTAATGAAGAAAATTGTACTTCCTTTTTTTATTCTTCTTTTATCTGTTAGCGGCATCGTAAATGCACAGGCTCCGCAAAGCTGGTCATCTGCCGACATGTATCTTGCTATCCGCAAATTAAATGTACTGGGTTCTGTCTTATATGTAGCAGCGCATCCGGATGATGAGAATACAAGGCTTATTACTTATTTATCAAAAGACAGATTGTATCGTACCGGTTACCTGTCAATGACAAGAGGAGATGGCGGGCAGAATTTGATAGGCGATGAGCAAGGTATTGACCTCGGATTGATAAGAACCCAGGAATTATTAGCTGCAAGAAGAGTGGATGGCGGCGAACAGTTTTTTACAAGAGCTTACGACTTTGGTTATTCCAAAACTCCCGAAGAAACATTTACTAAATGGGATAAAGAAAAAATCTTAAGTGATGTGGTGTGGGTGATTCGGAAATTCCAACCTGATGTAATTGTAACAAGGTTTGCTTCTGGTCCTCAGCCCGGCAATCATGGGCATCATGTTGCATCTTCTATCCTGGCTAATGAAGCATTTACTGCAGCCGCAGACCCCAATCGTTTTCCAGAGCAGTTGAAGTATGTGCAGCCCTGGAAAGCCCAAAGAATTTTACTAAATACTGCCAACTTCGGCGGCAACAATCAAACAAGCAACGACCAGTTTAAATTTGATGTAGGCGGATATAATCCTTTATTGGGAAAAAGCTATGGAGAAATAGCAGCTGCAAGCCGCAGCAATCATAAAAGCCAGGGCTTTGGTGCTGCCGCATCCAGAGGTGAGGTGTTGGAGTATTTTAGAACAACAGGCGGAACGCCACCTGTTAATGATATTATGGATGGTGTTGAACCTAACTGGAAAAGAGTAACAGGCGGTGAAGCTATTTCAAGAATTATTGATAGTATTTCAACTTCCTTTGATTTATTGCATCCTGAAAAATCAGTGGAAAAATTAGTGAGATTATATAAAGCCATTAGAGCATTGCAAGATGGTTATTGGAAAACACAGAAGCTTTCAGAAGTACACCAATTGATTGCTCAATGCAGCGGTTTGTTTCTGGATGCTACTACCCAGGAACAATTTGCCGTACAGACCGATTCACTACGTATTAATTTTTCATTTAATAACAGGCTTGGTACAGATGCTGTTTTACAAAAAGTGCAGGTAGATGGTTTTGATTCTAGTTTTTCAAGATCATTAGAAAAAAACAGGAATTTTAATTTTTCAAAAACCATTTTTGTTCCTACTGCTAAACAGATAACACAACCTTATTGGTTAGCCAGCAAGATGGAAGTAGGATATTTCAATGTAGCAGATCAGCTTTCTATTGGTAAGCCAGATGTAGATCCATCATACCAGGCTTTGGTTCAGATAAAAATATTCGGAGAGCAGTTCACATTTGCACAGCCGGTACGATATAAGTTTACTGATCCAGTGCGGGGCGAATTATATCAGCCATTAACAGTGTTGCCACCAGCCTTAATTGAGCCGGATGAAAAATATAAGATCTCCAAAGGGAATAATTCATTCAGTGGTGTATTGAATATTACCGGCAAGAAAAAAGGCTTTCAGACCTTTTTAAATGATGTAGGCAGGGAGAAAACAGATAAGGTAAAAGTTGATTATTCTCCAAGTAAACTAAGCTTTGATGAAAAGAATAAGGTGATACCAGTTGCTTATACTATTGAAGCAAACATGGACAACGATTACTTTTTTGCTATGGACGCAAATAATGGAAGAAAGGATTTGTTTCATGTTGGAATGCGGGAAGTGAAATACGATCATATTCCTTATATCACTTATTTCAACATTGCTACCGTAAATAATAAGAAGCTTGATTTAAAAACATACGGAAAGAAAATAGGCTACATAACAGGTGCTGGCGATAAAGTGCCAGAAGCATTAGAGCAAATGGGATATGAAGTGGTATTGCTTTCTGATAAGGAACTTTCTAAAAATAATTTCAACCAGTTTGATGCCATTATTACAGGGGTGCGGGCATACAATACCCACGACTGGATGAATAAGCATTATGATAAACTGATGAAATATGTGCATGAAGGAGGCAACCTGATCGTTCAATATAATACCAGTAACCAGATCGGTCCGGTTCGGGCTAAAATTGCACCATATAATTTCAATATCACCCGTACAAGGGTTACCGATGAAAATGCAGCAGTTACTTTTTTAAAACCAGAACACCCGGTATTTAATTTCCCCAATAAAATAACCGCTGATGATTTTACGGGCTGGGTACAGGAACGCAGTATTTATCATGGCAGCGATACATCTGGGAAGTTTGAAAAATTGATTTCTATGAACGATCCCGGAGAAAAAGTGGATGATGGTGCTTTGCTGGTAGCAAAATATGGCAAAGGATTTTTTACCTATACCGGTATTGTATTTTTCAGGGAATTACCTGCCGGTGTACCCGGTGCGTATCGTTTATTAGCAAACATCATTGCTTTGAATAAGAAAAAAGGATTTTAATGGCATCAGAAAGAAAGCCCAGTATAAGAAGAGGGGAGATGGCATTTATTTTTGCGATCGTCATCGGGCTAGTGATTGGTATTTTAATAAAAAAAGTAAGGATAGGAATTTTGATTGGACTGGTTCTGGGAATTATTATTGTATTGACAGGCTGGTTGCGTACAACCCGCAGATAAAAAATGCTGAACTCAGATAACGATAAAGCGCCATTGTTTAAAAGCTGGAACGGCTGGTACACATTTGTGATCCTGTTCCTGGTATTGCTCATCGTATTGTTTTATCTCTTTACCAAACGATTTGCATGAGCCAGGTCGATTGGATAGTATTGATTGTTACGCTGCTCGCCATTATTACCTATGGCCTATACAAAAGCCGTACTTCTCATAATCTGGATGGGTATTTTTTATCGAATCGCAGCCTTCCCTGGGGCTTAGTGCTGCTAAGTATTATGGGAACGCAGGCAAGTGCAATTACTTTTCTTTCTGCCCCCGGCCAGGCTTATACAGATGGAATGCGGTTTGTTCAATATTATTTTGGTATTCCATTGGCAATGGTGGTGATCTGTATTTTTTTCGTACCAATTTTCAGCCGACTGAAAGTTTATACAGCCTATGAATATTTAGAAAACCGCTTTGATAATAAAACAAGAACACTTACTTCCTTTCTATTTTTACTCCAGCGGGGTTTATCAACAGGTATAAGTGTATTTGCTCCTTCTATCATTTTATCATCCTTATTTGGTTGGGATATTTATTGGACCAACCTGTTCATGGGTGGCTTGCTTATTATTTATACCATTAGCGGTGGTGCCAAGGCTGTTGCTTATACACAGCAGCTACAACTTATCATCATATTCACCGGGATGTTTTTAGCAGCTTACATGGTAGTAAACATGTTGCCCAAAGATGTAAGTTTCACTGATGCATTAGAAGTAAGCGGTAAATTGGGTAAGCTAAATGTTATTACCACCGGGTTTGAAAACGGACGTTTCAACTGGAGTGATCAATATAATTTATGGAGTGGATTGATAGGAGGGTTCTTTTTGGCACTCTCATATTTCGGGACCGACCAGTCGCAGGTGGGCCGATATCTTACAGCCAAGTCGTTGAAAGAAAGTCGGATGGGTTTATTAATGAATGGCCTGGTTAAAGTGCCGATGCAGTTTGCCATTTTATTGATCGGCGCATTAGTATTTACTTTTTACCAGTTCAATAAGGCGCCAGTTTTCTTTAATGATGTACAGGTTAAAAAATTGGAACAGTCTGCGGTGTATAAAGATTCTTTTGTGCTTATTCAACAGCAGTATGATGCGATTACTACGAAGAAACAACAAGCTGTCGTTAATTATACTAGAGCATCAGATGCAAATGATAAAAAACAAGAAGAACAATACCTCGCTGAACTAACAGCATTACAAGGTGAAGCAGATGGAATTCGAAAAAAAGTAAAAGGCTGGATCAACAGCAAAGAAGTAGGAGGAGATGGGAATGATACTAACTACATTTTTCTTCGTTTTGTAGTGGACAATTTGCCAGTTGGTTTAGTAGGACTTTTAATTGCTATTATTTTCCTCGCATCATGGGGTAGTATTGCTGCGGCCATTAATTCATTGGCCTCCTGTACCATGATCGATTTTCACCGGCGATTTACTAAAAAGAAAGAAAGCGGCGAAGATGAATATCGCCTGTCAAAATGGTATACACTGGCATGGGGTATCTTTTGCATTGTAGTAGCCATGTTTACGTATAATATTGGCAATAGTTTGATTGAAGCCGTGAATGTACTGGGCTCTTTATTTTATGGAGTAATACTCGGTGTGTTTTTAGTGGCTTTCTTTATTAAGAAAATCAAAAGCGGTCATGTAGTGTTTTGGGGAGCAGTGTTAGCTGAGCTGTTGGTATTAACCGTATTTATTCTTACCAAAGTTGGGGTTATAAAAATGGGCTTCCTCTGGCTCAATCCAATTGGTGCTTTTGCAGTGATATTTTTTAGTTTATTGTTGCAGGCAATATGGCCTCCCCAAACTCCTTCAAAGAAAGGGCTATGACTTCGACTTTTTTGGAGCTACATTTTTATTTTAACCGTCATAAATGCGATACCTCGGCAAGCTCAGCAGAAATCTTGCAGTACAAGTGGTATTATTCTTTCCTATCATAAAGTGAAAAAAATAGCTCCAAATAAATGGAGCTATTTTAAAAATTAAGTAAGAAGTTTTTTACTTCAATTCTGCCAGCAATTTATTATTTAACTCCACATAATCATTGTTCTTAGCAGCAGTAGCTAATTCTTTTGATTTTTCTGCAGCAGCTTTTGCATCAGCTTTTCTACCCAGCTTAGCCAGGCAATTTGCTCTTTGGTGATGAATCCAAAAAGCAGTTGGCTGCATTTCTATCGCTTTATCAAACCATGTTAAAGCCTGGTTCAAATCTTTGCCGTTGTCCATATAGTACATAGCGGCATTAAAGTAAGGACGATTGTCTTTATTCATCAACTGGTCGATCTGTGCCATTACTTTTGTTTCAACATCTGTTGTTATTGGCAGTATAACAGCTGTTTTATCCCACATAATATGCAATTCGCAACTGTTAGATTTAATATTGGCAAACTGCATAGTAAAATTTTCCATGCTTTCATCCATGCCAATTGTTTTTACTTCCGTACGTACAACATCCTGGTCTTGTTTGTAAGCTGCAGGACTTGTTACATCTAATTGTTTGGTGATAATTAAGGTCCAGCTATTTTTTTCAGGAATAGAAAGCAAGCCATATTTACCGGCTTTGATTTTTGTACCGCCAATCGTTACATCATCGCCAAAAGTTAATACGGTAGCCTGGTTAGCACCAGTGCGCCATACATTTCCAAAAGGGACAAGATCGCCAAAAATTTTTCTGCCTTTCATGGCAGGACGGGAATAAGATAACTCAACTGTGGAAACACCAAAATCCTGTTTAATAGTTTGTGCAGGACTAGGGGCAGGCGTTTTTAATTGTGCCTCAGCAATCAATAGGCCGCATATTGCAACGGCAGAAAGAAATATTTTTTTCATACAAGCTAATTTTAGAGAAGGCAAAGGTAGGGAAGCAAGTACGAATATGAAGCAAGAAGTTAAGTATGCAAAATCAAGTTTGTATTAACCATTTACGGGCTACATTTTGATACCAGAAATGAAGTAAAAATTTGAAACGCTTAGAAATTGATCTTTACCGTCGTCCGGCCTTTTTTAGCCTTACGTTTCCATTTAGGTCCTTCTTTAATCAGGCGGATGGCTTCTTTATCGCAGGTAGCACAAAGCGATTTTTCGATTTTGAAATTGGTAGGCTCGCCGTTTTTATCTACTTCAAATGAAACTTCTACTGCGCCTAAACTGGTAGCAGATTGTTTGGGTTTAAAATCTTCGGGAGCTTTCAGGTTATTAGCAAGATAGGAGTCATATTTTTCCCAACCATCTGCTGGCTCAGGTTCTTCCAGTTTAATATTATTAGGATTGGAACGGGCAGCTGCATTTGGTTTTTGTGTACTTACTACCACTTCCGATAAACCTCTTCTGTCATCCTGCAATACTACCTGGTTATTAGGAACACTGTTCCGCAATTGTGCCTGGTTTTGTTCAAAACCAATAGAACGTACTTGTACATTCAGTAATGTATCTGGTGATGTTAAGTTAAAATATCCTTTAGCATCAGTATATGTTCCAGCATTATTATCCTGTGCGTTGGTAACGTTTGCAAAAGGCACACCATTATTATCGCCATCTGTTACACGGCCACGGAAAATATTTGTTTGATTACGGGAAATATCTTCTGCTCTGCGGGTTGCAGCTACATCTCTGTTTGCCTGTTCATTTGTTTCTTGCTGCGACCTTCTGGCAAGCACTTCTTTTTCCTTCTTTGTATCTGCACCGGCTGAACGTTTTTTTAATTCATCTTTAATAGGCTCTTTATTTTCTGCTACTTTTCCAGCGGCGACAGCATCTTCTCTTGCAAGTGTTTTTGCAGGCTGGTTTATTACAGGTGTTGGGGTAGAAGGAACAGTGGCCACTTCGGAGGTTACTGGTTGCGGAGTTGTTGTAGCTTCTCCCGGTTTATTCTTTTCTGCGCCACCGCTTATTCCTTTGGCAGTAGTAGTGGTAACTGTAGTTGGATTAACAACGGGTTCAGTGGTTAATTTAGAATTGTCGGTACTAGCTGCCGGAGTGTTGGTATTCGTATCCGCAACAGACGTTTCGTTTTTTTCTACCGGCTGATTTTTTACTTCAGCAATGTTATCGTTCTTTTTATTAAAGCCGAATTGATAAACTAATAATCCTGCCCCGGCAATAAAAACTATTATGGCAGCGGCCCGTAATATGCGGAAGGAGTCCCGTTTTCCCGCACCTAATGGAATTACTTTAGCGGTTGTTGTTCTTTCGGTCAGTCTCGATTTAAGGTCAGCCAGGTCAGCATTCACATCAACAACTCCAACAGCATAACCTTCCAATGCATCTGCAAGGAATGGATCATCTAAAGCTGCTTTTTCAATGGCATGTCTTTCTTTTGGAGAAAGTAAACCCCGGTGATATTTTTCAATATCAGCTGCTGAAAATGGTTGTATGTTATTATTGTTTGCCATAAGGCATTGTAAAGTTCTTGTTTCAATTAAAAATAAAAAATACAAATCCGTCACTTTCTCCAAACTACCGACTTCTAAGTCCTAACTGCCGACTCAGGCTTCTCCATACATATCTTCAAATTTCGTCTTCCATTCTGTATCAAACTCCGCACCTGGTTCCATTCTAATCCTGTTAGCTCCACTATTTCGTTGTAACACTTTCCATCTAAATAAAAGAGTTTTACAGTATCTCTTTGCTCGTTGGATAAGGTGCCGAGGCAATGTTCCAGTTTCTTGAAATTCTCCTCTTTTTCCAACACACCATTCAGATGCACATTTTCTTCTGATTGCACAAGTTCTGTCTTAAACTCAACGGTTTTCATGTTTTTAGGTGTCCGTAATTGCATCAGGCAGTGGTTTTTAGCCACCTGGTGCAGCCATCCGCGGAAGTTATCCACCTCATGTTTCTTCAATTTTGTGACCAATTCTTCAAAGATCAACATTACACTGTCCTTGGCCGTTTCGGGTTCTTTATAATATTTGAGGCATACACCATAAACCAGTTCCATGTACCGCTGGTACAGTTCACCCAGTACAGCCATGTCGCCCGACTCTTTGTACAGAGCCACCAGCTCTTTGTCGGATAGGGAGTTGTGAGATATGTTTTTAATGAAAGACAACGCCTAAAATTAGCAATAAAATTTTTTATTAGGGCAGTTTATGCAAATGTTAGAATACCCGCATCAGGGTATGAAAATACTATTATATGAAGCGAATACTTATCCTGCTGGTGCCTGTAGTAATTATCTTCCTGGCATTCCGGCCTGTCAACTCACACACAGTTACTGGTACTATAACTGATGATTCAGGAAACCCTATACAAGCTGCCACTGTTACGGTAAAAGGAACCTCACAAGGAACCAGCACTGATGCAAAAGGCACTTATAGAATTACGGCTCCTAAACCCACCAATACATTAATTTTTTCAGCCCTAGGGTTTGAACCAACAGAAATAAAAATTAGTGGCCGCACTGTAATTAATGTTACACTGAAATCTTCGAGCAATCAAATGCAAGAAGTTGTTGTAACGGGATATTCTACAAAACGAAGTGAAAAATCGCTGGGATATCGTGGGGGAATTGTTTCTCCTACAGTTTCTTCACAGCCAATCGATGGCTTTTATGGCTTCGATCAACCCCGTGAAGATTTCAACCGGGAAGGCTATGAGAACATCACCGAAAATATTTTTTTAAAAGCTACTGATAACCCACTCTCCACTTTTTCTATTGATGTTGATGCGGCGTCTTATAGTAATGTTCGCCGTTTTTTAAACCAGGGACAATTACCACCCGCAGGTGCAGTAAGAATTGAAGAGATGGTCAATTATTTTAAGTACGAATATCCGCAACCTGTCAACAACGAACCTTTCTCCATTAACACAGAAATTTCTGATGCACCCTGGAATAAAGATCATAAACTGGTGCTGATCGGTTTGCAGGGTAAAAAAATACCAACAGAAAACCTGCCTGCTTCTAACCTTACTTTTTTAATTGATGTTTCGGGTTCTATGCAAGGACCAGAAAGATTAGGATTGGTAAAGGCTTCTATGAAAATGCTGGTGGACCAGTTAAGAGAACAGGATAAAATATCTATGGTAGTATATGCTGGTGCTGCGGGATTGGTGTTGCCCCCTACAAGCGGAGCAGAAAAAACTAAAATTAAAGATGCGATCGATAAATTAGAAGCAGGTGGTTCTACCGCCGGTGGTGCAGGTATTAAACTGGCGTACAAAACTGCCAAAGACAATTTTGCAAAAGGAGGTAACAACCGTGTTATTCTTTGTACCGATGGCGATTTCAATGTGGGTGTTAGCAGCGATGACGATATGGTTCGCCTGATCGAAGAAGAAAGAAAAAGCGGGGTGTTTTTAACTGTTCTGGGCTATGGTATGGGTAATTACCAAGATGCAAAAATGCAAAAGCTGGCCGACAAAGGGAATGGTAATCATGCTTATATTGATGGCATCAGCGAAGCAAAAAAAGTATTGGTGAATGAATTTGGCGGGACTCTATTTACGATTGCAAAGGATGTAAAGTTGCAAATAGAATTTAATCCAGCTAAAGTGCAGGGCTATCGCCTGATAGGTTATGAGAACAGGATGCTGGCTAAAGAAGATTTTAATGACGATAAGAAAGATGCCGGTGAATTAGGCAGTGGTCATACGGTAACTGCACTTTATGAAATTATTCCGGTGGGAGTAAAAAGCAGTTTTCTTAAAGATGTAGATAAGTTGAAGTATCAAAAAAATATTGAACCGCTGAGCAAATCATCTAATACTGGTGAGATGCTGACAGTGAAGTTCCGCTACAAAGCTCCTGATGGAGATGTTAGCAAGTTGATCGAGCATCCGGTGCAGGACAAACAAATTTCTATTGCAAAAACTTCTGATAATTTTCGTTTTGCTGCTGCAGTAGCACAGTTTGGTATGCTGCTCCGCAATTCAGAATTCAAATCAAACGCCTCTTTCACGGATGTAATTAGTATGGCCCGCAAAGCAAAAGGTAATGATGATGAAGGATACCGTTCAGAATTTATTCGCCTGGCTGAAAGTGCAGAAATGTTAGCCAAAGCAAAACCTGGTAACAATAAGACCGATGAAAACGTTGAAGAAGATACGAAGCCATTAAGTAAAAACAAATAGCTAATCATTTAACAGCCGGTTAGTGATAACGGAGTTCCGTTTTTACGGAACTCCTCCTTTTAAATTTGAACTGTGCTAATAATTTCCATTACTCCTATGCAAACGGCCCGTTACTCGCATCCAGTAAACTAATACTACAATAATTCAACCTTTATGAACAAGAAATTACAACTCTCTATTGCCGAACCCTGCCATGAGAACTGGGATAATATGAGCCCGGTTGAAAAAGGAAAATTTTGTGGCTCCTGCCAAAAACAGGTGGTTGACTTTACCGGCATGAGTGACCGCCAGGTAGCAGCTTTTTTTAAAAAACCATCCACCGGCTCTGTTTGTGGCCGTTTTATGACTGACCAGTTGGAAAGAGATATTGATATTCCTAAGAAAAGAATTCCATGGGTAAAATATTTCTTCGGCTTTTTGCTACCTGCATTATTTGTATCAAAAGCATCTGCTCAAAAAAACAATAAGGCTTTTGTGTCTTCCACAAAAGACACAGTACGTACGCCAATAACAAGCGAATTCAGAACATTGGGAATGGTGTTGCCAAAGAATATAATGGCTGTTGAAAATAACAAGCAAGACTCTCTTATTACAAAAAGCGATAAGAAGCCAGTTGTTTTTAAAACAACTATTAGCGGTATTGTAGCAAATGAAAAAGGTGAACCAATTCCATTTGCAAGTATAACTACAGGAATAAAAGGTTTTGGTACTTTAACAGATGAAAACGGCGTATTCAGTTTGCCCGTTAGCCATTTATCTAAGGATAGTGTATTGCATGTTTCATCCGTTGGATATCAGACTTCAGATATTAAAGTAGATATTGAAGATGCTTCCGGGTCAAAGCTTATTGTCAATTTACATGAGAATATCATGGGGCAAATTACCGTATCAACTAGCGACACTATTTGTAGCGAGGTTATTGCAGGTACGGTTTCTTATGTTATTAAAAGTAATGATAATGTTACAACAGAAGTAAAAGCTCAGCCTAGAGCTATTGTGAACAAAATATCAGTATATCCCAATCCATTATTAAGTGGCGGCGATTTGACAATAGAATGGAATAAATCGGAGGAAGGATATTTTTTGCTTCAGTTGCTAAATCTTTCTGGTCAACAGGTACATAAAAAAGAAATTTGGATTGATGCCGATGCAAGGATATTGAGTTTGGACATACCCAAAGTTGCGGCAGGCAGCTATTTTATTGTATTTACGAATAAGAGATCTGGAAGGAAATATTCTGAGAAAATTATTATTAAATAAGCTCATTAACCTTGTTGAAAACCCGGATGAAACTGCTCCAGCGTTTTTCTTAAAAATTCTCTATCAAGATGGGTGTAAATCTCAGTGGTGGTTATGCTTGAATGCCCGAGCATTTCCTGTACTGCCCGCAGATCAGCACCGCCTTCTACCAAATGCGTAGCAAAAGAATGGCGGAAAGTATGAGGAGAAACAATTTTCTTAATTCCTGCTTTTTCTACCAGGTCTTTAATAACATAAAAAATCATTACTCTCGATAATTGCCCGCCCCTGTTGTTTAGAAAAAGAATGTCTTCGCTCCCTTTCTTAACATCCGCATGCACACGGATATTATTTTTATAGATGTTGATGTATTTGATGGCACTGCTGCCAATAGGTACCAACCGTTCTTTATCACCTTTGCCTATTACTCTGATAAAACCAACATCTAAATAGAGTTGAGATATTTTCAGATTCACTACTTCACTTACACGTAAACCGCAGCTATACATTGTCTCTACGATCGCCTTATTACGACTGCCTTCCGGTTTGCTTAAATCAACTTGTGCAATGATATTTTCTATTTCATCAAAACTCAAGACATCCGGTAACGATCTTTTTAGTTTTGGTGCATCCAGCAAAAGGGTAGGATCTGTTTTGGAAATATCTTCTAACTGACAATACTTATAAAAAGCCCGTAAGCCCGAAATGATCCGGGCCTGCGAACTGGCGGTCATTCCCAGTTCAGTAATTTGTTTAAGAAATGCCTGCAGATCTTTTAGCGTAACATCAGCTGGGTTTTTCATGGCTGATGTATCCTGTAAGAATTGCGTTAGCAATTCAATATCCCTACCATAGGCCTGTACCGAATTATCCGACAGCGATTTTTCTAACTGCAGGTAAGATTTAAAACCTTTTTTGTAAGGTTCCCACATTATTCAAGAGTGATATTTTTTTCTAAGATCTTCCAGTCTTTACCAGCTTTGATCTTTACCCAAATACGGCTGTTGGTTACATTAACGGAGTCAATATGCTCATGAATAGCATCGTAATCAATATCTAATTTTTCGCCAAAGGTCATCATGGCTTTTTTGCCAGTTGTAAATTCTTCCACATAAATATTCCCCCTGTCAGTATAAGCAAGCAGGTTGTCGCTAATCGAAAATTTAGGATCGATATTATTAATACCGCTTGTTCTCATGGAGAAGTTTTCTGATTTGCTGAAGGGGAGTTTTATCTGGAAGCCGCGGCCTGTCAGGCAATCATTAAACAATAGGAAAGCAGCAGAGGTGTCGTTAAAAACGCAACGGATATAATCTTTATTTACTGAAATAGATGTATAGTCGAATTTTGTTTTACGATTTGAACCAAGTCCTTTGTAGCTCCAGATAATGCTATCCGGTTTGCAGTCTTTTACACTCAGGTAAACAAATGGCTCAAGCTTGTGGGTGCCTGCAAATTTCAATGTGTCTTTCAGGCAGGTAGTGTCACAAAAAGTGGCTGGTGCGGAGGATGAACCACCACAGGATACCAGCATTGATACAGTAGCGATCAGGAAAAGAGGGGCAATCAATTGTTTCATTATAATGGGTTTTAAGGAGCAGCAAAAATAACTAATGTGGTTTGTTGCCGGAAAATTCTTTTAGCTGCTCTACGAAACCGTTCAATCTGTATCTTCGGCACATGAGTGAAATGAAACCCGTTAATCTGCGTTCCTTTAGAAAAGTTATTGGGAAAACAAAAAATCGTTTTCGTCGTTTCCTTAGTAAACTTGAGAAAAATACACCCCGTGGGCTGGACCAGCAAATTGCTGTGTTGGAGAAAGAAGTATGGCAGGAAACAGATTGTCTTACCTGTGCCAATTGTTGTAAAACAATGACACCAACTTTTAACAAGCAGGATCTGAAAAGAATATCGGCCCATTTTAAATTGACCGTTGAAGAATTTCAGAAAAAATATTTGAAAAGAGAAAGGGGTGGTGAAAGAGATTGGATGAATAAAACAGAGCCCTGCCAATGGCTGAACTTAAAGGATAATAAATGCAGTATTTATGAGATCCGTCCGGCAGATTGCGCAGGATTCCCCCATCTTTCAAAAAAGTTTAAAGATTTTGTACATATCCATAAGCAAAATGTAGAATATTGCCCGGCTACGCATCGGTTGGTAGAGAAGATGATGGAAAGAGTGAACGGAAAGTAGTGAATGGTCAGCCGCCTGTAATCATTTACAATTAATTCTACAAAAAAACATCCTCGATCAAAAAATATTCATCTTCCTTTTCTGGATGAAAAGTAATGGATAGTATATTATATTGTATCCATGCATAACCGGGGTGCTGGTATAAAAATTCATCCGCAGCTTTCTGCAGGTTTTTAAATTTCTTTTTAGTTACGCTGTTCTCCGGGTAGTCGAATGCAGTATAATTTCTTGCTTTTACTTCTACAAAATGCAGGAATTTTCCTTTGGTAGCAATGATGTCAATTTCATAGTGAGAGTATCGCCAGTTTCTGTGTATTATTTCGTACCCCTTTCCCGTCAGCCAGGCAGCTGCCTGGTCTTCTCCTTCTTTTCCCAAATCATTATGAGTGGCCATGCATTATCTTTACGCCAAGATAAAAAGAAAATTCTTTCATGGCGGGCATTTATAAACTTGAAGGTGCGATAAAACATTACGATTGGGGCGGATATACATTTATTCCAACTTTATTGCAGAAAGAAAATAAAGAAGGAAAACCATTTGCTGAATATTGGATGGGTATTCATCCACTGGGTGTAGGGCAAGTGATTACTAAGGATGGTAAGAATGCATTAACAAACTACTCCAATTCCCTTTCGTATTTATTAAAAGTATTGGATGTAAAAGATATGTTATCGATACAAGTGCATCCTTCTAAAGAAGCCGCCGAAAAAGAATATGCCAGGGAAAATGCAGCAGGCATTCCGCTTGAATCTCCACAACGTAATTATAAAGACGATAACCACAAGCCGGAGTTGATGGTGGCATTGAGTGATTTTTGGTTGCTGCACGGTTTTAAACCGGCCGAAGAATTGGTATATACATTATTGAATGTGGTGGAGCTGAGAGAATTATTGCCGGTGTTTAATCAGTCCGGTTATAGTGGATTATATAAATATATAATGGAAATGCCGCAGGAAGAAGTGAACCGGATCTTGCAGCCACTTCTTGATAATATCGATGCCATATATAAAGAAGGAACTAGGCCTGATAAGTACGATGAAGATTATTGGGCAAGTAAAGCAGCCAAAACATTTGTTAGAAATGGTGATATAGATCGGGGAATCTTTTCTATCTACCTTTTTAACCTGGTACATTTAAAAAAAGGCGAAGGAGTTTTCCAGGCCGATGGAGTGCCCCATGCATACCTGGAAGGACAGAATGTGGAATTGATGGCTAACTCTGACAATGTTTTGCGGGGCGGATTAACGACTAAACATATTGATGTGGTGGAACTGATGAAGCATATTAAATGTGAAGCCACCACACCTAACATATTACAACCGGAAGCGATCAATAGTGATGAAAAAAAGTACCTGACCCCGGTTAATGATTTTCAATTAAATGTTATTGAGCTGGAGCCAAACCAAGTAGCTACTTTTTCTACCACTCTGACAGAAATATTGTTGCTTACAGAAGGTGCGGTAGAGGTGAGTAGCGGCGATAGTAGTATTGAATTAAAATCGGGTTCAGTTTCAGCGGTAGTGCTTCCGGGAACTACTGTCGTGGTGAAAGGTCGCAGCAAAGCCACTATTTACAGGGCTTCCACAGCAATTAACAATCGTTAATAAATAGACCGCCGAATTGCTTCAATTCGTTTATTTTTGCCCATCATTCAACTAATTTTATATGAAGAGTTACGGAAGGTTAATTGTTTTTACATTGGTTCTTATAGCATTAGCTGCCTATTGCAAATATGAATTCGGGCCAAGAGAGGGCTGGTCTGGTTTTTCTCCGGTAATTGCAATTGCTTTATTCTCGGGTTTAATAATTAGACAAAGAGATTTGTCTTTTATATTGCCGTTGTTGGCTGTATTTATCAGTGATGTTATAATACAGTTTTTATATAGCCAGAATTTGTTTGAATATGCTGGTTTTTATACTGGGCAGTGGAAAAACTATTTGATCTTAATGTCTGCAACTGTTATTGGATGGTTGTTGAAAGGAAGAAGCTACAGCAGTCTTGCTATCGGTGCAGTAGCAGCACCAACGGTATTCTTTTTACTTTCCAACTTTAGTGTATGGGCTGGACCTTATGGCACTACTTACTCAAAAACTTTTGATGGTTTGATGGCTTGCTATGCAGCTGGGTTGCCTTTCTACAAGAATGCATTAATCGCAACTGTGGTTTTCTTGCCAGTAATTTTGCTTAGCTATAATTATATGACTGCAAAAAGAACGCAGCTTACATTAGCGTAAGAAGCTTCGAATATATTTGAAAGCCCATTCATAAGATTGGGCTTTTTTTATTGCAATTCTGCAAACCAATAATTTTCATGCAATAATTTCTTCTTTACTGAAACATTAATCCTGTTTTCAAATAGCGGGCAATCCAGCACCAATGTATGATACTCGCCATTCTCTCCGCAAGCATCAATGCCCAGTGCTTCCAATTCATCCACCAAAGTAGCAGTGATGATCTCGCCAATAAAACGTTCACCCATCGTTTCGTTACAACTTACGATCATTGTTTCTATTCCTGCATCCAGCATTTGAAGCACCAATGCTTTTCTTTCTTGTTGCCACAATGGAAGAATTGCTGTTAGCCCTGCATTGCTGCAAACTTTTTCCTCCCAATCACGGTGTGGCTGCAGATCTATATCGCCAAATACAGCATGACTTAGTTGATATTGTTCTTTTAATATTGATAGAGCTGAGGTAAAGTTCTTTTCATAATCATTCCAGGAACTGCTTATAAGTTGAATTGGCAAGCCCGCTGCAGTAGCTTGTGCTTGTAAAATAGCAGCAGGTATTCCATGTGAACGGGAAATTTTTCCTGCTTCGTTCAACACATTCAATAAAACTTTTGAAGAATAGCCTTGATGCATGGCCTGCATCAGTGCAAAGCAACTGTCTTTACCACCGCTCCAGGAACAGAGAGAATTTTTTTTGGTCATTTGGTTTAGTCTTTCAATTGGCAAGTCTGATTGACAAACTCGAATATCATCTTTCTTAATAAATGATTCTACGCTGCTGTTCCTTCGTACCCTTCATCATGCAACAATGTATGATGGCTCCCATCGGCAGCTTCCGTTGCTAATTCATCACAGCGATTATTAAACGGGTTAGTTGCATGCCCTTTCACCCATTTGAATTTAATAGTATGTTTTTTTGACAACTCATAAAATTCCCACCACAGGTCAGGGTTCTTCTTACCACCTTTAAAATTTGTTTTGATCCAATTTTTCAGCCAGCCCTCTTCCCATGCTTTTACTACATATTGGCTGTCGGAATAGATCGTCACAGTCATTCCTTCTTTCTTCAACGCTTTTAATCCGGCAATGCAAGCCATCAATTCCATCCTGTTATTAGTAGTGTGATGATAACCTTGCGATAATTCTTTGCGGTGTTGTCCACTCATTAGTATGGTGCCATAACCACCCGGACCGGGATTGCCCCTGGAAGAACCATCTGTATATATTGTAACTTCTTTATTCATGTTGAATGTTAAATGCTAATTGTTGAATGATGTACTGTATTCATCATTCAACATATAACATAATCAAACTTGAAAAACACCTGTTTTTAATTCAGTAATTTCAGGATTGCCATTCGCTGCATTAATTCCTTCTGAAATAACTTTTCTTGTATCCACCGGGTCAATGATCGCATCCACCCATAATCTTGCAGCAGCATAATAAGGGGAAGTTTGTTTATCGTAGCGGCCTTTTATTTCATCCAGCAATTTCTTTTCATTCTCCGGGGTAATCACTTCGCCTTTTGCCTTTAAGGATGCAACTTCTATCTGCAATAAAACTTTTGCTGCCGCATCACCGCCCATCACCGCAATTTTTGCAGAGGGCCATGCATAAATAAACCGGGGATCGTAGGCTTTCCCGCACATGGCATAGTTGCCAGCACCATATGAGTTGCCAACAACAATAGTGATTTTTGGAACTACAGAATTGGCCACGGCATTCACCATTTTTGCTCCATCTTTTATTATACCGGAATGCTCACTGCGGCTACCCACCATAAATCCTGTTACATCCTGTAAAAAGACCAATGGTATTTTCTTCTGGTTACAATTCAAAATAAAGCGGGCAGCTTTATCGGCACTATCGTTATAAATAACACCACCCATTTGCATTTCACCTTTTTTGCTTTTTACAATTTTGCGTTGGTTGGCAACAATACCAACAGCCCATCCATCTACACGGCCATAACCGCAAACAATTGTTTTACCATAATCTTCTTTGAATTGTTCAAACTCACTATCGTCAACAATTCTTTCAATCACATCAATTATATCATAAGGCTTGCCATCTTGCGGAAATAATCCATATAACTCTTCTACATTCTTTGCCGGTGCTTTTGCTTTTACTCTATCAAAACCTGCTTTGGGTTTATCACCCAGCATGGAAAACATTTTTTTAATATGATCCATGCATTCCTGCTCGGTTTTAAATTTATAATCAGCAATACCGCTTATTTCGGTGTGGGTTACAGCACCCCCTAATGTTTCATTGTCGATATCTTCTCCTATAGCTGCTTTTACTAAATAAGGTCCGGCTAAATAAATTGAACCATTCCCTTCCACCATTAATGTTTCATCACTCATGATGGGCAAATAGGCACCGCCTGCTACGCAAGGCCCCATCACCGCTGCAATTTGTGTAATGCCCATGCCGCTCATACGGGCATTGTTGCGAAAGATGCGGCCAAAATGTTCTTTGTCGGGGAAAATTTCATCTTGCATGGGTAAAAAAACACCGGCACTATCTACTAAATAAATAACCGGCAAATGATTTTCCATGGCGATTTCCTGTAAACGCAAATTCTTTTTACCCGTAATAGGAAACCAGGCGCCTGCTTTCACTGTTTGATCATTGGCGAGTATCACACACTGGCGACCACTAACATAACCAACACCGGCAACCGTGCCACCAGCAGGGCAACCACCTTGCTCAGCATACATTTCATAACCGGCAAATGCGCCAATTTCAATAAATGGTTTATCGCTGTCAACTAAATAAGTAATCCGTTCACGGGGAGTAAGCTTGTTTTTTTCTTTTTGTTTTTCGCTGGATTTTTTACCACCGCCTTCATATATCTTATCCAGCCTGCGGCGCATTTCGCTGAGGCTTTGTTTTGCGATGTCTTCGTTTTTGTTGAAATCGAGATTCATAATGCAATTCGTTGTGGGGCAAAGATAGGGCTTGGCCGCCGTAGCTTTGGCAGGGTAGGGAGCAAACCTTCTGTATCTAATATTGATTTAACGCTGCATTGATAAGCTTACGCTTTTGTGTACACTAGAGGTAGGATAAATACGAGTTCTAGTTTTCAAGTAGTTTATTTTTTTTTCCTTACCCACATTCTCGGATCGATAATTTTTATCTATTTATTTTTATTATCGTGCTATTCAATATCATCAATTTTTTTCTTGATGATATTGAGCAACTCTTTCTTTTCGCCGGGTTCAATATCTTTATCCGAGAATATTCTGCCTATAAAGTCGATCATATCGGCACGGGGGCCTCTTTCTTTTCCGCCTTGAAACGGCTTTTTTAAATCCTCCTGCATTTCCTTAAATGTGGCAAGTATAAAAACCATGAATAGAATTACAACAATTGTTGTTAGTATGATGAGATCTAGATTTTCCATGTTCATGCTTATTTTCTTTTTAAGTTAAAAAAGATGAGTAAGCCCAGAATGGTGGGTGGCCATAGCCCAATAAATATTGCTCTCATTGGATCTTTAAGAATTACATAGTAATATTCAGAGACAAATATTAATACAATCACCAGGACTAGTATTAATAGTTCGGACACTTTAAATTTGGAGAGCATAGTGCATTTTTTATTGAGCGATTAATTTATTACAGGTAAAAAGTTTCAGGTAATGACCGAAAAGTTTTTCGGCATAAAACAATTAAGGCTATTAGAACATTTCATTCTTGTTTTTGTTTAAGGTTTATAATAATATCTTCTCATGCAATTTTACAGTGAGTCAGGAATTCAATCCCTGGACCGGTTTTACCGGGCTAACTTGATCAACAGTCTTACAGGCTTTAAATCCGTTAGCCTCATTGGAACCGTAAACCAGGATAAACAAACCAACCTCGGAGTATTCAGTAGCATAGTACATCTGGGGTCTGATCCTGCTTTGGTTGGATATATCAACCGACCCCGCATAGCTGCTCCGCATACATTGGCTAATATTGAGTCAACAGGTCTTTATACTATAAATCATATTCTCCCTGCTTTTGTTGAAAAAGCTCACCAAACCAGTGCTAAATATGCGGAGGGAGTATCAGAGTTTGATGAAGTAGACCTTACGCCACAATATATTGGTGACTTTCAGGCTCCATTTGTAGGTGAAAGTCTTGTGAAGTATGGATTAATATTGCAGGAAATCATTCCCTTGAAAATCAATAATACCTTTCTTGTTATTGGAAAGATTCACAGCTTAATAATGGAGGATGACTTGTTGCAACAAGATGGTTTTATTGATCTGCATAAAGGGGGAACTGTTTGCAGTAATGGAATTGATAGCTATTATGGTACAACTCCAATTTGTCGTTTGAACTATGCGAAACCAGGTCAACAACCAGTTTTAAAATTGCCCCATGAGTAAAAAAATATTTTTATCTGCCCGTTGGGAATACCTGGCCATGTTCAACTACGAGGTGGATCCTCAAATTTTACAAAAGCATGTGCCTCCTGGTACAGCAATAGACTATTTTGATGGTAAGGCACTGGTAAGTATTGTTGGCTTTTTATTTAATAACACAAAGGTATTAGGGGTACGTTGGCCTTTTCATGTAAACTTTGAAGAAGCAAATTTGCGTTATTATATTAAACGTTTGGATGGTGCTCAATGGAAAAGGGGAGTAGGATTTGTTTCAGAGATCGTTCCCAAATCACTTATAGCCACTATGGCTAATTTGTTTTATAATGAACATTACAGTACTGCAAAAATGACGCACCAGGTAATTGAAACAACTGATAACTTGTTTGTAGAATATAGCTGGCAAAAAAGAAATCAAAACCGGAATGTGATCCGGGTTAATGCAAAACCTGAATTACAGGAAATAAAAATGGGTTCAGCAGAAGAATTTATCTTCGAACATTATTTTGGTTACAATCAATTAACAGCAACCAGCACCATTGAGTATGCTGTAGCTCATCCCCGTTGGGAAATTTATCCGGTGACCAGCTTTTCCCTGGATTGTGATATTGAACGGCTATACGGAAAAGAGTTTGTACCATATATTTCTAACAGGGAACCTCACTCTGTTTTTTTGGCAAAAGGTTCTGATGTAACTGTAAAAATGCCTGTAAAAATAAGGGGCATTTAAAAAACAGTGCAATAGAAATCTTAAGTTTGTTGACACAGCATTATGAAAAAAGCTCCTTACATGGGGAGCTTTTTTCACTACTATTTCTATTTATTATTTTGGAAGTACAACTGTATCAATAACATGAATAATACCATTGCTGCCTTTCAAATCTGTAACAGTAACAAATGCTGCACCGCCTTTTTCATCTGTTAATTTCACTTTACCGTTATCTATGGTGGCAGTAAGTTTATTGCCACTTACTGTAGTTAAAACAGCCTTCCCTTTTCCTTCTTTGATCGCTGCAATAACTGCTTTTGCATCCAGGTTTCCAGCTACTACATGGTAAGTAAGAATTTTTGCCAGTGCTGCCTTATTTTCTGGTTTAAGTAAGAAATCAACGGTTCCGGCTGGTAATTTTGAAAAGGCTTCATTTACGGGAGCAAATACAGTAAAAGGACCTGCACTTTTTAGAGTTTCAACAAGACCTGCTGCTTTTACGGCTGCCACCAGTGTTGAGTGTGCTTCAGATCCTACTGCGATATCAACGATATCTTTTTCTTGTGAATAAGCAACATTGGATAATAAAACAACTACAGCCACTATGGCTGATTGCAATAATTTTTTCATTAGTTAATTTTTAATTTTATGTAAATATTTTTTGAATACAGTAATAACCATTCAGCAGTAAGTTGGTTCGTAATGTGAGTAAAACTTAGAGAGTATTTTTATTTGTTTACTTTATTTTGCATTACATTTCAAATCATTAAACAATCAGAAAATACCGCACTTGTGATCAAATAGAGGCAGGTTTTGCAAAAACTAAAACATCGATAACTTTACTGGCATTATGAAAAAACTTCATTTTAGCATTTTTGCATTGTTTTTTACAACTGTTCTTACTGCGCAGCAGTTAGAGCAGATCAGTTTTGCGAACGCTTCGACCCTTACTTCGTTTGGTTTTATTGCAGACAGGAATGTGCTGATCAGGATTAACAGCGAAGGGAAAATAATGGAGTGGGGTATTGAAGTAAAAGCAGACCGTGCCGAATACTATGCCCCGCAATTACAACCCTATATGGGCAGGGTGGAATACTACACAGAAGCAATTGATTCTGTTATTAAGGGCAAAATAAAAAGTATTGGAACCTGCAACTTTACTTATTACGGTTCTTCTGAAATAAGCAGTAAAGCCGGAAAAATTAGAACCATTGGTAACCAGGCTGTGGATTATTATACTAATTATGATAATGCCGCCCTAAATGGTAAAATGAAATCTGCCGGCACCACTACATTCGAGTATTACTCTTCCTTTGAAAACGAATCGTTCAAAGGCAAACTAAAATCTGTTGCCAATAATGCTATCCTTTATCATTCTTCTTTTGACGATAAACTGATACGGGGAAGAATAAAATCAATTGGTGCTACCAATTTTCAATGGTACACTTCGCTTGATATTGGCCGGTCAGGATTAAAATCCGGAAGCTACCGTCAACGTATTGGCAACATTACTTACATCCTGCTATAGCTTTGTATAAAAAAGCTGTTTCTCGTATTAAATAAATAGAAAATTTGAGGAGTGGCATTATCCGCTGCTACTACCATCCCTGTAATAGTGAGCTCCGCTTTACTTTATACAGGATATCTGCCTTTCTTTTCGGTATATTAGCCCACAAAATTTCACCATACATGTACAAAAAAATAACGGCTTGCATTGTTGCTGTGTTATCGCTTTCTATTGTGATTGCACAAAGCAATTACAGCAACTTTTCACAGCAAACCAATCGCATCAATGCATTGGCAAAGAATTATCCGCAATTAGTAAAAGTTAGATCATTAGTTAAAACCAACGGCGGTAAAGATGTCTGGCAAATAACCATCGGCAATGGCAACACTGACAGTAAACCGGCCATTGTTGTAGCGGGGGGTGTAGAAGGCCACTATTTAATTGGGATGGAACTTGCCATCGGCTTTGCGGAAAACTTATTGCAGGGTAGCAGTACCGACAGTATTAAGGCATTGCTGAATAAAACAACCTTTTATGTTTTTCCAAACCTGAGTCCCGATGCAATGGAGCAATATTTTGCAGCACTTCAATACGAACGACAAGGCAATGCCAATAACACTGATGACGATAGAGATGGAAAACTAAATGAAGATGGGGCAGAAGACCTGGATGGCAATGGCAAAATAAGCTGGATGAGAATTGAATCTCCTGTTGGTGAGTACAAAGTTCATCCAGATGATGCAAGAGTATTGATCAAAGCAGATTTTAACAAAGGAGAAAAAGGAAAGTACAACTTGTTTGCAGAAGGAAGAGATAATGATAAGGATGGCAGCTTCAACGAGGATGGCGAAGGGGGAATTTGGTTCAATAAGAACTTAACTTACAAACATCCTACCTTTTCACCAGGTGCTGGCGACTATCCTGCATCTGAAAATGAAACAAGAGCTTTGCTTGATTATTTGTTTGACCAGTTCAATGTATATGCAGTAGTAAGTTTTGGCAGCAATAATAATCTGAGTACTCCATTTATATATAATGCAGCAACGGCGAATCAGCCATTGATTGCAAGCTGGCTGCAACAGGATGTAAAAGTTGATAGTATGGTTTCTGATTTGTATAACAAATCAGTTAATATGAAAGATGCACCAAGAGCAACAGCAACGGGCGGCGATTTTCTTTCCTGGGCCTATTATCATTATGGACGGTATAGTTTCAGCACTCCGGGTTGGTGGGTACCAAAATCAAAACCTGATACAACAAAAGCAGAAAAAGCATTTACGATAGATGATGCAACAGCCAATTATTTAAGATGGGCTGGTCAGCAGGGTATCAATAGTTTCACTGAATGGAAAACAATTCAACATTCGGATTTTCCGGGTCAAAAAGTAGAAGTGGGCGGTGTAGATCCATTTGTATTAATTAACCCGCCGTATAAATTAGTACCTGACCTTGTAAAAAAGCATAGCAACTTCTTAGTGAAACTGGCCAGCTATCAACCAGAGGTGGACATTATTAATGTAAAAACAGAAAAAGTAGGTAGCGGATTAACAAGAGTAACACTCAGTATCATCAACAAAGGGGCACTGGCTTCTCATTCCAAATTGGGGGAAAGATCGTATTGGGTAAAACGCATCAATGTAAAAGTGAACACCGGTGCTAATCAAACTGTCATAAGTGGTAAAAAGATACAATTGCTTAATTCATTAGAAGGATACAGTTCGCAAGAGCTTACCTGGCTTATTAAAGGAAGCGGTAAAATTTCTATTGAAGCTGGCAGTCCGACAACAGGAAGCAAAACCATCGATGTAACTCTTTAATGCAATTCAAAATGAATAATATGAAACACTATATAAAGCAATACTTAATTGCACTTTCACTATTTTCTATTCAACATACTCTTTCGGCACAAACCCCCGATCAACTTTTCAAAGCAGCCGGCTCACCCGTAAACCCAAAAGTTGCCGTAAGCTGGAACCGGTATAACGATCATGCTGCCATTACTGAAATATGTAAAAAGATCGCTGCTGCATATCCCAATTTGGCAAAACTGGAGTCCATTGGCAAATCATACAAAGGCCGTGATATCTGGTGTTTGACCATCACAGATTTTAAAAAAGGGAGTGCTGATAAAAAACCCGGAATGTATATCGATGGAAATATTCACTCCAACGAAGTACAAGGAGCAGAATTTTCCTTATACACGGCCTGGTATCTTACTGAGTCATTTGCAGATACAAAAATGATACAGGAGTTACTCGCCGATAAAACATTTTATATCGTTCCCACCATTAATCCTGATGGACGAGATAGTTATTTTCATTCACCTAACACAGGTAGTTCTCCCCGTTCAGGTGTTATACCTGTTGATAATGACCGCGATGGTTTGACAGATGAAGATGGCTATGATGATCTGGACGGCGATAATGAAATATTATTTATGCGCCGCAAAAATCAAAATGGAAGATTAAGAGTAGATCCTACTGAACCAAGAAGAATGATACAGGTTGGTGTAGATGAAAAAGGTGACTATGAATTTCTCGGCCTTGAAGGAAAAGATAATGATGGAGACGGATCAGTAAATGAAGATGGTTATACATTCGAGTACGATCCTAACCGAGATTGGGGATGGGGATGGCAACCAAACTATATCCAGAATGGAGCATACAAATATCCTTTCTCAATACCAGAGAACCGGGCGGTACAAGAGTTTGTAGTAAAGCATCCGAACATTGCAGCCGCACAATCTTTTCATAATGCAGGAGGAATGATACTTCGTGGCCCCGGTGATCCTAATGATTTGGTTACTTACAATCCACAAGACTTACAAGTATATGATGCGATTGGTAAAAAAGGAGAAGAGTTGATACCAGGTTATAAGTATTTAGTAGTGTACAAAGATCTCTACTCGGCTTACGGTGGTGAACTCGATTGGTTTTATGGAGGCCGTGGAGTATATACATACTCCAATGAATTATGGACACCGTATTTATTTTATAATAAAGATGCAACAAGAGATCCGCAGGATAATACTTCTTTCTTGTTCGACAAGTACACTTTATTCAAAGATGCATTTGTTGACTGGCACGAATACGATCATCCGCAATATGGAAAAATAGAAATTGGAGGCTTTAAAAAGAATTTCGGCAGGGCACATCCCGGTTTTTTATTAGAAAGTGATGCACATCGTAATATGTCCTTCACTATCTATCATGGGTATCATACACCCAAGTTGAATGTGGATACCCTCATCGAAAAAGATTTGGGTGATGGTTTAAAACAGGTAACAGCTGTTATTTCCAATAGCCGTTTAATGCCAACACACTCCAGCCAGGATCTGAAATTCAAGATCGAACGACCTGATTATATTACTCTCACTGGCGCAACTGTTGTTGCAGGAATGTTTGTTGACAATGCTGACCTTAACATTACTACCGAACAAAAAACCGAACCCGCAACAATTGCAGTCCGCAATATTCCGGGGTTAGGAACAGTAACGGTAAGATGGATCATACAGGGCAGCGGAAAATATACCGTAACAGTAGATAGCAAGAAAGGGGGAGTGGCAAGTAAAACGAAATAGTGTATTGTTCTCAGATGAAAGAAGGATCTTATAGATATTATCAAGCCGGGCTTTTTAGTCCGGCTTTTTTTTGAGTATAGTTGAAGGCGATAATAAAAAAGGAATCTTGGTTTTTCTCAAAAAAACTACATCTGTCCCGTCTGCACCATCTCCCTGATCTTATACGTTGCAAAAACAACAAACAGGAACAGGATAATGGAGAAAATAAGCATACCTGTATTACCTCCTTTAGAATCAATAGCATATTTCGCAGGGTGTGTAGGTAAATAAATTACCTCCATCGTATCACCAATAGCAAACTTGCCAACTGTTGTAGTTGCTTTTGCATTGTAAGATTTGCCGGTTGCCCGGTCTTTATACTCTATTCTAATAATATCCATTGATGCACCCCTTGGCAATCGTATGCTGTTGATGTGTTGAATAATACCATTGGTATGGACACCCTCTTTTTTTATTTTAGCAGCTTTTAGCATCCTCCGGCCAACAATGACCATTGGTAAAGCTCCAAACAGCACCAGGAAAATATAGATAAACAGCATAGCACAAGGTTTTCTTAAAAGTACACAAAACAATCCTTTAAAATTCCCCTCAATTCATCCGCCGAAATAAACAACCGGTACAAAACCGGGTTCCAGTAGTTATTTCCGGAATGTACCTTTCCCTTCTAATGAAAAATAAACCTCTGCCGCTACTGGCTTTCTTCTTACTAACTGCAAACATCCTCCATGCACAATCATGGAAAACATTTGCCGACAGTGCCCATATCTTTCAACAGCAAAAAGATAATGGAAAGGCTATTGAATATTTTAAAAAAGCCAATGCTTTACTCACCAGCGATTCTGCAACAACCATCACCCGTTTTATAATTTGCAACGAAACAGCCGACTTACTAGTAACTATGGGCAAATATGCCGATGCATTACCATTTTATGCCAGCAGTAAAGAACTTATAGAAAAATTGCAAGGGAAAGAAGCGGCTAACTATGCCCTCAGTTGTCATAATCTTGGCCGGTTAAATCGGTTACTCGGTCAATATCAAAATGCTGAAGATCTCTTGCTCGAAGCTAAACGCATAAGGGAAAAAATAACCGGGAAAGAAAATGCCGATTATGCTCACACCGTTAATAACCTCGCAATATTGTATGCAGAAGTTGGCCAATTCAATGATGCAGGCCCTTATTATAAGGAAGCGTTGGATATCCGCAAAAGAGTATTAGGTGTTGATCATATTGATTATGCTGCCAGCTGCAATAACCTTGGTATTTATTATGTATTAACTGGGCAGCCCTACCTCACAGAACCACTTTATCTTGAAGCAAAACGTATCCGGGAGAAGACATTGGGGAAAGAGCATCCTTTTTATGCAGCCAGTTGTAATAATCTTGCTGCATTATACCTGGACCTGGGCCAGTACACTAAAGCAGAGCCATTATACACTGAAGCAAGACAAATAAGGGAAAGAACATTGGGAAAAGAACATCCTGATTATGCAGCAAGCTGTGATAACCTTGCTATTCTCTACATGGATATTGGTCAGTACGAAACTGCCGAAGCATTATACAAAGAAGCAAGATTAATTCGGGAAAAAGTGCTTGGTAAAAAACATATTGAATATGCAAAAGGCTGTAACAACCTCGCATTGTTATATAAAATACTTGGCCAGTATGAAAAATCAGCAGCCCTCTTCATCGAAGCCAAAGAAATTTTTGCTGCAGCCGTAGGTACCTCCAATTTTGAATACGGCAAATGCTGCAACAATTTAGGTGCGGTGTACATGGACATGGGTGATAATGATAAAGCCGCCTTGTTATACGAAGAAGCAAAGCAAGTGTGGACAAAAGTATTGGGCAAAGAACATCCTGAGTATGCAAAGAGTTGTCACAACCTTGCTGTGATCAATTATTTAAAAGGGAATAATGATGAGGCGATTGCTCTTTTCAATGAAGCAAATGGCATACGGGAAAAAGCATTGGGGAAAGAACATCCTGATTATGCGGAAGGTTGCGATAACCTCGCTGCCGTATATCAACGATTGGGCGATCATGATAAAGCCATCGCTTTATTTTTGCTCGGTAAGCAGATACGGGAAAAAGTATTGGGTACAGCGCATCCTTTTTACTTGCAGAGTTGTATCAATCTTTCCAATGCATACCGCAGCAGTGGCAACCATGCAATGGCACTTAATTATTATACCGAAGCATTTTCTTCACAACAAATATTATTGAAAAAAATATTCCGCTTTACCACCGAGCCGGAGAAGCAGGCTTATCTCAATAAAATAAATGAATACCGCAGTTGTTTTCTTTCCTTCAGCACAGCAGAAGCCTATGAAAAAGGAGCTGTGTATGCTTACGAAGTTTCGCTGGCGAATAAAAACCTGGTGCTAAATGCATCACAGCGTTTGCGAAAGATCATCAGCAATGCAAACGATACTACTTTGCTACATACTTACAACAGCTGGATCGATATAAGGGAGCAATTAGCTTTCTGGTACTCAAGGGCCATAAGTGATAGAAAAGCACAAACCGAAGCCCTGGAAGAAAAAGCCAACGAACTTGAAAAAAAGCTCATACAATTATCTGCACCTTTTCGCCAGGAACAACAGGAAAACAGCTGGATAGATATTCGCCAATCATTAAAACCCGGTGAAGCTGCCATCGAATTTTCCAGCTTTAAATATCATGATGGTGAAAAATGGCTTGACAGTACATATTACATAGCAGTAATAATAAGGAACGATAAATCATCACCCGAGCTGATCCGGCTTTTTGAAAAAAGAGAACTTGATGCACTTATTGGAAGACTGACACCCGGTCAGCAGTTGGTCAATATGTTGTACTCCACCCAAACAAGACAAGCTGCGGGCAAAGCATCTTTATACAAACTCATTTGGCAACCATTGGAGAGATCACTCGCCGGTATCAATACCATTTATTTTTCTCCGGCAGGCGAGTTGTACAAAATTTCTTTTGCAGCATTGCCCGCCGGCAACGCACAAGTATTGAGCGATAAATACAAACTGATACAGCTTAACAGTACTGCTACATTAAAAAGCGAAACTGCCACCAGTATTGCCGCAACAGATAAACTTGCTTTGTATGGAGGTATACAATACGAAGCGGATTCCATCAGCATACGCCGTGCTGCATTGTCTGCGGGTAATAATGACCTCGCAAAAATCTCTGTACCGGAAAATCTATTGCGCAGCAGTATCGGCGATTTTCATTACCTCGCAGAATCTGCTAAAGAAGTAACAGCCATTGGTAATATGGCCCGCCAAAAAAATTATGCTGTAACTCTTGCCAATGGTATCACTGCTACGGAAGAATCCATCAAGCATTTATCCGGCCATCAATCGCCGGCGGTAATACATATTGCCACACATGGTTTCTTTTTTGCTGACCCAACAGCTACTACAAAAACATTCAGCCGCACACCCTTTCAGCAATCTGATAATCCATTGATACGTTCCGGCCTTGCACTGGCGGGTGCCAACAATGCGTGGCGGCGCCAACCCATCAGTGGGGTAGAAGATGGTATCCTAACGGCATATGAAGTATCTAATTTGTATTTACCCAATACCAAACTTGCTGTCTTGTCTGCTTGCGAAACGGGACTTGGTTATATAACGGGCAGCGAAGGAGTGTATGGCTTGCAGCGATCGTTCAATATGGCCGGCGCAGAAAACCTGGTGATGAGCCTGTGGAAAGTACCGGATGCAGAAAGCTCCGAGTTCATGCAGGAATTTTATAAAAATCTTTTTGCGCAGCAAACCATCCACACTGCTTTTTATAATGCCCAAACAACGATAAAAAATAAATACCGCAACGAGCCTTATAAATGGGCGGCATGGGTGTTGGTAAGATGATGTTACTGATCTAAACTCTTTTAAACAGGATATAGTACTTGAACCGGGCTCTGGTAAAAACAAATTATATTGTTTATTCTATAAAAACAATAAGCTGTCGTTACTCCGCAAGTACCCTTGTGATTTTGAGGAACCTTTTTTTATAATGTTCGTTCAATGAACTTATGGTTACCCCATTTGCTTTTCCGGATGAAGAATGAATGAACTTTAATGTATCTGCATTTTCTGTTACAATGCCCATATGCCCTACGATGCGGATGCTGTCCACCGTTCCGGTAAATAAAATAAGATCGCCTTCTTTTGCAGCTGGTATATCTACTTCTTTTCCAACATTGGTAAAATCTTTTGAAGACCGGGGCACCGCAATATTAAAGTGGTTGAAAACATGGGTTATAAAACCTGAACAATCAAATCCTTTCGAAGGATCTGTAGACGCATACAAATAGGGAACGCCTATTAAAGTTTTTGCGAAATCTACCAGCTCATAACTGTTTACACCTTTTACTCCTTCGTTTAAATTAAGTTGTATGTAATCCGGTGCTGTATTTTCAGTGACCGGAGGACCAATAGAATCTTGCTGTACTGACTCTATTGTTTGCTCCTCCGTATTATTGCTGCCTGTGCTTTTGCATGCGAGGCTGACGAATAGCAGCAATAAATAAATAGTAAACTTTATCATTTGAGAATGAAAATAAACAATTTTTGCGCCGAAAGTTGTTCGATAAAAAGAAGCTTGCTCCTGTTGGGATAACTACTTTGCCAGTATAACAAAATTTATTATTTACATCTGTCCAGTCTCCAGCATCTGCCGTATTTTATACACCGCAAAGAGTACAAAGAGGAATAGGAGAATGGAGAAAATAAGCATTCCTGTATTACCGCCTTTGGAATGAATAGCATATTTATGCGCCTGGCCGGGAAGATAGGCAATGGGTATAGTGTCACTGTATTTATATTTGTGATAAGTAACAGTTGCTTTTGCATGATAAGGTTTGCCGGTAGCCCTGTCTGTATATTCAATGGTAAGCTGATCGATCCAGGCACCTTTTGGTATGCGAACCGTTTTAATATGCTTAATGGTACCGTTGGTATGAACACCTTCTTTTAAAATTTTTTTGGCTTCCAACATTTTGCGGGCCGTAATAACCGCTGGAAGTACACCTAGCAGTATCATGAAAATATAAATGAAGACCATTGCAAGAGTTTATTTGAAATTAAAAGTTAAGTATTTTAAAAATACGTTACAATTTCTCGCCATGGTTGGCTGCATCAGAAAATTTTTAGTGAAGCTTTTTTAAAAGAGGGGTGGTGGTGAGGTCTTTGACCGAATGGATGATAAAAGATGAGTAAGTACTAATTGTCGTAATTATTAATTGCTTGTTGCAATTCAACCACTTCTTTCCTTAAATTTTCTACATACACTTTGTCAGTAAGTTTTAAAACACTGGCAGTGATAAGGAGATTTGTCTTGCTTTGTAACAGATCGATCAGCTGTCCTTTATCAAGCTTTTTATAATCAATTATGCTGTTGCCGGATTGCTCCGTGGTAATATTTGAAGGTAAAGATTGGTTTTGCTGTGTATCCATGATCTGTAAAGCAGCCGTGACTGCATTTTTAAAGCGGACAGCGAGTAAATAGTGTCTATAAAAGGTACGCCGGTAAAACCGGATTGCCAAAAAAAGTTCAGGTGCGAACACTGATCTACGCCGGACATATGATGCTGTCACGAAAATGTCAGGGAGCATATATTCTTGATACACTAATAAGCTATACTGGAACCTGTTGTATTACTGGCTTTTATTGATTGTTGGTTTCGCTTTTCTATTTCTCTCTGGAGGGCACGGATAGTAAGGATACATTTTGCATATTCCGCATCGTTACCCGTTTCCTCATTTAATTTTAAAAACTCGGTAGTTTGTTTGACCAGCATGTCTACAAGAGCCGTTGTCTCAATGGTACTTAAATCTTCCATTTCGGTTTTTATTTAATAGGATGAAAAGGAGGGTACGGTACTATAACAACAATATTCATGCAATGTTGACTGCTAATAATTTTTGCCTTAAGCATTTACGAAACAGTTCCGTATTCTTAAATAAAGGGGAAATACCTCTACAATGGGAGAATAAATTGTGTGCAGAAGGGAATTAATGAAATATAAATTGTATTCCGGGAAGCATTACTAGTTTGAAATCATCAAACGACTGATATTTAAAAAACTGTTAAATGGTAGGGTATTTGTGCTACTATTTTTTTAAACAATCAAAATCACACATAATGAGAATTTGTAAAACCATCTTACCTGCAGTAAGCATTGTATTCTGCTGCTGCTTTTTTATTTCATGCAAGAATGAAGACAATAAAACTACCAGCACCGAATCTGCTGATACCGTTACACTGGTAGACACTCCCCTGCACAATATGGATACTGTGGCAGATACCGCTACAGTACCCAAAGTAGCTGCAGCCGAAGCATTGATCAACGGAACTTATGCTGATACTGCTGTAAACGGCACGGCGAGTTTTACAACCACTGCTAACGGAAGTGTAAAAATGTCCCTTTCTATTACTGTCCCGGCTAAAGCAAATAAATCCGTAGCGGTACATATACATGAGCATGGGGATTGTGGGGATAATGGCAACGCATCTCATGGTCACTGGAATCCAACTAAATCCTCACATGGTAAATGGGGTGGCGACAGTTATCATGTTGGCGATATCGGTAATGTAAAACTGGATGCAAAAGGAAAAGGCACACTTACCATTACCACTGATCTGTGGACACTGGGTGGATGGGCCTTTGAAAATATATTGGGTAAAGCAATCATCGTACATGGCGGAGTGGATGACTATACCACTCAACCAACAGGTAATGCCGGTAGCAGGATCGGTTGCGGATTGATAGTGGCAAAGTAAAGATTGGCTCAATTCATACTTTAAAATATGCAACTGGTGCATTTTTTTGAAACAGGTATTTAGTAGCAATCAGTACCTTTCGCAACTAAAACCTATCAGTATGAACCCCAACAAAGCACTCTGGGAGAAAGGAGATTTTACCCGCCTTGCACAAACGATGCGTGAAAGTGGTACCGAATTAGTTTCAAAACTTAATATTACCAAAGGTCTTGATGTTCTTGATCTTGGTTGTGGTGATGGTACTACGGCCATCCCCGAAGCAAAACTCGGCGCCAATGTTTTAGGCGTTGATATTGCAACGAATTTAGTAGCCGCAGGCAATAAACGAATTAAAGAAGAAGGCATTACTAATTGCAGCATCCAGGAAGGAGATGCAACAGACCTGAAAGATCTGAAAGATCAAAGTTTTGACCTGGTAGTAAGCATCTTTGGTGCTATGTTCGCACCAAAGCCAATGGATGTGGCCAAAGAAATGGTTCGTGTTACCCGCCCGGGTGGCAGGATCGTAATGGGAAACTGGATTCCCGGCGACCCGACTTTGGTAGCGCAGATCTTGAAAATAAGTTCGTCGTACACACCACCACCACCGGAAGGTTTTGTAAGCCCGATGCTGTGGGGAGTAGAAGAACATGTCATCGAACGTTTTGGTAATGCAGGAATTGACAAAGAAAATATCTCATTCACCAGGGATACTTTTACTTTCAATGCACCCTACTCACCGGCTGAATTTGTTGCTAACTTCAAAAATTATTATGGGCCTACGATGAATGCATTTGAAGCAGCTGAAAAAAATGGAAAAGCAGAAGCTTTGCAACAGGAATTAGAAACATTATTCAATGCACAAAATAAAAGCGCAGATAAGAACAGCACTTCCATTCCGGCTACTTACTTGCGGGTAACGGTCCAGTGTTGATTATATGCTTAAGTAATAACTTATCTTACAGTTGAGTTTTTTTCTACAGCAAATTAAAATCTATACGATGGCGCAAAAGAAATTAGAGGAACTGAATACCGAGTTTTTAAGCAGTTTGGAAGAGTACCTGAAAAGCAAAGGAGAAATTAAGGAAGAGGATCAGCAAAAGATACATACAGCCAAGGAAGAATTACAGGCCGCCTGGATAAAAATAAGAGAGGTATTAATGGTTTTGGAAAGAATTGAAATTTGACCAGTTGACGGGATGGCGCAAAAACAGATTACAATAAACGGGTAGCACTTGGCAGCAATTTTTTAGCTTTGTGGTACCCGTTTGTTTTTGAATGGAAGCCTCAGTACACATATTATTTTCCTCCGCCTATTACGAAATATGCGATTTCAAATGCTTATGCCAGGAATGTTCGAAATCAAAAACTGAGTATAACGAGCATCTTTCGCTTTGCATCACCCGTTCCGGCAATTTTTATTACAATGCATTCCGTTCCACACTGGACACTTATACCGGCTCTGTCCTTATCAGCAAGCCCGGTTATGATTATACCATCTACCATCCCGGCGAAATACCGGATGAATGTACCATCATCGTTTTTAAAAAAACATTTTATGAAGATATTGAAGAGCAACTTCAGCTAAGAGCTCATTGGTTCTTTGCTGATAAAGACATTCAATCTCTTTTAGTAAAAACAAATCCCCAAATAGAGCAACTGCACAATGCATTATTACTGGCAACGAGGGAAAACAATCCATATAATTTGGAAATAGATACCCTTGTAATGGAATTAGTGGAAGAACTGTTGTCCCGTTTCACCAATTATGAAATGCCACAGCAACTCCCTGCCCGGTTAAAGAAACAGCACCTCGTAACGATCGAAAAAGCCAAACAATATTTGCATGATAACCTGTCGAAAAATATTTCATTAAACGAATTGGCAACGCATTGCTGCGTAAGTCCTTTTCATTTCAGCAGGATATTTAAGTTATTTTCCGGTTACCCGGTACACCTGTATTTACAACAAATGCGGTTGAACCACGCAGCCCTGTTACTTTCTACTGCATTGCCGGTGACGGATGTTGCATTTCAATCTGGGTTTAATAGTGTTGATTATTTTTCTGCGGCCTTTAAAAAGCAATACAATGTTTCTCCCACTTTATTCCGGAACGGTAAAGAAAAAATAGCAAGATTTCACAAGTAGTGCTTCTCTGCGGATCATAGTTTTGTTCTTCATCAAACTAACAGGTAGTAATGAAGAAGATCATTTGTAGCAGTATAATTGCTGTAGGTGCTTTACAGGCTTCTGCACAGGAAACAGATATGCAGGCATTAAAAAGATTGAACGCCACCTTCATCCACAATTTTGTAACCAACGATACGGCTTCGCATAGTGCTATCATTCATGCAGATTTTATCCGCATCAGCAGCGAAGGAGAATTTATGGGCCGCAAAGAATACCTGGAAGGCTGGGCCACCGGTTTTAATGGTTTTATATATTGGGATTACCGCAAGGAAGACATTAAGATAGTTGGAACTATGGCGCTGGTTCGTTCCCAAAACAAATATGTTTTTGAAAAAGATGGAAAAGAAATGGAAGGAGTGGTAATGTATACGGATACTTACATCAAGGAAAACGGGGAATGGAAATGTATACAGGCGCAAATCGGAAAAGTGGCTCCGCAGTTTGCAGCAGGAGATGAGACCATTGTAAGAAAATATGATTTCAGGAAAAACAAAAAATAATTACAGGAGCTTGCTCAACCACATCAACAGGTAAGCAGAAGCCAGCATTAACGATAAAACAATAAATGCCCCCACCGTACAAGCAATTGCTGTACGCACCTTATTTTTTGCAGGATCCACAAACTTGAATAAGGCATAGCTGGCATACGAGACCATTAATACCAGGTTCACTATTTCCATACTACGGATAAAAACTCCGTTGCGTACCCAGCCTGTTAGCAGGTATAGCACACTTTGTATCAATACACCTTGTGCCAGGATGAACATGATAATGATGGCATTCTCTGCAAAATTGAACCGTTGTTTTAAGAAGCGGAAAAAAGAATAACAGAATAATGCGCAAACAGGTATGGCCAGTAACATGTATAAATAAGTATGCTCTAAAAACCACCACTGCGAGGCATCATATTCTTTGATGAATTCCACTTCTTTGGGCGACATGGTTAGCAGCTCCTGCTCATCATAATAATGCAGGTTGGTGATCTTAACTGCAAAAAGATTAAGCACCAGCATAATGGCCAGGTAAGTGATGGGATTAAAATAAAGTTTGCGACGCCCTTGCAGGTATTCCCGGATAGCAGCTCCTGGCCGTTTGAACAATTGATGCACATTATAAAAGAAGCCACTGTCCACATGAAAAATGGCATGTGGAATATCATGGAGCAGGGATTTTAAGTGTATGCGATGCTCGTCATGCTTTTGACCACAGTGGGAGCAATATTTTTTTTGAATATACTCACCGCAGTTATTGCAGGTAATAACAGAAGTAGTGTTGTTAGCGAATTGGTTCGACATGACTTCTTATTACGAGTGATTTTACGGGCATCGTAATAATGCACAAATCTACAAGAGACATGATCTTTCTGTGCCTGTATCCTGTATGGGTTGGCAATTTTAGAAGATGAATTGTAGTAACAACTAATGTTCTGCTACTTCCAGCCAATAGGAGAGAAACTGTTGGATCTTTTTCTGCGTAGCCTCTACTGAAGATGGCTTTGTGATAAAGGTGCTGGCACCAGCCCGGTAACATTCTTTTACATAATCAGCAGATGATCTTTCGCCCAGCAGCACTACGGGAATATGTGCATACGAATCGTTGGTTTTGAGTTGGCGTAAAGTTCTTCCTCTTTCTTTTAGAGTGCCCTGGTCATTTACAAGAATGAGTAACGGTTCGCCATTTAAAGCGATGGTTTGTTCCATCTCTTCAGAATTGTCCACATATTTTATGGTAACAGAAGGATTGATAGCTGCGAGTGCTGATTCAGTTATATACTGATCGTCAGCATCAGCCTGTAACATTAATAGGTAAGAAGACATAGCTGGCAATTTAATAGGCCAATCAACCGGCTACTATGCGGTTGATTGGCCATTAAGAAATACAATACCAATTTGCAGTAGGCTAGTTGGTTTGTACTAGACGTTAATACCTTTCATAGAATCCAACAGGCCAAAAGCTTTTAAAAGCCAAAGCACAATTGCGATCACTACAACAGCGTTGAGGATGGTTTTGATTTTTCCGTCCATCGGAATATAAGAATTGATGAGCCAGAGGATAACACCTGCAACAATAAGAACAACGATGATAGTTAGAAGCGACATAGTATAATTTTAGAAGGTGAAATTCAAAGTACATGCCATATAAATTAACAGCTCTTTGGCCTGTATTAGATAAATTACTATACTGAAGATTGTGGAAATAGTGGAAAACATTTCCCATTCATAATAAGTGGGTAATCTTTTCACCAGAAGTTGAGAATTCTTTATAAAATTGGAATGCTAAATTAAACAGATTAAAATCTACTTAAAAGCGAGTAGAAGACTTAAATATTTATAAATATTGCATGAAATTTGATGTACTATTTCAATCTTTTACCAAAACCTCTAACGCTTTAACCAAAATGGAAAATTTAAGCTCTCTGCCGACAAACACACTTGTTGATATGCTGGCAACGCATACGGCCAACTATCTGAAATTGACGGACGAAATAGGAAAAGAAGAAGAGTATGCTAAAACAGTTTTAAGCATTAAAGCCCTTCAGGCAGAAATAGATGCCCGTAAAAGAACAGCCGAAAATACCAGCACTACAGATCCTAATATAATAATACAATAAAGCAAAACGATTTTTCTTCTCAAGGTTTAATGGTTACAGGCGGCTTCGAGAGCCGCCTTTTTTTATGTGAAGTAAAGAAGAGGATATCGGAAGCGATGGTTAAGTAGTTGAAATGATAGATCTACCGGCGAATTTTTTTTGTCCATTCTTCCCGCCCTTCTTTATTGTAAAAAATAATTGCATACAGCCTTCCATCTTCGTCATATTGTTTCCATTCTTTAACAGGGCTGCCATTTTTATAGGAACCTATAAAATAATAACCGGCAGCACTGTTGCGGTGGAGCCATACTCCATCTCTTAATCCGTTTTTATAATAACCGGAGTCCCTGGCGATGCCACCGGCAAAAAAATTCATATACAAACCATGATGAAGGCATTCGTTGAATACCGGTATATAGCTATTTGCGGTATTACTATTATTTTCTACCATTTGCAGCAGCGATTGCATCGAACGTTTTTGTTGATTAAATGAAAATGAATACGCTGCGCTAATTGCATAGAGTGCTTGTAACCTGTCGGTCTTATATAGAGCACTGAGAGTATAAAAATATTTTTTGGGATGGGCCAAACGCATTTCTTCTTTTACCTGCTGCAATTTACCTGCATCATACTGCCGGATAGCAAGTAAGTGCCCCGATGAATCCCATCGTTTCCATTCTCCATCGGGGACACCATTGCGCAAGTAGCCCGAATCCAACTTTTTATTACCCGGATAAAAACTTTCCCAGGCGCCATGTAGTTTTTGTTTTTTTACATGGCCGCTAAATAAAAGCTGTTGCTGCAGCTGTGCCGAAACAGCACCATCAGCGGGAAGTTGAATAAGATGTGTCCATTCTGCAAAAGAGCCAATAGTTATCTTCTTTTGATCAGTGGAATGAAAGGTAACTGTGCCAACCTTTTGAGGTGGCTGCGCAGTAATAAATTGTGCTATCAATAATATGATAGCAGGTATGAAAAAGTATTTTTTCATATAACAAGCACTGTAAGTTATATCCAATTTTACGGATGACAAAGATTGAAGGACTAATCTTTATCTTAATCTGTGCTTGTGTAAATAATTCGGAAGCTTTTTTATTTATTGCACCAGCTTAATATCCCATATTGGTTTTAAACCTAATAAATGCTCTACGAAATAATTCCATAGCTTTTTATTGAAATACTCAGCTGTTTTGCCTGTATATCCATGCCGCTGGCTGGGAAAAATGAGCATATCAAACTCTTTATCTGCTTTTACAAGTGCTTCGGCTAATTTAAAAGTGGCCGAGGGATTTACATTTTCGTCAATCCCACCATGTACGATCAATAGTTTTCCTTTCAGGTTTTTGGCCATGGTGATGTTTGATGCATAGTGATAAGTAGAATCAACCGGCCAACCCATATACATTTCAGGCCACCAATCTTTTTCCATTCTAAAATCATGATCGGCAGAACTGGCTACTGCTACTTTATAAAAATTTGGAAATTCCAGCATGGCATGTCCTGCATCATAACCTCCGGCAGAGTGGCCAAAAATGCCAACCTTTGTTGTATCAATCCAGCTATATCTTTTGCCTAACTCCCGTATGGCCAGTACATGATCGGTTAAATTCTTACCCATGTTTTTGTATGATACATTATGAAAGGCTTTTGATCTTCCTGCCGTACCCATTCCATCAATGGTAACAACAATAAAACCTAATTCTGCCAGGGCCTGGTTGTTTCTTCCGAGTGAAGAAGCAAAACTGCGGGGAAACATATTTGTATGTGGCCCTGTATAGCTCTGATCGATCACCGGGTATTTTTTAGTGTGATCGAAATTGGATGGCTTCCAGATAGCACCATAAATGGTAGTGGTATCATCTCTGCCAATAGCAGTAAAAGGTTGTGGAAATTTATAGTCCATTTTTAATAAGTCATCAATGATGGCTTTGCTTAGTTCATATACAATTTTACCCGATGATGTTTCCCTCAATACTGTTTTGGTGGGTTGGTCCAATGTAGAAATATTGTCTACAAAGTATTTTCCGTCGGGAGAAACAGCAATATCATGATTAGCATTTTCGGGAGTTAGTAAGGTTGTGCCTTTCCCATCTGCAGTAGTACTGTAAAAATGCTGGTAATAAGGATTGCGGCCATCTTCTTTGCCTTGTGCAGTAAAAAGAATATTTTTTGTGGTAGCATCTACATGAGCAATAGTATTTACATAGTAAGAGCCATTGGTAATTGGCTTTACCGATTTGTCTTTAATATCCAGCAGGTACAGTTGTTTCCAACCTTCTTTTTCCGAGGTAAGGATCATTTTTTTCCATTCATCTTCTGCCCACCAGTCAAAGTTGTCAATATTGGTAGTACTCTTTTCTGTATATAATAATGTTTGTGTTTTAGTATTTACATTATAACTATATAGATCTATTTGCTGGTAACCCCGTTTCCCATTTTCAATATAAAGTACTCCCGGTTCTTTCGACCAATTCAGTCCTGCTGTATTTACATTTCTAAATTCATCTTTTCTTATTTCTTCCCCTGTTTCTATATTAAATAAAACAGGTGTCATATAAACCATGTCCGTATCACCCGGTGAGCCCCGGTAATAAGAGAGCAGCTTGGGTTTATACAATGTATCAATACTCCAATCCAGCAAATACATTTTTTGTCCTTTGGTAAGGTCACATATATAAGTCTGGATCCATTTTGAATCCGGCGACCATTGCACAGAAAAATGCGGTGGTCTTTCACCATTTTCCCCCTCTATTATTTCGCCCCAGCCATAATAGCTGGCATACTCATAATTCTTTTTTCCGCCGGTACTTAATTGTTTTGTTTCACCTGTTGCTGCTGATTTAATATATAAATTGAATTTGTCTGCATAAGCGATCCATTTTCCATCCGGAGATTTTCTTTCCATCGGGTTAGGCCGTGGATCTTCTTTCGGCGTTAATGTATAATCGCTTAAGTTAAGTGTATAGGTTTTCCCTTCTGTTGTTATCGATAGTTGAGAATTGTTGATATAGCGAACATCTGTAACTGGCAGGTCAGCGGCGGTGGCAGGTTTCTTTAATAAATCTGTTAATGATTTGGCCAGCCTTGCATGGTCAAAAAAAGGTGCTGTCTTCATGGTAGTAAATTCAAATTTATTGTACCGCTTTTCTTTTTTATCCTGTGTGATGTAGGAGAAGCCGGTACTGTCGGCAAACCAGTTCACTGTAACATGCAGGTTGAAGATATTTTTACTCAAATTTCTCATATGAAGAGATGCCGCCCTGTCATAATCCTGCCTGGTCATTTTTTGTGCACTGCCACAAACATGTAATAATGTAACGATGAGTATAAGAAAACTCTTTTTCATGCAACAGTTTTTTGGTAAACAAATATATTTCTTACTGGCTGAGTCGCTGAATAAATTTCCCCGGGATCAGCTTAGTTCTTTATTCCTTTTTTTCTGCCACTCTACTAACAGGTAGATGATAAGTCCAACAGCAACGGCAATGGAAACATCCCGCAATTCGTTTAGTTTAGAGCTGGTCAATAGCCAGCAGGCTAACAGCACACCGGCCACGGCAAAGAATTTTCCATACCGGATCTTAAAGAAGCCAGTTTGTTCCGGGTTTCTTTTGCGCAGGCGTAGCAGTGCGATACATACAATAGCATAGATCATAACCCTTGTAATAGCACTGATGGTAGCTGCATAGATAAATGAGTTGCTGATTGATATGATAATGGTGACCACCGTGAATAATATCAATGACCAGGTAGGTGTTTTAAATTTCGGGTGCACAAAAGAAAAGACTTTTGGAAATTGTTTCTCTTCGCTAAAAGCAAAAGGCAATCTTGATCCTACCAGCATAATAGCATTTAATGTTCCTGTTACAGAAAACAAAGCACCCAGTGCAATCAGTGTAGCTCCTGTTTTTCCCATAAACAAACCGGCTGCTTCTGCCAGCGGCTTATCAGATGTTGCAAGGGAAGTCAAGGTTCCAATACTTACAACCTGTATCAGCATATAAATAACAGCAATGAATAAGGCGGATAATAATAAGGCAAACGGAAGATTTTTTCCCGGATTTTTTACTTCCCCGGAGTTGACTAATACGGATTCAAATCCGCCAAAGGCAAATACTAATAATAAAACGGTAGAGGAGAAGGAAGAAAAACCGGGTATTTGTTTTATTTCAAAATTGGCGGGTTCAATATGCAGAAAGCCAACAATAATAAAAAGCAGGAGAGGTAACAATTTAGCAACGGTGAGAAAATTATTTACCCGGGTTGAATTTTTTATTCCAATATGATTGATAAATGCCAGCAGCAGGGTGATGCCTAAAATAGTAATGATGCGGGAGGAAGGTTGTGAAAACCAATTGGAAAAAACCGACAGGTAAGTAACTAACAAATTGATCAATGCGGCATAAGTAATAAAACGGGTCAACAACAATAACCAGCCGGTTAGAAAGGCGGGTAATTTTCCAAAAGAAGATAGGGCATACAGGTAAGGTCCGCCGGTTTTGTCAAATCGACTGCTTACTTCTGCAAAACATAAAATGATGACGAAAACGGCCAGGGCACAAACAAAGAGAGCCGCAATACTATAGACCCCTACCATTTTAAAAACCCTGGAGGGAAGGCCAAAAATACCGGCACCAATAACGCCGTTAATAAAGAGAAGCACCAATGCCCATTTGCCGATGCTGCGATTTAGCATTGGGAAAGATAACAAAAAATGACTTTCCCGGGAATGCTCTCTACAAGGCCCTGGTGATTATTTCAAGGGCACTTTTAAGAGCTGGTTAGCTGGAATGCTGGAAAGTTGAATGCGACGACTGTTTTTTATTTTATAAGATTCATGCAAAAGGTTACATCATTCACACATTTGCAACCTAAGCCTGATTTTTTTGTACCTTATACTATGTTCCATAATCCCTTGAGTTGAAATATTATATTGCTCAGGGAAAAACAGTAATATTTTGAAATTGTATATCAGAAATATGGTTTGCATTCGCTGCAAAATGGTGGTGAAGGATGAACTTGAAAAGCTGGGATTGAAGTACCTGACCGTAGAATTGGGTGAGGCAGACCTGGTAGAAAATATTTCGCCGGAGATGCGGGAGAAATTCAGGGCGGGCCTGTTGAAGTCAGGGCTGGAGTTAATGGATGATAAAAAAAGTGTGCTGATCCAGAAGATAAAAAATGTGATCATAGAACAGGTACATTATTCGGAAGAACCGCTTACTATTAATTTCTCTGTTTACCTGAGTGAAAAATTAAACCACGACTATACTTATCTCGCCAATCTTTTTTCCGAAGTACAGGGAACCACCATTGAACAATTCATTATTGCTCACAAAATTGAACGGGTAAAAGAGCTGCTGGTTTATAATGAACTCAATCTTACCGAAATAGCTTATCTTATGCATTATAGTAGCGTAGCACATCTTTCAACACAGTTTAAAAAAATAACAGGACTTACACCCACCCATTTTAAAAAGCTGCGGGATAAGCGACGCAATATGCTGGAGGATGTGTGAATTATGTAAAATTTCACAGTGATTGTATAATAGAAAAAGTAATTAAAGAGCGGAACTTTAGAGTGTGGTTATACAGTTACTAAAAGCTTATTACTTCGAAATTTTACTGTGTACATTCTTTTCAACCGTGCTACTACTATTTTACCTTTTAACCCGATTATTTATCCAGCGGGCAATGATATTGCCAGCAAAATTGGTTCATGACGCATTGCAAAAGGAGAACGATGGTCATTTTGAAGAAGCGGAAATGGGGTATAGGTCGGCATTGCAAAATATAGAAAGCAGTCGGTTCAAGAGCAGCAGACTTAAAAAAACTATAGTAGAAAAAATAAAATTGTTGAATACTGTGATTGAATACAAAAAAATGTCCAAAGCCAGCACATAAATGATATTTAGTGACGGGACATTCAAAGAGAAAGTGAACAAATGAAATTGATAGTATTGATGTTCTGATTAAGGCATTCACTTTTCTCACACAGTTGGTTTTGGTTAAAGCTCCTGTGATTGCAGGAGCTTTTTTTATTTCACCCATTAAAAATCTTGCCATTATGAAAAATGATGAAACAACTGGAAATTCAGGATTCTCTAATAATAACGATGATATCAATATTGGAGAGCTTGAGAAATCCACCACACATATTATTGTAGAAATAATTGAGTATATGCCCAATTCGGTGGTCATTAAAACCATTATCAGGAAGTCAACAGGAAATATCAGTGTCATGTCGTTTGATAACGGGGAGGGATTAACTGAAAAAAAATCCCCTTTCGACACTTTTGCGCAGATCATTGAGGGCAAGGCCGAAATTGTAATTGATAAAGTTTCTCATGTACTTCATTCAGGCCAGGGTATAGTTATACCGGCGCATGCATCCAACCTGATTAAACCCAACGGACGTTTTAAAATGATCCAAACAATTATTAAAAGCGGTTATGAGTAAGCCTTTTTACAACCAGTAATCATAAATAATTTATACCATGATCAGAAAAATTGTAACACCTAAATTTCTTTTTTCGCTTATCGTGTTGATAGCGGCTATCATATTGTTTAACTCTTGCAGCAAAAAAATTGCCTTTCAGATTTCCCCGGTAACACCGGCAGCAGAAGGCTTTGTAAAAGTAAAGCAGGATAATAATAAGAACTATGCGATAGATATTGAGCTGACAAATTTAGCAGCGCCTGACAGATTGCAACCACCATATAAAATTTATATTGTATGGATGGAAAGTAACGAAGCACCTGTAAAAAACATCGGGCAAATCAACAGTTCTTCCAACTGGCTGAGTGGAAAGCTAAAAGCATCTTTTGAAACGGTGTCTCCCAACAAACCTACCCGTATTTTTATTACAGGGGAGGACGATAACAACACCCAATATCCCGGTTCAACCATGGTTTTATCAACACCTAATTTTTAAGACGAGTCTACATATACGTTTAATACGAAACCTGTGAATTATATAAACAATTTTCGGAAACTTGTAAGAATTTACCGCTTTAATACAAGCAAATTGAATTGCAGTCTATAATATGTGTTCACCTTATAAAACCCAAAACATGGACTCCCACATTAATGAAACAAACAACTCAGCTTCGTTTTCACCACCGATGGAGGAACTATCCATTGTACCGGACGAAGCCAGTAAAGCAAAACTTCCGGTAATCTTTACTACGGCACTTCTGCATGAGGTAAGAAATCCATTGACAAATATTAATATGGCGGTAGAAATGTTGGCTGCCATGAATTTGGGTGAAGAAGAAAAAGAATACCTTGAAATTATATTGCGGTCATCCAACCGGATAAATTCAATAGTAACTGACCTGGTAATTGAGCAGCATAGCAAGATTGACCAGGTAGAAGAGTTTTCGATACATCACCTGTTAGATGAGGCGTTGCTCAGCACTGCTGACCGTATCAGACTCAAAAGCATTACCATTATTAAAGAGTATGCACAAGTAGATTATAAAGGGAAAATGGATATTGAGAAAATGAAAATAGCGTTGATCAATATCATTTTAAATGCTGTTGATGCAATGGATGAAAAAACTGGTCAACTAAGACTCATTACTACTTTTATTAAGGGACGTTTTACGTTGCAGGTAAAGGATAATGGCTGTGGCATCAGCCCTACCAGCCTGGAGCATATTTTTAAACCTTATTTTACACAAAAGATCGGTGGCCTGGGAATCGGGTTGGCGGCAACATTCCACATTCTACAGGTCAACAAAATATTGCTAAAAGTTGAAACGGAGTTAAACAAGGGTACTTCATTCTTTCTGTTGTTTCCGAAGTAAGCATCGGATATTTTTTAAAGGGTATGATAAAAAAAAGCCACCAAACATGTATTTGATGGCTTTCTTGTTGCCTGCACTGAGTAAAATACTGCACTGTTATGAGGCGTTTATATTGAAGGGGGATTAAAGGTTTCTGATTTTCTCCTGGATTTGGCTATTTCGGTGTACCTATAGTATAATGTAATTGTCAAAAGCAATACAAGTAATACAATCCGGTAAATTTCAGTTGCTGTCATAGAGGTGTGTGTTACACAAAGTTGAGCTTATATGGGACGCCGGTTATTACAGCATTGCTATAATCTTTTATATTATTCACATATTTTCCAGGCGATTCCATTCAGTTCTAACGATGTATGATGATGTAATTATGTGTGTTGGTGATAGAGAGTTACTATTTTAATTTCTGAGTCGTATCTTTTTTTATAACACCTGCTGATTTTTTTTCAAGAATTGTTTTTGGGGTAATACTTGATCCGGTGGCGGGTGGATGGGGGAAACCCGGAAAATCCTGGTCAATATGCGGGTCAGCATTTTGCTGTACGTCTTCTTCTTTTGTAAGTGCTTTTGCTTTTTTTGACATATAATCCTTTATGGAAAGCCTATACCACAATTTTGCTGCCTATATCATAAATTTTGTTTTTAAAGCAAGAAATTGTTTTATGAGTAATAGAAATGCGCATCAATTATGAAATTGATGATTTTATGAGGTTCAAACTGTGTATTTTTTTTCCCGCCTTTTCCACACAATAATTAACATTGAAGCCGGTGTTTACTTAATAGCTTTACATAGTACAAATTGATTTTTTTAAATAATTATTTTCCGTTCACCACAAATATTTTTTATGAGTAAGTCAGCTAAAGAAAAGAATGAAACTGGGAAAGTATCTAAACCAGCGAAGCAAGATTCCGTCAAGACCGGTAAAAAAGGCAAGACCGCAAAAGAATTGATGACCCGCCATATCAGTGATGAAGATGCTGTAATTACAGACGAAGATTTTAAGAATCTGAATATTGATGTGGACATAACAAGTGATGTTGCCCATCACCCACTTAATATTTCAGACGATAAAGAAAGACCAAAAGATGAGGATAAGGATCCAAAAGTGAAGACACCCTGGGATGTTATCAGTTAATGTGTTTACGTCATTTGAGCAGTGCTGTTTTTCACCAAGAAAAATAAGTAGTGGATTTTCTTAATGTATTGTAGCTTTAAGAAAATTTTTTTTGCAAACTAGGTTCTATACAATTCACCCCCTGTTGCAGGAACTTGTTCAATGCATTATGATAGTGCATGCCGAAGTGGAGAGTAATGACGGCCCTGTTATTTGCCCTTATCCACCCACTCCACAAAATTCCCTTTTCTTTTATATTAATGACAGAATTAAAGTTCAGCTTGAAGGGAAGGACGATTTTATATTGCAGCCACGTAGTGTAATTGTGGGGCCGCAGTTAACCAGCGTAAGACTAGATATTAATAAAAGTCACAAGGCAGTAAGAGTTGGTTTCCATCCCGGTGGGTTACACCGTTTGCTGGGACTTTCTTTATCCACCATGGTTGATATTAGCTTTGATGCGGAGGATGTTTTTGGAAAAGAGATGAAGCAGTTGAATATTCAATTACAGGAAGCAATTGGCTTTGATGATATCCATTTGCTTGTTGAAAATTTTTTATTGCAGAAACTAAAAAGTTTAAAGCCTGCTTTGGCAATTGATATAGCTATGCTGGAATTAGTTAAATTAAATGGTAATGTATCAATAGAAAAAATAGCTTCTTTATCATACCTGAGTCTTCGGCAATTCGAAAGAAAATGTAAAGAACGTATAGGATTGTCTCCAAAATTATTTGCCAGACTGGTTCGGTTTTCAAAGGCTTACAGGCTACGGGAGAATTTCCCACATATAAGCTGGACGAGTATTGCCCATGAATGTGGTTACTTCGATCAAACACATTTTATACTTGATTTTAAAGAATTTGCTGGTGTGGCACCGGGCATACTAGAAAGAGAATTGGATCTTGCTCCTTTAAAAATGCAGGCCTCCCTTCAGCTATAGAATGTCGGATTCTTACTATTTCTGGCTCAAATGGTTGTTGATATTTGTTCATAAATCAACAAGTATGAAAAAATCAATGCTTCTTTTTTTGCTGACAAGCCTGGTGGCTTTTCAAACCTCTGCTCAATCTTTTGATCAATTAAAGAAATTAGAAGGGTACCAGGTTAAAATTTATTGCAGTGCAGCCAATGAGCAAACGGCAATATCGATTGCTGCCCGGCTGGACAGGGCTTACGTTTACAATAGCAAATTGCTGGATTTTTCACCTGATGTAACAGTACTAATTCTAAGTGCTGCTGACTGGCGCACCTATACAAAATTTGCGGTGTATGGCATGCCGCACTACAGTAATGATAAGATACTTATTGTAGCGGCAGAAGACAATGCCTTTTGGAAAAGTTTTGTTCCTCCCTTAGATCAATTACCTAAAGGATTAGGTGAGCGGATTAAACAAACTTATCGGCAGCCTGATAGTTCATTAAGCATGCAGGCCTTCTTTGATTTGCTGGCGATACATGAATTGGGTCATGCTTTTCATATGCAGGCAGGCCTTACAATGCAACGCAAGTGGATGGGAGAGTTATTTGTAAATATTTTATTGCACACTTATATTGCCGAAAAGGAACCAGCACAATTACCGGCATTAACCATCTTCCCCGAAATGGTTGTAGCAAAAGGAACGAAAGGATTTATTTATACAAGTCTCCCCGATATTGAAGAAAAATATGAGGAGATTACCCGGCAACATCCCAATAATTACGGATGGTATCAAAGTCGCTGGCATTCATCGGCTGCAAATATTTATACAAGCGGAGGTAAGCAGGTACTAAAAAAACTATGGGATGCATTTAAAAATCAGAAAGTAAAATTAACAGACGAAGAACTGATTCTTTTTCTTGACAGGTCGGTTGATAAAACCGTGGCGGATGTGATGCGGAACTGGAATCAAAAATAGTGGTTGGTTGTATATTTAATAAAAATAGGAGTGGTGTTATTTGGCCACTGCTATTTTTACTTTTTTATTCTTAATTTTTTCATCCTTGATCAGCCGTAGTACTTCGCCAACCTTTATTTTTTTTACAGCTACAAAAGAGAAAAAATCTTTCACTTCAATCAGCCCGATATCTTCTTTTTTTAATTGGCCTTTATTGGAAAGAAATCCAACAATGTCGATCTTGTTCACTTTATCTTTTTTGCCTGCCGCAATAAATAAGGTTGACCATTTTGGTTTTTCCGGTAGAATGCTTTTTTCGGGTAATACTATTTCTTCTGCTGCAGCATCAATGTAAGAAGGCAATTTTTCTTCCGGGGATAAAATAAGAATAGCAGTACCGCTGGCATCCATACGGGCTGTTCTTCCGTTACGGTGAGTAAAACTGTCTTCTTTATCTGGTAAGTGATAATGAATAATGTACCGGATATTGGCAATATCAAGCCCTCTTGCTGCCAGGTCTGTTGTTACTAATACATTGGTAGTACCATTCCTGAATTTATTTAGTGCAGCATCTCTTTCCTGTTGTTCCAAAGCTCCGTGATAAAATACATTGAGTATGTCTTTGTCTTTTAAAAAATTACTGGTTCGTTCTACCGACTCCCGGTGATTGCAAAAAATAATTGTTGAACGATCACCTAACATACATATCAGGCGGAACAAGGTTTCTAATTTATCCTTTCCATCACTTTTTACTATTTTAATAGTGAGGCCGGTATCTTCACTGGCATCTCCTAAGAACTCAAGCTTTTCAAATTCATCCATCCCAACAAAGGCCGGTATTTCTACTGCCTCAGTAGCTGATGTCAATACTCTTTTATTGATTGATTTTAATGAGCCGATGATGAAAGACATTTCTTCCTGGAAACCTAGTTCAAGTGATTTGTCAAATTCATCCAATATTAATGTTTCAATAGAATCAACAGTGATATTTCCTCTCCGGATATGATCAGCAATTCGGCCGGGTGTGCCGATGAGTAATGCGGGAGGCTGTACCAGGTTATTCTCTTCTGTCTCTCTTTTGTGCCCACCATAACAACAGGTGACTTTAAAATTGGTCCCCATACTTTTAAAAACAGTTTCTATTTGCAATGCCAGCTCCCGGGAAGGAACAATAACGATAGCCTGGGTTTTTGTGGTAGTGGGATCTAATAATTTTAATAGCGGTAATAAAAAGGCCAATGTTTTGCCGGATCCTGTTGCCGAAAGCAGGAGCACATTTTTTTGATTGCTGATGGCTTCGATTGAAGCAAGCTGCATTTCGTTCAGTGCTTTTATATTCAGTTTTGATAAAATACTGTCGGTAGAAATAATTTGAGTGGACATAAATGCAAATGTACACCGTTGTAAGGTATTTAATCGGTTAAGAATCTGAAGCCCTGTATGATTTTATATTAGCCCTGAATGCATCCTAAAAAAATATAGATTGCAGAATGAATAAATTCTTCACTTTCATCTTATGCGCATCTTTATTTTTTAACTGTAGCCCGGTAAATAAGATAAACAAAGTCCCGGCATTGAAAAATATTCCTGCGGATATGAGAGGTAATTTCCGGGACGATTATGGCATTCGGTACACAATCTCTGATACAAGATGGATACAGCATTCTAACATAAAGTATCACTTGCTGAGTTATGACAGTGCGGGGCAATTTTTTATTGCAAGGAATGCGGCTACAAATCCCGGTGAACCTGGATTATATACCCGTATTGATGTGATGCGGTTTGAAAATATGGAACCCTGGTATTGGGGTTTTTGTCTTACGATATATAATGCAAAAACTATAGAGGAAGCGATCACTAAACAAAAGGCAGACCGAACTAATCCGAGAAAGGGTTGTGGTGGGTATCCGTTTTCAAGAATGAAAAGGGAGTAAGATATTATGTCCTTTTTTAATTGATCAATTGATTTCGTCGATACACATATTTCTCCATAAAGAGATTGTATAATTTCTTACATTCATTTTTCATTCTGCTAAATTATTCTTGTATGAAAAAACTACTGCTCATCTTATTTGCATTCGCTTCACTTTTCAGTATGGCACAGGAAAAACAAATTGTAATAAACCGGATGGTAAAAACGGATACTGCCGTTACTACTAAAGGGCAAGTAACTATCAAAGGACAAGCGGTGCCTTATAATGCCACCGCTGGTGTTATGCCTGTTTGGGACGAGGATGGAAAAGCGATCGCTGGTGTATTTTATACTTTTTATGAAAGAACAGATGTAAAAGATAAGGCCGCAAGGCCCTTAGTGATTTCTTTTAACGGCGGTCCCGGCACTCCATCTGTTTGGATGGAAATAGGATATACGGGTCCCCGTATTTTGAATATTGATGATGAAGGATATCCTATTCAACCATATGGTATGCGGGACAATCCTTATTCAATATTAGATGTTGCCGATATATTATACGTAGACCCTGTTAACACTGGTTTTTCCCGTATGATAAGCAAGGATATTCCAACTGCAAGATTCTTTGGTGTAAATGCAGATATAAAATACCTGGCAGAATGGTTGAACACATTTGTAACGAGAAAAAATCGTTGGGCTTCGCCTAAATATTTAATAGGAGAAAGTTATGGAACCAACCGGGTGTCCGGACTTGCATTGGAATTACAAAATGCACAATGGATGTACTTGAATGGAGTAGTTTTGGTTTCTCCTACAGAATTAGGAATACTAAGAGATGGCCCTGTAGACCAGGCATTGATGCTTCCGTATTATGCCGCTACAGCCTGGTATCATAAAGTATTGCCGGCTGACCTGCAACAAAAAGATCTTACTGCCATGTTACCAGAGGTTGAAGATTTTACAGTCAATCAATTGATTCCTGCTTTGGCAAAAGGAAATACATTGAGTGATGAACAGAAAAAACAAATTGCTGCAAAGATGTCCCGCTATTCAGGTATAGCTGAAACGGTAATTTTGCAACGCAACTTGAATATTGAACCAGCATTTTTCTGGAAAGAATTATTGCGGGATAAAGGATTCACTGTTGGTCGTTTGGATTCCCGTTACAAAGGAATAGACCGCCAGGATGCAGGAGATAGGCCTGATTTTAATTCGGAACTTACTTCCTGGTTACATGCTTTTACTCCGGCTATTAATATGTACCTGCGGGAAGAGTTGAATTTTAAAACTGATTTGCGGTATTATATGTTCGGTCCTGTATCACCATGGGACAGAACCAACGACAGAACAGGAGAGAACCTCCGCCAGGCGATGGCACAAAATCCATTCCTGCACTTGCTGGTGCAATCAGGATATTATGATGGTGCCTGTGACTATTTCAATGCAAAATATAATATGTGGCAAATGGACCCGGGCGGGAAATTAAAAAGCCGGATGACCTGGACAGGATTTCGCAGTGGCCATATGATGTACCTGCGCCGGGAAGACCTTGCAACATCCAATGAACAATTGCGGGAGTTTATCTATAAGTCAATTCCTAAAACCGGGCAGCCGGCAAGGTATTAACGCAACTGCGAACCAGACATAAAAAAGGGATGAAGAAATTAATCGATCCATTTCTTCATCCCTTTATTGTTTTATTTACTACGGGACAAAATACTTCTTAGCTTGTCCACACTTTCCATCTTTTCATACTTGATAGGAATTTCTTTGGAAAAACCAGTTTTAGTTAACCGGGCCACACCATCAATACGAATCTTCACTTCTTTCTTTTTGTAAATTTCGTTTTGATTTTTTAGTGCGCCGATATTATCAATTTTCAAAATAGCCGGAATTATAAATTCAGCTCTTTTTTTAACCGATACCTTGTCTTCCAGCTCAAAACGACCTAAATACTTATCATCCACATATACATCTCCACGGGCAGATGAAAGGGTAACGGTAAAACTATTAGGATTATAATAGACCAAATCTGCACCGGCCTTGGATTCTAAGAGGCCAACATCAATAAGGCGCACATTTTCCACATCCCGGAATTCTGGTTCCTGGACATCTTTATAGGCTTTGCAGGAGGCCAGTGCTAATACTGCAATAGTTAGAGTAGAAATTAAAGCTTTCATATAAATGATTTTAGTTAACAAATAAGAGGACAACTATCCTCTTTAACTATCAGGCCAGTTTGTGTTAAAATAGTCTAAAGAATACCCCTGTTTTGGTTGCTTTTTGGAGCCTAACATGCTCTGGTTGAATGTAATTGCTGTATAAATACTATTTTAAAAACATCCATTTTTATTAACTTCGCCCAACTTCAACCATGGCCGACCATTCTCATCAACTCGCTGCAATTCTATTTGCCGATATTGTCGGCTATACTGCTATGATGCAGGATAATGAAGATTTAGCGGTAGAAAAAATCAATCGCTTCAGGGAAGTAGTTGAATTAATAGCGGAAGAACTGAATGGCAAGATCATTCAGTATTATGGAGATGGATCATTATTATTATTCAACAGTTCCACCGATGCGGCAGAATTTGCCAAATTATTACAGGAAGATTTGCAAAACGAACCCAGGATACCCGTTCGCATTGGTATTCACATGGGCGATGTGTTAGTACATAGCGGTAATATTTTTGGTGATGTTGTTAATATTGCATCCCGCATACAATCGTTGGCTCCGTCTGGCGGTATTTATATATCCGAAGTGGTATATCGAAATATTGCCAATAAAAAGGAACTGGAATCAGTTTTTGTGAAAGAAGAAAAATTAAAAAATGTAAAAGCCCCGGTTCGTATTTATGAAATTCTTACTGAAGGCACAGAACCTTTTCATCAAACCACTCCTGGAAATGATGATGCCGTAATAACCATTACCAATGCTAATAGTATAGCGGTGTTGCCATTTTCAAACCTTAGCAGCGACCAGCAACAAGATTATTTCAGCGACGGACTTACGGAAGATATTATTACACAACTTTCAAAAATTAGAGCTTACAAAGTAATTTCCCGTACATCGGTAATGCAGTACAAGAATTCTCCAAAACCAGTTAAAGAAATTGGTAAAGAACTTGGCGTTGGTTTGATTTTGGAAGGAAGTGTACAGCGGAGTACTGACCAGGTCAGGATAACTGCACAGTTGATCAATGCTGTTACAGATGAACATATATGGGCCGATTCTTATGACAGGCCGCTGAATGATATTTTCTCCATACAACGGGAAGTAGCATTAGCAATAGCTGCTGTTTTAAATACAACATTATCGAAGAAAGAAACCCGGGAGCTGGATTATATTCCCACTGCGGATTTGCAGGCATATGATTCTTATTTACGGGGGAAGTTATTGACGGAAAAAAGAAATAAGGCTGATATTATTTTAGCAAGAGAACATTTTCACCAGGCCGTTAACAGGGATAAATCTTTTGCAGCAGCCTATTCAGGATTAGCTGATACTTATTTGTTATCATCTTTCCGGGGATATGAAGACCCGGTTATGATGCTCTGGCAAGCCAAAAAATATATTGATATAGCAACGGCGTTGGATCCTTTTTCCGGAGAAACACAGGCATCTCTTGGTTACTGGTATTTTCAAACATTCGACTGGCATGCAGCCGAAATAACATATCGAAGGGCCATCAGCCTTAACGCCAATCAATCCAATGTGTATTTGTGGCTTGCTATTTTATTACAGGCAAAAGGTGAATTTGATGCTGCATTGGGTGTGTATGAACAGGGTATAGAAATAAACCCGATGTGGGAATTTTTATTGAAGAATAAAGTGATGGTCCTTGCCAATATGAACAACAGGGAAGGGGCTTTGGAAATGCAAAAAAATCTTGTTGCTAAAGCATCGCATGATCCGGTATTGCAAAAAAGACGATATGCTGAGCTGGCCCGTTTACATTATACGTTTGGCAACAAATCGGAAGCCATATTAGCAGCCAAATCATCGCAAGACCAGGGTTTAGTAAAATATATAATGGAAGATGATCATTCTTTGTTGCAAAAAAAAGTAGATGAGCATTTTAATAGTTTAAGAAGCCGCAGCGAATATATTTCCCAATTATGGATGGGACTGGAATATGCCCATGCGGGTGCAAGAGAAAAAGCCTTGGAATGTTTTAATAATGCGATCGCATTAAAAGAAGCCGCTATCTCATTACTACTTATTCCTGATTTTGAGTTTTTAAATATCAAGTACCTTAATATGGCTCTCATCAATAGAAAGGTAAAGCAGTTGATAAATTTTTAAGTCATCCCCAGACTCAAACATCTACTTCATTAAAAGAAAGAATAAGACTGCTGATAGAAACTTTTACTTCCCGGTATTTTACCCGGGCCCTGTCCAGCATTAATTTGGAAGCTCTAAAAATATCATTGCCGGCATATTTATCAGAAAGGTATATTACTTCTGTTATGCCAGACTGAATAATTGCTTTTGCACATTCATTGCAGGGAAACAAGGCAGTATAAATTTTACAACCCTTCAAATCCATTCCAATATTGTTAAGTATGGCATTCAATTCTGCGTGGCAGATATAAGGATATTTAGTATCTAAGAATTCTCCTTCCTTCTGCCAGGGAAATTCATCATCATCACAACCAATCGGTAATCCATTGTAGCCGGCACCAACAATTTTATTCTTTTCATTAACAATGCAGGCACCTACTTGTGTGCTGGGGTCTTTGCTACGTTTAGCTGATAGTAAAGCAACACCCATAAAATATTCATCCCAGGAAATATAATCTTGTCGCTTTTTCACAAGTGAAATTATTAAGGGTATAATAAATATTTTTTCATCATCACTTTGTATTGGCTTAAGCCGGGTTCCCAACTGGCCCGTATTTCTTTTTCAGGTACGCCATCAATAATTTGTTGGCGGAGTAAGCCGTTGCCAACCCTGAACTCAAATGTTCCCATTTCTTTACTGAGCTTGTGGTCAAAAAACTGTTCTTTATTCGGCGAAGCTTTATACAACTCCATCAGCCACTGCAGGTTTATTTGTTTACTTTTTATTAACTGGTTCACATCATAATTACGAAGATCAAGCCCATAACAAACCTGGTCCATGAATAATGGTGTTTCAGACATGCCTTTGATACCGGTAGGAGTAAAGGAAAAATCATATTTCCCTTTAAGGTACGGACTGCCTAACACTACAAATGGAGAATAGGTGCCCCGGCCATGATTAACATAAACTCCTTCATACATACAAGTTGAAGGATAGAGCATGATAGCTTGTTGTGTGTTCAAATTCGGTGATGGCTTAACCGGAAGAGTATAAAGCATTTCATGATTGTAATTAGATACAGTAATAATTTTGAGAGGACATTTTACTTTATCTTTTAACCAACCTTCGCCATTGGCCATTTGTGCAAATTCGGCGACTGTTAATCCATGCGACATTGGAATTGGAAACATTCCAATGCCAGATTTATATTTCATATCCAGTATAGGACCATCAATAAGGTAGGCGTTGGGATTTGGCCTGTCAAGGATCAGCATTTCTTTTCCATTCTCCTGGCAAGCTTCCATTAATCTTGACAATGCATTAATGTTGGTATAAAAACGGCATCCTACATCTTGCAGATCATAAATCAACACATCCACATCAGCCATGTCTTCTTTGCTGGGCTTATTCTTTTTTCCATATAATGAAATGATGGGGATACCTGTTGCCTGGTCAATTTCATCTACCACTTTAACCCCGGCACTTGCGTTGCCACGAAAGCCATGCTCGGGTCCAAATACTTTTACAATGTTTATTCCAAGGGTCTTCAAACTATCCACTAAATGGGTGTTACCAATAATTGTGGTTTGATTCGCCATGATGGCTACTCTTTTTCCTTTGAGGTAAGGCAGGTATTTTTCTGTTTGCTCAGCACCCGTTTTCAATTGCCCGTTATTTTCACCGATAGTTGTAACTGGTGTTTTTGAGCTGCTGCAAAAAATACATGCTACAGCGAGAAAGAATAAAGAGAAGAATTTCATGGTAATTTTATTTGAGAATAAATATAAGTAAATAACAGCCACTAAGGATATTCGTACTTAGTGGCAAAGTCTTTGAATAATGTAATTGGGGTATGATGGTTGATCTGCCTTATTATTAATATTAAAATTTATGTTTATGAAATCTATAACTAAAGTTGTGAGACATTCTTTTTTGCTAGCTGGTTTATTTATTAGTACCATAGCGGTGTCACAGACCTCAAGAAAAGACAAAAGGTTGGTGGATGATTGTGTAGAAGCAAAAGCAGATTTTATCGCTACTGACGGGCTAATGAAAAATCTTTTTGAAAGTGCTTATGGCTATGTTATTTTCCCCAATGTGGGGAAAGGCGGTATCGGTATTGGCGGCGCAGCTGGTAACGGAATCGTATATGAAAGAGGTAGTGTAATTGGTAAAGCTAAACTCACACAGGTAAGTATTGGATTTCAGTTTGGAGGACAAGCTTACAGGGAAGTAATCTTTTTTGAATTTAAGGCGGATCTTGACCGGTTTAAAGAAAATAAAATTGAATTTTCTGCACAGGCATCTGCAGTTGCTGTTACTGCCGGCGCATCAGCCAATGTAAAATATAAAGAAGGAGTAATGATCTTTACGCAACAAAAAGGTGGATTGATGTATGAGGCAAGTATTGGAGGACAGAAATTTAATTACAATTCATTTTAAGAATAGCTGGTAGCTTAGGTAGAAGGATAAGCGGAAATGTATTGCTGATTTATTTTTAAGTTGGCAATACATTTTTTTAATCTTCATCCGTCCACTCTATTCTTACTTTTCGGCGCATTAACTCTGTAAGAGGTTTGCCATCCTTATCAAATTCTTTTACGGCTACAAAATAAAGGTATAAGGGGGTCTCCATATTTCGCATCTTAAGCACCTTATTGTTGGGAACATCATAAAATTGCCTGATAGCTTTAGTGCATACTATCCCTATTTCACCCAGACCAACAGATTTTCTATTGAAGGAATGCCAGTCTGCTGAATCTTTATAAAACCAGTATGACCAACCCGTTTCACTTAAGTTGAGCTCCCTGTTTGTGTTGTTTTTGTCGCCATCCCGAAGTTCTAATAAGTTAAGATATTCAAAGTCACGGATAGGGCTGTTTTCTGTAAAACGATATACAGAATCCCGGACACTGGCAAAAACATAAACGCCTTCCACATTATTTAAGAGTATCTGGAATTTAAAACTGCTTCTTTTTAATAACAGGTTGGTTTCAAAATTGTCAAGGCGGCTAGACTCATTGTCTTGAACAACTCTGATAATTACATTCTTATCCTGTGAATGTGCAAGAGCAGGAATTAAAAGTGCCAGGAAAACAAATTTTTTTAAATAGGTGTACATTTTTGTTTTTTTACGTTGACTTATTTCCCCAAGGGTCCAATTTTGTTGTAAAGCTATACTTTATTCAAGTAAATCAGTAATAGGGGTTTAAGCTGTTAACATGTGTGGGCAGTATCAAATAAAATAATCCAGGTAAGGACGATTTTATTCGCAGAACGTTGCGGTATCTAATTTAATATAGGAGCCGGGGCAGGGTATTTTATTGTCATAAGATCCTTAAGATCTGAGACGGCCATTCAGTCAATTACTCCCTTTCTGCCGCTATTTTTAAATTTTATTGTTTACCATTTCCCATTTACATTTGCACCCTCCCAAGCAATTTGGGACTACCAGGATGCCCGGGTGGCGGAATTGGTAGACGCAGCAGACTCAAAATCTGCCGTTCGCAAGGATGTGCTGGTTCGATTCCAGTCCCGGGCACCAAAAAAGACAACTTAAAGGTTGTCTTTTTTTATGTGATAAAGCTATTCATTTGTACCTGCAAAGCTTTTGGACAATTATACGAATGAGATTATCTTCCGCTAAATCAAAAAACTTTTTAATCAAAAATTTTCGAACATGTTGATGCATCAAACAATGAGATGGTTTGGGCCGAATGACCCGGTAAGTTTATCAGATATACGACAGTCCGGTTGTGATGGAGTAGTTACAGCGCTGCATCATATACCTGTGGGAGAAGTATGGACTGTAGATGAGATCAACAAACGCAAAAATGTTATTGAAGAAGCGGGTATGACATGGACCGTTATAGAAAGTTTGCCGGTAAGCGAAGACATAAAAAAGCAGTTGGGCAATTACAAACTTCATATTGAAAATTACAAAGAGAGTTTGCGAAATGTTGCTGCCTGCGGTTTGAAAGTGGTGACGTATAATTTTATGCCGATACTGGATTGGATGCGGACAGACGTTTCGTATACCATGCCGGATGGTAGCAAAGCTTTGTATTTTGAACGTTCTGCTTTTATTGCTTTCGACCTGTTTATATTAAAAAGACCCGGTGCCGAAAATGATTATACGGAAGAAGAAATAAAAAAAGCAAAATTTCGGTTTGATAGAATGACGGACGATGAAGAGGAAACTTTATACAGGAATTCCTTACTGGGATTGCCAGGAAGTGAAGAACGATTTACAGAGGCACAGATATTGTCGGCATTAAAAACATATGAAGGGATCGATGCCAATAAACTAAAGCAGCACTTATTTTATTTTTTACAGCAAGTTGTTCCGGTAGCAGAAGAATGCGGGTTAAAAATGGCTATTCACCCGGATGATCCGCCCTATGGTATTTTAGGCTTGCCCAGAATTGTAAGTACGGAACAGGATGCGGCAGACCTGTTGAATGCAGTTCCGTCTTCAGCCAATGGGCTATGTTTTTGCACGGGTTCTTATGGTGCAAGGGCGGATAATGATATTGTAAAAATGTTACAACGGTTTGGTGACAATGTTCACTTTCTTCACCTGCGCAATACAAAGAGAGATGCTGAAGGGAATTTCTATGAAGCCGATCACTTAGCCGGTGATACTGATATGTATGAAGTGATCAAAGAAATTGTATTGATACAAAGAAGACGAAATATCTCAATTCCCATGCGACCCGATCATGGCCACCAGATGTTGGATGATCTGAAAAAGAAAACATATCCCGGGTATTCGGCGATAGGAAGGTTGCGGGGACTGGCAGAATTAAGAGGCGTAGAATATGCGTTGAATAAAAGTTTATCGTAGAAACGGAAGCACTGAATAAGTTCATCGTCGAATAAACTTGTTTATTTTATTTCCCGCAGAAGCCTGTCCAGGTATTTCTTTTTGTAATAATATTCTTTTACCTGCAACAATTCTTTTTCGGAACTAATACCGTCTTTATAATTCTCAATAATATCTTTAACAGGGGCATATATTTCGTTTTCAAGATTGGTGATCGAAAATTTTATTTCATCCAGCTGTCCGGGCTCCTCCGAATCCATCAATAACTCATTTATATCCATTACTTCCATCAAAAAAGAAGGAGGGAGGTCATATTTCTCCTCTTCTTCCAACAGGCCTTTTTCCTGCAATAAATATTTAATAGTAGCATCCGGGCTTTGAAATGTTTTCCAGGCCTTATTTAATAAAGCCGCTTTCTCCAATGTATCTGTCTGTACTTGTTCCGTTTCATTGGCAAAATAATCCGGGTGAAACTGTTTACTTAATGCAAAAAATTTCTTCGACAGGGAAGCAGTATCCACTTTTAGTTGCACAGGGATATCAAACAATTCAAAATAATTCATGACTACTTTTTACTTTACAAAGCTACGAATTATGAAGGGAGGCAGTCTGGAACTTCCTGCATTCGTAAATGAGGTATAGGGTTTTATTATATTTTTTGCCGGCCTTTTAATTCAGTTTGTTTCCAATAGATTTTAACGGCAACTTTGCCACATTGGTTTATGCCATGCGAAATTTCTACTTAGTATCGCTAACGATAAATGCTTGAATGATGAAAATTGGATTAATAAGAGAAGGTAAAACTCCGGCTGACAACAGGGTGGCTTTAACCCCTTCGCAATGTAAATGGATTGAAAAAAATGCTCCGCAGATCGAGGTGGTGGTTCAAACCTCGGAAAGCCGTTGTTTTTCTGATAAGGAGTACCTGTCTGCCGGGGCGGAGGTAAAGGAAGACCTGTCAGATTGCGATATATTATTTGGGATAAAGGAAGTGCCGGTTGAACAGCTGATTCCGGGCAAAACCTATTTATTTTTTTCTCACACTAAAAAGAAGCAACCGCATAACCAGAAATTGATGCGGGCCATTCTCGATAAGAAAATTACCCTAATAGATTATGAGTGCCTGGAGCATGAAGATGGTCAGCGGATTATAGGGTTTGGCTTTTTTGCAGGTATTGTAGGAGCACATAATGGTATGATGGCATACGGTAACAGAACCGGACTTTTTAAATTAGACAGAGTTTATAAGCAGCGCAGTTTCAGGGATTTGATTCATAACTATTTTGGTCTTCGATTGCCCAATGTAAAGATTGCAGTAACAGGATCTGGCAGAGTGGCTCATGGTATTTTAGAGATCATGAACCTGATGGGGATACACGAAGTTGAGCCCGATGATTATCTTGTTCGCCGTTTTTCGTACCCTGTTTATACACAGTTAAAAGGTGCGGAATTGTATCGCCACAAAGAAACCGGTCAGTATTCCCGCATGGAATTTCATGAACATCCTGAGAAATATGAATGTAAGTTTTTGCCATATGCTGCACAAACTGATATTTTACTGAATGGTGTTTACTGGGATAAAAATGTGCCCCGCCTTTTTGAAAAAGCATCAGTAAAGGCGGATAATTTTATTATTCAAACCATTGCCGATATAACAGATGATGCGGACGGATCGGTGCCAATTAATGTTGGCGACCAAACTATTGAAGATCCTGTTTATGGTATTGATAAAATCACATTAGAAAAGACCGCTCCTTATTTACCCAACTCAATTGATTTAATGGCGGTAGGAAATTTACCCAACGAATTGCCACGAGATGCAAGTCGTTATTTTGGTGAGCAATTGATAAAGCATGTTTTGGAAGATTTACTTGGTAAAGGATCTGAAATAATTAACTGGGCTACAATGGCCAAAGACGGACAGTTAACGAAGGAGTTTGAATATCTAAAGGAATATGCAGAAGGGAAATAAAGGTCTCTCCTTACAAATACAAATAATAGTCTTTCAATAATTCTGTAAAAGCAGGAGTGTATTTGTCGTCTTCACTTTTGATAGCTATGTCATTAATTATTGTTTCCGCAGGCCAGGCAGATTGCAATCTGCCAGCCAGCATTATACGGAAGTAGTCATGGTTTACAGACTGCTTTACAAATGTTATTTGCTCAATAACCAGCTCATGTTCTGTAAATAATTTCCTGATTTCTTCATGCCTTTTGTAGGGCAACAGTAAAAGAAAGACGCCATTAGCAGCAAGATTTCTCTTGATAATTGAAAGTAATTCTGGAAGCAGTAAGCCACCATCATGATGTGCAATATTTTTGCCTGAGTTTTTCCCCTTTAATTCATTTTCATAAAAAGGTGGATTGCTGATTATCAAGTCATACAGAGTGGTGTTTGAAAATTCAATTGCATCAAAATTGAGAACATTTATTCGCTCCTTCCATGGCGAGAGAAGGACATTTTCTTGCGCCTGTTTCGTCGCATTTACATCAATCTCCAATGCATCAAAATATATATTGCTTTGCTGTGCCAGCATCAGAGATAATAAGCCTGTCCCTGTTCCGATGTCAAGACCCTTATTAATTCCGGGATCAAGAAGCTTGACTTTCTCCGCAGCCCAGGCCCCAAACAAACAACTATCCGTCGTCACCTTCATAGCACACTTATCCTGGTGAATAGTGAATTGCTTGAATTGAAAATGAGAGTTGGCCATTGCCGGGTTTTAATGAAGAATGAAATTATGAATTTGAACGAATGCTTGCAGCGGGAAGCTAACAGCAATCAGGTGTTCTACCATTCAGCTCTGGCGGTGGAACTAACAGACAGATCAGCAAATTGGCCGGCCAGAAATTTATAGTAACCTGTTATGGCAATCATACCCGCATTATCGGTACAATATTCAAAAGCAGGAATGAAAGTTTGCCAGTGGTATTTTTTCCCGGCTTCTTCAAACGCTTTTCGCAAACCACTATTGGCCGATACGCCACCAGCCAGGCAAATATTGTAAATGCCTGTTTCTATCGATGCTTTTTTCAATTTATTAATAAGTATTGTAACAATTCTATGTTGAATGGAAGCGCAGATATCAGCCAGGTTATTATTGATAAATTCTTTTTTTTCTTCTTCGGTGGCCGTAAATTCTTCTTTAAACAAATTGCTTTTGCCTGCATTTTGTAAAAAATAAAGAATAGAGGTTTTTAATCCGCTGAAACTAAAATTGAGATCAGGAATTTGTGGCTCCGGAAATTTGAATCGGGTAGCATCACCTTCTTTTGCATATTTATCAATTAACGGCCCGCCCGGGTAGGGGAGGCCAAGCAATTTTGCAGATTTATCAAAAGCTTCTCCGGCTGCATCGTCGATGGTTTCACCAATTACTTTCATGCTGGTTGGCGATTCGCATACTACAATTTGAGTATGTCCCCCACTAACTGTTAAACATAAAAAAGGAAATGAAGGTTTGGGTTCTGCAATTAAGTTGGCCAGTACATGTGCCTGCATATGGTGAACGGCGATCAGGGGTTTGTTTAGTGACAAGGCCAAAGATTTTGCAAATTGTCCACCCACCAGCAATGAACCAATTAGTCCCGGAGCTTGTGTAAAAGCAATTGCATCTATATTTTTTAATTGACAATTGGCTTCTTTAATAGCCGCATCAACAACCGGAACTATGTTTTGCATATGTGCTCTCGAAGCAAGTTCGGGAACCACACCGCCGTATTTTTCATGCACCGTTTGGTTGGCGATATAATTGGAGAGGATTTTTCCATCTACACAAACGGAAGCCGATGTTTCATCGCAACTTGATTCAACTGCAAGGATTGTTACAGGCATAAATTGCATCAAAGGTAGCGAAGGCTGACTATTTCTGCTCCTTGTCCTGCCATACAAATAGAATAGGTTTGTTTTACCCGGTATTTCACCATCACCCGCCGGTTATTTTCAAAAGTTACACCCGACTGGTTGCTTACAGGTTCCAATCGGTTGCCGTTATCAAGTTCAATTAAAAAACCACATCCGTCTAATGTTCCTGTATAATCTTTTAGTAAACCCATTTCTTCTTCCAGTTGTTCCTTCTCACATTTCATAGCGGTAATCGCAAAAAGAAAAATTAGTAATAGCTTACGCATATCCTTTCTTTTTAAAATTGACAACTGGTTGTGTTATTTCGCTGCATTCTTATTTACTTCTTATAGCAGCTACGGGATCCATTCTTGCTGCTTGCCTGGCCGGTATAAAACCGGCGACAACACCAACAATAATGCAAATAACAATGGCCAACACCATATTGGTAGTAGAAATATAAACGGGAAAATCTAATGCTCCCGTTAGTAACTGAGTGAGGAGAAAAACTAATAATAATCCAATCAATCCGCCTATGATACAGAGAAATGCTGATTCTAATAAAAACTCCGCCAGTATAACCCTGTTCTTGGCACCTACGGCTTTTTTCAATCCAATTTGTCCTGTCCGTTCCCGCACTGTTACAAACATAATATTTGCTACACCAAACATTCCAACAATCAAAGACAGTGCCGCAATAGCCCATCCTCCGATATTCAAACTTACAAATGCTGAACTGATGGTGCTGCTGAAATCATTGATATCATTCAATGCAAAATCTTCTTCTTTTACCGGGGTTAATTTATGAATGGCCCGCATCGTTCCTGTTAGTTCATCTTTTAATGCCTTGCTTGTTACATTATCATGTCCCTGCACCATTATTAATGGGTCAGCTCTTCGTTCATTCATAACCGAACGGGCAAAGCGGTAAGGCAGGATAATACTTTGATCAAAATCCCATCCACCAATCATTTGTCGTCCTTGCTTCTTTATTACCCCGGCAATCAATACTTTTTTACCACGCAGGGTTACTTGCTTGTCTATAGCAAGGGATGCTTGTCCAAATAATTTTTCGGCTACATCATTACCAATAATAGTAATGCTATTGCCGTTATCAAATTCTGCTGCAGATAAGTAACGGCCATAGATTATTTCCAGGGGTTGAATAAAAGAGAAATCTTCCGTGATGCCATACATGTTTACTTTAGATAAAATATTTCCTTTGTACTCAACCTGGTCATTTACCCGAATGCGAAAGGCGGCATATTTAGCACTGGCTGTTCTTTCTTTAATGTGTTTTACTTCCTCATATTTTGGTAAGGGCCTGTTGGTGTATTTCCACCAGGGATATTCAGATCCGGATCCAGCGGTGTAATCCCACTTATCTATATAAATGGTATTAGTGCCCAGCGATTGTACTTCATTTTGTATATTCCTTTCGAGACTTCCCACTACGGCCAGCACACCAATTATGCAGAAGATGCCGATCGTAATGCCAAACAGCGAAAGGAAAGTGCGGAGTTTGTTCTTCCACAACTCTTGCAAAGCCATTTTAAAACTGCTGGTAATAATTTCTATGGAACGGCGGAGCATCTGCAAATGTACTTGTAATAAAGAGAAAGAAAATGGGGATGCCTATTGGGAGGATTTTTCTATTTAATTTATCTTTCCGGCTTATTCTGTCACTATGGAGCAATCACCAGCAGTTGTTTTAAGCGATTTAAAAGAAAGTAATTTTTTCAGGAAGCGGCATACGAATACCGTTTCGTTTGCAGTAGGTATTTTACTTTTTCTGTTGCCTTTTGTGGAACTTAAATGCGGATCAATGACATTGGTTGGAAATACAGGTATTGGTCTTGCAATCGGTTCGCCATGGAAAACAGCTCTTGGAGCCGGTGATAATGAATACCTGGAAAAGCTTAGAAGCCCCACAGATAAACCAACCAAAGAAATGCTGCGGGAGGGACCAAATGTATTTGCCATTCTGGCTTTGGTATTTGCCGTGGCAGGTGTAGGAATTTGTTTTTCTTTTCATCGGACAAGGTCTATGGTAGCAATGTCTGCTGGTATACTAGCAACGTTAATGCTGATTGCATTGCTGATACAATTTAAAATTGCGATGAGGTCGGCGCTGAACAGTAGTACGGAAATAAAAGATATCAATATGGGTATGGTGATAAAACTGAAGTTTACGATCTGGTATTTTTTATCACTGGCCTGTTTTGCCGCGGCTGCTTTTTTTAGTTATAAGCATAGCAGGATCGAATTAGATGATGCGCTGGCAAAAGCTATTGATTTTGAGTTCCAGCAGCAGCAAGCAGGATGATCAATGCTGTAATCCAAGATCAGTAGGTAAATTATCTAAACTCCTCAAATTGTTTTGTTGCACATATTCATGCAATCCATCAGCACCTTTCTTTTCTGCCCATTCAAAATGAATATCTCTTTCGCCAACATAATCATACAACGGCACACCAAAGCCGCAGGAAGTTTGTACCAGGTCAATTTCAGCAATGATGAGTTGCCTTGTGCTGGGGTAAATGGTAAACCGTGACGAGTATTGTATCCATTCGGGAGTATAGGGCAATACAGTAAATCCTTTTCCGTACAAACGGAGAATATTCGGAGCTCCTTCAAAAGAGCAAAACATAATGGTGATACGACCATTTTCCAACGTATGGGCAGAAGTTTCATTACCACTGCTGATCAGGTCCATATAACCAACCTTGTTATCCCCTAACACTTTAAAGCAATCCAATCCTTTAGGCGAAAGGTTAACCCTGCCATCAGCACTAAGCGGTGCAGTGCTAACAAAAAACATGTGTTGCTTTTCAATGAATTCTTTATGCGCTGGCTTGATCGAGTCATGCAGTTTTCCCATGTTGTAAAATTTGAAACGGAAGATAAGAAGTAAAATATTTACAGGCTTCTATTCATTTCTTTATTCTTCCTCATTTCCGTTGTCACGGTTGCGGCGAAGTGAGAAGTCTGCCTTTCCAAATTTATAAGAGAAGGTAAAACGGAAACTTCTGACGTTTCTGCGCCAGTACGAATCCTGGTAAAAACTCTCTGTATCATAAACATTTCCAAATCGTAGTGTATTGAAAACATCGCCAATACTAAAAGTGAAATTGGCTTTTTTGTCTTTCAGAAAGTCCTTTCTCAACGCAAAGTCTACACTGTATTCAGGGCGACTGCGTCCCTGTGCCTGTATTTCTGCTGATTCATATTCACCGATCAGCTGCATGCTTACATTTTTGAACAATGATTTTTTTTCAATCCCTGTTTTATAATTTACGATCAGTTTCCCTTCCCAGTTATATCCTTCGTTGCTGAGGTTTAACTCATTTATGATAGCATTTACTTTCTGGTATTGCAAATCAAAAGTAGGGGTGATGTCAAAGTGATTACCTAGTTTTTGTTGTAGTGTAAGTTCAAGCCCAATGGTATTAGTGCTCTGTGCATTGATGAATGTGTTAAGAATAGCGTTAGGGTCAACTGCCGCATTATTTAATTGTTGAAATTGTTGTGCAGATATAGTATCGCTGTAACGGGTTATATCTCCGGGATTGTTCCGGTAATAAAGAACCCCCAAAAAATTATTGCCTTTGCCATAATTCTGGCTATAATTAAACTCAAATGAGTTCACAAATTCTGGCCGTAATTGTGGGTTGCCTTGCCGGAGGTTAACGGGGTCCGTAATGTCAACAAATGGATTCAATTGCCAGAAATTTGGACGGCGTATACGGCGGGAATAGTTTACCTGCATTTCGGTATTTTCTCCAAATTGTTTGGTAACGAACAAGCTTGGAAAAAGTGCATCCCAGATACGTTCTATTTTGTTAGGATATTCATAGCCAAATTTAAATGCACTATCAACCAATTCTCCATTGAATTTAGAATGTTCTGTTCGTAAACCTACCTGGTAGCCGAAGGTTTTCCACTTGTCAGAATAAGTTGCATAAGCTGCATTTACAAATTCCCGGTATGCATAATTATTGCTGATCGGAAGTTTTATGGAAGTACCATTACTTAGAACTGCAAAAGCATTGTATTGGCTGCTGTAGTTGTTGATGTAGGAACGAAGCCCTGCTTCAAATTTTTTGTCCTCGCTTTTCGGGTTAGTATAATCTAATTGAAAGGTCCATTGCTTATTGTCATTGTTTCCATCATTCCTGGCTACATTCTTTGGATTGTACTCTGTTCCATCCGGGTTGAAATAGAAATTCGTAATGTCGCTGTAATCAGTTCCGTTTCCCGCATTGTAATTAATGTTACCCGTTAACTCTTTTCCTTGCTGCGGAAATTTATGGGTAAAGTTCAGTTGGGTATTATACCGGTTGAACCGGGAGCTGCTTTCAGAAAAACGTTCTCCATAGTAAGTAAGAAGTTTGTTGATATCTAAATTCTCCTGCTCTTGTTCCTCTTCGTTATAATTTTTTCCCTGTACTACGTTTTGTGTAAGTGATAAAGTATTACGATTGTCAAGAAAATAATCCAAGCCAACCCGGAGTGAACCGAAGCGACGTAAGCGGTTGCCCCGTGAGAACTGGTTGAAATAATCTTCTGTTATGCCGTTTTCCTTATTCTCCCTTTTTGTTTCACTGGTTGCTCTTCCACCGGATTGATTGTAATTTCCACTGACAAAAAAATTGAACTTCCCTTCCCGCATGCTTAAATTAATATTGCCATTGAGAATATCAGGTGTGCCTGCACCTGCAGAAACAATTCCATTTAAACCAATACGTTTATTTTTCTTTAAAATAATATTGATGATGCCGGCGCCACTGGCGGCATCAAACTTTGCGGAAGGATTAGTGATAAGTTCTACCCGTTCAATATTATCGGCAGGTATCTGGTCTAATGTAAGAATAGTGGGGCGACCATCCACAAAAATTTGCGGAGCATTATTACGAAGCAACACATTACCTTCCACGTCAACCGAAACAGAAGGAATATTTTTCATGATGTCGAGTCCGGTTCCACCGGTAGCCACAAGGCTTTTTTCTACATTAAATATTTTACGATCAATACCCATTACCAAACCGGGTTTTTGAACTGTAATTACAACATCATCTAATTGTTTGATGGCTGCCTGCAATAAGATATTACCGAGGTCTTTTTCAAAAGGGGTTTTGCCAGGTTCGCCCAACGAAATATTTTTTTCTACTATCTCATAGCCGATAGCTGATATAATAATACGAAAGCTGTCCGCAGCAGTTAATTTTTCAAAAATAAAATCACCATTGGCTTTGCTAAGCATACCGCCGGCCAATTCTTCTTTTTTGCTGCCATCGGAAAATTTAATGCTGAATAATTGTACAGAAGCTGCTTCAATTCCTTTTCCGGTGCCGGCATCAATAATTTTACCATATAGCTTATTTTCTTTTAGCTTAAGTATTGAGCCATCATTACCTGTTGTAGGAGGTTCCCGGTCAACCTGTGCTGTTAATAAAGAAGTTGCTAACAGGAACACAAGAAGGGATAAAAAAAAATATTTAATTGAGGAAGTAAATCGCAAAGCACTGGTTTTAATAAAAGGTAAAGGTAACTTTTATGTGACGGGCAAAACATTAAAAACTTGTGAGAACCGAATCAAAAAAGCCAATGTTTAAGGCATTGGCTTATAAGTAATAAAGTTAGTTGAACAGATAAGAAAAAATTATATTCTTACTGCTGTTACCAAAGGTTCTGGTTCATGTATGCTGAAAGAAGTTGCCCTGTCGCTGGTCATCTTAAAAATAATTTTTACAGATGGTGCCCCGGTTGGTGAAAATGTATATTCATCTATTTTTTTTAGCATGTTTCCAAACGAGCCTTTACGACCTAGTTTTAATGCTTTTTGTGAAGTAAGATCAACAACAAATATTTCTCCTTCTCCATCACCAAAACGATATTCACCAATATAATTTTGCTTTTCTTCCTCGCTAATTTCTAGGCTTTTGGCTTTTAGATCTGCATTGCCTGCAGCTTCAAGGTAAGAGATAACTTTATTTACATTTACTTTATCTTCTGCTGAAATATTTTTATCTCCCAGCCTGTTTTTTGCATGTTGCAATAACGTAATGCCATGAGGGCCCGGCGTTTTTTGAATGCCCGGAACTGTTTCAACAATTTCCTGTAAACTTTTATAAGCACCGAGCATAGCAAACGTAAAAATATCTGGTCTTGCACCATGGCTCATTAATAATTCAGCAATATCTCTACGCCCAACATGAGAGGCGGCACCCAGCGCCGATTCCCAATCGCCAAAACCCCAATCCCAGGTAGCAACTGCCAGTTCTGGTCGCTGACCCAACAATTCTTTTACTTTATCAATATCACGGTGAGAAGCACCTACAATTCCACTAACCATACTGTCATTCATACTGGGATAGCGATAAAATAAAGGGTCTTTATCATTATTATGCCACGGTTTGCTGATCGCATCCTGTGATGATGCAAAACCAAATGTGGTGATGCCAATTAAACCGAAAGCTGAACTCTTTATAAACCGGCGACGTTCGAATGAATTGTTGTTCATGATAAATTGCATTTTGTTACTTTATCAATTTACGTAATTCAATAGTCATACGTCTAAATGTTTGCGATGACTGGTAGCATTTTGTTTTTGAAGGTAGGTGTTAGCTATTGAGCTTACACCAAGGGGTTTCTATTCTTTCTGGTTTTCTTATTTTGTTCCTGCTTATTGAGTATAGCTCTCATCGCAAACAAAATAATAAAAAAACCGCCAGCCAACAGTAGTATTCTATTTCTAAAAACATGTTGTTCTTCCTCCAGTTGTTTCATTACTCTGTCAAAATTTGCTTGTTTTTCGCTGGGTATTTCTTCTTCGGTGCCGGGGTCAACTGGCATTGGTAAGTCTCCCTTTTCCTGCAACTGGTTATCTTGTCCTATCAGGGCTTTTGATATAGAATCCCTGATTTCATTTAAACGCTGTAACTCCTGTAGTATAGCAGCGGAGTCAGTTGCTTGTGTAAACGACGATGCCGATAAGCCCAATAAGATAAATAAAATGAAACCCTTTTTCATGTTCTATAAAATTCCGGGTCACCCTTTTAAAAGGTTAAAATTTCTTTTTACCATTGGATATTCTCACAATTTCCTAAACTCCACATTCCTAGCCCTGCCAACATATAGTTTCATACCGGTAACCTGTCCTTTTTTATTTCGCTCAATAAAAATATTGGTGCCGGGGGTGCTGAATCCATCTTTATACAAAGGTGTAAGTATTGTGGCTGAGGTAGGACTACGTTGTGCAAACAGTTTTCCATCTTTTAATTTCACAATATATTTTGCTTCTGCTTCATCTGACCAATATTCACCCACATAATCCTGTAAGCTTTTTTCATTTGTTTGTGCAGAGTCTGCTGCAATATATATTATAGTATCAGCCGGTGAAATTAAAAGGATCTTTCGTGGAGTTGTTGATTGTATTTCCACTCTTGTTTGGCCTTGCATAAAAATATTTTCAGCAATTGGTATTAATGCAGTTCCTGTTTGTGTTCGTAGTGTATCGTTGCGAAGAATAAGTTTTGTTCCGCTTGCGGTTTTTGGATCTCTGTACCAGCCTGCATAGCTTTTTAATTTTTCTGTTGATACAGTGTAAGGCGTTGCAGGATTTCTTTTTGCTGCAACAGCAATGTTTTTCACCATAATATCTCTGATAGCATTCGGCATATTGGGGCCGTTATCAAATTCAGAACTGTTACTTAGCCATGCTATAGACAAACCAAGATCAGGAAAATATTGCAGGGATGACCGATAGCTTGCTGTAGCACCTGTATGGGCAATATATTTCCAGCCACGGACGGAATCTACCCGCAATCCTGCAGCATAAAAATTGATGGTCCCATTATTTAGTGGTGTTGTAGCTAACTGTTTGGGCAATAATGAAGGGCTTCCTAATTTTCCACTCAGGTAATAATTATTCCAGCGCAACAGATCTTCTGCAGTAGTTAATAAGCCGCCATTACCGTAGGCATATTCATTGGGCATATCCGTTAAATAAGTATTGCCATTTTTTTCATAAGCAATAGCCCTGTTCGGAACGATCTTTTTAAAATTATTTCTCCATTCTGTATGCGTAAGACCTGCCGGTTCAAATATATGGATGCGGCAAAACTCTGCCAGGCTTTTACCACTTACTCTTTCAACAATTATTGCAAATAGGTTATAGCCCGAGTTGCTATATATATATTCATCACCCGGAATATTATTTAATGTTTTTTGTTTAGCGATAATATCCAGGGCATCATCATTACTATATGTTTTGGTTGAGCGGGGCCATCCTGCTATCCCTGCTACGGATCCCCAGTCTTTTAGTCCGCTGGTATGTTGCATCATATGCCTTAATGTGATGCTGTTGGCATATTCAGGTAATTCAGGAATGTATTTTCGTACATTATCTCCAAGAGAAAGCTTGCCCTGTTGCTCCAGCAATAATATAGCTGCTGCAGTAAACTGTTTAGACACCGATCCTGCTTCGATAACAGATCCATTGGTTAACGGTACATTATGCTCCATATCGGCCATGCCCCATGCACGGGAAAAAATTACCTCTCCATTTCTGCTGATTGCTAATTGGGCACCGGGTATTGTTGGTTTGTACCGGTCGAATGCTTTTTCAATCAGCACCACTGTATCCTGCCAGGTTTGAGCAACGCTGGAGAGTTGAATTGCTAATAATATTAATACAGAGAATATTTTTTTCATTGGACAAATAAAAAAATTATTACACTCAAACACCAATCAATTCATCATCTCTTTCAATTAACCGTTCTTTCTTATATCGTTTTCTTTGGCGGTAAATCAAAAGCAACGGCTTCATGTTCAAAATGCCCGTTGTGGGAGCCATCACAAAATGGTTTATTTTTCGACAAACCACAGCGACAAAAAGAAACAATTTCTCTGCCCTGTAAATTATAAACACCACCGTTGCGGTCTACTACTTCAAAATCTCCTTCTACTTTTAATGACCCGTTATTATTAACGGTGATCTTTGTTTTTGACATATACAATTTTTTTAAAAGTACTTAACTAAAAGCAAATTACCGGTAATTAAATTTATGAGATCCGGCAGGAGATGTATCAACATCCCGCTATCATTATTTCAAAAGCTGGTAAATGGTGATTATAACAATTACTACTAAAATGGAAGTATAAGTGAGCTTATTATATTTCGCCAGCCAGTTGGGAATATAAATATCAAAATTGTGCTTTGTAGAGTCAGAGTATTTTCGGGCAATGATGGTTAACGGGCAAAAGAATTTGAACAGCAATAAAACGATCCCTTCAATAACAAACAAACCATAACCGATCCACAACCATTTATCCAGTTTATTGGTAAGTGCGGCATACAACATATAAAAGATCACTACATTGAAAAATAGCCAGATAAGCGTATGAATAACTTTTATGAATGAGTTTGGTTTCGTTCTTCATGACCGGTGATTGAGCTAAAACGATACCTAAGTTAATAAAATAATTAAGTTGGGTACACGGAGATGCTTTGATATGGGCCAGCGACTAGAATGCTTTTTTTGAACAGTGGCTAACAAGAAAATAAGCTATGCAAATGGAGCTATCAAACGAGAAGGGCCATACTGCGTATTGAAACGTAGCATAGCCCTTTCTTGCAAAATCGAACCTTGAACATGAAAAAAAATTACAACCGCTTTTATATTATCGTAAGAATAATTCAAGTTCCACTCTTCTGTTTAATGCCCTTGCTGTTGAATTTGCATTTGAGCCTGCAGGTCTTGTTTTACCATATCCTGTAACAGCTATCCTGCTTTCAGCTACGCCTTTGCCTGTTAAATAAGACATCACTGCATCTGCACGGCTTTGCGAAACAGTAGTTGGATTTTTTTCAAGACCATCTGTATGGCCACCAATGCGCAAATCATAATCTGGATATTCTTTTAAAATATTCGCTACCTCATCCAGCATAGGGTAAGAAGATGTTTTTATCAGCGCATTTCCTGATTCAAACATTACACGGCGGGTTGCAAATTGCATACGCTTCGGCACTTCTTTTTTTACAACCGGACAGCCATTGTTTGATATAACTCCTATTACACCCGGGCATTTGTCATCTGCATCCAACACGCCGTCTCCATCTGTATCAGCAGGACATCCCGATGCATCCACTTTTGTTCCTGCATTGGTAGCAGGACATTTGTCATCTGCATCTAACACACCATCTCTATCGCTGTCGGCATCACATCCGTTTACATCTGTTTTAATTCCTTTTTTTGTATCAGGACATTTATCATTGGAGTCTGCCACACCATCGCCATCTGTATCCGGGCATCCCTGAAACATATCTAACCCTGCAGCATTCGGACACTTATCCTGCGAATCCTGGATGCCATCTGCATCACTATCAGGGCAGCCTTTAAATCTTGCATCACCGGGTACATCCGGACAACTATCATTTGGATCGCTTACACCATCTTTATCTTTGTCCTGGCAACCATTCATTCCAACTGAACCAACTATAGAAGGACATTTATCCAAATAGTCAGGCACAGCATCCTTATCTGTATCAACAGGACAACCGGTGCCATCTACCGGCACTCCCGGAGGAGTGGAAGGGCATTTATCTCTTTTATTCTTTACGCCATCACCATCACCATCTTTTTTCATTTCAAATTTAGAAGGATTGTCTTGCGCAAAGAGGGAAGTAGCAGTAGCTGTAAATAGTAATACTGTAAATAAGGGAATAATTTTTCTAAACAACATAAAGAGTTTGTTTGTGGATAAAAAAAATAGTTTTCATTGCATACAAAGATTGGTATTGTAAGGGTCGTAACTGTTACACGCTGTGGGTTAGCAGTTATATAATTCGCACATTTTATTAGTTGTGAGTGCTGCTGAGGGACAGCACAGCAACCGGCGGAGGTAGGCGCTAATGTTGAGGTTAGTTATTCTGAAGCAGAGTAGGAATAATTGCTTGCTCTTGTTTAAAGTCTTTGATGATAGTTGTAATCATTTTGAATTGAGAATCGGCAATAAAGCAATGTGTAATATTGGCAGGAATTATTATTCCATCGCCTAAATTAAGATGATGTAATTCACTGCCAATAGTAATGCTTGCTTTTCCGTCAATGATCTGAACATAGATATCATGTTCTATCGTTTTCTCACATAGCTTCTCTCCTTCGTCAAATGAAGTAGCCGTAACATTGCCACTGTTTTTATTGACCACTGTTTTGCTAACAATGCAATCGGGAACATATTCCACAATTTCAACAACAATATGTTTGTTTGATTTGGGAGATTCGCTTTTATTGTTTTGGCTATTTGTTATTGGAGGAGCTGATTGCATTTATTTTTGATGTAAGTTCGATTATCTTACGAGCATGCCTGTTACATAATAGGTCAGATATGTTGTATAATTCACAGGTCGGAGGGCCATATCCTATGTGAAATTTTATTTTTACCGGTACAAATCTCAAGCTGAGGTACTCTTAAAACTCTATAATAACGCCGATGGTCGGCGTTACAAACGGGTCATCATTTTTTACTCTTGTTGGTATCGCATTACTGCCATCTGCTTTTATAGCTAAGCCATCTGTTGTTTCAAAAGCGGTATTAGTAGCGTTTCTTTTAAAAGTATATTCTGGTATCGCAGGATTTTTTGCTACATACCAATTCGTAACATCTAAAAATAAATCAATAGTTGTTTTGCGGAAGTTCCATTTCTTATCGATACGTACATCGCTGCTGTTGAATCCGGAAAGGCGGTTGCTGTTCAATTGTGCATAGTTTAGCGTACCAACACCCTGCGATAAATAATTAAGCCTCGAAAGAGTTTCATCAAACGGTGTATAAGGTGAACCACCCTGGTAACGGAATTTTAAACCCAACTCCCAGTTGCGGGGAAATTTATAACCCCATGTAACACTTAGTAAATGACGATTATCCCAGCTGCTGGCTATATACTTTTCATCATTACCTGCATAAAGGCTTCTGTAAAAAGTGTACGATAAAATGCCAAAGAATTTATTGGTGAGTTTCTTTTGTACAAAAAATTCAACACCATAAGCTTTGCCTTTTCCGTTTGTTGTAACAGCTTCATTACCCAACAAAGTGAAATCAGTACCAAGGTTGGCTAATGAAATGCCATTACGAACAGATACAGGCACCTGGCTGTATTTTTTATAAAAGCCTTCTATTGTAAATCGTAATCCATCATTGGGTAAATATTCAAAGCCGGTTGTGTAATGATTGCTCCGCTGGTACTTTGCATTTTTATTCACCAGTACATTATTATTATCTGCAAAGCCAAGAATAGTGTACGGCGGAATTTTATAATAGATACCAGCCGATGAATTCCAGGTCCATTTATTGGCCAGCACATAACTAAAAGAAATGCGGGGCGATAAAGTTTGTATCCCATTCATTCCATCAGTGGTAAAGCTGTTCATATCTGTACGGATACCTGCACTGATACCCAGGCGATCGGCTGCAAAGCGTTTACCTGCTTGTACAAAAGCTCCCAATCGTAAAAATGTTTTTAATGGGCTGTTGAAATTTACACTGACAGCAGGTTGTACGATGTTGCCAGCACCATCACGGATTTCTTTACGGATGACGTTGAACGTTGTGTTGGTGTAATCTGCTAACTGCGTGGAGGCGCCCCAGGCTATCTTCCAGTCATTGCGATTTTTATTAACATCAAAACGAAGTTTGGTTTCTTTTTCACCACTTACAATATCTAACGACTTATTACCTGCCGTTGGATTTTGATTATCCTCGTACTTTTCAATATCATTATTAAAATCTGTATGACTCAATGCTAAATTCCAAAAACCATTATTGATATTTCTTTTTAACGAAGCACCAATGGTATAGTTCCATTGATTGACTAAAACATTGGAGTTGATAGTATATAATTTTTCCGGGGTAGCTTCTTTGGGTGCTGCAAAACGGAATTCATCAATAGCACCGATCCCCAGAAAAGTAAGTGTTGTTTTTTTATTGACCTGGTGAGTGATCTTAGTTTGAAAATCCCAGTAGTTGGGACGTATAGGCAGATCCAGTGCCTTGAACAACAATTCCAGGTAAGAACGACGGGCCGATGCTAGGAAAGTTGTTTTCTTATTTTTTGACAAGGGTCCTTCCAACGTTAATGCTGCTTCCGTAGCACTCAATCTAAAATTGCCCTGGAATTGATTGGGGTTGCCATTTTTTTGCTTGAACTGGAAGACAGAACTTAAGGCATTATCATAGCGGGCATCAAATGCTGATGAGCTCAGCTTTACGTCCTCAATAAAACTAACGTTTAAAATTCCCTGTGGGCCGCCGCTGCTACCCTGTGTTTGAAAGTGGTTAATAACCGGAACTTCAATGCCATCTAAATAAAATACGTTTTCATTAGGAGCACCACCGCGGATTATAATATCATTCCTGAAACTACCGCCTTGCTGACCACCACCTACGCCGGGCAATGTTTGAATTACTTTGCTGATATCGAAGTTACCACCGGGATTGCTTTTGATCTCTTCCGTAGTTAATCGTTGCACACTCAACGGCGTTTCTAAAGTAGCCGCCCTTGCCGTTCTTTTGTTTGTTTTGATAACTACTTCAGATAATGAAGTGGCAGACTGTTCCAGTTCGATAGTATAGTTATTTTCATTGCCGCTATTGATAACAATATTATACAGTACAATTGTTTTGTATCCTATTTTACTGATCTCAAGATTGTAACTTTTTACCGGGATATTTCCAATTCTGAATTTACCGAGGCTATCTGCAACAGCGCCATTTACAGTGCCCTCCAGTTTTATGGAAGCCCTTTCAAGTGGCTGCTGGGTGGATTTATCCACGACAATTCCCGTAATACTTCCTGTATTTTGGGCATTGGAAACATTTAAAACATATAAGGCGAGGAATAAGAATATAAAACGGTTCATTTATTTCAATTATTTATAATTAGCCCGGAATGCCAGCTCATTTTGTTTCAAACCAGTTGGTGGTAGGTGATAAACAGTTGAACAAAGCAAATGTTCGGAGAAAAATAAATTAAGGCATGGTAACAGTAATGAATATTCCTGTCGGTAATTAAAATAAAAAGGCCGCAGCTTTTCCTGTTTTTCAAGAACTGCTAGGGCCTGGTAGTAAGAGTTTATTCCTAATTTCTTTTCAGTGTGCCAATTGTCGTTTTAAGAGAAGAAGCATCCAGTTTTTCATTACCCAAACTAATAGTACTACTTTCCTGGTAGGGTGGCTCATTAGTGTTGGTTCGATAATTACCAGATAAAATATTTCTTACTGCACTGGCCAGGCTTGCTTCGTCAGCATCGCCCCAATCTTTATCCAAACCATCAGCAACAGCAGCATTTACTGGTATACCATTATAGTAATTGCCTTCACCATTTCCATTTACTGTTTTAAAAGATACCGGGAAAATATACCAATCGCCAAACGGTATGGGAAAAAAACCAACCGGCTTTCCATGTGTCGCTGAAGCTCCGATCAATTTTACATCCATATACGGTTTCAGGTTATTGATCACCAGTTCACTTGCTGAAGCAGTGCTTCTTCCAACAATAAAATAAACATCGTCAAGGTTTAAAGAACCTGTTTTTCTAAAATTAGTTATTTCATTAAACTGGCTGTTCTGGCTATTGTATTGCTGCGTCATCATCAACCTTCCGTTAGCAGAAGATTTTACGAGGTAATTGCTTAATTGTTCGGCCAGGGCAACATAACCGCCACCATTATAGCGAAGGTCTACAACCACATCAGTTACTTGCTTGCCTGCAAAACGGCTGAACACCCGTTGAAATTCTGAACTGATGGAATTTATATTTCCCAAAAATGAATTGAATACGAGGTAACCGATCTTCTTATCTCCGTAGTTATATACTGTATCCAGGTAAACTGGCTTCTCGGTATAATGACCTGCTTGTAATGCTATTGTAGCAGAACTGCCATCTGGTTTTTGAAATGTAAAAGAACTGCTGGTACTATTGTACACCGCATCTACAATAAAATTTGCATTGGCTGTATTGATATTACTGCTACCATTAATACTTGTTATGCGCCAGCCTCTGCGTATACCTGCCTGTCCGGCGGGTGCATCTGGCTCCACCAATCTCACTCTTAAATCGCCTTCGGTTCTAAAAAAAACAGACAATCCAAAATCACCAGCACCGGTTGTTGAACTTACTAAACTCATACCTCCGCTCATGGCATCCCATTCTGTTTTTTTCATCGCAAAACTCCATCTGTCAACGGGAGTTGTAAATCCGGCTTCCATACTGTAGGGGCGGATACCGATCATCAGCGCTGCCGGGTCCGCAAAAGGCTGTACACTAAAACCAGCAGGAATTTGTGTATTCCACAGGTATATATTTCTTGTTTCCCGCAATACAGAATCATTAATAGCTAATGGGGATGTATTGCCACCGCCACCCGTGTTGGTTGGAGGAGTTACGGCAAGAGTATCCACATTCTTTTTGCAGGCGGCAAAGAATAAAGGAGCTGTCAATAATATGGTGGGAAAAAAACGGTTGAAGTTTCTCATGTTTTCAAGGATTTTTTAGGTGCACAATAACGACAAATAGCCTGCTAAAAGATGTTAGCGGAGTTACATTTAACATCCTTTTTATAAAACTGTGAATAAAATGATCAAGCTACGGGCAGCAGTACAGCTTTATAAAACCTGTGATTTTAAAAGAAGCCGGAAACAGAAGTTTCATTTCAAAAAATGCTTTCGATCTTATCAAGCGACGATTGCCATCCTTTGGTACAATCTTCTATCATTTCAGCAGGTAATCCTTCATGCTGCAATTTGATATTTGTTTTTCCATTCACTTCTTCAAATTCTACTGTTACCAGTAATTCGAAACCCCAATCTCCCGGCATATCATAGTAAGATGCAGGTACGATATTGCCTTCGCTATCAGAAAAACTGTCGGTGTTAACGATTTTTTTCATGGGTATTATTTCTTTATAAGTACCGGTTGACCAGAATTTTTTTCCATCTTCTCCAAGCATGGAGGCTAAAAACTTACCACCTACTCTAAAGTCAATGGTGCAGTCAGGGCAAGTATATTCTTTTGGTCCCCACCATTTTTTCAGGCTCTTTTCATCTGACCATGCTTTCCATACAGTAGCCAGCGGAAGATCAAAGGTTCTTTTAATGGTTAGAACTTTTTGTTGCTCGGTTGTTGAGTTACTGTTATTCGTTGCCATAAAATAATTTTTGATTACCAAAACAGCTGCAATAATCACACCGCAACAGATCGCTGCTTGACAATTAAAAAAAAATACACGGGGTGAGGAAAGATTTACATGACAGGTGATGCGAATTGTAAACAGTTAAACCTGGTTAATTAGTATGTGTATTAAATTGCACTATCCTCTTTTTATGTGAAACTCCCCATCGGTTACAGTTTTAAAAATACCGGTAGCTGGATCTTGCACTGTTATAAATTCAAACGTTCCTTTTACATACTGTGAGCTTTGCTCGGTAATAATTATTTGCCCTGACCCGCCATAGGAACTTAAATGAGTATCTGCTCCCGCAACATACCTGGCAGCAGGAGTCTGTGTCCATATAGTTCCGTGGTCCCACTTGGTTGACATAAAGGGATACGTACCGGTTGTTAGTAGCGGTTTTTTGGATGCCCTGAATGCAATTGAACCGTTAGCCCATGCACCAGTTACTGTAACAACACTGTCAGGGATACCAGCAAAATAAGTAGCGTTGATAAGGGATGTACATTCTGTTGTTACACCATCCAGTTTAAACTTCAGGTAGCTTTGAAAAACAGGAGTGGGGTCAGGGCTATTACTTTTCTTGCAACTACTAAAAAAAAGTATAGAGCAGAGGGTAGCTATAATAATCTTTTTCATAACAAGGAGGTTTACGTATAACAAGGTATAAATATTTGCAAAGCAGGAAAAATCTTTTAATTCGCAACGATGAGGAGTGATTTTATGTTTTTTAAACAGGGAAGTTGAAATAATCAGCAGAAGGAAAATCCCCTTTTAACAGGATGTTTCCAATGATGAGGGTAGAGTAGTTTTGAAAAAACCAGGAGTTATGTATTCTACATTCTTTTCTTTTAAAAATTATGCTGTCCTGTTGTTGGCGATGTTCATCAGTACAGCAGCGGTGAATGCTCAAAAGGATACATTCGATATTGTTATGTATACAGCACCTGCAGGATATACAAAAGAAGTAAAGCATTCCAGTGTAGAGTATACGTATATCGACAAGAATGATAAAAGCTGGTGCCAGATAGCCATTTATAAAAAAACAAAAAGCCTCGGCAGTATTGAAAAAGATTTTAACGCCGAGTGGCAGGAACTGGTGGTTAAACCCCTGCAAATAACTGTTGCCCCGCAAAAAGAACCAGTCATACAAGCCGGTGACTGGAAAATAATGAGCGGCGGCTGCAGCTGGAATTTTAAAAATACACCTGTTGCCTCTGTACTTACTACTTATAGCGGGTCGGGTGAACGCATCAGTTTTTTAGTAAACACAACTGCAGAACGTTATATGGATGATTTTGTAAATTTTGTTACCTCAGTTGATCTACATAAGCAAGGTACCCCTGTTGCACCAATCATCGAAACAAACAATAGTAAATCAGTAGTTGGCACCTGGGGTAAAGGAAACAGTGTTGGACAAGCTGGTGGAAGTTATGGGCGATGGAGTTATACCAAAGAGCAATACATTTTTAACAGCAATGGCACTTATAGTTTTGCACGCAAAGTGTACCGGGAAGATGATAAAGAAACTTTTCTTACAAGAGAGAAGGGAACTTTTAGCATAAAAGGAAATTTGCTTAGCCTGGTTCCCAGCAGCAATGTAATTGAAGCATGGAGCAAAAAGAATGGCGGCGATAATTTTAATCAACTGCTTTCCCGGCAAAACAAACCTTTAGAAAAAACTACTTACCAATTTTCTGTGCACTACGAAGCCGAACTAAAACAAACAAGCCTGCTACTGGTTGCAGCAGCCACACAACGAGACGGTACTTTTAATGCAACGATGCAGAACTCCAATGCATGGCGATATGGACCAACTCCTCCTTATACTCCTATTAAGTTGCCGGAGTAATCTTAGGGGTAGAAAATTTAATTTTTAATGCAACGCACCGATAGCCCTGTTGCTTTATCTACACCTCCATCATCACCTCCACTGGTATAGTATATAGCTTGCCATGTAAATGAGCTGACCGAAGTAGAGGTCCAGTATATACCCACTTTGCCCAATGCTTTAAACTCCTTGACATATCGTTCTCCCGCAAGCCTTGACACAAAAGTAATTTTATTATTACTCCCATCTCCTGGTGCCTGCCAACCCGTGGCAGTTGGAATATGATAACCTGCCGGGGCCAGGCCACGAGGATCATTTACGGCATACCAGTTATAAAGCTTGCCATATAATTTTGCATTGTTAGGGTCATTATCATAATAGCACCAGGCTGGCTGGCCCTCAATTCCCGCCATTTCCCAATCATGGTTCGTCTTTGCTTCGGGTATGGTATCGCCATTGGCAAAGTGACTAACGTTTAGATTTTCAGACATCCAAACCTGCTTGGTTAAACTGGCAGGTACCAAGATTTTCTTTTGGGGTATAGGACTAACAACTGGAACAGGTACTACCACTTCCGGATCCATTACTCCTGTTAGTATATCTGTCTTTCTTCCTACTACTTTTCCAAATAAGTTTATTTCAAAAATTTTACCATCCTTCACTACTCTTGAAGTTCCCTTTATAGAACCAGAGGTCCCAAAGCTTCGTACCAGCGAATCATATTCAATGGGTATTACAACAACGCCATATTTATTTACGTAGCCCCATTTTTTTTCAAGCTTTACTCCATATCTATCTTCTACTGCAAAACTCAGTTCATCATATATTACAGGTATCCGCTCATATACATACTTTCCGTCCCTTAATACGTATCCCCATTTTCCATTCAGCTTTACTGCCATTAATTTATCAGGACCGGGCCAACCTACATAACTGTACTTGCTTAGTTTGTCAAGACCTTCCTCATTATCCTCTTTTATTTGCTTTTGGTATGCTTTTGCATTTTTACGATGGCCGCCAGTACTACCCCCCATAAAAGTACCGCCTCCGTTATTACCCCCACCGCCACCACCTGAACCACCGGATGTTGAAGGGACTGAATTATTTTGCTTGTTTTTCGACTCTTCCAATTTAATATCGGCTGCCGATTTTTTTGTTCCATCTGCCTTATAGGGCGACACATATTGTGCATTGACAATACCGGAAAGAAAAAAAAGAAGTGTGAATAGCAAAAGAGGAGAATAAACTTTTGAGCAATTACTCATATAAAGACCATTGAATAAGTAATCTACCTTTTATATCAGGAAGTATGCTATATATTTTCACAAAATCACATTTGCTGCCTAAAACATTTTCGAGCTGTTATTAATTATGAAGATGCCTGAAATACTTCTGCCTTTCAATATTACAACACAACGTTTGCGAACAGTCCAGAATGGGGTAATCGAATGCCTCAACTTCCATTACATTTGTAACATGTCACTCCAACCGGAAATAAGAACGATCAATGTGACCCGATACGTGGCTCCATTAAGAGAAGGAGGTTCACTTCCTGCCATTGCAGAAGGTGATGATGGTTTTTTATATGTATTAAAATTTCGTGGAGCAGGACAAGGCATCAAAGCTTTGATAGCAGAACTGATAGGAGGTGAGCTGGCAAGACTGGCCGGACTTAAAATTCCTGAAATTGTTTTTGCCAACCTGGATGAAGCATTTGGAAGAACAGAAGCGGACGAAGAGATACAAGACCTGTTGAAAGCAAGCACAGGACTTAACCTGGCATTACATTATTTGTCGGGCTCCGTAAGTTTTGATGCGGCAGTTACACAACCGGATGCTGCACTGGCTTCAAAGATTGTGTGGTTAGATGCATTATTGTTCAATGTGGACAGAACTGCAAGAAATACCAATATGTTATTTTGGAATAAGGAACTCTGGTTAATAGATCATGGAGCGGCTTTGTATTTTCATCACTCCTGGAATTTACGGGAAGAATATATTCTAAAACCGTTTGAGTTGATCAAAAACCATGTGCTGCTGCGCTATGCTGCTGATATTATTGCAGCAGATGCATACATGAAAAAAATATTAACGCCGGAAGCCATTACTGCCGTTGTAAATTTATTGCCCGATGAATGGCTGCAATGGGAAGAAGGGATGAACCCATCACAAATAAAGGAAGCCTATATACATTTTCTGAACAGCCGCATTTCCAATTCTTCTATATTCGTAAAACAGATACAGCATGCAGCAGAATAAATTATACGAATATGCCGTGATACGCATTGTGCCACGGGTGGAACGGGAAGAATTTATCAATGCCGGAATCATTGTGTTCTGCAAAAAAGAAAAATACCTTAGCTGCAAGTATGAATTGAATGAAGAAAAGTTATTGTGCCTCTATGCAGATGCTGATATTGAATTCATCCGGAAAAACCTGGAGGCTTTTGCGAATATTGCTTTGGGAAAAAAGAGTGATAGTGAAATCGCATCGTTAGATACGCCGGAACGTTTTCGCTGGCTCACTGCTACCCGCAGCACTGTTATACAGGCCAGCAAAGTTCATCCGGGCTTATGCTTTAATGAAGAGGAGACGGTGGAGAAATTATTTCAACAATACGTTAAATGAGTTATTGCAGCTCATATTTTATTGTACATAACTGTTGATCTTACCTTTAACTACTTCAACTGTTCTATCATATCTGTAATTGCTTTTATTACCAAAGCAGGATGTTCCTTTGCAATGTGATGTCCACTATTTAATAGGCTGTATTGAAGATTGGGTCGCTTAGAGGCCCATTTTTTTAATTCTTCCACCCACATCAAATTCATCGGGTTATTGGGATCCTTTTCACCATCTCCCGGAATTTTACCATACGAAGCTATCAACAAGGTAGTAGGAGTAGCATGTGCAGCGTCTGATAATTTTGCCTGATGCATGCTTGTATCAAAAGCTTTCATTTCTTCCCTTTCACCCGGCCTGCCAGTGCTGGTCAATATTTCTTGCATATAAATCGAGTCTTCTTTCATTAGTTCAGGATGTTCTTTTTGCATTCTTGTATAAAAATCTTCCGGGCATGGATCAATTAAAACTAATCCTGCAACGTCAGCAGGATACAGGCCGCAGAAAACTTTAGCAAAAGATCCACCCATCGACCAGCCCACTAAAATATAGGGTGGGGGATAACCACCAGTAGCTAATGCTTCTTTTAATTCTTTAGCAATCGTAATGGCATCTCTTGATTTATTGCATATCTCTGATTTCAAATAGCCCGGACGATCATACGAAACAACACGGGTAATTTTTGCCAGCGACGTATCAATGGTTCTATAGCAACGGTGGTTAGAAGAGCCGCCAGCTTCCAGCACCACGGTATATTTACCAGTGCCGGCAACATACATCGACATTTTATGATCGTCCACCGTTACCTGCACGGTATCCTTTCTATTTGTCTGTTGCGCCAGTACTCCATTTCCATATACAATATGTAAATAGAAATACACAGCCATTGATACAACTAAACGTAAGTGCATAGAAAAGATTGATGAATTTAAAGTTACTTCAAATATTTGTCTGGACATGTATTACAAAATTATTTTGTAGCACCCGCCTATAAAGTATACTCAAAAAAAATTGGCTATCGTTATTCACAATAGCCGAAATAATTATGTAATGCGGGTAATTAATCTCTGCCGATGCTATACATTCTTCCTTCATCCGTAATTGCATAGAGCTTTCCATCTTTGCCCATACCTACATCACGGAAGCGTTGGTTCTCGGCGGACATTAAACGTTCTTCACCCAGTACTTTATTTCCATCCAACACTAAACGGATAATATGTTTACCACTTAAACTGCCTACGAATAAATTATTTTCCCACTCCGGAATATTTCTACCAGTATAAAAAGCAATACCGCCGGGTGAAATAGAAGGATCCCAATAATAAACCGGCTGTTCATAACCATCTTTTTGAGTAAGTCCTTCGCCGATGGTGGCACCACTGTATTCAACACCATATGTGATGACCGGCCAGCCATAATTAACGCCACGACGAATGATATTGATCTCGTCGCCGCCTTTCGGTCCCATTTCTGCTTCCCAGATATCGCCGGTGGTGGGGTGAATGGCGATACCTAAGGGATTACGATGTCCACTTGAAAATATTTCTGGCCTGTCATTCGGTTTTGGTAACATCAACGGATCGGTAACGGCCTGCCCTGTTTTAGTAATCAGCAAAATTTTCCCCAAACTGGTGCTGTTGTCCTGTGCGAGGGGACGGGTTGCCAGGTCTGAACGTTCACCGGAGGTTACTAATAAATTACCGTCTTTATTAAAAGCCAGTTTGCCGCCATTATGTTTATCTCCCCTGTAGGTTGGTGTTACCCGGTAGATGACGGTTACATTTTCTAATGCTGTTTCATTATTGGATAATCTTGCTTTAGCAACGGCTGCATGATTGCCGGTTGCTACGGGTTCGCTGAAAACAAAATAGATCATCCGGTTACTGGCAAAATCAGGATCCAATGCAAGGCCGAGCAAACCACCTTGTCCTGCTGTATCTGCAGCGGGGATGCCGGTAATTTTATTACTTACTGTGCCATTGGTGGATACGATGCGCATACTGCCTAGTTTCTCTGTTACAAGGAAACGGCCATCGGGTAAGGCGGCCATACTCCATGGTTTTACCAATGCCTGTGTGATGATATTAGTGGTATAAACTGTTTCTGTCTTTACGGAACCAACCCGGGTTTGTCCTTCAAAAGCCGGTTTGTATTGCGGGCTGTTGGGAGGCAATGTTTCTACGGCCGGGCCTGAAACAGTAGAGGATTTTGTAGATGAGCAGGCGGCTATTAATACAAGACCAGCTGCTGCCATTATTATTTTTACCATTGTGAAAAAGTTTTAATAATGGGTACGGTTACAACAATGGTGCTAAAATGGCTGTGTTGTTTTTTGTAGAGCACTTGCCACGGCAACAAAATCATTTTTTGGGCTTCATGATCGCAAAGTTCAGGTAATACTGTTTGTAAGGGTTCTTGAACATTGCCAAATCAATGATGATATTTCCTGAAGTGATATTGAAATGAAGCGGAACGTCGGAGATTATTTTTTTTGGCATCTCGCAATTCAGGAGCAATTCCCTGATCTCTGCAAATTTAGTTTTTGCAACAAGGCTATCTTCATCCCGTCCTTTCCTGGCTACAAAGCTGAAATCATTGAGATTGTTTTGTATAGAAGTAACCCAACCGGCAATGGTGATATTACTTTCATACACATCGGCACCTTCGGCAACCTCCCAGCTTTTCATGGTTAGTTCTTCATCAGCTTTCATTTTTTTTAAAACAAGTTTCGTTGCATCACAAAAGCTAAGTTCTTCTTTGGGTACATTTTGGCGAAAACTAAATGAAGTAAGCATTAGGATGGCGACAATGATCAATAATTTATACATGAGGAAGATTGAGATGGTTATTAAAGGCTGGCCTTGTAATATAGGCTTTAATGAGAACTCTCTTGATATAATAACAGTGCGAGAAGAGTAATAAGAAATATTACAGGCAGGACTACGATAACGGGAGCTGTTTATTTGGTTCTTTTATACAAAATGATTTTAGTAGTACGAAGTCATTGTATACATTAAGCAATTCTCCAATGGTATATCGCAAGCAAGACGATTAAAGGCAACCGTTTCTTTTTCCGTTTTAAAATTTATCCAAGATAATGGAGCATGTTCTTTTTTATCGCAAGGCTCCAATTCAATTCCGCTTCCCTCATTCGGTTTACCAGGTGGCAAAGGCAACAAGTCATAAATGTTGAACGGAAAAGTAGCATTCCAACAGCAGCGAATACTTGTTTATTCTTTACGGTGTTTGTATTGAAAAGAGTGAACAGGATGAATCCTTTTTTTTTAAAGCATATGTAAAATCAGAATTTTCAAAAAAAATCGAAAATTTCTAAACTTTTTAATTTCAAAAAATGTTTAACTGATTGTACAAAATCTTGAACAGTTCAAAGTTTATACGGACCAGAAATTTGTTTTCATTTTTTTAAAATTAAAATTTTAAGTATGAACCTAACATTATTGGACATCCAATCCATTTCTAATGACAATTATGTCGCCTTTACTTTTTTCATTGGCTGTATGGCTATGATGGCGGCTTCTGCATTTTTCTTTTTTGAAATGGGGAACATGGAGAAAAAGTGGCGCACATCTATCCTTGTTTCAGGACTAATCACATTTATTGCAGCAGTGCATTATTATTACATGCGGGATTATAATCTTGCTACAGGAGAATCACCCACTTTTTTCCGTTATGTTGACTGGTTATTAACTGTACCGTTGATGTGTGTGGAATTTTACCTGATAACCAAAAAAGCAGGTGCTAAAATTGGATTGCTGTGGAAGCTCATTGCCGCTTCTGTTTTCATGCTAGTTACGGGTTACATTGGCGAAGCTATTTATCCTGCTGAAAAACAAAGCTGGATCTGGGGATTTGTCAGCAGCATTGGTTATTTCTACATTGTATACCTGATATGGTTTGGTGATGTAGCTAAGCTTGCAGATAAGGCTGGTCCTGCCGTAGCCAAAGCTGTAAGAACATTAGCATGGTTTGTATTAGTTGGTTGGGCTATTTATCCTATTGGCTATATAGCCGGAACAGAAGGTGGTTTATTTGGCCTCAAAATATTGGAGGGAGTATCGCTGGATGTAGTGTATAATATTGGCGATGCTATTAATAAGATCGGATTTGGTTTAGTAATTTATGCTTTAGCGCAGTCTGATAAAGAATTGGTAAAAGCATAAGCTTTCTTTACAGTAGTACTTAGTTGGAAGATTAGGTACTACTGTATTTTCTTTAATCTAACAATATGCTTCGCTCCTTATTATTATTATCGGGTGTTTTGATATTGGCAGGGCATTGGTTTTTTGAGCCCCTTTCTGCCAATGGACAATTTATTATTTTTTTAACCGGTATCATTTTTTTAGGTATCCCGCATGGAGCGGCCGATTTACTGGTAGCAAACAAAAGTGCAGAATCGGGTAAGCAAAAATTTTATGCTATCCAGTTTTTTGCGTTTTATATATCCAGGCTTATCATTTTTGCTGTGGTGATTTATTTTTTCCCTGCCGCAGGCATTATACTTTTTTTACTTTTTGCAGCGTATCATTTTGGAGAGACGGATCTGCATTTTTTCAATACGAAGACGGTGATTGGTAAAGTGCTGGTAGGCAGCTATGGCCTGGTTATCTTATCGGTTATTTTGTTGAACAATATGGTGGAATTACAACAGCTTATTCAGTTGTCCGGTTTTACTATCGAACGTTTCCCGTTATTAAATTGGGTTGCCCAACATCATTACCTGGTTTTATCTTTATCGCTGCTATTCTTCTTTTGTACTATTTTTTTATACTTCCTGCTTATCAAAGACACGGGTAGTATAAATGAACATTTTTTAGTTCAGTTTGCTGTCCTGGTTTTTTTATTATTCAATTTGCCATTATTAGTAGGATTTACTTTTTATTTTATTGTTTGGCATTCTGTATTGTCGTTGCAAAATATTATTCTATACCTGAAAACGGGGAATAAGTTTTCATTGGGGGCGGTAATAAAGCAAGTTATTTTATACAGTACCCTTGCTCTTATTGGTATACTTATCGTCGGATCTTTGGGTTTTATGTTTGTCAGTTACCAGGCTTTCATTATTTACATTTTTATGGGTTTGGCTGTTCTTACGGCCCCGCACATGCAGATCATGCATGATATGTATGGTCATATCCGTAAACATCATAAAATTGGTTAAGCAGGAATAGTCCTTACTATCCCAGGGAAGAGAGTATATATTTACAAAAAATTTTTTGTCTAAAAAGCCCTCTTACCTGTTACCTGTTATTGTGTTGTCGCAGTTTGCGGGAACATCGTTATGGTTTGTGGGCAATGCAGTGTTGCCGGAGTTAAAAGAATATCTCCAGCTTGATCAATACGCAGTAAGCCAGGTTACCTCTGCTGTTATGCTTGGTTTTATTGCAGGCACACTGGTCTTTGCTCTGTTTGCATTGGCAGACCGCTTTTCCCCGGTACGTTTGTTTTTCATCAGTTCGTTATTGGGCGCATTATTTAACGCCGCAGTGGCATGGTGGGCAAATGATGCAAACACACTTTTTATTTTTCGTTTTCTTACCGGCTTTTGCCTGGCGGGTATTTATCCTGTAGGAATGAAAATAGCTGCCGACTGGTATGATAAAGGGTTAGGAAAAGCAATGGGTTACTTATTAGGTGCTTTGATATTGGGCACTGCATTTCCGCATTTATTAAAGAACCGGGATTTTGGATTACCCTGGCGATCCATTTTGTATTGCACATCCGGTTTTGCAGTGGCTGGCGGTTTGTTAATGGTTTTCTTTGTGGGTGATGGGCCGTACAGAAAAAGGTCAGGTGTTTTTCAATGGAATGCTATACCTACCATCTTTCGTTCAAAACAATGGCGGCAGGCAGCATTTGGCTATTTCGGTCATATGTGGGAGTTGTATACGTTCTGGGGATTTCTTCCGTTGATGCTTGAACTCTATGCCCGTAATCATACACTATCGCTCAACATTACTTTACTCAGTTTCCTCATCATTGGCAGCGGTTGTTTATCATCCATTGCCGGCGGATATTTATCACAACGGTACGGCAGTGCCAGCATTGCTTTTACAGCGTTGTTTATTTCGGGTTGTTGTTGTTTTCTTTCAGGCTTATTTTTTTTACTGCCTGTCACGGCTTTTTTGCTGCTGCTTTTTATTTGGGGAATGACTGTTGCTTCCGACTCACCGCAGTTCTCTACATTGGTAGCACAATATGCACCCGAAAATTTTAAAGGGACAGCACTTACCATTTATAACTCGATCGGCTTTCTTATTGCTGTTATCAGCCTGCAGGTAATGGACCGGGTCTTTCATTCCGGTGGTTTTGCCGGGGGAACGAACAGTTTTTTGTTGCTGGGTATTGGCCCGTTGATCGGTCTGTTGATATTTTATAAACAGCTGAAAAAATAAGTAAGCAGATTATTAGATGGCAGAAAAGTTTATAACCAGCTGCATTAATAAAAGAGAATTGCACATGTATTGTAGTATACGGATGTGCATTTGCGAAGTCTGCATTGTAAGTGAACTTACAAGAGCACCACTAACGAAAGCAGTTGTAGCTTCAAGAATAAAGACAACGCTTAGTCGAACACAAGCATAACAACCCTAAATTTTTATTTTTTATTAGAAACAACGAGTTTACCAGCTACATAAGTTTCATCTACACTTACCCGTCCGTCGGGGAGATAATGAATTTTCTTTCCGTGCAACAATCCATCTGCATAGATTTCAACAATAGCAAGCTTGCCATCAGGATACCATGTTTTGGAAGAGCCGTGCAGCAAGCCATCCATATATTCTTTTTCTGATTCCAGTTTGCCCTGTTCTGTCCAGGTTTTATAAATGCCATGCTCTCTTCCATACAGTTTAGTTACTTCAGCTGCTTTCTTTCCATTCTTGTGAAACCAGGTGCATAGGCCATCTGTGAGATCGAGATTATTATCTTGCGGGTCCATATACGTTACATAGCCCTGCCATTGCTTTTCGCCGCTGATGTAAAAATCTGTTACCAATCCTTTGGGTACTTCGGCTTCATCCAATGTAACCAACCGGTAATAGGCTGCATTACCTGCCGTTGTAACCCGCCAATCTTTATCGTAATAGATCTTTTTAGTTACACTTGGAACCGCTTTTTTATATACCTGGAATTCGCAACCCCTGTTTACCGGTAAATAGATATACGGTATCTCTTTTGTTAAACCCAGCTCCGTATATATACCGATAGCATTATACTCTCCTGATTTTTTAATTTCTGTGATGCCAAGAATTCTTGGCAATCCCACCTTTATATAACGTTGGCCATTCAGTGTAACAATCTTGTCTGTATTAAACCAAGTTGTATTTATGGCGTAATCCTTTGCTGTAGCAGGGTAGACCTGTTCAAAATCTTTTTTGGCTCCGTTAACGGTAACATAGGATTTTCCTGTTGCAGGATCATAGTCTGCTACAACATTCTTTAATATGCCGTTTTCAATAATGCATTTGTTGACCCTGGAGGTTTGGGTGTGCCCGGTTACTGCCAAAAAAATAAAAGGGCTAAGCAGGATAAATAGTTTCATTGGAGCGAATTGTTTTAATGAATATGGAAACCGAAAATAAAAAGGAACTGGCATTTAAACAACAGGGCTGCCGATTTTACTTTGTTGGTAGCCTGACAGGCTACGCACAACAACGTTCACATTATTTTGTTTATTGATGCGAAGACTATGCAGAGAGTTGATTTTTTTATTTCTATGTATTAAATTGCTTTTTTTTTATTCAATAACAATAGTATGAATCGTACCCTGCATCGTTGTAAAAAAAATGTAATTATAATAGGTTGCCTGTTGCTCAGCAATACCCTGCCTGCTCAGATAGAATTTAAAAACCCGGCTTATTTACATAGGGATAATCAGAGTATCAGTCTTGAGAAAATAACCGTTTCTCCCAACAGTATCATTTTTGAATTAGAATATGACGGCGGTAAGGTTTGGAAATACATGAAATCTGCCTGGGCATCTCATTTTGCAGGTACCCCTTATTTATCCATCGACAGATTAGGAGATTTTTCATTGACAGATGGTACCCGTCCGCCGGGTACGCCGGCATCGAGTTTTGAGTTGTATAACGGCCCCGTTAAAATGAGTAACCCTCCAAAGAAAAAAACGCATATCGTACAATTTCCTTTTAGGTCCAGCAGACTTTTTTTAAGAATGTTCAATGATCGCTATACTACTTCCGACAATTACCTGGTAATGAATTTTGCAGAATGTTCTTCCAAAAACCCGGTAAAGGATTGGGTGCCTTTTTGCATCAACTTCCGGGGCATCAGCATTTCTTTTACCAATAAACAATTGCACCTGCTTTACCTGCAAAACTACCTGGCTAACGAATTAATAAAAAATGAGTTTGAGACAAGTGCTGATTTTGCAAAGCGAACGCATAAGGATAGTTTATTGAATGGGATGCTTAAGAAATTTGATGCGCTGGAGGATGTGTTCGAAGATCAGATAAGACAACGCATCTCTAAAGTAAAACCAACGGTGACTTATAATGCCGATAAGCAGCAGTTTACACTTAACTATAGCGGGGTAGGATTGGATCCTGTTATCATTAATGTACCACTTGCGCAAGCCCAGCAGTTCAAAGAAAATTTTCTAAATGGTTCGTTGAAAGTATGTGAGCGGAAAATGTTGCGGAGAACGGATGCTAATTATTATATCAGTAATATTTCGTTTATGGATGCCGGGCAAAAGAAATACGAATTTGATAATCTCTATGGCGAGAATAAAAATGCAGAATGGAAAAAAGCTTACAGCCAGGAAGTTTTTAAAGAACTGGAACGGCTTTATCCAAAGGGAAAGATATGGGGCGAATTGAAATAAACCAGGGGGAGAGGTTTTAATAAAATTCTTTTGTACAAAATGATTTCAGCAGTACGAAGTCATTGTATACATTAAGCAATTCTTCCAATGGCATATCGCAAGCAAGACGAATAAAGGCCACTGTTTCATTTTCTGTTTTAAAATTAATCCATGATAAGGGAGCATGTACTTTTTTATCGCAAGGCTCCAATTCAATTCCGCTTTGTTCAGCCGGTTTACCAGGCGGCAAAGGCAACAAGTCAAACAGGTTGAACGGGAAAATAGCATTCCGTTCATTGCTGACAATAATATTTCCGTTGCGGGTTGCAGAAACGGTGATTAGATTGCCCCATTCCTGCCAGGTGTCTAATCGTTTGTTAATACTCTCCAGCGTTTTCTCAAACGTCTTTTCCTGTCCATAGAGCAAGCTACTGCTGGTAATTAAAAAGGCCAGTAAAACAGCTATTTTCATGTTGTTGGTTTTTGTGTTTGTTCATAAAAGAGGCTCATTCCTCTTTACGGATGTTGTTGGGGTAACAATTACATAAGTAAACCATTGCAGCAAAATTGGAAGCTTTTGAGTGGATGCAGATGTGGTTTGTTTGAAAACAGATACTCATTGCTTGAGAACAGTTGTCGTTTGTTTGACCGCCGCCTGTCATTGCTTCATCGCAGAATGCCATTGTTTCAGCGCAGATGGCCTTTGTTTGATAGGAGATGCCCATTGCTTGAGAGCAGTTGGCTATTGCTTGAAAGCAGAAAGTCTTTGCTTGTCCTACGCCTGTCATTGCTTCAGCGCAGGATGCCATTGCTTCCGTGCAGATGGCCTTTGCTTGAATGCAGATGGCTATTGCTTGAGAGCAGATGCCTCTTGTTTGAGGTGACTATGTGTTAGTTATGCTGAAAATGGGTGTTGTTTGAGTGGGAGTTGCTGTTGTTGGAGTTATTTGTTTTGCTGAGAGAGAAAAGAGAGGGTTGGTGGCGAAGTGATTAAGATTCCTATGCGTGGAGCGACATCGAAGCATTTGTTTGCGGACACGAACCAAGGTGAAGATATTATTCCTGGATATTTTTCTCAGACAAGACGAATCTTTTTTTGAGTGGTTTCAGTAAGGCACCGGCCCACTTTAATGAAAAAACTTTTTTCAGCAGGAGAATAAAGCTTTCGAAGGTAGATGGTTTATGCACATAAAGGTTTGCACCTGCTTCATAGGTTTCATTAATATCCTTCTCATTTTTTGATGTGGAAAGAATAATTGCAGGAATATCTTTCAGTGTATCATCCGCTTTAATTTCAGCCAGTGCCTCTTTGCCATTTTTTTCCGGCATATTAATATCCATGAAAATAATATCCGGATTGGGTTCATTGGGATCTTTTAAAGTGTCGATCAAATCTTTGCCATTATCAACCACGGTCAGTTCGGAGGGTATCTCTGATTTATCCAGGGCTTCCTGGAAAAGTTCCTGGTCATCTTTATCATCCTCCGCTAATAAGATCTTTACCGGCTCGTCAGGTATTTTTGTTTCCTCATTGGATGGTGTATCTTCTTTCATGTAGCCGCACTTTTTCGGTATGTTATATAAGGTGTATCGGGTGTAAGGTATAAAAATTAAATGACCGAAAAATAATGGGTTTTTCCGGGTTTAAATGACGATGTTTTAAGTGTGAGTGGGAATGGCTAGTGGGGAGTGAGTAGTGGGTAATAGGGTGATACTTCGACAAGCTCAGTACATCAACCACGGCGTGTTGTTTTTGGGGAACACCTGCCGGGCGGAAAAATATTAATCAGGCCGGGAGACTATTATTATTTTATGGTAGATTGGTGTTTTATGAAGAAAGTTCAATCGAAAATAAATGAGGTAGTAATTTTCTTCAGTTGCCTGCGGCCTTCACTATTATTATTCATTAAAAATGATCCGTTGAGGATGGCCGGGGCCACCGCTTTTTTTACCACATTTGCATTGCCACCCATTATTTTTTTATTAGTACAATTGTTTGGGTTTTTTATCGGCCGCCGAAATATGGGCCGGGAATTAATGGAAGGCCTTTCCGATGTATTGGGAAAGGATGGTGCTGACCAGGTTAGGCAGGTGATAAGAAGTATCCGGGGATTTGACGACAAGTGGTATATCATTTTGGTTGGTGTGCTTTTTCTTTTTTTTGTGGCTACTACCTTATTCAATGTAATTAAAGATTCGCTGAACCAGCTATGGCAAATCAGTGTAAAAGAAAAGCCAGGTTTTTTATTTATACTAATTGTACGGTTACGGTCTTTTGCTGTTATACTTTTTGTTGGTGCTTTATTCCTTGCTGATATTTTTTTTCAGAGTGTGGAAGCTATGGCCGGTAATTATATTAATATTCTTTGGGCGGGTGCCGGTAATTATTTCACCAGTTTTATCAGTGAGGTGATAGGTATTATTGTCATTTCGGCCTGGTTTGTTGTCTTGTTCCGTTTTATTGCAGATGGAAGACCATCGTGGAAAGCATCACTCGTTGGTGGTGTGTTCACCGGCATTTTGTTTGCAGCCGGAAGAGAAGTGCTGGCAGCCTTGCTCATCAATAGCAACATCAGTAAGCTTTATGGAGCCTCAGGCTCTTTTGTATTGGTATTACTATTTGTTTTTTATTGTTCTTTTATATTGTACTTCGGAGCATCTTTTGTAGCCGTATATGCTGCCAAAAAGAATTGGCCGATACAGCCTACTGCTAAAGCGTATGCAACAGAAGAGGTGAGTGGTGAAAATGAAGACAAGGCTTGATCATAACTTCGGGAACGATTCAACATTTTTTATTTCTGGAACACTACGGAGAACGGGTGGAAATTAAATCATCTCAAGAACTTGTCTTTTTTCAACCTCAGTATATTTTTTGTATCCTCGCATTTGTGAAATTCCTACTGAAATATTAAGACGTTTTCCATGTCTGAGATGTTCATTGTTTTCGTAATCTGCTTTTCGGGTGAAAACAATATATCCATTTATATCAAATAAGGTTCCCGGAAAGTCAACTAAATTATTATACCATTTCCCGTCTTCTCGATAAAGAACATGAATGGATTTTGTTTTTACAATTCTTTCAATTTTTTTTGCTGTAATCATAATTATATTTATTGAATGGAGGACTAAGGAGAACCTGGGAGTCTCTTTTCTTCCATTAGCTTTCTTCATTATAAATTTTCTGAATTGCAAGCAGTAATTCTTTTAGAGATTCTCTTTTTGTTGCCAAATCTTCTTCGCTGATTCTTATTCTATATCTAGTTCCTTTTGGAGTATAACCCATATCATCGAAATCATTGTTCTCAATTAAAGCATCTATTTCTTCTGTTTTTTGTGCTATTAAAACTACTACAATATGATCTCTCTTTCTCAATCTAAGTCTTACATAACGAATAATTTGCCCTTCTTTGATGAATCTAACATTAATCTTTGTATATTTTAATTGACAATTACCTTCAATTTCATTTATAAGTTCTAAAAATTTATCAGCTAATGGTAGCGTTTCTTCAAATCCTTTTTTAATCCAATATTCTCTGGTCGTTACTATTTGTTGAACGTCCTTTTCTTCATCTTCGTCTACTAATCCAAGAGGCATTTCATCTAATATCTTAGTAAAAATAAGAGCAATGTCATCTCCGAACTTAAATGCATTCATTTGGATTGCAACAATTGGAATAAAACCATTGAACAGACTAATTACATTTAAGAACCTACTTGTAATATCTTCTGCAATTATTACTGCACAATGGTCGTATTGAGGGTATCTCCTTCTCTCAATATCCCAATACTCAATAGTCCTGATTATATGACTCTCATCTGATCTTCCAAGTTGGATTTCCACTTCAAACCTTCGTGTTTCAGAATCTTGAAAAAGTAAATCGAGTCTTCCAGCCCTCGGCTGCATTCGTTCTTTATCTTTTAATATCAAATCACCCAAACCAAGAATAGAAGGATCTTCAGCAATTTTATTCTGAATTATCCTTTCAGAAATCTCAGGATGATCTTTAAGATTAATTTTCTCTGGTTTGAATATTTGATTCATAAAGTCAATGTATTTTAAATAAATATAAACAAAAACGCCCCAGTTTTCCCGAGAGCTTTTTTAATTATTGGGGTCTATGGCAAGTTTTCGAACTTTCACAATCCATCATATTATATTGTTTTTTGGAAGATTAAGAAGAACAGAGGTTAGACGCAGACTAACCACAACCATTCAGCATTTTTTTATTTTTGGAACACTACGGACAACGGCAGCAACTATGCAAGCTATTTACATAAACCCCTGATTGGATTAAAATTAATTAATTGGTAAGATAATTGTAGCTTACTAGGTAACCCTTTGCCAAACTTCGATTAAACTCAATAAACATACCTTAAAATGACTTATTACATTAAAAGGATAATGCCCTTTGCATTGTTCCTCCTCGTCCTTACCTCTTCCTGTTCGGAATCAAAAACCAATAGCCAGGAAGAAACCGAAATCACCAGGATGGATTCCATTTCCAATGCTGTAAAAATAAATGCTGATAAACTGGAAGAGCAGACTAAAAAAGTAGAACAATCTCTTGAAAAACTGGACAAGGAGTTTGAAGATAAAAATTAAAAAATATAGTATGAAAAAACAACTTAACAGATTGGGCTTTTCTTTATTACTACTATCAGCCGTAGCATACCTGGCATTTACTCCACAGGAAAAAGATAAACCCAACCAAAAAAAGCAGGAGCAAAATAAAGGCCTGAAAGAGGAAAAGAATAACCAGGGTAAGAATGATGTAAAAAATAATAACCGCAAGAACGAGGACGGGGATAATAATAGTAATAATAAAAATGATCCTGCGAGAGACGGTAAGGACAACAATGGAAAGAATAATGACAACAAGGATAATGGTAACCACGACAGGGATAATTCATATAATTGGGACCGTGAAACTTTTAAAGAAAGGAATAAAATAAGAAACAAGGATAAGGTTACTATCTGTCATAAATTTAACAGGAATAATGAGCAGGCTGTTACCATCAGCGTTTCTTCGAATGCACTGAAAGCACATATGAGTCACGGGGATGTAATGGGTGATTGCCCTGCTGTTACTGATAACCGGTATAGCGATATTTTCAGACGGAAAAGAAATGATTATTATAATAATTTGCAGCTAGGCCAGGAGCAAGTAGTATACAGCCAGTCTATATTAGACTATGCGTTGAGCAGGTTGGCAAATTCCCGTTCGCAGTTAGTTATTTATCAAAACAATAATATGCCCCAGGCTGATATAGAACGAAAGCAGGCTACCGTTATAGAGCTGGAGCAAAATGTAAGCTTATTGGAAACACTAATTGGTACAGCTGTTAATGTACTTGTCAATAAATTACAATAACTGGTAAAGCAGCTATTGTTGATCTATACTATCAGCAGAAAGGCTTCCACCACGATATGATTTTTTTGGGAACATTTGCCGGGGCGGGAAGAGAGGAATGGGGCGAAGTGATTAAGATTCCGATGCGTGGAGCGACATCGGGGCATTTATTTTTTTGCGGACACGAACCAAGGCTACAGAACTATTTTGGAAATATTTCTACAGGATACTTTTTGAGAAAGCCCCATCGTTTATCAATACTGCAATAAAACTCAAGCGATACTTTATATTGACGTTTTATTTTTTTTAATAAAGGGGCAATATCATAATCCGGTGAGGTGTAATAATAATATGCTCTTTTGCCGCCGAATGTTTCTGTAAGTAAAATTATTCCTTGTTTGTTTTTTTCAAATAGCGAGCACATGCTATGATCAAAATCTGCTAATGTTTTATTGTACTTTTTTTCGGGTAAGCCATTTGCTGTAACCTTATCTAAAAGATGATAGATTGAAACCAGCTGTGAAAATTGTTTTTTGAACTGCCAAATATCGGCATGATCGGGCCTGCGTAAGAGCAACGGAAACCCTTCGTATTCTGTTTCAAGTGTTGACCAGGTCATTTTTGTGAAAATTTTACTGTCTTTGGGAATAATTTAATCTTCAAATTCAGCGGGATATATTTCTATTTGGTCTATCATATATCGATACAAATTATAATCCTCTTCAGATAGCTCGTCCTCAGAATTTACCGATATCATAATTATCTGATTTTCTTTAGCTACTGCCCACCATATCCAATTAATATTATCTTGTTTAAAAGCTTGTTCGATGTAAAGTCTATCGGTTGTAATGTCTTTGGTGGTTGGTGAAATTGGAATGTACGCCTCGGTAGCATCTTCAAAGAATTCTGTGAGAACCTTCTCATCGATCTCTATATTGCCATGGTAGCCTGAAAGGGTAAGATTGGAATAGGTTATTGGTGATGTTATTGTAACTATTCCATCTTCATCTTCATTCAAAATAAAATCTTTGGGATAAAGAATCTTAAAGGTTGCAGATTGTGAAATGTATGATATTAATTTTATTTGGGACATATTACGCCTTCGTTGATGTTTGTAGTAGAAGTTGTGTTATTCTTTGCCAATCGAATCAATCAGCGTTTGACTTTCCTTTTTTTGTATTTTTCTTTTGAGATACCAGGACATTGTAAATAATATGGCGGCCAGGATAACAGGCATATTAAATCCTATATAGTATGCAACCAGATTTGTACCAGTTGTATGACGGTGAGTTATATTCCTTCCGATGTATCCTAAAATTTGAAATAGCACCAGGAGGATAGTTATGATGTTTAGGATCAGTCGGGCTCTTTTCATGTTGATTGATAATGATAGTTACAAGGGTTTTGAATAACGCCACTTGCTATTATTTCTTCTTTTTCGGTATCAAAACCTCAAGTTCAGTATATCATGCATAATGGTAAATACATCATCAGCATTGAGAACCTTTATTTTTTGTTTGGCCGTTAGTTTTATGGTCATAGGGTAAAGATATTGAAAGGATTAAATAGTTTGTTCCCTATTGGTACGGAAAGTTGGTTGAAATAAATTATTGTTTGACGGCTCTTGCAAAGCCGATGCTTAACCGCATACTAACCACAACCATTCAGCATTTTTTTATTTTTGGAACACTACTGACAACGGGGGAACACCGACAAGGCAAAAGAATGTATTTTTGATAAATGGGGCTGATTTATGAAAACGAAAAACCTGCAAAAATTTACAAATACGTTTCTTTAGCAGACGGTCAGTTAATAATTTCGAATAGCACATTAAAGTTTACAAAACCTTCTGATTTTAATGATCCGTTTGATTGTGATATCAGATTACTTCAATTTGAAAATATCGGCAAGTTAGATCAGCATGTTTATGATGATTATGATGAGTTAAAAAAAAGGTTTCCTTTGGTTCCTTTAGCTCTTTTTTTGGAGGCCTATGAGCCCGCAATTAATGAAAAAATCAATAGCACTCGAGTTTGTTGTTTTTCTGCAAATGAAAGCGTTGGTAATATACTTATGTGGTCACATTATGCAAATAAGCATAAAGGGATATGCCTCCAGTTTGATAATAATTTTGAAAAAAAATTTATTGATCTTGATGAAGAAGAAGAATTGTCAGAAGGTAAGGTGAACTATCATTTTGATGGGAAATTGAATTATTTAGGGGGAAATAAAAAAGATGGACATGCATGGGTCTTTGTCAACAAAGCGAAAGAATGGGAATACGAACAGGAGTATCGTTTTATGATAATTAAGAAAAAAGAAATCCAGAGATTTGATCCATTGTTTTTAAAAAATATTTATTTTGGAGTTAATGTTACAAATGAAGAGAGAATTGATTTTATAGAATTATGCAAAAAGAATAATTATGCCCATGTAAAATTTTATTTGGGTGTAAAACAAGGCTTATCTCTAGAATTTACTGAAATATAAATGCATTTATAAAGTTTTAAATTCTATTGAACTTCCCATTAAAGATTTAGAAAATTCAGTCATAATCCCAAATAAATAATGGTATGAGCTTTTTTTATCTTTCCAGTAAAGAACTTCTGAAAAATCATCTTTATCATCAGTATTCTTATGGTTGTTTAACAGGTTTAATTGGACAGCAGAACTAAACTTCCCTCTAATGGTCGCAACTGAGTCTTTAACTCTGATATAGTATATAAGTTGGTAAAAATCCTTATTTGGGCATTCGCAAAATCCTTTTTGTTTTGTTATTATAGTTCCATCTTCTGCGTTTTGCTGATCTATAAAAAACCCGGCATCCAAAAGCGTTTCTTTTACTTTACTAAAAATCACTCCTTTAACAACAATAGCATTATTGTTTTTCACTGGTTCTTGTGATTTTACAATAATCGAAAAGAATAGAAAAAGGAAAAAAGTAGAAATCCGTTTCATTTTTTGATGGGTTTAATAAGTGGGTAAAGGCTAATTAATATTTATTTTAATTTTACTTCTCTAACCAAAAGGTCATATTAAAGATACTTCAAAAGAAAACGAAATTTTCCATAGCGCTGAGTAGAATTACCGAACGTACAAGAGTGCGACGCAACAGACGATGATAGTAGCACTGTAGCTGGCTAAAAAATTGTATTCCTTACCTTTGCCGCCATTTATGAAATATCACAACGAAATAGCCAGGCGGAAGACATTTGCGATCATCAGTCACCCGGATGCGGGGAAAACGACGCTGACGGAAAAGTTTTTGCTGTTTGGCGGTGCCATTCAAGTGGCGGGTGCGGTAAAGAGCAATAAAATAAAGAAGCATGCGACCAGCGACTTTATGGAGATAGAACGGCAAAGGGGTATATCCGTAGCTACGTCGGTAATGAGTTTTGAATATAACAACGTACTGATAAACCTGCTGGATACTCCCGGTCACAAGGATTTTGCGGAGGATACCTACCGTACACTAACTGCCGTGGATAGTGTGATACTGGTGATCGACAGTGTGAATGGGGTGGAGGCGCAAACCCGCCGGCTTATGGAAGTGTGCCGGATGCGGGATACGCCGGTGATAGTTTTTGTAAATAAAATGGACCGTGATGGTAAGAACCGCTTTGACCTGCTGGAAGAAGTGGAAAAAGAACTGAGCCTGGCACTGCACCCGATGACATGGCCAATAAGCAGTGGTAAAGAATTTAAAGGCGTTTATAATTTGCATGATAAGAATTTAGTGTTGTTCACTGCGGGTACTAAAGCGGCGGATGAAGCTGTGATACGAGTGGATGACCTGAATGATGCAGTGGTGAATGAAGCATTGGGTGAAAGAGATGCTGACCAACTGCGGGAGGATGTGGAACTGGTGGATGCCGTGCATGGTGAATTGAAATTGCAGGATTACCTGGATGGTAAAGTGGCGCCGGTATTTTTTGGTAGTGCGGTAAATAATTTTGGTGTGAAAGAAATGCTGGACACTTTTATTCGCATAGCACCTACACCACGCAGCAGGGAAACAACGGTTCGACCGGTGAATGTGGAAGAAGATAAGATGAGTGGTTTTGTTTTTAAAATTCATGCCAACCTTGATCCGAAGCACAGGGACAGAATTGCTTTCTTCAGAGTGTGCTCGGGTAAGTTTGAGCGAAACAAATACTTTCATCATGTTCGCTTAGATAAGGATGTTCGGTTTAGTAACCCGTATAGTTTTATGGCGAGGGATAAGAGTGTGATAGAAGATGCATATGCGGGTGATGTGGTGGGTTTGTTTGACACGGGTAATTTTAAGATCGGTGATACACTGACGGAGGGAGAGAATTTTTTCTTTACGGGTATTCCTGCTTTTTCGCCGGAGATATTTAAGGAGGTGGTGAATAAGGATCCGTTAAAGACGAAACAACTGGAGAAGGGTTTACTGCAACTAACGGATGAGGGAGTGGCGCAGTTGTTTACCCAGTTTGGCGGGAATAAAAAAATTATTGGCTGCGTGGGTGAACTGCAGTTTGAAGTTATTCAATACCGGTTGCTGCATGAATATGGTGCAAGTGTGGTGTTTAACTCGCTTCCTTTTTATAAGGCTTGCTGGTTGACCAGTACGGATGAGAAAAAGTTATTGGACTTTTCCCGTTTTAAGCAGGCGAATATCGGTGAAGATAAGGATGGGCATATGGTGTACCTGGCGCAGAGTGAATGGTTTTTGAATACGGAGATCAGTAATAACCCGGAGATAACGTTTCATTATACGAGTGAGATACATAAATAAGCCCCCCTGCCCCCCGAAGGGGGGGCTCAGAACCCTTCTGTAAATGATTTGTTTATTGGTATCGAAATATGGGATTTCTTATTATTATTGTTTGCTTTATTTTTTTTTACGAATGAATACGAACTCTCAACAAGAAAAAAGTGGCTCCGATAATCGGAGTACAAGAACCCCCTATCGGGGGGCAGGGGGGCCGGGTATTATTTTTGAAACAGAACGTTTGGTTGTCCGGGAGTTTACGGGTGATGATTATGAGAATTATTTTATTCTTCACAGCGATCCGAAAGTGATGCAGTATATACGTCCGGCGGAGAACAGGGAGGATTGCAATAAGCGATTTGAATCAACAATTTTATTTCTTCCATCGCATGCTTACTTGGGCCGCTGGGCCGTGAATGAAAAAGAGAGTGGGAGGTTTGTGGGATGCTTTGTTATTACACCTATTCCGAAAGAGCCGGAAAGAATACAGCTTGGCTATTCGTTTATCCCGGAAGTGTGGGGCAAGGGATATGCAACAGAAGTGTCGAAGGCGGGTGTAGAATATTTTCATACTGGTACACCGCTTACAGAATTGTATGCTGTAACAGAGACGGAGAATGTGGCTTCAGAAAATGTGTTGCGGAAAGTGGGCTTTCAAGTATTAGAAAAGAAAATGGAAGGAGAGAAGGAGTTGCTGGTGATGATCATGAGGAAAGACGTTTAGGAGTTGAGAGTTTAGGGTTGAGATGAATACAAATACAGGCGACCACAGATTACACAGATTAGTACACATCTGCCTGGCGGCAGATTGCACAGATTAACACAGATTATTGCTACGCAATTGCAACTTGAATGGATAATAAAATATAAACGACTTGAAACCCCTGCTTCGGATGTGTTTGGGGAGGCTAATTATCGAATCAGAATAAAAGTTCCTTTTTTGAATACAGCCGGGTCGCAAGCGGTGTTTGCTTTTATTACATATACAAATACACCGGTCTCCTGTATTACTCCTTTGTAAATTCCATTCCAGCAATCACCCACTTTGGTGGAATAAAAAACCCGTTCGCCCCAGCGGTTATAAATGCTGAAATCAATTTCAGTTACATTGCCCCAGTATTTTATTCCATAGCAATCATTCAATCCATCATTGTTGGGTGTAAAGCCGGTGGGCATCTGGTAGTTCACCAGGTTGTCTTTGGTTACGTTCACCGTTACTGAATCTTTGTTGGTGCATCCATTGCTGTTGGTGCCACTCACTACATATTGTGTAGTAACCGTTGGGCTGGCAACAGGTGTAGCACCTGTAGTTGTATTGAGTGTTGCTGCAGGTGACCAGGTATAAGTGGCAGCACCTGTAGCCGCTAATTTACTTTGCAGAAGTACACAGTTAATATCGTTTGATTTGGAAGTTCGTATGGTTGGCAACGGTAATGCGGTAATGATAGTAGATAAGGTAGTGCTGTTGTTACAAAGTGTATCAGTAATCAATACTGTATACGTAGTGGTAGCTATTGGTGTGGCCGTTGGATTTGGAATGGAAGTGCTGCTGAGTGTTGGATTGGTTTGCCACAAATAAATATCACCACCCCCGGCTACAAGTTGTATTGGCGCATTGATACAAACCTGGCCCGGCGGATTAATGCTAAATGAATTGGGTGATCGTACATCAATTTTTACTGAATCGGTATTGGTACAGGTATTGGCGCCGGTAACCGTTACTATATAATTGGTAGTACTTGCAGGCGTTGCCAGCGGCGTTGCTGATGTTGGATTGTCTAAACTTGCTGCCGGCAACCAACTGTATGCTACACCACCGCTTGCCGATAATCGAATGGAGTTGGGTGCACAAATAGTATCATTCGCTGATTTTGTAATGATAGGTTTTGGATTCACTGTAATGTCAACGCTGTCTTTTGCTTCGCATCCTGCCAATGTAGTTCCGGTAACAATATAACGGGTAGTACCAGTTGGTGTAGCAATTGGATTGGCAATAGCAGGATCACTTAAAGTTGCGCCTTGTGTCCAGCTATAGGTAGCAGCACCGGTGGCATTTAATTGAACCGATCGTCCTTCGCAAATAGCAGTGCTGTTAGTTGCCACTACCAGCGGAGTATCTACTATTATTTTTACAGAATCTCTTTTAATAAGTACTGGTGCAAAGGAGATATCATCCAGTGCAAAATCATTCCCGATGACTTGTGTGTTCTTATTGACGATGGAAATATTGGCCGTCGTATTATTGCCGGAGTTCCAGGTAGTATAAAATTGTGTCCATGTGCAGGTAGGCAGACTTGCTGTTATAAGTGTGCCTACATCATTATCATTAATAGAAAATCTCAACTGCGCCGGATTAGGCGGCCACAATGCCTGTATCCAGGTAGAAAAAGCATAGTTAGTATTGGGTGTAACGGTAACCGTTTGACTCCACACTTTTACATCAGGAGTAGGGGCGCCATTTATCAGCATCATATTACCGTTGCCGCTGGTATGATCGCCGCAATTACTTAAGGAAAGATTCCATGCCTGCGGACTGGTACCTACATAGTATTGCCCTTCTGTTAGATTCGGTGTTGCATAATTATAGGCCGAAGTAAAACCAGTATTCCCTGCATTGAAATTTCCGTTGCTGATAATATTTGTTCCGGGTATTTCGGCGGTGTAGTAATAAGTAATGTTTCGTGGTGTTGAAGTGATGGGGTTGGCTGAATTTGGGTTATCTAAATATGTTGCCGGTGTCCAGCAAAAACCTAATGATGTACTTGTACGAAGTTGTTTGGTAGTGCCAAAGCAAATGGTAGTGTCGGAGGTGAGGATGACCTGATTATCATTTTGAATATTTACTGCTATCTGTTTCAAAACAGTATCATTACAAGTAGGGTATCTTTGAATCATTCTCACCAGGTAGTTTCCGGTGCTTGAATATATATGAGATGGTGTTGAAGTACCTGTTATTGAATTTCCATCTCCAAAATCCCATTCAATGGAATTATAAGAAGTTGAATTTGTCAGGAAAGAAATATTTAAAGGATTACATACATCTGTGCGGAAAATAAAATCACCTTTTGGCGAACAGGATTCAATAAAACAGCTATCCTCAATAAACGAACAAACAGGATTTACACTATTTATAGCAGCTGCTCCACTTAGGGTTCCATTCCATACGGGGTTACCCTGCTTATTTAAAAGGTTATCAAAGATATAATAAGCCAACAGACCTGTTTGTGTAGGTGGTGTTGGTAATGAACTATTCATATAGGTTCTGATTTCGGCTTGTGTTCTGGCTACATTCCAGATTCGAACCTCGTTTATATAACCTAAAAATTGTGTGTTCCACACCGTAGCATCATATCGTCCTATTTGAGTATTGAAATTATTCTGAATTAAATTACCTGTTGCAGGAACCTGGCTCATCAAAAACCCATTCCGATAGAATTTTAAAAAGGCTCCGTCATATACCATTGCTACATGATAGTTTTTATTTAATTCAATATCGCAAATATCAGGTGTGGCAAAAAAACCATTTGTAGTTGTAATATAAGCATGGTTCGGTCTTAATAAATAATTGACATCATTAGGGTCAGTATGTTTTGAAACAACATCTCCTTCTGTATTATTACCTCCACCCGGCAGATAAGTTTGAGTTCTGTTTATAGTTGCTTCAACTGTAATTCTATTACCCGGAACATCCAGGTCACCTATTCGGGCATAGGAAGATGCAGAAGGTGTACTCAGCCAATTACTACAGGGTGGTATCGCACAACTGTCTGCAACGAAATTACAAGTTGGAATTGTTGCATTAATCGTGGCACTTCCTCCAAGTGTTCCATTCCATGCAGTATTTCCCTGCTTGTTAAGAAGGTTGTCAAAAGTATAATAAGCAAGCAGACCCGTTTGTGTTGTAGGATTAGGCAGTGATGTATTCATGAAAGCTCTGATCTGTGATTGGGATCTGACTACATTCCATATCCTTACTTCATTGATATAGCCAATAAGATTTGTATTATGAACTAACGCATCATAAAGACCTATTCTTGTTTGATGATTATTTTGAAACAGCGTTCCTGTAGCTGGGACACTGCTCATTAAGAATCCATTCCGATAGAATTTCAACGTATTACCATCATACACCATTGCCGCATGATATACTTTGTTCAACTGAATTTCACAAATGGGAGGCGTAGTGAAAAATCCGTTACTAGTTGTTATCTCAGCATTGTTAGGACGTAAAAGATAATTTGCATCGCTGGGATCCACATGTTTTGAAACTAAATCACCAGCCCAATTATATCCATTAGAATAAGGAGCTGTTCTACTGAAGATTGCCTCCACTGTAATTGTATTACCGGGTACATCGAGATCTCCAACTTTTACATAAGATTGGTAGGAAGGCAGATTTAGCCAGTTATTACAAGGGATATTAAGTTGTCCATAGCAAAGAGTATGAACTAAGAGAAATATAACAAGACCTTTAAATCTCATAAGGTGGCTTTCCTGAAAAAGAAGATTAAAAATAATCTTTTTTTACACACCTGTATAATTATGCGGGGTTATCTTTTTGAGCTCTTTTTTTATGCTTTCTGCCACTTTCAGCTTATCAATAAAGTTGTGAATGGTCTTTTTGTCTATTTGCTGGGCACCCCTTGTCAGGTCTTTCAACGCTTCGTAAGGGTTAGGAAAATTTTCTCTCCGTAAAACAGTTTGAATAGCCTCCGCCACCACTGCCCAATTATTATCAAGATCGTCATATAATTTCTGGTCATTCAAAACCAGTTTACCTAATCCTTTTTCAATGGAACGTAAGGCGATCAATGTATGTGCAAATGGTACTCCAATATTTCGCAATACAGTAGAGTCGGTTAAATCTCTTTGCAATCTTGATACCGGCAATTTTGAAGCTAAGTATTCAAACAATGCATTGGCCATTCCCAGGTTCCCTTCTGCATTTTCAAAATCAATCGGGTTTACTTTATGCGGCATGGCTGATGAGCCTATTTCACCTTTCTTAGTTTTTTGTTTGAAATATTCCATCGATACATAGCTCCATATATCACGGCAAAAATCAACCAGTATATTGTTGATCCTTTTCATACAGTCAAAGTGGGCAGCCAGGTTATCGTAATGTTCGATCTGTGTTGTGAATTGCTGACGATTTAAACCGATATGCGAAACAAACTCATTGGCGAATTTCACCCAATCTACTTTTGGAAAAGCAATATGATGTGCATTGAAGTTTCCTGTAGCACCACCAAATTTTCCGGTGAAAGGGATGCCAATAAATTGCTCTATTTGATTTTGTATTCTTTCTACAAAAACCATTATTTCTTTACCCAGCCGGGTAGGGCTGGCCGGTTGCCCATGTGTATGCGCCAGCATCGGAATATCTTTCCATTGGGCAGCCAACAATTTTAATTCTGTATTTAAATTTAATAAAGCCGGCAGGTACTCATATTCTATAGCATGCTTCCATGATAAGGGGATAGCTGTATTGTTTATGTCTTGTGATGTTAATCCAAAATGTACCCATTCTTTAGCCTCTTTTACTCCAACTTTTTCTAATTCATTTTTTAAAAAGTATTCAACTGCTTTTACATCATGATTGGTGGTGAATTCAATTTGCTTTATTTCCTGCGCATCTTCTGGCCCAAAATCTTCGGCTAATTTTTGGAGATGTTTTACTGCTTTTCCAGGCAACTTAAAAAACTTCTTACGTTCTAAAAACAGCAGGTATTCTACTTCCACCAGCACCCTGTATTTGATAAGTCCATATTCAGAAAAATAATCATCCAGGTGCTGCACTTGTTTGCGGTAGCGGCCATCGACGGGTGAAATAGAAGTAAGTGCTGTTAGTTCCATGGTTGTGCTGGTTTTTTAATTCCTTGTTCCTGTACCTTTGCCCGGCAAAAATAACTGAATTGGGCAAGATTAAAGTTGGTATAGTTAATTACCTGAATACAAAACCATTACTCTATGGATTGGAAAGAGAGCCAATAAAGAGTCAAATTGAACTTATCGGTGATTATCCGGCCCGTGTAGGACAAATGCTTCTTAATAACGAAATTGATGTTGGTCTTGTGCCGGTAGCACTTCTTTCAAAGTTTCCCGAATATCATATTGTAGGTAATTATTGTATAGGTACAGAGGGTGAAATTGCATCCGTTGCCCTGTTCAGTGAAGTGCCGATGAATGAAGTGCAAAAAGTTTATCTCGATTATCAAAGCCGTACTTCTGTTGCTTTGCTAAAATACCTGATGAAGGAGTATTGGGGTATCAGCCCGGAGATCGTAGAAGCGACCAATGAAGCGTATCGAAAAGAAATAAAAGGGACTACCGCCGGATTGGTTATCGGAGACAGGGCATTTGAGCAGCGAAAAATATCAACTTTTATTTATGATCTGGGCTCTGAGTGGCGTTCTATTACAGGATTACCATTTGTGTTTGCGGCATGGGTGAGTACAAAAAAACTTCCTGATTATTTTATCCGCTTATTTGATGAAGCTAATGCTGCCGGCTTAAAACATATTGATGAAATTGTTGCTGCTAATCCGTTTGATTTATATGACCTGAAGAAGTATTACCAACTCCACCTGAGCTATCAATTAGATTCAAAAAAAAGGGACGGGTTGTCCCGGTTTTTACAGGTAATAAAGTAGCAGGGTAAGGCTGTTAGGTGGTTGATTTCTTTTTGCTATACGATGCCTAAATCAAGTAAATTTGCCCCCTCTATAATAACTAACATTCATGAAAGTAGTAATATTTGCAGGCGGTCTTGGAACCCGAATATCTGAAGAGACTGATACCAGACCTAAGCCAATGGTGGAAATAGGGGGCAAGCCTATCCTTTGGCATATTATGAAAATTTATAGCCAGTATGGTTTCAATGAGTTTATTATTTGTCTGGGTTACAAGGGCTATATCATTAAGGAATATTTTATGCATTATTTTTTGCATAACTCGGATATCACCATTGAATTGGGAAATAACAAAGTTGATATTCATGGAACCAATACTGAGTCTTTCAAAGTAACCTTAGTTGATACCGGACAGCATACAAAAACTGCGGGAAGACTGCAACAGATAAAAAAATATGTTGGTGACGAAGATTTTATGCTGACCTATGGTGATGGTGTAAGCGATGTTAATATAAATGAATTGCTGAAGTTTCATAAATCACATAGCAAAATTGCAACAGTTACAGCTGTTCAGATGGATGCAAGATTTGGGGGAATGGACCTGGCAGGAAATGGTGATGTTGTTTCTTTCAAAGAAAAGGCTAAAGATGAAAGTAAATGGATCAATGGAGGCTTCTTTGTATTAAAGCCTGAAGTTTTTAAATACCTGGATGGCAATATGAATGATATGATGTGGGAAGACGAGCCGCTGGAAAAATTGACGAACGATAACCAACTGTCTGCATACAGGCATAAAGGTTTTTGGAAGCCTATGGATGCACTGAGAGATAAATTGGAGCTTGAGTCACTCTGGCAAACTAACCAGGCAAAATGGAAAATTTGGTAATGCAGCGATATCTTTCATACTATAACGGTAAAAAAGTTTTTATAACCGGGCATACTGGATTTAAAGGTTCCTGGTTGTTAGCCTGCTTGCACCAGGCAGGATCAAAAGTTAAAGGGTATGCACTTAAGCCTGAGTACGATGGGCTTTTCAATTTACTTGAGCCATTGAATATGGTAGAAAGTGTAATTGCTGATATCAGAGACAAACAAAAACTTCAAAGAGAAATAGAATCATTTCAGCCAGATTTTATTTTTCATCTTGCAGCACAACCTTTAGTAAGACGTTCATATGAAATACCTGCAGAAACTTTTGATATTAACGTAGTGGGAACCGCAAACTTATTAGAAGCTGTTACAAACTTGAAATCTAAATGCACCGTTATAGTAGTTACTACCGATAAAGTGTATGATAATAAAGAGCAGGATCTATTATACAATGAAGATGATACACTTGGTGGTTACGACCCATATAGTGCCAGCAAAGCATGTACGGAATTAGTTGTAAATTCTTTTCGTAATTCTTTTTTTAATATCAGCGAATACGAGGAGCATAAAAAAGTTTTGGTAACTGCAAGGGCTGGTAATGTGATTGGAGGTGGAGATTGGAGTAAGGACAGAATTATACCTGATATTGTTCGGTCGCTTCAAAATCATGAATCAATTACAGTGCGCAGTCCAAAATCAGTAAGACCCTGGCAACATGTATTGGAGCCATTGAGTGGTTATTTGCAATTAGGTATGTTAGCGGATAAGGAACCTTTGACTTTTTCAAAAGCATATAATTTTGGTCCTCTACCAAACGATCATCTTACCGTGCAGGAGTTGGTAGAAAATGCAATTTTCAATTGGGGAAATGGCAATTGGTCCAATGCTTCCGATTCTATGCAACCGCATGAAGCAGGATTGCTAAAGCTTGATATAAGCCGTGCAAAGAAAGAATTAAGCTGGGAACCAAAGCTGTCAGCAAGTGAAGCAATTGAATGGACCGTAAGTTGGTATAAAAAACCCGTTAATGAACAAGTTGAGTATTCATTTCAACAAATTAAGAACTTCTTTGCATTATGATTTTTAACTCAACTCCACTATCTGGTAGTTATACTATAGACTTAAAACCTTTTACGGATGATAGAGGTTGGTTCGGTAGATACTATTGCAAAGAAGAGTTTAAGCAAATTGGCCATACAAAAGAATGGGTGCAGATGAACCATTCTGCTAGCAATAAAAAAGGAACAATAAGGGGGCTCCATTTTCAGATTTCACCCTATAAGGAAATTAAAATGGTGAGATGTATTGCAGGAGAAATATTTGATGTAATTGTTGACCTGAGAAAAGATTCACCAACTTTTCTTCAATGGTTTGGTGTGGAATTATCTGCTCAAAATAAAAAAATGATCTATATCCCTGAAGGGTTTGCCCATGGGTTTCAATGCTTGACAGACCATTGTGAGCTATTATATCATCATTCTGAAATGTATCAACCTAAAGCAGAAGCCGGAATCAGATTTGATGATTCAATGGTCCATATCAAATGGCCGTTACCTGTAACCATTATATCCGAAAGAGATGCAGCTCACCCATTAATTAATGAAGATTTTAAAGGCGTTTAAAATATGCAATGCAGATTTTGTAATACGGAACTCGAACACACTTTTATTGACCTTATAAATTCACCCGCTTCTAATTCTTTTTTAACAAAGAAACAATTGAACGAACCGGAAACATTTTACCCATTAAAAGTTTATACTTGTCAGAACTGTTTTTTAGTTCAGGTTGATGAGTATAAAAAATCAGATGCTATTTTTAATAGTGACTATGTTTATTTCTCTTCGTATTCAACCAGCTGGCTTAGTCATGCGAAAAATTATACTGAGTTGATGATCGAGAAGTTTGGGTTAAATGCTCAATCCCAGGTGGTAGAGATAGCTTCCAATGATGGATACCTGTTGCAATATTTTAAAGAAAAGGGCATTCCTGTTTTGGGTATTGAGCCAACCGCCAATACAGCAGAAGTGGCAACTGGAAAAGGTATAAAAACAATTGTTGAGTTTTTTGGGGTTGAGTTAGCTGATAGATTGGTCAATCAATTGAAAATAAAAGCAGACTTACTATTGGGTAATAATGTGCTGGCTCATGTGCCAGATATAGTAGATTTTGTAGGAGGTATGAAAATTGTGCTTGCTGATAAAGGCGTTGTCACAATGGAGTTTCCACATCTTGTTCAATTGATTGATAATAACCAGTTCGATACTATTTATCATGAACATTTTTCCTACTTAACCTTTCATACCGTTAAGCAAATATTTGAAGCAGCAGGGTTAGAATTATTTGATGTTGATGAAATTCCAACACATGGGGGATCACTTCGTATTTATGCCAAACATAAAGAAGATTCGAGTAAAACAATATCGCAGAATGTGAAGAGTTTATTGGATAAGGAAATTATAAAAGGAGTTACAAAGCTTGAGTATTATGATAATTTTCAACAAAAAGCCTTATGGGTTAAATTAGGAGTTATTTCCTTTTTAATAGAACAAAAGAAAGCAGGTAAAAGGGTTGCTGCTTATGGCGCAGCTGCAAAGGGAAATACATTGCTGAACTATTGCGGTATAAAAAATGATTTGATTGAGTTTGTTGTAGATGCCAACCCCAATAAGCAAAATAAATGGCTACCGGCAAGCCATATTCCTGTAGTAAATGAAGAGTATTTGAAAGCAGCTAAGCCAGATTATGTACTAATCCTTCCCTGGAACCTGAAAGAGGAAATTACAGCCCAACTTTCTTACATAAAAGAGTGGGGTGGACAGTTTGTAATACCGATTCCACATTTACAAGTGATATAATCTAAGAATAATGAAGATTTTGGTGACTGGCGCAACAGGTTTTATTGGCAACTATGTTGTTGAAGAATTACTTAAGCACAAACATGATGTTGTAGCATCTTCATCAAATAAGGAAAAGGCTTCACAATCTACATGGTTTAATAAAGTAACTTATATTCCATTAAACCTGGAGGATTTAACTGCGGATCAGAACTATTACAATTTTTTCAAGCAGCCTGATCTTGTAATTCATCTCGCCTGGGAAGGATTGCCAAATTATAAATCTTCATTTCATGAAGAGGTAAACCTGCCAAGGCATTTTGCATTTTTATCTAACCTCATAAAAAATGGATTGAGAGATTTAACAGTTATAGGGACCTGCTTTGAATATGGAATGCAGGAAGGCTGTTTGCAGGAAAATATGCCAGCATTACCTGGAAATCCATATGGAAAAGCAAAGAATAGCCTGAGATTACAACTGGAAAACTTAGAAAGGGCGCATCAGGTTTCTTTAAAATGGGTAAGACTGTTTTACATGTACGGGAAAGGGCAAAATCCTAATTCCTTACTTTCGCAATTAGATAAAGCATTGGAAGCAGGAGAAAAGGAATTTAATATGAGCGGAGGTGAGCAAGTAAGGGATTATTTGCCCGTTGAAAAGGTGGCGGAGAACATTGTAAAAATTGCATTACAAAATAAAGTAGAAGGGATAATTAATAATTGTAGTGGTAATCCAATAACAGTTAAAGATTTTGTTGAAGATTATTTGAAGCGTATAAATAAAAGCATTGATTTAAATCTTGGCCATTATCCTTACGCCGATTATGAGCCGATGAAATTTTGGGGAGATATACAAAAACTTAAAAAAATAACAAGTAATGAGTGATCCTATCCAGGCATTTGTAAATGAAAGAGAGCAACGCATCCGGAGAAATGAGACCAACAGTGGATTGCAAAAGGCCGCCGTTGATTTTAATGTAGAGTCAAACAAAGCTCAGTATTCATATAATTTTTCGTGGATGGGCCGTCCCATAATTCAATATCCGCAGGATATGATCGCTATGCAGGAATTGATTTGGGAAATAAAACCTGACCTAATTATTGAAACAGGCATTGCTCACGGGGGGTCTTTGATTTATTATGCATCAATCATGGAGCTAATTGGAAATGGTGAAGTATTAGGTATAGATATCGATATAAGGGAGCATAATAAACAGGAGATAGAGAAGCATCCAATGTTCAAAAGGATAAAGATGATTGAAGGTTCGTCGGTAAGTGAAGAAACAGTTGAAAAGGTCAGGCAGTTTGCTGATGGGAAGAAAAAAATACTTGTTTGCCTTGATTCAAATCATACTCATGAACATGTATTGCAGGAGTTAAATTTTTATGCACCATTTGTGTCACTGAACTCTTATATAGTAGTTTTTGATACTATTGTTGAAGATCTGCCAGAAGGATATTTTTCTCAACAACGTCCATGGGGGATTTCAAATAATCCGAAAACTGCTGTGCAAGATTTCCTGGTTACAAACAAAAATTTTGAAATTGATCATTCAATTGACAATAAAGTTTTGATTAGTGTTGCACCACAGGGGTATTTAAAAAGAGTTAAGTAATTAGTTATGCAAAGCCAGCCCTTTGTAAGTTTTTGTTTTTCCACTTTTAAAAGACCCGTTTTTTTAAAATCTACTCTGGAAAGTATTTTATTGCAAACATTTTCAGATTTTGAAGTAGTTGTGTCGGATAATGATATTGAGCAAAGCGGACGGGCTGTTGTAGAATCTTTTAATGATGTTCGGTTTAAATATTTTGCCAATGAGGAAAATTTCGGGATGAAGAAAAGCTTTAATAAAAGCCTGGAGCGGTCATCTGGAAGATTTATTGTAATGATTGCTGACGATGACCCGGTTTATCCGAATATGTTGAAGCTGTTATATGATCTTCAAGATGAATATCCTGGGTATGGTATGTACCTGGGAGGTTGTGATTGGTTTTGCACAAGTCATGAAGTAGGTAAGTTATATAATTTTAAAGTAGGCACAAACTCTTGTCTATCAAATATTCATGACATAGGCTACAAAAAAGCTTATTCTCCAAATGAGTTTCTAAAAGAACTTTTCAGTTTTGGAATATTTCCACATTACCTATGGTCAACTGGAATCGTAAAAAGAGAAATACTTATAGAAATGGGAGGTGTCCCTGAATATGGAACCCCTTTTCTTGGTGATTATGCTTATATGAGTACTGTAGCTGTTCATTCAGGATGTGTCATAACCAATACATCTTTAGGTTGTCAAACACTTCATAACGAAAATTTTGGCCGAAATCAAAATGACCAGATCGTTATTGCAGCACAAAATTTCCCAAATTATCTTGAAAAAAAAGCTGGTCACCTTGCCGAATGGCCTGATATAAAACAACGGATGTTGAAGTTCGTAGCTTTATGGGTTGTGTCTCATATGAGTTTTTTACATCAGTATTATAAAAAGACAGGTAAGTATGATATCAGTTTAAAAGAAGCAGAAAAAAAAGTATTTAAAATTGAATACATCCGAAAATATAAGTTTAAGTATTATATAAAGAAAAAATTTCCTGCCATACATGACTTCCTTGTAAGATTAAAAAGAATGTTTTAAAATAGTTAGTATCAAATCTTGGCTAAATTTAGCATCATATTACCCGTAAAGAATGGAGGCCATTATGTTAAAGAATGTGTTGAAAGCATATTAACACAAACATTCACTGATTTTGATTTTCTTGTTCTTGATAATCAAAGCACTGATGGAACATTGGAATGGATCCAATCAATTAGTGATGCAAGAATTAAAGTATATCCTGCTGATAGGCCTTTGTCCATAGAGCAAAACTGGAATAGAATTATAACAATTCCTAAGAATGGGTTTATTACACTTATTGGGCATGATGATTTGCTAAATGAGAATTATTTAGCAACAATGAATGATTTGATTTTGAAGTTCCCAGATGCTAGTCTTTATCAAACTCATTTTACTTATATAAATGCACAGGGTGAAAAGATCAGGGATTGTAAAGTAATGTCAGAGATCGAGTCAGCAGAGGAATTCCTGGGTAAATTTTTGCGAAGGGAAATTGATGTGATGGGGACAGGTTTTATGATGCGGTCCCAAGATTATGACACAATTGGTGGTATCCCACTTTATCCAAATCTTTTATTTGCAGATTTTGAACTTTGGATAGAGCTGGCAAGAAAAAGTTATAAAGCTACTTCCTCCAAAAAATGTTTCTCTTTTCGAATTCATCAAAGTACAACAACCATATCGTCAGATATAAAATACCACGAAGCATTTCAGAAATTTGTCCTTTTTCTTCAACGACTCAGAAAAGGAAATCAAGAGTTTGGAAAAGTAATTCAAAGCAACCTCCCAGCTTTTTTAGAATTCTATTGTAAAGGTCTTTCACATCGCTTGTTAAGAACGCCTAAAGAAAAAAGAAATGGCCTTTCTGTACGAAAATTTGTGTTTCAATGTAAAGAATATGCTGAAATGTTGGAGATTGGTAATGATTTTAAGCCTGAAAAAATATTTAGTATAAGATTAGCTATCCTTATAGATAGCAATATTGCTAGTAGATCTTTTTTTCTTTGGTTTAAGAAAATATATTCAAAGCCAATATTGAAATAAGAATACATATTTAAAGTAATGCCTCAAGTCTCCATCATCATACTTAACTATAACACATTTGCTTTAACCAGTAATTGCATTCGTTCTGTAATCACAGAAACGAAAGGAGTGGAGTATGAGATCATCCTGGTGGATAATGCCTCAACTGAATGCAATGCTGATTTGTTTTTGCAAGAATTTCCGCAGGTTCGGTTGGTAAAAAGTCCAGTAAATGGCGGCTTTGCTGATGGGAATAACAGGGGGATTGCGATTGCAGGAGGAGAATATTTACTGTTGCTTAACAGCGATACTATTTTGCAGGAAGATGCTATCAGCAAAACAATTCAATATGTAAGCGGTGAAAACAACATTGGAGTAGCAGGTTGCCGAATGACATATCCTGATGGAACCGTTCAATATACGGCACGCAGATTCAGAAGCATAAGCTGGGAATTATTAGACCTGTTTAGATTTATACCGCTACTGCTGCCGTACGAAAAAAGAGCAAAACGAATGCTGGGCAAATATTTCAGGCATGATGAGGATATGCATTGTGACTGGCTGAACGGAGCTTTTTTTATGTTTCCTAAATCAGTATTAGAAAAATTACCTGAAAGAAAATTAGATGACCGTTTCTTTATGTATGGTGAAGACCAGCTTTGGTGTGAACAGATCAGGAGACTGGGATATACAATAAAATTTTATACAGGAACTACTATCATTCACATTAATAGCGGGAGCACCGGTCTGTCAAAACAATTAAAGCTGCGTAAAACGATGATGCAGCATGAACTCGAGATCATGCGATCAAGAAAAGGGAAGGGGTTGTATTATTTTATTTTTAAAATGATCTATTGCACTAAAGAAGGAGTGAGGAACTTTATTAAATCAATTATTTTCCGTGTTACGGGAAAACTAGTTCGTTAGTGCAGGAAGTACATTGCTTATAATGTTTCCCCAATAATAATAAGTATAATATGCGTTCGGTGTAGGCAGTGTTGATGTTGCAGAAGTAATGGATGCTGCAAAACTCTGCCAATCATTATCCCTTACCACTTGCAATTTCTGGCCGCATGCTTCTTTTAAAATACCAGCAGCACCAGTTTCTGTAGAAATAACAGTAGCGCCAAATGCAATTGCCTCTACCATTTTTGTTTTTATGCCACCACCGCTCAATACAGGGTTGAGAAAAATGTCGGCAGCTGTAAAGTAAGTTTCAATGGTATCAACAAATCCGGCGTAAATTATATTTTTATCTGCGTAAGTTTTTAACTCATTCATTTCTTCTGGCAAACCTTTACCGCAGATAATTATTTTATACTTGAAAGAAGGTTGGTTTAATAAACGTGGATTTATTTCATCCAGTATTATTTTCAAGGCATCAAGGTTCGGTTTATAATTCAGCAGACCATTAAAGAGGATTATTCTTTCATCATTATTAATGTTGTATCGCTGGGTAATAATTGCTCTATTCGTTAATTTATCGGCAGGAAATTCTTTTATCTCTACCCCAAATGGTAAGTCTAAGCTTTTTTCTTTAGCTATTCCCCAAGTTGTAATTGCAAACTCCCTGTCTTCGGGAGTAATAAAAAATAATCCATCTGCCTTTTTTAAAGCCCATTTTTCATACCATTTTAAAATAGGCCACCACCATCTTCCTGTAGAACGGAAACGTTTGTACTCTATATTATGTGTATGGATGATTGTTTTTACTCCTGTTCTTTTTTTTATGCGATTGGCCAGCCATCCGTAATATGGATGTTCCCAGATAATGGCATCAAATTTTTCCTGCTGAACTAGCTGCGAAATTTTCTTTACAAGACTTCCGTCTATGTATCGTGTAAATCCTTTTTTCAGCAGCGGAATGGTTTTGTAAGTCTTCGCTAATGAAAAATCATTTTTGGCAACAGAGATAACGGTCAGATCAACTTCTTTACTTAAGTAGTCTAAAAATTGCGCAATGAATTTTTGCCCCCCTGAAAAAAAAGGTAAGTAAGGGTAGGGGGCTATAACTAATATTTTCTTCATTACCGCTTTAGGCTGTTTTTCTTCCTTCTCTCCAGGCCATAAATAAACCTCCCACAAATACCAAAAGGATTATAATGGAGGAAATAAACATAATGGAAGTTCCACTCTTTACAGATTCGGGTTCAAACACAAACTTTACAGCATGTTTTCCGCTTGGTATAGAAATGCCACGCAGTATATAATTAGCATTTACATAATCCACTTTCTTTCCATCTATATATGCATTCCAACCTACGGGGTAATAAACTTCACTAAACACTGCAAACTGCGGCCCATTACAATTGGCCTCATATTCAATTGCATCGTTATCGTATTTGATCATTTTAATAGAAGAAGCAGAATCTGCCTGCGGCTGAATTATGTTTTTACTAAATGATTTTTCTACAATGGCTGTGTCTTTCAGGTTTGTATTGCCTAGGGCAACAATAGCAGCCACCTGGTCATCCACCAGTTTTACATTTTTTACCAACCAGCAAGGGCCAAACGTTTCCGGGTTTGGAAGTAAACCCGGCTGACCTGTTTGCGGATCTTGCACCACAATATATTTGGTGTTCAGCATATTTAAAATGGCAGGAGTTGGTCTTGCTGACAAATACTTTTCAATTACATCCTGGTATATACGAAGCTTGGCCGGATGATAACCTCCTACTGATTTATGGAAATAAGAGGTACGGGACTCTGCATAAGGATTGCCGCCAGACATATTAAACACACGATAGTTAGGATCCTTGTCCTGCAGAATTTGCTGATCGATACTGCTTGGAGCAAAATTAGTGTTAGCATAATCATCGGGTGATACATAATACTCATCATCCAGGTATTTATGACTTACCATTGTTAACTCCAGGGTACTGATGAAAAGCAGAATAATACCAGCGGCTAACGGCTTAATCCAATTTCTTAAATAGGCGTAAAGAACACCGAGTAGTAAAATAGAAAATCCGGCTGCTCTTAATAGTTGTCCGCCAAACATAGCTTTACGATCAGCTTTCAATCCTGATAGAACAGCACTACCAATTTCGGTACTTTTAGTTTGCTCATTAATATTTGCCAGCAAAGCTGCATCACCTGGTGCTTTATAATCCATCATCAAATACATTAGTGCAAGCAATGCAAATAAACCACCAACCGTGTACAACACTTTTTTAAAGTCGGCTTTAAAACTGTCTTTAATTTTTTCTTCAAATAATAAATACTGCAAGGCTAATGCAGCAGCTACCCCTACAGCAAATTGCGGAATTACTTGTGAAAAAGAGGGTGCCCTGAATTTATTATACATTGGCAGGTATTCAAATAAGAATACATTGAAGCTGCCAAAATATTTTCCCCATGCCATGAAGATGCCGAATATCGTTATTACCAATAAACCCCAGCGGATCGGTTTCTTCACTACTACAAAACCAATTAAACCCAACACACAAATAATAACACCTAAATAGGCAGGGCCAGATGTATCTAATTTTCCCCAATAGGCGGGAAGGTTGGCAGCAAACTGGGTGGCCTGATTTTCAGGAATACCTTTATCGATTAATTTTTCTACAACTTTTGATTCTTCACCAGCAGGCCTTGAGCTACTTCCTCCAAATGCGTTTGGCATTAAAAAAGTAACTGTTTCCGCTGTGCCAAGGCTATATTGAAAAGCATAAGAAGTATCAAGCCCTGATGTCTTGGCTACTTTTACAGAATCACCCTCAATCGAAATGTTTTTTCCACCCCGCATGGTATATTTCGCATACTCAGAAGTTGTTTTTAAGGTCAATGCATTACCCGCAATACCAATGATGGCAGAAACAATCGTTATGGCAGCTGCTATTCCCAAATGTTTCCAGTCTTTTTGTTTTATCCATACATACACATAGCAAAGTGTAATTGCTATAGCAATTAAAAAGGTATAATAGCTTACCTGCAAGTGGTTCACCCCTATTTGCTGATACGTAGCATAAGTTGTTAATGCAAGACCGAGCCAATATTTTTTCTCATAAGTAAAAATCAATCCTGCTATCAGTAAAGGCATAAATGCAGTGGCCAGCATTTGTGTATCATGTCCTGCTGCAACAATTACCGGATTGTAAGTGGAGAATGCAAAACCAAGTCCAGCCAATATTCCAATCACAGGTCTTATCCTTAATGCGAGGCAGAGAATATAAAAACAAACACAGGCTAAAAAGAAAAAGTTGATCGGCTTTGGCAAGCCGAGAGAAAATATTTTAGTCAGATCTGGTAGAATCGTTTTGCCTTCCAAAGCCACCTGGTAATTGGGCATACCGCTAAAAAGATTCGGGTTCCACAACGGGAAATGGCCGTTTTTATCTTTGTACTCAAAGGAGTTTTGCGCCATGCCTTTCCAGCCCACATTATCATGCTGGTTCAGCACATCACCTTCCAGTGCAGGTTTACAAAACAGCACGGATACGATCAAAAAAACAAGAACAGCAAGAAAATGGGGGAGTAATTTTTGCAGCAGGGGATTTTTCATTCATCTACTTTATTAGGCTGACAAAATAATGCTATTTTAGACTAAAATCCCGATGCGCTGGCTTTTATTTTTGTCAAGATTGGCCTTTATATCAGGTATTTGTATCCTCGTATGGCTTATCCTCGCCATGGTGGAAACGGATAATACTGAACTGTTTTCCTCAACCGTCATCATCATTGGTTATGCCCTGGGTGCTGTTATACTTCCTGTAACAAATATCTGCTACCTTATTGTTGTAATGATGGGGAAGAAATTGCGTGCCGCCGTGCCAATGTGGTTAATTATTGCGAACATCTTTTTCTTAATACTGTTGATTTACTACATCTTTTATCTCAATGATCCATACTATCATCAGGAATAAGCCCACCAGGCTCTTTCTTATTTTGAGCGGCATTTTTATTACCAATACATTAATAGCAGAGTTTATTGGCGTAAAAATCTTTTCGTTAGAATCCACTTTAGGTTTAAAACCAGCAGATATAAAATTATTTGGCGGCAGCTATTCATTCAACCTTACCTGTGGTGTATTACTGTGGCCTGTTGTTTTTGTAATGACGGATATTATCAATGAGTATTATGGGGTAAAAGGTGTAAAGTTTTTAAGCTGGCTTACCATTTGTTTAATTGCTTTTGGTTTTTTAATGGTGTATGGTGCCATTCAAACTGAACCCAATGGTTGGTGGGTTACCAGTAAAAAAGAAGCGGGTATTGAAAATATGAGTGTTGCTTTCAACGGTGTGTATGGGCAGGGACTAGGTATCATCATAGCATCCATGTCAGCTTTTTTAGTAGCGCAGCTGGTTGATGTTTTTGTTTTTCATCGCATCAAAAAAATGACCGGCGAAAAAAAGATTTGGTTGCGGGCCACTGGTTCTACCGTAATTTCTCAACTGATAGATAGTTTTGTAGTGCTATTTATTGCGTTTTATTTTTATCCAAAATTAGTAAAAGGCCAAGGTGATCCCTGGCCACTGGATCAACTGATCGCCATTTGTATTGTCAACTATATTTATAAATTTATTGTGGCGTTACTGCTAACCCCGGTGATTTATTTTGTGCACAATCGAATTGAAAGATATTTGGGACATGAACAGGCTACAGTAATGAAGAAGGCTGCAATGGGAGATGAGTCGTAGAAGAATATTATTATTAAACAAGCTTTATTGCTACTATCATCTTTTGTTGCGTCGCACTCTTGTACTTTCGGTAATTCTATTGAACAATACTCTGCGTTTCCTTCACCAGTGTAGCTACAATTTTATCAATAGGAAGTGTAACACTCTCGGCAGAAAAATCATCCCAGTCAATAAAGCGAAAGGTTTCTGTTTCCTTTGTTGCTTCATAAACCTTTAGCTGGGCTTCATCAAAATCGAATGGTTTTGTGCGAAGAGGGACTTTTATTTCTTCCAGGGCTGTAGCAGCATAGTAGATAGAGATGATCTGGTGTTCGGGATTGAAAGCAGACATTTGAAAAAAGTCTGTTGTGTAAATGTGATTTTCAACACTTACATTCAAATTCATTTCTTCCATGAATTCTCTTTTCAGGCAATCTCTTGTTCCTTCGCCAAATTCCAAGCCACCACCGGGAAATTTAGTGATATAACTTCCTCTTATTAACTCGTCACTTACTAAAACTTGCTTTTTGTCATTGATAAGAATGCCGTATACTCTTAGGTTGAAGTAATGCATGGGCGATTAAAAAATTTTCTTGCGGAGAAAAAACCAACCAATAAAAAGGGAAATGATAAGCGACAAACCTACCGGCATATAAAATGCCAGTTTAGATTCCTGGTAGGGGATAGGTACGTTCATCCCATAGATACTTGCTACCAATACGGGTAATGTAAGTACGATGGTGATCACAGAAAGTCTTTTCAATACCTCATTCTGGTTATTAGCAATAATACCGGCAAATGCATCTAATGTACTGCTAAGGATGTTGCTGTAAATATTGGTCATCTCCAATGCCTGTGAGTTGTCTACAATTAAGTCATCCAAAAATTCTTTTTCATCTTCGATCAGCAGTAGAAAGTTTGTCCGCTGCAGTTTCATCAGCAACAATTCGTTTGAGCGTAGTGCTGTGTGAAAGTATACCAGGCTTTTTTGAATGCGCATCAACTCCAGTAAATGTTCGTTCCGGCTGGCATCGTATAATTTTTGCTCCAGTGTATTGCGGCGCTGGTTAATCTGTTTCAAATGATCCATGAAATTCTGAATGATCTTTTCAAACACTTTCAGCACCATCATATTGCGTTTGTCGGTCTGGCGGTTTTGAAAAGTATTCAGGAATTTTTTGATGGCCGGGTTGTCAAATGAATTAACCGTTAAGATCTGGTTGTGTGTAAGAATGATACAAATTGGAATAGTGATATAATAGGCATCACTTTCATTGAACGAATTGTTTTCAGTAGGCGTTTTAATTACGATAAGTTTTACATTATCGTCTTCTTCAAAACGGCTTCTTTCATCTATGTCGAGTGAGTCTGTAAGAAAGTCAATTGGAATATCAAGTCCTTCGGAAAGTTCAGAAAACTCTTCTTGTTTGAGGGGTGGTGACACATTTACCCAGGCACCATCTTCTACCTTATCAATTTCAACAGTTTGCTGGTTGATATTTTTGAAATACTGAATCATGTGGCCTGTAAATTTAAAAGGTGGTTTGAACCGGTTGCAAAGGTAAGTTTGTGAAGTGGAATTTAGTGCTGTGTTTTTTGCTTTATTAAGGCAAGGTGGTGGTACGTATGATAAATATTGAAATAAGCTAACTCCCGCAATGTTATTTTACCCAATAGAGGATGTGGTGCTATGTATTTATCCAATTGATTTGTTTCCCATTTGTTCTGGATCGCAGCTGCCATTTTATCCATTGCTTTTGAAAAGTTATCAAGCAGTAGTTGCTTTCCTTTTCCTGGGGATATGGGGCTTGGTACAAAACGTCCACTGGCTTTGCCGCCTTTTTCCAATTTTGATTTATATTTTTCTACTAACTCATCGTAACTGCGGGAAGGCCGGTTAGGTTTTCCTGCATAAAGCCTTACTATAAATCTCGGAAGTGTATACGCTAAACGGCTGCTGTTAGTAGCCGTAGTAAGATGAGCAATATCTTGTGCTATCGACCATTTTGTTTCGGGTTGATGAAAAAATATTTCATCGTTTATTTCATTGCAATAAGCAAGAGTTTCATTTAATGCAACCTGAAGCTGCTGTATAATTTCTTGTTTGGATGAAATGGCAGGCATAACTATTTTATTTCAACAGAGCCTTCAAATACTTTTTCAGCAGGGCCGCAAAGCCAGATGTTTTCATAACGGGTGTCATCCACTTTATCAAATTCTACGGTAAGAGTGCCGCCCAATGTTTTTACTTCTACATCATTAAAACCGTTTTCGTTGTGGTAGCAAACCAATGCTGCTGCTGTTACACCCGTACCGCAGGAAAAAGTTTCATCTTCCACACCCCGTTCAAAAGTGCGGACAATAATTTTATCTACTTCGCTTAATTGTTCGGTAAAATTTACATTGATACCTTCTTCAACAAATTCTTTACTATTCCTGATTTCGGAACCTTTTTTAAAGACATCCATCTCCATTACGTTTGAAACCATTTTTATATAATGGGGAGATCCGGTGTCCAATATAAAATCGTTATGGAATTTGCGTATAGTTTTAACGTCTTTCATTTTCAGTGAAACAATCCCATCTATATCGATCTCAGCTTCATGTGCACCATCATAAGCAATAAACCGATATTTTTCTCTGTGAATGCCGAGGTGGTAAGCAAATTTGGTGATGCACCGGCCGCCATTGCCACACATGCTTCCTTCTTTGCCATCTGCATTGTAATATTTCATTTCAAAGTCGAAGCCATTTTTTTCATTCAACAGCATTAGCCCATCTGCACCAATACCAAATCTTCTATCGCAAAGTTTGTGTATCTGCTCCGTTGTCAGAGAAGAATACTCTCCTTTACGATTATCTGCAAGAATAAAATCGTTTCCTGTTCCCTGGTACTTATAAAAATTGAGTTTCATTAGATGCTATCTGAAAATATTTGAAGAAATTTTTGAATTAAATTCTCTACCGCAGCTTTGCCGTCTTTTGAAAACTCTTTTTGTACCCTGTTCGCAACAATGGCATTTACGGCAAGGCAATTATGGCCCAACAGTTTCCCTAACCCGTATATAGCGGAGGTTTCCATTTCAAAATTAGTGATGCGATGCTGGCCAAAGCGAAAATCAGTAAGACGGTTCACAAAATTAGGGTTACTGATTCCCAAACGTAAAATTCTTCCCTGTGGCCCATAAAAACCCGGACAGGTAACCGTAATGCCCTGGTGAAAATCTTTTACAAAATGTTTAATCAGGGAAGCCGCTCCGCTGCTGATATAAGGGTTGCCGATTTGGCCATGCACTTGTGTGTGTGTTACAAATGAATGAAGCAATTGCTGTTCCTCTACATTCTGTTCATGGCGATAGAAATTTAGCAGGTTGTCAACCCCCAGGCCATGTGTAGAAGCAACAAAACTATCAACAGGAATATCAGTTTGCAAAGAACCCGATGTGCCGATGCGAACAATATTGATCGACCTTAATTCTTTTTTTATTTCCCGGGTTTCAAAATCAATATTCACTAAGGCATCCAGTTCATTTAATACTATATCAATATTATCAGGACCGATGCCGGAAGAAAGAACTGTCAATCTTTTTTTTCCTACATAACCTGTATGTGAAATGAACTCCCGGTGTTGCCGTTTTACTTCTACCGAATCGAAATGTTTGCTAACTTCTTTAACCCTGTCAGGATCACCCACAGTAATAACTGTTCCTGCTATTTCTTCAGGGCGCAAATCAAGATGATAAATAGCACCCCGGGGGTTAATTATTAATTCTGATTCAGCAATCCGGCTCATATGTAAAAGTTGAAGTGATCAATAACTTATATTTCTCAAAAATATCCTATTTTTGCTGCCATTCAAAAATGGTCCTTTGGCCGAGTGGCTAGGCAAAGCTCTGCAAAAGCTTCTACAGCAGTTCGAATCTGCTAGGGACCTCAAAGGGAAAGTAGTAGAAATCTATTACTTTCCCTTTTTTCTTTAAATACCTTTCCTCTTGTTTTTAGCTTATTTATTCCTTTAAAAATTTCAGAAATAAGGCTGGGCTGTAATCTGCAGATGCTACTAAGAAACTAAAACTTACTTGTCCGTTTCTGACATCTTACTGTCTTTGGAGGCGGTTCTTTTCAAAGTAATTTTATGCAATGGAAAAGAATATTGCAATACTAATGGCTGACCTGTCCGGGTACACAGCCCTAACAGAAACACACGGCGCCTTAGCAGCAGCCGATCTGATTGACAAGTATATTAGTATAGTTGAGAAATGCCTGATCGGCGATACATTTCTGCATGAACGGACGGGTGATGAGCTGATGCTGGTCTCCTCTTCGCCTGATTTTCTATTGGCTACTGCTGTTATGATAGGAAAGCAAACTTCAAAAGAAGATAAATTTCTCCGGGTGCATGGAGGATTGCATTATGGTAAAGTATTACAAAGAGGGAACAGTTATTTTGGATCGGCCCTCAATCTAACATCCAGGATTGCTTCCAAAGCAACTGCAGGAAGCGTTTGGTGTTCTGATGAATTTGTCAATGCGTTGTCTGATAGATCTGTATTTCCTTTGATATCAAAGGGAAACCAGGTTTTTAAAAACGTCAGTATTGAAAAGCAAGTATTTGAGTTGCGCATTGAAAATCGAGAATCAGTTTACGTTGATCCGGTGTGCAGAATGTTAATACTGGATACCAACAAAGCCATTTCGCATCCTACGGAGGAGGGTAAATATTTTTGTTGTACGGAATGCATTGGACTTTATAGTTCTATTTAAAGATTATTGAAAGAGGCGCCCTTTAAAAAATGGATAGCATAACTCCTAAAAATATATTTTATGACACCATTAATTATTGGAATTTCTTCTGGAATTTTTCTAATTATATTGTTTGAAGTTTTAAAACGGTATGACAAGCAAATTGTTTACGGGTTGATACTTACCGGAATTGGGTTTATATATATAGGATTTACCTGGACCGACTTATCGTCATTGATTATTAATTCAACTCAGGCTGTCTTTTTTTTAGCGTTAGCATATTATGGTATCAAAAAGAATATGAATCTGCTTGCTTTGGGCTATTTTCTACATGGCAGTTGGGATATTGCATATGATATTTTGGGTCAGCCTGACTTAGTTCCACCTCATTACGATGTGTTTTGTTTATCTATTGATTTCACAATTGGAATATATCTCTTATTTATAGCCAGGAGCATCAAACTCAAGTTGAACAAGAGCAACGTATAATCATTTAATTTTAATTGCAACAAAATCCTTTTTATCCTGCTTTAGTTAAGAACAATTAAAACACTCACTATGTTGAAGTTTGCTTTTATCATACCACCCACCGTTGAAATACTTGACCTCGCTGGGCCCATGCAGGTTTTTACGGAAGCTAAATTCTATGGTTTCGATATTGATATAGAATTTTATACTTTCTCGGATGAGCCGGTCAGTACTTCGGGTCTTGGATTTGGAAAGCTTGAAAATTATACGAAAGCAAAATTGAAGGAGGGTGATTTTGTTTTTGTACCCGGGATGGATATGGAATATGTAAATAGTTTTTCGTTCAGGGCAGAAAAGGAATTTTTTAGATGGCTAAAAGATTGTTCCGATAAAAAAATTACTGTTTGTTCTATTTGTAATGGAGCTTTTGCATTGGGCCATGCCGGTTTACTGAAAGATACGGAGTGTACCACTCATTGGCGCAGAGTAAAAGCACTGCAAGAATTGTTTCCTTCAGCAAGGGTTGTAGCTGATATTCTATTTATAAAAAGTAATAATGTATATACAAGTGCCGGCATCAGTGCAGGTATTGACCTGGCCCTGGCAATTCTTGAAGATCTGAAAGGTCCGCTTTTTACACATAAAGTTGCAAGGGGATTGGTTGTTTATCACCGTAGAAGTGGAAGGCATAATCAACAGAGCGTCTACCTTGATTATAGAAATCATATAAATCCACAGGTTCACGAAGTGCAGGATTATTTAATTGATAATTTGTCGAAGGAAAATGACATTGCGACACTTGCATCGTTGGTGGGAATGAGTCCCCGAAATTTAAGCAGGGTGTTCAAAGAGAAAACAGGCTCTACTATTTTGGAATATCTAACACTTTTACGTAAGGAATTTGCCAGTACGATGTTAAATAACCCTGAATTCACCATAGAATATATTGCATCTAAATGTGGGTTTAAGACGGCCAGGCAATTGCAAAGGATATTGAAAACCTAAATTTGTTGTTTACTATCAGTAATCACCTCATTTCTTTAATTATCATACCAGGTTATTTTAGCGGTAATTGGCATGAATTATTCCCGGTTTTGCCCCCGAAGCAAGAAATTTTTTCCCCGACTTACCAATGATTTAGCGTTCTATACGCAGTAATTTGTCCCGGCATGGTTTTGTACTAAATAAAGAAAATAATTCAGTATGATACGATGGATAACTTTATTGGGCTTATTGATTATTTCCGCTGCATTTATTGGATTTGGTGACCATGAGCCTGCTATTGAACAGGTAGCCAAATCAGTGTACTTTACCGTTACTATTCTCCTGGTTGTTTCCCTCATATTGCGGGATGTGCGGAGAAAACAGGTGGAATAACCAGAGGCAAACATTCATTTTATATGCAGAAGATGCATCCTGTTTTCTACTTTTAATATTATAATTTTCTATTACTTTTTTTACATATGATTACTAGCTAAAGTAGCTGCTATATCTTTATTTAGAGAAAAAGTAGCTTTGAGTTCGTAACCATCTCCTGGTTTTGAAATGATCCTTACTTTCCCATGAAAAAGTTCTACACGACTTTTTATATTAATGATTCCAACTCCTTTTTTTCATTCGACATATCACAACCCTTTCCATTGTCATTTATTACTAATAACATTTCATTATCCTGCCTGGTCAGCTTGATAATAGCAATGGAAGCTTCTGAATGCTTAAGAATATTATTTATTTGTTCCTGAACAATCCGGAAAATATTGATTTGCAATTGTTCGGGAATTTTTTCCTCTTCAAGGCCGGGCTCATAAAAAATAATTTTTATTGGATGAACAGCCATTACATCTGTAATTAAAATTCTGATATTTTGTATTAAGCCGAAAATATCAGAGGGAGGGATTATTAGGTTTTTTGACATTTTTCTGATCACTTCTATTACTTCCTGAATAAAATCCAATGATTTTACAATATGGGCATCTTTATTTTCTTTAGAGGTCTTAGCCATTTGCATATACATTTTGGCCACCACTAAAATCTGGCCCAGATTGTCATGAATTTCCATCCCTATCGCAGACCGTTCATTTTCTAAAGAGGTTAAGACCGCACTGGTTATTTCCCGATGTTGTTCCATTTTTTGGTTCGACATATCTTGTTCCAGCATTACTCTTTCATCGATATCCTGCGTCGCTCCAATGATGCGGGTAGGTTTATAATTTTCATCCCGAAGGATATGCCCCCTGTCATGTACATAGCAAAAGCTTCCATCCATCCGTTTAAAACGGTATTCATCTTCCCATATTTCCAATTCGGTATCTTTAATAGTCGTATTTAGTTTTGTCAGTACCCTTTCTCTATCATCGGGATGTAGGCAGCTTCTCCAAAAATTTACCGGGATTAATTTATTTTCGATAGGATAGCCAAAAGCTCTTTTATGACCACCATCTATCCAAAATATTTCATTGGTTCCCCAATCCCATTCCCATAATGCGTCATTAGTAATTTCTGTTACGTATTTGTAAAGCTCAGTAAGAGTATTAAGACGGTCCATTATCTTAACCGAATCTTCAGTGTACGGTGCAGAACTACTTTTAAAGGACACACACAGATTATCATCCACACACCAGGTAGTTACATCAAACCATGCGTTCATTTCGCCCCAGTATTCCTGAAATTGAATGGGAATATCCTTCAGAAAGGCTTTATTATATACTGCATAAAATTCTATCGGTATCCTTTGCGCAAATTCCTTCCAAAGGTTCTTCCCGAGAATATTAATTTTCGTAATTCCTAATAATTTTTCTGCCGACTCATTCCAGTATTTTACTACCCAATTTTCATCTACAATAAAATAACCGTTAGTCAGCGTCTCAATGACTGGCTTACCCTGGTAGGTATTTTTTTTAAATGATCTTTTTGATGATATGATGGGTTCCGCAGACATACAGTAGCGTTTAATCTATATTGTTTTTAATGGTAGTCAGTATCATTTTAAAACGTCCGTTTGGTTTGATAAAGTTGGATGCATGGGCCGGTATCACAATACCTTGACCCGTTGTAAGAATGGTTGCTACTTTATCAATAACAATTTCTGCTTTTCCCTCAATGATCTGAGCGAAAGTATCAAATGGAGATCTTTTTTCTGTTAAACCTTCTCCTGCATCAAAAGACAAGACACTGATATTTCCAGTTGTTTTTTTGATAATAGTTTTTATGACAACTGCATTAGTCATATACTCTATAATTTCAACTATTATATGTGCTTTGGCTTTTTCAAGTTCTGTGTTATTTTTTATTTCATCTGATAGTGTCATATTGAAAATTTATTATAATACAAACAAGAAAACCATGTGTGCCTCTCAGTAAGCACTAAAATTTTTAATTGACAGTTTTGGGGTAATGAATGGAGGTGAAAATGGGATGCGACTGATCTGGCTCGAAATATAAGCATGGATATTTAATCGAAATTCTCTACTTATCCATAGTAAAGTTCGCTACATAATGATTGCAGACGGTTATGCGATTACCGTAAGATGTTACATAATTCACACTTAAAGACATATCGATAATAAAATTGAAAATTTCTTCTAAATAGAAAAGGTTAGAAAAGGGAATTTTAAAAGTATGTTACATTCCAGTTCGGGGCATTAAATACCCCGATTAGCACTGAATGGGGAATGTATAATAACTTATCACTATACTAAACAAGTAAAAGGTGGCACGTTTTAAGCATCTAAAGGTCTACTTAATACCGCCTTACCATTAATTTCGAGAGCTCAATCAAATGAATACTAAGGAAAAGCAACTAACGCTGAAAAAAAGCGGTAAGCCTAATTTTATGACACTTACTGATATTTTCAGCAAAAATTCTATCCTTAAAAGATATTATTTCAAAACGCTGGCTGTTATTGGAATTATATGGACATTCTTTGACTATTCAAGATTTCTTACTCTTTCTTTCACCGAAAAAACTGAGCAATATCCCTATACAGAACCAGGGCAAAGTCTTTTCATTCTCCGTTTAGTCCTGGGGCTTATTGCTTACTCTGCAATGGCCTATATGCTGATCTTCCCGTTGAAGAACAGATTTAGAAAATATCCACTCTGGCTTAGCTTTATTTTCAAAACATTAATTCTATGTGTTCTCACTGCATTGTTTGCAATCATTAATTTTTATATCATTTATATTTTTGTATACTCCATTAACCCTATTGCGGCTACCCGAACCTTGTACTATTATGCCATACAAACTCCATGGCTGTTGAATTATGTCGAATCAAGGCTACTATTATATATTATTACCTTATTAATACTGGAGATCAATGAAAAGTATTCACCCGGAGTGTTCACTGATATTTTTATTGGAAAATATTTAAAGCCGAAAGAAGAAAAAAGAATCATTCTTTTCATTGATTTAAAAGATTCGACACCCACTGCAGAGAAATTAGGCCATAAAAAATACTTCTTTTATATCCGTGACTTTATTCATCATATTTCTCTTGCTTTACTTGAATACGATGGATTGATCTATCAATATGTTGGAGATGAAATTGTAGTATCCTGGTTATCTACTGCTGGAAATAAAAATAAATGTATACAATCTGTTATAAGAGCTCGTCGTATTATACAGAGAGAAAGTAACTATTACCGGCGGGAGTATGGCATTGTACCTGAATATCGAATTGGTGTGCACCTGGGTATGGTGATGGTTGGAGAAATCGGCATCGTTAAAAAAGATCTCACCATGAGCGGCGATGCGATGAATACTACCGCACGGATCAGAACAATGACCGGGGAACTGAATCAAAAGTTTATAGGTTCAGCAGATTTTGTAAAAAATGCCGGTTTAGAAGCCTGGCAGGTGGAGAGCCTTGGGAGTATCGACTTAAAAGGAAAAGAATTACCTATGGAATTGTTTGCCATAAAAATATAATAGGATAAAACCTTTCCAAAGATTTGTGCCCCATTGATCTTTGTTTTACAATTTTAAACTACATAGCTTTTAGTGTGGGTGTTTTTTGATTGGCGAGTACTTTGTTTTTAATCATGTCTTTTACAATCATCTGTCCGTATCCATGACTCAGGCTTTCTGTGGATGCCGGTTCAAAGGATTGGCTTTGCGCTGAATAAAGCAGTGAGTTGGATACGAGATCATAGAAATTACTTTCCCAAAAATACCGGGTATCTGTAACGTAATAACCAGGGGAATATATCCGCTCATTAATAGTTTGATAATAACCATAAAAGCTATTGTGATGAACATAGTAAGGAGAATTGGTTATTCTCCCGGGGACATAATACTTTTCCTTTTGCTTATCAAGTAATGTTACAGTCACCACCGCATCAACACCTGAATTCCTGAGTTTAGCGATGGCTTCTTTTTCACTTAGACCTTCGAAAGCTTTGGGGTTGTATTCTTCACAGGAGCATACGGCATCATAGCCCAGTTCTTTGAGATCCCCAACCATATGCTGCTCCATTTTTTCACGAACGGTCCGGTCTGCATCACGAATCAGGCCCAGCACAACAATTTTGCTATATTTTTTTGCTGTTACATCAGGTGCTTTCCATGAACTGGTGATGCGGGATGTAGGTCCACAACTCCAAAACAAGAGGAGGGAAATGGCAACTAGTTTAATAATGTGTTTCATGTTTTTCGTTTTATGACTTACTTAATTTCTTAAAGAGGCAGTGCCAGTAATGGAATACTGGTGTGATACGACATTTTCTTTGTCATACTCCGGTTGAAAATGCTTTTTAAGAATGTCCGCTTATGCGTTAGCATAGCCACTATATCGATATTGTTCTTTGCAATATATTTTTCAATTGTTTTTTCGAATTTATTACCATCCAGGTGAATAAAACTGACTTGAATATTTTTATGTAAGGATTGTAATTTTTTAGCATATGCATTGCCAACTCTTTCCGCAGCTAAATAATCAGTTGCTTTTGCCGTGCCTTCTTTTGTAAATTTTGTAATGTGTATTTCCGCATTGAATAATTCGGCCAGCTCAAATACCGGGTTTACAGCTAGGTTATTACCTTCCGCAAAATTGTTTATAGCCAACAGGAATTTTGCGGGCGGGGTCCAATTACTTAATAATGGCACAGCAAGTATCGGAATTGTTGTATTACCAATGGCCGCAGCTGTTTTACTGCCCATTATTTTTTCTTGTATCCCGGCATTTCCCAGCGTTCCCATTATAATTAAATCCGCTTTGTTCACTTTGGCAGCATGAATTATTGTATTGCTTATGTCGCCTTCGTATAGTTTTATTTGAACTTTGACAGATTCAACACTCTCTATACTTTTTTTAAGGAGTGCAAGTTTTCCCTTAGCTTCCATAATCACTCCCCGATTGTATTCTTTTTTCAAAGCAAGGTTGTCTTTAAAAGTTAACTCCAGCAGATCACATGCATGTACCACTATGAGTGTTGCTTTTGCTTTTTTTGCAATTTGCACAGCTGTATTGAGTGCTTTGTCGGCATTGGGCGAAAAATCTGTAGGAACTACTATTCTTTTCATATAATTTAAATAAGAGAAGGTAAAAGTAGTGTTGCCGGCAGATGCGGGTACTGATAATAGTCAGGGATAAGATTGATTCTGATTATTAACCCTATTAGGAGTATCTTCTAATTTGGTTTAAACGTTGTGCCTGTCCACGAATGAGTATATATGAGCCTGAATAATATTAAATTAATAGCCGGAGGCAAAGAATATTTTGACCTTCTTATTGAGCTGATTAGCCAGGCAACTGAAAGCATTCACCTACAAACCTATATTTACGATGATGATGAAACAGGCAGTTTGGTTGGAAACGCCTTGAAAGCAGCAGCTCAAAGGAAAGTAGCTGTTTATTTACTGGCTGATGGATATGCTTCCAAAGTGATGTCAAGGAGGTTTATAGATGAGTTAAAAGAAGCCGGGGTTCAGGTAAGGTTGTTTGAACCTCTTCTTAAAAGCAAATATTTTTATTTCGGAAGAAGGATGCACCAGAAAGTTTTTGTGGTTGATGCAAAATTTTCTTTAGTGGGGGGTATCAATATCACTAACCGGTATAATGATATGCCGGGTAGCAAAGCATGGTTTGATTTTGCTGTGTATGCAGAGGGGGAAATTTCCCGGGATCTTTGTGTGTTATGCTGGAAGACCTGGTATGGGTTTCCGTCAAAAATGGGTATAACACCTTGTGAAGAGAAGCCAGTATTGGTTGATCTAAAAAAAGGGGAAATAGCAGCTGTAAAAATGAGGCGAAATGATTGGGTTCGTAAGAAAAACGAAATTTCCGAAAGTTTTTTTAACATGTTCAGGAATGCAGGATCGCATATCACTATTGTGTGCAGTTATTTTTTACCCGGAACTGCGATTCGGAGTTTACTAAGCAAAGCAGCAAGCAGGGGCGTAAAAATAAGAGTGGTTACTGCCGGGCCATCTGATGTAATGTTGGCCAAATATGCTGAACGCTGGTTGTATGATTGGTTGCTAAGGAATAACATTGAACTTTATGAGTACCAGCCAGCTGTTTTGCATGCAAAGATGGCAATTTGCGATAGTGAGTGGTTTACCATTGGTTCTTTCAATATTAATAATGTAAGTGCTTATGCAAGTATTGAGTTGAACCTGGATATTTACCACCCGGGAGTTGCTGTAAAAACTGAAGAGTTGCTGGAGAATATTATTAAGAATGATTGTGTGCCAATCACTTTCAAATACCATGCACAATCAAAAAATATTTTTAAGCAGTTTATACGCTGGTTCTCGTATCAATTTATACGTACAGTGTTTTACCTGCTAACTTTTTACTACAAGCAAAGACGCTAACCTATACTACCGTATTTTACTCTTTTTTACTGACGAATATCATCCTTCTAACTGACGAGAGTCCTTTGTAAACACTTGTTAACAATGATACATTTGACAGGCAGAAAACAATTTTAATCTTTTTTTAAAAAAAGGAGGATTGATATGGGAACACAAACATTAATTAAACAGCCGGAAAGAGTTTCATCAGGATTTGATGATTTTTTCAAACCATGGAACGATTTGTTTGGCAATGGTGGATTTTTGGGAAAGACCATGAATCTGCCTGCTGTTAACATTACAGAAGCAAAGGGGGATTTCCTCATTTCATTAGCCGTACCCGGAATGAAAAAGGATGATTTCAAGATCGATGTAATTGGTAACATGTTAACTATTAGCAGCGAGAAGGAAGAAACTAAGGAGGAAAAGGAAAAAGTGTTTACAAGGAAAGAATATAATTATTCTTCATTTAGCCGCACATTTACATTGCCTGAAGAAATCAACAAAGAAAAAATTGAAGCAACTTATGACGATGGGGTTTTGAAAATCTCCTTGCCAGCAAAAGAAGAAGCAAAAAAGCTTCCTGGAAAGCAGATTGCTGTTAAATGAGTTTCTTAAACGTTTGCTTAACGCCCCGTCATTTTTGAGGGGCGTTCTTTTTAAGACTGAAATAAATTCTCAGCAGGCAAGTATGTAAAAATAGTTGTTATAGAAAACGGTTATATTATAGTCAGCGGCTGGTAGCGAACGAAAAAATTTATGGCCTCTTATAAATCGTTCATTTAAAGAATTTATTTAACCTTTCTTCAGCCCGGGTTGCAAATTTTTTTACCAGCAATGTAATGCCATAGGTAATTGCACTTTTAACTACGTTCTTGTTGTTTATGGTTGATTCTATTTTAGTTTCAACTAGCTGATCCCAGGCTTCCTTTGCTAATGAAGAGGGTGTTGCAGCATCTTTTAATTCCTTCCAATTGACATGGATTTTTTTTTCCAGGTCAGCATGGCGCTGCTTTAATTCTTTTTTCTCCACCTTTAATTGGTGTATGCTTTTAATTTTCTTCATCGTCGGCAAAAAATTGTTTAATTAATGCATTCATTATGGGCAAACGAATGATTTTTTCTCTGCAAGACCAGACAATCAAGCCTATCAGCAAATACAAAGCTGCTACTATCAGAAATCCTGCCCAGGTATTACTCACCCATTCTCCCAATACTAATGAAAGTGCAATACCAGCGAATAAAAAAAAGAAAAAAAGAATAGCTGTCACTATAATAGCCGCCATGGCATTTGCCATTAATTTGGAGCTTTTTTCAGCCACACTTAGTTTGGCAGATTCAATACGGGTGTTAATGTAATCTTTTACATTGTCAGCCATTTCTTCTGCTTTGGTAAATATTTTTTCCATCTTTTTTTGGGTTTAATAATTAATCATTTTCAAAACGCCCTGTTTTTTCAGTAATTATTATCCTGTATATAATGGGTTTTATATTACCCGGAGAACGGGGGTGAACTCTTAGTTCTGAAATTTCAGGGGGAATAGCAGTTTCGCTAATTTTCATTTTTATCGTTCTGTCAACAAACAATTTCATTGCGGCGTACCTGTCCCGTTCTTCTTGTAATTCCTGGTATTCGCCCCATACAATCACACTCTTCCAGTTGGTAAATGATTTCAGTTCATCCACTTGAAAACATACAGCCGGATTTTTCCGCATCATCTGTATTTTTAAACCTGCAACTGAATGACAAATTATCGATTTGCCATCAAACACATAATTCACCGGCACTATATATGTTTTCTTTCCATCAGTACAACCAATACGACCAATAGTATTATTTTCTAACACCCCATCAATTTGTTCAGTGGATAATCTTCCAATCATAATATATTTTTAGATCAATTTAAATATAAAAAATTAGTTCTGATTTTAGCTTGTTGCCTAAATCCTTATTTATTGTGGGCAATAAACAATGGTAACTTTACTTCCTTCATAAGGATATCAGCCATACTTTCACGGAACCACCTGCTAACAGCACCTCTTCTATAAGCACCCAATACAACCATGGTATGTTGCTGGTCTTTTTTCAGGTGAGCTACAATCTCGTCTTCGGCATAACCCTTTAGTAGGGTATATTTTGCTGCAGGATAATGTCTTTTCATGAATTCCTTCATCAATTTATTATCCGGCATATGTAAAGATTTATTAAGCGGCTTCACTGATATGATCTCGGTTTCCAGGTGTTTTAACTGTGGCAATAGATAGCTGAACATTTTGATAGCATGTACGGAAGAAGGTTCTCCATCATATAGCAGCACTATTTTTTTTAAGGGTCTATATTTCCCGGACACTATTATTACAGGGCATTGCACATCACCTAAGAGGTCACGGATGAACCGTGTAGGAATTTTTTCTTCATAATGGGTAAGTGTTTCTTTCGAATCTATTACCAGTAAGTCGGCATAAATACTTTCATGTTTCAATTCATGAATGGCTATTGAACGGTCATGATGAACAGTAAATTCTAATTTATTTTGCTGGCATCTTTTTTCAAAATCAGCAGCTGCAGCTACCCGGGTTGCTTTGTCTTTTTCCTCCATTTTTTTTAGCTTCTGCGGTGATAAACCGTCTTGGGTAAGCAATTCATATACTTTGTAACTGGTATAGGTTTGATCGTCCATAAAAACCCCGACAATATGAGTCTTTGTTTGTGCAGCAAGATACATCCCATAGTCCCGGGTGCTCTCTGCATATTTCAGACCGTCAAATGCCAGTATAATCTTTTTCATAAAAAACTTTTCGTTTTGAATATAGGTGTTCAATAACCGAAAATATTTGTTTTGCAAAGGGGAGACAATGATAAAGAGAAGGCGAGAATATGATTTATATCAGCAGGGGCAGGGCAGGTAAAATCTTTTGGTTTTTAGGTAAACGACGGGTTAGAGTAAATCATTCTCCACTGCAAACCTCACCAACAAGGCTGTATTATTTACATTCAGCTTGGTATGTAAATTTTTCCGGTGACTATCCACTGTGTCAATGCTAATGAACAGTTTTTCAGCAATCTGGGCATTTGTTAGTCCTTCTGCTATATACAGTAGCACTTCTTTCTCTCTTTTAGTAAGTGGGGGAATAGCATTTTGCCGCTGCTCATCTGACTTGAGTGCCTGGCCAGCATCGAAACTTAGGTAAGTCTTTCCTTTTGCTGCCAGTTTAATAGCTTCAATAATTTGTTCTCTTCCGGCATTTTTTAGCAGGTAGCCACTGGCGCCATTTTCCATCATCTTACGAATATAAGTACCTTGGTTAAAAGTGCTTAAAGCCAGCACCATAATACCGGGGTAATTTTTTTTTATGGTTTTACAAAGATCAACTCCATTCATATCAGGAAGACTGATATCCATTAATATTACATCAGCGGTGTGAGATAAAAAATATTCCAGGCAATTAGCACCGTTGCCGGCATAGCCAGCTATTTCAATATCACTCTCTTTTTGTAGCAGTGAATAAATACCCTCTATCACCACAGCATGATCATCAACCAGATATACTTTTATCATTTTTATGCGATTAATTGAATGTTTACAGAAGTTCCATTGCCCGGTGATGATACAATATCCAGTTTGCCATTGAAATATTGTACCCTGTATTGAAGATTCGTCATACCATTTCCCGACGTGGTTGCTAATTTATATTTATCAAACCCTTTCCCATTATCTTCTACTGTAATGCTTATTTTGTGCTCATGCATTGTCAGCTGAACAATGATCTCACTTGCATTAGCATGTTTAACAGCGTTGTTAACTAATTCCTGGATTATCCGGTAGATGTATACTTCAGCCGTATTTTCTAATTTCCTGTTTTCTCCAAACTGCTGGTATAATATCTTTACAGCGGGCAACGATTGCATTGATCTGCAAAAATCCCTGAGTGCATCTTCCAATCCAAACTTTACCAGCGTCTCCGGCATCAGGTTTTGTGCCACCTTACGAAGGTCCCCAATCGTATTGTCGAGCATACTTACAGATCTATCAAACATTGTTTTGTTTTCAACGGATAGTGCAATATGCTCTTTTACATTTATGAAAGACATTTTTGTTCCGGATAATAAACTGCCAATCCCATCATGTAATTCTTTGGCAATACGACTTCGTTCTTCTTCCTGGCCTTTTAACATTGCATTAATCGTCAACAATTGTTTGTCTTTCTCAAGCTCAATGATTTTTTGTTGTTGTAATTCTTGCTCTTGTTTCGTGAGTTGTTGATTTTTTTTAAAATTAATATAGCCGAGATAGCCAAAGAACAAGAGTGCAATGATAGAGCCAATAAAAAATTTATTCAGCAATGACTTTTGTTTTACAGAAGCAGTCTGTATTTCTTTTTCACTTTGCAACTGTATAATCTCTTTTTCTTTTTTGTCTGATTCATATACGGCTGCCAGTGTATTCATCTGGTTGAGGTTTGCTTCTACAGACAGGCTGTCTTTTAGCGCAGCTGCATTAGCCAGGAAAGTATATGCTTTTGCATTGTCATTTATTTCGTGGTAATAATCAGAAAGGTTCAGGAGTGCATTTATTTTCCCGATTTTCGCATTTATTTTGTCAGCCACAGCTAGATTTTCGTCTGCATATTTTTTTGCTAATTCTGTCTTTCCTGATTGTAATGCTGCTTTAGAAAGATAATATAAGGCAGCAGTTTTATTATCGTTATGCCGGCTTGCAGCTGCTACTTCATAAGCTTTTTGATAGTAAAAAATGGATGAATCATATTGCTGTTCCATAAAATAAATCAACCCCCGGTTCATATAATAACCTGAATTGATCATTAATTGTACGGGATCCGGCATATAAGGCTTCATTTTATCAAGATAGATAGTGGCCAATGCTAATTCATTATTTCTTAAATAGATCTCAGCTAATGATAAGTGGGCCTGCACTTGCATTATCGTATCCGCTCCCTGTGTGGCAAGGGTCACATTTTTTGTGGCATACACAATTGCCTGTGGATAATTGTTAACCCGGGAATAGGTATTTGCAATGATGGTATATAAGTTCATGGTGGCAACCTTGTTCCTGCTTTCAAAGTATTTTAATGCCTCAAAAAAATGATTTAATGCCGTGTAATAATTTTCCTGTTCATGATAAATCCATGCTTTTCCCCGATGACTATTTGCTTTGTATTCTAATAAAGTTTCATTGAATGAACCTTTCGCCAGTTTAATGGCCGAATCGTAATATAGATGGGCTGTTTCCCGGTACAGCTCACTCTTATAAAAGTGCCCTTTCCACACATAACATTTTACTAATCCCTCCTGGTAATTCAATTGACGGCTAATTGATATCGCTTCCTCGCAATAAGGAAACAGCTCTTGTCTTTGTTTTTTTATAAGTGCAGTTGAAATTACATCCACCAAAGCGTTAACTCTCCCTGTATCTGGGTGTGGGAATTTCTTGAGGGCAGCAATAGCTTTTTCTTTTCTTTCTTCGTATCCACTGACTATGCTACTTCCAATATCCTGTGCTCTCAGTTGAGTGCACTGTAAAAAAGAAATTACTCCTGCTAAAATGAAAGAACGAAACTGTAACATGGAGTTGAAATTGAAGATGCAAATTATGAATTTATCGGCCTTGCTAAGAATGTTCTGAAAAAAATCACCCTTTTACGGGATAAATTTTCGGAGCAAATAATTGTCCTCCATCGTTGTTATTTACTTTGATAACCAAGTTACAGAGATTTGATAGCTACAATAAATCACTCTTTTACGTTAGATACTCTAATTGGCGTACTTAGAATATTTGCAGCTGTATTTATTGCAACTTATAAACCCTTTAGTAAAAAATAATTCAACATGCAGTAGGTAATGTTGATGCTAAACTTACAAATCAATTTAAATGGTAAGCAATTTTAAATATCCGGTTGTTATGGCATTGATCCTTTCATCAGTTTCCTTGTGTGGACAAAACGATAGTCATGTATCCCTTAAGAATACGCCGATTTATGAAGGAGAAATTGGCCGACAGGTAGCGATACTTGAAATTGATTATCCCGAGATAGCCGCAGGGTTCTCAATCGTATTTCCTGCAGCCAGCAACCCGTTGTGGTTGAAGGAGGGGAATAGTTTGTATGTATACTTTTTAAATATGGATAAAAAAGTAACCGCCGTCTTCTCTGACAAGGGTAGGATGAGTTATTCTATCGCTGTTCTTAACCTGGCAGATATACCGGAGTTATTTATACATCAGATCAAGAAAGAATACCCATTCTTTTCTTTTTTCAGTGGTAAACAAATTCAGGCAGGTGGCTATACTGCTTACGAATTAATAATTGAAAATGGGAATGAGTTTATTGCTCTTTCTACAACAGACGAGAATGAAATTGTTGTGACAGGAAGAATGCGTAAAACGGCTAAGGTTTAAAATTGCACCGGAAATTATCCTTACCGTATTTGTGCTGCAAAAAAATAGGAGAGGAAGTTAGTTTAAATAGGATAACTATAACGAAGGTAAGGTTTGGTTATGGGTGGCAGTATTGTACGATAAGCGAACAACTGCCACCGCTTTTAGTAACCAGTAATTACTTATCATTTTTTCTAACATAAAAATTAAAATAATGAGGAAGTTTTTATTCCATTGTGTTTTATTATCATTCACGATACTGATTGGCAGTTCGTGCAAAAAAGAAAAAGGGGTACCAACGTTGCCAACAGTTCCGCCAATATTATTAAAGGAAATTAATACACCCAGCCTGCCTTCACCTTATTATCGCTTTGAATACAATATGGCAGGCAAACCCATCTTCGCATCTTTTGCTTCAGGGCTTTTTAGTTACAATATTATCTATACTGGAGAACGAATTAGCGAGATGCAAAATAATATTATAGTGAATAAAGATAAGCTGCAATATATATATGGTAGTGCCAGCCGAGTGGACACTATCCTGTATGCTGATTCTACCGGGTTTGTGTATAAACGAGTTTGTTTCAGCTATGAAGGGCAGAAGCTAATTAAGGCAGAAAGGCAACGGAAAACAGCTGACTGCTTTATCATTGAAAAGACAATGACATTATTTTATTACCCCGATGGTAATCTTAGAGAACTTAAGGATCATCGTCATCCGGTCAATGGACAAGTAGAATATACTGCAGTTGATATGTTTGAGCAATATGATGACAAAACGAATGTTGACGGGTTTAGCCTCTTGCACAATGATTTTTTTGAACACCTATTCCTGTTGCCAGGGGTGAAATTACAGGAAAATAATCCCGGAAAGTTAACCCGTACGGGGGACGGTCTTAATTATTCAATCGGTTATAGTTATTTCTATAATGATAATAAGCTTCCCTTAACTAAAACAGGACTGGCGACTATTTCTTCAGGACCTGATGCTGGGAAAACCTTCCAGACAAGATCTGATTTCTCGTATTATTAAGTAAAAATTATTCATTTTGGAATGAGTAAAAAAAAGTTCATAGCGTATGCAAAAGATAACAATTATAGCGGCGGACGGGTATCAATTAAGTGCTCTGTATCTAAGGCCCGTTGGGGAGAGTATAGGCAGCATTATTCTTAGTTCAGCTACCGGAATTAAAAAAGAATTTTATATCAACTTCGCCCGATTTTTAGTGCAGAACGGGTATAGGGTTTTGTTATATGATTATAGAGGTATTGGTGAATCAGCACCGTCAAATTTAAAAACATCCTCCTCTTACATGCATGAATGGGGAACCCTCGATATGAATGCGGTACTTGACTATCTTGTCAATGAAAAAGGCCTTAGTGATATTATTTGGGTGGGGCATAGTGTAGGTGCACAAATGGTAGGTTTTATTCGCCATCGTCAGCACATCCGCAAAGTAATAGCCATTAGTGCTGCGTTTGGTTATTGGAAATATTTTCCTTCTCCCGTTAAATGGAAGATTTGGGGTTTGTGGTTTTTTATAGGGCCGTTAATGGTAAAGATGTATGGGTATGGAGCCATGAAAAAAATTGGATGGGGTGAAAATCTTTCCAGGAATATGATGAAACAATGGCGGGAATGGTGTCTTAGTAAACGATATTTCACCGGTATGTTAAAACAACAACTCCAAACTGATAAATTTTACAAGTTCACTTTACCAATAACCTCCGTTTATATGAGCGATGATTATATTGCAAACGATAAAACAGTACCGCTCATGATGAAGTTTTTCCCTAATTCGCCAAAGAAAATATACAAATTGCTGGTGGAGAAATATACCAAACACGAAGTAGGGCATACAGGAGTATTCCGAAGGAAGTTTGAAAATAATTTATGGCCGGTGCTGGTAAATATTATTGAAGGGGATACGTTGAATCAAGACCAGGAAAATCAATTGGTGAGAGCAATTATATGAAATTGTAAATAAAATTCGTTTATGAGTTTTATATTAAAACCCTGGTAAATGAAGTCTTCTATACTAACGCCTCGTCTTAAAATCAATCCACTTTCAACAAAAGACAATGAGTTTATTTTTGAATTAGTTAATACGCCGGGTTGGTTGAATTTTATTGGAGACCGGAATGTTCGATCTGCAACTGATGCGGATGCGTATATTCAAAAAATTATTAGCAACCCCAACATATTATTTTGGGTAGTGCGACTAAATGAAAATGAGGCACCGCTTGGAATTATAAGTTTTATAAAAAGGGATTATTTGATGTACCATGATATTGGTTTCGCCTTTTTGCCAAACCAAACTAGTAAGGGATATGCTTACGAAGCAACTAAAGCAGTATTGCAAAATGTAATACCAGAATTTCAACTATCGCACATACTTGCAACGACCGTTCCGACCAATATTCGTTCTATCCGTTTATTAGAGAAGTTCGGATTCTTTTTTGAGTCAGAAATCGAAGTTGAGAACAAAAAATTGCTTGTGTATGGAACTCCAACCAATAAACTTGTGATCTAATACTAGACAATAGGGTACTTAGTACCGGGTTTGACAACTCTTTTAATTTTCAATATATACCCTTTTCCCATTTAACCTGGTAAGTGAATCGAGCACCCTGCTGGTATCAGCAATATTTACAGGAAGCAGCATGAATATTTTATAGGAAAGTGAATCCGCTGTTTCCATCTGCACATTCCATTGAAAGTTTTTTAATCGGTTAAGACGTGGAAAAGCTCTAGCGGCATCCGCTGTTTCTAATACAAACTTTACAGTTCCTGCAGGAATATTGCTAACGGTAGTAATTAAAGTATCTTTTTTTACAATGGCAACTGTATCAGGTAACATGATTGTTTGGTTTTCTGTATTGGCAGGGGCCTCATTTGCATCGGTAATACTATCATCAGCAGAAGAAGTTCTTTTGTAAACCGTATAGCCTCCCCAGATCGCCAGTCCAATCCCTACTAAAACCAGTATTAAAGTGACGGGTTTGGCCCATTTCATTTTTACTTTAGGGCCATAGAATACACTTTTATAATCATCAGGGGCTTCAACTGTATTACTATTGGTTTCTTTTGTTTGGTGTTCAACAAATTTTTCTGCTAGTACCTGCCCGGGGGTAAAAATAAAGTCGCTTGATTTTATTTTAGAAAGACTGCCGATACCTTCAAATAAAAAAGGTTTGCCGATATTAATAAATTGCTGTGCCAGTCCAAGGTGAGATTCAAGGTCTGCTGCTGCCAATGCCTTTATTTTACCTGCTTGTATTGAAATAAACTGGATAAGCTCAGGAGATTCTTTTACTGATGCGTTCGTTTCAAAAGTTACCCCTTCAATGATAGGCGATTTGGCCTGGTTTGTATTTTCCTGATCAATGATAGTAGAAGAATCAAGCAGAAAAGTTCCCAGTCCCGGAAGATCCAGGCGTTTGTGGATATATAAATACTGAGCTAATAGTGGAGCTAATTTCAAGGATATAAGTATTTTAGACCTGTAAGATATATATTTTGATTGGTGGATGCAAGGCTATCAGCGTTTTGTGCTTTAACTTTGCGTAAAATATGCTGAATAAAGAGGAAATAAGCTTTATCGAGTACTGGGAACAAAACAGGTTACGCAAGAAAAAAGTGTGGAAGCAGCTTTCTGTTGGCCTTCCACTTGGAGTTGCGCTGGCAGGTGCTATTCTTGTTAATATTTTTTCAGGTTGGAACACAAGGGGTACTCAAATAGTGAATAACCCGGGTCTTTTTTTTGTAGTATTGATTGCCATCATCCTCGTAGTAATTTTTATCGTAATGTTTTCTGCTCATCACCGTTGGGATATGAATGAGCAGCACTACAAAGAGTTACTAAAGAAGAGAGAACAAACATAATTTTATACATCTTTGCAGCGAAATAAACTTTTAAATGGTCATATACCTGATTCGAATAAAAAATACCATGAAGAAAATATTTGTTTTGTCGGTTATTGTTTCACTTTTATTAACTACTGGAACTGGTTGTATAAAAGAAAAAGATGTTTGCCAGCAAAAGACCGTGGAAAGTGAAGAAGCTGCAATGGTAAACTATGCAGCATCCATTTCAATACCGGCAATTAAACACTCCAGTGGAATGTATTATTATATAGAAAATCAGGGTAACGCAACAATGCCTACCCTTAATTCTAACTTAAAAGCAAATTACATAGGTAAATTACTAAATGGAACTGTTTTTGACCAAACTACTACCACTACTGGCCCAGCTACTTTTGCGTTAGGAGGTGTAATATTTGGATGGCAGCTTGGCTTGCCACTTATCGGCGAAGGTGGTATCATTCATCTTTTCATTCCCTCATCATTGGCATATGGATGCTCTGATAATGGTCCTATTCCGGCTTATTCTGTGCTCTACTTTAGAGTAGAGTTGGTTGATGTTTTATAAAATGCGCTGAAACTATCTGCTTTGCTTAGCCCCTGACCTTAACAGTCAGGGGTTTTTAATTGTATTTTTGTTACAAATCACTTTCCTTGTCATACGAAGCCATATCAACCTTTGATATTTTTAAAATAGGAGTTGGACCATCCAGCTCACATACACTAGGCCCCTGGCGGGCTGCGCAACGATTTGTTCAAACACTTCAGCAAAAAAATATATTAAAAGATGTAATTGAAGTAAGAGTGCTGCTTTATGGTTCATTGGCCAAAACTGGCAAAGGCCATGGAACCGGTGTCGCAGTACAATTGGGTTTATGTGGTGATGACCCGGTTACATTTGCGGTCGACCAGATAGATCCCAAGATCAATGACATTGCTGCCATGAAAAAGATAGTGTTGCTTGGCTTACATGAAGTAGATTTTGACCCCAATGAAGACATTGATTTTTTGATTACGGAGACGTTGCCTTTTCATCCCAACGGACTCAGTTTCTTAGCTACGTTGAACAATGGTGATGCTGTGGCAGAAACCTATTATTCCGTGGGTGGTGGCTTTGTAGTTAAAGAAGGAGAGGAGAGTTTATCTAAAGATGCGGTACAACTATCTTTCCCTGTTAATACGGCAGATGATCTGCTGCACTGGTGTATAAAAACTGGTATGTCCATAAGCGAAATTGTAATGGAGAATGAAACCGCATGGCGCAGCGAAAAAGAAACGAAAGATGGCACAGTAAATATTTGGCGGGTGATGAAAGAGTGTATTTACCGTGGTGTTCATACACCCGGTATGTTACCCGGCGGTTTAAATGTAAAACGTCGTGCTGCAGCATTAAATAATAAATTAGTTGCGGGCAGAGAATATAAAGATTATGATTCCTGGGTAGATGTGATACGTTCGGGCGGAAACGATTTTAAATATACATTGGATTGGGTAAGTTGTTTTGCCCTGGCAGTAAATGAGGAAAATGCGTCCTTCGGTCGGGTAGTTACTGCGCCCACAAATGGGGCTGCGGGGGTTATACCTGCCGTACTACAATATTATATAGCATTTTGTGATGGCAACAAAGAAGAGAAAATCATTCAATTCTTATTAACTGCCGCAGAAATAGGCAGCATTTTTAAAAAAGGTGCTACACTTTCTGCTGCTATGGGCGGATGCCAGGCAGAAATTGGTGTGTCATCGGCAATGGCAGCGGCTGGATTAACCGAATGCATGGGCGGAACCCAAAAGCAAGTAATGATGGCTTCTGAAATAGCGATGGAACATCATTTGGGTCTTACTTGTGACCCGATCGGTGGCCTGGTGCAAGTGCCTTGTATAGAAAGAAACACCATGGGAGCAATAAAAGCCATAACAGCTTCTCAATTAGCGCTGCAAAGTACTCCGGATTTTGCAAAAGTGTCCTTAGATGCTGTTATTAAAACCATGTGGGATACGGCTCTCGACATGAGTCAGAAATACAAAGAGACGGCCGATGGGGGGTTGGCGGTAAATGTACCATTGAGCTTACCGGAATGTTGAGTGTATTATTTCTACTTCGTCTTTATTTCATTTTTATTTTTTTGCTTTAGTGGCTTTTAAACAAAAGCAAGTTGTAATTTTAGAATCCCCTGCAACGCAGATTATTTAAAACAACTAAATCATAGAACTATGGCTACTAAAAAGAAAGCAAATAAGAAGGCTGCAAAACCTGCCAAAAAAACCGCAACAAAAAAGACTGCCCGCCGCGGAGGGAAAGTAAGCCGTAAAAAAGCTGCACCAAAAAGAAAAGCAGTAAAGGCAAAACGTAAACCTATTGCCAAAAAGAAATCAACTCCTAAAAAAGTAAAATCTGCCAAAAAGAAAGTAGTAAAGAAGGCGATTAAAAAAGCGGTAAAAAAGGTAGTGAAGAAAGCGGTTAAGAAAGCTGCTAAGAAAAAAGTCGCACCAAAACCTGTTGCGAAAAAGGTTGCTCCAAAACCAAAGCCAGTAACAAAGAAAGTAGCAACACCAAAGCCTAAAGCTGCAGCACCAGTGCCTGCTCCCGTTGTAGTAGAAAGAATAGAAGAAGTTTTTGTAAGCCCTGAAGAAACAGTAGTAGTAGAAACTATTGTTTTAGAAGAAGAAGCATCTGATGAAGGATTTGATGTTGGGGATGAAGCAATAGCTTCTGATAACGGGGTTAATGAAGATAAAGACGAAGAAGCATAAGCTATCTTATAATATTTTTAAAGCCGCCTTATTGAAGGTGGCTTTTTTATGCAGTTAAAATCAGAAAGGGTTTCCATGCGTTTGTCTTACTAAATAGCTAACGAACCCCGGGAAAGGTTTTGCAATAGTGATAAATAAATTTGTAAGCCAGTTGCGGCCAAATAATCGTTGAATTCTCCTGCCCATTACTAACCGATGTGCAAACACATTGCTCCATTGCCGGCTATATTGTTTTTCCATTTCATCTCTTGTAATAGTATGCTTCAGAAAATTCTGCATAAGAGTGGCGGCAATCTTACTCCCGTGTAAAGCCATGCTCATACCATTTCCACAAAGCGGAGTTATCATACCTGCAGCGTCACCAACCATCAAAACATGATTCTCCACCTGTGATTTTTTATCAAAGCTTATTTGTGAAATAGTAAGTGGTGTAACTAATGTGACATTACTTTCTGTGAATATTTTTTTGAGATGCGGGTTCTGGCTTAAAATCATCGCCTCCATTTGTTTAATATTACCGTTGCTCTTCTGTAAATTAGAGGCCGTTGTCATATAGCAGATATTATAATTGTCATCTTCAATTTTTACAATGCCGCAATAGCCATTTTTAAAATTGTGAAGAGCAATCGTATCCACAGGAAAGGCTGATTTTACATGGTACTTTACACCGATATAGTTATTTAATTTATTTTTTGCAGCGCTAATGAAGGATCTCTTCCATTTAATATCAATATTGCTGCGTTTGCCATAGCTGCCAGCCACCAACTTTGACTGGTATTTTTTTAATGAAGTATGAATACTAAACTCATCTCCGGAAAACGTAACATCGTTAACTTTTGTGTTTTCTAATATATCAACACCCTGGGTCTTTGCTATTTGTACTAATGTATTATCTAACCTGTACCGGCTAATACCAAAGCCTCCCAGTGGTAATGAATGCTCAAGCATTTTCCCACTTACGGATGAAACCTGGAGTTTGGTAATGATTGGAACTTTCATACTATCAAGATCAACACCCAGGTCATTCAGAAAATCCCATGATTCCAGGCTAATATATTCTCCGCAAATTTTGTGAAATGGGTATTGCTCCTTTTCAAAGAGGATAACAGAATAACCTTGTCTTTTTAGTTGAATGGAAAGTGAAAGACCTGCGAGCCCACCTCCAACAATGGCAACATCATATGTTGTAGCAGTTTCCACTCGTTAATTTTTTACTTCTGCAACCACTAACCATCGGAAAGCCCATTTCCAGGTGATAGTGAAATTTGCAATGCCGGATTGTCGAAATAATTGTTGCCAGTCTTTTTTTCTAAAACTTCGGGCCACCGATAAGCAGGCATCATTTTTTACCAGGTATGATTTACTGAAAAATTTTGTAATGTACTTGATGAGATAATAAGCCAGCCAATGCCGTTGCAGATCATTGATGAAAAAGCCGGTTTTGCTATTCTGTTGTAGCCAGCGAAGCATATTTATTAATTGCTCATTGGTAAAATGATGACAAAAAAGGGAAGAGAAAATGATAGTTGGTTTATTGTTTCCAAAATTTACTTTCTCATAATCGCTGCAAATCCATTGACAGGGTAGTTGTGGATATTGTTGTTTCGCAAAAGCTAAACATTCGGCGTTCATATCAATACCAATGAAACTGACCGGAATATTATTTTTTGTGCAATATTTATAAATGGCAAAAAGATTATCACCTCCACCGCAACCGATCTCACAGATAGTAAGTGGAGTTGCATTGCCTTTTAATTTTTTTAACCCTTTCAATGTAATAGCATGCCCGCCGAGTCTTGTATTGATAATATTTAACTCCTTTAGTGTTTGTGCCATGGCATCGAAGGAGATATCATCTCCGTCCATTAATTCTTTCTGGTAACTGCGTTGCTGTAGATTTATCATGCAGATAAAATAAAAGTTTCCATCGTTAAGCCCGGTCCGAAGGCGGCACCGAAAATGGTATTCTTTTGTTTTTTGTTGAGAGTAGCCATTATATTTTCTAACACAAACAAAACAGTCGGGGAAGACATATTGCCATAATCTCTTAGCACATCATAACAAGTTTGCAATTGACCATTGGTAAAACCAAGGCTTTTATGAACAGCTTCCAGTATTTTTTTTCCTCCCGGATGTATGCACCACTGAGTAATGTTTTCTTTATTTAGGTTAGCAGCTGCCAATGCTTGTTGTACTAAAACATCAAAATCTTCTTCTATCATATCTGCCACATAGCCGCTTAATGTCATCAGGAAGCCTTTTGAAGATAATTGCCAGGCCATATCTTTTTTCCCTTTTAAAGAGACCATTGAATAAAAATTATCAATTGTTAAGCCATCCTGTTCTTCATTACCGGTCACTAAAACTGCTGCAGCTCCGTCTGAAAATAACATACTGCTCGTCATGTTGTCAACTGTATGTTCTTTTTGAAAATGCAGGGTACAGAGTTCTGTGCATACTATTAATACAGTTGCTTTTTTATCAGCTTTACAAAATGCGTCTGCTATTTTCAATGCGTGGATCGCTGCATAACAGCCCATGAAGTTGATTGAAGTGCGGAAAGTAGTGGTGGGTAAGTTTAGTAGTTCGAGCAACTCAAGATCAAGACCGGGGGCACTCATGCCAGTACAACTAACGGTAATGAGATGAGTAATTGTATGCTCCGGCGATTGGTCAATACATTTATTGATAGCTGCAAGAGAAAGTTGGGCTGCATGCTGCTGGTACCATTGCATCCGTTTTTCCAATTTTGGAAATGGTTCCAGGTTTTCAGTTGAGGAATAAAATGCCCATTCAGCCGCAGGTGAACTATAATCGGGAATAACAGAATAACGGGTATCAATACCGCCTTGCCGGTACAGGTATTTTAATTTTCGTTTATCCTTTTCATCAAGGGCATAAACCCGTTGCATAAAATCAAGAATAACAGATTGTTCATGTTTAAATGCCGGAATGGCTGTGCCAATGGATATTATTTTACTCAAAAAAACCTCCAGGTTAATAGAATGATAAATGCAATGTTTGTACAGGCGGCAGCTATCCAGTTCATCTTCATCGTATTTTTAAAATTAGCGGCTTCGTTATTTTTTCTTACTTGTAAAAACCAGATGATGAAATAAACGATAACGGGAAGGAAAAGGATGCTAACAACCAGTAATTTGTTTATTTCTTTTAAATGGATAAAGAACTGTGCCATAAATATCCATGCAAGCAGGTAAACAATTGCACAGAAGATAAAAGTACCGTTATATCCCAGCTTATAACTTATGGTAGCTACACCATCAGCCAGGTCTTGTTTGTGCTGATAAATTTGTGTAAGCGGATAAAATCCGCCAATCAGCAATGCGCAGATAACCATTCCCTGCCAGGGTACCCATATAGTTGTGTCTGCATTGCTGCCATAATATACTAATGCAAAAGTCAGAGCCCCTTGAAATATGATGACGGTGAGGTAGCCAATCACCGGATACTTTTTTAACCGGATGCCACGGTAGCTATAAGCTTTAGAGGCTCCGATGTATAATACAGCTACACCTGCAAATAAAGGACTTATCAAAAAACTGAGTAGAATGGCTGCAACATCTAATACAATCGTAAGTAAAAAGAGTTGACGGGATGGAGGGGGTGGCTTTTCCAATCCGCCAATACTTTCGGTATCCCGGTCCATATAACTATTGTAACCATTACTGGCCGGGTAAATTAATAAATGCAGTATAAAGAAAATCAAGGCGGCTTTGTTCCAATCAATGACCGGTACCTGGGATAAGGAAAAAAAATATAATGGCGACAAAAAAACAGAGAAAGGTATCCGTAGTAGTTTAATGGTAGATGCGGAAAGCATAAGGCCGTCAATGTTTCTTGAAAGGTAGGATGATGGGATGAGAATTGAGGAAAATGTTCATTGGTTGAATCAGAAATTCATGAATCTATCAAATCTTTTACTCAGCCTTTTTCTAAATAAGTTATTGCCTTATAGATGAATTGAATCGTAATGGTGTATAGGCTCTTATTAAAAGAAATATCTAGAAAATAAATCTCAATTCATTTCCGGATCCGGTTCTGCATTCAATCCACTATAATCCTTAACCACATTATACAAAGTATCTCTTTCAACAGGGGCTCTTTTAGCTTGCCTGATTAATGTAACTAATTCAGCGGTTGTCATAGATGGAGTTTGTTCTTCAGATCCAGCCATGCTATAAATTTTAGTTGTATCATCAATTGTTCCGTCAATATCATCCACACCAAAAGAAAGGGAGAGTTGTGCATTCTGCCTGCCCAGCATCGGCCAGTATGCTTTCAGGTGAGGGAAATTTTCTAAATAGATTCTTGCGATGGCATAAGTCCGCATATCCTCAACTACACTGCTTTCAGGGATATTGCTCATGTCATTATCCTTATTGCGAAACTTAAGTGGAATAAAAGTATTAAAGCCACCAGTTTTATCCTGCAAATCTCTTAACCTCCTCATATGGTCAATGCGGTGTTCATATTTTTCAATATGACCAAACAGCATCGTAGCATTTGAGTGTAATCCCAGTTTGTGTGCAGTTTCATGAATTAATAGCCAGCCATTGCCGTCAACTTTATCAGCACAAATTTTTTCCCTTATCTCCGGGTGAAAAATTTCTGCACCGCCACCGGGAATACTATCCAGGCCTGCTTCAATTAAAAATTTCAATCCTTCTTCCACACTCACCTTTGCTTTGCGGAACATATAGTCATATTCCACCGCTGTAAATGCTTTAATGTGTAATCCGGGACGATGTGCTTTAATAGCTTTTAACAGGTCAGCAAAAAATTTCAGGTCCATTTTTGGATGAACACCACCCACAATATGTACTTCTGTTATTGGTTTGCCATCATATTTTTTTACGATGTGCAGCATTTGCTCAATACTCATTTCCCAACCTTCTTCCCGGTGAGCATATAATTTACTGTAGGCACAAAAATTACAACTGAACACACATACATTGGTAGGCTCTATATGAAAATTGCGGTTGAAATAAACTTTATCGCCGTTCTTTCTTATTCGAACTTCGTTAGCAAGGCTACCCACAAAACCCAGGCTTCCTTTTTCAAAAAGTAATAATCCTTCCTCATCGGTAATGCGTTGCCCCGCTTTTACTTTATCAGCAATCGCCTTCAGTTCAGCGGATATATCGGTTGTAGCTATCATAGTTTTTATAACAATTAACTGGCGGCAAAGTTACGATTCAGCAGGCTATTTATTAAACAGTAAAATCCTTATCTTCCCAATTACAAACCCTCCGTATGAGTATAAAATTGAGATTGACCATTTTAAGCTTCTTGCAATTTTTTGTTTGGGGCGCCTGGCTTATCACTATTGCCAACTATTGGTTTGGTACAAAGCAATGGGATGGAGGGCAATTTGGTGATGTATTTGCAACATTAGGATACTCATCTTTATTGATGCCCGCATTAACAGGTATTTTGGCTGACAAATGGATTAATGCCGAAAAACTCTATGGGGCGCTACATATCTTGGGCGGTATTTGCCTGGCATGCATTCCCATGGCTGAAAGCACTGCTAGTTTTTTTTGGATAATTTTCGCAGCCATGATGTGTTACATGCCCACTATTTCACTGTCAAATTCCATTGCATATACTATTCTAAAAAATAACAATGAAGATGTAGTAAAAGTATTTCCTCCCATTCGTGTATGGGGAACAATTGGTTTTATTGCCGCTATGTGGGTAACCAATCTTACAGGAAATAAATCATCTGCTAATATGTTTTATATCGCAGCTTTCGCTGCAGTCGTATTGGGTGTTTATTCATTTACATTGCCAAAATGTCCTCCTCCAAAATTAATTTCAGCAAACTCCAGTTGGACGCAGAAACTTGGATTGGATGCTTTCAAATTATTCGGAACAACTAAAATGGCGTTGTTCTTTATCTTCTCCATGTTTTTGGGAGCTGCATTGCAATTAACAAATATGTATGGGGATGTATATCTTTCGGAATTTGAAAAAGTACCGGAGTATGCGGATTCATTTGTGGTGAAGTATTCTACTATCATCATGTCCATATCACAGATTTCCGAAACGTTATTTATCCTGGCAATCCCATTTTTCCTGAAGCGATTTGGTATTAAACAGGTAATGCTCATTTCAATGATAGCCTGGGTGCTTAGGTTTGGATTATTTTCCTATGGCGACCCTGAAGGGGGATTATGGATGATCATTCTTTCCTGTATCGTTTATGGAATGGCATTTGACTTTTTTAATATATCCGGTTCGTTGTTTGTAGAAACAACAACTGATTCAAAAATGCGTTCGAGTGCACAAGGTTTATTTATGATGATGACGAATGGAGTAGGTGCAGTACTTGGAAGCAAAATAAGTGCATGGTTAATTTCAACCTACTATACCAGCGAAGGTGGTGATAGGAACTGGCAGGGAATATGGCTGGCTTTTGCTATCTATGTATTAATTGTCGCAGTATTATTTGCCCTATTCTTCAGGCATAAACATAATCCAAAAGAGGTTGCAGAAATTAAGCATTAAAGATTTTATCTACCCAACTGCAATGCTACTATCGGCTTCGTTGCGTCGCACTCTTCAGGGTTCTGTTCACTATGCTGCATTTGCGAATGCTCAATATTGCTAGCCAATATTCCTTAATGCTTGTCATTTAACCTGCATGGTTTATTTTCGGGCATGGCTTTATTAAGAGTATCGGATATTGGCAAGAAGGAAAACAATGTTTTTACAATAGAGAATATAAACTTCACCCAGGAAGCTGGACAAAAGATAGCAATAGCCGGAGAAACAGGTTCCGGCAAAACAACAATACTTAAAATGATTGCGGGTCTTTTGCAACCCGATGAAGGTGCTATTTATTTCGAAGGCGAAAGAGTGTTAGGACCTTTTGAGAAATTAATCCCTGGTCATCGATCTATAGCTTACCTAAGCCAGCATTTTGAATTACGTAATAATTACCGGGTAGAAGAGGAGTTAGAAAGTAAAAACTTATTGACTGATAAAGAGGCTGATAACATTTACAGCATTTGTAATATTAAGCAGCTGCTAAAAAGAAAGACAAATGAACTCTCCGGGGGCGAAAGACAACGTATTGTATTAGCGAGACTATTAACTACTTCTCCGAAATTGTTAGTGCTGGATGAACCTTTCTCCAATCTGGATCTGGCACAAAAGAATAATATCAAGTCAGTATTGCTGGATATAGGTTCGAAATTAGGAACCACTTGTGTTATGGTCTCCCATGATGCTGCTGATACACTTTCCTGGGCTGATACAATAATTGTTATAAGGAATGGACAAATAGTTCAGCAAGGAACCCCAAAAGAAGTTTATAACAATCCCCTTGATGAATATTGTGCAGGTCTGTTTGGTGAATACAATTTGTTGAACCAGGAAAATGCTCAAGCATTCCTTGTTGATCAACAGCAATTAATTGTACGACCAGAGCAGTTTAGTATAGCTTCTGAGGCCACAGGAGTGAAAGGTATTGTTCAAGCTGTTTATTTTTTTGGAAGCTATTATAACGTAGATGTGTTGGTTCATGATCAATTCCTACGGGTAAAAATCGCTAATAATCCATTTCAAAACGGCGATGCTATTTATATTGCCATTAATTAACTGCGCTACTTAGCTGTTATATCCTCTTTTTCATAAGGGCCTTTAAATTTAGAGGGATCAATAGCAAAATGCCTTGTATAGATATTTGTTTTCTGAAAAACATTTTTTAACCAGGTAGCTGTTTGTGCAAATCCTTTTGCATCCTTTGCATCAAAATCATTTAGCTCCAGCCCATTTGCTTCTTTCATCATTGCCTGCGGATCATCTAAATAGTAATACAAGACAGCTAAATTAAAATAACTGGCATATCTTATTTTCCGGTCATGCTTATTGGTGGAAGAATATTTCTTTTTGATCTTTTCAAAGTAATCAATTACTGGTTGTAGTTGTTCACGGGTACCTTCAATAGAACTGGTGGCGTTCATACTAAACAAAACTTCATTCATTTGCTGAAACGCATTCCTGTGTGCAGCATATTCAGGATGCTTCCTGCTGTCTATGATCCACATAAAATCATTTGAAGTGGTTTCGCCAAATCCGAAATTAGTAGTGATGCGTTCACTTAAATAATGCATGGCTTTGTTTACACAGTTCCTGTATAAATCTCTTGTTACAGCTAATGAATTTAAAACAAAATATCCTTCCGCCAGAGGCCTGATAGCAAACTCCGGGCTTCGGTAGATTTGTTTATTACGACGATCAGCCAGTTGCTGATCCATAATGTGCATTCCTCTATAATCAGTAATAGTAGCATTGGCATCAAAAGAATACACTACTTCCTGGCGATAATAAATACGGGTGCCTGTAACATTACCGTTCCTGTCTTTAATGGATTCTGCTCTTTCTTTTACAGAAACCGACTCTGGCAATAAATCTCCCAGTTTTACTTTTATGCCCACATGTCCATCCTGCTGTAATTTTCTCCAACCTTCAAGCAGCACTGTTTTTTCTGGTGATAAGTCTTGCAAAAAAGATTGCATTAGTTGAGTTCCTTCCACTTCAACATGGTATGTACGATAAGTACTATCCAATTTAATTTCTGGTAACGAACGATGTTGTACCGTAAAACGATAGCGGTACAGGTCAACTGTTTTTTGTGCAGCAATGGCAAGTGGAAACAGGAAAACGATAAAAAAGTAGATTTTTTTCACAAGTTCGGATTTTGGGTATTACTAAGAACGGGATAAATCTGTAAATATTTTCTTAAATGGGTCGGATTACTATCTAGAAATAAGCTTTAGATAAAGCAGGAAAGGATATTTACTAAGATGTATTACTACTTTGGTGTAAAATAAAAATCCCAAACTCCATCAACTGGAATTTGGGATTTATAAATTATAACTTCTTCTCTTATATGTGAGCTTCAATTTTCTTTACAAAGTTTCCTTTAGGTTGAGCACCTACTAACTTGTCAACTACCTGTCCGTTTTTAATGAACAAGATCGCAGGTATGGAAGTGATTCCGTAATTCATAGAAACATTTGGGTTGTTATCTACGTTTACTTTACCAATATTTACTTTGCCATCGTATTCTTTGCTAAGCTCTTCAATAACCGGCCCGATTGCACGACAAGGTCCACACCATTCTGCCCAGAAATCGACTACGGTTAATTTATCAGATGCTAATACGTCAGCCTGAAAATTTGAATCAGTATACTCTTTTGCCATTGTTTTAATTTTTGTTTTAACTGTTATGGGAGGACAAATTTAAGACCGTTCGGGTTAACATGCAGTAGTGACGTGGATTTGTGCAAAACTTGTCAGCCACTTATGTCAGCCAGCTTGCAAACATGCTAAAAAGGCGTTCATTTAAAGCAGATTTTCAAATATGTAGTCCTTTTACTACATATAAATTTAACAACATTTGTAGTTGTGCTTTTCGTTTCATTTAACTCGTTTGCACCTGCACTTCAAACTCCGGACTTTTCTCTAAAAATTCAATCATCTCTTCATTCATTTGAAAACCGGTGCCAGATGTTACCAGGCTGATTTTCATTTTATTCTTTGGTTCATGTAAAACAAATTTCAATGTTGCTTCACCTCGGTTTGCTTTCATATTCTTTTCTACAAACGTTAACACCTCTGGTGTAATTGACTGCGGATGCGCCTCAATGGTTATGGCCTTTGTCATGTTACGTTTCATTGTTTCTGCCAGCGACACGGAACCAACTACAAATTCAAACTCATCTTTATTATATCTGGGTTTAAAAAAACCATTGATCAGCACTGTACTTCCCGGTTGTAAAATAGGAGTAAGCCGCAAATAATTTTCACTGAACAAAGGAAATTCTGTTTTGCCTGAATAATCTTCAACGATAAAGTATCCATATTTGTTGCCGCTTTTTGCAACACGATGTTGTGCATCTGCGACTAAACCAACCAAACGAAACGGGCGGCTGGGATTGGGATGCATTTTGATCGCTTCTTTAAATTCATTGAAATCGGCTATAGGTGTTACACCATAATGTCGCATTTCAAATTTGTAGTTGTCGAGCGGATGGCCACTTAAGAAGATGCCTGTTACTTCTTTTTCATGGTCTAGTTTTTTTACTAACGGCCACGGCTCACACTCCATTATTCGGGGCGGTGGTATTTCCATACTAATTGGTAAATCGCCAAACAGTGTATTGGTGGTAGTGGCGTTTTGTGTAGCCATTACCTGGCCATATTTAATAACTTTTTCCAGCCCGTTTATCATTTCCCCATCGGGTACATGAAAATATTGTGCCCGGTGATATTCTGTAAAACAATCGAAGCCTCCTGCATAAGCTAAGCTCTCCAATGTTTTTTTATTAACAGTGCGTTGATTGATACGTTTAATAAAATCAAATATGTTAGGGTAGGAGCCGCCTTTTTTTCTTTCCTCAATAATGCTTTCTACTGCCGCCTCACCAACACCTTTTAATCCGCCCAAACCAAAACGAATTTCACCTTTATCATTTACTGCAAAACCTTTTAATGATTCATTGATGTCTGGTCCCAAAACTTTTAATCCCATTCGTTTACACTCTTCCATAAAGAATGTGATCTTATCGATGCTGCCGGCGTTGTTCAATACCGCCGACATATATTCTGCAGGATAATGGGCTTTTAAATAAGCTGTCTGATAAGCTACATAAGCATAACAGGTGGAGTGTGACTTATTAAATGCGTATTGTGCAAATGCTTCCCAGTCTGTCCAGATTTTTTCCAACTTCTCTGCCGGCAATAATTTTTGAGTGGCACCATCAATAAACTGTGCCTTCATTTTATTCAATACCGCAATTTGTTTTTTACCCATTGCTTTTCGCAACACATCTGCATCGCCTTTGCTAAAGCCGGCTAATTTTTGAGCAAGCAACATTACCTGTTCCTGGTAAACAGTGATACCATAGGTTTCCTGAAGGTATTCTTCCATCTCTGGCAGATCATACTGAATTGTTTCACGGCCATGCTTACGATCAATATAATTGGGAATATAAGCAATAGGGCCGGGGCGGTACAAGGCGTTCATCGCAATCAGGTCGCCGAATTTATCGGGCTTCAGATCCCGGAGGTATTTTTGCATACCGGCACTTTCAAATTGGAATGTGCCAATAGTAGAACCATGCTGGTAGAGTTCAAATGTTTTTTTATCGTCTAACGGAATTTTATCGAGGTCAATTTCTACTCCGTGAATTAGCTTAATAAGAGCCAATGCATTTTTAAGAACCGTTAATGTTTTCAATCCCAAAAAGTCCATCTTAATAACACCAGCACTCTCAATATCATTTCCCTCGATCTGCGTTAACCACATCGGCGATTCTTTGGAGGTGGCAATCGGGATCAACTCCATCAGATCTTTCGGTGCAATGATGATACCTGCCGCATGAATGCCTGTACTACGAACAGAACCTTCCAAACGTTCTGCTTCATGTAATACTTTACTAAGAACGGAATTAGTGTCTTTATAGATCTCCCGGAGTTTTTTTACATTCTCCATATCATCACTGCCCATCCCATCTTTTTCTTCCAATGACTTTTCGCCATCCTTTGTTTTCATTGGTGCATGTAGCACTCTGCGGAGCTCGGTGCCGGGACGGTCAGGAACTAATTTTGTTAAGGCCCTGCTTTCCGGCAATGGTATGTCCATTACTCTTGCTACATCGGCAATGCTCGATTTCGCAGCCATGGTACCATAGGTAATAATTTGTGCTACCTGGTTCTTGCCATATTTTTCAACAACGTAGTCAATTACTTTTTGTCTTCCTTCATCATCAAAGTCAGTATCAATATCCGGCATTGATTTACGATCGGGATTCAAAAACCGTTCGAATAGTAAATTATATTTTATCGGGTCAATATTGGTGATACCAATACAATACGCAACTACAGAACCTGCAGCTGAACCACGGCCAGGGCCAATGAAAACTCCTTTATCTCTTCCGGCCTGGATGAAATCACCTACAATTAAAAAATAACCGGCAAAGCCCATCATTTTAATGGTGAACAATTCAAACTCCAAACGTTCTTTTATCTCATCGGTTAATTCAACATATCGTTTGGCAGCACCTTCGTAGGTAATATGTTTTAAATATTCCCACTGATTTTGCGATTCGGCAGATACTTTGTATTTGCCGATCGTTTCTTCTTTGGTATGAAGTTGAAATCTTTTTTCTATCGGGAAGTTGGGTAGCAGAATATCACGGGTAAGATTCAGCAATTCTACTTTATCAACTATTTCATTGGTATTATCAATTGCTTCGGGCAGGTCGTGAAAGACCTTGCTCATTTCTTCCGTTGTCTTGAAATAAAACTGGTCGTTCGGAAATGCAAAGCGTTTATCTTTTACATTAATATCATCATCATTAAAATCCCGCAGGGCAGGAGTGGAGATTTTTTCCCCGGTATTGATACAAAGTAAAATGTCATGGGCATTAAAATCATCCTGGTCCACATAATGCGAATCATTGCTGGCAATAATTTTTACATTATATTTTTTGGCAAATTTTATTAATACTTCATTCACTTTATCCTGCTCCGCCATACCATGACGCTGCAACTCAACATAAAAATCTTCCTGGAAAACATTCAGCCACCATTTGAATTCGTTCTCACCATCTTCTTCTCCTTTTTTTAAAATGGCTTGTGGTACAGATGCGCCAAGACAGCAAGTAGTAGCAATCAACCCCTCATGATATTTTAGGATCAATTCTTTGTCAATACGAGGGTATTTGCTGTACATCCCTTCCGTAAAACCAAGCGAAGTAAGTTTGATCAGATTCTTATAACCAATCTCATTCTTCGCCAAAAGTATCTGGTGTTGACGTTTATCCTTTATTTCTTTAGTGAATGTTTTTATGTGACGATTCTCTGTAATGTAAAACTCGCAGCCCACAACAGGTTTTACTTTTAGTGTGCCGTCTTCATTTTTGTGTTTATAGGCTTCTGCCACAAATTCGAATGCACCAAACATATTACCGTGGTCGCTTATGGCGAGGGCAGGCATGCCATCTTTAATGGCTTTTTTATAAAGGTTTTGTATAGATGCAGCTCCGTCAAGAAGAGAGAATTGTGTGTGTACGTGGAGGTGAGAGAATTTCATATCGAGTACAAAGTCTGGAAGTCAGGAAATCGGAAAGTCCGAAAGCAGTTGCCTTTATCAGGGTTTGTCTTTCGGACTTTCCGACTCTGGTCTTCTAACTATTTCTTTTTAAATGAATAAATACTAATTGAGCCACTGCTATAACTACAAACCCATGCTTCCAGTTTATCGTCGTTCTCAAAAACATCAACACCAACCGGGTGGCCGCCGCATGGCAAAGATGCCACTTTCTCAAAGTTGTCAGGATTGATTTTGTACACATCTACGTAGTCGCTGGTGTAGCAGGTAACAAAAATAAATTTGTGATTTTTTGATAATATGATGGTTCGTGGCTGTGCATGAGTTTTAGCCGTAAATAATTGTTTGCCACTTGTAGCATCAATACAGGCAATGGTTCCAAGACTATTGTACGACACAAATAAATGTCCGCTGGTATCCATTACCACATGGCGTGGGCTGCTCCACACATTCATTATGCTTTCACTGGTCCAGGTATTATTATCAACAACATTCAGACTGGCACCGCCCATGATGGCGATATATGATTTTTTGTTTTTATCGTCCACAGCAATTCCTCTTGGAATAGCGGAAACCGGAATAGTGCTGATCACTTTTCCGTAGGGCATGCTGTTCTCATCCATTTCCAGTACGCTGGTGTTCCTCGAATGCCAGTTGCTCACTAATAAATATTTACTATCTGCAGTTCTTGAAATTACTTTTGGTGTTTTACCAGTTTCGATCAATGGCACACGGAACGAATCTTTTTTTACCTGCCCTGGATAAACAACAGTAACGGGCTTTGTTTTTTGCTCCTTAGTAGTAACAGCATTGTTTTTTGAAAAATCATTCACCCAGATCGGTACAATTCCTTCTGCATTGTGAAGCGAGATCCAAAGTATTTTATCATCATGGCTAAAGCAGGCTTCCACAGGTTTTTCCTGGAAAGAGTTAATGGGACGACTTTTATTATAATCCCAGCCCATACCTCTTGTTGGGGTGAATTTGAACTCACGGGTTATCTTACGGCTGGCCTGGTCAAATTCATACACACTCATCCCTTCCAAATTCATGGCGTATAGTTTTGACCCTGTTGAGTTGAATAACACCGATTTTGTGCCACCAGCGGCAGAAATAGTTTCCTTTTTTTCGTACTCAATACTGGAATATGGTTTTGGTGTTTTTACGACAGGTAGGCTGTCCTGTGCTGACCTGACATGATACTTTTTGAGCACATTTTTGGCCAGCGAATCATTTTCTGCATTGCTTGTTCCGGTGCTGCCAGAACTTTGGCAACCCGATGTTAAGTAGAATACAGCAATTAAGGATAAGAGTGTTTGCATAATTCGTATGTAAATATCAATAATAATCAAATAATTGGACCCGGCAATTGCCCTAATTGCCTGAATATTCACACCTTGTTAAGAACTATAAATCACTTGTTTACAATGTTTTAAGGTTGTCGCTATTCAGATACAGGAAATTCGTTTGATTACTGTGGTCTTTTTTGGGCATTTACCTATATTTTTGCCCGCATCCCAAAAGATGCAATTTTTGCCACGTAGATTCGTTTTCTCATATTGAGAATTTGAAGACACGAAAACAGACTTTGAAAAACCCCATGAAATCATCCTTAAAGAAAGACGTAATGGTTAAGAACACAATACCGGTTATAGCATTATTGGTTTTCCTGAGCAGTTGCTCTACATTTAAACCGCTGAATTTCACAAGTAATAAACAAGTGAGTTCTTCTGTGGCACCCGCCAACCCGCCTACAAAATTTATTGATGAAATAGCTGTGACGCCAAAAACGTCAACAGATAAAACATCCGTAAAACCAGAAGTAAAACAAATAGCAACAAAGAGTTTGGAAATTGTTGAAACTCCCGCACTTAAAAAAGAGTCCGACGAAATTTCCCGCATACTGGCTAGTCGCCATTCTGCAGTAGAGGATGCTTCTTCAGTACAATTAAAATATGCTGTTTTATTAAATACAGAAGTTGAATCTTTACCTTCTAAGACGTTACTGGAAACTGTTGACGAGTGGTACGGTGTTAGATACCGCACAGGCGGTAATACTAAAAGCGGAGTGGATTGTTCTGGTTTTACAGTAGCTGTATATGCAGCGGTATATGGACTGGCTCTTCCAAGAGTTTCAAGAGAGCAATATAGAACCAGCCGTAAAATTTCTACTACCGAATTACAGGAAGGAGATTTAGTATTCTTTAATACCAATGGAAGCGGAGTTTCTCATGTGGGAGTATATCTTGGTAACAATAAATTTATCCATGCTTCTGTATCAAGAGGAATAATGGTAAATGATTTGTACGAGCCTTACTATCTCAAACGCTATATCGGCGCCGGAAGAATGGATGATAAAGAAATGGTGACGGCCAAAAATTAATCAATCAAAAATATTTTTATTGAGCCAGCGATAGAATGACTATCAGCTTCGTTGCGTCGCACACTTGTGCCACAATAATTCTATTCAGCAATTTTAGAGTGGTTGTATTTGTCTTGAGTTTTTTGTGGAGTATGCATTAACTCTTTATTTTTTAGCCTCTTATCCCTATTTTTTTCTTGATGGTCTGAATCACCGGTGGTATATCAGGGGACAACCTCAATCCTATAGCACCGGTAACATATAAAATGATGAAAGCAATGCTCCGCAAAAACATACCTCCAAACCCATGTATATTCATAAATGCAAAATAGCAAATGCCATAGCAACCGGCTGCCAACAAAACAGTGTATAAGGATTGCATCGTGAAAGGGAAGAGCTTAAACTTTTTCCACAGGAAAATAATCCGGATAGCATTATAAACAGAAATAGAAATAAGATTGGCTAATGCAGTACCGGTAATATCAAACTCCTTTGTCAGAAAATAATTAGAGGGCAGCATTACAAGTAATAAAGCTACTCCACTCAGCATTTCAAATCTCCAGTAGGTGGAAGTGCCGATTATCTGCGCATTTACACCTGTACCCATATCGATGATTTTCGTGAACCCTAATAAAATTACTACATAATAGGCATTCAGGTAAGTTCCTTTTAAATTAAAAGTGGTAACCGCATCTGTAAAACTTAGTATAATCAATGAAAACAGTCCACAGGCAAATAGCAACTGGTTGATAGACGAACGTTGATAAATACGCTGTATCGTCGACATGTTTTTGTCTTTCCATGCCTGCGACAAATGACTGATAGAAGCTGCGATAATTCCCCGCTGCGGTACTTGTATCATCGCTACAATACTTTGCCCCACGGAATAAACAGCCAGTTTGGATAATGCATCATCCAGCACAGAACTGATAAGTAACGAATCAAATACTTGTGAAATGGTAAATATTAATGTTCCTCCGTACACAAAAGCACAAAGCCGTACAATACTTTTCGAAAACCTGCGGGTGACTTTGCTTAGTTTAAAAGTGAAATTAATTTTGCCAGTAAAAAGCAAGTATAATAAAAGTGTGACAGCAATGAATGGATAGCTAAATGCAAATAGCTGGATAAATAAATCAAAACTACTGATGATGCCCGTTGCAAAAAGTATGATTAGTACAGTGGTAAATAAACGCCACTGGACTTCCTTTAGGTAATTAGTGAATACGGATTTTTGTAGTTGCCAGGCATATGCTTCCAGTATGGTGTAAACAGTAAGGCCTAAACCAAGTGGGAAGATCCAATTGTAAAAGGTTACAATTTCAGGGGCATTGGTGCCATATTTTCTTACAATTAATTCTTTAAAAGTAAAGCCTGCAATTATTACCAGTATGAAGCCAATAATGCTGATGGTAATAGCTAAAGTTAGCAGGTCGTTTTTTTTACCACCTGCATGCTCTTTATAATACGGGTAAAACTTATAAATAAAGGACGGCATGGCAAGATTAGCAAAAGCCATCATAATAGTGGCAATAGCAATAAATGCATTGTATAAACCAAATTGCGAGTCGAGAAATATTCCCTCTTTGGCAAACAGGTACGTATTCAATAAGCCGACAGCAAATCCAATGTAAATAACAACCGAAGAAATAATGCTTTGCCGGCGAATACTACTCATGTCGTAAAGGTAAGAGTGGAATGGCGAGTGACAAGTAACGTTATTCTACTTTCTTTACTGTAATATAAAAATTTTTGTCAGCTGAAATTGATTGTCTCATCAGGTCTGTTGTCATTGCGGAGGATTTCCATTGGGTGGTGGCTTTCAGCCATACTTCTGTTCCTTCCAGTTTAACAGGCATTGCAAATCCACTAACACAATTGGTCCAGCGATAGGAAATATTATCCCCTTTTATTTTATACTCTAATTGAGGAATTTTAGTTGTCCGCAAATATTGATCAAAAATCTTCGACAGATCTTTTCCCGATTGTTTGGACATATATGTTTCCACGTCCTGGGAAGTTACTGTCATGTGGTAGAAATCTTTATTCAATCCTCTTAGTATTTTTCTAAAAAGTGAATCATCATCGATTACTTGCCGGATCGTATGCAGAAGATTTGCTCCTTTGTTATACATATCACCACTGCCTTCCTGGTTTACACCATAAGGACCAATAAGTGGCTTGTCATTACTGATATTCTCCCGGATTCCCTGCACATATTCATCTCCTGCTTTTTTACCCCAATAATATTGCACAAACAATGCTTCGGAGTACATAGTAAAACCTTCATGCACCCACATATCAGCAATATCTTTGGTAGTAATATTATTGGCAAACCATTCATGCCCGGCTTCATGTACTATAATGTAATCCCACTTTAATCCCCAACCTGTTCCTGATAGATCGCTGCCGAGATAACCATCTTTGTACTGGTTGCCATAGGCAATTGCACTTTGATGTTCCATTCCAAGGTGAGATGATTCTACCAGTTTGAATCCATCTTCATAAAAAGGGTAGGGGCCAAACCAGTACTCAAATGCTTTCAACATTGGTTTTACATCTCTGCCAAACTGTTTCTTTGCTTTTTCAAGATTATAATCGATTACCCAATAATCAAGGGAAAGATTTTTTTCTGTTTCTCCCATGTAGTCGTCAGCAAAATGAACATATTTACCGATGTAGGGAACAATATTATAGTTATTGATAGGATTTTTTACCTGCCAGGTATATAGCATTGTACCATCTTTCTGATCATCTTTTGCATAAAATTTCCCATTAGCTATTGCTACCAAAGTGTCAGGAACCCTTACTTGTATCATTGCGCCTAAATCTGGTTCATCACTTTGATGATCTTTACAGGGGTACCATACACTGGCGCCAAGTCCCTGGCAAGCCACTGTCATCCAGGGCCTGCCTTTAGCATCTTTGGCAAAAATCCAACCGCCGTCCCACGGTGCATTTACAGCTTCCCTTGGCTTGCCGTGGAAATAAATAGTTATACTATGTAATGGAACGGCTTTATCTTTTTTTACCAATGTTCTGGCAGCGGTAAATTTGAAACTTCCAAAATCAATTATATATACATTGCCATTACGTTTGTAAGAGGTAATTTTTTTCTTGTTAAAAATAATGCTGTCAATCTGCATCGGTTGCTGCAGATCAATCTGCATTTTTCTGTTTTTACCGTCAGCATTTACATCAAAACTTATCTGGTTCCAACCTTTAATGGTTTTGTTTTTATAGTCTGGAAATACATAAATATTATACGATGCTACATCCCACCAGGCCCGTTCCGGAGTAATGCTTCCACGAAGACTATCCTGTTTAGTAAACTTGCCTTTATTGTGAAGCGGCTGGGCAGAAGCAGGACTTATTAATAAAAGAGAAAAAAACAAGATGTAAACTATTCCGGCAATGTATTTCACAACGATATGTTTTGTTAATGTAAATTTAAGCCTCGATAATTATGGTGAATAACTTCAAGTCTTCGAAAATATCAATTTATAGATGAACGGTAAAGCTAATTACATAAAGGATGGGTTTATTCTGGCAATAGTTGTGTTATTTTCTGGTTGCTATAACAAAAAAAATAAAGAGGCCAATATATTCCACTACAATGAATTTAATGGCATTGCTTCGCTGGATCCTGCTTTTGCTAAAAGTCAGTCTGTAATGTGGTCGGCTCACCAGCTATTTAACACTTTGGTAGAGATTGATGATAGCCTTCATATCATTCCCTCATTAGCTAAAAGCTGGGATATTTCAGAAGACAGAACAAGTTTCATCTTTCATTTAAGAACCGATGTTTTTTTTCATGACGATGAAGCTTTTCCCGGGGGTAAAGGAAGAAAAATGGTTGCTGAAGATGTGGTGTATAGTTTGTCCCGGATACTCGATACAAAAGTAGCCAGTCCCGGTTCATGGATATTTAATCGCAAAGTTGACAGTATTCAGCCTTTCAAAGCTATTGACGATTCAACCTTTCAATTAAAATTGCTGCGACCATATAATCCAATTCTCGGAATTATTTCCATGCAGTATTGTTCAATAGTTCCCCAAGAAGTGGTAGAAAAATATGGAACAGATTTTCGCCGCCATCCTGTTGGAACAGGCCCCTTTCAATTTGTAGCCTGGGAAGAAGGACAGGCCCTGGTATTAAAGAAGAATCCTTCCTACTTCGAAAAAGATGAAACAGGCAATAGGTTGCCTTATGTGGATGGGGTAAAGGTTTCTTTTTATGATAGCAAGGCTACTGAGTTTTTATTATTTCGGCAAAAACAATTGGATTTTATAAATGATATTGAAGCTTCTTTTAAAGATGAAGTGTTGACAAAAAAAGGAGTTTTGCGGAAAGATTGGGAAGATAAAATTGTGTTACAGGTGAATCCTTACCTGAATATTGAATACTTGGGTATATTGGTTGATTCAACAAATAGTTTGGTTAAAAATTCTCCCATGCGGTTAAAGAAAATCCGCCAGGCAATTAATTATGGCTTTGATAGAAGAAAAATGGTACTCTACTTACGTAATTCTTTAGGCACTCCTGCCGAATCAGGATTTGTGCCCATAGGACTTCCATCATTTGATTCGTCGGTTGTAAAAGGATATACTTACGATCCGGCAAAAGCAAAACGGTTACTAGCTGAAGCTGGCTTCCCTGATGGAAAAGGAATGCCCACCGTTAAGTTGCAGACAATCGCTATTTATGCAGATATGGCAAGTTTTATTGCAAAACAATTAGAAGAATCTGGTATTCCGGTACAGGTAGAGGTAGTACAAAAAGCATTGCTCTTAACCATGACTTCTTCTTCTACTACTTCATTTTTCCGTGCAAGCTGGATTGCAGATTACCCCGATGCCGAAAATTATTTGTCTGTCTTTTATTCTAAAAATCCTGCGCCACCAAATTATACCAGATATAAAAGTGCCGCTTTCGATGCTGCTTTTGAACAAGCCATCAAGGAAGACAATGATTCCATTCGTTATAAACTATACCAGCAAGCTGATAAAATTATGATTGAGGATGCACCCGTTGTTCCGCTTTGGTATGATAAAGTGGTACGGCTTGTTCAGCCCAATGTAAAAGGCTTCAATCCTAATGCACTCAATCTGCTTGAACTAAGAAGAGTGAAGTTGAATTAATTATTTGCTTTCAATTTGTCTTTAAATACTTTTCTGAATTTTTCCAGTTTAGGTTGAATTACCACTCTGCAATAAGGGTTCTGATTTGCATTGTTTTCGTAATACTGCTGGTGATAATCTTCTGCGGGGTAAAATTTACTGGCGGCAGTTATTTCAGTAACTATGGGTTTGTCAAAAGCACCGCTTTTATTTAATTCTTCTTTATACTTTTCAGCTTTTTCTTTTTGCGCTGCATTGTGATAGAAAATAGCACTGCGATATTGTGTGCCTACATCTGCCCCCTGGCGATTCAAGGTAGTGGGGTCATGGGTTTCCCAAAACACTTCAAGTAATTGATCAAAACTGATTTTAGCAGGATCGTAAACTATTTGTAAACATTCTGCATGTCCTGTTTCACCCGTACCTATTTCTTTATAAGTAGGATTGTTTGTTTTTCCGCCTGAATATCCTGAAACGGCACTGATAACGCCATCGAGTTCTTCGAAAATGGCCTCGGTACACCAGAAACATCCATTGGCAAATGTGGCTGTTTCTGTATTAGCTGTAGATGTTGTAGTATTAGTCATATTCATTGTGGTGTTAGTTGTTGGGGTTTTTTGGGCACAGGAGAGAAGTGTTGTCAATCCGGCAATTGCCGCTGTAAGAAATGTTTTCATGCTATGAAATTTTTAATCGATTTGCAAATTTCATGCAATTTAATCGGATAGCAATAGCTTGTTTTGTAAGTTGCATGACATTGGTTAGGTTTTGCATATTCATTAACATAGACTATAACAAAACCATTTACGAACAGTTCAATAAAAAAGATGTTGAATGAAATTTGCTGCCGTTATTTTAACAACTTTAATTTTTTCAGCCTGTCAATCTGGTAATATGAAGAAGGAAAATATATACAGCCATGCTTTTCGTTTAAAACCCGGTGAAGACCTGAAAGAAGGTATTGAAAAAAAAGTAAAAGAAAATAATATCAAAGCCGGGTGGATGGCTACATGTGTGGGAAGCCTGACTGATTATTCGATCCGCTTCGCTAATATGCCTAACGGTAATTCAGGCCAGGGTCATTTTGAAATTGTAGGGCTGGTAGGTACAGTAAGTATAAACGGATCTCACCTGCATCTTAGCATTAGCGACAGTACCGGAAAAACTATTGGTGGGCACTTGCTACCAGGCTGTAAAATTTATACCACTGCAGAAATAGTAATTCACTATTCAGATAAATATTCATTTACCCGGGAAAAAGATGGAACTACACCCTGGGAAGAATTACAAATAAAAGATAAATAAAATTAGTGCAGCATAGTAGTGCTTAATTTTGTGCTATAAAAAATTTCTTTAGAACGAAGTATGAAACTATTTCCCGAATCGGCATACATACAACTTGAATTTAATAAGGTAAAAGAACTATTGGCAAACTATTGTCAAACCGATTATGCAGTAACTAAGGCTGATCAGTTGCGTATTCATACACGGGTTGAATTTGTGCAAACGGATTTAAAACAAACTCATGAATACAGGCAGCTTATTGCCAATGCAATTTATTTCCCGAATGACTATATAATTAATCTTTCCAAAGAATTAAAATTATTATCTATACCCGGTGCAATGCTGGGGGGAGAAGAATTGCAACAGTTGCGAAAACTGGCTGAAAGCATTGAAAAAATTTTCAGGTGGTTTGATGCGGAAAGAAAAGCCGCTTATTCCGGATTGGCAAGAATTATCAGCGATACCTATTACGAAAAAATAATTGCTGAATTGATTAATGATGTGCTGGATGAATATGGGCAGGTAAAAGATAATGCATCTGATGATCTGAAGGATATCCGCATGAATTTGTACAGGAAAAGAAATGAGTTGCGGCGTTTGTTTGATAAGATTGTTGCTAAACTAAATAAGCAAGGACACCTGGCCGAAATTGAAGAAAGTTTTATGAGTGGCAGAAGGGTGCTGGCAGTTTTTGCGGAACAAAAAAGAACGGTGAAAGGCATTTTGCATGGTGAAAGTGATAGCCGTAAAACTGCTTTTGTAGAACCTGAAGAAACCGTTGAATTAAACAATACGATTTACGAACTGGAAAACGAGGAAAGAAAAGAAATATATCGCATTTTAAAAGAGTTAACTGCAAAACTTTCGGTGTATGCTCAGTTGTTATCAGCATGGCACACGGTGATCGGAGAATATGATTTTATACGGGCTAAAGCAAAATTGGGGATTGAAATAAAAGGAGAATATCCTGCTGTAACAGATAAAGCCCATGTGCACTTAGTCAATGCTTATCATCCTTTACTTTATCTCTACAATCAACGAACCGGGAAACCTACCATTCCGGTAACAATTACCTTAGACGACACAAAAAGGATTTTAGTAATCAGCGGGCCGAATGCTGGGGGTAAAACGGTTACGATGAAAACCATCGGGTTGTTACAAATGATGGTGCAAAGCGGATTGCTGGTCCCGGTTCATCCTTCTTCGCAGTTTGGTATTTTCAAACAATTGATGATTCATATTGGGGATACACAAAGTATCGAATTTGAATTAAGCACTTATAGTAGCCATCTCTTGCATATGAAGCATTTTATGGAGAATGCAAATGGCCGCACCCTGTTTTTTATAGATGAATTAGGAAGTGGAAGCGATCCCAACCTCGGTGGTGCATTTGCAGAAGTAATAATGCAGGAGTTGGCAAAGAAACATGCTTTTGGAATTGTTACTACTCATTATCTCAACCTGAAAGTAATGGCCGGTAAAACACCGGGTATTATTAATGGTGCAATGGCTTTTGATGAGAAAAATTTACAACCACAGTACAAGTTATTAATTGGTAAGCCCGGTAGCTCGTACACCTTTTCAATCGCAGAAAGAATTGGTCTTGATAAAAACCTGATCAACCGGGCCCGGCAATTAGTGGATGATGACCAGTTTCGGCTTGATAAATTATTGAACAGGACTGAGCAAGATCTACAAGATCTGGAGAAGAAGGAAAAGCATCTGCATCAATTATTAAAGGAGAATGAGAAGTTGAAAAAGGAAATGCAACTGGTGATCGATAAAGAAAAGCATCTCCAACAGGTAGAAGTGTTGCGGGAGCAGAATAAAATAGCGGAGGAAAGAATCGTTTACCTGAAGGATATGGAAAGAAAATTGAAACAGATGCTGGTGGAGTGGAGAAAAGAAGAGAATAAAAATAAAGTGATCAAATCAATGGAAGCCTTGTTGTTTAAAAAGGATGAGAAGAAAGTAGTGAGTAAAATGCAGAAGAAAATTGATTCAAAATTTAGTGAAGTAGGTGGGGAGATCAAAATCGGGGATAAGGTAAAGATGAAGAAAAACCACCAGGTTGGCCAGGTAATAGAATTGCGAAGCAAAAAGGCGGTGGTAAAAATTGGGTTATTGCCAATGCAGGTTGATATTAAGGATTTGGTAGTAGTTAAAGAAAAGCAAGAAGAGCAATAGAAAAAAGCGAAGCCTTACGGGGCTTCGCTGGATATTTAATGAGTGAGTAAGTTCGTTACTGTTGGATATAACTTTGCAAATGAGTAATCGTTTCCTTCTGCGCAAGGATGGTAGCTTTTACAATGTCGCTCATAGAAATAATGCCAGCTAATTTTCCATTCTCCATAACTGGTATGTACCGGATATTATTCTTCGTCATCAGTTCCATGCAATGTTCAATGCTTTTATCTGCACTTACCGGGGGAAGATCTGCAGTCATTATTTCGGATACTTTTGTATTCGTTGAATTTTTTCCTTTCAGTATTACTTTTCTTGAGTAATCTCTTTCCGTCATGATACCGAGATAATTTTCATTCTCAATTACAGCAACAGAACCTATATTTTTATCGGCCATTAGTTGCAGCGCATCCATTACGGTGGCAGTGGGAGAAATACTGATAATAGTATTTCCTTTTCGGGCAAGAATGGAAGCGACGTTACTCATATTTAATTTTAATAATGAAATTTACAAAAACTAATTCCCTTTACAAAAACATTTTCACCACTTAAACTATAAACCAGGAAGAAATCGTTTCCTTTTTATACCTTGTATTATATTTTGGGAATGCTCCGATACTTCTAATGGAAAGAAAGCCAGCCACCATAAAAGAGATTGCCACCCGGTTGAATGTCTCTGTCTCCACAGTTTCAAGGGCACTGCATGATCATCCCAGTATTGGCATACGAACAAAAACACTGGTTCAGAAATTAGCAGAAGAACTTAATTATGAACCTAACCAGGCGGCTATTTCATTTAAACAAGGTAAAACACTCACTTTAGGCGCCATTCTTCCAAATTTAAGGGAAGAGTATTTTTCAATGGCAATCAATGGTATTGAAGATATAGCTACCAAAAATAACTATACAGTATTAATTGGTCAGTCGCATGATGAAGTGGAGAGAGAAATCAAAATCGTAGATTCAATGCGCCGGCACCGTGTAGATGGATTGATTGTGTCGCTTTCTAAAAACACCAAATCATACGAACATTTTGAACAGCTAAAGAAATATAATATACCTGTTGTTTTCTTTGACCGTGTGCCAGATATCGCTGATGCATATTGTGTTACCTGTAACCTGGAAAATAGTTCAATTGAATTGGTTGACTGGTTAGTTAGTAAAGGGCATAAACACATTGGTTTTATTAAAGGCCCTGATTCGATTATTATGTCGCAGGAAAGATTAAATGGTTATTATAAAGGTCTTGCAAAACATAAATTAAAATCTGAAAAGTCGTTGGTTGTTGGCACAGACCTCAGCAAGGCAAAGACTATAGATGCTATGCATAAATTGATAGCATTAAAAAACAGGCCTACTGCAGTTATTACTTTTAATGACTATGTGGCACTTGATGCTATAAAATATACCCGGAGACAGGGAATAAAAGTAAATAAAGATATTTTTTTTGTTAGCTATGCTAATCTTCCAATTACCAATTATATGGATGAACCGCCAATAGTGTCGGTTGAGCAGTTCCCATACCAGCAGGCAGAAAAAGCAACCAATATTTTGTTCCAACTAATCCAGAACAAAGGTTTGAAGGATGACATTCCCAGGAAAATTGTACTGGAAAGCAAATTGGTAGTAAATGTCGATATAAAATGAAAAAGCAGCTTTAAAAGCTGCTTTTTGCGGAGAGAGAGGGATTCGAACCCCCGGAAACTTGCGCTTCAACGGTTTTCAAGACCGCCGCATTCGACCGCTCTGCCATCTCTCCGGCGCAAAAATAAGGGCTAACTGTTTTCAACCCAAACTTTAGTGTATCAATCATTTACCTTCGCATCAAATTTTTTGGGTGAAGCAGCTAAAATCTCTCAATAAATACTTCTGGAAATATCGTATTCGCCTAGTAATAGGGGTGTTTTTTGTTTTCCTGTCTAATTACTTCAACGTATTAACGCCTCAGGTAACAAGCTTTGTTATCGACTTTGTACAAAAGGCTTTAAATCTTCCGGGCTATAAATCGCCGGATAACAATGCTAATTACGATGTGCTGGTTGATAAATTTATTTTAAGTGTACAGGGACTTGATTCTGTTAGTAAGGTGGTTGCATTATGTGGTGTAACTATACTTGTGCTGGCACTGTTGCGTGGTTTCTTTCTCTTTCTGATGCGGCAAACTATAATTGTTATGAGCCGTCATATTGAGTACGATCAAAAGAATGAGATATATTCAAAATATCAGCAATTGGATACAGCATTTTACAAAACAAATAGTACAGGAGATTTAATGAATCGTATTGCAGAAGATGTGAGCCGGGTGCGAATGTTTACGGGTCCTGCAATTATGTACCTGGCAAACCTGATAGCAGTAATATCCCTCAGTGTATTCTTTATGCTAAAGAGAGATGCAGAGCTTACTATGTATGTGCTGGCACCGTTGCCTATACTGGCGGTTACTATCTATTTCGTTAATAATACAATTAATAAAAAGAGTGAAGCCATTCAGGAATCCCTCTCTAAGCTCACTACAAATGCACAAGAATCTTATTCGGGCATTCGGGTGATAAAATCTTTTGTACAGGAAAAAGCGATGCTGGGTTTCTTTACAAAAAATAGCGAAGAGTATAAAAAAAATGCAATTGGTCTTTCTAAAGTGGAAGCTATCTATTTTCCCTCTATTACTTTACTCATTGGGCTAAGCACTTTGCTTACCATTATGATTGGGGGCTTGTATTATATTAATGGCGGGCATAATATTGGCGTTAATACTATTGTAGAATTTGTGATGTACATTAATATGCTCACCTTTCCTGTAAGTGCAATCGGGTTAACAGCAAGTATGATTCAGCGGGCTGCTGCTTCCCAAAAAAGGATAAATGAGTTCTTAAAAACAGAGCCTGTAATTCAAAATGAGCTAAATCCTGTTCTAAAAAAGCTGGATGGGAATATTCATTTCCAAAATGTACAATTTGTATATCCGCATACCGGCATACATGCTTTAAAGGATTTTAATCTCGAAATTAAAAAAGGGGAAAAAGTTGCTATTGTGGGAAGAACAGGGAGTGGTAAATCAACAATAGCTCATTTGCTTTTGCGTATGTATGATGTTACAGAGGGAAGCCTTGAAATTGATGGCGATAATATCCGCCATATCGAATTAAAAACACTAAGAGAGCAAATTAGCTATGTGCCACAAGATGTTTTTCTATTTAGCGAAACGGTTGAAAATAATATCCGGTTTGGAACTCCTGCCACAGCGAGGGCAAATGTTGTAACGGCAGCTGCCAGGGCAAGCGTAGCAGGGGAGATTGAAGGATTCTCTCAGCAGTATGATACGATGATTGGTGAAAGAGGGGTAACACTAAGCGGAGGTCAAAAGCAACGAATTTCTATTGCCAGAGCCTTTATCAAAAATCCTGCACTTGTTATTTTTGATGATTGCCTGAGTGCAGTGGATGCAAGAACTGAAAAAGAGGTTATTGGCAATCTTAAAAACTACCTGGATGGCAAAACAGCTATTATTATAACACACCGGATTTTCTCATTACTTGATTTTGATAGTATTGTCGTGTTGGAGGATGGGGTAATAATAGAAAAGGGGAGTCATAAGGAATTGCTGGAGAAGGATGGTTATTATGCAAAATTGTATAACCGGCAACAGCAAGAAGAAAAGCAAAATAGATAGTACAGGCAGTCTATAAAAAAGATCTCATTCGGTTTTCAGTAAAACAGTTTTGAAAAGTGTCTGGCAGACACACTTATAGACCCTTAAAAGCATTTGGCTGTTTCAAAAACATCTCTATATTTGTGCCTTCCAAAACTAAAGTAATTCCTTAACTGCTAAAAACTTACACAGTGGCGTACGAAAACAACGAAAAAAAATTTGATAACAACGACAGGAAGATGGAGAGCATTTACAGCAAACGTATTCGTGCTGGTAAACGAAGAACTTATTTTTTTGACGTAAGGGCAACAAGAGGTAATGATTATTATCTTACCATTACAGAAAGTCGTAAACGATTTGATGATAATGGGTATGATCGTCACAAAATATTTCTTTACAAAGAAGATTTTAATAAATTCATCAAAGCATTAGGAGAAGCGGTGGATTATGTGAAGACTGATCTGATGCCGGATTTTGATTTTGATGCATTCAATCACGATGAAAATATGGATGAGGCTGGTTTGCAAGAAACATCCCCGTCAACAGACAATTCTATTGAAGTAACTGCTGTAGAAAATAAACCAGAAACTACCTCTGTATCTGAAGATGGCCTCGAGCCGGAGAAGAATACAGAAGAAGTGGATAAATGGTAAGTTGTTTTTTTTTTCGTGGTATTCAAAAAAAAATTATCTTACGTCCCGGATTCTGGACATTCTACTGCCATGAGGTAGTAATCAATCATTTAAATAATATATTATGCAACCAAAATTTACTCTATTAAAAGAGTTATTCTGCATGAGATTTCTTCCGATGGCAATCGTTCTGCTGCTATCGTTGCAATTCTCCTATGCACAAAAAGCTACTAATGGGGCAAGGCCTCAGCCCACAGTCACTAATAAAGTGACAAAGCCTTTGACAAAAGAGGATATGGAAAAGCAGCAAACCGCTGTTTTTTCGGGCAACAGCAATGATGCCGGACGTCCTGCTCCAGCAAAATTATTGACTAATGGAATTCAAACAGAAGCTATTTGTACCACATATACTGGTGCATTGACTGCTGCTGATCCTACTTTAACTGGGGGCAGATTTTTTAGAGATGGTGTTCCTTCAACATGTGCTGTTCCTAAACCTGCTTGCCCTGGTACATCGGGTGCTGCGGGCAACAGTTATAGAACTCACACCTTTACAAATTCACAAGCGGTGCCTCAGTGTATAACAGTTACTGTAGGTACTACGGATGCTACTTTTACTTCTTTTGTTTCTGCTCATCTTGGAAGCTTTGACCCAACCAATGTTTGTACTAATTACCTTGCTGATGCTGGTAGCAGTGCTGGTTTAGGAGCTCCTATAACTTTCTCATTCACTTTGCCAGGTAGCGCCACCGTTGTTTTTGCTGTGACTACACTTACACCTGGTGTATTTGCTGGTAACTATAGTATTTCAGTAGATGGTATTTGTACTCCTTGTGTACCTACAAATGCTACTGCTCCGGTTATTTCTTCAGTTCCTTCCAGCACTTGTGCCGGCTCACCAATTACATTAAGTATTCTTAGTGGTTCATTGAATGGTGCTGCAAACTGGGTATGGTACGCTGGTGGCTGTGGAACTGGTGCTTCAATCGGTACCGGAACTTCAATTACTGTTAGCCCCGTTGCTAATACAACATACTTTGCTCGTGGCGAAGGTGGTTGTGCTCCAGCTCCTGGTCCTTGCGGATCACAGGCTGTAACTGTCAGTGCTTGTAGCTGTATATCTCCTGATGTTTCTACAATATGTGCTGGTTCAGTGCAAGCTTTGAGAGTTAATCAAACTCTTCCGGCTACTGTTTCTGCTCCATTTACCGCTGCCGGTGCTATAACTATTAATGCCTCAGGAAATGGTAGTCCTTATCCTGCTACTCTTGCAGTTGCAGGTTTACCAGGTGGTGCAACAATTAATTCAGTAACACTAACTGGACTTTCTCATACATTCCCTGCTGACGTTGATATCGCCTTACGTTCTCCATCAGGTCAAACTGTTATTCTTTTGTCAGATCAAGGCGGTGCTACAGATGCCGTGAACGCTAATCTTACTTTCAGAGATGGTTCACCGGCTGTGCCAGCTGTAATAGTTACTGGAATTTACAGCCCAACAAATATTGGAGTACCTGATAATTTCCCTGCACCAGGTCCTGGTTCAGTTTCTCAGGCTACACCACTTTTATCTTCTATTTCTGGAAGTATGAATGGAACATGGGAGCTTTTCGTTGTAGATGACTTAGGTGGCGATGCGGGTTCTATTTCTGGTGGATTCAGCATTACATTTAATTTGCCAGCTACAACTGCTACCTGGTCTCCAGTAACGGGATTGTTTACTAATCCTAATGGTACTGGTGCTTATGTTGCCGGTACTCAAACTGCAGTCGTTTATGCAAGTCCGGCTACAACAACTACATATACTGCTACTGTAAATAACGGACCTTGTGTAGGTGCCAACACAGTTACTGTAAATGTTCTTCCTGTTTCAACAGTATCAGTTACTCCTAACGGTTTACCTAGTGGAGTTTGTGCTCAGGCTACATTAGTTGCTACTGGAGCCAGTATTTATAACTGGACACCTGCAACAGGATTGAACACAACAACTGGTTCTACAGTAATTGCTTCTCCTAGCGTAAATACAACTTATACTGTAAACGGGTATAGTGCTAACGGATGTCCTACAGCTCCAGTAAGTGTACAAGTTTTAGGAACTTCTACTTCTGCTGTTATCAGCAGCTTAGGAGCACCTCCTACTACTATCTGGAATGAAGGTTTAGATGGTGTTATTCCTCCTGCAGGCTGGAGCATACAAAATAATAGTGCTCCTTTGGGTGTTACTACCTGGCAGCAGGGAAGTACAACCGGTGTATTCCCATCTCAAAGTGGAGCTGGTTTTGCTTCGACTAACTTCAACAATACTGCTGGTACAGGAACAATCAGTAACTGGTTCTTCAGCCCGACAACTACCATGCAGAACGGTGATATATTTGATTTCTGGGCCAGATCAATTAATGGAGGTTTCCCAGACAGACTTCAGGTTAGGTTGAGTACTAGTGGTGCGAGCACAAATGTTGGTGCAACTGCTACTTCAACTGGCGATTTTGGAACTCTGTTGCTTGATATTAACCCAACTTACAATACAACTGCATTTCCAAATGTTTGGACAAGATATACTGCAACTGTTTCCGGACTTCCTGGTCCAACATCGGGTCGAATCGCATTCAGGTATTTCGTTGAAAACGGAGGCCCTGCGGGTGCTAATTCAGACTTTATAGGTGTTGACAATGTGTCTTTACTAAGACCACCATTAGCAACTTGTGCTAATACATTATCCAATATTAAGGTTGATATTAGTGGCGGAACAGGACCTTATACATTGGTTTACACAAATGGTACAACCAACTTTATCGTTAATGGTTATGTAAGCGGAACACCAATCGATGTATTCCCATCAGCTACTACTACATATACAATTGTATCTGTAACAGGTGCTAATGGTTGCGTAGGTATTGGTAATACAGGTGCAGCAGTTATCACTGTTACACCGCCGCCATCAATAACAACACAGCCGGTAAACAGAACAACATGTGCTGGTTTAAATACATCATTCACTGTGGCAGCAGGTCCATCACTTGGTACAACTTACCAGTGGCAGGTTAGCACAAACGGTGGTGGTACTTATACCAACATTGCTAATGCTGCTCCTTATTCTGGTGCAACAACAAACACTCTAACTATAACTGGAGCGACTGTTGGTTTAAACCAAAACTTGTACCGTGTGGTTGTAAGTGGTGCATGTCCTGCTCCTGGTTCAAGTGTTACAAGTGCTGCAGCTACATTGTTTGTAAACGTAACTCCAACAATTGTTACACAACCTGCAAATACAACAAGATGTCTTGGTACTACTGCAACATTTACTGTTGTGGCAAACACACCAAATGGTCCTGCGGCATCTACCTATCAGTGGCAGGTAAGTACTAACAATGGACTTACTTATACAAATATTACCGGTGCTACTGCAGCAACATTATCGCTTACAAACGTTGCGCTTATACAAAATAATAACTTGTACAGAGTGGTTGTAACTACTGCACCTTGTGCTACTACAGTTACATCAAATGGTGCAAGATTGAATGTTAATGCGCTTCCTGTTATAACAATTTCATCTCCATTAGCTGAATTGACTCCTGGTGTTACGACTGTAATTACCGCTACTACTTCACCAGCGGCACTTACTTCAACCAGCTATTCATGGACACTTAATGGAGTAACAGTTGCGGGTGCGAATACTTCAACTATTCCTGTTGACATCGACAAATTGGGTGCATACCGTGCTACAGTTACCGATGTTAATGGATGTGTGAACAGTTCTAATGTACTGGTTATTGGTGCACAATCTTCTGACAGACTTTGGATTTATCCAAATCCATCTGATGGCCAATTCCAGGTTAGATTGTTCTACGGATCGCCAACAGCTGAGGCCGATAGCCGTGTAGTTTCTGTATACAATTCACAAGGACAATTGGTAGCGAGAAAGAACATTGATTTAAGAAGAACTTCTCCTCCATACGTTCAGGTTACATTTGATCTTAGCAATCAACCTGCAGGAACTTATGTGGTGAAGGTTACTGAAAAAACTACAGAGAAAGTTGTAAGTGGATTCCTTACTATACTCTAAGCTGAATTAAATTTTGCAGCATACAATCCCCCCGTTCAAAAACGGGGGGATTTTTTATTTAAATAATAGAAGTTTGTGTTTCAGTGTTTAAGAAAGTCAGCAGTATGTTACTGAATGAAGAATAAAGAATCCCATTCTAACTCATACGTTCAGCGAAAACCATATTAATACTTATTGAATTCTTTATCCTTGTAAAAAAATTGAATGAGTTATAAATTCTAATTTATATTGTTGTTACAACATTATTTTGAATCAAAGAAAATAGTAGATTTACGATGCGCTTTTTTTTGCATTATTAAAAAAATGTGGAAAAACAATTTCGCTTATATAAATAATTTATCTACTTTAGCCTAATCAACGTTGAAAGGTTTTCTCTCTGATCAAGTAGCCCACTATCTACACTCCTCTGAACCCAACCACCGTAAATCAACCTCTGGATTACCACAGTAACAATTTTTTTTTTAATTCTAAATGTAAAAAAATGAGAAAAATTTTTTTCACAGCCTTATTGGCTATTGGTTCGTTTGTAGCAGTAAATGCACAAACAGCTAACACGGTTTACAACCAGAACTGTTGTTCAAGAGAGTCTGAAGTTAATTTAGACATTGACATCAGACCTATTCTTTGCCTTTATCCTGAGTGTGATCAGAATGGTTATGTTGATTACAATTGCAGAGAAGATTTTGATGCTGCAAAGTATTTCAGACAAAATAATGGTATCGGAAGCCCAGATTTCCAATTCAGTGTTTGGTCTAACATCACTCACAAAGTAAGCACAACTGCTGATGGTGCTAACTTCAATCGTACAGGTGGTCCAGTTGCTGGATACAACAATTTCCCTGTAGGGAATGTACTTTGGAATCTTAAAGCTGCTCCAATTACAGCTATTGGAGCTCCTTTAGCTGCTCCTGGCAACTATCAGTTAACTGATAAGACTTTGAGCACAACTGATGCTAGTGGTGACAATACATTGAATAATGTACCATGGGGTGTTCGCAGTTTTACTTTGAATTTCAGAGTAAAGCCAGGTGCTGCTTTGGCACATCACCCAACTTCTTATGCTCCAGGTGAGTACACTATGCAGGTTGATATCACAGCTACTGCTGATTAATTTGTTCGCATAATAGAAGTCCTTGCTTTATGGCGGGACTTCTATTTTGTGTTGAAAGTGTTGTGTTCCCAGTTATAGTTATAACTGTACTTTTTATGAAACTGTCTTTACCTTACTTGCTGTCAATTATACTATCATTAGCTGTCACAAGCTTTACAGAAGCTTCGGCACAGCTTGCTGATATTACTGTTTCCTATAGAGATTCACTGGAAAGCGAAGAAGAGGATAATAAGCTGTTATCAAATAATATTTTTTTTTCGAATAAGGGCCTCAAAGAAAGTGAACTTTTAGTTAGTATTCATGATACTACAGGATGGAAGTTAATTGGCGAAAAAAAGCAAATTATAAAAATTCTGCCGGGCACTACCCGGCTCATTTCCTTAAATTTTATTAAAAGCGCAACCGCATCATCTAAATGGCTGCCAGTAAAAATAGTAGTGCTGGATAAAATCAATATTTTATCTGCCACCTATTCCTTCCAACTCAAAGCTCGACCAGTAAAGAGGTTTGAACTTACGGGTAATGAAACAGAGTTTTATGTGCAAAAAGATACCCGTAACCTGGCGGTTAAATACACGGTAAAAAATACGGGCAATACTGACGATATAATAGATGTAAATATCCAGAACCCATTTTTTAATTTATCGGAGAATAAGAGGTTGAAACTGGAAGGTGGTGAAGAATATAACGGGGTAATTAATTTAAGGGTCACTGACCTCATGAAACAAAAATTGATAAAAGAATCTATTAAAATATCTGCAAGAGGATATAGAAAGAAAACCGTACTGAGTTTAAATGTAAACAGGTTATTGAACACAGCAAAAAAGCATACATCAGCATACCCCACTTTTCCCATAGAACTTGAAACCGGAATTTTAAAATCATTTAATCAAAACAGTTTTTATTTGGGCTTTAGTGGTGAAAAAGTACTTAAAAACGGTGCAAAATTAAAATATGGCTACCGGAGCAAACAGTTTGGAATTGCTAACCGCTTAGAGCAACATATTTTCCGTGTCGGCTATACTACAGATAAATGGTCAATCTATGCGGGAGAGATGGCTGATATGGGTTATTTTAATGCATTTGGCCAGGGATTTAGCGGTACACATTTTTATAAGAAAAAGCTGGAGCTGGGAGTTCGTTCCATTTTTCACAACCGTGCCTCTCCGGTTAAAAATGATATGGGGGAAATATTTGTTAAACACAAATTCAAAAAAGTATCTTTTAGTCATTCGTTAAGTGTAAATGTCAGCAGACCAGAACGTAGAGGTAGTGTTTTACTTTCTACAGAAGCATCGTTGATAAGCACAACTAATTTTTTATTGACAGTAAAAGCTGCTGCAGGCCAGGATCATTTTATGGTAAAGGTTCCCGGCGTTCCATTTGAAAAAGCCGGTACGTTATTCGGCTATTCAACGTCCTACACTTTGGGAAAAGTATCACTCAATTCAGACATGCAAATAGGCTCTTACTACTTGCCGGGTATTTATTCAGGAAGCAATATTCAGAACCATGCTTTATCTGTAGCACTCGGAAAGTATGCGGTTGGTTTGAATTACCAGAGAAATGAAGTACAAACAAAAAATTTTCTTTTTCGGGACACCATCTTCAATACAGCTTTTTTTGAGTTAAACATGGAGCGGTATGGGGTCACCGTTTCGAGACAATTCAAAAAGATTAATATTTCCCTCGGTGCAGGAAAATTCAAACAAGTGTCCACCTTTACCTCGCAATTGCCGGCCTATAATTTTATTGATTTTGCTTCTACCTACAGAATTAATCAAAACCTCCTCTTTAGTATCAGATCGGCATCAGGATACAATTCTACGGTGGGTATTAAGGGGCAAAAAGTATGGGTATCAAATAGCAGTGCTTTATTGGATACTAAATTTGGAGGCATACGGGCTTTGTATGTAAGGATCCCAAGAATATTACTAGGTTTAAGTGGAGCAGATTCATTGGTTGAACGGGAAACCATGAGTATCTCACCTTATATTAAACTTAGCCTGTTTCAAAAAACGCTGATTGGAAATATTGGATATTCAATTGCCCGTTCGTCGTTTGATAATAATACTATCTCATTTTTAACAACCTCTCTCAACTACAAGAATAAAAAAAATGGGTTTGATGTAAGAGTTTTTGGAAACATACCTATTTCTTCCTCAGAATCTGATTTTTTTCAGCGGGGTAATAGTAATTTCAATATCACTATTTTTAAAAAACTTAATGTCCCTATACCGTTTAAGAAAAAATATCACACACTTAGTGTTAAGCTCTATAAGGATATTAACCAAAATAAACAGCTTGATGCTGGTGAACAGCCCATACAAAATGCAATTGTTAGAATAGGTCAAAACTCATTTGAAACAGATAAATACGGGAGTATTCATTATAAAAATATTGAAAATGGTTTTTACCCGTTAGATTTTTCCTCTGTAAGCACAGAAAAAAGCATGATCCCGGCAGATGGCTTTAGGCAATTCCCAGAAGTTAAAGGTCGTAACACATCTATATCTATTCCGTATCAAAAAGGAAAATTAATTGAAGGAAAAATTGATATAATTCTTGATACATTTTCTGCTAAGAAATTTTTTGCGAAAGGGTTAAAAATAGTTGTGTCAGATACTAGCGGTAACTATTATATCGCATTTGCTGATGAAGCAGGAGATTTTTTTGTAAGCGTTCCTGCGGGCAGATATAAGATTTCTCTTAATCCCGAAGCTTTCTCTGCTGAAATACAGCCCGATCAAATGGAATATGTATTAGATATTGGGAAAGATGAGGATGTGACAAAAATTTTATTTACAGTTCGGCAAAGAAACCGACAAATAATTTATCTAAAAAATAATTAAGACATTGAAATTGTACATATGAAACGGAAATTATTTACAACATTATTATTTATTCTTTTCCTGATTGCGGCACAGGGGCAGAACCAGGGCGATACAAGCAGCTTAAAAAAAGCAAAGGGAATGATTGTGCTGCCCAGTATGGTATATTTTAATCTTACGAATGGCCAATCAGCAACTCGTGAAATAACGATCACTAACCGACTTCCTGAAAAGAAGCAATACAAAGTGTATCTTGGAGATTGGGAGAGGGATAGTATGGGTGATCATAAATATTCACCTGCAAATTCCATTTCCCGTAGCTGTGCTAGATGGATTAAACTAAGCAGAGATGTTATAGAGTTAGAACCCGATTCTTCAGCTGTTATATCGGTACGAATGCAAATGCCTGACTCAGCGGAAGCCATCCAGGAAATGAAATGGGCCATGGTGTTTATTCAATTGGTAAATGAAGAAAAAGCACATAAAACTGAAAAGGATATTACTCAGCAGGTTATTTATAATTTTCGTATGGGAGTACATGTATACCAAACACCCCCAAATTTGAAACGAGTTTATCTTAGCATGCTTAGTTTCAAGAATATTGTTAATAAAAAGGATTCTATCCTTTATCAAATTGCCTGTCTTAATGAAGGTACCCAGCAGTTAAAAGTTAAATGTAACTTTATAATGACTAATCTTTCTACTGGGGAAAAAACAAAATTGCCACAGCAGGATTTTCCAATGTTCCCGGGTCAGAAGCGGTTGGTGAATTATCTTGTTCCAAATGGACTAAAGCCAGGTAAATATTCAATCCTGGCAACTGCTGATGGAGGTGATGATATGCCTTTGCAGGCATCCCAGGCAGAAGTTGATATTCAATAGTAAAAGTGAAAAAATGAAAAGCGGCCTAACAATTATTGTATTAATGATAGCAATGGTATCTTTCTCTCAACCATTGATGCGGCAAAATGAAATGCTGGTTACACAGAACAGTGCTATTAGTTTTTCATATGCCACTGCAGAAGAAATGCTTTATCCTAAAACTATTAATAATGCATTTAATGTAAAAGTGAATGTGGGTAGCGATATTGTAAAAGTTTATGCCAGTGTGATGGTTCAGGGCAGTATGCGCAACACAGAATTAGGAAATTCACTTAATCTTCACCTGAACCATAAATCCTCCGGGGCTGCTATAATAAGCAATATTGATGTCCCATTAAGCGGAACACCGGTTTTATTGTTTACTTTACCAAGGGGAAGTAGTACTAATTTGCAGGAATATTCTTTTGTGTATGATGTAAAGTTGCTGGCACCAAAGAATTTTATTAAGCCTGATATGTATAATTATACAATTGTATTTTCACAAACTATACAATGAAAAAATTATTTATAATATCTTTCTTCCTGATTCCCCTTTTTGTTATGGGCCAAACAGGTAGTGGAATGCAAACCGTAGCTGGCTCAGTTGAAATACAGGCATTACAGGATTTGAAAGTGGAAATAGTTGATCCTTCCCCTCTTAGTTTTAATGATCCCCAGGAAATTGAAAAAGGAATTTTGCGTCCGGGTTACTATCGTTTAACCATCATAAGTAATGTGCCATGGTTAATTACTGTTGAAACTAATACTCCTTTTTTCAAACCCGCCAGTGTTGGGGCTGCTCCGAATGCGAATATCAGTATGGTAGAGGTAAAAGGGAACAAAGGAGGTTTTATCCACTTAACTAATACGCCACAAACTGTTCTCGTTAGTGAAACCAATGCCATTAAAACAGTTTTCTATCTTGATTTGCGGATCAAACCCTCGGTACTTACTTCTGGAGGTAAATATTCATCTCCGGTTTTATTTGTATTATCTCCACAATAAATAAATAGCCAGGTCGAAATTTTTATTTAGAAATTAGTGCTGCATTTTCATTTTCTTCCATGCGTTTATCAACCCATTGGTAGAACAATCATGATTAGATACTTCTATTGTTGTTTCCAGCTCCGGTAAAATTTTATTGGCTAATTGTTTGCCTAATTCTACTCCCCACTGATCGAAACTGTAAATATTCCAGATAACACCCTGCACAAATATTTTGTGTTCATATAAGGCAATTAAGTTGCCTAATGAATGTGGGGTTATTTTTTTAATAAGAAAGGAGTTGGTAGGCTTGTTCCCCGTAAAAATTTTGTAAGGGAGTAGCTTTGCAATATCATCGTTACTTAAACCGGCTTTCTCTAATTCCTGCCTTGCTTCTGTTTCTGTTTTCCCATTCATCAATGCTTCTGTTTGCGCAAAAAAATTGCTTAATAATTTTACATGATGATCGCCAATTGGATTATGACTTTGTGCCGAAGCAATAAAATCACAGGGAACCAAAAGAGTGCCCTGGTGTATTAGTTGATAGAAAGCATGTTGGCCATTTGTGCCCGGTTCTCCCCAAATAACAGGCCCGGTCGTATATTCAACTGCTTCACCATTTCTATCTATGCTTTTTCCATTGCTTTCCATATTGCCCTGTTGAAAATAGGCAGCAAACCGGTGGAGATATTGATCGTACGGTAAAATGGCTTCAGACTGTGCACCAAAAAAATTAGTGTACCACACTCCAAGTAAAGCCATTAATACGGGAATATTTTCTTTGAATGGGGTAGTAGTAAAATGAACGTCAGCATCGTAAGCCCCTTTTAATAGTTCTTCAAAATTTTTGTACCCAATTGTAAGGGCAATAGAAAGACCAATAGAACTCCATAATGAATACCGGCCGCCAACCCAGTCCCAGAATTCAAACATGTTCTTTTTGTCAATACCAAACTTTACTACTTCGCTTTCATTGGTAGACAAAGCCACGAAATGCTTTGCTACATGGGATTCTTTTTTTGCCTTTTTAAGAAACCATTCCCTTGCCGTATGAGCATTGGTCATGGTTTCTTGTGTGGTAAAAGTTTTGGAAGCGATTAGGAATAATGTTTTTTCCGGGTCAACTTGTTTTAATACTTCAGCTATATGTGAACCATCAATATTAGAAACAAAATGTGTTTCAATTCCATCAACCCAGTATGGCTTTAATGCTTCTGTTGCCATTTTCGGTCCGAGATCGCTGCCCCCAATTCCAATGTTTACAATATGTTTAATGCGTTTGCCGGTGTAGCCTCTAAGTTTGCCTTTGTGAATAGCATTACAAAAGGTCTTCATTTTTTTCAAGGCCTTTTCTATAGCAGGCATTATATCTTTTCCTTCAGTATAAACCGGTTTGCCTGAAAAGTTACGTAAGGCTATATGCAACACCGCTCTTTTCTCCGTGATATTTATTTTTTCTCCCTTAAGCATGGCCTCTAATGCTTCTTTTACACGGCACTCTTTTGCCAGTTGCAACAATAGGTTTATTGTTTCTTCTGTAATAATATTTTTGGAATAGTCGAATACCATCCCATCTGTGCAAAGAGAAAATTTTGTAAACCTGTCCTCTGCAAGAAATAATTCTCTCATGTGTACATCTTTCATCTGCTGATAATGTACCTGCAGTTCTTTCCAGGAGTTTGTGTTGATGGGATTTATTTGAGGAAACATATTTAGATGCTATAGTTGAGTAAATACCTGTATTGTTTTTTGTACCATTGCGGTGTTAATATCGAGGTGAGTAACCAGCCTTACTCTGTTAGGAGAAATAGCGTAGCCTAAGATAGAACTGTTTTTTAATTGAGCCACCAAATCCGGAGCTGTCATTCCATCTTTCAATTCAAAAATGATAATATTTGTTTCGACCGGTAATACCATTTTTACAAAATCTTTTGTTGCAATGGCAGCAGCAATTTGTTTTGCATGATTATGATCTTCTTCTAACCGGGCTATATTATTTTCCAATGCATAAATTCCGGCAGCAGCAATAAAACCAGCCTGCCGCATTCCACCACCAAAAGCTTTTCTTATTCTACGGGCTTTTTTGACAAGTTCTTTTTTCCCTATTAATAAGCTGCCAACCGGGCAGCCGAGACTTTTACTCAGGCATACAGAAATGCTATCAAAAGCATCTCCATATTGCTTTGCAGATTCTTTTTTTGCCACCATTGCATTCCATAACCTGGCTCCATCGAGATGAAAGGCAAGATTTTTTTCTTTGCATAATGCCTGTATCTTTTTTATTTCTTTCATATCATAGCAACTGCCGCCTCCACGATTTGAAGTATTCTCTAACGATACCAGGCTTGTGTTGGCTCTGTGTGGATCATCAGGATTAATAGCAGCTAACACCTGCTCGGCAGTTATTCTTCCTCTATCACCATGTAATAATTTAACTGACGCCCCAGAATTAAAGGCTATACCTCCTCCTTCATATTGATATATATGTGAGCTTTCGTCGCAAATAACTTCATCACCCGGCTGTGTATGGCATTTAATTGCTATTTGATTGGTCATTGTTCCTGAAGGGCAAAAAATAGCGGCCTCCATTCCAAACATGCCAGCTGTTATACTTTCTAATTCGTTTATAGATGGATCCTCTCCAAATACATCATCGCCTGTTTTCGCCTTCATCATTGCTTCCAGCATAGCAGGAGTAGGTTGGGTAACTGTGTCAGACCTATAATCAATTATCATTTCCTGTTTTTCTGCAATATAATCAGTTCACTCTTTAAAACCGGCATTTTACGAACCGAATCTGCCATATTATTCCTGTTTTTATATCTTGTTGGCAAAATGAAAGAGCCATCTACACTTCAGTATGTATTGTTGATAACAGTATGTTTATTATTTGCTGTAGCTGGCCTCTATTTGTTAGCTGCCTTTAGCCGTTTATTTAAAAAGAGTATCCGGAATGAATTATTAAGAAAGAATGTAGCTGCCTGGTTGATAATTTTTTGTATTTCTACCGCTATGCTACCGATGGGTGGTGGATTTTTTTATTTATTAGCTAAGCATGGATGGCTCTGGGCTATTTTGGGTCAATTAATTTCCGCAACACTTTGTACACTTATTATTTATAACCTGGTAAGAGTTGTTTCAGAAAGCCAGAAACTTAAGAAGCTTTCTTTTATCAAGCATAACTTTTTAATATTAACAACACTTGTTGTAACGACACTTGCCATAAACATACCTTCTGGCTATTGGATTTATGGCAGTGACCGAACATTTCTGAAGTATGTAATCATCAACAGTATTTATCTGGCAGGAGCTACCGGGCTTGTATATATAGTTATCCGGTATCTTGATACAGAAAGAAAAAGAAAGTTTGATGAAAAGGAGCTTGAGCTAAGCCGCCTGCGTGAATTAAAAGTGAAAGCTGAGTTAGATGCTCTCCATTCAAAAGTTAATCCTCATTTTTTATATAATGCATTAAATTCTATTGCTGATTTATCCATAACGGATGGTAAAAAAGCAAGACGAATGACCATTGCATTGGCGGATTTGTTTCGCTACAGTATTAATTATAGTCAGAATAATTATTCCACTATTAAAGATGAAGTGGCAATGGCAGAAGTGTATTTGCAAATAGAAAAAATAAGATTTGAAGATCAGTTAACCTGTACAATTAATGTGGAGGAAAACTTAAAACATTTCCTGGTTCCAAGATTTGTATTGCAGCCTTTGGTAGAGAATGCCGTAAAGCATGGATTGAAAGCAACGGGTATGTTGACTGAAATAAGTTTGAACGTCCAATCATATAAAGAGGGTATGAAGCTGACAGTTGCAGATAACGGCCCACTTTTCCCGGATGAGTTGAACCCGGGTTATGGGGTTAAAAGTGTGTATGATAAATTGGAACTACTTTTTCCCGGGAATTTTGATTTAAGCTTTAATAATACACCACAAAAAGAGGTTTGTATTTATATAAAAAAATTAATTAAGAATGAGCCAGGTATTTAAGGCAATAGTAGTAGATGATGAACCTGCAGCAAGAAGATTGATGAGAAGTCTTTTGGCGGAATATGCTGATGTAATTACTGTAATTGATGAAGCAGGTACAGGCAGAGAAGCTATCCAAAAAATTGAAGAGCTAAAGCCGGATCTTGTTTTTTTAGATATACAAATGCCCGATCTGACAGGGTTTGAAGTATTAGAGCAATTGGAGGTAAAACCAAATATCATATTTACAACAGCTTATGAGCAATATGCAATAAAGGCTTTTGAAACTTTTTCTATTGATTATTTATTGAAACCTATAAAGGAAGAAAGATTACAGCAAAGCATTGATAAGCTGAAACAATTTGGCCGCCTAAACCAGGAGGTGAATACAGTAAGCTTACAGGAAATTATTCGGCAGATACAGGCCCCAAAACAAAGTACCGCTTTACCTATACGAACTGGCGACAGGATCGTTTTACTTAAATATGAAAATATAGTTTACCTGGAAGCTCAGGACAAATATGTATTCATACACACTATAGAAGGGCAGAAGCACCTTACGGATCAATCTCTCTCGGCTTTATCGGAAAAATTACCCTCCCAATTCTACCGGATCCAGAAATCATATATTATAAATAAGGAGAGGATTAGAGAAATGCACCGGCATTTCAATGGCCGGTATCTATTTGTATTAGATGATAAAGAAGGAACCCGGCTAACTTCTGGCCGAACCTATCATGACGGTATACGTACTGAATTCGGATTATAATACCCCCCATTTTCAATCTGGTACAGTTCATCCTGCAAAATTTCCGCTTTACCCAGATATCCTTGTTGCCCCGCCTAAACGATCCTAGTTTTAATTATTAATGCAGCTAACTGCCATTTATGACAATTTTTTGCCGTTTATCCCAAAAAATTGAAGTGATGTAACCGTAATGTCAGCTTAGCGTCACACTGATATTATAAAAAACGGCCGTACATCATTAAAAATGGCCGTTTAATTTAAAACAATGTTCTTGGTATTACAAAGTACCTATCTTTGAACTGTAATAATTAAAAACCAGTACTAAATCGTTAATAATGAAACAAATTAAAAGCCTGCTGCTAGTTTTCCTGATAAGTTTATCAATATCCGGTCTTGCCCAGGTAAAAAACGGAACAGTAAATGGAACCGTTATCGATGGTAACACCAAAACCATTGAATCGGCAACAATTACATTGCTTAGAGCAAAAGACTCCACAGTTGTAAAAATGAGTGTTGCTGATAAAGCGGGAAAATTCAATTTTGAAGGAGTTGCAGAAGGAACCTACCTGGTTTCCATTTCTGCGGTTGGACATGATAAAGGTTTTTCTGAAGCCTTTACAATTAATTCATCCAATACTTCTGTTTCGTTGAAAACTATTGAACTAATACCTGTTGCTAAATCAGTAGCAGGAATAACAGTTACCGCCACCAAACCACTTGTTGAACAAAAGATAGACAGGATGATTGTAAATGTGGAAGCATCAATTACCAATGTGGGTAGTTCTGCTATGGAAGTGTTGGAAAAATCGCCGGGCATTACGGTTGATAAAGATGGTAACATCAGCCTGAAAGGGAAACAAGGAGTTGTTGTAATGATCGATGGCCGTCCCAGTTATTTAGGTGGCGCCGACCTTGCAAACATGTTGCGTAGTATGAGTGCAAGTCAGTTGGATCAAATTGAGATCATGACAAATCCCCCAGCGAAGTATGATGCATCCGGAAATTCTGGTGTAATTAATATCAAAACAAAAAAGAATAAACAGTTTGGATACAATGGTAGTTTGACGACAGGGTATACAAGAGGTCAATATTCAAGATTTAATGAAGGTGCAAATTTTAACTACCGTAATGGGAAAATAAATTTGTTTACCAGTCTTAATTATAACAGAAATCATAGAGGTGAAGATTTGGACATATTAAGAAACTTCCGGGAAACAAATACCAAAGAAATTCTTAGTGTATTCGATCAAAAATCTGAAATGGAAAACCAGGGACATTTCTATAGTGGTAAGCTGGGATTAGATTATTCCGCTACTAAAAGAACAACCATTGGTTTTGTGTTGAGTGGATTTTACAATCCAAGCAATTGGTTAAGTAATACCAATACTTATATATACGACCCCAATAATGTATTGATAAGCCAAACTAAATCATTAGCTAAGAATAATGAGAAATGGAAGAACTTTAGTGGCAATGTAAACTTTCGTACAGCATTGGATTCAGCAGGCCAGGAATTAACGGCGGACCTGGATTATATACAATACAGAGTAACCAATAACCAACCTTTATTCACCACCTATTATAATAACACGGGCAACCAAAATGGTAAAATAGATTCATTAATGGGTACGCTGCCACAAGCAATTACTATTTACAGTGGCAAAATGGATTATACTTTGCCTCTAAAGAAAGGTGCAAAGTTTGAAGCAGGTTTTAAGTCGAGCTATGTAAAAACAGATAATGATGCAAATTATGATAGTATTCAAAACGGTCAGATAATACATGATTATAACAGAAGTAATCACTTTTTGTACGAAGAAAATATCAATGCGGTGTATGTAAACTATAGCAGACCTCTAAGTAAAAAATGGACTGGGCAATTTGGTCTGCGTATGGAGAACACTAATGCTAAAGGCGATCAGTTGACAACCGGTATCAATTTTAAAAGAAATTATACGCAACTTTTCCCAACAGCCTATTTACAATATGCAGCAAATGAAAAAAATTCGTTTGTTGTTAATTATGGCAGAAGAGTGAACAGGCCTAATTACCAAGATTTGAATCCTTTTATTAATTTCATTGATAGGTACACTTTTGAGCAAGGTAATCCAAACCTGAAGCCTCAGTTCAGTCATAATATAGAGTTAAGTCACACTTATGCGGGTGCTTTAACAACTACATTAAATTATAGCAATACTACAGATATTATCCAGCAGGTATTAGAGCAAAACGAGGTAACTAATGAAACCTTTATTAAAAAAGCAAACATTGCATCCCGTAAGCAATTGGGAATTGCGGTAAGTGCAAACAAACAGATCAATAAGTGGTGGAGTGGTAGCATTTACACTAATCTTTCCAATAACCGTTTTAAAGGCATAGTAAACAATGAGCAGGTTTCTCTTGGCATTGTAATGTTTATGGCCCAGGCACAGCAACAATTTAAATGGGGTAAAGGATGGGGTGCTGAAGTAAGTGGTTTCTTCAGATCAAAAGGATTGGAAGGTGTAATATTTATTAAGCCGATGGCTCAGATGAATGTTGGGTTTAGCAAGCAAATCCTAAATAATAAAGGAAGTGTTCGTTTAAACTTCCGTGATATTTTTGCCGGCGGTGTTGCAAGAGGTTATAGCAAGTATAGCAATGTAGATGCAAAGTTCACAAATATAAATGATAGCCGTTCAGTAAGTCTTGGTTTTACCTGGAGATTTAGCAAAGGAAAATTAAAAGCAGGCAGTGGAAAAAAAGAAGGTGGCGCATCTGATGAGCAGGGTAGAGTAGGAGCAGGAAATTAATTATACTATAACCATTAACCATATCCATCCTCCCGAGATAATATCGGGAGGATTTTTTATTCTATGTTAAGGCTTCATTAACATACATTATTGTTTAAATGATAAACTTACCGCTTGTGTATCGATAACAAATAGTTACCCTTTGTCACGGGAAGTACGAAACTTGTCATATTTCTCTTTCTTCTGAACGTATTGTAATGCAATTTTAGTTTTTCTAACAGACCATTAACCATAGCCATGATTATGAGAAAGTATTTTACTCTCTGTTGTCTTCTATTTGTATGTGTTCTTCATTCAGCAGCACAAAACAAAAATGGAAAAGTATCTGGATCAATATTAGATGCTTCAGGTAAATCACTATCATCAGTGACCGTATCACTTTTAAAAGCAAATGATCTAGCACTTGTAAAAACTGCCGTGAGTAATAAAGAAGGTGTGTACGAATTTGAGAATATTCCTGATGGCGAATATATTATTCAGGCCAGTACTGTTGGCTTCGAAAAGGGAAACAGCGAAAAAATTATAATTACCCCAACAGCTAATACTGTTCAGCTTGCTGCCCTGCAACTTGTTCCTGCTGCAAAAGGATTAAGTGAAGTTACCGTAACAGCCAAGCGGCCATTTATTGAAACCAAGATCGATAAAACTGTAGTGAATGTAGAAGCATCACCAACCAATGCAGGTGCTACTGCATTGGAAGTACTGGAAAAGTCCCCCGGTATAATGGTAAGCAATGACGGAGCAATCAGTTTACGTGGAAAGGCGGGTGTAATTGTAATGATGGATGGTAAGCCTACCTTTTTATCGCCTACGGATCTGGCGAATCTCCTTAAAAATTTGCCGGCATCCGCTATCGACCAGATCGAGATCATGACCAATCCTTCTGCTAAATATGATGCTTCCGGAAATTCCGGTGTTATTAATATTAAAACCAAGAAAGGCAAGATCGCAGGGTTTAACGGATCAATAATGGCCGGTATTACCACCAGTTTTTTTGAAAGTCCTACCGGAACCTTTTATGTTATTCCCAAGTCGCAAAACAGTATCAACTTTAACTATCGGAAAAATAAGATCAACTTCTTTGGTAATTACAATCCGAATGTTTTTAAAGGAATGAATAATTTGGAGATCAATCGTAAAAAAATTGATGATAATAAAAATGTACTGGGATATAATGATGTAGAAACCCAATTTAAATTCGGCAACAATAACCATACTTTAAAATTGGGGCTTGATTACATGGCAGATAAGAAAAATACCTTTGGTATTGTTGTAAGCGGATTTGTTTTTTCTGGTCACCCCACACCCACAACTGTAACTACAACGGCGGATGAGAATCACCAGGTTTTATCTAAGATGGTCTCACAAACAAATAATCGGTTGAAATTTAAAAACTTCACTTCTAATTTTAATTATCGTCACCAGTTTGATTCTACCGGCAGAGAATTAACAGCTGACGCAGATTATATTACCTATAGTAATACATCGAAGATGACCTTAACTACCGACTTCTACAACGGTGCAGGAATGCCCACAGGAGATCCCTTACAATTAAAAGGTCACTTGCCATCTGTCATAGAAATTATCTCACTAAAATCTGATTACACACATCCATTTAAAAAAGGGGGACGGTTAGAAGCTGGTGTAAAAAGTAGTTTTGTAAAAAATGATAACATTGTAAATTATGAACGATGGGATGGTGTAAAATGGATTGACGACAATAGGTCGAATCATTTTATTTATGATGAAAATATTAATGCTGTTTACCTGAATGTAAACAGGCAGGTAAAAAAATGGTCATTCCAGGGTGGGTTGCGATTGGAAAATACAATAGCCAAAGGTTACCAGGTAAAGAACGATTCAACATTCAAAAGAGATTTTACTAATCTCTTCCCCAGTGCTTTTATAAGTTATGCAGCAGATAAGAACAGCACTTTTACCTTATCATACAGCCGTAGAATAACAAGACCGAATTACCAGGATCTAAATCCATTTATTTATTTTCTTGATTCATTGTCATACAGGAAAGGTAACCCATTCTTATTGCCGCAGTTCTCTCACAACATCGAATTAAGCCATTCTTACAAAGGAAAATTAATTACTACACTTAATTATAATAATACAACGAATGTTATTTCTCAATTAATAAAGCCTGATGGTGATTTGCTTTTCCTTACATCGGATAATGTAGCAAAGTTCAGAAATGTGGGTATATCTGTTACTGCACCGGTGCCGGTTACTAAATGGTGGACATCCAATATCTTCCTGAATGTATTTAATAATCATTATAAGGGTGTATATGAAAACAAGCCACTTGATATTGCTTTTACATCTTTCATGATCAATATGACACAGACGTTTACTATAAAGCAAGGCTTTACAATGGAAATGACAGGATTTTACAGAGCAAAAGGAGTAAATCAATTGAACATAGATGAACCAATGTATGTAGTGAGCTTTGGTGCCCAAAAGCAAGTGTTGAAAGGAAAGGGTACGTTACGAGTGAATTTAAGAGATCCCTTTTGGATACAGCGCTACAAAGGAAAGACGCAATATGACGTTGTTGATTCCAGGATACAAAACCGCTGGGATAATCGCCAGGTAACAACTTCATTCACCTATCGTTTTGGCAAAAATGGGCAACAAAATGCAGCACCCCGCCGGCGCAACAGTGCATCACAGGATGAGCAGAACAGGGTAGGGCAAGGTGGTCAGTAACAATAAGGATTTTCTCATGTATTAACGATACATAATCGCCCCTCTTTTCTAAGAGGGGCTTTTTTATAATAGTAGTACATCAAGGCTTAAAAAATCTTACGCTTTCAAAAATCAAAACAATCTTACATTTGAAGAACTTATAACAACAACCATAAACTAAAAACTTATTTTATGCCTTCATTTGATATTGTTAGCAAAGTAGATGCACAAGCATTAGATAATGCAGTAAATGTTGTTACCAAAGAGATTACTAACCGGTTTGACTTTAAAGGGTCTCATATCGTTATCGATTTGGACAAAAAAGACTTTCAATTGAAATTGGAAACGGATGATGACATGAAGATGCGTCAGCTGCTTGATGTATTGGTAAGTCGTTCTCATAAACAAGGTATAGCTCCGGAGGCATTTGATTTATCGAAAGAAGGTGCAATAAGTGGTAAGTACTGGAAGAAAACGGTAAAAGTGAAAAATGGATTGGTACAGGAAGATGCAAAAAAGATCGTAAAGCTTATAAAAGATGCAGGGCTGAAGGTACAGGCATCAATAAATGACGATCTGGTAAGGGTTACTGGAAAGAAAATTGACGACCTGCAAGAGGTGATACAACTTTGTAAAACAGGAAACCTGGGAATTCCTTTACAATATGTGAATATGAGGGATTAATGCCACTAAGAACCTGCGTATAAGGCCAGTTTCTGTGCATAAGTGAGTGGAAAAGGAGTGCATATCAAAAGGGAGAAAAATTTGGAAAGGGCTATTTCAATAAACTATATTTGATATACAACTGCACGAAGTTTTAGCAATAAAATTAAGTGCCGGAGAAACGGAAACCCTTCAAAAGGTGGAAGTAACTCTTGGGGAAACAAAAACCCGTCAAAAGGTGGATGTATCTCCAGAAAGCATCGGGTAAGTAAACAAGAAGGCGCAAGCCGGAAAGTGAGCTAACTTGGTGCTTTCGTAGTTTAGGGCTTTCCTGATTATGTCAAATCTATTTCCCTCAATATTTGGCCGTAACCCTTCTCTGGCGTATCTTTGCCGCCCTAAATTTATCTTTTAATATGTACGGCAAAATCCGTGCAACCTTCAAAATCATCAAGTTATGAAAAAAGGAATCCATCCCGATAGCTATCGGTTAGTAGTTTTTAAAGACATGAGTAATGGTCACACTTTCCTGAGCCGCTCTACAGCAGCTACAAAAGAAACATTAAAATGGGAAGATGGCAATGAATATCCATTAATTAAGCTGGAGATTTCAAACATGTCTCATCCATTCTTTACCGGTAAGAATGTAATGGTAGATACAGCGGGTCGTATCGACAAATTCAAGAAGAAATACGCTAAGAAAGCAGAATAATATTAAATTGTGATAACTACTCGATTCCGATCTGATCGGGAAAGAGTTTTGTTTTTCATGGCTATACTTTAAGACCTCCCGATTCTTCGGGGGGTCTATTTTTTTTAGGGGGATATTGATGATTTTAGATATAGTTAGTCACATTTTCGGCCGGCGGCATGGTTTTTTCTTCACCATGAAAAAACAAATTATGATAGTACGTAAAAAGATTTCATTGCTCGTAGTAATTATAGCAGCAGTAACATTTGTTGCCTGCCAAAAAGAAAATACGGGAAGCACTACTAATTTAAAAGTTCACCTTACAGATAATCCTTATAATGCAACAGCTGTAAATGTGGATATAAAAGAGGTAAGAGTGAATATGCGGGATGACTCATCTGGCTGGACAAATCTTGCTACTATAAGTGGTATCTACAATCTACTCGATTTTCAAAATGGGGTAGATACCGTATTAGCACAAGGGAATATTCCTACCGGCACATTAAAAGAAATTCGTTTTGTATTGGGTTCTGCCAATAGTATTGAGATAGGCGGAGTAACCTATCCGCTTACTATTCCAAGTGGTAGTGAGTCTGGTTTGAAAATAAAACTCAATAAAAACCTTAATGCCTCAATAGATTCTGTGTTGATCGATTTCGATGCCGCATTATCAATCATGCAAAACGGTGCAGGCGATTATCATTTAAAGCCTGTTCTTAAAATAAAATAATATTGCCTTACTGAATTTTAAAAGCATTCTGTGTAAACAGAATGCTTTTTGTTTTTTATAGGAGGCTATGTTACCAGGTGTGCGTAAATGGAACTATTTGATAAAGTGCTTTTGCATCGTAGAAAATACATTATTGTAAATATTTCTTGCAAAAGTTCAGGCACAACTTGCTTAAGACAATATGGGTTGCTATTTTTATTTCAGGTAAGCATCCTGATAAATTACAGGCTGCATTATTAAAAATTAATCCCGTAACCTAAAGAAAACAACATGAAAAAAAATCAACTAATCTTCCCTGTAGCTTTATCTGCTATTCTATTTTTTGCAGCCTGCCAGCGGGATGCTGCCAAAGAGCTGACTCCTCCCGCAGCTGTTCAAACATCCGGCATCCAAATAGAATCAGAAGAAGGTCCCTGCAATTCTGATGCTTATGATATAGTATTAGAAAGCCGCACACAAGTAGGCAGTAACTGGGAGTGGGTATGGAGTGTCCAGAATCCAAACCCCGGAAACGGTACCAATGGTACAGTGCAGGATCTAAGTCATTGGGGTATGGAGTTTGGCTCCTGCTTTACCTGGAGTTCTGTTGCAGGAGCAGCCTATAGCTACAATGGTACAAGCTGGACCAGCTTTACACCCAGCTATGCACCGGACCCAAGCCAGCTTTGTTTAACCACACCAGTACTTAAATTCAACTATGGTACTACAGGCGGGGCTAAAACATATTATAAGCTGATATTGAACCAGAACTATGATTACACCAATTCTTTAGCCTATTATAAATCAGGCAGAAGAACAGGTTGCTGCACAACTGCTTTTCAAGGAGTAGGATGCCTGGCAGGTGGTGGCGATGATGGTGGTGACAGATAACTATAATAAGTTCAACAAAATTCTTACTAGAGCCTGCTCAATCAGCAAAATGCTGATTGAGCAGGCTTTTTTTTTTAAATAAATTTAAAAATGCTTGCATAGTACATATTCTTAGTATACTTTTATCATTCAATGTAACCATTACTATTATTTCAGTACGAAATAATACTGTCCAATCCAACGAAAAGTACAAAGTAGCCGACCGGCTACACCAACAATCCATTTTCAATTGAATACTGCAAGGTTTAACTGCTGTTAATCCTCTCAAGTCCTTCCTATCTGAATGCCTCAAGGTCCATTCCAACTGAATCACCACAATCAAATGTGGATGTACTGATTCGTCATATATCGTGCTGCTTACAAAGCAGTTCCGTAATTATTTAAACTGTTTATTAATTAAAAAACCTTGAAGCATGAAAAAGATTTTACTTTCACTTTCCATTTTTGCTATAGCAATAGTGGGAAACTCACAGGCTGTATTAAATGAAATTTATACAACTCCCGGTTCTGGAAACCATGAGTATTTTGAGTTGTACAATAGCAGCACAGACATTAACCCCTTAAACGTCGATTGCTTTACTATTATTACCTATTATGAAAATAGCGCTGCTGACAAAGGATTTTTTGTGATTGATCTTCCGAATCAAACTGTAGCTTCAAAAGGCTTTTATGTTGGAGCTTCTTCAGATCCTTTTAATTATCAATCATCATCCGGAGCGGATGCTGCTTTTAGCTGGAACAATGCCGCTTTTTTAGCAGCAAATGGAGGGTCCTTTAAGAAATGGGTTATTGATGCGACTCCAGGCGTCGATGCAGACGGTAATAACAATTATGATCTAGGTACAATATTGGCAGGTGATGAGAATAATATTTTTAGAGAAGATGCTAGTAGCTCTTATGTTGTAATGGTTTATCAAAGCGGAGTATTGGTTAATTTTTTCCGTGGGGCTAATTCTGGGAATACAATTCCTGATGCTATCAGGGCAATGCCAAATCTTTTTACTGATATGAATGGAGGCTGTACAGATTTTACAATTAATTTTCAGGATTTAAACAACAATGGAATTACAACTAATACAACAGCTTCTTCAGATGAGGCCAAATTAGGTGAGTACGTTACTCCATCTGATGGTACTGATAATGGGTTTATTAGAAAAAGAGATGGAAAGTGTGGGGAATGGGATAAAGCCTCTAGCCCAGGAGGTCAGCAAGGTGGTGAGCATACACCAGGTACTAGCAATGGTGCCGCCGGTACTACAGGCTCAATTACAAATACTGTTCCTTTTATAACTTGTGCAGCAACTATTCAGACAAACTCCTCTGTTAATTTTGACATTACTGGCGGACCTGCAGAAGCTTTCGCTGTTACGGTTCAGCTATATGTAGATTATCCACCAATTGGAGTATTGAGTGGAAATGATGTGCCAGGTGCTGCTGTTGTTAATAATGCTATAAGCGATGGATTTATAAATATTCCATTTACGCCAAAGAATCTACCTATTCTTTTAGTATTTAAAACGCCAGCGGGATGTTTTGATAAAGTAGTTTCTGTTTTAAATACTTGTATTCCACTTCCTGTTAGCTTCAAATCATTTACTGCTACAAGAAGCAATGCTAATGTGATGGTGAAATGGGAAACTTCTACAGAAGTAAACAACAGCGGATTTGCAGTAGAGAGAAATGTGAATGGTACATGGGTACAAGTTGCTTTTGTTCCTTCACAAGCTGCAGGTGGTAATAGCAACAGCTTGCTTGCTTATAGCTTCAACGACTTAAACAGCAACAAAGGTGTAAGCCAATACCGCATCAAGCAAATTGATATTGATGCTCAATTCAAATATTCTGAAATACGTTCAGTTCGTGGAGATGGACAAGCTAGTAAAATAATCGTTTATCCAAACCCAAGCAGCGATGGTAAAGTAAACGTAGTATTTGAAGATTCAAAAGTAACCCGTGAAGTATCTGTAATGGATATGAGTGGGCGCCTTGTTAAACAATTCAAGGGTATTACTAACAATAATATTTCTATAGAGAACCTGACCCCCGGCATCTACACCCTTCGTGTATTTGTGCCAGCTACCGGCGAACAGGCAGTGCAGAAGATTGTAGTGAGTAAATAATAATATGCTCAGGGGTTTTTAATTTAAAACCTACGGGGTGGTTCTTTTGAACCGCCCCTTTTTTATTACAGGGTTGCCAACCTTTCAAAGGTTGGCAACCCTTGTACTAGCCCTTTGAGCAAAGCTGGCTACTCCTCTTACCTTTTCCTTAGTTTCAATCCTCAATTGAGATATCACTCTCATAGTAATATTGTGTCAGATCTTTATGTGCTTTAATAAATTGCTCCCTGTTTCCAAAGAAGTCAAAAATTTCTTTACGTAATAACAGCGTAGGAGCATCGGACATATAGCTGCGCCAGGAGGACCATTCGTAGTTTGTAAAATCTTTAGTCAGTCCATGTTTAACTGGATTGGCATGTATATAAACAATAGCTTGTGTAAACTGTGTTTCCTTATTTACAACAATCCGTTTAAATGGTTTGTAAAATAAATTTCCCTTCCGTTGGAAGGCTTTATTAAATGAAAGTGAATAAGATTGAAAAAATCGTTTAAAACTATGTGCTATGAGGTCACTGATGGAGCACAGATTATCCCGGAATTTTTTCTCTGTTAATGAACAGTCATTAAATTCTTTATTTGTTATCGTTTCAGTGAGTGTTTTATGAGATTTTACACGAACAAGAAAATGAAAATGATTGGGGAGAAGGCACCAGCAATAGGCATCAAGATAGTCGGAAAGGTGTTCTTTGTATTTTCTTAAAAAAAAATGTCGATTTTCATCAGACAAAAATAGTTTTTCTCCATTATTAGTTCTATTGAAGATATGATAGATGCCATCTTCCTCAAAATTGGCTAAATATTTTTCCGGGATGGGCATAAAGAAAGATACTATTTTTTATGGTTAGGGTTAGGGTTGCCAACCTTTCAAAGGTTGGCAACCCTTGTAAAGACGGTTACATTTCAAAAGTTGGGACCCTTTTAATCACCTCCTTTTCACCCCATTTTCTTTTCTTATTTTTGATTACACACAGTTATGAATAAAATCATTTTTACAGAAGAATTTTGCCAGCCTGAGGATCTGCACCCTTTTACGCTTACCAGGCAATTACAGGACATTCGGGTTGGAATTCTGACCATCCGGGAGAAATGGGAACTGATGCTTGGGCTTGATTCATTCGACAAAAAGGAAGATGATTACAAAGACCTGGGGCGTTCTGTCCATATTGATGAAGCAGTGGGAGATGGGGCATGTTTTATTATTCATGGCAATGTATTGCCAACAACAGCCTTGGTTAAGGCGATTCGTAAATTAAATAACGGAGAATTTATTGCAGCAAAGGGAGGTAACAGCATTGTTTTTCGGGTTACTAAAAATGATATTGAAGGCCGACATAAAATTAAAGTAGGTAATGCTATCAGCTTCGATGAGGAATTAAAAATTATCCGCTATCCATGGGATATTTTTCAATTAAATGACTGGGCTATTCGGCAGGATTTCATGTTGCTTACAAAAAAGAAAAAATCACAACCTCTTTCAAAAACAAACAGGATAACAAAGCCATCACAGGTGTTTATTGAAAGGGGGGCAAAAATGGAGCATTGTATTATTAATGCTGCAACTGGCCCTGTTTATATTGGTAAAAATGCCGAAGTAATGGAAGGCTCTATTATCAGGGGGCCTTTTGCAATGGGAGAAGGGGCTTGTTTAAAACTGGGAACTAAAGTGTATGGCGCTACCACACTGGGGCCTTATTGTGTAGTAGGTGGCGAAATAAAAAATTCTGTGCTATTTGGCTATAGTAACAAGGCGCATGATGGTTATCTTGGTGATTCTGTAATAGGAGAGTGGTGTAATATGGGTGCAGGTACTACTAATTCAAATTTAAAAAATAATGCCAGCGATGTTAAAGTATGGATGCCAAAAGGGGAAATGACAGCAGGAATAAAATGTGGAGTGATGATGGGTGATTATTCCAGAACTGCTGTTAATACTGCTATTAACACCGGTACCGTAATAGGTGTAAGTTGTAATGTGTTTGGTGCAGGCCTCACCCCTAAATATATCCCTAATTTTAGCTGGGGCAGTGAAGGAGTGAATCGTTATAATTTTGAGAAGTCGCTATTAGATATAGAAGATTGGAAAAAATTGAAAGGGCAAACAATTAGTGAAGATGAAAAAAGTATTTTGAAATATATTTTTGAAAAATGGTAAAGTATAGTCAAAAAAATAAATAAACATTTCAAATTTTATGCGGAAACAAATTGCAGCAGCAAACTGGAAAATGAATCTTACCTATCAGCAGGGTGAAAAATTGTTAGATGAAATTCTCGGAGCAGAAGTTGAATTGGCAAGTCACCAGTTGGCCATTTTTGCCGTACCTCATCCCTATTTATTAATGACCAGGAGCGAGGTGGAAGAAGAAAACAATTATGAAGTAGCGGCACAAAACTGTCATCATAAAAAATCAGGAGCATTTACAGGAGAAGTATCTGTGGAGATGCTTCATTCAATGAACATTAAGTATTGCGTTATTGGACATAGCGAAAGAAGGGAATATAACAGTGAGACAAATGGAATGCTGGCGGAAAAAGTAAATCTTTGCTTTGAGAATTTTGTCACACCTATTTTTTGCTGTGGCGAACCCTTGGCTATCCGTGAAGCTGGTACACAAAATGAGTTCGTAGCAACCCAGTTAAAAGAATCCTTGTTTCATTTAGCTGCGGCAACAATAAAAAACATTGTCATTGCCTATGAGCCTATCTGGGCCATTGGTACCGGTAAAACGGCAAGTACCGAACAGGCACAAGAAATACATCAATATTTACGTTCTGTAATTGCAGCTCAATACGGCGAAGCTGTAGCCAATGAAATTCCAATTCTCTATGGCGGAAGTGTAAAAGCCAACAATGCAAAAGAGATTTTTGCTTGTGCTGATGTAGATGGGGGATTAGTCGGTGGGGCTTCGTTGGTTGCTGCGGATTTTATTGAGATTATTAAAGCGTTGAAATAGGCAATTGGAAAACTGACGGACTTCTTTGGTTTGTAACACGTTTGATAAATAAATTAATTACTTATTTCTGCACCATTTCATATAGTGCTTCAACGAAAGAACCAGGTAATGCTGAGCTTTCTGAACATAAGAGCCATAGTAAATGGCCGTCAAATTTATCCGTTGGTAAATACAAAGCCTGTTGTAATTCCCGTTAGAGAAAATAATCCCAAAGTTGTAATAACAGACGGCTATCACTTTACCCGGCCCATGAAATTATTGTACAATGAGCTCCCAGTTTATTGTTTTAATGTAGTTTGTTCTATCAGCGACAAGCAATTATTAGGAGTGTTTGGCCTTTTGGCCGGCTTTTATCTCAGTGGTTTTTTTACAGGCTTGCTGGTTCTTAAAGTGCTTAGCTTTTTTCCCATTATTTACCTGGTGTTGTTTTATTATCTTAATAGAAAAGAGTTCATCAAATTGGTGCCAGTGTTGAACTAGTTAAGAAGTGTTTCAAAAACCGATTTTTTTAACAGTAGAGGCTGGTTTATTTTAGCAACTGATGTCCCGCAAAAAAATACTTTGGCTTTGCAGTTGGTATCCGAATAAACTGGAACCTTTTAATGGCGACTTTATTCAGCGGCAAGCACATGCCGCAGCTTTAGATAATGATATTTTTGTTATTCATCTTGCGGGAGATGACTCAGGAATAATAAAAGAAACGGCAGAAGTCTTAACGACTGCTCCAGGTATCACGGAGAAAATAATTTACTATAAAAAGCGATCAAGATTTCCCGGTAAATTCCTATCCCATTACAAGTGGCTTCACTTTTCAAAGAGAGCAATCAGGAAATACATAATTGAGAATGGAAAACCTGATGTGATACATGTAAATATCCCGGTAAAAGCGGGGTTCTTTGGTTTATGGGTCAAAAAAAAATATGGTGTTCCCTATGTTGTTACAGAACATTGGGGCATTTATAATGCTGTAGAAGTTAATAATTATGAAACAAAAAACTCCTTATTTAAGCAGCTTACAAAAAAAGTGTATGAAGGAGCAGCTGCATTCATATCGGTTAGCCGGTATTTGGGTGAGGGGGTAAACAAATTAGTGTTACAAAAAAAATACACTGTTGTACCTAATGTGGTTGATACCAATAATTTTTTTTTCAAGGAAAAACAGTCATTCCCTTTTCGCTTCCTGCATGTATCCAATATGGTTCCTTTAAAAAACACAGAAGGTATATTAAGAGCATTTAAAAAATTTACAGAGCAACAATCTAATGTGGAACTGGTATTAGTAGGAGATACCAATAAAGAAATACGGGAATATGCAGCAACATTAAATTTCCCGAATGGAGCTGTTTCATTTCGTGGAGAAGTGCCTTACCAGCAAGTGGCAATTGAAATGCAATTGGCAGATTGCTTTATCTTATTCAGTAATATTGAAAATTCGCCTTGTGTGATTGGGGAGGCTTTATGCTGCGGCTTGCCTGTTATAGCTACTAATGTGGGCGGTATCCCTGAACTGGTTGATGCGACTAATTCAATATTGGTGGAAGCAGGAAATGAAAATAATCTTGCCATTGCCATGCAAGAGATGATGAAGAATCAATCCGCCTATAACAGAAAAAAAATAGCTGAAAAAGCACAACTTTTTTTCAGCTATCCGGTAATCAGCAAACAGCTTGATGAAATCTATACTGCTGTTTTATTGACAAAATAGTTATTAGTTTTTCAACCGGCTTATCAACTCGATATATTCTGTCATTGCATCCGTAGTTGATTTTCCTTTTAAGCTTGACCAAGCTTCGTATTTTGCTTTGGCTACAAAATCAAAAGGGTTGGAAGGAGGGTCTGTATTTACATCGCCAATGCTTCCTTGTTTGTAAAGGGAATAGAGTTGTAGTAATGTCTCGTTACTTGGCTTTTCGGAAAGACTTTTGCTCTCTGATGCTGCTTGTTCAAACTGCTCTTTTAAATCCATGTGCTACTTTTTAATTTTAAAATGGTTGATGTAGTTTTTAATAATTTATTTAGTACGGGCATTGTCTATAAATATAGACTGTACTTCTCTTTTGCTATTTATTGTTTTATAAAATTCTTCCAGGTACCGGGTGGCTTCTTTGCGATAACTTTCCTTCAGTAAAGTAAAATTGTTTATTAAAGACATAATGGCTTCTTTTTTTGCTTTAAAGAGATCGAAGGTCAGTTGCAATTCTTCCATGGATCTTGGGAATCCCCTGTAAACTCTTTCTGTAACGGCTTCTGTACCCAGGATCTCACTAGGCAATGCATAACCTGCATTTACAAAGCCGGAATGGTCAAAATCATACGGAACTACAAATGGCAATGCATTGCTGTTCTGCTTATCATAAATTAGTTTTATGTTATGATTTCCCGGAACAGACCAGTCCCCATTACTGATCATATACTCAAACACAGCAACTTTGGTCATTAAACTACGGTTAGTAGATTCTGTATTATAGGTGGCTTTATCTTTTTTTATACAGCCGTTTCTTGTGGCCATGTCCTTATCATCCTCTACTAAGAATGCATATTGTGTAAAGGGTTTTATTTTCCCCCTGGTGTCGTTGTAACTTAATTTTACTAACCTCACCCGGAAACTTTTATTCTCCAAGAGATTATACATTTTATACACAAGAAATTCTTTAAGTACCAATTGTTCGTCATCTGCCCTTGGCCCGCAGGCAATAACTAATTTTAGTTTCCCCAACGGTGAAAGTATTGGCGAACTGGGATTTTTGAAATCGATCATAATAGGAGGGATATTGCAGTTGTCCCTTCTGAAATGGCCCCTGGCTGCAACAGTTATCCCTTCTTTGATGGGGGGCTTGCCTGGTAGTGTAAGCGTAACTTCAGCAGGCTGGAAAATATCTGGTAGTTTTTCGTTCTGTAATTTCCGTATATCAGTCGATAGACTTATTTCTACAATATCCTCATCCGTAAAAAATTTTACACTGTCAATAGGAGCCTGGGCAGAAGATAGGAGACTGCTAACCGAAATAAAAGCCAGCAGCAGCCATTTGCTTTTTTTCATGTGTGGTAGGTTATAATGGTTGTATTACTCAAAACTTATAGCTATCTCAAATATTTTACTTCAGTTTATTTTTACCGGGCATTGTCAATAAAAATAGATTTTACCTTTTTTTCGTTTTCAATAGTCTTATAGAAATCGTTGAGGTAACTAATAATATCTTTTTTGGTTTTGTCTTTAAATAGATCAAATCCATTTATCAGGTCATTTATACTTTGTCTTTTCTCTAAAAATATTTTCAGGGTATTTTGTATTTCGGGCATTGTTCTTTTGTAACCTCTGTATACCCGTTGAGTAACGGATGCAGTACCTACCACTTCGCTTGGTATTGCATAATATGCATTTACAAATCCTGAATTATCAAAGTCATACGGAACAGTAAGTACTTTAGCTTTTTCATCATTGCGGGGATAGATCATTTTTATATTATGATTAGCTGGTACGGACCAGTCTGTGTTGCCAATCATGTATTCAAAAATATCAACCTTATTCATTAATGCAGGATCTGCTTCATCTACAGCAAAAGCTACTTTTTTACTTGCTTTACAGCCATTTCTTTTTGCCATATCATCCACATCTTCCAGCAAGAAAGCATATTGTGAGTAGGATTTCATCTTTCCTTTACTGTCATTATAAGTTACCCTTGCAAGTCTGGCTCTGAAACTTTTTTCATCAAAGAGATTGTAGACTTTATAGACCATATATTCTTTCAAAAGCAATTGCTCATCCACACTTGAATTAGCGCAACCAACAACCAGCTTTAGCCTGCTTAGCGGATAAAGCCTTGGGGAAGTAGGCGTATGAAAGTCAAGCATGATAGGGGGCATAGAACAATTGATCCTCCTGGATTTTCCTCTTGCATGCAATTTCATTTTTTCGCTGATAGTGGTGTTATCAGGAAAACGGACCGAAATATCAGCCTCCTGGTAAACTTCTATATTCTCGGGAATTTGAAGTTTACCAATATCAGTAGTCAATGATATTTCAAGAATCCCCGGATCGGTAAAGAATTTAATACTGTCAACCTGTTTTTGTGCAGAGGCCGAAAATGTGCATGCCGTCAGGCAAACAAGGATGAGCCATGTCGTCTTCTTCATATAGTGGTTATTAATGGTGTCTTTATTGCGGATAAGAAAATTACGAAAGAAAACACAATAACAACTCACTTAGGCAATCTTCTTATTTCAGTACTTCTGTTATCACATGTCCTACATTTCCATTAGGCATTTGTATATGTAACAACGCCGCTATAGTTGGCGCAATGTCAGTCATATAGGTTTCCCGGTTGGTTTTTCCCTGTTTTATACCCCAGCCATACCACAGCAGCGGGATATGTGAATCATACGGGTTCCAAAGGCCATGGGTTGTTCCTGTATTGCTCCAGGCATCTATATAGTTGGGCTTTAGTATAAACTGGATATCTCCGCTACGGCGTTTATAGTAGCCGTTATTCATCATGTTTCTTACAGTTACAGGAAGCGGCACTTCATTCAATTCCTCCAGCGAAAATATTCTGGCAAAGTTTGAGTCTTTCGATAAGCGACCCACGATCCAGTCAATGACATCTTCGGCATCTAATTTAGCGGAATCAATTTTTGGATGATTTAATGCAAACTGGTAATTATCGTCATACACCACAAGCGGAGTGATGTTGTATTTTTCATTTAATGCCGTATTGAGTTGTTTCGTTATATCGTTCATAAACACTCTCCCGCCCGGCATTTTATTTTCAGTCATATACTCCGGCGTATTGGCAACACCATGGTCAGCAGAAAGAAAAACAGTGTATTGGCCTTTGCCCACTTTTGCATCTAAAAAATCTAAGAAAGAACCAAGCTCTTTATCTAATCTTAAAAAGCCATCTTCAGATTCTACTGAGTTAGGCCCATAACTGTGGCCAATATAATCAGGAGATGAAAAACTAACTGCAAGAATATCAGTAATATCATCGGCACCTAATTGCTCTGCCAACAACGTAGCTTTTGCAAATTCTGCCGTCATGGTATTCCCCATAGGAGTGGTAGAAATTTTACCATAGTCTTTTCCAATGTACCCTTTCAAATTATAGGGAAATTTATTGCCTCCCAACGATTTTGCTTCATGGCTTTTTTCGTCGGCTGTACTTTGTGTGTAAGTACTAAGTGGATAAAGCGTATTCCATCCTTTCTCGTAATATTTATCAACTAACTTTTGTCCATTAAAATCATTTACCCATTTTGGTAATTCATTCATGTAGTAAGTAGAAGTTATCCACTTACCTACGCCAGCATCATACCAATAAGCGGCATTGGCACTGTGCCCCGCAGGTAAAATACCACCCCTGTCTTTTATCGAAATACCAACCACTTTACTTTTAAAGTTGGTAGCAATCCGTAATTCATCGCAGATAGTTGTAGTAAGCATATTTCTGGGACTTTGTTTGCCTGCAGAAGTGGTGCTACCAACGGTGTTTACTGTTTTATCTTCTGTACAATACACTGACCGCATTTGATCTCTGTCCCACCAGAAGTTTCCGGTAATGCCGTTGATGGCCGGTACAGAACCAGTGTAGATCGAACTGTGTCCGCAACCCGTATAAGTAGGAGTATATGGGATTAAAGTGTTTTCGCAAGTAAAGCCCTGGTCAAGCATACGCTTAAATCCTCCACTAGCAGCATACCTGTCATAATACCGATACAAATAATCCCAGCGCATCTGGTCCACCACAATACCTACAATAAGTTTTGGACGCTTAATAGTTTGCTGTGCTTCAACAGTAATAGTGCAGAATAATACCAATGCTAAAATAGATAACAGTCGCATGAAAAAAATTTTGACAAATGTAAGGGTTTGTCCCGCCACAGGTTATATTAGGAATTATTATCATTCTGTGACGAAAGTTTTGATGCGGAGGATGCTTTGCGATATTTTTATTTCATGAAAACAATAGGATTTGTAGGCGGTTTGTCCTGGGTGTCATCGTTGGATTATTACCGGCTGTTTAATGAAATTACTCATCAACGACTTGGTGGAAACGAAGCCGCCAAAATTGCGATGTATTCCGTGAATTACGGTGAGATTGTAACCCTTACACATAAGGGAGATTGGGATGCAATTACAAGCATTATTGGGGATGCTGCTAAAAGAGTGGAAGCCGCCGGTGCTGACTGTGTATTACTCGGAGCTAATACCATGCACCATATTGCAGAAAATGTTCAAGCGGAAATATCAATACCGTTATTGCATATTGCAGATGTTACTGCAAAAGCCATTCAGCAAAAAGAAATAAATAAAGTAGCATTGCTTGGCACCCGTTACACCATGCAATTTGATTTTTATAAAAACAAACTTGCTAAGTACGATATTGAAACTATCATACCGGATGCTGATGGAATTGAGTTTGTAAACAATGCTATTTATAATGAACTGGGAAAAGGAAAATTTCTTCCAGAAACAAAGCAGGGTTTTTTGGAAATAATAGATAAGCTTTCTGCTGACGGGGCCGAAGGAGCAATACTAGGCTGCACAGAAATACCCATGCTTATTAAGCAATCTGATACAGCGATACCCGTTTTTGACACTACTTTATTACACGCAACTGCTGCAGTAGATTTTGCACTCGGATAAATTCTTTCCTTGCCTTCGGAGCTTTCACAGGCCTTAATTTACCGGTGCCATTTCCAAAAAGCAAAGGATGCGATGATCGAAATAATTCCAACGGTCCACCACAAAATATTGAAACCGGAATATTCGGCAAGTTGTGCACCGCCCATAGGACCAAGCACTTGTGCTACCGACCAGGCCATCGTATAAAGTGCTGCATACTGCCCCCGGTTAGATGGCTGGGTTCTGGCTATCCAGTAACTATTCATAAAAGGCATGGATAGTATTTCGCCGAAAGTAACCAGTACAATCATACTAATGGCAACTGGCACAGCTGCTGCGGGTATGTTTAATAAAAGAAAAGCCACGCCAACCAAAAACACCCCAATGCTGATATAGTAAATATTGTTTCTTTTACCTTCCAGTTTATACACCAGTACCATTTCCACCAGTACAATGATGATACCATTGGCGGCCATTAAAATACCGATAAAGGGTTCGGAGAAGTTCAGCTCCTTTTTAAAATAAACTGGTACATTATTAAACATTTGAAAAAAACAACAGGCAAAAAGTATGGTGATAAATGCAAACGATAAATAAGTTTTGTCTTTGTAAGCAGATTGTATCAGCGGATCATCAATCTTTTGCTTTTTTGCTGGTTTGTAATTAACGGGTTTTAATACCACCCACATTAATAGCGCCGCACCGATATTGGTAAATCCATCTACCCAAAACAATAATTCATAATCAATATGTGCAATAAATCCTCCTAAAGCACTACCTGCGGCCCAACCCAAATTGATGGCCAGCCTGTTTAATGCATATGATCTTGTTCTGTTATTTTCATTGCTGTAAAAAGCAATAGCTGTAGAGTTAGCAGGGCGAAAAGCTTCGTTAACAAAACTGAGTAAAAAAGTAAATATGCAAATAAGTGGATATGTATTCATTTGTCCTAACACAATGAATAGAAGTCCGCCCCCGAACAATGTAAATAACTGAACAGGATAAAAGCCAATTTTATCTGTTAGCTGACCGCCCAGCCATGCACCCGCAAAAGCACCTGCTCCAAATAAACCAAATACAATTCCTGCATCACCTACAGAATAACCCATTTCCGGGCTGGTAAGATAAAGCGTCATAAACGGCACTACCATAGTTCCGCTGCGGTTGATGAGCATTATCAGGGAAAGTAGCCATGTTTCTTTCGAAAGGCCAGCGTATGCATTACGATAAGTTTTAGCGGTAGCTCTAAGCATGGTAGTGCTGCGAAGTTAATAATTGAAAAGAAGGCGGGCAACGGTAGCAATGGTTCGATCGTTTTTATAATTGGTGATTGAGATTGTATTTTTTTGAATATATTTCATTTTTAAAAACAAACCACATGCGAAAAATTATTGCCTTTTCAGCTATTGTAGCTACTGTAGTTTTATTTGCCAATTGCAGTTCCTCTAAAAAGACAACGGCTGCTGTTCCTAAGTTTAGTTATGAAGCCAATGTACAAACGGCAATTACAACCAATTGTTCTCCTTGTCATATTTCGGGTAAAGGCAATAAAAAACCGTATGATAATTTTGCCAACGTAAAAGCAGATATTGATGAGATCATCCGTCGTATAGAATTGAAGCCAACCGACAGAGGATTTATGCCTTTCCGCAAAGCTGCTAAATTAAGCGACAGCACTATCAATGTTTTCAAACAATGGAAAACCGATGGTCTGATTGAAAAATAATTTGAGTTAGCAGCTGGTATTCATTTAATATATTAATTGCTGACTGTATTGCTATGCAACCCTTTCTCCCCACAATTTGTCAGGTAAAAGCGGCGGGGCTTCCTGCAACACCAAAACCTAAACTTAATAGCCAGCCAGTTGAGAAAAATTACTGCTGTTATATTATTGCTTGTTTTCTTTATTGCTCAATATGAGAAGCATATCGGCTATGTAAATTGCCGGGTTACCAATTATTTTACTACCGATGCAAATACCTGTGATTGCGAAAGCTTTCTGGAGAACAATGGTGCTCCTCTTGCAGATAACACTATTCCACCCATTCATATTCACCATCATCCGGACGAATCTTATTGTACTCCGGTAAATGATAAAATATCTCTATTCTTTAATTTGATTACATCATTCCCGGTTCAATATATTCCCGGTTTGCCTTCGGGTAATGTTTACAGCATTGACCATCCCCCGCAATTGAGTTAATTATATTTCTATTTTTTTATGTGATATGCCTGATCTAAATCGTGGCATACAACTATTCTATTATTATAATTAACCAAATGATTTTTTATGAAAAAAATATCAATGGCCATTCTATCAATAGCTGTGTCAATAATTACTATTGCACAAACAGCCACCAAGCCAGCCATTTTATATGGAACGATTACCCAAAATGATCTGAGGGAGGCTCCTTTTAGCAATTGGTTCGACAGTACGTATAATGCATATCAACCGGATACAAAAATTACATCGGGAATTAAAAAAAGCAATTCCAAGGACATCAGCATTGAGATTTTTCTTGGTACCTGGTGCGGTGATAGTAAAAGGGAAGTGCCGAGGTTTATGAAACTATTGCGGGACGCATCATTTACAACCAGCCAGGTAAAGCTGATTGGAGGCAGCAGTGATTCATTATATAAACAAGGTCCGGAGCAGGAAGAAGCTGGAAAAGGGATTTTCAGGGTGCCTGTTTTTATTGTTTATAAAAATGGGGTAGAATTGGGACGCATCAATGAATTCCCTGTTACATCGCTGGAAAAAGATTTACAGACGATACTTACGGGTGAAGATTATAGTCCCAACTATAAAAGCTTTGCTTTGTTGAATGAATGGTTGACAGATGGCACTTTGACCAACAAAAACAGTAATATTCGAGGAATGGCCATGCAGTTAAAATCATTAGTGAGCAGCGAAAGGGAGTTGAACAGTGTGGGTTATTTATTGCTGCAACAGGAAAAGAAGCAGGAAGCATTTAAAATCTTTCAATTGAATGCACAACTGTATCCTGAATCTGCTAATGTTTTATCGAGCCTGGGAGAAGGTTATTATAAGACTGGTGATGCAAAAATGGCTGTGCAGCTCTTAGAAAAAGCATTGGAAATAAATAAAGACCCTTTGCTGGTAAAGGAAATTCTAAAAATATTATATGAAGTAAAAGGATTGAAGGGATAAATAAAAAACCGCAGAGGATATTGTTTTGCCCTCTGCGGTTATCTATTGTTTTGCACAATAGTTGATTTTTGAAGTAGGCTGTGGTTATATTTGCGGCCAATTAAAATGATAGTATGGCGTTGTTAGAGAAAAAAGTAACGGTGAAAAAATCCGGTTTATCCAATGCAGGTAATGGGTTGTTTGCAAAGGATTTTATTCCAAAAAATATGTTGATTGTTGAATACAAAGGCAAAATTACTAATTGGAAAGACGTAGATGATAATGATGGCAATAACGGATATATCTATTATGTAAAGAGAGACCATGTGATCGATGCCAGTAAACATACAAAGGCTTTAGCCCGTTATGCAAATGATGCAAGGGGTTTGCGAAGAACCAAAGGACTTATTAATAATGCAGAATATGTAGAGATTGGTACAAAAGTTTTTATAAAGTCAAATAAAGATATTGCTGCGGGTACTGAAATATTTGTTGAGTATGGGAAAGAGTATTGGGATGTGATAAAGCATAATCAAAAAGTAGAAAAAGAGCGGCAAAAGAAATTGCAGGGTGCCCTAAGAAAGTCGAAATAAAACTGTTATAGCGGCAGCGCTTTTTACTGTTTTGTTTCAGTAATCATATCATAAAGTATTTTTGACCAATCGGTACGCAGAATCATAAATGAAAACTCTTTACCATCTGCCGGAGTTTCAATCATTAATTTATGTTCAAACGAAGAGATGTACTGGTTTTCATTAATCTTCCGCCATTTATACTTTTCCTGTTGCAGGGCTTCCTGTAAATATTTTGTAATACAAGAATCGCAGCTGGCTGTTGTTTTTTGCAACCTGCATTTGTCTTCATTGTCAAAAAAATAAACAAACGAGGTTTGTTGTGTTGCCGTGCCTGCAATATTCAATGCTAAAGAAGTACCGGTTTCGCTCAGCGTAGCATTTATGCTCTTATTTTTTTTTATATACTGAGCCAGTTCTTTTTCTACCTCAGCTTTTTTCTTATTGATATATTTCTGTGTAAAGCCTGAAAAGGGGAGGAGTACAAATAGAAGTAAGATAATATGGGTCATGTATCAATTTAAACTGGTGTAAGAACAAAAGTAACTTCTTCCCGGTAGAAAATGAAAAAGGCTTACCCCACCGGTAAGCCTCTTTTTTTAAAAGTTATTTTCATCAGCACTCGGCCCATAGCTGCCGGGTATGGGAATGTTTAATAGTCGCAGGTATACTCCTAATTGTGCCCGGTGATGTATTATTTGTGATATAGACATCCTGATTACATCTGCCTTTGGTTCGGTGCTATAAATCTGCTTGCCATTTCTTAATGTCCAGGGTAGTTCTAACTGGTTTTCGTTTTCAGGCGTCAAAACTTTACGGCAAGTCGCCAGGCATTTTTCAAAATAGCTTAGCAGCTCATCTGTAGTAGTGATTTTTTCAGGAGAATATGGATTTGCTTCGAAATCTAGTTCAGAAGTATGAATTACCATATCGATCCAGGCAGGCAATTCGGCTATATGAGTTACCAGGTTTCCAAGTTTCATGCTTCTTTCATGAGGAGCCCATTCATATTTGTCTATGGGTACTCTTTCAAGCATTTTACGGGTGGTTACAGCTTCTTTTTCTACTTCTTTTAAAATGATTGCATGATTGTCATAGTTGATTGTTTTAATTGTTAGATAACAAAGAAAACAGCAGGCGGTGACAACCCTATGGCAGTAAGTTTTTAAATGAAAATTTATTTTGAAATTTAAAGGGAGATTATCTTTTCCATGATCACAAATTCCAGCGGCTGTGTAGGAATTCCAAATTTAGGATTATCGGGCATGGGTACCCGTTCGGCTGTTTGCATATAGCCATTTCGTTCATACCATCTTATTAATTCTGTCCGTAATGTAATTACATTCATGAAGATGCTTTTACATCCCTTTTCTTTTGCGTATGTTTCTGCTGCTGCCAGCAACTTTTTTCCAATACCCGCAGCCTGCATTTGTGGTGACACGGTCAGCATACCCAGGTATAAACCCCTTTCCCGTTGTTCCAGAAAAACACAGCCAGCGATTATTCCATCAGTAGGAACATATTTTAGCATTACAGCTTTCGTATTCTTCAATAATTCAGTAAGTGTTAAAACATCAGTTCGTAAATCTCCTTTTAGCAGATCGGCTTCTGTGGTCCAGCCTTTTTTTGAAGCTTCGCCCCTGTAGGCACTATTGATCAATTCAGTAAGTGCCGGAATGTCTTGTATAGAGGCAGGTAAAATATGCATAGCGTAAAAATAGATATTGCTTTTCTTATTTTATATAGCGAAAAAGAAAAAACCGTCTTGCCAAAGGCGAGACGGTTTTGAAAAATAGTAGTAAGCTTATTTACGTTCCAACGCATTGTTTATTCTGAAAAGCAAACTTCCACGATGTGCTCTTGATTCTTCATTCGTAGAAACCGCAGTAGCCAATTGTGTTTTTAATTTTTTCAATGTGTTTAATGCAGCAGCTTTTGCTACATCATCATACTGAGTTTTTGTTGGGTCAATGATATCTGCTGCAGCTTTTACAAAAGTAGTTTGCAAATTCTGGCGATATACATTCACATTACCTTTCATGTCTGCATCAAAGCAAGCTTTTAAAAGATCTGTCATTACATCTGCAACACTGTATTGATTTCCATATAAACGGCTATTTGTAATACGCTGTAAAGTGGCAGGGTTAAGAATATGCGCCAATGGACCTACATGCAAGTTTAAAACAGAAGCAGTGATCTTATAATCATCACCAGTTCCTGCCTGGTTAAATCCACGACGTTGTGGTTGCAGGTAAGGAAATACCTGTGTATCGGCATCAAAGGCGTTGGGAGCAAATACATATTTAGCTAAAAGGTCCATAGCTCTTTTTTGAGTAGCTACTGGTACGGGTGTATATGGTTTGGTAGCAGAACCTTGTTCCGGGGTACTTCTGTCTATATAAACACCACCAATGTAGCGGCTCGCTGCAGCTATCATATTACTACGTTGACCATTCAATGCATTATATCTGGAGCGAAGTTCTGCATAGCTCTGGTAAGGCTTGCTGTACTTTTGTACCAGTTTGCCCATAATAGAATTTACAATCTTAAATCTTTCTTCTGCATATCCAATTGCATCGCTTGTAAGGTCATTTACGTTTACTCTTGGATCCATTGCTTTACCAGGTGATCTCATATCATCCCCATCATTTCCAAAAGCTAATTGCGGATCATTGCTGCGGCTTAATATTTTTCTAAGACCAGCTTCTTCTTCTGATTCTGGAAATTCGGTATAGCCATATTCAATAGCCCAAAGATCATAAGGACCTGAACGGGTGGTATAGTAATCACCTTGTTTGCTTTTATCTGCTGCTATATTGATAGCAGGATAGTCCATTACTGAACCGATCAAACCTATTCTTTGTGTAAGCTCTTTATTGTTGATCTCAGCTGGCGATAACATCTGGCTGGCCTTCATATTGTGGTTCAAACCAAGTGTATGTCCCATTTCATGCATTACCAGGTAAATAAGAAATTGCTTATGCATTTCTTTTATTTCAGCCGGGCCGGCATCAACTGCATCGGCCAATGTCATACCCGTTACTAATTGTGCTTTTAATTCACTTGCCATACTGCAATTAGCAAGATGTTTTGTGTCGATCATACCTGAGAAATGTAATTCCTCATTATGGTTGGCAGCGGGGCTTCCATTATATAATTCATCGCTGATAGGAGTAGCACTTCCACTAAACCATTCAATAGTAATATCGGCACCGAGTATTTGCCCGGTTTTCGGGTTTACAAAACTGGGCCCGATTGCGCCATATCCGGGCTGTGCAGAAGCTACCCAACGGATAACATTATATTTAATATCGGCAGGATCCCAGGTGGCATCATCCGGCATTATTTTCATTTGTACAGCATTTTTAAAACCAGCTTTTTCAAATGCGTCATTCCATTTAAGACCCGCATCAACAATTGTCTGGCGATACTCAAGCGGAGTAGTGTTCTCTATCCAAAAAACGATTGGTTCTACCGGTTCACTAACGGCAGCAGAAGGATCTTTCTTTTTCAGGTTCCAGCGATTGATAAGATCTTTATAGGGAACAGGGCTGATACTTGTCTGGTTGGTTTTTTGTTCCATGAAGTATCCAACTTTTGGATCATCACGACGACCTCTGAAACTATTTTCCGGCATCGCAATTAGGCTGTGTTGCATGCGAACCCGAACGTATCGGGCATCTGTAATATCAGCACCGCCTGGATTAAATGCGTTTGGATTGTCATAGGCCATATCAACAACGATATCTGTATTATCAGGAAAAGAACGGATAGTACTATATTTTGATTTCGTTGGATTTAAACCTCCCAATGTAAAACCAAAGTTTGGTTGACCCGGTATTGCTGTTGGCTTTACAGGATCCAGCTTCTCACTAATAAAAAGTGCATCCGCATTGATAAGGTAACCACCCTCATCTTCAGCATTTGTTTTTTCAGCGTAGAAAACAGCTTCGGGTTTATCTACATCTTTTGTTTTGCTGATAGGGTTGGCTGCATCATAATAGAAAGAAGTATTTACCTGGCTGAATTCAATTTTGTCAAAAGCCTTTTTAATGGTGAACACTGCCGTTGCTCTGTGCATACTTTGGTTCAGGAATAATGCAGTAGGTCCGCTGATAGAGAAGCTCTGGTAAATAAATTCTTTACCTAACTGGCTTTTCTTTACATACAACTGAACACTACCTGTGGCAGTATCCTGGTAAATAGTGAAAAGCCCGTCAATTTTTTTACTGGACTTTATTTTGTCCGTAATACCGGCTGGTTTTTTTGGCTTCGATGAGTCTGTAGGAGCACCCGTTGGCATAACAGGTGTCTTTGGTTTATCCTGCGCCATCAAAAAGCTGCAAAAAAAACTAACTGGTATACTTAGCAAGAGTTTTTTCATTGTTAATTTGATTTGGTTAAAAGACAGTGATTCTGCAATATATACATGTAGAAGTTAAGATTATGTATGAATTTGATGAACGGCCTGTATTTTGAGCAAGGGCAATTAAAGAGGCTACCACTAGCCCGGGGGGTGATAGTTGATATGGGAAATGCCTCTTTACTATTTCATATCAGGAAGTTAGGTGTTTAATGTAGCGGCTCTGGCCATTCGTTGTTTGAATAGTGAAGCCAGTTACTTTGAGGAATTTTTCATGTTTTGGGTTGGCTACAGCAGTGTATACAATGCTTTTAATTCCTTTGGCCAATAAGAATTCTTTTTCTTTTTCAAAAATAAAAGGGCCAATCTTATAGTCTCGGTACTTAGGTACTGTATAATTTAAAAGCACTTCGGCAGTACCATCATAGTTGGGCTGCACACTGAAAATATTTGCAATAACCAGGTTTCTTAACACTACAAAATTGATGTTTCCTGCCAATTGTTCTTTTGTAAATGCCGGGAAATAGCTGGCAATATCGGTTTTGTAAAAGGATAAGAAGCTATCAATTAATATACCCCCGGTTTGAAATTCCAATAATTCAAAATGTTCTTTACGATTATAGATACGAACAAGAAAGTAAATATTAATGCTGAGTAAAATGCTGTTGGTTAGAATTACCGGGATGGCTTGTAGTATAATTCCATATATGATAAAGGCAATGTTGCCGGCAGTATTTAGCCAGCGAAATTTAATATCGCTGTTGACCAGCAGTCCGATTGCTAATAATACTGTAGCGAGATAGCCGAAATAAGGAGCAATCTGTTGAAGCATGCTGCAATGTTACAGCTATACAGTCATTTGAAAATGAATAGCACACTAAAATTATATACGCTTAGTTGCGCCAGCTTCAAACTATAGACTACCTTTATATTGGTTTATTCCTGCTATGAAATAACCCGTACCCGGTCCGTATAAAGTGTTCTTTGGTCGTCGGAATCTTAATTGTTTAATCATTAAATTTCTGTTATGACACAGCGAATCATTTCCCGGGCTGCTATTTACTTGCTGGCAATCGTAATGATTGTTTTTGGTATCTATCACTTTCAATACCCCCGCAATTTGCTTGTATTTGTTCCACAAAATATACCCGGTGGTATTACATGGGTATATGTAATAGGGGGTGCATTTATCCTGGCAGCATTGGCATTTATTACCAATAAGTTTGTAAAACTTGCAGGCTACTTATTAGCCTTATTACTATTAATTTTTGTAGTTACCATTCACCTGCCAAATTATAACCAGGCTGGTGACCCTGAAATGCGGCAGGAAGCATTTATAAATTTGCTGAAAGATATTGCGTTGGCTGCTTTTGCATTACATATTGCGGGTAGTGCAGATAGTCATGGGGTAAAATACTGATATCTATCTTTATAATTCAAGCTCTTGGGAATACTTTGTCAGCAAATACTCAAATATTTTCTTGGGCCTATAAAGTGTTTTGTCGATCCTGATTTTTATAGAATTTAAAGCTTCAATTTGTCTCAACATTTCGCCCAAATTCTATAGAGTTCGGTTATGCATGTCTTGCCTTATTAAGGTTAAAACATTCTCATTAATAATATTGACAAAATTATTCCGAGCAGTTAATTTAAAGACGACTTTAAAGTTCCAGTGGGGAATATTGTCAACAATTTACATTGCCCAAAAGAAAATATACAATCGCAAATACTGCTATAAATCCAAGGCATCCACCGCCCCATTTCCATCCTGCATAGCCTGCAATTACTGTTTTAAGCCAACCTTTCATATGTTATTTTTGAAGTAGTATTAAGAAAACTGTGCCAATTCTTATTTTGCAGGTATGTACACACGGCAAGAAGCATCATTAATTAATAAAAAATTCTGGACAAGCTTTGGAATGTATATGAAACCTGTCGCTTCGGCCAGTGGTGAAACAGTAAATTGGCTAAACTATAAAACCGGGATAAAACATATTTTTTTCAGGATGGATGTTGATAAGAGTAAAGCATCGGTTGCAATAGAGCTTCGCCATCCTGACAAACTCATTCAGCAATATTTTTATGAGCAATTAGTGACGCTAAAAAAAATGTTGGAACAAATGGTGGGGGAAAAATGGGCTTGGCAAATGCATCTTGAAGATGAAGATGGAGCCATTGTTAGCCGTATTGACAAAACAATAACCGGGGTAAACGTTTTTAATGAAAATGACTGGCCGGCCATAATTTCCTTTCTAAAACCTCGCATAATCGCTTTGGATGAGTTTTGGTATACAGCAAAAGATATCTTAGAATAGTTTTTAAGTTCCCAATTCATGCTGAATAAATAAAAAGCCACCCAGAATTTCGGGGTGGCTTTTTTAAGTCATCGAAACGTTTAAAACCTTCTATTATCATCCCTGTAATCTCTGTCATCCCAATCCCTGTCGTTGTCGAAACGACCATTGTTTCTCACTTCACGAATGTTGATGTTGCCAAAACGGTCGATGTTGATATGCACATTTTTCCGGTTTACATGGAATGATGTAGCGGCAACCAATCTTTCCCGTTGGTTATACCCCATTCTTTTCATTTCAAAAACCTTAATTGTGTGACGACCATTGTGCAGGTTTGCAAGTCTAATGTTCCTGTCGTTACTGTAATAGCTTCTGCCATCAATAACGATCTTGTAATTCTTGCTGCTGTTTACTGTTACTACAGGCCTTCGGTCGGCGGCAAATAATGCCACGGTTAATAAAAGTGCTGTGAACAGTGTAAAAATTCTTTTCATGGTATACGTTTTAAATTTTTGTACTGTAATCCCCGGGAAGATTTAAGTACTAATTTGTTTTCATGGCCCGGATAATTTTATATTTCAAAGCCGATGCCACTGTGTAAAAAAATAATAAAAGAATTGTTAAGTAGTAAACAGGAAAACTCATTAGCAGCGAAGAGTTAATTGAAATGCCTGGCTGTTAAGATTTTCAGCGAATGTTATTTAACGTTAAAGAATTCGCAGCAGCAGGCTACATGTCTCAAATCATCGGGAAATACCCACAGTTAGCCTTTCAAACAATCCCTAAAAAACCACCTAAAAAGCTTACCTTCGCCCCTTCCAAAAATGAGGTAAAAAGTACATGAAGAACATCCGCAATTTTTGCATTATTGCACATATCGACCATGGGAAATCTACTTTGGCAGACAGGCTCTTGCAAAGCACCGGCACTATCAGTGACCGTGATATGATGGACCAGGTATTAGATGACATGGACCTGGAAAGAGAAAAGGGGATCACCATTAAGAGCCATGCCATTCAAATTAATTATAAACACACTGACGGGCAGGAATATATTCTGAACCTGATCGATACACCGGGTCATGTAGACTTTAGTTACGAAGTAAGCAGGGCACTAGCCGCCTGTGAAGGTTGTTTGCTGCTCGTAGATGCTACACAGGGCATCCAGGCACAAACAATTTCTAACCTCTACCTCGCTATTGATAACGATCTCGAGATTATTCCTGTTATCAATAAAATTGATATGGATGGGGCGATGATCGAAGAAGTAGAAGACCAGATCATCGAATTGATCGGATGTAAGCAGGAAGATATTTTGCATGCCAGTGGACGTACAGGATTAGGTGTGGAGAAAGTATTGGATGCTATCGTAAATAGAATTCCTGCGCCGGTAGGTAAACCTGATGAGCCATTACAGGCATTGATATTCGACAGCATGTTCAATTCTTTCCGTGGTATAATTGTTTATTTCCGTGTGAGAAATGGAAAGATCAAAAAAGGTGATAAAGTAAAGTTTGTTTCTACAGACCAGGAGTATGAAGCAGACGAAGTGGGTATTTTGAAATTGAAGATGACAGAGAAAAAAGAAGTGTTATGTGGGGATGTGGGATATCTTATCACGGGTATCAAAAATGCGAAAGAAGTAAAAGTTGGTGATACCATCACATTGGCGGCTAATCCTACCCAAGAGATCATCAAAGGTTTCCAGGAAGTAAAGCCAATGGTATTCGCAGGTATCTTCCCCGTTAATACAGATGATTTTGAAGAGTTGCGGGACTGTATGGACAAGTTGCAATTAAATGACGCATCTCTTTCCTACGAGTTAGAAACGTCACAGGCACTTGGTTTTGGTTTCCGTTGCGGCTTTCTTGGCATGTTACACATGGAAATTATCCAGGAACGATTGGAGCGAGAATTTAATCAAACCGTTATTACTACTGTCCCTAACGTAAATTTTATTGCTTATACGACGGCCGGGGAAAAGATAATTGTAAACAATCCAACGCAATTTCCTGATCCTGTAAAAACAGAAAGGATAGAAGAACCATTTATAAAAGCACAAATCATTACCAAGCCGGAATATATTGGCAATATCATGACCCTCTGTCTCGGGAAAAGAGGAATTTTAATGAATCAAAGTTACCTGACCACTACCCGTGTAGAATTGATTTTTGAAATGCCATTGACCGAGATCGTATTTGATTTCTATGATAAATTAAAATCACAAACAAGAGGTTATGCTTCGTTCGATTATCATCCTATAGGTTTCCGTGACGCTGATATTGTGAAGATGGATATACTCTTGAACGGGGATAAAGTGGATGCTTTAAGTGCCCTGATACATCGTGGAAAAGGGCAGGAGTTCGGAAGAAAACTTTGCGAGAAATTAAAAGAACTAGTTCCCCGTCAGCAATTCCAGATTGCGATACAGGCAGCAATTGGTGCCAAAGTATTGGCAAGAGAAACCCTGTCTGCGATGCGTAAAGATGTGACTGCAAAATGTTATGGGGGTGATATCAGTCGTAAACGTAAGCTATTGGAGAAGCAGAAAGAAGGTAAAAAGCGGATGCGACAGATAGGTAATGTGGAAGTACCACAAGAAGCATTTTTAGCGGTGTTGAAGTTGGATGATTAAAAAACCTGTTCCCACAATTTATAAATTATTTCGGGTGAAAAGCGTTGTACATTAAGTACTGCCTTTTCACCCATCTTTTTTCTTAGTTCTTCATTTTCAATTAATGTCGAAATAGCAGCCGCTAATTTTTCAGGGTTTTCTTTTTCTACCAGTATTCCATCTTCATTGTTAGTGATGATATGCCGGGGCCCTGTTTCGCAATCGAAAGAAATACAAGGAATGCCTGATGCCATTGCTTCTACAAGCGTCATCCCGAAGCTTTCATTTCTGGAGGCACAAACATATATTGCGGATCTATTATATTCATCATTAAGCTCATAGGAATGCGGCGAAGCAAGTAAGAGGTTCTGTTCAAGGGTTTCTTCCTTAATAAACGTCTCAACACTTTCCTGCATATCTCCATTGCCGATAAGTTTCCATTCCCAATCAGGGTGTTTAGCAAGAACGATTTTCGCAACTTTTAACAATAGGTCAGTACCTTTTACATTTGTGAGACGACCTACAGTAAGAATTCTTTTGTTTATAGGTGAGGCTACTGATTTAATTGCAGAAATGAAATTGGGAATTACGACTACGTTTTTATTAATTTTTTCGAACAGTTTTTTTTCATCTTCATTAAGTGTAACAATAAAACTCAACCTGGGATATGTGAAGGAACTCATTTTTTCCCAAAACAAATTTTTTGTTAGCTCATAAAGATGATGATGTTCCCACGATATAAGGGACGCTTTTTTTTGAACTCCAATTAGTGCGGCAGTAACCGCAAAAGGATATTCAGTTGCAATAACAATATCCGGCTCCATTTTTTTTATTATTCTCCTCAGCTTCAACACATCACTTAACAGTTTTATTTTTCTGCTAAAAATGTTTCCTTGAGGTGTTATTCCAAAAGAGAGAGGCTGTTGTATAAGTATTATTCCCGGGTTAAGGGGATAGAAGTTTTTTTTTGTTTCATCAAGGATTATAAGCGAAACAATATGTCCATTTTCATGAAATAAATTTGCGATACTAACTATAGCCTTTTCTATACCTCCGGGTAAATCCAGGCGGGAGCAAAGAATAGCGATATGTTTATTTTTTTTCAGTCGTTATATTTTTTCAGCGAGTTTAAATAAGAAACGTTTTATTCGTGTACGTAAACGTAATTTATGTTTAGCTGCATAATAAAAAGAGGTGTCTTTCTTTTTATCCTTATGATTTACACTGTTTAATAAATCAATATTTTCTTTTTTTAGGGCTGCAATATATTCATCCAGAAAGGGTTGGAGCAGTTTGTCATTTTGGTTAAGGATATTGACGATCGTATCTTCAGAAAAATGAATAAAAACAGGTTTATATGTTTTATTGATACGCAATTCACCATTTATCATCTCTCTTTTACATGCATCAATATTCCAGGAAGCAAGATTACAGCCCTGGTGTTTTATAATTTGAACATTCGGAAATTGAACAGGTAGTATGTCAAGGTACTTTTGGTCATCAAATAAACCCAGTTCTTTTCGTCTTTCCATTTTATAATGACACATTTCCGCCCACCATTCCATTGCAGCTTTCCCTTTTATATTAGATCCTATAAAACCGGCATTGAATAAACCTCCTCTTAGAACGGCAAAAAGGCTGTCTTCATTTCCAATAGGGTTTATATCTGGCCAATGAGGTGTAAGCAATATGTTGTTAGTGTCCAATTCGTCAAACAAAAAAGAACTGTCGTTTACAAAATATTGGTCCGGATCAATATATAAAACTTTACTGAACCCATTTTCCAGTAAATAATTAATGAATATTGGTTTTAATGCCCAACGAAAATGATTGGGATTATCAGTGTGGGCATATTTATTTTTGATTTCTTTAAAGAAGTGAGTATTCTCCAGACTGTTGATAGAATGAAATGAAAGACCGGGAGAATTTATTGTTTTATTGTCATCAATTACTAAGACTTGTAAAAGGACATCTTCTGTGCTGTTTTTTAGGGAGGCAACTAGCACTTTTGTGAAAGGCAAATAATCGACAGTAATTATGGTGCAATATGTCCGCATTGTTTTAATAATTGGGATTGCCTGTGATTTTTTTGACGAAATCGTAACACAAAGATTTTATCCTATCCGAAAGTTTTATTGTTTTAAAAAATTCGTTCCGATAAAGTATTCCATGCTTTCTTGCGATGTAATCTTGTAAAACCTGGCTATTAGAATTTTGATATGTGCGTAGCATAGATTCTTTTCTAACTCTATAGTCAAAAAGTACTTCCGGAATATAATGAAATTTCCAACCCAATTCGGCTAAGCTAAGATTCATGTCCCAATCTTCCATCGCAGTAAGAGTCGGATCATATCCACCAGTTTGCTCCCAAGCTTTTTTTCTTATAACTGCACAAGCATCTACGAAATTATAAAGCATCATTCTTTTGATGTTGAATTTTCCGGACTTAACAACTTTATTGTCTCCTTCAAAATGAAAAGCATCAGCATATACTAGCCCTATATCTCCTTTCTTTTCTAAAATTGTAATCCCTTTTTCAATATATGCTGGTCTTATTTTATTATCTGCATCAAGCGGTAATAAATATTTTCCTTTACTTGCCAGAATTCCGTTGTTCCTGGCGGTTGATAAACCCAGATTTTCCTGGTTTATCACATTATAGCCTTTCTCTTCGAGTGATATTAATATTCTTTTAGTAAAATCGTCAGTAGAACCATCATTTACTATTAGTATTTCATAAAGTGATTTATCTGCAACCTGCTCCACACTGTTTATGGCATCGTTTATATACTGTCCCTGATTATAGCAAGGAATTATAACTGAAATAATTGGTGTCATTTATAAAATTATAATTTGATTCTAATTTTACTTTGTTGTTTTTCGGAGCAAGTTAGCAATTACCGGTGCATATTTTTTTACCGAATAATCTTCCTCAATCAACAAGGGCCCATTTATTTGACATGCCCGATAAAAGCCAGCATCATTTTTTAATTTTTGTAAAGCTGCAATCCAGTCTTCATTTGTTATTGCAGATAAACCAACCTCTCGCTGGGACAATATTTTTACATTCATCCCAACTGGGCTGACGATTACAGGCACGCCGCATGCCATATATTGCAACATTTTATAGCTACATTTTCCTTTTGTAAAGTCATTTTCGGCTAATGGCATTAATCCTACTGAAAATTCGTTAATAAGATTACTCTCTTCTTCGGCAGACCATTGTTTAAATATCATTCGATCGTTATTAAAAATAAACTGTGGCGGTGGTGCTGAAGAAACTGCCATGAATCTCACATCCTTATTGGTGGACAAAAGGAATTCGACTGCTGGTCTAATCATTTCTAGAAATTGAAAGTTAAATGAAGATCCAATCCATCCAATGGTAAAATAATTTGTATCTTTTTTTTTAGGAAATAAATGATCGGTGTCGATTGTTGATGGGATAATGAAGACATTGTTGTTGCTTTTTTTCGCAAAATCAGCCAGGTATTCATTTCCTGCAAAAACTATTTGTGATGCAGAGATTGCCTCAGAAACTTGTTTCTCACCGTCATATACCCATAGTGCATCATCAAAATCGAAAGCAGTTGTTTTCTGTAATTTTTTTTCGAAAAAAGATGACTTAAATAAAATCAGGCGATTCTGCCAGATAAGATCATATTTTAACTGTTCCCAAAATAATGGCAGTCTTTTTATAATTCTCTGTGCCGATAAGAACCGATATTCATTTATACCTGTAAATTTCTTAAGCTTGTAGGCCCAGGGATCTGGGTCAGCATAGGGATCGGGAATAAAGAATCGGGGTTTGATAAATATTTTTTCTTTGGAAAGTGGCCTTATATATTGAAGAACTCTTGCCCTCGAAGCCGGGTCGGTTAATGATGATATAATGCCAAGTACTTTCATTTATTTTTTACAAATCGGTCAAAGTAATATCTTAACAAGCGGTGAATTGAAATGGGTAAAGCTGATAATTTTGATGAGTAGTAAAAATATAGCCACAATCTTTTTCTTTTATTTAAATAAGCAGCAGACATAAAATAAAAATCCCAAATCGACTCCTGGTTTAATTTTTTTATTTCCTTTTTAGTGTAAATGGCAATATAGGTAGGTAATATATTTTTCCATTTTCTTGAAATCTTAAATAATGCATCAAACCATTGCTGGGTTAGCAAAGATTTGGAAAAATGTTCGAGCAGTACTTCTTTTGAAACAACTATTTTGTGTGTTTGCCGGATTTGGAGAGATAAGTCTATATCATATCCATGAAAATTATCGAGCATTTCTTCGTCAAAGCGTACAGTTCTTAGTATCTCTTTTCGGGTAATCATAAATACACCATCTATTGCAACGACTTCAACAATATTTTTTTTGGAGAATCGGGATTGATAAAGAAGCTTAGAGGAGGTTTTGTCGGGTTCTGGTGTATGAATTACGTTAACTTCTTGCTCACAGGTGTTGAACCAGCCAAGAGGGGGTAAGCTATAATAGTATGTGCCTGCTACACCCATTAGTCCCACTTCTTTTTCATTAAATGCATTGATAATTATTTGCCCCCAGTTATTAGACCTAAATTGTATGTCTTCATGAAGAAAGCAAACCAGTTCATATTTTGCTTTCAAGGCGCCTTTGTTGTATACCGAGCAAATGGAATTTTTGTCAATGCTATTGTCTATACAAATTATTTCATAAGCGACGCCTATTGTAACTTCGATATTTTTTTTTACTGTATCGAAGTGTTCTGGATTTTTAGAACAAATAACAATGCTTATCATTTTGAAGTTGAAAATATTTTTTTTATGATGGACATTAATGCTTTTAATGGAGCTAAAATAAAATGTCCCACTTTATAAGTAATTGTATTTATTACATCTTTTTCTGCCTGTTTAACTGTATCTTGATAAGAAGGTAATCCACGAAAAATACTTAGATGATTAATATCCGTCAATTCAATTTTATCCGAAGCTAATGCAACAATATATAGAGGGGCAAAATCAATGTTTGATTTTATCTCATTAAAGTTCCCTTCAAATACATTTAGGGTACAAGCTTTTCCTCCAAAAAGCACAGATGAATAAGAGCTTTGCTGTTTAAAAAAACTTGATGTCTTGAAGTGGTTATTAATTAGCAACCGAAACTCATTTTCATAAAGCTCTTTTATATGAAAAGGATTTTTTGATTCATTTTTATCCGAATAATTTAATTTGTCTGGTGTTGACATAATTAAAAGACCTGATGGTGAGAGAACCCTTTTTATTTCTTTCATCATCTGATCATGTTCGGCAAGGTGTTCTAATGTTTCAAAACTTACTACCACATCAATGCTGTTATCGGGTATAGGTATTTCTGTTGCACTTCCCAGTTTGAAACTGATATTGGGACTTTCGTATTTATGAATAGCTTTTTTAATTGAATTCTCATCAATATCTACTCCTGTAATATGTGTGGCATATTGTGAAAGCAGCTTTACTCCATAACCTTCCCCACAGGCAATATCTAAGATTCTTTTACCCTTTACAAAATTTAATGCAAATGCATATCGATGTAGATGCTCAAGACTTACCTGGTTAATAATAAAAGTTTCCAGCCTTTCTCCTGACCAATTGTAAACAAGCTCTTTTTCTTTTTTTCTCACAATATTTTTTTTAAAACCTACTTACAGTAAATAATTTCATTCATACAAATTACCATTGGCCTATGCATGAATTTAGTTACTTGAAACCTCCCACACAAGGAGGGGTCTTATAAAACCTGGTAAATTTTCCGTAAAGTTCCCTCTGGCGGAAAATTTTAAATAATCGGTAAAGACTTCAAAACGAAGGGCTTCAAATTCGTGTATCAATATTTCATGTGGACTTGGATTAAAAAGGGCCAGACTTATTGAAAAAAATCCTTCAGGTAATAAGTTTCCCGGTATCCAAACAGTGGCTCTATAAACACCTACTTTATTTTCTTGATTACTAAACTCAGATACTACATCATGCGAACTGAAAATATGTACATTTTCCTGGTTAAATACATTAATACCACGTGTAAAGGACGGTCGGCCGGCTAATACCTGGTATTCGAAAGAAATTCCTATTTTTTGAGTAGTATCAAATCTTGAAAGAATAACCCCAGTTTCATTATGTAAGGAAGCTTTTGTCAATTTAAGTTCTTTGTTATATGAATACAAGGTATCGTCCCAATTTTTTTCAGCAATTGTTTGAAGATGATCTGTAAGATATTTGGTAATTGATTTATCTGTATTCCCTTTATAAAGAGTTGTTCCGTTTCCCAGAAGTATTGCAGAAGAGCAAAATTTTTTAATTGTATCTAAATTGTGGCTTACAAACAAAATAGTCCGTCCATCTTTCTTACTCACTTCTTCCATTTTCCCCAGGCATTTTTTCTGAAATTCCATATCACCAACTGCCAGCACTTCATCAATCAGCAATATTTCAGGCTCCAGATGTGCAGCTACAGAAAATGCCAATCGCAATTGCATGCCGCTGCTATAATGTTTAAGCGGAGTATCGATAAATTTTTCAACACCGCTAAAATCAATAATAGCCTCCAATTGTTTCGTAATCTCCGCTCTCTTTAAACCGAGTATCGAGCCATTGAGGTAAATATTTTCCCTACCACTTAACTCAGGATGAAAACCAGTGCCAACTTCTAATAAGCTGCCCACTCTGCCACGAATAAATGCTTCGCCTGTAGTAGGAGGGGTAATTCTACTTATGATTTTTAACAATGTACTTTTCCCGGCACCGTTTCTACCGATTATTCCAACCCTTTCTCCAGGTTCAATAGAAAGATTTACATCACGCAGAGCCCAAAAGCTATCTTGCTTTTTTTTCTTTCCCGAAAAAATATTCCTTGCAGATTCACTAATAACATCTCTCAATGCAATATAAGGAGCACTGTTAGTCAGTTTGTATTGTTTGCCCAGGTTTATTATTTCTATTGCTGGTTTCATCAGGCAAGATCGGCGAAGTAAGCCTCGGTTTTACGGAAATATAATAAGCCAATAATTAAAAGTGATATGCTGCTGCAGGCTCCTATAGCTATAATTGTAATGTCAGGTGAAATACTGGTCAGGGGTGCTCTGAATAATTCAATTGCCGCATTCATCGGGTTAATGGCCAGTAAATATTTAAAAAGAGATTGTTGAACTGACTGCAATGGATAAATAACCTGAGATGCAAAGAATAGCACCTGCAAAAGAAATGGAAGTGCATATCTGAAGTCCCGGAATTTTACATTCAAAGCGGCTAATAACAAGCCGAGTCCTGCTGCAGAAAGTAAACTCATTATTATTCCCGCCGGAAAGTAAAAAATAGCTGTCCAGGAAGGTGGTTGCTGCATAACAAAACAGAGGATGATGAAAATGACAAAGGCTATTAAAAAATCAAACAAAGCAACTAACATAGCGGAACATGGAATGATGAGCCGGGGGAAATATATCTTCTTTATAATATTTGCATTTTGTACCATACTGTCTCCGGCATGGGACACAGAACTGTTAAAAAGATTCCAGCAAATTAAGCCCGATAAAACAAATACAGGATACTTTATATCTCCAGTATTAATGGGCCATGTTCTAGAAAAAAGGAAAGTAAAAATCAGCATCATGCCTAAAGGCTGCAGTAAAGCCCATAAAACCCCAAGATAGGTTTGCTTATACTTCACCTTAATATCCCGCCAGGTAAAAAAATAGAATAGTTCCCTGTATTGCCATAATTCCCTAAAACCCAATGATAAACTGGCAGGCGGCTTAATGTGTATTACTGGTTTCTCCATCAGCCCTAAAGATAACCAATGCGTTGTGAAAGCAAAAGGGGAGAATTAACCTAATTATCGTAATTGACCTGGTTCTTTTCTTTGGCTTTATTCTTATCCGTCTTTTCCTGTAGTTTTTGCTCGTTTCTTTTTCCTTTGGGGTCGAGTAATGGGTCGCCTATCGGAGCCTGACCATCCTGAAGTTTAAATGTAAATACTTTGTCTATGTGCATCCATTTGCCGTTCTCCCATACAAATCCTTCCTGGTCCCCATCAGGTATATAAGTCCATTTGTTATCGGGGTCATCGTTTTCGGATACTAAATGGTCAACGAGTATCATTTGTAAATCTTCAATATAGTTTACCAATACCCGGGCACCTTTTTTAAATTCAATTCCAAAACGATTTTTAGGCGGCTTAGGAATTGAGTCTTTTTCGTAACTAAAAAATGGCCCGCCGAATACAGGTTCTTTTTTCTCATTTATTGTCAGTACTTCCATCCATTTCATACTGCTCATCGCATTATTATTATCAAAGCCAAAAAGAGTATAGAAGTTTTTCCCTTTGTGTTGGGTTTTGATGATATTGTAATATACAGCTCCAATCCAGTTGCCACGATTACGAATGGAATCTTCGGGCTTATTGGTGAATTCTGAATAATCTCTTAATGGCAACAACTTTAAAGATCCATCTGCTGTTCGAAATTGTATAGCACCCTTTTGCCGCCAGTAATGATCGTCAAAAGAAAGTGCCCATGTAAAAATTCTAAAAGAAGTGTCAGGGGCATACAAATGAGAAATTCCTGTTAAGGAATCAAAGGGATAGAAAAATGAATTTTTTATTTGTAAAGCCCTCACTAAAGTTTTTGTAAAAACGCTGTCAGAAACCATTCTTTCTTCGGGCAATGTATCAGTAATAAGATAATAGGCATAATCCTTTAAGGTATCTTCTACTTTCTTTAATTTTTTTAAATCAGCTGCTGTGATTTTTTGAGAAAAGGAGCTGTAGGAACTTGCAGCCCAGGTTAATGCTGTTACAATAAAAATGGTCAGTATTCTTTTCACCAGGATAGTTTTTGAATTTTGATAAAGGTAAAGCTTAATCCAGATGTGACTAACGCCAAAAGGGTTGTAAAATTTTATCCAATGTTATAAAGCTTTGGCAAAATCTGCCAATGAATTGAACCGAAAATCAATATCCGGGTGGGGGAAGGGCACATCCGGGTTAGTAGTAGCGGTAAAAACGGTAAATACCCCGGCATTTCGGCCAAAAAGCATGTCGCTGGGCTTGTTGCCAACCATTATAGACTTAGCTAGATCAATACCTTCAAAGTCAGCTTTTGCCTGAAAAGCCAGGCCGGGATTGGGCTTCCTGTTCGGATGTTTATTGTCTGTGCTGGTACAATAATAAATTTTATCAATTCGTCCACCAGCAGAAATAATTTGTGTTTCCATGTGACGATGGATACTTCTCAGTTCCGCCTCCGTCATCAATTCCCTGCCAACGCCACGTTGGTTACTTACTATAATTATTTGCCCAAATTTGTTGACAAACTGCTGAAATGCTTCTTTGGCTCCGTCATAAAAAATAAACTCCCGCCAGTTAAGAATATAATCATCTTTCTTTTCATGATTGATTACACCATCCCGGTCAATAAATAAAGTCCAGCTTTTATCAATAGTTTTCAAATCGGGTGGTGACACTGCAAATTCCATTTGCGCCCGGTTATAATCTTCCGGTATGCCAATATCAATAAAGTATTCATCCTGCACTTGCCCATATATTTTTTGCTCTCCATTTGTTGAACTACTTATTGATTTCTCTAAATAATCTTTTTCGAAAGAGAATTTTTCGGGAAACAGGTGTTCCAAAAAACCACTCACATTTAGTATATACAAACCACCATTGATAGTGCCTTGCTCATAATATTTTTTTTCTTTAAAGTCTGTTACCAGATTATCGCCGTTTATTTCTACTACTCCATAGCGATCGAAATTATGCAGTGGTTTTAAGAGTAGTGTACATTCAGCATTATTAAAGCTGTGTAAAGTTCCGGCTTTCTGTAAATCTGTTCTAAAGGTGGTATCGCCGTTTGCAATTACTACATTTCTTTCTGTTGCCTTAGCAACTGCCAATTGAATTGCTCCCCCTGTGCCAAGGGGCTCTGCTTCTGTTACTATTTGAAAATTCAGGGTAGGGAATTGGTCATCCAAGTATGTTTCAATCACTTCATGCTTATATCCTAAAGAGAAAATAAACTTTTCTATACCCTGGCTGCGCAAATAATTGATAACATAAAAAAGAAATGGCCTGCCGGCAACCGGGGCCATACATTTTGGTAAGTCGGGAACTGCTTCTTTTAATCTTGTTCCTAACCCACCTGCGAGAATTATAGCTTCTTTTATCATTATGAAGTAGTGAAATATTTTTCTTCAACTAATTGGCAGATAATATGACCAATAGTAATATGGCTCTCCTGTATTCGGGGAGTATCTGCGGATGGTATATTGATAAGATAATCGCTGACCGATTTCATTTGTCCGCCAGTGATGCCTGTAAAGGCAATTGTAGACATTCCCTTTTCTCTCGCCACTTCAAATGCTTTAATGATGTTTCCGGAATTGCCGGAAGTAGAAAGCCCGATCAATACATCTCCTTTTTCGCCAATACCATCAATCATCCTGGAATATACTACATCATAACCGTAATCATTTGCAACTGCTGTCAGGTAAGATGTATTGCAATGCAATGCTTCAGCAGGTAATGCTTTCCTATCCGTATAAAAGCGACCTGAAAATTCAGCAGCCAGGTGTTGTGCATCTGCAGCACTACCTCCATTGCCGCAAAAATAAACCCGGTTACCACTTTTAAATGCAGCAGTAATTACATCGATTACTTTTTCAACTGTAGCAAGCAAATCAGGATTTTGCAATACTTGCTGTTTAGTATCAATCGAAGCCTGAATTATATTTTTAATCTTTTCCATATTGCTGATTTTATTAACTATTCACTTTTAAATAGTCCATGTCTTTAATCCATGTTGCGTAAATAAATAGTTTCTGCTTTGCCCTCCAAATTTTTCCAGGGCTGCTTTTACATTGTATTTTGTATTACCCGGGCAATAAAAGATCATAAAACCCCCTCCACCGGCACCTGAAATTTTTCCTCCGGTAGCGCCAGCTTTTTTGGCAGATTCATAAATTTCTTCCATCAACGGATTGCTGATGCCTTCCGCCATTTGTCTTTTTTGTTGAAACCCATAATCTAAAATTTCACCAATTTCATTCAGCTTGCCTTTTAGCAAGGCTTCTTTCATCCGTTGAGCCTGTTGTTTTAACTGGTGCATTGCCTCTATTGATTTTTCTTTATTGTCTGTTACATTCTTGCTTTGTTTTTTAATTATTTCTGCTGATTCACGACTAGTTGAAGTGTAATACAATACTAAGTTGTTTTCCAATTCAAATAAATGTTCCTCCTTCACCCGTAGCGGATTGACGATCACTTTATCATCCGCATAAAATTCCATGAAGTTTACACCACCAAATGTAGCAGCGTATTGGTCTTGCCGACCACCGGCCAGCTTCAGGTCGTTTCTCTCAATATCGTACGCATAATGTGCCATGTCGTATTCGCCAAGCGGCAAGCGAAGCATTTCTGAAAAAGCACCAATGATTGCCACAACAAGGGTGGAAGAAGTTCCCAGGCCCGAACCCGCAGGTGCATCTACAAAAGTTGATAAGCGAAAGCCTTGCTGTCTTGCACCATAATCTTTCTGAATCCGGTTGTAAACACCTTTCAAAAGGTCAAGTGTACCGTCAATGGGTAAAGCAGAAACCCAGTCTGATTCCAATTTTTCGTTTCTGTCTAATGCCTCAATAATGATTTTATTATCGGCTAACGGTTCTATTGTTGCATTTGCATACAACGAAATGGTAGCGTTTAATATAGCACCTCCATACAGGTCACTGTACGGACTTACATCGGTGCCACCACCGGCCAATCCTATTCGTAATGGAGCTTTACTTCTGTATATCATTTGCTAATTGAGAAATAGTGGCAACCATATTGGCCCAACTATATTTTTGTTTCTCATTGCGAAGATGCGGAATAAAATAGCTTTCTCCTAATTGGTAGAATTGCATAATCCCATCTGCTATAGCTTGTGGATTTGGCTCAACTACCAGTCCCACTTTCTTATCTGGCACTAAAGAAGGCAGCCCTCCAACATTCGTAACCACCATTGGTTTTTCAAAATGATAGGCTAGAGGTGTAACACCACTTTGGGTGGCATTGCGGTATGGTTGTATGACCGCATCAGCAGCACACAGGTAAAATTTTACTTCGCTGTCAGGGATGAAATCTGTTTTTAAAATTAACTGATCTTTTATCCCCAATTTTTCAATCTGTTCGTTGAATGGTTTTTCATCTTCATAAAATTCACCGGCCACCAGTAGTTTGATGCGAGATGCCGTAGCTTCAATATTTCTTAAAATTGACATTGCTTCAAACAGCAAATCAAGTCCTTTGTATTTACGTATGAAACCAAAGAATAGAATTATTTTTTCATTTTCTGGCAAACCGAGATGCTTTCTCGCTTCGACTTTAGATAAAATTGCTCCGAAATTATCATACAGCGGATGCGATACCAGTAATGCTGGTTTTGTTGGTTGAAATAAACGCAAATCACTCATTACTTTTTCACTCATCGTAATAAAAGCATCACAACTTTTTAAAAAATATTTGGTGAAAGGTTTATCACCAAATCTTTTTTCATGCGGGATAACATTATCAGCAATGCAAATTATTTTGGTATGCCTGTTTTTATTAACACGTCGTAAAATGGTTCCTAATGCCGGCCCCATAAAGGGCAACCAAAAACGAACAATTATTAAATCCGGCTTCGTTTTTTTTAAAAGATTTCCAATCTTGATCCAATTGAAAGGATTGACAGAATTTATTGCAGACTTGATTATTAGATTTTCCGGTGCCGGCTCGCTGCTATATTGTGTTGTTCCCGGAAATAAAAAAGAAGGGTATTGCAAGGAAAATGAATAGATGGAACAATCATGGCCGCAATCAATAAACTCTTTAGCGAGTCGTTGATTAAAAGTGGCCAAACCTCCCCGCAGAGGATGGCCGGGTCCTATAATAATGACCTTTGCCATTATAATCCGGTTTTCTTTTCTACTAAGTAAGAATTACGGTTGGGTGAATTGCGGGAAATAAGTTCTCCAATAAATCCGGCTAAAAATAATTGCATACCCAATATCAAAGAAGTCAGCGCCAAATAAAAACCAGGCCGGTTAGTCAATGCAAAATTTGCATCCATAATCTTTGAAATGATAAGGTAAATGGAAATGCCCATACCTACCATAAAAAACAAGGAACCCCATAAGCCAAAAAAGTGCATGGGTCGTTTGGAAAACTTGCCTACAAATGTAATAGAGAGAAGATCCAAAAAGCCATTGACAAATCTTCGCCATCCAAATTTTGATACACCATATTTTCTTGCACGGTGTTCTACTACTTTCTCTCCAATCTTTTTAAAGCCGGCCCACTTTGCCAATACCGGAATATAGCGGTGCATTTCGCCATATACTTCTATTCCCTTTACAGTCCGGTTCTTATAGGCCTTTAGTCCACAATTAAAATCATGTAGTTTGATTCCAGATACTTTTCTTGTAACAGCATTAAAAAATTTGGAAGGAATATTTTTTGTCAATGTGTTATCGTATCGTTTTTTCTTCCACCCACTTACCATATCATAACCATCTTCAACGATCATTCGACGCAATTGGGGAATTTCATCGGGACTATCCTGCAAGTCAGCATCCATGGTTATTACTACATCACCAGTGGAGGCTTTAAAAGCCTCGTTCAACCCGGCTGATTTACCGTAGTTACGCTGAAACTTTAATCCTTTAATGCTGGAATTTTTGCCCCGCAGGTCCTCTATTACTTCCCAGGAGTTGTCGCTGCTGCCATCATCTACAAAAATTACTTCGTAGGAAAACTTATTCTCATTCATCACCTTTTCAATCCAGGCTGTTAGCTCGGGGAGTGATTCGGCTTCATCTATAAGCGGTATGACGATGGATAAATCCATGAGTTATTTTCTTCTGGTTAAAATGACGGATGCTGCGGCAGTAACTGCAACCCCAATTATCAAATATCCGAAAATTGATCCGTAAACGAGTGCCATGGCATAACCCTTTCTATAACGGGCAACGGCCTCCTCAATTTCTATCGGTGTTTTGCTTTCTGGATTTGCTAGTAATTCTTTATTATAAGCAGCGGCCGATTCTTCACCAAACTCAGGATGCAGCTTATTAAATGTAAAAGTGTAAACCACCATGAGCAAGGTAGCAACAATAAAACAACGAAAACCGGTATTGAAAAAAGCACCAAACTTTCCAGTATTTTCTGGCGAACTTTTATATGCAATTAAAGTCCAGATAATACCGAGAGCATACACTGCAAATACAAGATAATGCAATGGAGAAGTGGGAGGTAGGGTGTAGAAAGTGGTTAATGAGGTTGCCATCATCAACACAGCAGTTATTACACCTTTTATAAGGGGTGATAATTTCATGTAAAATTTATAATAATACCACCTTATTACGGTTGATGATACCAACAGCTTTACCTGTCAGTTCCTTTCCCATAAAAGCTGAGTTCTTTGATTTGGATTTAATGTTTTCAAGAGCTACTGTCCATTTTTGTTGCGGCATAAACAATGTCAGCACTGCGTTGCTACCTTCTTTTATGCTAACGGTTTCTAACCCAAAAATTTTTCTTGGGTTAACAGATAACAGCTCTACCCATTTCTCCTGTGCAATTTCAGGAAGTACAGTATTAATAACTGCATAAGCAGTTTCTAGCCCAATCATTCCAAATTTGGCGTATTCAAACTCAATTACTTTACTGTCGTACTCATGTGGTAAATGATGCGTAGCTATACAATCTACTGTCCCATCTGAAATGGCTTTTTTCAAACTTTCTCTTTCTTCTTTAGTACGAAGCGGGGGATTTACTTTCAAATTTGTATCATAGTTCACCAGGTCTTCATCACAAAAGAAAAGGTGATAAGGAGTAACCGAACAACTAACTGCTGCGCCGCTGTCTTTACCTCTTTTAATATACTCCAATGATTTTTTTGCACTCACTGCGGTAAAGTGCAATTTAGATTCTGCATAGCGGGTCAGTTTAATATCTCTTGCTACAATCAGTTCTTCGGCCATAGCAGGTTTGCCGGGTAATCCTAATTGTGTAGAAACAATTCCTTCGTTCATCAATCCATGCGGGTTGATGCTTTTATCATCTGGCAATTGTATAATAATACCATCAAATGCTTTTACATATTGTAGTGCTTTTAGCAGCAGTCCGGAAGACTGTATGCTATTGATGCCATCGCTGAAGGCAACCGCACCACTGGCTTTCATGTCGTACATTTCAGCCAATTCTTTTCCTTCTGTGTTTTTAGTAACGGCTCCAATTGGATGAATAGTAACAGGTAAAGAATTGCTCTTCTGCACCAAATATTCAACACCTGATTTATTATGGGTAACAGGATTGGTATTTGGAATCACCAGCATGTCTGTATATCCGCCAGCAGCGGCTGCAGCAGATGCAGTTTCTAATGTTTCTTTGAATTCATAACCCGGATCAGCGGCGTTAGCAAATACATCTACCCAGCCTGGTGACACATGCAGGCCTTTAATGGAAATTTCCTGATCTGCTTTTTCAGAAATGGCGGAACCCATTTTAGTAATGACTCCATTTTCAATAAAAATATCAGCTGTTTGTCCGTTGAAGGGGGATTGGGGGTCTATAACCCGTACTTGCTTAATGAGTAGCTTCATTAAGCAGCGAAGTTAATGGTTGTTTGTGGATTGAAAAAATATGAGAAAATCATGGTAATCTGCTGTTTATAGCCTGAAAGTTCGTAAAGTAAAAAAGCTTTCACTTATTGAGAAAACTATCTTAACTAATTTGAATTACTCAAGGAATTCTTTCTACATGAAAATGAAAATCATTCAAAGCATCAAATACCATACTTATTACCATTAATTATCATACCTTTTGTAAGCAAGACTTTCAATTTTTTAAATTTAAAACAATTGCCATGTCTATTAACATTCTTGATACTGTAAAACAGTATTTAACTCCTGATCTTATTTCAAAGGCAAGTTCTATGCTTGGTGAAAATGAGACTGCTATTAGTAAAGCATTATCCGGTGTTGTACCTTCTGTTTTCAGCGGGTTAATTTCCAAGGCTTCCTCGGGTGGAACAACGGGTGCAAATGATGTATTGAATATGGCAAAGGATAGTCATAGCAGTGGGTTGCTTGGTAATATTGGAAATTTGTTCAGCGATGGTGGGGGACTACTTAGTAAAGGAGCTGGTCTCTTACAGGGATTATTTGGAGATAAACTTAATGGGATAATAAGCAGCATTGCCTCTTTTGCAGGCATAAAAAATTCATCGGCCAGTTCACTTTTTAGTATGGCGGCACCGGTTGCTACTGCTACGGTTGGAAAATATGCTGTAGAAAATAATCTTAATGCAGGAGGTTTGTCGTCTTTCCTCGCAAGCCAAAAAGCCAATGTAATGAGCATGCTGCCTGCTGGCTTATCTGGAATTGCATCCATGCTTGGTCTCGGAAAAATATCCGACTCTGTTTCATCCGCTTCAAGCGATGTAAGACAAACTGCAGCAACAACCACAAATTATGTAAGAGATAGAGTAGAGGAAAAGTCAGGAGGCATGAGATGGGTATTATGGCTTTTATTACTTGCCCTTGCAGCATTGGCAGCCTGGTATTTTCTATTTGGAGGAAAAAATGGGTGTAATAATACAGCATCGGTCAGTGATGACACAGCAGTAGTAACAACTAACCCACCCGATACTGCCAGTACGATTAATACAACTACCACTTCCAGGGAATTGATGAAAGTAAAACTACCGGATGGTAGCGAACTGGATGCCTATAAAGGAGGGATAGAAGACCAGCTGGTTGGTTTTCTCGGCACAGACTGGGCCAGGCTAGGTTCAGATTCTCTTAAAAAAATATGGTTTGATTTCGACGATCTTAATTTTAAAACTGGTAGTGCAGAAGTTACCGATGAAAGCCGTCGGCAGTTAAATAATATTACAGCTATCTTAAAAGCTTTTCCCAAAGCAAAAATAAAAATTGGCGGTTACACCGATAAAACCGGCAACGAAGAATCAAATAAAAAACTATCTGCTGCAAGAGCCGAAGCAGTAAAAGCAGCATTAGTAAAAGCAGGTCTTAGCGGGCAAGTAGAAGGTGCAGAAGGATATGGTTCAGAATTTGCAAAATATGCAACGGATGCACCGGAATCAGACAGAGTAAAAGACAGGCATGTGTCGGTTAGTGTAAGGGAATAAAAGGATATGAATCACAGCAAAAAATAAAAAGACCCCTGAGATAAATCAGGGGTCTTTTTAATGTCGGGACGACAAGATTCGAACTTGCGACCCCTAGCACCCCATGCTAGTGCGCTACCGGGCTGCGCTACGTCCCGAACTTTCCGGGTCGCAAATGTAAGATTTAGCAATGAAACCGAAAACAGGTTCCTAATTCTTCTTTGTTGTATCCGCTGGTTTTTTATTGCGGTTGAAAATATCTTTTATTTTATTCTTAATATCTGTTTTTGGTTTTTTGGGTGTGGTATCCTGCGGATTGGGGACAACAGCGGTTGTGTCTTTCCCAAATATTTTATCTTTCAGCTTGTCTTTTAATTTATCCGTCACTTGTTTTTTTACAGCCGCTAACGAGTCTTTTACTTTTGCTTTAGCGCTATCTAATTTGGCTTGTGCAAAATCTTTCGCCTGGTCTTTTAAATCTTCGATGACATCTCCTGCAATTTCTTTTAGATCGATACCTATGGAGGGGCTGCTGATACTACCCGTCATCTTAACACTTAAATTTACTGTTTCTCCTAACTTAATGGGTATACCTTTATTGTTGGCTTGGGCTGCCAGGTTGTTCACCAGGCTATTTCCTTTTGTGCCCATCATACTTCTTGGCAATTTCATTTGTATCGCATAATCAATAGACTGATCGAAACCATGAAAGCCGCCAATTTCCATATCTATTCCGGCAATACTGATCTTAAATGGCTTAACCATCACTTTGCCATTGGCAAATTCAAAGAATTGTTTTACTTCTTTTAGTGTTATTGATTTTAACCTGTCTATCTGCAATACGGTGGCCAGCTTTTCAAGCGGTGCAAATTTTGCCAATAGACCTTCTATTAAAAATAAATTACCATTACCGGTAAGGCTGCTTAGCACAGGCATCATAGATCCGTTCAATTTCCCCGTGAAAGACATTTGTGAAGTTAGTTTGCCAGCCAAATATTTACCAATCGGCATAAGTGATTGTATAGAATTATACGATTGAAAAATTTTCTGCACATCCATGTTCCTGATGTCGTATGTCAGCCCAATATCAGGTTTGACTTTGTCTAACCTGGTGGAGTAGGAGCCATTCAATAATACCGTTCCATCCAGCACATCAGTTTTTACATTTTGCAGGGTAATTTTTTCATCATTCATTACCATTGTTCCGCTTACATTCTTATAATCCACCTTATCATACTTTACATTTCCTGCATTGGCTTTGATAGTAAAGTTCACATCAGCAGGTACTAAGAATGGGATGCCGGAACCGCTACTAGCAGTAGTTGTTGCTTCTGTAACAGCGGGTGCATTAGTGGCGGGAGTTCCCATCCAATCATTTAGATTTAATTTATCGGCATTAACATTCAGGTTGCCGGTTAAAGTTTGACCCTGCATCGCATACCCAATCAAATTATTTAGAATACCATTAGCGGTAAAGTTTGTATTTAAATAATTGCCGGTAAGATTACTAAGTGTAACATTTTGCTGATTGAAAGTAAGTTGTGTTCCGTTGATGCTAACTCCAGTTGGATATTCACTGGATTTGTATTTTAAATTAGCAAGAGCGGCTGTTCCGGTCAACGATATTTTATCATATTGTTCCTGATCGATAGCAGTTTTATTGCCTGAAAATCCCATGTCAGCATTTAAAATGCCACTTATGGCAGTACCGGGTTCTAAAGTTGTAAACTGTTTTAAATTGTCTAAGGTAAAACGTCCTTTTGCGGTACCAGCAAAATTGATTGTTGAAACAGGATTGCTTAGTTGCAGCGTAAAATCCACGGGGTCATTGCCTACTTCGATATGCCCTGAAGAGACATTGATGGTTGTATTATCTGCAATACCACCGCTGTTTTCTAAGGTGGCTTTGATATTTCCATTTTTAATGGGTTGAGGGAAACTGTTGGCTGAGTAGAAAAGATTTTTAATATCAAAAAATCCTCCCGCCGTAAAAGCACCGGATTGATTTTGCAATGCCTTCATAGGCCCTTTGGCAAAAGCATCGGCCCATACAAGACCGGAAAGCTTAGTTCCGCTTTCTAGTTTAATAAACTTTGTGAGTTGCGATAAATCTAATTTGCCTTTTGCAGCGACATCGATCAACTGAGTAGTCATAGGATTTTTATAAATAAAGCGAAAATCAAAAGGCTCATTATCCATTTCCAAATGACCGTAGGGAATATCAATCACAGCATTGTCGGGATTGCCATCTGGATTTAAAGCTCTTAATGAAAATTGAATATTTTTTACCGGCTTTGGCAAATCAGGGTATTGAAAGGATCCATCTTTTACTTCCAGGTTCACATCATAGGCTGGTGTTTGCTGCGGAGTCATTTTACCTTTCACATAACCATTAAATACAGCCTTGCCAGTTGTTTTGATCTTATCAAATTCCTTTGTATACATATCCGGTATCATGGATAAGATATCCTTGAAATCGTTAGAAGGGGATTGGAATTTTATATCCATATTAAAAGTGCTGTCGTTCTCCATTTGAATAAAACCATCTGCCGATAGTTTAAGATTGTTCAGCACAATGTCTTGTGTTTTGAATGTGTAGGTCCGTGTTTTATTGTCAATTTTAATATCTGTTTCAATATCAGTTACTGTATTCAACAAATAGGGTATTCCATCCTGTGTTAAACTGGCGGATCTGGCTTTTGTAATAGTGGCCAGTGTAAATACATCAGCGGTGAGATCACCGCTTCCTTCATGCTCAAGTCCATCTATTTCTAAAAAAGTATTAGCTTTTTCATCTTCATATAAAAGATAACCGTTGTTGATTTCGTAACTCTTCAGTGTCATTTTAAAAACTGATGCAGCTGTGTCTGCATTATTGCTGGTATCAGTATGAGCTTTAACAATATCCCAATTCATTTTTCCATCTTCGGTTACGAGTGCATGTATACGGGGAGATTCTATTGTGATATCAGACACTTTAATGTCTTTTCCTTTCAGGACGCTGAATAAGCCGGCTGATCCATCAACATTTTTAGCAGCAATTAAAGTATCTCCTGCAAACTCGTCTTTACCTATAATTACTAGGTCTTTAATGACTATTCCCATTTTGGGGAAATGACGAAACAAGGAAAGTTTTACGTCGGAAAAATCTACTGTTGCATCCAGACTTTTGTTAATCTCTTTTTTCACCAATGCCTGTATTTGTTTTTTGAACACTACAGGAATGATAAAAGCCAATGCTAGTAATATTATAAAAGTGATGCCGAAAATTTTGAAGAATTTTTTCATAAAATATAAGCTTACAATAAGGCGTTAAAAAGGGTCAAAAATAAAGCCAAAGCATTGGATAGGCTTCCCAGTTGTTTTATTAGATAGGCTCCATTAATGATCTTGGTGGCTCTCGTCAGTATCCATTTCATGGCCGCATTGCGGACATTTTGTCTTACGGTGTTTTTTATTTTTTCTGAATTCTTCCAGGAAGCCCGCCGTAATGATACCGGCCGGTAACGCAAAGAAAGCCACACCTGTAAGCATAATAACACCAGCCATTGTTTTTCCAAGTGTTGTCATCGGGTACATATCACCATAACCAGTCGTAGTAAGTGTTACGACCGACCACCATATAGTTGCTGGTATACTTACGAATTTATATTTGTTCTCCGGGTGGGTATGTTCTGCAAAATAGATAGCACTGGAAGAAAAAATAATAAGGAACAGCACAAGCACAAGGCTTAACAATAATTCATTCTTCCGGGATTTAAAAACATTTATAATGGATTGAGCAGACTTCATGTACGCTGTAAGCCGGAAAAGGCGCAGGAAACGCATCAACCTGAGTATGCGCAACATTCTCAAATCATTAATTCCAATCAGCGTATGTAAAAAGAAAGGAAGAATGGCCAATAAATCAATTAATGCACCCGGCGATAACATATACTTTATCCGGCCTTTTATGCTGTGTCTATATTTTAATTCATGATTACTGCTCCAGACCCTTAAAACATATTCAATAGTAAAAATGATAACGGATATAAGATCGAAGTAAAAAAAGAATTGTTTTTCATGAGGTTCATCGTGAAAGCTGGGTACCGTTTCAAGTATTACAGCCGCTACATTCAATATGATAAGGGTGATAATAAAAACGTTGATGATCTTGTCCCAATTCTTATCACCAACAATTTCTGGATGGAGTAACCCGTGAACCTTTTCTTTGGTTTTGTGATACATTTAGGTTGGCCGTGTTTGGTAGTTCTAAAGTTACTTAAAATACAGTTGAAAAAATTAATGATCATTCAATGGTAAACCTCTTTTCTGCCATTCAATCCAGTTTACATATTCTGGAGCTACACGATGTTCTTCCATCGTAATACATTTATCAACCGGGCAAACTAACATGCAAAGATTACAGCCCACACATTCTTCTTCTTTAATGGTGTATTTGTTATACGGCTTGCCATACTCGAGATTGATGGACTGGTGTGAAGTGTCTTCACAAGCAATGTAACAAAGACCGCAGTGAATACATTTATCCTGGTTTATCTTAGCGATATGGTGATAGTTGATGTCGAGGTCTTCCCAATGTGTGATGGTGTCAACAGATTTACCAATGAAATCATCGAGTGTTTTAAAACCCTTTTCATCCATCCAGTTATTTAATCCTTCGCACATGTCTTCTACAATACGGAAACCATGTTTCATAGCAGCAGTACATACTTGTACATTGCTTGCACCCAGCAGCATAAATTCTACAGCATCTTTCCAGGTGCTGATACCGCCAATCCCGGATATAGGAACTTTCTTCGTCAATTCATCTTGTGCAATGGTAGTAAGAAATTTTAATGCGATTGGCTTTACTGCGGGTCCGCAATAGCCACCAAACACCGATTTGCCAGCTACATAAGGATTTGGTACTAATGTATCTAAATCTACACCAGTGATTGATTGTATTGTATTGATCAATGATAACGCATTGGTGCCGGCCTTTACAACCGAACGGCCTGTTGGAACAACAGAATGTACGTTAGGAGTTAGTTTAGTGATTACAGGTAGTGTTGCTGCTTCCATCACCCATTCCACTACCATGCAAGCTATTTCGGGATCTTGTCCAACAGCGGCACCCATTCCTCTTTCGGTCATGCCATGCGGGCAACCAAAATTTAATTCGAAACCATGTGCGCCGGTGTCTTCTACTTTTTTTATTATTTCATGCCAGCTTTTTTTATCATTGTCTGCCATCAGCGAAACGATCATGGCTCTGTCAGGAAATAATTTTACACACTCCGCAATCTCTTTTAAATTTATATGGAGTGGACGATCACTTATCAATTCAATATTATTAAAACCCATTACTCTTTGTCCGCCAAAATCAACTGCTGAATATCTTGATGAAACATTTTTTACCTGTGAGCCTAATGTTTTCCAAACCACACCGCCCCAGCCAGCTTCGAATGCACGGAGTACATTATACTTTTTATCGGTAGGAGGGGCACTCGCCAACCAAAATGGATTGGGTGATTTTATGCCGAGGAAATTTGAAGAGATATCTGCCATAATATTTTTTATTTTATGTTACCAGCGACATTAACACAGATGAACTTCGTTGCGTCGCACACTTCAGGGTTCTGTTCGCTAATCTTCAAATACATTTCATGCAATATTCAAATAAGCCATTATAGCTTTTGCTCCATCTTTCCCTGCCTGCACGGCATCCACTACTTCCTTACCTCCATTCACCGCATCACCACCTGCGAATACTCCTTTAATATTTGTTGCACAATTTTTATCAATCACAATCTTTCCTTTATTATTTGTTATACCATTTTCAGTAATCAGATGCTCAAACGGAACTTGCCCCGCTGCTTTTATGACCATGTCTACTTCCAATGAAAATGTTTCTTCAGTTTCAATAGGGGAGCGACGACCACTTGCATCGGGTTCACCTAATTGCATTTTACTGCAAACCAATTGCGTTACTTTATTATTTATACCGATCACTTCTTTGGGTGCAGCGAGCCAGATAATTTCACAGCTATCCAACATGGCAATATCCAATTCATGTTTGGTGCAGGGCATTTCGTCTTCAGTTCTTCTGTACAGCATGGTAACTTCTTTAGCACCCAATCTTTTTGCTTGTGTTGCAGCATCTATGGCCGTCATGCCCATTCCAATTACTGCCACTTTATCACCAACTGGAACAGAGGGATAACCATTCTTTCTTAAATGATAAATAAAACTGATAGCATCAACCACTCCGTCCATATCCTCGCCTGGAATATCTAATTGTCTTGCAACGCCAACACCTAGCCCCAGGTAAACGGCATCATAGTTTGTTTGTAATTCAGCCAATGAAATAGTTCTACCCAATTCATGGTTATACTTTACTTCTATTCCACCTATGGATAAAATATAATTTACTTCATCTTCGCAGAACTGAGGTGTTACTTTGTAAGCAGCAATACCATATGTCATCAAGCCACCACCTTTGCTTTCTTTTTCATAAATCGTTACATCAATTCCTTCTTTGGATAACGAGTGGGCACAACTTAACCCTGCCGGACCGGCACCGACAATAGCTACTTTTTTCCCAATGGATTGTTTACGTTGAAACAATTGCCATTTATTTGCCATCGCTTTTTCTGTGGAATAACGTTGAAGCTTTGCAATGGGGATTGGTTTTTCTTCCAGTAAATTATACACACAGGCACCTTCACATAATTTTTCTACAGGGCATACTTTGCTGCAACCAGCTCCCATGATATTTGAAGTGAAAATAGTATGAGCAGAACCTTTTATATTCTCAGTTGCAATTTGCTTAATGAATTTAGGAACGTCAATACTGGTAGGGCAACTCTTCATACAAGGTGCATCATAGCAAAACAAACAACGATTCGCATCTACTTTTGCCGCTGTAATATTTTCATACGGCGGGTGAATGTCGGAGAAGTTTTCTTGGTATTGTATTGGAGTAAGTCTATTATTTTGAATCATTTTTTCAGTTTAGAATTAAGAATTATGAGTTAAGAGTTATTTGTATCTCTTAACTCTAAACTTTAAACTCATAACTCTGTTAGCTTTCCATAAGTCTCCGGTCTTCTGTCTCTGAAAAATTGCCAAACACTTCTCACTTGCTCGATCATATCCAAATCGAAATCTGCAATCAACAGTTCATCATTTTCTTCTGATGCCTGTGCAAAAATTTGTCCCCTGGGGTCAACGAAATAGGATGTACCATAGAACTTACCGAGGTTCCAGGGCTTTTCAGTGCCAACACGATTGATGCAACCCATAAAATATCCATTGGCAGCTGCATGTGCCGGTTGTTCTAACTTCCATAAATATTGAGAAAGCCCGGCAACGGTTGCAGAAGGATTGTACACTATCTCAGCACCATTCAGTCCTAAACATCTTGCCCCGTCTGGAAAGTGTCGGTCATAACAAATGTAAACGCCAACTTTTGCATACTTCGTTTGAAAAACAGGATAACCTAAGTTACCGGGTTTAAAGAAAAATTTTTCCCAGAAACCTGATGTATGCGGAATATGATTTTTTCTATACTTGCCGAGATAAGTTCCATCCGCATCAATTACAGCTGCGGTATTGTATAGCACTCCTGCTTGTTCCTTTTCATATACCGGAACGATCATTACCATATTATATTTCTTGGCATACTCCTGCATCCGTTCTATCGTTGGTCCGGGAACTGTTTCTGCACTTTCGTACCATGCTTTATCCTGCCCCGGACAGAAATAGGGAGTATTGAATATTTCCTGGAAGCATAATATCTGCACACCTTTCTTACCTGCTTCTTCAATCAACGGAATATGTTTCTGTACCATTGCTTCTTTAATCTCTGCAATCGTTCCTTCGCCTTCGGTTTTTGGAAGACTCATTTGAATTAATCCTGATTTAATGATTCGTAGCATAGTGATTAGATTGTTTGTGAAACTTTCTTTCTCTTTATAAATTTACCGAAACCTTTTTCAATTTTACATTCATTATTTTCAATAGCAACTTGTCCTCTTAATAAAACAGTTTTCACTTTTCCCGTTAGTTCCCAACCTTCATAACCACTATAGTCAACATTCATATGATGTGTTTTGGCAGAGAGTGTATGCTTTTCATTCGGGTCGAAGATGAGAATGTCTGCATCACTTTCCACAGCAATTGTTCCTTTTTGCGGAAACATGCCGAATATTTTTGCAGGATTGGTACAGGCAACTTCTACATATTTGTTCAGGGTAATTTTTCCTTTGTTGACTCCTTCGCTGTATAATAATTCCATCCTGTTTTCAATAGCAGGATGCCCGTTAGGTATTTTGGAAAAATCATCTTTGCCCATTAATTTTTGTTCCCACATAAAAGGGCAGTGGTCGGTAGCGACAACTTGAACCAATCCTTGATTGATTCCTGCCCATAATGTTGCCTGGTCTTTCTTTTCTCTTAATGGCGGGCTCATTACCCATTTAGCTCCGTCTTCTTTTTCATACAATGAAGCATCAAGGATCAAATATTGAATACATGTTTCAACGAACACTTTTTGATTTCTTTGGGTGGCATTGCGAACCGCATTTAAAGCTCCTTCACAGGTAAGGTGAACGATATAACCCGGACAACCGGTATAATTACTCATATCCACAAAACGTTCGGATGCTTCGGCTTCAGTTACTTCTGGCTGTGATAGATAATGATAAACTGGTGATAGTTTTCCTTCGCTGCGATGTTTCTGGGTGAGATAATCGATCATATCACCGTTAGTAGCATGTACATTTATCAGGCCGCCATGTTTTTTTACTTCTTCCATCAGCCCAATCATCTGGCGGTCGTCAATCATTAATGCGCCTTTGTAAGCCATAAATGTTTTAAAAGAAGTGATACCTTCTTTCTCAATCATTTCCTGTATTTCTTTTTTTGTGTTGTCGTTAAAGTCTGTAACAGCCATGTGAAAACTGTAATCACCTACACAGTTATTATCGCTTCGTCCTTTCCATTCTTCTAATGCACTGCGTAAACTATTACCCTGTTTCTGTAAAATAAAATCAATGACCATAGTGGTGCCGCCGAATAAAGCCGCTTTGGTTCCTGTTTCATAATTATCACTGCTGAAAGTGCCCATGAAGGGCATATCGAGATGCACATGCGGGTCGATGCCGCCTGGGAAAACGAGTTTGCCTGAGGCGTCAATTTCTTTATCGGCTTTAGCAGATAAGTTTTTGCCGATGGCTTTTACTTTTTCTCCTTCAGTAAGAATATCAGCTACATAATCGTCGGTAGCTGTTATTATTCTTCCATTTTTAATTAGTACTGACATGATATTATTTTTTCTTCGTCAACAACCAATATACAAAACCACTTACAAAAAATCCAACAAACCAGGCGTAGTGATATAATTCATTTATCCAAGATGGTACAGTGCCTGCATCTACAATTTTTATGTTTAACAGGAAGCCCGGAATATTCGGTAATATACCTACGAGTAATGCCATGATGGCAACGGGGTTAAATCCGTTGGAAAATTTATATTGTCCGTTATGCTGGTACAATTCATCAACAATCAATTCTTTTTTTCTGATGAAATAATAATCCACAATCATAATACCACCGATGGGACCCAATAAACTGGAATAAGCAATCAGCCAGGTAAAGATGTAGCCATTGGGGTCTGCCATTAATTTCCAGGGAAAGATCAATATGCCGATAACACCGGTGATGTAGCCTCCCAGTTTGAAATTAATTTTCTTTGGAGAAAGATTTGAAAAGTCATTCGCAGGGCTTACAATATTTGCTGCGATGTTGGTGGCCAATGTGGAAATGATAATGCCGATCATAGCAAAAGTTACCATCAGCTTACTATCAAAATGGCTGGCCAGTTTTACCGGATCCCATTCAGGACTTCCATAAATTATTGCTGATGCAGAAGTAACCACTACGCCGACAAATGCAAATAATGTCATAGACGGTGGCAATCCAATGGCCTGTCCTTTTATATGTGCTTTCTGACTTTTGGAATACCTCGTAAAATCAGGAATGTTTAACGAGAGAGTAGCCCAAAAACCCACCACCGCAGTTAATGCAGGGAAGAAAAATTTAAAGAAAGATGCACTATCAGTAAATTTTGATGGTTCTCTCAATATCGGACCTAATCCTTTAGCCGCTATTACCGCCCAACAGAATAATGCAATGGCTGCGATAGGTAAAAAGATAGCTTTAAACACCAACAGTTTTCGAATGCTTTCTACTCCTTTATATATGATGAACATGTTAAGCAACCAGAAAAGCCCGAAGCAAATCATAGGTAATGCTTGCGGAAAAAGCGATATAGTATCAATTTCAGCCAGCGAGGGATTCCATGCTCTTATTAAGTGATACAATGACTCGCCACCAATCCAGGTTTGTATGCCGAACCAGCCGCAGGCAACAATGGCTCTCAACATTGCCGGAATATTTGCACCTTTCGTTCCAAAACTTGATCTGGCAAAAACCGGAAAAGGTATTCCATATTTCGCTCCGGCATGCCCGTTCAGTAGCATTGGAACTAATACAATGGCATTTCCAATAAAAATAGTTAATACTGCCTGCCACCAGTTCATTCCATTATTTATCATTGAGCTTGCCATGGTATAGGTAGGAATGCAAAGACTCATACTGATCCATAAGGCTGCATAATTCCAGGTGCCCCATGTTCTTTTGGAAGGAGAAACGGGAGCAAGATCTTCGTTGATGAGAGAGCTATCTGCTTTTAAATTCATAAGTCTGTCATTCAACATAACTATCGGCTATTGAAATTGCTTCACTGATAATTTTCAATCCCTCATCAACCTGTTCTTTGGTAACACAAAGTGGAGGCGCAATAAAAATATAACTCCACCGAACAAAAGTGTACATACCCAGGTCTTTGATCTTTGCAGCCACTTTATTCATTACAGCCATTTCATCAGGCTTTGCATTGAATGGGGCCATTGGCTCTTTGGTCGTTCTGTTCTTTACCAATTCAATACATCCTAACAAGCCAGTATTTCTAAAATCCCCAATGCTGGGATGTTTTTGTTTTAATTTTTCTACTTCTGCATTTACATACTTACTCATTGCTGCGCAATTTTCAATTAATCCTTCGTCTTCATAAATTTTCAATGTTTCCAAAGCTGCAGCACAACTTACAGGGTGAGCAGAGTAGGTGAGGCCTAATGGCAACATGGCGTCATCATACTTTGAAGCAATTTTGTCACTAACCATCAAACAACCGAAAGGTAAATAGCCACAAGTCAAACCCTTTGCCATTGCAATCATATCCGGAACGATACCGTGATTTTCAAAACCAAACCATTTTCCTGTTCTTCCAAATCCACTCATCACTTCATCCATAATTAGTAAGATGCCGTGCTTGTTGCAGATTTCTCTTACCGCTTTTAAATAACCAACAGGATATTGCAAACAGCCTGATGAACCTGATTCTCCTTCTAACAATATCGCTGCAATATTACCAGCACCTTCATAAGCAATTACTCTTTCTAAAGAGGCTACTGATTCTTTCAATAAATTATCTTCTCCATATTCCCAACGGTATAAGTAAGGCAAATCGAAATGCACAAAGTTGGGAGCCTGCTGTGCATCCATTGGTATTTTTCTCGGGTCGCCGCTTGCACTCATAGCTCCGTATGATGCACCATGATAAGATTGATAACGGGTGAGTATTTTATGTCGTCCTGTAAATAATCTTGACAACTTGATTCCATTTTCAATGGATGTAGCACCACATAAGGTAAAAAATGCTTTATTCAAATCACCGGGACAAATTTCTGCAAGTTTCTTTCCCAGTTCGCCCCGAACTTTGGTTACACAACTCGGAGTTACATACGACACTTCCTGCATTTGTTTTATCACAGCATCTGTTACCCTTTGATTACCGTGACCAATATTTACATTCATCAATCCTGAAGAAAAATCAATATAACGTTTGCCATCGTAGCCATAGAGGTATACTCCTTCTGCATGTTTAACGGCAATGGGTGCAATTCCCTTTTGTTTGCTCCAGGAGAATAAGGTGTAATCAAGATTATTCTGAATAACTTCCTCCGCTTCTGAAATTATTTTTGTTTGCATATTCTGTTTTAATTTTTCAAATACATTTCTGTACGTGGTTTAATGATCATTCTTTTAACCGGTTTTATTTCCATGGCTTCGTTTACCTGCACAGTTGTTATTTTTACTGTTACCGATACTGCTTCGGTTGGATTGTCATTGGAAAAACAGAAAAACAGGCTTCCTTTTCTAGGCTCCATTCGGGAAAAATCGTTTACGGCTTTGCCTTTTTTAATAAAGCGAAATTGTCCACCACTTTTAAATAATGCTTCATTTTCACCCTCCATTACCCAATAAGCAATGTCTTCGCCTTCCTGTAGTTTATTAATCGCAACGGGTTTGCCGGCTGCTATGGCACCCATTACAGTATAATTGGGAAATTTATTGATCATTGCTTTTGAATCGGCTACTATTTGCCTGTTCGCTTCATCAAAAGGTTTTTGACCTGCCTGGTTCACATGGATATAATAACTCCACGCAATAACATTTTCATTTAAAACAAAGTTGAAGGTTGTTTTATTTGCACCGGGTGGAGTTGCTGCAGCTACTTTTACAGTTCTGTCCTGGAAATTGGTATAGACAGTATCCGTCTTTGTTAATTCAGCATCTTCTTCCATCGTGTAAGTGGTGTCATTTACAACATGAGTAAAAACAGTAGTATTAAAATCCTGTGTTGCTGCACTGGCTGGGATACGTTGTATTTTATATTTGCAAATTTTGGCACTTATACCAGCTGAATTGGTAAAACGAAATTTATAAATACCTGTTTTTTGAACATTGATTTGTTTGTTTTTAATCATGGACGTTTTGTAAGCAATGAATTTTGAAGTAGAAGGCATCTCCGTAATTTCTACTTCTTTCAACTCTTTTCCGTTTGCTTCCTCAAAGGAGAAGATTAGCTTATCACCTGCTGCAAAACCTAAATAAAAAAATTCCTCACCCAGTATATTAACTTTCAATGTTGTTTCTGCAACATCTACAGGCGTCTGACCGCTGCACTCATTTGCGGCCATTAATAATACAGCAATTAGAAATCTATTTATCATGATGGTTGATTAAGGTTACTTTTTTACTCAGCAATTTGCCTACCCCTGAAATGTGCTATGAATACTACTGCGGGCTATAAATCAATCTTACGACATCCAATTCACTCCCGCCTCCGCATTCCACTTCGTTGTGCTCTTTTTCAACTTTGTCCAAAATTCAATCGAACTTTTGCCGGTAATATCACCCACTCCAAATTTGCTTTCATTCCAGCCACCGAAGGAGAATGGTTCTCTGGGCACAGGAACACCTACATTTACGCCGATCATTCCGGCACTTGCCCGATCGATGATGTAACGGGCCATACCACCATTCTGTGTAAATACTGATGCTGCATTACCATAAGGATTAGCATTTTCAATCGCTAATGCTTCATCCACCGTATTAGTTCGCATAATAGAAATTACAGGCCCGAATATTTCTTCTGTAGCTACACTCATGGTTGGAGTAACATAATCAATAACGGTTGGTCCCACATAAGTACCGTTCTCTTTACCCTTGACTTTTGTATTGCGGCCATCTACTAAAATTTTTGCACCATCCCTTTCTGCTTCACCAATATATCGTTCAATTCGTTCTTTACTTTCTTTACTGATAACTGCACCTAAATTTTCTCCCGGAATTATTTTTCTGGCTTCCTCACATATTTTATCAATGATGCTGTCAACATTACCAACACCGATCATGGCAGATGCAGCCATGCAACGCTGCCCGGCACAACCACTCATTGAAGCTGCCACATTTTGTGCTGTCATTCCCGGTATTGCATCGGGTAAAACCATCAAATGGTTTTTTGCACCGCCGAGAGCTAATGCCCTTTTATAGTTTTGCGTTGCCCGTTGGTAAACAATCTTTGCCACTTTGGTTGAGCCAACAAATGAAACTGCTTCAATACCCGGATGATCGCAGATGGCTTCAACAATTTCTACATCACCATGTACTATATTGAAAACACCATCGGGTAAACCTGCTTCTTTTAATAGCTCAGCCAATTTTCCACAACACAATGGAACTTTCTCCGATGGTTTCATGATCATACAATTTCCTAAAGCTATAGCATTGGGCAAAGTCCAGTTTGGAACCATGGCCGGAAAATTAAAGGGTACAATGCTCGCCACAACTCCAAGGGGTACATGTTCCGTTCTGCATTCTACACCTTTGCTTACTTCTAATATTTCACCGGTTACTAATTGTGGCAGAGAAGTAGCAAACTCGGTTAGTTCAATACATTTTTCTATCTCAGCTACCGATTCTCCATACGTTTTGCCATTTTCTTCGCTGCAGAGTTCAGCAAGTTTTTTTAAGTCTCGTTCCAATAACGCTTTATATCTAAAGAAAACCTGTACTCTTTCTTTTATAGGTGTTTTGCTCCAGGCCGGAAAGGCATCTTTTGCTGCTTTAACTGCATTATCTAGATCTGCGGCGGTTGACATAGGGACAGTAGCTAATAAATTTCCATCTAAAGGTGAGACCACTTCCATGGTTTTTGCATGAGAAGCAGCTACAAATTTTCCATTGATATAATTCTGAACCGGAGAATATTTCATAAAATTTATGTATTTAAAATCATCAATTATAAATATACTTAATTTGCCTCTTATTACAAGCTAACAACTTCAATCTCAATGACCCCGGAAAGACATCATAAGCTTACGTCTGTACTCGATAAACGACAAGGCAATATTGCCATTGTAATGGAAAATGTTTTCGACCCGCATAATATTTCGGCTGTGATGCGTACCTGCGATGCCGTAGGTGTCCAGGACATTTATATCCTCAACACAAAAATTCCCCGTCATAAAAAATGGGGAGCCAAAAGTTCATCCAGTGCTGCCAAATGGTTAACCGTTCATCCTTTTGAAAATGCTGAGGAATGTTTTGCATCGCTAAGAAAACGCTATTCGACCATTTTAACTACGCATCTCAGTAGCGATGCTGTAAGTTTACATAGCATTGATTTTACAAAAAGCATTGCACTTGTCTTTGGTAACGAACATAGCGGCGTTAGTGATGAAATAAGAGCTATGGGGGATGGAAATTTTATTATACCACAAGTCGGCATTATTCAATCGCTCAATATTAGTGTGGCATGTGCAGTTGCCTTATATGAGGCATTTCGCCAAAAGAACAATGCGGGACAGTACAACCAGCCCGGTTTGGATAACGTCAGGTATACAGAACTTTTTAAAGAGTGGGAAAATAATGGGAGGGGAGAGAATGGCTCTCAGTTTGATGTTTAAAGTTTGCGGTTTATGATAATCAAGAAATCTTTATGGGTAGTTAGTTTTCTGCTTGCAATAACAACCTGTTTCTCTCAAGAGATAAAGAGTGTAAAGGTTGCCGAGCTGGAAAAAATCATTGCTGAAAGCAAAACGCCTCTGATCGTTAACTTCTGGGCTACCTGGTGCATGCCTTGCATTGAAGAAATCCCCTACTTTTTGGAAGAGCTAAAAGATAATCGCAAGGACAGTCTTACAATTTTACTGGTGAGCCTCGACTTTAGTGATGCTTTTCCAGCTGGCATAACTTCTTTTGCGAAAAAAAGAAAATTTAATGCGCCGATGCTGTGGCTTAATGAAACCAATGCAGATTATTTCTGTCCTAAGATTGATGCCAAGTGGTCGGGAGCAATTCCGGCAACCTTATTTATAAATAATAAAACAGGCTACCGGAATTTTTTTGAAGAACAAATCTCCCATGAAGCGCTGAAGAAGGAAATCATGGCTATGCTTAAAAAACGCTAAGCTTCTTCTGCTTCCATTTCTTCCCTGGCTTTTACCAATATGTATAAAAAATAAATTCCGGCACAAAGGCTTGTTAATGCAAGGATAATTCCCATTACACTTTGATGGTAAATAGCTTTTGCAAGTCCAAAGCCAACTAAGGTCATAAAACCAAGGATGATGATGCGATTGATTGTTTGCCGTGATAACATAAGCTGTGTTTTTGGTAACAAAATCGGGTGTCGTAAAGCTTTGATGCCTACATAAAAAAATTCCATAAAGTTTCTATAAAAAAAGCCTGTACGTATTCTGTACAGGCTTCTAAAAGGAATGTTTTATGTATTTACTGCGCTTTACGCTTAATGGTACAGCCTACAGATTTTGTTTTTTCAGGTTCAATTTTTTTGCCATCCTTCAGGTTTTCAATAGCAGGCTTCATATAGGAAATAGCATCATCAGCGCTATTGGCATTGTCATCAATGGCTCCGTGATAAGCCAGCTTGCCATCATTGTTAAACAAGAAAATTTCTGGTGTTCTGGTAGCGCCAAAGGCATCGGCCATCACAGAATTATTATCTATAACATAGTTCCAGTTGTACCCCAGTTTTTTTGCATATTCCTGCATATCGGAGTATGAGTCGCCTTTTTCACGATAAGCTTCATTAGGATTTAATAAAATCACCCCAATGTTATTTTCCAACGCTTTTTTACATACCTCAACAGTTCTTGATTCATATTTATGTACCACCGGGCAAGTATTGCAACTAAACATAACCAACAAACCATTTTTCTTCATTGCATCTTTAAAAGAAACCTCTTTTCCACTGATGTCTTTCATTTTCACATCTGCGTTGGGAATAGATGCCCCGATTGACAAGGGGTCGCTTATGGGAGCCAGAGCAAGCATAGCAATTGCAAGGACAGGTGCCGCAGCAAATAATAGTTTTTTCATTTTGTATAAATTTAGGAGTAATCAAATTTCGTAAATTAAACGGATTTATCGCCACCGTCTGGGGGGATATCTTTCCGTTCATCTGCTATCTTTTTAAGCGAGGTAATGCTCACATTCAATTCAAAGCCAATTAATAAGACCAACGAATTAATAAAAATTAATACGAGTAGTATCAAGACGGTACCTATTGACCCGTAAATTTCATTGTAGTTCCCAAAGCGACTTACCCACCAAGAAAAAAGCAGTGTCATTAGTAACATCAAAAAAGTGGCCAAAATGGAACCCGGATTAATCATTCTCCATTTTTTATCAATGGCTGGTGCATGGCGATAGATATAGGAAATTGAAACAAAAAAAAGAAGAACGATCACCACCCACCGGGCATTTACTATAATGGATCTTACAGTTGGACTTTCGATACCAATAAATTTTAATACCTGCCCTTGCCCGATCAAGAGCAATATGGATGCACACACCATTACAAATAATACAAGGGTGATCTTTAACGCCACCATTCTTTTTTGTAGCCCCTTTCTTTTCCTGAAACCCATATAATTTTTATCGAAAGATCGCATAATGCCCATCATGGCATTAGAGGAAAAAAATAAGGAAAGAATAAAACCTAATGACAATAACCCGTTTCTTGGATTATTGATAAAATCCTGTAAGAATTCAATAACAGGCGAGTTGTTTTTTTGTCCGGGAATTACATCCCGGATAAGACTGTATAAACTATTTTCAAACTCTTTGGAAATGGGTAAAAAAGGAATTAATGTAAACAGGAAAATAATTGCCGGAGGAATAGCCATAAAAAAATTATAAGCAATGGCTGAGGCCCTTTCCGTCATTCCCACTGTTTTTACCTGGCCAAAGAAAAATTTTACCACATCATACAACGGAATGCTCCTAAAACCGGGAAGCGAAAGGGTTTTACTTCTATCTATAATTTGTTTTGCTGGTGGTGCATCAACAATCCGGTTCCCTATTTTCTGGAAGTAAGACATTTACTTGATAGCATTTGCTTTTTTAGATGAGTCCATTCTTCTTGTTAACTCCTTTTGATATAACCTCGCAACTTTCTGGTGATCGTCGTAATTAGTGGTGAAAACACTACTGCCATCAAATTTATGACTAGCAACAAAATACAGGTATTCTGTTTTTGGTGCATTCAGTACAGCGTCAATTGATTCAATAGAAGGAGTGCAAATAGGGCCTGGCGGTATGCCAGCGTACATATATGTATTGTACGGAGAATCTGTTTTTAGATGGACACCAGTAACTCTTTTTAGTCCAAAATTTTTCATGGCAAACTTGACTGTTGGGTCTGCTTGTAATTTCATGCCGGTACGGACCCTGTTTAAATAAGTGCTGGCGATATTATACTTGTCCGCTTTCTTATTGGTTTCTTCTTCCACAATAGAAGCTAATGAAATTACTTCAAGCGGTGTAAGATGAAGACTATCTGCCTTGACTTTTCTTTCAGTCGTCCAAAATTTTTGATAAGCTGTATAAAACTGTTGAAATATTTTATCGGCTGTGCTATTCCAATTTAAGGAATAAGTATACGGCATTATTATAGACATCGCTGTATTACTATTAACACCATATTTCTTCAGCGAATCATTATTGTTGAGAAAATTTATCATCTGCAATGAATCACATTCTACATCAAACTTCTTTCCCATTTTTCCGGCAAATAGTTCATTGGTTCGTTCTTTGGTGATGACCATTTTTACAGGGGACTGGTTACCACTTCTCAGCATTTGTACCAGCTTTAGCAAGCTGGTGCCCTTTTTTATTTCATAGCGTCCGGGCTTTACATTCTTATATTTCATCCATACTGCTATCCTGTTGTACCAGTTAGTATTGCTGATTATTTGCTGCTTAACTAAATTTTGTTTTACCGTTGCCATATCATCACCCGTATGGATATAAAAATATTTTCCTTCAGGCGCTGAAACAGTAGGACCCAGAATGTTGTACCCGATAACAGCTCCAATAATTAAAAGGGCAAGAATAAGGCCGGTAATTATTTTCTTTTTCATAGTTGATGTTGAAATTAAATAAAAAACCCCGACTGGTTTGGTCGGGGTGCAAAATATGTTGTGGTAGTTTTTTATTGACCTACCGGTGTTGTTGTTGGTGCGGTTGGTAAAACAGGGGCGGTGTTAGTAGGTTGGCTGGTAGCCGGAACCGGTGCCTCTGTGGCATCATTTACTTTCCCTGAAGTAGCAGTAGCTGACTTAGAAATAAACATTACTGAAAACAGGCATAAAAGACCGATAACGCCTGCAAATATCCAGGTGCCTTTTTCGAGGACATCCGTAGTTTGTTTTACACCCATAAATTGGTTGCTAAAACCGGCGATATTACCAGCCAATCCGCCTCCTTTTGGGTTCTGTACCAATACTATCAAACCCAGTATTACAGAAGCAAGAACAATCAGTACAATAAATATAGTAGTCATGTCTATTCTTTTACTTTAAACGTTCAATTTTCGCTGCAAAATAAGGGCTTTTAGAGGGTTCAAGCAAACTTAATTTGCTATATATCTCAATGGCTTTGGCGTTATTACCCTGCTTTTCCCATACTTCGGCCATAGCTTCTGTTAGAATTTCTCTTTGTTCTAAAGAGTGTTCAGCCAATTTTTCCACTTTTTTCTCGCTAATCCCATCTACGACTGCAGCAATTTCACTAACCGGCAATCTTTTCATCGTTTTAAGCCAGGAGGTAAAGCTTTTGAGTTGAATCCCGAATTTATCAAGTGGCTTTTCCTCTTCTTTAAATTTAATGCCCTGGGAAGCAAAATAATCAACAGTATGGTAAGGTTCAAAGCTGAGTTCTGCTTTAGCCGGATCAAATGGCTCTATTTTAAGCGGTGGAATTTTTATTTCCGGCTCTTGAGCATTTTGTTCGGCCATGCTCACTACATCGTTTGGTGCTGGTGCAGTATCATTTTCTTCTTCAACTACTATTTCTGAATTTTCCTCAACTTGTATTTGAGTGATAGTTTCTTCAGTCTCTAAAACAGGAGTAATAACTGGTTCAATAGTATAAGCAATGGGTTCTTCTTTTGTTTCAATTATTTCTTCAACTGATGATTTTTTTGCAGGAATAACTTCTGCATGTCCTGTGTCGGTCAATAACTGCTCTACCCAAAGGGGATTATGAAAGAAAAGAAAAGTTTTTTGTAACTGGTCGTTGTATTGGGCAGAATTTTCTGTCTTTAATTTTTTGGTCAACAATAATTGTGCAGCCCCAAAATAAGGATGACGATCTGCAAAGCTTTGTAATTCTTCCAGGCTGCAATGCTCGAGGGAATCTTTTTGCAACAATGACTTTACTAATTGATTAATCTGACCATTCATAAATTCAAGATAAAGGTTACTTACCAGTTAGAAAAGAGGCGGTTAAAAATTTCGTCGGTAAGAGTTCTGATTATTTCATCCGACAAGGAATTTTCTGCCTGTTGAAAAGTTTGATTACCCTTAAATTCAAAACTGCGGGATACATCATGTTCTTTCTTCTCATCTTTTTTGCGATCGATAAGAATAATATGAACTGCTATTGTAAGTCTGTTATTTACCACCTGCTGTCCGGAGATGGCAGAGGTACTGAAGCTATAATCTGTAATATATCCGCTAATATCCCAATCAGCAGTGTCGCTATTGGTTTGTGATAATCTGGTTTGCCCGATAATTTTTTGCCGGAGTTTATCGGAGAGTTTTGGACTCATTTGAGGGTTGATATAACGAGCCTTATTTTCAATATAATTTACCTTAACGGTTTTAATATCTGCGGGGATAGTGGCTTCATTGAACTTATAAATATTGCAACTGCTGATAAATAAAGCACCGATTGCAATAATAACAACTGCAAGAGTAGAAAATACCTTCTTGTTGCCGTATTGCTTAGTGTAGCATTTATTTAAACTATTCTTCAATGTCGTATTCTTTAAGTTTTCTGTACAATGTACGTTCGCTGATGCCCAGATCAAGTGCCGCATCTTTTCGTTTGCTTTTATGTTTTTTTAATGCCTTGATGATAAGTTCTTTTTCTTTATCTACAATATTCAAACTCTCTTCAACTTCTACATGGTCATGAATATCATCCCGCATTATAACCGGTTGTACCGATTGGAGGGGTTGATGAGAACTAATTGATAATGGAACCTGCTGCGCTACTTCATTATTTTTTAATTCTTTCAGTTCATTAATGAAAGCCTGGTTTTGCGATACCATACCGGGATTTTGTAACACATCCAGGAACATTCGTTTTAATTCTGTTACATCTTTCTTCATATCAAAAAACAACTTGTACAGTATCTCTCTTTCATTCGCAAACTCATGGCTGTTGCCATTGGACGAAGCCAGTATCGGCATTCTGTTTTCTGAATATGGCTGCAAAAACTTACCCAGTTGTTTTGCAGTGATGTTTTTATCTGTACTTAACACAGAAATTTGCTCTGCAATATTCTTCAATTCCCGCACATTCCCGGGCCATGGGTAGCTTATTAACAGTTGTTTTGCTTCATCATCCAGCTGAACTGAGCCTGTTTTATATTTAGTAGCAAAGTCTGCTGCAAATTTTCTAAACAATATATGAATATCCTCTGGTCTGTCGTGCAATGAAGGAACCCTGATTGGAACCGTACTCAAGCGATAATACAAGTCTTCCCGGAATTTACCCGATTGAACCAACTGCAACAGATCTTTATTCGTTGCAGCAATTACCCGTACATCTGTTTTTTGAACCTTAGATGAACCAACACGAATGTATTCCCCGGTTTCTAACACTCTCAATAGTCGTGCCTGTGTACCCAATGGCAATTCACCAATTTCATCGAGGAAAATTGTTCCACCATTTACCGTTTCAAAATATCCTTTTCTTGCATCTGCCGCCCCTGTAAAAGAGCCTTTTTCATGACCGAATAATTCAGAATCAATAGTGCCTTCAGGAATAGCTCCGCAGTTAACTGCAATGAAGGGATTATGTTTCCGGGCAGACAGTGAATGAATAATATGGGAGAATACTTCTTTACCCACCCCACTTTGTCCATTAATAAGAACAGTAAGGTCGGTATTGGAAACCTGTGCCGCTACTTGCAACGCATAATTGAGGGCAGGAGAATTGCCAATAATGCCAAACCGATTTTTTATTGCTTGAATATCCATTATAATTTATTGTTGACGATAAAGCCTAATAATGTTCCTTGTGTACAATGGGTTGCTTTCACAATCACATAGTCACCTTTGGTTAATTGATAATCTTCTTTTGGGAAAACAAATACTTTGCCGTGAGAACTTCTTCCTACCCAATCGGTATTACTTTTCTTACTATCACCTTCTATTAGAATTTTAAATATTTTGCCTATGTCCTTTAGATTACTTTCAAGAGACAGTTTATTCTGCATTTGAACAACTTCATGTAATCTTCTTTTTTTTGTTTCGAGTGGTACATCATCTTTATACCGTCGTTGTGCTAATGTACCCGGTCTCTCAGAATAGAAATACATATATGCATAATCATATTTTGCATACTCCATTATACTAAGCGTATCCTGGTGATCTGCTTCTTCTTCAGTACAAAAACCGGTAATAATATCTGCGGTAATGCCACAGTCGGGAATAATTTGTTTGATCCTGTCCACTTTTGCCATATACCATTCTCTTGTATAGGTGCGGTTCATTAACTGAAGCACTCTTGATGAACCACTTTGAACAGGAAGGTGTATATGGTTACAAATATTCTCATGCTTTGCAATCGTATGTAATACCTCGTCAGTAATATCTTTTGGATGGGAGGTAGAAAAGCGAACTCTTAATGAAGGAGATATCAATGCAACATTTTCAAGTAGCATGGCAAACGTTATTGATGAATCTTTCAGCTCATCAAAGTAATAGTAACTGTCTACGTTTTGACCGAGCAATGTTACCTCTTTATATCCTTTCTGAAAAAGATCTGTGCATTCGGCAATAATGCTTTCTGCACTGCGGCTTCTTTCCCTTCCTCTTGTAAGTGGTACTACACAGAAAGAACACATATTATTACAACCCCGCATGATACTCACAAAAGCACTAATTCCATTGCTGTTTAATCGTACAGGAGAAATATCTGCATAGGTTTCATCTCGACTTAATAAAACGTTGACTGCTTTTTGTCCACTTTCTGCTTCCATTACCAATGCAGGTAATGAACGATATGCATCAGGGCCAACGACAATATCAACCAGCTTTTCTTCTTCTAATAATTTTGACTTCAACCGCTCTGCCATACATCCCAGCAAGCCTATCAACATTCCTTTCTTAGCTCTCTTCAACAGTTTAAATTCAGTAAGTCGTTTACGAACCGTTAGCTCAGCTTTTTCCCGGATAGAGCAGGTATTGATAAAGATCAAATCGGCTTCTTCAAGGTTGCGGGTAGCACCAAAGCCTTCTTTATTTAATATAGAAGCTACCACCTCGCTGTCTGCAAAGTTCATTGCACAACCATAGCTTTCGATGTAAAATCGTTTTTTAAATAATTGGGAATCGTTGGAAACGGGTGAAAAAGCCTCTCCCTGTCTTCCTTCGTCCTGCGCCTTATCCGACACGTAATCAAGCATTCTTCTTTAAAATTTGGAGGACAAATATACCTAAAAACTCCAAGATTATGACAGTATGTCAGCGAAAGATGAATGATTGGCCAACAACTGTTTGTGATTACCATTGCTCCAAAAGTTTTTAAACCAGAGCAGGTTAAAACTATCTTTGAGCGTCTAAATGCCAATGCTTAAAAGAGTCTCCACCACTTTAACAGCCCTGTTGTTTTTTATTTGTGCAATTGCTCAAGAGAAACCTGCATCGGGTTTATTGACCGGTAATGTGATGGATGAAAAGAAAAAAGCTCTCGAAGGTGCCACCGTACAATTAATTTCCTTAGCAGATACAGTTAAAAGAAAATCGGCTGTTACGGATAAAACCGGGCAATTCACTTTTCAAAATGTAGACTTCGGGCATTATAAATTATCCATTACTTATATCGGACTTCAGCCTCTTACTATCGATAGTATTCACTTCAGGATGGAACGATTCGATTTCAATCTTGCGGATATCACATTAATGCCCCGCACAACCGATAACCTGGAAACGGTAGTTATATATGCCGAAAAACCATTGATAGAATCGAAAGAGGGGAACATTACTTTTAATGCTGGCGAATCCGCAATAGCTGCTGGTAGTAATGCAAGTGATCTATTGACCAATGTTCCACTTGTTGGAAAAGACCCGGACGGAAAAATTACCGTAAGAGGGAAGGAACCTAAAATATTGATTGATGATAAACCTGTTGAATTAAATCTCCAGCAGTTGCAGGATTTATTAGAATCAATGCCCGGCAGCTCCATAGATAAAATTGAAGTGATGACAAATCCTCCTCCGCAATATGCGAATGAGCAGGGCGGAGTAATTAATATCGTTACTAAAAAAGGAAAAGTTGGAATAAGCGGCAGGGTTTCCATTACTGCAGGTACAAGAGGCGAGGCTACAGTGAATGGTAGCTTTACTTATCGTAAACAAGGTCTGGCGATAAACATTAATGCCGGTGGCGGATATAATGAGTTTGAAGGCAATGGGTATTCCATCCGTAATAATATTTATAAAGATTCCTCCAATTTCTTTAATACCACAAACAACTATACCAATAAAAGTGTGCGGCCAAACTTCAGAGCAAATATTGATTACGATATTAATAAGACGAACACCATCAACCTCGTATTGAATTATAACCAGAACAGCTTTGACAATACTAATAATACCGAATATCAGAATATCAATCGCTTTGATGAACTGTGGAAGCTGAGCAGGAGACAAGTGCAAAGTGAAGGCGATAATTATAGTCCCAATCTCAATTTAAGTTATACCTGGAAAAGAAAACTGGGTGAAACGCTAAGGATAATTACCGGTTATAGTTTTTCTTCCAACCAGAATGATCGTTTATTTTACCAGCAGTTTTTTAATCCTGATTTTACTCCTAATGGTATGGATTCAATGCAACAGCAATTGAATAATACCAAGATCAATAACTACAGTGTTCGTGTTAACTATGATAAAATGCTGGACAATAAAAAGACATTTTTGTCATTAGGTACAGCACTGAACCGAAACAATAATCATGTTATTGTAAATGCCACTTACAAAAAGAAACCGGAAGGAACGATGGAGAAATTGGAATTGCTGAGTAATGATTTCTGGTTTCATCAAACTGTTAGCAATCTTCGGGCATCTGTTAAGCAAATACTCGGAAAAGATTTCAGTTTTACCGCCGGAACTTCTGTAGAAAGAACAGATATATGGTTTGAGTTATTGAAAGAAAGCCGGGATGTCAGGAATGATTATTTTACCTGGTTGCCATTTGCCAATATCAATAAAACGTGGAGGGATAAACTAAATCTTACCCTGGCTTATCGCCGTAGTATCCGCAGACCGGGCATCGGCGAATTAAATCCTACGATTGATTTTTCTGATCCTTACAATATTCGTTTTGGTAATGAAAAACTGGAAGCATCCACTGCACATAATTTTGATTTTATTGCCGGAAGAACGAAGCCCAAGTATTATGTAAATATTGGTGTTGGTTATAACAGTGTGCAGGATATTTTTAGCCAGGTTCGCACATTGTTACCCGAAGGAAAAACACAGGTTACCTGGGAAAATATAAGTGGTCGTAAAGAATATGAAGTTAGTAGCTGGAACGGGGTTACTATCACTAAAAAATTAAAAGTGAATCTTAGTGCCAGCTACACCTATAGTAAATACAGTGCCTTTGATATCACCGTTCGTAAATTCCGGAATGGAGGTTCATTTACTTCTAATATTAATTCAAGTTTTACCCCGACTGACTTGTGGAATGTTACCGCTGGTTTCAATGTTAATCGTTTTGGCAATCCACAGGGCTTTGCCCGATGGAATACGAGCATGAATATGGGTTTGCAAAAGAAATTCTTTAATAAGAAAATGACGGTAACGATCAACGTAATTGATCCTTTTGTCAACCAGCAGCGTAGGATATTTACGTATGGCACTAATTTCAACCTCGAAAGTTATAGCATCACACAAACCAGAAACTTTAGGTTGAGCCTTGCATATAATCTTACCAAGACGCCCAAGAAAAAACCAGTAGTGCTTCCCAAAATGAAATAGCATTCCTTGTTTTTAAAATACCTACTAATGGGTATTTTTTGTATTCAGCCCCTAAAAAAATATTCTTCTTCATTTCTTCTTGCTATCTTCAAAATATATCTCCTTTTGAAACAAAAATGTTACTCAGCAACAAGGGGAAGTTGCCCATCCCATCTCTGAAAACAATCCAATCCGGAAGACCTGTTTAAGGTTATTAGCAAATACATTGTGGTAGTTAGAATGGCTTAAATATTATGCATTATATGCAAAGCAGATCGTTATTTCTGGTATTGGCTTTATGTACTTTTTCCCCCGAGGTTCAGTCTCAATCCTGGCAACTTTACCGGGATCATGCTGATTCCTTTCGGGTACAAAAAAATACCGATAGTGCCATTCAATATTATACACTCTCCAGGCAAATTATACCCAAAGACTCTCTCTACACAGATTCTTATATTCAATTACTGACCAATCTTGCCAACCTTTTTTATTTTAGTAAAAGTCAATATGCCGGTGCTGAACCTTTTTACCTGGAAGCGAGGGAGGTTATCAAGCAAAAACTTGGTATCTCCAATAACACTTATGCGGCGAATGCAAATCTTCTGGGGCAGATTTATTACCAGCTTCGGCAATACAACAAAGCAGAGAAGTATTATTTAGAAGGAATGGAAATTTGGGAAGGCCTTCATACTAAGAAAAGTAATCAGTATGCAGGTAGCTGTAATATGTTGGGAATTTTATACAATGATAGCGGGCAATTTGAAAAAGCTATTTCACAACATTTAGAGGCCCGAGCCATCCGGGAACAATTATTTACAAAAGAACATGATGCGTATGCGCAAAGTTGCAATAACCTGGCAGCTATTTACTGGAATTTAGGGCAATATGATAATGCCGAACCTTTGGCACTTGAAGCCAAAGAAATAAGAGGGAGGGTAAAAGGGATTCCGAAATTTAAATATGCGATCAGTTGTGTAAACCTTGCTAATATTTACCGGGATATGGGTAAATACCAGCAGGCGGAGCCATTGTATATTGAAGCAAGAAAAGTAAGAGAAGAAGCATTTACCAAACAGCATGATGAATATGCACTTAGTTGTACCATCCTTGCCGATCTCTATTATTTCATGAAGCAATACGATAAAGCAGAACCACTTTATCTCGAAGCAAAAGAAATAAGACAAAAAATATCTTCAAATGGACACTATTATGCACAAAGTTGCAGTGATCTTTCGCAGTTGTATAGAGAAATGGGAAAGTATGGTGAAGCAGAGTCGCTTGCAATAGAAGCAGGAAAAATATTTGAAGGCTTCGGAGCAGCCGTTGAAGCAGATATAGCCATTAATAAAAATAGTCTTGGTTCGCTGTATTTTATTACTGGTAAATTCGATATGGCAGAAAAATTTCTATTAGAAGCAAGAAATCTATGGCAAAAGAATCTTGGTGAACAACATCCTTTTTATACCAGTAATACTTTAAGCCTGGCAAAAGTATATTGGGGAGACAATAAAATTGAAAAGGCAAATGAATTATATGTAAAAGCATTTGACGCACAAAATGCGCAGGCAGCCCGGATGTTCTCCTTTACTTCAGAGGATGAAAAACAATTGTACCTGGATAATATAGCGGGAGCAGAAGGCGAATACTATTCTTTTTATTTTGATAAGTTTAATAATGGTAACAAAGGCCAGCCCTATTTGATTTCCCTTTTGCGCAGAAACCAGATTCTTTCTTCATCAAAGCAAATTCATCAAATCATATATAACAGTGGAGATACTGCACTTTCAAAGAAGTATGATGACTGGATCGAATTAAAAAAGCAAATAGCAGCACTTTATTCCAGGGTTGACGAAGTGCCTACAGGTCATTTAAAGAATATAACAGAAAAGGCATCGGTGTTGGAAAAAGAGTTGGTACGCAATTCTGTTGCTTTCCAAAAAACACAGCAGGTATCGATTGACTGGAAAGCAATACAACAAAAATTAAAACCTTCGGAAGCTAGTATTGAATTTATTGAGTTCAATTATTTTGACGGACGCCGGCAGACAGACAGTACTTATTATGCGGCACTCGTTTTAAGAAAAGATATAGAAGAACCAATATCTGTTATGTTGTTTGAAAAAAAGCAATTAGAAAATTTGCTTACTAAAACTGCCGATGGTCAAAGTATCAATTCATTTTATACAAGAGGACTTAAAATCGGGAAAGACAGTTCCCTTTCTCAATTGTCGTATAATACTGTTTGGAAACCATTGGAAGAAAAATTAAAAGGAATAACAAAAATATATTTTGCACCGGCAGGTTTATTACATCGCATTGCTTTTGCGGCATTGCCTGTTGATAAGTCTTCAGTCTTAAGTGACAAATACCAATTAGTGCAACTCTCAACCACTGCAATGGTGGCAGAACAAGAACCGGGCTATGTAAAACAAACTGATAAAATATATTTATTCGGAGGAATTCAATATGTAACAGATACAACAGCTATACAACCTATTGTTGAATCAGGCAGTGTGGCCAGGAGAAGTGGATTTAATTATTTACCCGGCACTGCAAAAGAAGTAATAGGAATTGAAAAGGCAGGGCGGCTTAAAAGATTTTCGCCAACTGTTGTACAGGGGCTTGCAGCCAAAGAAAATATAGTTAAAAACTTAACCGGGAAGCAATCGCCAAAAATATTACATATTGCCACCCATGGTTTTTTCTTCGACGATCCGGAGAAAAAGAAACGGGGTGAAACTGCTGATAGTTCAACAGGAGGAAAAGTATTTCAGCAATCCGGTAACTCATTATTTCGTTCGGGTCTTTTGTTTGCGAGTGCAAATGATGCCTGGAAGGGAAAGCAAATAACGGGTACCGATGATGGCATTCTCACGGCTTACGAAGTATCTAATCTTTATTTACCCAATACAAGCCTTGTAGTACTCAGTGCTTGCGAAACAGCATTGGGTGATATTAAAGGAAGCGAAGGTGTATACGGTTTGCAGCGATCTTTTAAAATGGCGGGTGTAAAACATTTGGTAATGAGTTTATGGAAAGTGCCGGATGCAGAAACAGCAGAGTTCATGCAATTGTTTTATAAAAATATGTTTGAAGGAAAAGCAATTTCTACCGCATTTTATACAGCACAAAGTTTAATGAGAGATAAATATAGAAAGGAACCATATAAATGGGCAGCATGGGTATTAGTGAAGTGAAAATTTTTTAGACGAACCAAACCACCACAATGCAAAAAATCATATTTTTTTTAGGGTTATTGTTGTTAATAGCATTGCATAGCTTTAGCCAGCAAAATGAGTGGACATGGATGAAAGGGGATAATTCACCAACATTTGCAGATAGTGCAGCGGCAGTTTATGGTCCCTTAGGAATTCCAGGAAGTGGCTTTAGGCCTGGGGGAAGGCCTAATGCAACTATGTGGTCGGATGCCAGTGGAAATGTTTGGTTGTTTGGTGGAAGTGGAACTATAGATGGATCTAGTTATGGGAATTTAAACGATCTATGGAAATATAATCCTTCAACAAATGAATGGACTTGGGTAAAGGGAGACAATTTGCTTAATGTTTCAGGCATTTATAATAATTCAAATCTATTATTAAATAAACCCGGAGCAAGATATGGTGCTGTTGGATGGGTGGATGCTGCTGGCAATTTCTGGCTTTTTGGTGGTTATGGCATAGGTAGTACAACCACTGAAGGTCGCTTAAATGATTTATGGAGATATACAATTTCTACTAATACATGGACTTTTATAAAAGGCGATGTTATACCCGAGGCTATAGGGGTGTATACAAATGCAAACTTACTGCTTGTTAAACCAGGGGGAAGGATAGGTGCCACAGGTTGGAGGGAAGGAGGAAGCCTTTGGTTATTTGGTGGTACCGGAAAAGCGAGTACAACCATTAATGGTTCACTTAATGATTTATGGAGATATACAATAGCAACTAATACCTGGACTTTTATAAAAGGAAATAATACGGTAGAAACAGCAGGAGTATATACTGGAACAGCTTCATCACTTAAACCAGGAAGTAGATCTGGTGCGACAAGTTGGGTAGATGCTAGCGGGAAAGCATGGCTTTTCGGTGGCAGTGGAAATGCTGCTACAATAGCAAATGGAAATCTCAATGATTTATGGAGTTTTGATCCGATTACTTCGAATTGGACCTGGGTTAAAGGGGATAATACAAGAAATAGGATTGGCATATATGGTACGATTACACAGCCTGATTTAACAAATAAACCTGGCTCAAGATCCTATGCAGTTGGATGGGCAGATTCCGCTGGGGATCTCTGGTTATTTGGAGGTAGCGGGTTAGGAAATAATTTTGGAGAAAGCGGGTGGTTAAATGATTTATGGAAGTATAATAAAGCAACAAATACATGGACATGGATGAATGGATTTAATACTGCTGACGATTATGGCGTATATGGAACCCAGGGAATTGCTGGAAATAATGTTACCCCCGGTTCAAAATATTCTGCTGTTGCCTGTAAAGATGCGAGTGGTAATTTTTGGTTATATGGGGGCATTGGTTATGGTTATGCACCAGGATCCACTTTTGTATATTTAAACGAATTATGGAAGTTTAATCCTGTTGCTAATGAATGGACATGGGCTAGACATAATAATTTACAGGAGGCATTTTATACTTCTCGATACGGAATACAAGGAATAACTGACATATTAAATAAACCGGGTGGTAGAAGTGGTGCCTCTAATTGGACGGATCTCAATGGAAGCTTTTGGTTATTTGGAGGATATGGCAGAGGGAGTAGGAATTACGGAAATTTAAATGATTTATGGAAATATGCTCCTGCTACTAACAACTGGGTTTGGATGAAAGGAGATTCTACAATAGCACAGTTGGGTATATATGGACAAATAGGGCAACCGGCTACATCCAACAAGCCGGGAAGCCGAAATAATGCACATACTTGGAAGGATAATAATGGAGACTTGTGGTTGTTCGGAGGTTTTGGATTTGGAAATTCTGCTGAAGGAGTCTTAAGCGACTTATGGAAGTATTCGATTTCTAATAATATGTGGACATGGATGAAAGGTGATAGTTCAGTATACAATGCAGGCATTTATAATCAGTCTGCAGCTCAAAACAAACCGGGCGGACGTAATGGAGGAGTAACTTGGACAGATGCTACAGGAAATTTTTGGTTATTTGGTGGATACGGATATGGAAGTAGTCCAGTTACAGATGGCCGTTTAAATGATCTATGGAAATACACCCCGGGTTCAAATGAATGGGTATTTATAAAGGGAAATGATATTCCGAATTTGCCAGGGAATTATGGCACACAGGGTCTATCTAACTTAACCAATAACCCTGGGAGCCGAAACGGAGGAGTAGCATGGGTAGACGGGAATGGTGCATTCTGGTTGTTTGGAGGTGAAGGCTATTCATCTTCAAATTATGGGGAACTTAATGATCTCTGGAAATATAATCCCACTAATAATGAATGGGTATGGATTAAGGGGAATAATATTGCTAATATAGAAGGTTCATATGGAACAATAAGTATTCCTTCAATCAATAATAAACCCGGAGCTCGAGCAGGTTCATCTTCTTGGGTTGATGCAAGTAATAATCTCTGGCTTCAAGGGGGATTTGGAAAAGCCTCTTCAAATTTTAGTTCTTCTGGTCAGCTGGATGATCTTTGGAAATACAATATTCAAAATAATGTATGGACATGGATAAAAGGCAATGATTCACCGGGGAATAATGGCGAATATGGTAGTCAAGGTACTTCTAATCCTGCTAATAGGCCAGGTGGTAGGCATTATTCAGCATCATGGAAAAATACGGGAACTCAATTATGGTTGTTTGGTGGATATGGTTATGGAAGTAGCAGTCCGGAGACACAGCTTAATGATCTGTGGAAATATGAATTACCGTGTTCGGGAGAAATTATACTAAGTCCGATATCAGGAATAATTTGTTTTGATGGTAACCCAGTTACGCTTACAGCAAGTGGTGGAGCAGCTCCATATACATGGTATAAAGATGGTGTTATAATTCCAGGACAATCTGGCCCAACCTATACTCCAACAACTATAGGCTCCTATTATGTAAAAGGAAATGTAGGTACTTGTACAGATGTTTATTCTAATGAAGTTTTATTCCAATCACCTTCTGTTGAACCATCTCTTGGGGGTAATGGGGTATACTGCGAAGGTGCAAATGTAAATGTTGGAATACCTGATACAGAAGAAGATCAGGATTATACATGGGTAGGACCGGCTTCCTACTATGTTCCAATTGGCGGAGGCGGCGGAAATCAAAGTTTGAATTTTGCAATGGAAGCAAGTTATTCAGGTACTTATATTGTCCGATCTACAAAGCCCGGTTGCGATACTGTATATTCTAACAATGTATCTGTTTATTACGGGGGAGTTACAGAGTTGGTAACAACATCAGTTTGTTCAAATCAAGTTTCTTTTAGCTGGAGAGATTACGGAAGTCCTGTTAAAAGATTTCAATATGCAGTAACTTTGTTTTCAAGTCCACCGGCTAGCGGAACCACAGAAACTTCCACATTTGGATCAGTAGGCGGATTGTTGTCTTCCACAACCTATTACATACATGTACGTGGAGCTACCATTCCCGGCTTTGACATCAATTCTATAAGCTTTTGTAACGATTGGACTACTATTTCATTCACTACCCCAGCTACACCATCAATACCGACTTTAAGCCCCGTTTCGGCCACAGTTTGCCCGGGTAGTTCACAATTGTTAACTGCAACTGGTGGAAATACTTATGAATGGACAAGAGATAATATTGTTATAAATGGGGTGACATCTCCAACTTATAATGCTACCATAGCGGGTACTTACCAGGTGAATGCATTTATTAATGGATGTACTCAGACCTCATTGCAGTCCAACACTTCCATAATAACCATTACTCCTGTAGCTACCAGCATAACTAATATTAGTGTTTGCAATAATCAACTTCCTTTTAATTGGAATGGAAATAATTATAATACCGCTGGCACATACAATCTAACCTTAACTACCCAAGCGGGTTGCGATTCTATCGCTACACTTAATCTTACTATCAAACCAACATCCACCAGCATAACAAATACTGCTGTTTGTTCTAATCTATTGCCGTTTAATTGGAATGGCAATAACTATAGTACAGCAGGAACCTATAATGTAACATTGGTTGCGGCAAATGGCTGTGATTCCATTGCTACCTTAAATCTCTCCGTAAATGCCGCTTCAACCAGCATTACTAATATAAGTATTTGCAATAATCAGCTTCCCTATACTTGGAATGGAAATAATTATACTACGGGGGGGACGTATAATGTTACACTAACCGGGACAAATGGCTGCGATTCTATCGCCACTTTAAATCTTAGTGTAAGTGCCGTGCTGACAAGCACAACGAATGCAAGTGTATGTATCAATCAACTGCCCTATGTATGGAATGGGAATAACTACAATACAGCAGGCTTGTTCAATATAACATTAGTGAGCCAATCCGGTTGTGATTCGATTGCCACACTTAATCTTACGATAAATCCATTATTGACCAGTACAACTAATGCCGCTGTTTGTTCCAATCAATTACCGTACAGTTGGAACGGGAATAATTACAATTCCGGCGGAACTTATAACATCATTTTGTCAGGCTCAAACGGATGCGATTCAACTGCAACACTTAACCTTACTGTTAATCAAACATCATCAAGTACTACCAATGTTGCTGTTTGTTCTAATCTGTTACCATATAGTTGGAATGGCAATAGCTATACTGTTGGCGGAACATATAATGTTACCTTAATCGGAGCAAATGGTTGCGATTCCGTTGCCACATTAAACCTGTCAGTAAATACTGCTTTAACAAGTACCACCACTGCAAGTATATGTACCAATCAGCTTCCCTATAGTTGGAATGGGAATAGCTATAATGCGGCAGGGATCTATAATGTTACCCTGGTAGCTGCAAATGGCTGCGATTCGATTGCTACATTGAACCTTGCCGTTAGCACGGTACTAACCAGCACTACCAATGCCAGCGTCTGCGCTAACCAGCTTCCATTTATATGGAACGGAAACAACTATAGTACAGCCGGAACTTTTAATATAACATTTGTAAGTCAATCCGGTTGCGACTCGATAGCCACTTTAAATCTTATTATAAAGCCTGTACTAACCAGTACAACAAATGCAAGTGTTTGTTCCAATCAATTGCCATTTAACTGGAATGGTAATAATTATACTGCCAGCGGAATATATAACATCACACTGCCAGGTTCAAATGGCTGCGATTCGATTGCCACACTTAATCTCACCATCAATCCAATTTCAACAAGTATAACAAATGCCTCTGTTTGTTCTAACCAACTTCCATATAGCTGGAATGGTACCAATTATACAAGTACAGGAACTTACAATATCACACTGCAAAGTACCAGCGGTTGTGACTCAATCGCTACCTTAAATCTTATTGTAAAGCCTGTTCAGACCAGCACTACTAATGTAAGTATATGCAGTAATCAGCTTCCATATAATTGGAATGGCAATAATTATAATTTGGCAGGAACTTATAATGTTACGCTGGCTGGTTCAAATGGCTGCGACTCACTTGCCACCTTAAATCTTTCTATAGGTGCAGTGTTAACCAGTACTACCAATATTAATGTATGTGCTAATCAATTGCCTTATAGTTGGAATGGGAATAGTTATAACGCTGCTGGCACTTTTAATGTAACATTAATAAGCCAGGCAGGATGTGACTCCATTGCTACATTAAATCTTGGTGTAACACCTGTATTAACCAGTGTTACAAATATCAACAGATGTGCTAATCAATTACCATATAATTGGAATGGTAATAATTATACGGCAACAGGAATTTATAATATTACGCTGGCAGGATCAAATGGCTGCGACTCGATAGCTTCTTTGAATCTTACTGTAAACCCTGTATTGACAAGTACTACTGCTGCAAGCATCTGTTCAAACCAGGCACCTTATAGTTGGAATGGAAATAACTATACTGCTTCTGGAATTTATACTGTTACTCTTACCGGTTCTAACGGCTGTGATTCCATTGCCACTTTGAATTTGGAAATAAAACCAATACGAACCAGTAATAGCAATATTGAAGTTTGTACAAATCAATTGCCATACAGCTGGAATGGGAATAATTACAGTTCTGCTGGCTCATATAATGTTACACTAACTGGTTCTAATAGTTGTGATTCCATTGCGACATTAAATCTTACCATAAAATCGGTTTCAGCAAGCACCACAAACATTAGTATATGCGCTAATCAATTACCATTTAGTTGGAACGGCAATAGTTATTCTGCTTCTGGTAGTTATAATGTTGTACTTACAGGTGCCAATGGTTGCGATTCAACTGCTACATTGATACTAGTTGCAAACTCCTTGCCTGTTGGGTCAATTAGTCCGGGTAATACTACAATTTGTGCTGGTGCATCTCAAGTACTTACCATATCAGGAGGTGTTTCTTATCAATGGTTTTTGAACGGAAACCCGGTAAATGGTGCAATAGCAGATGTGTTGACCGTAACCACACAAGGAGCATATAGTGTGCAAATTACTGCTGCCAATGGATGCAAAGCGATGGCTTCAAACACAGTAAATATTATAGTGATACAGAAGCCAACAGCAGCTTTTAGTTATTCTGCGCTTTGTCAAAATGAAACAACCATATTCACTAATACAAGTACAACAGGAAGCAGCGGGACTGTTAACTGGAACTGGAGTTTTGGTGATAATACTACTTCCTTTGTATTTGCACCGACACATGTTTATACACAGCCAGGCTCTTTTACCGCAGCATTAATTGCTACTCCGGCAGCATGTCCGCAATTAGCAGATACAATTAAAAAAGTAATAACTGTAATAGCTGCTATTCCTGGAGTACGATATGACAATGTGAGAGTGTTAAAGAATACAGCTTATCCATTATCCTCCAGAAGTATTGGTGTGCAATATGTATGGCTTCCCGGTACATCACTAAATAATTCAACTATTCAAAACCCGATAGTTACTACTGCTGCTGACCGGCAATACCTGGTAAGAATAAAAACAGCAGCTGGTTGCCTGGTAACAGATACGTTGCTAGTGCAGGCTTTTGATAAAGCAGATGTTTTTGTCCCGAAAGCTTTTACACCCAACAATAATAATGCGAACGATAAATTAAGACCGTTAGGTGTAAGTATTGCTACAATTGATTATTTCAGGGTTTATAACAGGTGGGGGCAGCTGATGTATCAAACGCAGAATAGTGGTGAGGGCTGGGATGGTAATTATAAAAATATACCACAGCCTACCGAAACTTATACATGGGTGTTTGCAGGTAAAAGCCAGGATGGTACTTTAATAAAAGCAAGTGGCAAAACAGTTCTTATACGTTAAAACGATGGCAATGAAAATTAGGATAACAATGATCTTTTTGTGTTGGATAGGTTTGGCGCAAGCACAATCGCCACATTTTTCTCAATTCTATTCTTCACCACTATTGATAAACCCGGCATTTACCGGTTATACAGAAGGCGCATTTCGGGTGGCTGGTAATTACCGTTCTCAATGGGGAAGCGGTGGCTCCCCATACAGCACTACTTCATTGTCGGTAGAAGTAAGTCCATTGAGAGATAAACTGGCAGCGGGTAATAAATTAGGATTTGGTATTGCTGCACTTAGTGATAAAACACTTGAAGGCGCTGTACAATTTAATTCTATCAGTTTCAGTACGGCATATAATCTATCTCTCGATCCTGATAATGTTCACACTATCGGATTGGGATTACAGGGAGTATATAGTGAAAGAAGAATAAATTTTAATAAACTCAACTTTGAAAACCAGTTGACCAGCGGTGGCTTTGATATTTCTTTACCAATAGGAGAAGAGTTGCCCGGTGGCAATAGAAACTATTTTGATATGAGTACAGGAGCCGCCTATCATGCATCATTACCCGATAAATCTTTCTTTGCAGGTGTCAGCGTATACAATCTTTTAAAGAAAAAAGATGTTTATAACGATCCTCAATTTCAATTACCAAAAAGATACACCGCTGTTGCTGGGGGAAATATAGATGTAGGATATAGTGGAATTTTTTACTTTTCACTAAATTACCAGCAACAGGGTAGCACCAATGAAACAACATTGGGTTCTGCATATGGAATTCAGTTAGGTGATCAAAAGAAGAATATTATAAGTCTCGGCGCCTGGTACCGGGTAAATGATGCTGTGATACCTTATATAGGTTATCAACTCGAAGGTTTTCAAACCGGTTTTAGTTTTGACTATACTACTTCTAAATTAAAAACCGGAGGGCAAACAAGAAATGGTTTTGAGATCAGCATGGTGTATACCGCACCAGATAATTCTGAAATGAAGAGACTGGTTCCATGGTATTAATAAAATTACTGGCTTGTTGATTTTGCAAAAGAAACTCTCTTTGCCAGCCAACTATCTTTTACCGGGATAATCCATTTTGTTTCCAATTCTTCTTTTGTCTGTACCAAATTATTGAAGTACAAGGTATCGGCTGTAATGAATCCATTATCAGCAGCATATTGCAACTGGTTAAGCGGAAGTAATTGAATTTTATCTTTCACTACAAATGTCAGTGTAGTTCTGTCGAACATATTAACAGCAAAACGTTGTTCAATATCTTTTACCAGACGTACAGAACTATCCGTGCTGCATCCGCTTACCCCGGTAGCCTTTTCGTCGGCCATTAATATTATAAATTGGCCAAAGAATAAATACCCGGCTCCTTTTACAGGTGTGCCATGGCTTTTCCACTGCACTGTAAATTCTTTTAGCAGGTCTTCAATTTCAAACGCCTCACTCAGGCTGAATAAGCGGCTGCTTTGGTATACCCATACTCTTGATTCGGGGTGAAAATTACCGTCCAGCAGGTATATAAAATCGAGGTTCATGCTGCTAAATTACAACCAATTAATATCATTTCATTTTTTACAAACCCAACAGCATGATTCTAGCCCACTGGACGTATTCAAAACAGGAATGGAAAGCTTTTGTCCGCACTGAAAGAAAACAAAAAGGTTTTATATCTTATATGATGTATTTATTATTTCCCATGTCTGCAAAAAAAATTCCCGAAGTTAAAATAACTCCTGAGTTAGTATGTATTGGCGCCAATCAGCAATATTTCAGCAGCGGAAGACATTCTCTAACTGAAATTAATATAAGGGAAGAGGGATTAATTAATATCATTGAGATAACCTATCAATGCTTCAATACTCTCAAAACTAAGAGAGGGGAAATAATTATACCCGTACCAAAAGGTAAGTTGCGGGAAGCATTTGAAGTAGAAGAAAGATTATTGTCAGACGCCGCCTTATGCCAATGATTGTGCTATCAACTCTGCTACATCCAGCACTTTTACAGAATCTTCTTTTTCTGCCAGTTTTACACCATCGGTCATCATAGTATTGCAAAAAGGGCAGGCCGATGCAATAACATTGGCACCAGTGTTTATCGCTTCATGACTGCGTTCAATATTGATCCTGGTAATTCCTTTTTCTTCCTCTTTAAACATTTGAGCTCCACCGGCACCACAGCAAAGCCCATTGCTTTTGCAGCGTTTCATTTCTATTAACTCTGCATCCAATGCTTCCAATACTTTGCGGGGCGCTTCATAAATGTTGTTGGAACGGCCAAGATAACAACTGTCGTGGTAGGTAATTTTTTTTCCTTTAAAGGAGCCGCCTTCTTTTAATTTAATTCTTCCTTCGTCAATCAACTGTTGTAAAAAAGTAGTGTGATGGATGACTTCGTAGTTGCCGCCAAGTTCAGGATACTCATTTTTTATCGTATTAAAACAATGCGGGCAGGCTGTTACAATTTTTTTAATGCCGTAGTTATTCAGTATTTGAATATTCTGGTAGGCCATCATCTGGAACATGAATTCGTTGCCTGCTCTTCGTACGGGATCGCCGGTACACATTTCTTCTTTACCGAGGATGGCATAATTAATACCAACTTTATCAAGAATAGTTACGAATGCTTTGGTTATTTTTTGTGCCCGTTGGTCAAAACTACCGGCGCAGCCTACCCAAAATAATATTTCCGGACTTTGTCCATTAGCCATTTTTTCAGCGACAGTAGGTACTTGCATAGATTGTAAAATAATTCAGGAACAATATTACTGAATTTTAAAGCTTGAATAAGTTTCCGGGGAATCAATATTAACCAAACCAAAAACCTCCGCTTGCAATAATTGCAATTACCAGAATGAGAGCAAGTGCAATAAGACCTAAAGTAACTATTCCAAGTATTACACCTGCTTTTGCCTGGCCATTATTTGGATCGGCCTTTTTTGCCTGGTTACCGAAAATTATAGCTAAAATGGCACACGGGATGGCAACAAGTGACACATAAGGAATAAATAGTGCGGCAATACCAATTATACCCAAAATCATTGCAGTCTTTCCTTTCTTCGCCGGATCTTCTGCTTTTTTAGCTTTTAATCCCTTCTTATATTTCCATTGAAAAACTTTAATAGCTAATTTTTCTTTCAGCTTTAACTTTCTTCCAAGGAATTTTTCAATGTCTTTAGTTTTAGCAGTTGTAATATTTAATGCTGAAGAAACAGGTGTTGCTATTGATGATATAGCAGAGCCTGGGTTTGCGGATGGAACATTTGAGCTTTCTGCACGGAAACATAAAACAAGAATAAAAATCAGGGTAAAAATTTTTTTCATGGCAGCTGGTTTATGATTATTGAAAGTAAAAAAAATAAGCAAAAGCATTACTTTCTTTAAAGGAAACCTATTTTTGTTTATCCGCTGCATGAACATGAAAAAATTCTTTCAAAAATTGACCAATTGGGAACTATGGAACTTTTATGTCCTGTATTTCCCTATTAGTCCTGTATGGTTATGGTATTGCCTGCGCAGCCGCTCCTTCTGGTATTTTAGTTCATCAAACCCTACGCTTACTTTTGGTGGTTTTGAAGGGGAAGGAAAAAAAGAAATGTATGATCAATTGCCCCCACATACTTACCCCAATACCATTTATATAATGCATGATTGGGATTTTGCTGAAGTGAAAAGAAAAATTGAAGAGGCAGGATTTAAATTTCCATTTGTTGTTAAGCCGGATATTGGGATGAAAGGAATTTTATTCCGTAAAATTGATACGGAGGAACAATTAATAAAATACCACGAACGTATTCCCGTTGAATACATCGTTCAGGGTTTAATAGAACTACCGGTTGAAGTAAGCGTATTTTATTATCGCTTTCCCTGGGAGCAAAAAGGAGTGGTAAGCGGTTTTATAGATAAGGAATTGTTACAGGTTAAGGGAAATGGACAGTCTACATTGAAAGAGCTGGTGGCCGAACATCCAAGAGCAAAATTCAGAATGGAGGAAATGGAACATCGCCATGGTCATCGTTTTGACCGGGTATTACCTGCCGGAGAAATTTTTTATTTATCCTACGCCGGTAATCACAACAGGGGGGCTCATTTTACCAACCTGCATATGGAAATTGACGAAAGCCTGCATAAAGTGTTCGATGAACTCAGCCATTATACTGATAAGTTTTATTATGGACGCTATGATATAAAAACTACTTCCATCGAAGATCTAAAACAAGGAAAAAACTTTCAGATTTTGGAGTTCAATGGTTGTGGTGCTGAGCCTAATCATATTTATGACTGTGGTATGAGTATCTGGAAAGCATATGGCGTTATTCTCCATCACTGGAAAGTGTTATACAAGATAAGCCGGTATAATCATAAAAATGGTACTCCTTACTGGTCCTTTAAAAAAGGATATGATTTTCTTCGGCAATCCAGCCGGCATTTTAAAATGTTGGAGAAATATGACTAGGATTTTACGAACTTACATTCTCAATTGCTACTATGCCCGCTGACGAAAAAATGGTAATGCTGCGTAATTACGATCTCTGGTGTGAGATGAGTGACGAAGAGTATGAAGCATTGAACGTATCTCATCATTTCATAGTTGCGAAAAAAGGGGATTATATTTATTTCGACTCACACCACCTCAACAAACTCTACTTTGTAAAAGATGGTTATATTAAAATTGGGTACATCGATGAGAATGGAGACGAAATAATTAAAGAGATCATTAAGGAAGGAGAAATATTCGGACAGTTTGCATTGGAACGGAATAACCTGAATGGAGAATTTGCCCGTGCCTACAAAGGCAATGTAAGCCTCTGCGCCTTTAATATCGAAGATTTTGAAAAGCTGCTCACAAAAAAACCTTCGCTGGCCATAAAGTATACCAAGCAAATGGGAGAGAAGCTTCGCCGGGCGGAGTTCCGTTTGGTAAATATGCTGAATAAAGATGTCCGCTCAAGGTTACTTGCATTTTTTTATAACCTGGCAAGGATGGATGGATGTAATGCATCTTCGGTTTCTTATTCGATGGAGAATTTTCTTACACATGATGATATAGCCAAGCTGATTGGAAGTGCCAGGCAAACGGTAACGACTTTTATCAATCAATTGGAAGAGGAGGGACTGGTGAAAATTACAAGAAAAAAAATTACGTTGCCGGATGTTAAAAAAATTGAGAAACTGGTAATTGTTACCTGAGCGGTACAAGATTTTCCTCACACAGACTTCGTATTTTCGCTGTATGCACCCCTTGCTAAAAATTTTTTTAACTGGCATGCTGGTCAGTTTTATCGGTTCATTACCGTTAGGAACGCTGAATATTGCGGCCATGCAGATTTCAATTTCTGATGGTGTTACAGGGGCTTTGTTGTTTTCAATGGGTTCACTGCTGGCAGAAATTATTTATGTGCGCCTGTCCCTTGTAGCAATGGATTGGATTCGTAAGCAGGAGAAAATATTAAAAATACTAGAGTGGATTACTTTGTTAATTGTTGTTGCGCTGGCTGCGGCTAGTTTCTATGCAGCGTTACATCCGTCACAGAAAGATAATGTGATATTAAGCAGCAATCTTCCTAAGTTTTTATTGGGTTTTACTATGAGTGCCTTAAATCCAGTGCAGATACCTTTTTGGTTTGGATGGAGTACTGTTTTATTCACGAAGAAAATTTTACTACCCCGTAATGATCATTATAACATTTATATCATTGGAATAGGCCTGGGTACATTTGCGGGTAACCTTATTTTTATTTTCGGAGGTCGTCTTATTGCCGATAAGATCAACAATAACCAGCATGTTCTCAACTGGGTTATCGGCAGCATATTCGCCATTACGGCATTGATACAGGTATGGAGAATGGTAAAGAAAAAAGATGCAGCTCATAAAATAGAACATCCCGAAGAAATGACAGAAAAAATTGAAGAACAGATGGAGAAAATCGAAGAGGGGCTAGATAAAATTTCACAAAAAGATGAAAAAGATTAGCATTACCTCTTGATTCTATATCCCGCCGACAAAGAAGGGATGATGCGGCCCCCATCATCTTCATTCAAAGAATTATAGTCTTTACTCATTTTCTTTGTGTACCCATAACCGATAGCAGGGGCGGCGTAAAAGCGTTTGGCAAATATAAGATGGTATCCAACTTCTGCCCAGGGTGTAATTAATAAACTGTTGTTGGTGGTTTGTCCTTCAAAATTTTCCAATGAAAATAAAATTCTTGCCCCGGCAAAAGGACTGTTGCCATTTAATTTATTGCTAAATGCATAGCGATAGCCAAAATAAACTCCAAAGCCTCTTGATACGGAGTATGCTTTTTTTGAAGCCAGCTGATAAGTAATGCCGGCGCTGTAACTTGATTTGTTATTAAATGATTCGCCCCTGATAGCAGCCTTGGCACTATTATATCCTTTGCCAATAGGTCTTAAATATTCTGCGCCGAGCTCAAAGGGGTTTTGTGCATTACTACCGGAAGAAAAAAGCAAAGCAGCTACTACAAAAAGAAAAAGCTTATTCATAATTTGTAAAAGGTTTTTGAGAACAGCAGTTGAAGTACTTAATTACTACTTCATTTCTTCCGCCCATTTATCCCGTTCATCGGGGCTAAACTTCCACGGCGCAAAATTGTTCTCCACGTTACTGAACATAACGGCCCATTCCTGTGGACTATTGCTTTCCTCCATCACTAAATAGCGGCGTAGCTCTAAAATAATATCCAGCGGGTTAATGCTAACAGGACATTCCTGCACACAGGCATTGCAGGTGGTGCAGGCACGAAGTTCTTCTACAGAAATATAATCATGCAGTAACGATTTGCCATCGTCTTTAAACTCACCATTCTTATTAATATTTTTACCTATTTCTTCTGCTCTGTCCCGGGTGTCCATCATGATCTTTCTTGGCGAAAGCAATTTGCCGGTTTGATTGGCAGGGCAGGCGGCAGAACATCTTCCGCATTCTGTACAGCTATAGGCATCCATCAGGCTTTTCCAGCTGAGGTCGGTGATATCTTTTGCTCCAAATTTTTGTGGGGCTGCGGCTTGTTCACCTGTTGGGGCCAACTCCGGTTGCATAGCATACAGCACTTCATTTTGTATGGATTTCATATTATCCATCTCACCCATTGGCTGTAGTTTGGCGTACCAGGCATTGGGGAAGGCCAAAACAATATGCAAATGTTTTGAGTAAGGTAAATAATTAAGGAAAGCAAAAATGCCAACAATATGCAGCCACCAGCTTATTCGTTCTATCATCTCCAACCCGCTGTTGCTTATACCATTTAATACAGGCTGTAAATATTGAGAAATAATAAAATTTCCTGTAGGATGTGCTGCATAATGTTCAACCCCTCTGGACTGTAGTAAGGTATCACTTGCATTGAGCAACAGAAACAGCGACATTAAAATAATTTCTATAAAAAGTATATAATTAGCATCGCTTCTTGGCCATCCATTTAAATCTTTGCTGATAAAACGTTTTAGTTTTATGATATTTCTGCGAACAAGAAAAATTATAACTGACACCAATACCAGCAGAGCCAGCACTTCAAAACTATTGATCAAAAAAGTATAAAAGCTCCCCAGTACCGGGGCAAACATGCGGTGAGTGCCGAAAATCCCATCCAGCACAATTTCTAATACTTCTATGTTGATAATAACGAAACCTGCGTACACAAAAAAGTGTAATACAGCTACCAAAGGATTACGAAACATTTTCTTTTGTCCGAAAGCAAGCAATAGTAAATTTTTCCACCGCTGTGGTTTGTTATCGCTGATGTCTTCATCCCTGCCGAGTTTAATATTGCGGCTGATCTCTTTTACTTTCCTGGTGAAGAACCAGATAGAAATACCACTGATGAGGATAAACAGTATTTGTTGTACAAGCTGCATAGAAATGAATTACAGCTGCTAATTTAGGCAATGTTAGGCTAAGGAATCAGAAAGAAATGGCATTTACTTTCAGCTTACCATTTGATAATTCCAGTGACGGAGCAGGAAATTTAAAGGCACTTAATACTGTAAACAAAAACTTCAACCCTTTTTTGTTGGTTTTTATTTTCGTGAGGTCAATGTCCGGAGATAAATACCATTGTCGATAACGTTTAATATCTGGCCTGCTGAAAATAATATTTCCATTATCATCTTTACCGATGTTCTCTGTGCCGCCAAACAATCCTTCTGCGCCATAGCCAACGGACACCGATAACCAATCCGGCAGGTTAGAGTTTTTAAAGAATGGTTTTAAGTTAATACTTGCCCAATAGGTTTGCCCATTATAATCTTTTAATAATCTTTCTGCGCTGCTATTGCCAAACAATTTATTGCTTCGTTGGTTTAATTGCGGGTCGCTATAACTTTTTCGATGAAAAGAAAATTTCAGTTTAATACGTTGTTCATCCCAGGCAAGTTCCTGTGCTACTAAGGCGCCACTGCCTAATATATTGGCACCAAAATCTCCCCAACTCCAGCCCCAGCCTTCACTAAACCCATCGAGTACTTCAATGGCGGTTTGATACATAGCCCCACTCATGCCGCCGATCCAGATCCTTTTTTTTCTGTCTATGCCTGTCCATCGCCACATTTCCATACTGGCACGGCTTTCTATATAAGCACTGTAAACATGGCCCACTTTATCCACTTGTTTCCATTCCGGCCAATCGTTGAATGTGTGAAAACTTGTTTGCTCGTATTGACTGTACCAGGTAGTAGAAAGAGCAACCATAATGCCGCTATAGGCAACAACATTTGCACCGGCTACAAACCAAGTTCTTCTTTTAATTTTTTGTTTTTCTTTAAGCAAAGCTGCAGAGTCAAATCGGAAACTATATTTGTCTGTTAAAGAATCTACTGCTATATGTGTATAACGAGCACTTTGTAACTGGGAATAACTAAGTTCTGCGATACGGGCATTCCGCATTTCTTGCATTTCTAGCATTATACTTGGCAAATTCTTTTTAAAGCGTTCATAATTGAGCTGTCTTCTTACGATTGTATCCTGCGAAAAACATATATTAGAAAGAAATAGGGTTGCCAGCAAAGTGGTGAGTAATGTTCTGAACGATGAACGGTGCGACGCAACGAAAGCCGATAGTAGTAATGACGATGACCTCATAAAAAACAAATTTACGTTTCCTTACTCTTTTCAGTTTGAAAAAGGTAAAATTCAATAACTTTCAAGCTTAAACCGATTTAATTATGGATGCTGCAATACAAGCTAAAGTGGATGCCTGGGTAAATGGAAGTTTTGATGAGGCTACGAAGGAAGAAATTAAAAAATTACAAGAGCAAAACCCGGGGGAACTGGCAGATGCTTTTTATAAAAATTTGGAATTTGGTACCGGTGGTCTTCGTGGAATAATGGGTGTGGGCACTAACCGTATGAATAAATACACGGTGGGGATGGCTACGCAAGGCTATGCCAACTATTTAAAGCAATGTTTTCCTGCAGGTGTAAGTGTGGCCATTGCACATGATAGCCGTAACAATAGCCGCTTCTTTGCTGAAACAACAGCGAATGTATTTGCGGCTAATGGAGTAAAAGTGTTTTTATTTGAAGCATTGCGGCCAACTCCTGAATTATCTTTTGCTATACGTCATTTAAAATGCCAGGGAGGAGTTGTGCTGACCGCTTCGCACAATCCGAAAGAATATAATGGATACAAAGCGTATTGGGATGATGGTTCGCAATTGGTACCGCCGCATGATAAAAATGTAATACTCGAAGTTGATAAAATAGCATCGGTAGATGATGTAAAATGGAGTGGCGGTGAAGCAAATATTATTCCGATAGAAAAAGAATTGGATGCGGCGTATAGAAAAATGGTAAAAGGATTGAGTGTTTATCCTGAAATTATCACTAAACACAGTGATATGAAGATCGTTTACACTCCGATACATGGCACCGGCATTACGCTGTTACCTGATGTGCTGAAAGATTTTGGTTTTAATAATGTACACATTGTAGAAGAACAAAGTGTACCGGATGGCAATTTTCCAACGGTGGTGTATCCTAACCCGGAAGAAAGTGAAGCGATGAGCCTGGGTTTACAATTGGCAGAAAAATTAGATGCTGATATTTTGAGCGGAACAGATCCGGATGCTGACCGGATTGCCATTGGCGTAAAAGACAGCAATGGTAAATGGGTATTGATGAATGGCAACCAGACAGCAGTGCTTGCGTTTAATTATTTGATGGAAGCCCGCAAATCAAAAGGTATTGCACAGCCGAATGATATGGTGGTGACAACCATTGTTACAACCCCCATGATCGATGCGATCGCAAAAGGAAATGCAGTTAGTTGTTATAGAGTGCTGACAGGTTTTAAATGGATAGCTGAATTGATCCGCCAGAAAGAAGGAAAAGAAAATTATGTGATCGGTGGTGAAGAAAGTTTTGGTTTAATGATTGGCGATAAGATCCGTGACAAAGATGGTATTAGTGCCGTGGCTTTGCTTTGCGAAATGGCGGCCTATGAAAAAGATAAAGGACGCAGTCTTTATGAAAAGATGATCGATCTGTATGTGCAGTATGGTTTTTATAAGGAGCATCTTATTTCTATTACCAAAAAAGGAATGGATGGGCAGCAGCAGATCGCAGCCATGATGGAAGGCTATCGGAATAACCCGCTAAAAAATATCAATGGTAGTCCTGTGGTGAAATTGCTGGATTATGAATTACAAAAAGGTATTAATCCGCAAACAGGAGAGGAGTGGCCAATTGAATTGCCGAAATCGAATGTGTTACAATTTATTTTGGCAGATGGCAGCAGTATTTCTGCAAGACCGAGTGGTACTGAGCCAAAGATCAAATTTTATTTTAGTGTGAATACCAAATTGAACAGCGCTGCTGAATTTGACACCACAAATAAGGAATTGGATGAAAAAATAAAGGCTGTGATTGCTGATTTGGATTTATAAACTTATCAGATATGCGACTATATACGTATTTAGAACTAAACGAACTGGCGCTTGCTAATAGTGCTGTAATGTCAAAATTCTCTTTTTTTGAGCATTTTGCATTAACACATGAGAACCTCAACTCATTATTACATTATTTTCATGAAAATGGATTTTCCAATATTAGTTCAGGGGGCGGGCTGGAATTTAGTAAAATGTTTGATGATTATGTTGAGATTAGAGCAACCCTTTCGAGAATTGCTGATGCGTATTATAGGTTTTTAATTAATTATACTTGGACAAATGTTTATTCATTAATCGCCAAAGAGAATAAAAATAATTTTTGCTTTATTACTAGAGTTGCCTTGTGTCTTTATTATCCAGATTTTAGAAATAAATTAATATCCGGTGACGATGCTGGTTTAATTATATCTTTATTAGCCTTAATTAATGAAAAGCAGGTCTACAATGATTCTATTTCACCTGGATATAAATACATTAGATTGAAAGTTATTGATAAAATATATTCAAATCCAGATGACATTCATGAACAACCAATAGTCTTATGGGGAATTACTATAGCTGAAGACCCTATTGCTCTTTTAAGAGAAACATTTGATTCCAATAAAATGTATATAGATGACGAATCTAATTCATCCTTAACTGGATACTCTTTTGATCATTATATAATTACGGACAACCCTGATCTTCTATTTTTAAGACCTGTAATTTTATATCCATCATTAAAAGAGTTGAAATGTCTATACTCCTTTAAGGAAATTGAAGTTTACGTTCATAAGATTTGGTCTGGTGATTATGAATCGGCAAACCAAAGTTGGGATAATTCAAAACTCTTTTGGCATTACACAGCTCAAACGGTTAGGAAATAAATTTTTTAGGCTTTCATTTTCAGTAATACGAAATTTAGTTCACATTTCACCCAACTTATGAGACCAACCGACGATACCTACCGCCACGAGGCACTTCGCAGAAAATTAGTAAAGGAGATTCAATCCAAAGGCATTACTGATGAAAGAATTCTGGCTGTGATGTTGGATTTACCTCGCCATTATTTTTTAGATTCTGCATTTGATGAAACAGCTTATGAAGACAAAGCTTTCCCTATTGGTGAGGGGCAAACTATTTCACAACCATATACAGTGGCTTACCAAACGCAGCTATTAGAGTTAAAGCCATATCAAAAAGTGTTGGAGATTGGAACGGGTAGTGCTTACCAAGCGGTAGTACTCGCAGAAATGGGAGTACAGGTTTATACCATCGAACGGCAAAAGAAATTGTTTGAGGCTAACAAAACCTTTGAGTTTTTAAAAAAATACAAATTCATCAAATTTTTTTATGGTGATGGCTACCGGGGTCTGCCTACCTATGCCCCATTTGATAGAGTAATTATTACAGCCGCCGCTCCGGAGATTCCACAAAATTTAATTGACCAGTTAAAACCTGGCGGCATGATGGTAATTCCATTAGGTGCCGGTGATATGCAGCAAATGATGCGGATCACTAAATTGGAAAACGGTTCGTTGAAAGAAGAAGTGTTTGATTATTTTTCTTTTGTGCCGATGCTGGGCGGAAAAGAATCTTGATAGGGGTTGATTTACTATCAACCTATTTCAGTCAAAACACTAAAAAATAGATTTTTTATTTGGTTTGGATTGAGTTCATCTTACCTACATAGCCTTGTATGCTGCTACTCGAATAAAAGTAACTTATCGTCAATGTTGTCAAAGGGTGGAAGTGATTTTAAATACTGTTGGCCAATTTCACTTAGCTCTTGTCCTCCCAAAATAGAAATGTGTTGACTTTTCTTTTCTAAATGATTTGCATTAATTGTAAGTCGCACTTCAGCATGTTCCATAAATGGAAGAAAAACACTATTAAAAAGTGTTTTATCATTTTCAAATTCTATTTGTCCAAACTCCTCTTTCCAAAAGTGTGAATTGAACCATTGAATAAATACTCTAGTGTAATTTTGTCTGGAATTATTGAATGCCCTTTTTATAAGTGCAAAGACAATCTTAGATGGTTTTTCAAAATCATCAATCCAAGTTAAATTTTCAAAAATATCTTCGGTCATTGGAAAATCTATATGCCTTTGGTTGGTTATTAAACGGTCTAGGGCAAATGATGTGCTTGAGTATATGTTAAGCTTCTTCATCGCAAGAAACTCAATTGAATTGTCTTTTGTGTAAGGGGTTAATGAGTTTTTGTTTGCCGTCGTAGCTGGAAATATTGTAGTTATGTCATTTCGTATAGAAAGTTCGCCTAAAACAATATCTAGTATATCTTCTATTTTATTTAAAAGCAAATAATTTTCTTTTGGTTCGCCATAAATATTTAAGAAGGTCTGCTTGTCATACTCTTCTGACATTGTAAAACACTCCCCATACTTGTCTAGGACAACATCTATTATCTCTCGCAAGTCGCTTGGCTTTTCATCGCCTTGCAAATTGTAAACAGAAGTGAATATGTCCATTTTTTCTTGAACAGTTAACTTCTGCTTCTTTTTGAATCGGTCTAACTGCGAAAGTGTTTTTTGGTGGTCGCTATTATTCATATTCGTTTACTCGGATAATTTGTTAGGCTTGCAGATAACTCATAAATATACACAACCTCTTGTTTTTAATATCTACTTACAATTAGAGCTATTTACACAAACTGCTCCAATAACTCAATCCTCTTTTCAATCGCCGGATGCGTAGCAAACATATTATCCCAGGATGCAGATTTGTGGGTGGATGGTTTTGGATTGTCTATAAAAAGTTGAGCAACGTCACGGCTTTCTACAGCTTCAATTAAAGGGTCGCCGGAAATTTTGCGCAACGCATTGGCTAATGCATAAGGTTTCTTGGTCATTTCCGCAGCACCTGCATCGGCGAGGTATTCTCTTCTTCTGCTTATACCAAAACGAAGTAATAATGAAATAAGATAAGCCGCTGCAGTAACTACAATGGCGATCAAAATAATTCCACCACTGCCTTTGCTGTCTTTGCTTCTTTTACCACTACCAATATGGCGAAGGCTGCGAAAAGCCACTTCTGCCAAAAATGCAAAAATGCCTACGAAAATGATTGAAACGATCAGTAACCGCACATCCCGATTTTTTATATGCGTCAATTCATGTGCAATTACTCCTTCCAGTTCTTCATCATCCAATTTATTGATGATGCCTCTTGATAAAGAAACGGAATAAGTTCTTTGATCAATACCACTGGCAAATGCATTGAGGGAATCATCTTCTATTATATACAACTTAGGCATTTGCATACCCTGCGAAATACAAAGATTTTCTACGAGGTTGTACACTCTCTTATTTTCCATTCTTTCCAATGTCTTACTGCCTGTAGCCATTCTAATGAAAGCAGCATTGCCTGCCCAGGCAATTAAGAACCAAACCCCGACACCTCCTAAAATAAAAGGTGCCATCTGAAGGAAAGTGGAAGTTGTGTCCAGGTTGGAGGAATAGGCCGATGATTCAGCATTGGTCTTCTCAACAATAGCCCACGTAATTGCATACACCATTCCCAGCAACAATGCCGGGAATGCGATTAATAAAAGAATGGAATTGAAATTATTTTTACGAATCTGTTTATCAAGACCAATGTATTCCATATTTCTTAACTCCCTTTTAGGGGGATGGGGTTAGAATTGAATTTTAGGAGGCTCTTCCATTTGTTTGCGGGTATCTGTTCCGAGGTCAAACATGATCTCTCTTTTAAACCCAAAGTTTTTCGCAATCAAATTGCCGGGAAATGCTTCAACAGCGGTGTTGTATTCTGTGGTAGCAGCATTGAAGAAACGTCTGGAGGCGGCCAGCTTGTTTTCTATATCACTTAACTCTTCCTGTAATTGCAAAAAGTTTTGGTTCGCTTTTAAGTCGGGGTATGCTTCCACCTGCACTTTTAAACCTTGCAATGCATTTGTCAACTGTTGCTCTGCTACAATTTTGCCATCAATTGTTGTTGCACTCATGGCCGCCGTTCTCGCTTCTGTGATTTTCAGTAACAGGTCTTTTTCATGTGCTGCATAACCTTTTACAGTTTCTACCAACTGCGGGATCAGGTCATGTCGTTGACGTAACTGTACATCAATATCAGCAAAAGCATTTTCTCGCCTGTTGCGCAATCTTACCAGTCTATTGTATAAACTTATAACCCAGAAAATAATCAGCACCAGGATGCCGACAACAATTAAGATAACCATAGTCTTTGTGTTTTAATGATTTGAAATTAGTGAAAAATCTTATCAATCTTCCTGACTAAGTTTGTCCATGGATAGAAGCAAGACGGTATTCCTTTTATTCTTATCTTTCGCTATCATTATCTGCTTATGCGTATCGTTCCATTTGCTATCTCAACCATAGTTACTGCCGGACTCGTTTTTGCTCTCAACAAACAATGGGGTACTATTCCTCCGGTTGGAAAATTTGTAAGTCCTCAACATGGTTTTTGGCAGAATGCCGAACCAACCGGTGAGGGTTTTAATGCTGAACTTAACTTTCCTGAATTAAAAGGAAAGGCCGACGTTTATTTTGATGAACGTTTGGTGCCGCATGTATTTGCAGAAAATGACGAAGACCTGTACTTTATTCAAGGATTTCTGCATGCCAAATTCCGGTTGTTCCAGATGGATTTGCAAACAAAAGCAGCTGCAGGCCGTGCCAGCGAAATTGCAGGACCCAAAGCTATCAATTTTGATAAAGAGCAACGAAGATTAGGAATGGTATATGCCGCTGAGAATGCGATGAAGGAAATGGACAAAGATCCTGCTACTAAAATAATGTTTGATGCTTATACAAACGGAGTTAATGCTTATATCAAATCATTAAAGGAAGCTGAATTGCCTGTTGAGTATAAGCTGCTCAATTTTAAACCGGAGGAGTGGACCAATTTTCGCACCGCTTTGTTATTAAAGATGATGGCGAAAATGTTGTCAAGCGGAACAGAGAATGATTTGTCTAACACCAACGCTAAATCAATATTCATCCCGGATGAATTAAAAGCGATGTACCCGCAGGTGCATGATTCTTTAGCACCCATTGTACCAAAAGGAACAGTGTTTGAAAAGCCGGGGATAGTTCCGGTTCAACCTGCTACTGCGGATTCACTTTATTTCGGTAACAAAGAAGTGATTGCTGCCAAAGAAATTTCAAAACCTGATATCAATAATGGGAGCAATAACTGGGTAGTAGCCGGCAGCAAAACACAAAGCGGTGTTCCTATCCTGTCAAACGATCCGCATCTTGAACTATCGCTTCCTTCTATCTGGTACGAAATGCAATTACAGACACCTACCAGCAATACTTATGGTGTTTCATTGCCGGGCAGCCCGTTTGTAATTATTGGATTTAATGATAGCATAGCATGGGGAGTTACCAATGCACAGCGGGACGTAAAAGATTATTACAATATAAAATTTAAGGACAATACAAAGCAAGAGTATTGGTTCAATGGCAAATGGGAAAAGTCAGCCCGTAAGGTAGAAACGATAAAAGTAAAAGGCGGTGCTGATGTTCTTGATACGGTTGCTTACACCGTTTTTGGCCCGGTAATGTTTGATGAAGCTTTCTCCAACGATTTTTCTAATAAAAGAAATTTAGCAGTTCGCTGGGCCGCACATGACCCCAGCAATGATGGCATTACTTTTTATAAATTGAACCGTGCAAAAAATTATGATGAGTATGCAGATGCGATAAAAACTTTTGATTGCCCGGGTCAGAATTTTGTGTTCGCTTCTAAAACAGGCGATATTGCTATTTGGCAGCAAGGAAAGTTTCCTGCACGATGGAACAGGCAAGGATTGTATGTAATGCCGGGAGAAGACAGCAGTTATATGTGGCAGGGATTTATTCCGCAGGCAGAAAATCCGCATAGCAAAAATCCGGTGGAAGGATTTTTACAAAGTGCCAATCAGCGTCCGGTTGATTCTACTTACCCCTATTTTATTCCCGGAAGTTATATTACACCAAGAGGTATTACCATATCCAATAAGTTGACGGCAATGAGTGGCATTACTCCGGATGATATGATGAAATTGCAGAATAATTATTTTAATACGTTAGGAGAAGATGCAAGAAGTATTTTAACCGGCTATGTAAAAGAAAACGAACTGAATGCCACGGAGAAAAAATATCTTGACATTCTTAGGAATTGGGATTTGATGGCAACGCCAGATTCAAAAGGGCAAACTATTTATCAATGCTGGTGGGATAGTTTAGAAATAGGTATCTGGAAAGATGAATTGTCCCGGACAACTCCAATATCTCCTTTCCCGGATGAGCAAACAACCATGGAGCTTTTAAAAAGAGACACGGCATTAAAGTTTATCGATGACATTACTACCACAAAACAAGAAACTTTATTTGACGTAGTAACAATTGCATTAAAGAAAGCCTCGGTTGAATTAGCAAAAGCTGAGGCAGAAGGAAAATTGGAATGGACGAAATTTAAAAACCCTACTGTTTATCATTTATTAAAAGATGCATTACCTGCCTTTGCAAGGAAAGGATTGCCTGTAGGTGGAAATGGAAACATTGTAAATGCAATAACCCATAGTCATGGTCCAAGCTGGCGCATGGTAGTTCAGATGAGTACGCCGACAGAAGCATATGGAGTTTATCCGGGTGGACAAAGCGGTAACCCCGGCAGCCAATATTATGATGATTACCTGGATAACTGGGTAGCTGGCAAATACAATAAATTATGGTTTATGAGAGAGGGAGACAGGACAGATAAAAATGTAAAGTGGACCATGAAGTTCAGCAAAGGATAAATTAATAAAACAGGTATTAAATATATACACATGAAATTTTTGGTAGCTACAATTCTTACCGCATTACTTGCATTTATCAGTGGCCTGTTTTTGCCCTGGTGGGGAATTGCAATTACATCATTACTAGTGGCAGTTATTATTCATCAAAAAGCCGGCAAAGCCTTTTTAGCAGGAATGCTTGGTGTGTTTGCACTGTGGGCAGGACTTGCAGCATGGATCAATCTGCAGAACCAGGGAATAATGGCTAAAAAAATTGCAGCTGTACTCCCGTTGGGAGGTAATCCTGTATATCTTATTTTATTCACCGCCTTTATTGGTGGATTGGTAGCAGGATTTGCTGCTATGAGTGGCAGTTTTCTCCGTTCTTCAAAAGAGAGCCGTTAATACTTTCAAAATAGTTGGCAATAAAACTATTGTTGTCTTTTTTTGAACTTACCTTGTCGATTGTCAAAATGATTTAATCCTATTTTTGACACTACCTCACAATTATGAAGACGTTATTCTTAGCTTTTATCGGCCTTTTATTTTCATTGCTGTCCTTTGCCCAAAAAATTAAAGGTGTTGTTGCCGACACCGAAGGGAAAATTTTGCCTTATGCTTCGGTGTTTGTAAAAGAAAATAACCAGGGAACGAATGCAAACAGCGAAGGAAAATATGCCATAAAAATATCTCCCGGAACCTATACATTGGTTTGCCAGTATGTTGGCTATGCAAGAGTGGAAAAATCAATTAAAGTTTCAACTAATGATATTGAACTGGACTTTATATTGGGTCTTCAGGAAATGACATTGGGCGAAGTGATTTTGAAAAATGGAGAAGACCTTGCGTACCAGATCATCAGGAATGCAATTGATAAAAGAGAGTATCATCAAAACCAGTATAACAAGTTTACTGCTGAAGTGTACACAAAAGGCCAGTTACGGGTAAGGAGTTATCCCAAAAAAATACTGGGACGAAAAGTAGATTTTGAAGACGGGGATACCAGTAAACAAAAAATGCTGTATTTGTCTGAGACCGTTTCTAATTATGCAGTTGATAAACCCAATAAAGAAAAGGTGGAAGTAATTTCATCAAAAGTAAGTGGACAAAGTGATGGATTTGGATTAAGTGCACCACGATTTTATTCCTTTTACGATAACAATGTTTTCATTGGAAATAATCTCAATCCCAGGGGGTTTATTTCTCCTATTTCAAGCAATGCGCTGAATTACTACCGGTATAAATTTGAAGGAAGTTTTACAGAAGATGGAAAAGAGATCAACCGTATTAAAGTAATTCCTAAAAGAAAGTATGAACCTTTATTCAGTGGCTATATCAATATTGTGGACGAAGATTGGCGTATTCATTCTGTTCAGTTATTATTAACCAAGTCGGCTCAAATGGAACTGGCAGATTCACTCCGGATAGATCAGTTGTATAGGCCCTTATCAAAAGATGTTTGGTACATGTCGAGCCAGGTTGTTTACCCCACTATTAAAATATTAGGGTTTGATGCCTACGGGAGTTTTATAAATATCTATTCCAATTTTAATGCTGATCCTCAATTCACCAAGAAAACATTCACCAGTACCATTTTAAAATATACCGATAGTTCCAATAAAAAGAGTATCGATTATTGGGAAAAAACAAGACCAGTTCCGTTAATGGCAGATGAGATAACAGATTACAGGAAGAAAGACAGCCTGGAGCAAGTGAAAAAAGATCCCCGTTATCTCGATTCGTTGGATAAAAAACGAAATAAAATAAATCCGGTGATGGCTTTGCTATTTGAGCAATCTGTTTCCACACAAAAAAGCAGAACAACTTTCAGTTTTCGGCCATTAACAGAATTAGTGAGTTTTAACCCTGCAGAAGGTTGGGTGATTAATCCGGATGTTACCTGGACAAAACGATTGGATAGTAATTCCCTTAGCCGCAGATCAATTTCTTTATCTCCAAATTTGCGCTATGGATTTGCGAACAAACATTTCAATGCACACCTTACAGCTATTTATACCTTCGGAAAAAAATATGCTTCTTCGGTAAGTATTTCCGGTGGCAGCAGAGTATTTCAATTCAATAATAACAGCCCGATCGGTCAGCGGGGCAATTCCATATCTTCTTTATTAAGTGAAGAGAACCGCATGAAAACTTATGAAGCTTTGTATGTGAGGGGAAGTTATAAACAAGCCATAGGCGGTGGTTTTACTTTCAATACGGCCTTTCAGTTCCAGGATAGAAAACCACTGGACAACGTAACAGATTATACCTGGCGGAATAAACCCGGGAGAGAGTATACACCTAACTATCCCAATGAAATTGTCAATGAAAATTTAAAGCCTCATCAGTCGATGGTTGTTTTAATCGGCGCCAGCTGGCAACCCGGTAATCGTTATATAGAATTACCTGATAGAAAGATAAGCATCGGCTCAAAATATCCGTTACTATCAGTCCAGTATATACAAGCCATTAAAGGATTGTTTGGTAGTGATGCAGATTTCAGTAAATGGAAATTCAATGTTTCGGATAATGTGAACCTTCGTTTGCAAGGAAGGTTACGATACAAATTGGGCATCGGCGGTTTTATTAATACTAATAAAGTAGAGCTTCCTGACTATAATCATTTCAATGGAAATTTGTCAACTTTTGCTACGGAGTATGTAAACAGTTTTCAATTACTTCCTATTTACCAATACAGCAACACAGAAAAATTTTATACCCTGGCACACCTGGAGCATAATTTCAATGGGTTTCTTACCAATAAAATTCCGGGCTTAAAAAAACTTAACCTTTACCTGGTTGCGGGTGTAAATGGTTTCTATATCAACAGCAATAAATATTATTATGAATATTTTGTTGGCTTCGATAATATTTTCAAACAATTCCGGGTTGATTTTGTACAATCATTTCAAAATGGCAGAGCCTGGCAAACCGGATTTAAACTTGGGCTTAGCCGCAGTAACGGCAGAAGAGGGGATGATTGGCCATAAATCCTATTCAACATTACTTTTATTATCTTTGCCTTGCTTTAAAAATTTTGCCCAACCTGCAATTGGGTTCCGCTAACAACGGGATAAAATTTAAACTCATGGCACAACTACATAACCGCATCTCCCGTAAGGAGCTGAAGGAAAAGATCCTTAACGATCCAACTCCCCGCACTACCATTTCATTTTATTGTTATTTCAAAATTGAAGAACCTGAAGTCTTCCGGAATACTTTGTACAAAGATTTAAAAGAAATAGGAGTATTGGGTCGTATCTACATAGCCCATGAAGGGATTAATGCACAGATCAGTGTCCCTTCTGCAAATCTTGAAACAATCAGAGACTATCTATATGCCATCAAAGCACTTAATGGAATACGTTTGAACATAGCTGTAGATGATGATGGGAAATCATTTTTTGTATTGGATGTTAAAGTGAGAAGTAAGATTGTTGCGGATGGAATTGAAGATCCTGCTTTCGATATGCAAAACAAAGGGAGGTATGTCAATGCTATGCAGATGAATGAACTGATGCAGCAGGAAGGCACAGTTCTTATAGATATGCGCAATCATTATGAATATGAAGTAGGTCATTTTGAAAACGCATTAGAAATTCCTAGTGATACATTCCGGGAGCAATTACCAATGGCGGTTGATATGATGAAAGCAGATAAAGACAAAAATATTATCATGTACTGCACCGGCGGTATTCGCTGTGAAAAGGCATCTGCTTATATGTTGCACCAGGGATTTAAAAATGTATTCCATCTAGAAGGTGGAATTATAAATTATGCCCGGCAGATAAAAGAAAGTGGACTGGATAGTAAGTTTATTGGTAAGAATTTTGTTTTTGATGAAAGACTGGGGGAGAGGATTACTTCTGATATTATTGCTACTTGTCATCAATGCGGAAAACCTGCCGATACACATGTTAATTGTGTGAACGATGCCTGTCACCTGTTATTTATTCAATGCAATGAATGCAAAGAAAAAATGAAAGGTACATGCAGTAATGATTGCCTGGAGTTCATTCAACTACCGGAAGAAAAGCAAAAAGAACTCCGTGCAGGAATTGACAAAGGAAGAAATGTGTTTAATAAATCCAAGGTTTTAAAACAGAAGAATTAAGCAATTCAAAATATATCCTTTCATATTTTTTTTATTGGCATATGTAATATAAAATATTGGAATAGAGCCCTCTCTACTTGATTTTTCCTACCAGGTGATGCAATATTGAAATATTATTAATCGTTATAAATCCATACGGAAAAATAAGCCGTATTTTTTCTAACATCCTTTGAAAATTTCGGTTGTTGGTAAAAGTTTCTGTTAGTATAAATCCGAATCCTTAGAAAAAGCTACTCCGAACCATTTTCGTACCATGAATACAATACTGCTGCCCCTATCTAATTTTTATTCCTTTATTCGTCGAATCGGTGCTTCTGTTGAGTTAGATGATTATGAATTAAGGAAGCTGGCCATTTTTAATATACTCAACACATTAGGTATAATGAACGGTATAGTAATACCACTTGCCGGCTTATTCAATGATGATAAACTGCCAGCATTGGCATGGCTCGTTGCTATTTCTCCCGCAGTAATAAGTGGCGTTGCTTTACTAGGTACTTATTATCGAAAGTATGAGCAATCCAGGATGGTATATTTTATTTTTTATCCGTTGGTTACGGCTTTAGCGTATGCAACAAATATTGATATTGGAATTGAGTTATTTTTTATTGTATATGGAGTATTGGCCATATTTCTGCTAAAGAAAATTATCAATGCAGTAGTATCGTTTTGCTTTTCTATTGCATTATATCTGACTGTATTTGTTTTTTGGCAAGGGTATGATTTAAAATTAATTGATATAAACCCCGGTTTTTATTTTTTTAATCATTTTCTCGCAGTATTATTTATTTTTTTCAGTCTTTACCTTTTCAAAACTGAAAATAATGGTTACCAGTTTCGGCTTTTACAAAGGAACAGTGAATTAGAAAACAGGAAAAAAGAAATTGAAGAGCAAAAACTTATAATTGAGCAGAAAGCAAATTTGTTGGAAAAGCAAACTGCTGAATTAAGGGAATTAGATACGTTAAAGAATAAACTTTTTTCTGTAATTGCTCATGATCTGAAAACCCCAATGTATGCCCTCCGTAATTTATTTAGAAATATGCAGGAGTATAATTTGCCGGGCGAAGAGATAAAAGTAATGATACCCGATGTTGTTACCGACTTGAATTATACCACAGGCCTTATGGAAAACCTGCTTCAATGGGCAAAAAGCCAGATGCAGGCAGATGCGTTAAGGCCGCAACTGATTAATGTTTCTGAGTTGATTAGAGAAGTAATGCAATTATTACGATTACAAGCCGATGCGAAAAAAGTATACCTCGAAAACAAAGCTGATGAACCGGTTTATATTTATGCGGATAAGGACATGGTAAACCTTGTTCTTAGAAACCTGCTTTCCAATGCTATCAAATTTACTCCTGAGAATGGATATATATTCCTTGGTGCAAACGAAACAGATTCATTCGTTGAGGTGTTTGTACAAGATACAGGTACAGGGATGAGTGAGGAAGTGATGCAAAAAATTAATGCAAACAATTATTTTACAACTAAAGGCACCGCTAACGAATCAGGTACCGGATTGGGATTAATGCTTTGTAAAGAGTTTCTGGCAAAAAATGGAGGACGCATGTTTGTAGAAAGTGAAATAGGGAAGGGCAGTGTATTTTCTTTTACTCTTCCCGGGAATAACTAAAATCTTTACTGATCAATGCCAATCCATTTTATACAGACAGGCTTACCTATCGAAATCCGGTTGCCGGTATCTGTTAATAGACCCGTTTCGATATCTCTTTTAAATATTACTATTTCATCGCTGTTCTGATTAGCTGCCAATAAAAATTTTCCTGTAGGATCAAAATTAAAATTGCGGGGTGTCTTTCCCAGTACAGATTGATGGCTGATGAGGGTTAGAGTTCCCTTCTTTTCATCAATCCTATAAATAGCAATAGTGTTGGAATTGCTACGATTGCTGGCATATAAAAATTTTCCATCGGGTGATACATGGATGTCTGCACTGCCTGCAAAACTTGTATCACCATCAGGCATACTGCTAAGCCGTTGTAGTTGTTTCAACTTACCTTTTTTATAACCGAAAGTTACCACAGTGCCACTAAGCTCTTCAACCAGGTAGGCAAATTTATTGTTGGGATGAAAGGTAAAATGTCTGGGCCCTGCTCCGGGTGCAGACTCAGCATACGGTTCTTTTGCAGCAGTTAGTTTTCCAGTTCTTGCATCAAAGGCATAGATCATTACCTTATCTATTCCAAGATCTGGTACAAAAAGCCATTTGTTATCTGGGGATATTACAGTGCAGTGTACATGCGGACCTTTTTGCCGGTCCTTATTTGCTCCACTGCCGGTATGTTGAACGGTTGAAGTTGCAGCACCCAATCCACCATTTTCTAATACGGGTAATACAGCTACACTACCACTTGTATAGTTACCCGCAAAAATCCATTTGCCTGTTTTATCAATGGCAACATAACAGGGATGGTCACCACCTGATGCTTGTTGGTTTATTAATGTAAGTGCTCCTGTTTGCTTGTTAAATGCAAAAGCTGCAATAGAACCACCTATATTATTGTTACCAGTTTCTTCTACTGAGTATACAAACTTTTCATCCGGTGATATTGTGACAAAGGAAGGATTGAAAGTTTTGACCTGGTTAATTTTTTTAACAATACCATCTGCACTGTTAAAATTAAATACATAAATGCCTTCACTTTTTGGAGAGTTGTAGGTGCCTGCTATCAAATAATAATCTTGCGCAAATACAGGTTGGATAAGGGTTGTAAGCAATGTGGCTATAAAAAGTGACTTCATGTTTCATTGTTTTGAGCTACAGTGAATATCCTGCTTTCAGTTGATTTTAACAAACCCCTTTCCGGCTCTTTAAAAATTGGCACAATCTTGTAATTATAGTATGCGGCAACAATTTTTTAAAAATAAAATCAAACGCCATGAAAAGAATATTTACACTTTCTGCTGTTTTATTAACAGCAACAATTTTTTTAAGCAGTTGTTACAGGGATAATAGTCTTCCTGCAAACAATGAGAACTACTGGCTTTCTAAAGAACAGGGAGAAGTTGTGTACAGCGACAGTTATTGTAACTACTACGTAATTGAAACGTACAACGGTTTCGCTGTTGTAAGAGCATACGGAAGCTATAAACCTTTTGAAGGAAGTATAGTGTATGGTAATTTTAGTAGCCAGGGTACAAGAGACTTGTACAACTATACTAATCGGGTGGTGTTCACCGGTACAATAACTGACTACTGGTTGTCATACCAGGAAGCACAGGATGCTTTAGATTACTATTGTCCTGTTTATGGAAAAGGAACTGCAGCCGCTACACCTAGAGTGTTTAAAAAAGCAACTGTAGTTAAAAGCAGTAAGTAAAAAAAATTATATCAGCGCAGATTGTATTAAAAGATACAACTGCGCTTTTTTACTTTTTAAACTATAGATTCGAAAGAGAGTTTACAACCCGGTCATACGTTTCATTGTCACTTATATCAATTGGCTCAAAAGATTTCCCAATTACTCTTTCGTATAATTCAATATATCTTTTTGAGATAGTGTTGATCCATTCATCACTCATTGCAGGAACCGTTTGTCCTTCTTTGCCCATAAAATCATTAGCTATTAGCCACTCTCTTACAAACTCTTTACTTAATTGTTTTTGCCTTTCACCTGTGGCTTGCCTTTCTTCAAAACCATCCGCATAAAAATACCTGGAGCTATCGGGAGTATGAATTTCATCCATCAGGTAAATAGTATCTCCGATTTTTCCAAACTCATATTTTGTATCCACCAGAATAAGGCCTTGTTTGGCGGCAATTTCTTTCCCCCTGTTAAATAACTGTAGCGCATAGCTGCTCAAGGTTTGCCATTCTGCTTCAGTTGCTAATCCCTGCCGTATGATTTCAGCCGGGCTGATATCCTCGTCATGCCCATGTTCCGCTTTAGTACTGGGAGTGATGATTGGGGTGGGGAAGTAGTCATTTTCCTTCATTCCTTCTGGCATGGTCGCTCCACAAAGGTTTCGTTGGCCGGCAGCATAAGTTCGCCAGGCATGACCGGTAAGATTACCCCGCACCACCATTTCAACCTTAAAAGGGATGCATCTTTTTCCGATAGAAACATGCGGGGCTGGGACAGTTAGCAGCCAGTTAGGACAAATATCCTGAGTTGCCTCCAGCATGTAGGCGGCAATCTGGTTTAAAACTTGTCCTTTGTACGGAATTGGGCGGGGTAAAATAACATCAAATGCAGAGATCCTGTTGGAGGCCACCATTACCAATAATTGCTCACCGATGGAGTAAACATCACGAACTTTACCGCTGTAAAAATTGGTTTGATTTGGGAAAGAAAATAGAGCCATAATCGAAAGTAGCGAGGGGTAAAAAACCAGCCAATTAGAGTTGCCCCAAGATTTCAACAATTTATCCTTTTCCCTTAAAAATTAAATTTTTAGATAAACTTTACAATGCTTATTTTTCCGCCATATTCCAAACCAAAATTTCCTATTTATGAGAAAAAGCTACCGCTATTTAGCTGCCTGGCTGATGGCTGTCTTATTTTCGATTGCTGCTAATGCTCAGACAGTTACTGTATCTGGTACTGTTCGCAACGAATCTTCTAAAGAAAGTGTCCCATCAGTATCTGTGCGTATTAAGGGAACAGAGCAGGGTACCTATACAGATCCTAATGGCGAATTTAGTCTGAAAGTGACCAAACTCCCCGTTACTCTTGTCTTTACATCTATTGGTTATTTGGATCAGGAGGTTACTGTTTCAGATGCTTCTAAACCCATAAGTGTTGACTTTAAAGTAAATAATGCTTTAGGGCAAGAAGTTGTAATTGCAGCTACCAGGGCACCTCAACGTATTATTGAGTCTCCTGTTACTGTAGAAAGAATGAGCAGCAGTGCAATTCGCAGCAATCCGGCCGCAACATATTACGAAGGATTAGCCAATTTAAAAGGTGTGGATGTTCATACAGCCAGCCTTACTTTCCGTACTGTAACTACCCGTGGTTTTGTAAGTAGCGGTAACACCCGTTTAAACCAATTGGTAGATGGTATGGATAACCAGGCACCCGGTTTGAACTTTGCCGTTAGTAGCATAGTTGGTCTTACAGAACAAGATGTTGACAATATTGAAATTTTATCAGGAGCTTCTTCTGCATTATATGGTTCTGGTGGTATGAATGGAACGGTGCTTATTTCAAGCAAAAACCCATTCAAGTACCAGGGATTAAGCTATAACATTAAGCAAGGTATAATGCATGTGGATGGCAAGCAAAGAAGTGCTGCACCTTATTATAACTGGTCAATGCGTTATGCTAAAGCGATAAACGATAAGTGGGCATTTAAAATAACTGGCGAACTTACAAAAGGTAACGATTGGCAAGCTGACGATTATAGAAACAAACAGCAATTGGGTATTTTAAGTTCTGTTGTTGGTGGTAACCGTACTAACGATCCAAATTTTAATGGTATCAACCAATATGGTGATGAAACCAATTTTAATATGGATGCGTTTTCTTTTTATATACAGGATCAAACAAGAAGGGGAATTTTAGCACAAACAGGCAACGGCGTTGACATTGTTAATTTGCTCAATACCTATTATGGCGCTATTGGTAACCCAACTTATCCAACGAATGCTCAGAGGGATGGCTTCTATACATTTGCCCCTTTTGGTGCTATAAATGTTGCTCCTGGCGTTACTTTATTAAATGTCCTTAATAACCCTGCTTTGAAACCTGCGATCGACCAAATGTTTCCTGCTTATAACGGCTTGAAAAATGGTTACTATCGTAATACATCTGTATCAAGAACAGGATACAATGAAAAAGATTTAGTTGACTATAATACCTTAAATGTAAAACTAACAGGAGCGTTACATTGGAAAATAACTGATAAAATAGAAGCATCCTGGAATACTTATTTCGGAACAGGTACTACTGTCTATACAGGTGCAAATCGTTATTCTCTTCGTGGATTTAAAATGGCACAGCATAAGTTAGAGGTTAAAGCAAATAACTGGATGCTTCGTGGTTACACGATCCAGGAAAATGCCGGTGATTCATACATTGGCGATGCGGTTGGTTCTTTCATGAATGAGGCTTACAGACCAAGTTCAGTTTGGTTCCCTACCTATCTTCTAACTTTTTCAGAGGTTAGACGTGCAATGGGACAAGGACTGGTGCCAACGCAAAGCGATATTACTCTTCATAATTCACTACGTGATGTTTTGGATTATGCTACAATAAATCCTTATAACGGGCTTGCTATCCCTGGCTCTCCGAGGTTTTTACCTGGTACTCCACAGTTCAATGCAGCAGCGAAACAAATAAAGAGTACCCCTGTAAATAAACCCGGTGGTTCTAAGTTCCTGGATAAATCAGACTTATGGGCAGGAGAAGGTCAATTGAATTTATCAGATGCACTTCATTTTTCTGATAAAGTTGAAGTGATTGCTGGTGCCCAATGGAAACAGTGGGTAATGAATTCACAAGGAACCATTTTTGCTGATACAACAGGTCCGATCAAGATCAATGAAATTGGCGGTTATGTTCAGTTAAAAAAGAAATTTTTAAATGATGTGTTAACGTTAATTGCTTCCGGACGTTATGATAAGCAAACTAATTTTGAGGGAAAGTTTACTCCAAGAGTAGCTGCTGTAATTAGAGTGGCGAAAGACAATAATATTCGTCTGTCTTATCAAACTTCTTATCGTTTCCCGTCGAACCAGAACCAATATATCAGTTTAAGAATTGGAGGTCAATCCAGCTATTTGATCGGTTGCCTTCCTGAGTTCCAGAGTTTCTATAAGTTGAACTCAACGAAGATTGGATACACTGCTGCAAGTGTAACTGCATATCGTGCCGGTACCATTGCTGATTCAAGCAGGCTGGTAGTGGCCAACTACAAAGAAGTAGTACCAGAAACAGTTAAGTCTTATGAGATAGGTTATAAAGGCATTATTGGTAAGCGGTTATTGGTAGATGCCTATTTCTATTATAGCAAATACGACAATTTCCTGATAGCTGAAGCGGTTGTGCAAGGCGCAACTACAGGTTTCAAATATGAAACATATTCTAACTTTAGCAGCAATAGCTTATCATATACTCAAAACTCAGCCCGTACAGTTAAATCAACAGGATGGGGTATAGGAATTGAGTATAAGGTGATACAAAACTTTATGCTCTATGGTAACTTATTCTCTGACGTATTAAGAGATGTTGCTCCTGGTGAAGTTACTTTCTTCAATGCACCTAAATACAGGTATAATATTGGTGTACGAAACGACAATGTATGTAAGAACATTGGCTTTAACATTGTAATGAGATGGCAGGATAATAACTACTATGAAGGAACTTTTGTAAGCGGAACACTTCCATATTTTGCTTCTGTTGATGCACAGGTTACTTATAAGCCTAAGGGAACCAAAAGTACTTTCCGTGTAGGCGGTACTAACCTTGGAAACAACTACTACCGTACTGGTTACGGTAGCCCGGCAGTGGGTGGCTTATACTATTTGAGCTATGGATACAATCTTTAATAATTACTGACTTGGGTTTTAAGTATACAGGTCCCGAAGAAATCCGGGACCTTATTTTTTAGTGCGGAATTGATTTATTTTTTCAATACAAAGACACTGATATTCGTCTTTCCATTTTCCATTTCCACTTCTATTTCTGTTTGTTCTTTGCAAAACACTAAGATCTGTTGAATAAAATCTTTTGCCATTAAGCGCTGGGGTGTGCTTAAAATTATACAACATCCGTTTGACAGCAGATAGTTAACTGCTAACAGCAACTCCTCAAATTGAGCTGGATTATAATTGATATCACTAAGTAATACAATTTCGGGTATTGGAACTTGTATAAGGTTATTCCAATCGAGAATACTGCATTCAGTATTTTTTAATTGATGATGAGTAATTGTTTGCTGGATCATTGCTACCGCTTCAGCTTCAATATCACTGATGCAAACCTGTTTAGCATACGTAGCACAAAAAATGCCTGGCAATCCCGGGCCAGCAGCCAGTTCTAATACTTTTTTATCTTCAATATATGAAAGGTTGTTGTGCAGGAATGTACAAAGGCCTATTGCAGCCGGCCAAACCTTGGCCCAATATAAAAAACCGGCACCTTTATTTTCTTTCTTGTATTGAGCTACTAATGAGACTGGGTCAGGTACAAAAATTTCTAAAGGCGTGGTGCCTATGTAATATGTTTTTAGAATAGTGGGATAAAATATCAAGGAATACAGTTTTTTTCAAGCTGTGTCTAATGAACTTTTTAAATAAAGCTTAGTCCAGCATTTAAGGCAAATTTTCAACATAGAAGAGGGCGTCGATGTTATTTCATATAACGCCATTTTAACTAGCTTAAAGTCTTCGTAACCTGGCCAATCATGTATCCATTATGATAAATCTGTAAAGTATAATTGCCTTTTTCATATTCCGGGGCATTCAATGAAAAGATCAGACGTTTGGCTTCTCCTTTCAGATATTCAAATCTAACTTTTCTTGTAAAATTCATTTTACTGCCATTGTGCAATAGCATCAGGGAACTTGCCTCCCATACGTCATCGTTTTTCAATAACTTACCATTTGGCTGTATAATCATTACATAGACATCAGCATTTTTATATTCGTTTACATTATTCTGAACTGCGAATGAAACTATCATCTTACTTGTTTTTTTTGCAAGATTAGTTTCCTGTTCTTTATCGTTTTTAACAGTCACAGGAGAAAACTTTATTTCAGATGCTACAAACACAGAAGCCAGGTTTACTTTTTCAGTAAGGTTCTTATTTTCTTCACTCAGTTTTTTGATCGACTGTTGTAGTCCAACGACTTCTCCGGATAGTTGAGACATTACATCACTCAGCCTTTGTTTTTCTTGTTCCATAGAGTCTTTCTGGCCTTTCAATTCATCTACCATTTGTTGTAGCTCCGTTATTTTTTCTCTTGCAATTGAAAGATCTGCAGCAGATGCTCCCCGCTTTTTTAATATACCATCAATCTCATTCTTAAGGGTGTAAATTTCATTTAGTTTAGAACCGAGCTGGTTCTTTAATGAGTCGGCATTGCTGCGGGTAGAATCAAGCCGTGTATCCAATGTAGTAATGGTGGCATAGTAAATTTTCTGTAATGAATCTTGTATGCCCTGGGCAACGGCAGTCGAGTCTTTAATAAAAATCTCTTTAACCCGGCTACTATATTGTGTTTTATCGTATAAATGATATACCCATGTACCCACAAGGCCAGTAGAAAGCAATACTAATAGTAAGGTTTTAATATCTTTCATTACCTCAATCTAATTGTATTTGATAAATGAAGCTGTAAAAAGAGTCCACATTATGGAAAACAGAGTTTATTTTAAAATGCTGTCATCTACATAAGCAGATACCCAGCCTACCTGGCCATTTTTTACGAGAAAAAATTGTTTTGTTTCAAAAGCTGATTCAAACTGGCGCATAATTTTTAGTAAAAGCCCGGTGCCTGCCATCAGTGATTTTTGATCAAATACCTGGTGTACTCTTTTGGCCTCTTTTTGTATTAATTCTTTTTCTTCGGCTATGCTCGCAGTGGCAGATAAAAAAGAAGGAGAAAGCGAGTTGTAGTTTTTATATAATTTTTCTGCAAATTTTTCTACTTCACTAAAACTCACAGATACTACCGGGTTTTCAATCAGGTCTGGATGTAACAATGTTGCCACGGCCCAGGCAATACCCCCACTAATAGCAATATTATCACTAAGCGGAAAGGCGCCACTGGAATTTACTGCATACACTATTTCAGAATTTTCAGCACTCCAGAGAACCCTTGTTAATTGCTTATTATAATTGGCAAGAGTTTTATCTTCAGCACATCTTTTTTCGGTTTCATTATTGGTACTTTTAGTACCCCAGTTTAGCTGAAAAAGTTTGAAATTTTTCTTGTTTCCATCCGGGAAAAAACCGCCCTTTGTATTACCACTTCCAATATCCACTAAAAATGTTGTGTAGCGCCTGCTTTCAGGTACTATACCCAAGTGGGAAAGCATAGCTTCTTTCATTACATCCACAACTTCTACTTTACGTCCCGGCTCTTTTATTTTTACCCGAAAGGAATCGATCAGTTCATTGATCCAGGCGGTTTTTTCTTCTTTTTCTGCCTGCATTTTAACACCGCTGCTTATAACTGTAAAAATGCGATTAGCTGGTATTTTGTAATCTTTAGTGGCTGTTATAAAAAGATCGTAAAAGCCGTTTAGTGTAGCACTAAAAGTGGGTCTTGAAAAACTGATGAAGTCGGTATTAATCGTTGTGTCTTTTAAAATATAAAAAGCTCCGCTGCTTTGTGCATTTTTTCCAATTTCAATTACACTCATCTTAACTCCTTTGGAGCCCACTTCTATTCCTGTATAGGTGTTGTTATTGATTTTTGACTTAATGCTATTCTGTGCAAAAAGTATCGGGGTAGTTGCAAAGCATAAAAAAGTAACAATCAGAATACGGGCGGAAGGGGATGATAACATTCGGTTATTTATTTTCACTGATAAAATTACTCTAATGTAGGGCAGCTTTATCCTTTTCTATTTGCTTTAAAGCAATATGTGTAAAAGTTGTGCTTAAGTCCGAAGGGCATATAATTTCAGTAGAGTGTAGGCAAAAAAAAGCCGCTCCCGAATGAGAAACGGGAACGACTTTCTTGCAGGAGTTAACTGCTTTTAACCGAATAAACCACCTTTTTTAAGACTTCTTACACCTTCGCCAATTTTGAAGCCATTATGATAAATTTCAATTTTATAGTTACCAGTAGTAAAATCATTTTGCTGAATAGGGAACTGTATTGGTTTACGGGTTCCTTGCTCATAATTTACAGGAATCTTTGCTGTAAAGCTTTTATCACCATCTGTACGGGTATTTAAAACATTACCACTTTCAGATATTACTTTACCATCAGGAGCAGTAACGATCAGGTACATGTCAGCCGGACCAGATTTAGCAATACGGTTTTCTACATCAAAAGAAACTACAAGTTTGTCTACTTTTTTTGCGCTGGTTGTACTCTTTTCTTTACCACTCTTCTTCTCATTAACCGGAGTTACCTGGATATTAGAAGCACTGAAAGTAGAAGCTACATCAACAGTTTTTTCCAAATCTTCTTTTTCTGTTTTTGTAGTGGTAAGATTAGTTTCCAGATCAGCTTTTTCCTGCGTCAATGTAGTGTTAGCAACATTGAGCTCCTGATTTTCACCAGTGAGTCTTGTAACTTCTGCTTCAAGACTACCAATTTGGTCATTCAGTTGAGCTATCATTGTTCTTGCTTTAGCTAACTGAGACTGAGTTGCATTTTTATCATTCAGGATCTTGCGAATTTCAGCTTTGCGGGCATCAATGTCTTTTTGTAAAGCACTTTTTTCTCCTTGTAAGGAATTATTAGCACCAGTAATTGAATCCAATCTTATTTCAGCCTCGTCGTACATGGCTCTGATAGAGTCACGCTGAGACATGTAAGAGATAGAATTCGTTTGTTCTTTTTTCAATTCTTCACCTGCTTTGTTTTTGTCCCAAAGAAGGTAACCCCAGGTTCCAAGCAGGCCAGCTGCTAATAAACCTATCATAAGATTTTTAGTGTTGTTGTTTTTCACCGGCCTGTTGTTCTGTGGAGCACTAGCCGAAGGATAATTAGTGTCTGTCATAACGATTATTTTTTAGTTTTTGTATTTTATTGGAATTTGGATTTTGGAAAGGTGGTCGCTGGTTGCATCTCCTTTAGCTAAATCCGGTTTAAAATTCCGTTCGTGGCACAAAATTTCGAAAACCGTGCCAGAATAGCTGTCAATATTTATGAACAGGTGTTATTTTAAAGATAGGCTTCTCCTGAAAGCCTGTATCTTAGCATTTTATGAGTGTGGAAAAGATAATAGCAGATTGGAAAAAAGGAAACTTCAAACCCATTTATTGGTTAGAAGGCGAAGAAGATTTTTATATAGATAAAGTGATAAACTATGCCGAGCAGCATATTTTAACCGAAAGTGAATCTTCTTTTAACCTTTCTGTATTTTATGGAAAGGATGCCAACTGGGCCGATGTAGTAAATGCATGCCGTCGGTATCCCATGTTTGCAGAGCGGCAGGTGGTGCTGCTAAAGGAAGCGCAACAGATGAGGGATATAGAGAAGCTGGAATCTTATGTTGAAAATCCACTTGCATCAACAGTACTCGTTATTTCGTATAAAGAGAAAAAGCTGGATGCCCGCAAAAAATTCACAAAGCTTGTAAAAGATAACGGCGTTCTTCTGAGTACAAAAAAAATGTATGATAGTCAGTTGCCAGAGTGGACACAGGGATTGTTACAGCAAAAAGGATTTACCATTACTCAAAAAGGGCTGGCACTATTGGTTGATCATATAGGTAACGACCTTTCAAGAATAGAAAACGAAATCGATAAGCTATCTGTAAATCTTGGTAAGAGAACCACTATTACAGAAGACGATATTGAACAATACATTGGTGTAAGCAAAGACTATAATGTATTTGAATTGCAATCGGCATTAGCTTCAAAGGATCTGGCAAGAAGTATTCAAATTATTCAATATTTTGAGGCTAACCCGAAAGCGGCACCTATTCAATTGATATTGCCGTCACTCTACAGTTTTTTTAGTAAAGTATTTATGATTTTTGGCGCAGGAGGGGGAGATGAAAAATCCATTGCTGCCAATATTGGGGTGAATCCTTATTTCATGAAGGATTATACCAAAGCGGCCCGTTTATATACTTATCCCGGTGTAGAAAAAGCATTGATACTATTACATACTTACAATCTTAAGAGCATAGGTATTGGAAGCACTGGTACAGAAGATGCTTCCTTATTAAAAGAAATGGTAGTGAAAATGATGGCTTAATTGTTGGGTAACTATCCGCTCAAAATCCTTTTCTTTGTGCAACTTTTTAAAACAGGCCATCATCTTTTTGGCCATCAAACAATCATAATGAAAAAATTATTCTTTCCGGCAATCCTTTTAACAGCGATAATGCTTACCGGTTGTTATGAATCAACCCAGGAAATTACGTTGAATGAAGATGGAAGTGGCACCATTTCTAATACGAATGATATGAGTGCTTTAATTGCAGTAGCCAAACAAATGGGAGGGGCAGAAAAAATGGCCGAAGCTGGCGACCAAAAGATAGATTCTACTTTTTCTTTGGGAAAGGAAGCGGATAGCATTCTGGGACTTAGTAATTCTGAAAGGGAGCTTGCCCGTAAGGGAACCGCCAATATTACCCTTAACCTGAAGGATGAAAAGTTTAGTACCAAATTGAATTTCCCTTTTGCTAAACCTTCAGAGATCGCTACGTTAAATATGCTATCCGGAAAGATTCTCGCCTCTACCATGAAAGACCAAATGGGCGGCATGCCGGGTGGTGGAGCAGGAGAAATGCCGGAACCAACTTCCCTTGATGACTATTATACCGTTGAGTTTTCCAATGGTGAGCTAACAAAAAAAGTAAATAAAGAAAAGTATGCTGGTGCCGCCAACGATAAATTCCTGGAGGGATTAAAAGAAGCTGCAACCATGGGCCTTAATATGAAAGTAAATTATGTAATTAACCTGCCTCGCCCAGCTACAAAGGCAGAAGGAAAATCAGTTAAACTGTCTGACGATAAAAAGAAGGTAACAATTTCAGCAGGCATCGATGATTTTTTTGAGGATGCTTCAGTGCTGGAGTTTAAAATAAAGTATTAAAGAAAAAATAATTTCGTACTAAAGGCAGTGGTTACAAATCACTGCCTTTTTTTATAATACAAGAAGACTATCAATTTTATCCTGGTCTATTTGTTTGATTAAAGCTTCCAACCCATCAAACTTAACTTCTTCCCGCAGGTATTTTTTTACAAACACCTTTAATTTCTGGTTATAAATTTCTTTATCGAAATCAAAGATATTTACTTCAATGACTCTTTTCTTTCCATCTACAGTTGGCCTGAAACCTATGCTCATCATAGCTTTCAGCCGTTCTGTAGAACCTTCAGGCTGAGCATATACTGCATAGATGCCGTTCCCCGGGGTAATTTTTTCTTCATCTTCTATTTTGAGATTGGCAGTTGGATAGCCTAATTTTCTGCCCAATTTATCACCATGAATTACTGTACCCGAGAAGAAAAATTCGTATCCCAGCAATTTATCAGCGGTAGCAATATCATTATGCAATATCGCTTCTCTTATATTGGTAGAGCTGATGGAAATATTTTCCAATATATGTTTGGGAATTTCTTTCAACTGGTAATTATACTCGACTGCTTTCTTTTCAAGTAAACGATAATCACCTGAACGGTCACGACCAAAACGGTGGTCGTATCCAATGATAATAATATGAGGATGAAATTTATCAACCAGGAAATTCTTAATGTACTCCTCGGCTGGTTGATTAGCAAATGCATCTGTAAAAGGAACAATTACAAGATGATCTATACCTAAATCCCGTAGCAGTTCAATTTTTTCATCCAATGTATTAATAAGCCGGATGCCCAGGATGGTAGAGGAAACTACTTTTCTTGGGTGCGGATGAAAGGTTATAACCACTGTCTCGCCATCATTAGCCAGGGCTTCAGTTCTCAATCGGTCAAGTACCTGTCGATGACCCATATGAACTCCATCAAAAGTGCCGATAGTAATGACTGCATTCTTAAAAACCGGCAATTCGTCAATATTATAATGTACCTGCATATAAAATATGCGAAGATAATTATTAACGGCCACCGATGAGTTGTAAGTCTTTAATCGGGAATAGTTAGTTTTGCGCCACAAATTGCATTATGAGTCTGTATTCAAAAAGAGGCGTTTCAGCACAAAAAGAAGAAGTACATGCAGCTACAAAAAACCTTGACAAAGGGCTTTATGCAAAGGCTTTTTGCAAAATTTATCCCGATGCTCTTTGTGGCGACGATAATTGGGTAAATATTATGCATGCCGATGGAGCTGGTACTAAAAGCATTTTGGCATACCTGTACTGGAAAGAAACAGGAGACCTATCTGTATGGAAGGGAATTGCACAAGATGCTATAGTAATGAACCTAGACGACTTACTTTGTACCGGTATTTATGACCAATTACTTTTTTCTTCCACTATCGATAGAAATAAAAACGTCATACCTGCTGATGTACTTGAAGCAATTATCAACGGCTCCCAGGAATTTTTCGATACAATGAAAACGTTCGGGATCAACATTACCTACATGGGTGGCGAAACGGCTGATGTCGGAGATGTGGTGCGTACCATTGCTGTAAACGGAACAATGGCTGCAAGATGGCCAAAGTCAAAAGTGATTACCAACGAAAAGATAAAAGCAGAAGATGTGATTGTTGGATTAGCTGGTTTTGGTCAGGCAAATTATGAAAGCTCTTACAACAGCGGGTTAGCAAGTAATGGTTTGACCAGTGCAAGACATGATGTATTGCATAAAACATATGGCGCAAGATTTCCTGAGAGTTTTGATAACTCATTGGATGAATCAGTAGTATATATTGGTCCACATCGAATGACAGATAATATAATGGATGGAGAAAGAAAAACTACAATTGGGCAACTTTTATTAAGTCCCACAAGAACATTTGCTCCTGTAATGAAAGAATTACTGGAAAATCATTTTGATTCAATTCATGGAGTAATTCACTGCAGCGGTGGCGGGCAAACCAAATGCCTGAAATATGTTCCGGAAAATGTTCGGATAATTAAAGACAATCTTTTTGAGCCTCCAATAATTTTTAAGCTGATACAGGAAGCCAGTAAATCTGATGACAGAGAAATGTACCAGGTATTTAATATGGGTACAAGACTGGAGATTTACACCAATGAAAAAGACGCAAATGCAATCATCAACGTTTCCAAAAGTTTTGGAGTGGAAGCACAGGTGATAGGTAGGGTAGAGCAAAGTGAGAAGCAAGAGTTAATAATTAAAACGAAGGCAAAAGAAATAGTTTTTTAAGCCACTTTCCTTTATTTTGCAACAAAGCTTATCATAATGGCAGAACCTATCATAGAACTACACAACGTTAATATATACCAGGGTAATAATCTGATACTGCAAGATGTGAACCTGACGGTAAACAAAGGTGAGTTTGTGTATTTGGTTGGAAAAACCGGAACTGGTAAATCGAGCCTCTTAAAAACATTGTACGGAGAGTTGGAATTAACAGAAGGGCAAGCCACTGTAGCTGGTTTTAATCTTCGTGAACTTGACTGGAAAAAAGTTCCTTACCTCCGTCGCAACCTTGGGGTTGTATTCCAGGATTTTCAGTTGCTGACAGACAGGAATGTAAACGACAACCTGAAGTTTGTTTTAAAAGCCACAGGATGGACAGATGTGAAGCTGATGGATGAAAAAATAATGGATGTACTGGATAAAGTAGGTTTAAAAGCAAAAGGTTTTAAAATGCCTTTTGAAATGAGTGGCGGAGAACAACAACGCATTGATATCGCAAGAGCTTTATTGAACTCGCCTAAATTAATATTGGCAGATGAGCCTACCGGTAATTTGGATCCTGAAACTTCAGACGAGATCATGAATTTATTATTTAGTATCTCCAGGGATTACAATACTACTATAGTGATGGCTTCGCATGATTATATAGTGGTGCAAAAATTCCCTGCCCGTATGATACGTACAGAGAGAGGCCGGGTAATTGATAATGCAACTATCAGCATGGAATAATATTGTGGGGTTATCTATCCTCATACCAATTTATAACTACAATGTAACTACATTAGTACAGGTATTAAACGACCAGCTAAATCATTCAAAACGACAAGGGGAAATAGTTTTACTGGATGATGGTTCTTCTTTATCATTTGTCTCCAATAATGAAATACTGCAAAACGGCTCCACTATTCGTTTCATCACCAGTGGCGTAAACGAAGGCAGGATAATTGCCAGGCAAAAATTAGCTGCAGAAGCCCGATACGAAAATTTATTATTCCTGGATTGCGACAGTGAAGTAATCAAAAAAGATTTCCTTTCTGCTTACTTTAATTTGATTGATAAAGACACAATGCTTGCATCAGGTGGAAGGGTATATGTAAATGAGGAGCCAAAAGAATGTGATTTGAAATTACATTGGAAGTATGGAAGCAAAAGAGAAAGCAAGGCTTCCGCTTTTAGGTCAAATAATTTTCTTATTAAAAAGGATTTGTTCAGCAGTTTGGAAACAAAAATTCCATTTTCTGGTTATGGACATGAAGATAGTTGGTGGGGCATCCAATTTGAGGAGGCTGGTGTGAAATGTGAGTATATTAATAATCCAACATTACATGCAGGACTTGAAAAAGCATCTTTATTTATTGAAAAATCAGAAAATGCAGTTGGCAATTTATTGGTACTTGAAAAAATGATCAGTGAGCAAACACTTAGCAGGCATATTAAAATATACAAGTGGTACCGTAGAATAAAAAATAGTGGATTGGCAGGGGCGTACTTATTTTTTGAAAACTGTTTCCATAAATTTTTTTACAAAAATCTTATTTCCTGCAATCCAAATCTTTTCTATTTTGATTGCTACCGCCTTGCTATTCTGCTTAAAAAAGGAAAAAATAATTAGCCATACAGCCATCTCATCAAAGTATTTACAGGGGTTTCCTTGTTTATTGTCCTGAAAATTTTTTTACGCAATTCAATTTCATTTTCTTCAAAGGGACGGCGATATAGTTGCAGTATGATAGATTTTAATGCAGCTGCATTTTTTCCTATATGACAAGCATCGCTAAATTTTGTTCCTGCAACCCCTTCTTCATTTGTTACACAATGCTTGCCTGCTAATAATGCATGAACGAGTTTCAACTCCGGTCTAGATTTGCTAAATGAAGGAAGAATATTAATATGTGCTTTTTTGATCAGCTCATCCATTTCGGTTGTGGAAGGGTTGCTGATAAGGCACAAATGTGTAAATAACCCGGCAAGCTTAGTAATTTTTTTTCCAGGATTTTTCCCGGCAATAACTAACGGAGTATTTATATCATTAAAAACTTTTGAAATCAACCAAATGGCTGAATCCTGGTTGGAGGAATAAGAAAGATCGCCGTGGTAAAGACAAAAAATTCCCATTCCGGGTTCGCTACTTACCGATTGTGAAGGAATAAATACAGGCAAATAATTAATGTTTAGAAAACTAGTTGTTGAGCGGAAGGATTCGGCTTCTTCCTCATTCCCAAAAACATAGCGAAATTTAGAAGGAAGATCTTGGCTGCTATCTTTATTAAAGGCTGCCCTAAAAATTTTATTTATAAAACTATTCGATTGGATTTTAGTTAAATGGGCGTCTTCATTACGCATTCGCACAATTATAACCCTGTTAGTATCAGAAATTTGAGAAAGAAGTTTTATGCAGCTCAGTCCTTCTACTAATAATGGATAATTATTACTGTTTATTCTTTCTGTTAATTCAGTATTTCCTTTGTCAGAATCTATAGATGTAGCCGGATAAGTATGAATTGAACCACAATATTGGTTTAGATCCGTTGGATGAAGTCCTTGTTCATTATAGAAATAATGCAAATGAATCTTAACTCCTTCCTGGTGCAGGGATTTTATTGTATAAAAAATATTTATAGAGAAGCTACTGTCTAGGGGCCAGGGTACTTTGCTTGATATGATATGTAAGTGCCGGATCAATGTCAGATAGATTCATAGAAATTCAGCAACTTTTTTTCTTCCAGTTGCCAATTAAATTCTTCTCTTGCTTTAAGACAATTCTCCTTAAGCCTGGTATGTAAAACATTATTATCAAGTAAATTGTTCAAAGCAGCAGCAATTTTAGCCGGAGATAGGTCGTCAATAAGCACCGCTACTTCATATTCCTCGTTTATTTTTTGATACTCAGGGTAGTTCATTGTTAGCTGTGGAAGCCCTGCATGTATATAATCAAAGAATTTATTGGGTAGTGCTAAATATTGATTTAAGCCCTTTTTTTCTGCAATCGCAACCCCAATGTAAGCTTGTTGTGAAACTTGCCAGAGCTTATCAGGAGATAGCATTCCCATAAGCTCAATTTTGTTTTCTACTCCGTGCTGTGAGATTAAATTTTTTAGCTGTTCCATAAAGTTGCCATCTCCACAAATGAGTAAACGGCAATTCACCAGTTTCATAGCAGGAATGAGGTATTCAAACCCTCTTGCTTCGTTCACGGCTCCCTGGTACAAAATAAATTTTTCTATCGATGCAGAAGCGTTTAATTCTTTTAGCACCGGCATATTGCGGATTGTTTGATATACTACTCCATATCGGTGATGGAATTCTTGTGCAATGCCGGCGCTGACAGTGTATCCGTATTTAAATTTTGGAACAAGCTTTTTTTCAACCCGGAGCCAGATTTTTTGGATAGCTGGCCGGGTAATTACTTCCTTCAACTCAGTAAATAATTCATGTGCATCATATACACGGGGAATACCTTTAACTTTTGAAATAGTATGACAAGGAATGATCGTATCAAGATCAATAGCACAAATGATATCTATTTTTTGAAAAAAAAGATAGATGACAAGACGCAGATTATATTCAAAGTAAAAAAGCTTGCCTTTATTGAACCAACAAGTAAGTCTTTTTTGTTTGAACTTTTTTTCGGTAAGTGGGAGAGAGGCAGGTAGTCTTCTGCCAACCAGCGTTACTGCATAACCATTCTCTGCTAATGAAGAGCAGATGCGGTGCATCCGTTGATCATAAGTCAGGTCATTCGTTACTGTAAAGTAGATTTTTTTCACGCAGTTGTTACAATTCACGACAAAGAAACGGAATTGTAAATTCTTTCAATGGTTTCAACAGTTTTAAAGCCATCGGCAGCATGAGTAAATGGGTGATTCTCATTTTGCAGCGCTATTATAAGGTTCTCGTAGACTTTATCATGGTTGCTCATAGAGCCTTTATAAAAGCCATAATCATTAGCCTCGCCATCTTTCGGAACCTTAAAAGTTGTATTATCAATCAACTCGAATTCTATTTCATTCATGTATTGCCCGCCTATTTTAATACTGCCTTTTTCTGCAATTAGAGTTAATGATACTTCCATATTTTTTTGAAAAGTATTCACCGACCAGTTAATGCCACCCGTCATTCCATTTTTCATTTCTACGGCCACTATTCCCGTGTCTTCAAACTCAATAACACCTTGATGAGCCATGTTTTTTCTAAATCCGCTTATGTTTGCAACATCTCCTAATATCCATAGTAATGCATCTATATAATGACTGAACTGTGTATAGAGGCTGCCGCCATCTAATGCTAAACTTCCTTTCCAGGAATTTGCATAGTATAATACAGGCCTGTTCCAAAAGCAGTTCAGTTGAAAATTATAAAGTTTACCTAATGCTCCTTCCTCAATAAATTTTTTTAATGCTGCTAAGGCCGGATTATATCGTGTTGATTTTACTACAAATAGTTTTTTATTATACTGTTTTGCAGTTTCTATCATTTTATTACCATCAACAGAAGAAATACATAAAGGTTTTTCGCAAAGAACATTACAGCCGGCCATTAACGATAATATACTATGTTCGGCATGTAGCCCGTTTGGTGTACAAACAGAAACAACGTCAATGTTTTTTTCGTTTGAGAATAGATCTTCAATAGAGTAGTAAGCGGTAGTAGAAAATTGGGCGGCCAGTGCATCTGCTTTTTCTTTTATAGTATCACATACAGCTACCAGTTCACCTTGTTTGATGATTTCTGCAGCATGCCTGGGAGCAATTTTTCCACAACCAATAATAACAAAGCGTAAGGCAACACTCATAAGCTTCAAATATACAGTAGGTACAAATAAAAAAGGCCCGGCTGAGGGGCCGAACCTTTTTTATTATTTTAAAGCGATTGACTTATTGTCCCATATTCATATTCTCTGAGCCATCTCCACCTTGATTTTTATTGTTTTTACGTTTAAATAAGTTTGCATCAAACTTGCCAAATCTCCAGTTGAAGTTTAAGCGAAGTATTTGTGGGTCTCTGCGGCGAAATACATCCTGAACGAAGAATGGCGATTCTGAGTGTATGTTCTGACGACGGGTTCTGAAAATATCATTTACATTAAGTGATAAGGAGGCTTGTTTGTTTTTCAAGAACTCAAATCTTGCACCAGCATCAACATAATAGTTAGCTCTAACAAATCCCTGTGCCGAAGTACTTTGGCCGAACATGCCGCCACCGCCGCCAAATCCACCACCTCCGCCGCCACGGCCACCGCCGCCGCTGCTTGGAGGCAATACAGTTTTTGACTGGTATTCACCCGAAAGTTGAATGCTGAAATTCTTAGGTAGTTTGAATGTGTTGTTCAATTTACCAAACCAACTTGCAAATTGATCCTGGTCAGGCTGACCAGCGATACCTGTATTTATTTTTGAAGTAAACAAATTTAGGTTTGTTGTCATATCCCACCACTTTGTCATCTTGTTTCTTGAAACTAATTCAAGACCGGTAATATAGCTGGATCTTGCATTGATATAGGTATTAACAAATACATCTTTCCCATTAGGATCAGTTTCTTTCTCCTGGAATCTTGTAATCAGATCGTTGGTATTTTTATAATACACAGAAGCAATAAGATTGTCTCTGTTCTTAAATGTTTTTTGATACGATAATTCTATTGAGTTGGTAAACTCCGGAGTTAAATTAGGATTACCACGACTGATATTAAGTGTATCGGAATAATCTGTATAGGGGTAAAGTTGGAAGAAATTAGGACGATTGATTCTTCTGGAATAATTCAATTGTAAATCCTGGCTCTCTGTTATTTTCTGACTCAGGAAAACACTCGGGAAAAGGCTTACCGGAAATTTGATATCGAACACCTGATTTTTATCTGGCAACCTTCCCTGGTAGTTAGAACTTTCAACACGAAGACCTAACTGGTAGCCGAAATTTTTAAGCTGATTTGAAAAAGTTGAATAAGCAGCATAAATATTATCTGTACTATTATAGTTAACTGAGAGCAGAGGATCATAGACGGGGGAGCCTGTGGCATAGGAATAAAAATCATTCCGATTATTTACTTTCCTGATTTGTGTACGAACACCGATCTCGAATTTTGATTTGTCGGAAATTGGCTTTGAATAATCGGCTTGCATGGTAATATTTTCGTTTCCACCATTACCAAGCTGTTGTTGTTTAAAGTTGCCGCTAAGAGAATTTTCAGGAAGTTTATAATAGTTTGTAGTTATTAGATTCTCGTTATCATTCTTGCTCTTATTATAATTAATATCGGCAGTAAATTCTTCTCCAGGTTTTGGAAAATTATGTTTAAAGCTCAACATAGCACCGCCATTATTAAACTGATTACTGGAGTTAGAAAGTCTTTCACTGAAAGAAGAAGTTATTACAGGGTATAATGAATCAATTAATATATCACTTTCAGAAAAAGGTTTAAATCTTCCACGACCGATATTACCTGTAAGTGTTATGGTATTACGATTGTCAAGGAAGTAATCAAAACCGGCCCGGAAAAACATAAAGTTTCCAGTCATTACACTTCTATCCGATTGTTGCAGGAATGTATTGGGTGATCCAATTAACGAACTTCGATCAGTGGTACCTGTACTGATTGATTTACGCTGATTGTAATTTGCATTTGCAAAAAAATTGATCTTATCCTGGCGAACATTGATATCTCCCCCAAAACCTACACGACCCCGGGAATCAATATTAGTTCTGATGCTACCACTGTAACCAACTCTTTTAGCTTTCTTTAATACGACATTCAAAATACCCGATGTACCACCCGATGCATCATATTTTGCAGAAGGATTAGTAATTATTTCAACGCTTTCGATCGCATCTGCAGGAATCTGGTCTAAACTCAACGTTGTGGGGCGGCCATCCACAAAAATCTGCGGAGAATTATTTCTCATGGTAACGTTTCCGTCAAGATCCACACTTAAGGATGGAACATTTTTCATGATATCTACGGCAGTTCCTCCAGCAGAAACTAAGTTCTTGTCTACATTAAACACTTTACGATCAATTCCTAATTGCAAACCTGGTTTTGAAGCAGTCACGGTTACATTATCCAATAATTTTTCTTCTATGTCTATTTTAATATTGCCCAAGTCTTTATCTAAAGCAGCCATGGCACCTTCTCCACCTCCAGGTTTTACATCGAAGGAAACTGTTTGCTCGTAAGGCTTAAAACCTACCACAGTTACCACTAATTTAAACTGTCCAAAAACAGGTATATTTTCCAGCATAAATTCGCCGTTTGCTTTTGTAAGCATACCGCCAACTACAACATCTTTTCTTTTTTTGGTGACAGTATCCATCCTATTTTGAAGTAATTGAACGGACGCATATTCTATAGGTTTTGAGGATTTAGCTTCTACTAACTTGCCATAAAGGTTGCCCGTCATGTTTGGACGACCGGCACCGGGTCTGTTTCCACCTGCAGGTGGTTGGGCCGTGGCTAAGTAACTGGTTAATAATGAGGCTAAAACGAATATTATATTTCTCATTTTCGGAATTTGATAGTTAGACGGGCATTGAGTCCAGAACTTGCTGACTATTTTATGACAACTTGATAAGTGGCATTAAGACAAACATGAAAGGGGAAAGTTCAGTTTGTCAACCTGTGTTAATAAAGTATTAGGCGGTAAGCACTGTAATCAATACTTGTAAGGCTCCAATAATAAAGCCAATAACAGCTCCGATTATTTCAACAAAGCGAAACTCCTTTGACATAATCTGGTATAGCACTTCTTCCAATTTATCAGACGAAAAAGCGGCTACTTTTTGGGTAACAATTTGCTCAAGATCCAGCTCCTCTTTCAGGTTCGAAGCATATTTTTTCATAACAACGGGAAGTAATGTTTGAATTTCTTTCATGAACATCCCTTTCATGTTCGTAATCGTTTTATCCCCGATAAACATGCTTATTACTGGCATTTCATCCTTCAGGCGATGGCGAAGAAAATCATCCATATGCTCTTCAATAAGAGGCATTATTTTTTGGAGATTGTCGGGATTGCTTATTTTTTGTTCAATGTCATCGAAAGAGAGAAACTCAGCACTCACAAGCTTTCCAAGTTTTTCTGCAAATATTTGCTGACGTTTCGGGAAGATACCATGAAAGGTAATCCCCAATATTTTTTTGGGCTCACGGGGGTGAAAAAGCATTTTTATAGCTACCCAATTGGTAACCCAACCGATAAATGCAGAAATAACAGGAATAATCAATAGCCAGTAGTTCATATGCTTAAAAAAGAGTGCAAAGAAACTGAAAGGCGAGCCGGAATCAAAATCTGGTTTTGGAATGAGGAGTGAATTTCTCTATTTTTGTGCTCCTAAAATGGTAGTCGTAGCTCAGTTGGTTAGAGCATTAGATTGTGGTTCTAAGGGTCGGGGGTTCGAGCCCCCTCGATTACCCGGTTTTAAAAGCTTCTCCTTGCGAGAAGCTTTTTTTATTTAAACCATTCATCAAAAACCATTGTTAAAAGGTTATAAAGACAAGAAAAGCAGGGTTTTTGCGTTAATTTTGGATATGTCCTCCACAATTAAATACCTCATGAATATGAAAAGACTCCCTATTGTGATATTGATGGTAGTAGCGGCTTCGTTCCTTGCGTTTAAGACCATGGGAACCGGCCCTAAAAATCCAACCCCTCCACCTACTAAGTATGAGCAAATTCTTCGCTTAATCGGTGAGATTTTTTCGCAGGCACATTACAGCCCGCAAAAAGTTGATGATGCTTTCTCGCAAAAAGTTTTCAAAAAATATATGCATGATCTCGATGGAGATAAAAGTATGTTTTTGCAAAGTGATCTTGACAAACTTAAAAAGTTTGAAACATTAATTGACGAGGAGATAAAAGGCGCACCTGTTGAATTTTTCCTGGCTGCCGGTAAAGTTTTTAATACCAGAATGGAAGAAGCAGCAGTTATTTATACTAACCTGCTTTCCAAGCCTTTTGATTTTACTACCGATGAGAATGTAACTTTTGATACAGATAAGTTTGAATTTTTAAAAACAGATGCTGAAAGAAAAGAAAGATGGAGAAAGAAGATGAAGTTTATGAGCCTGGAACGCTATACTGATTTACTTGATATCAGGGAAAAGAATAAGGGGAAGGAAGGCTTTGTAGTTAAAACAGATGCTGAATTGGAAAAGGAAGCAAGAGAAAAAGTAAAAAGAGCTATGGATAGAACTTTTGAACGGTATCGCTTCAAGTTCTCTGATGACGATAAGTTTAATGTGTTTGTAAATTCTATCACAACTACCATGGATCCTCACTCTGAATTTTTTCCACCGGTAGATAAGAGATATTTTGATGAAGAAATGAGTGGCCGTTTTTATGGAATTGGTGCTTCGTTACAATATGATGATGGAAATATTAAGATAAGCAGTGTTTTGTCTGGAAGCCCTGCCTGGAAGTCTGGTGAGATACAAGCTGGCGACCTGGTAATGAAAGTAGCTCAGGGAAAAGAAGAACCCGTTGAATTAACTGGCTTTGTGGTAACAGATGCCGTAAAACTTATTCGTGGTAAAAAAGGAACTGAAGTTAAATTAACATTGAAGAAACAAGACGGCAGTATTAAAGTAGTTACATTAATCCGTGATGAAATTGTACAGGACGAAACATTTGCCCGTAGCGCTATTGTAAACGAAGGGGGTTCTAAAATCGGTTATATATTTCTGCCAGAATTTTATGCGGATTTTGACAGGCCGAATGGCAACCGTAGTTATATCGATGTACAGAAAGAAGTTATTAAGCTCAAAGAAGAAAAAGTTGATGGGATAGTTATTGACCTTCGTAATAATGGAGGCGGCTCTTTGTATGATGTTGTTCAAATGGCAGGGCTTTTTATTGATGAAGGCCCAATTGTTCAGGTAAAAGACAGAGAAGAGAAAGCCAGTGTGTTAAAAGATAAAGACAAGACAGTTCTTTATACGGGTCCCTTAGCAGTAATGGTAAATGAGTTTAGTGCTTCTGCCTCTGAAATTTTTGCTGCCGCTATCCAGGATTATGGGCGGGGTGTTGTAATTGGAAGCACTTCTACTTATGGTAAAGGAACAGTGCAGCGAAATATTGGTCTTGATCCTGAAACAGGGTTTTCTATGTCCAATGCAGAGTTAGGAACCGTAAAACTAACGTTACAAAAATTCTATAGAATTAACGGCGGTTCTACACAGTTAAAGGGTGTAAGTTCAGATATTGTATTGCCTGATAATCTTGAATACCTGAAAGTAAGAGAAAAAGATAATGAGGATGCATTGAGTTGGGATGAGATAGGCAAGTCTCCTTATGCAAATTGGAATGCTGGTTATAACCTGGAAACTATTAAGAAGTTCAGCAACCAGCGTCTTGAAAATGATCCAACTTTTAAACTAATTAAAGAAAGTACAGAGTGGCTTTCTAAGCAGAATGATAAAGAATACTCATTGCAAATTGATAAATACAAAGCAGAACAAAGTAAACTTCGTTCTACTATAAAACAATTGGAATCTTTATTGAAGCTAAAAGGCGAAATAAATGTTACTGCATTATCTACAGAAACAAATCGCTGGGCAGAGGATAAAGCAAAACAAGATAGATTCAATCAATGGCTGAAAGGCTTGCAAAAAGATATTTATCTTGACCAGGCTGTAAAAGTGATGAACGATATGATTGGTCAGTTGAACCTTGTTAAGGGGAAGACAGAAGAGCCTGCTAAAAAAGCTTTTTAATTTAAAGAATAAGCCCAAAATAAAAATGCCCGGCCATACCGGGCATTTTTTATTTTTAAGTGCTTTATAAATATCTTTCTTTAATCACAGCTACATGATGATTAATATGGCCTACGATAATAAAGCCGATACCTAGTACATATACAGGTTTGTTACTTGCAATACCATTTGTTTCTAGCTGATCTTCATCAAAATTTTTAAAGAGGATTGCAGTTGATTGGCGAACGACTTTAAATTCGTCTACCATTTCGCTCCAATCTCTCCCTGCTGCTTTTGAATTATCTGCGTAGCTATTCTCATCAAATCCGGGTAAGGGTGTAGAATCTTTCCTGGCAAAACAAAGAGCCCGGTAAGCAAATATTCTTTCTGCATCGATAATATGCTGTAACACCTCTTTAATTGTCCACTTGCCTTCTGCATACTTGTAATCTATTTTTTCCGCAGGCAATGATTCTAAAAACAAAGAAAAATTGGCCGTTTGATTTTGGATAGCTTCCATTAAATCATTTTCCTGAACCTGGTTGATATAACGATGATACCATTCCGGGACACGGCTAAGATCGGGACGAGACATATTTATTGTTTTGGCTTAGTTGCTTCAGTTGTTACAGCCGGGGTGGTTGGTTTGCTATCAAGCGGTGCGCCAACAGCTATCTCACAACGATGGCCCGGTTGACCATGAGCAGGGTTCATCCCTTTTGCAACAGTGGTGGCAGCTGGTTGTATATTAACAGGAGTATAGGGTAAAGCAGGTGTAGAAGTCGTTGCAGGTTGTTGAATAGATGCTTGAATTGGTTTGCTGTCCAGAGATGCTCCAACGGCAATATCACAACGATGACCAGGTTGTCCATGCGCAGGGTTAATACCGGCAGCGGATTTAGTAGCCGTAACAGGCTTGCTACTATTTACAACCGGAGAATTTTGGGTAACTACTGGTTGCGAAACAGATGTGGGTGTACTTATTGTAGGTGTTGCAACAGTTGGAGTTGTAGGTTTACTATTTAAAGGGGCACCAACGGCTATATCACATCTGTGACCTGGCTTTCCATGTTCCGGGTTAAGTGCCGAACTTGTTGTATTGGCTGCCTGTGTAGGGGTTGTTGCCGAGTTTGTAGGAATTACCGGCGCTGCTATTGTACTACTATTAGTAGCAGGTGTCGCAGTGCTGGTTGTTGATGGTGTGTTACCTTCTACAACTGTTGGTTGTGTAGCTTGTGTTTCTTTGTCAGATGAACCACAGCTTATTATCACAATTGAAGTAGCAATAGCCGCAAAAAAATTTATATGTTTCATGATACTCGGTTTATAATTATAAAATGATCGAACCTGCAAAATACTCAACTTTCCTAACACTTTTAGAAACGAATCCAAAAACAAACCCCGGAGTTTTGCCCGGGGTTTGTCGAATTTTTTTTATCCTTTTACTTTAGGTTTTACTGTAGAAGTGGGTTTAACAGGAGCTTGTTGTCTTTCGCCTTTAAGTGTAGAGGCAAGTTTTATTGCTTCATACGCATTGATAACGCCGCCTGCCTTGCTAATTTCATTAAGATCAACTTCATCTCCTGTTTCCGGGTTTTTAACTTTTACACCCGGATTTTTAGATGATTTTTCAAGAACCATCTTAACCTGTGCAGGACTTAAATTAGGATAATACTCCAGTATAAAGGCAGCTACTCCCGCTACCACCGGTGATGCCATACTTGTACCCTGTAAATTTTGGTAAGTATTACCACCCGGAACTGTTGAGTATATTCTAACACCTGGAGCAAAAACATCAACTTCTTTTTTTCCGTAATTAGAAAAACTTGCTGTCAGACCTCCTGCTTTAGGATCCCCACTTGCACCAACAGTGATCCAGTTACCAGCTCTTTTATTATCTGCATCAAAAACAGGACTGGGATAATTATAAGAAGTGTCCAGGTTCTTTGCATCATTTCCTGCAGCATGTACTAATAAAACACCTTTGCTTTCTGCATACTTTACAGCTTCGTCTACCCATTTTTTTTCTGGAGAGAAGCTTTTCCCAAAACTCATATTGATTACATGTGCACCATTGTCAACTGCATAGCGTATTGCAAGTGCAATATCCTTATCATGTTCATCGCCATCTGGAACAGCTCTTAAACTCATGATCTTTACATTGTCCGCCACCCCTTTCATTCCTACGTTATTAGTTCTTGATGCTCCAATAATACCGGAAACGTGGGTGCCATGTAATGCAGATTTATTGCTAACCATTACATCAGGGTTGCCATAAAATCTATCGTTGAAATCATCGTAATTATCTTTTACAATATCTGCCCTGTATGTTTTAGGAGGAGTGGTAGAAGCTGTTGCTTTTTTCTCTTCACCATTTACATAATCACCAAAGCCTTCTAAAAATTCTTGATTGGTGGTCTCTAAAGCATCGTTGCCAGACATAAGTCCGTATAGGGAATTCTTTGCTTTTTTAACATCAGGGTCTGTAGAAGTAAACTCGCCTAATTCTTTACCTGTGAATTTTTCTTTTCCCATTGCTTTACGAAGTATGCTGTCGCTTTTAAGCGAACCTGCATAAGCCCTTTTCAGGAAAAGAAGTTCAAGGCTACTCGATTTAGTATCACCTACCACATCCTTTTCTGCCCTTTTCCACATTTGATATTCCATGGCTTCCTCTTTGGACAGATTAGCAACATTCACTTCTTTACCATCATACTTACTTTTAAATTTATGATACACCCTGGCAGCTTCGTAGGAATCTTGTTCAACACTTTTGCCATCCCGGCCACCCAAAAAATTCCATCCATAGATATCATCTACATAGCCATTCTTGTCATCATCAATGCCATTGCCAGGTATTTCTTTGGAGTTTTTCCATAATACCGGTTTCAGATCTTCATGGAGGGTGTCTATTCCAGAGTCGATAACAGCTACAATAACTGTTTTACTTTTTAGTTTTTTTGTTTTTACAAAATCGTAAGCTTTATCGATACTGATTCCATAATATCCGCTTACCTGTTTGTCCAGTAAATGCCAGCCCTTTGGAACATCATCAGGTTGGGAAGTTTGGGAGAAAGCAAGGGCAGATATTAAGCCGCTGATAGTAAACAAAGTGGCACGTTTCATTAAACTAATCATTCGTTTTATTTTATATTCTACAAAATTGGTAAAGGTGTTAAAAATAATGATACCATTCATACATTTTTGCATAAATAAAGCCCCGGTTAAAGGGCTTTATAGCATTTTTTTGACGCTTAGTTAACAGGCTTAGTTGCTTAGCTTTAATTCAACCCGGCGATTTTGTGATTTTGCTGCAGCCGATTTACCCGTATTAAGTGGTTGATTAGGGCCATAACCCTTGGTTGTTAACCTACTTGCTTCAATACCTTTTGATTCGAAATAGGATTTAACCCGGTTAGCCCTGTTTTCCGACAAAATCATATTAGCTGCATAAATGCCATCATTGCTGGTATGGCCTTCAATTAATACGTTTATAGATGTATTTTCTTTTAATATTTTAACTATATCATCCAATACTTTAATTGACTCCGGCAATAAATCTGCTTTTGCATGCTCGAATTGTATTCTTTGCGCAGCAAAATTTACTTTATCTATAATGTCTTTTTTGATCTCTGGGCAGCCATTATTTTCTTTCAAGCCCTTTTCAGCCGGACATTTATCTTCTTCGTCATTAATGCCATCACTATCAGTATCAGGAATAGGGCAACCATTATATTTTGTCAAACCTGCCTGGGTTGGACATTTATCGTTTTCATCATTAATACCATCTTTATCCGTGTCCGGAACCGGGCATCCGTTATACCTGGATACTCCAGCAACATCCGGGCATCTGTCAATGTCATCCGTTACACCATCAGAATCTTTATCGGCCACAGGGCAACCATTATTTGATTGCGGACCTTTAACATCCGGGCATTTATCGTCTTTATCAGCCACTGCATCACCATCTTTATCCGGACAGCCTTTCGTTGCTAATGTTCCGGGTTCTGTTGGGCATTCATCTTTGGTATCAGCAATTCCATCTGAGTCCGCATCGGGACATCCATTTGTAATTGCTGGTCCTGCCTCTATTTTGCAACTATCTCTATCGTCAGGAATGCCATCTCTGTCTTTATCTTTTACTTTTTCAATGGCTACTGGCTTGCCCAGGAAAACGCCTAACGTAAAACCAATAACCTGGTGCTTAAACGTTCCCTCGTAATCTTTTGCTGTATAGAAATCATTTAATCCGCGGCTATAATTAGCGGTAAGAAAAACACGGCCAAACTCTACACCAATTAATCCATTTACTCCAAAATTCAATACTTCATATTGACCCGGTTTTTTCCCCACGGGTAAATCATTATTCTCGTCAGATTGTGATACACCGGTTTGTGTAATTGTTTGCGATGTTTCCTCCCCATTAAAGAAGAAGGAAGCATAAGGACCGGCACCAACGAGAAACTTGGTTTTTTTCCCAAATTTTCGAACTATGTTTAAAGGAACATCTATATAATTAATATACTGTGTACTTTTCTGGCTGATGATGGTGCTGCTGGCAGGATCAAATTGCTGATCAAATTTTCTTCCTTTATTGTAATAAAGAACACCCGGTTGAAAATAAAAATTGGAATTCATACCAAATTGTAAATCGGCAACAAAACCCAAATGTATTCCCGTTCTTCCTTTATAATTATCTTTTATGTCGTTCCAGCTTGGCTGATTGTTTGTCTCAATAACAGTTGATTGATGACCACCACCAGCAAGAGCAATTCTGAGCTGGCCCCGGGAAAATATACTAATGCCTAAAACTAATAAAAGGGAAAGACCAATTTTTTTCATGGGTTTGTTGTGGGTTTGGTTTAATGGGGTTGTAAAAGTTGCAAATATTTCTCATAAATCAAAGCAATACACGGCTTAAATAAAAGGCTTCGGTAAATACCGAAGCCTTTTAAAAGTGTTGTTTGTTAAGGCTTTAGGCTAGCCTTGTGAATTAGATATCAAACTTAATACCCTGTGCCAACGGGAGTGATGTGCTGTAATTGATCGTATTGGTCTGTCTTCGCATATACACTTTCCATGCATCGCTACCGCTTTCACGGCCACCGCCAGTTTCTTTCTCGCCACCAAAGGCTCCGCCGATCTCAGCCCCGGAAGTTCCAATATTTACATTGGCAATACCACAATCACTACCTGCATGAGAAAGAAATTGTTCCGCTTCTCTCAAATTTAATGTCATAATGGAAGAAGACAAACCTTGTGGCACTTCGTTTTGTATGGCAATTGCTTCATCAATAGTTTTATACTTCAACAAATAAAGTATAGGAGCAAAAGTTTCATGCTGCACAATTTTATAACCTGGCTGTGCTTCAGCAATGCAAGGTTTCACATAACATCCACTTTCATAACCCTTTCCTGTTAACTCTCCGCCTTCCACAACAAAGTTGCCGCCTTCAGCCTTGCATTGTTCAATGGCCTTTAAATACATTCTTACTGCATCTTTATCAATTAATGGACCTACATGATTATTTTGATCTAACGGGTCGCCAATACGAAGTTGCTTATATGCTGCTACCAATTTATTTTTTATGGAATCATAAATGTCTTCATGAATAATCAACCTTCTGGTAGTAGTGCAACGTTGTCCTGCTGTACCTACTGCACCAAATAAAGAACCTAAAACTGCAATATCCAAGTCAGCATCTTTTGAAATAATGATAGCATTGTTTCCACCTAATTCTAATAATGCTCTTCCTAATCTTGCGCCTACAGTTGCACCAACAGCTTTGCCCATTCTTGTAGAGCCGGTTGCCGATAATAAAGGAACTCTTGTGTCGGCACTCATCCATTCACCTACTTCACGGCCACCGATTATTAAACCACAAACACCTTCGGGTACGTTATTCTTTTTAAATACTTCTGTAATTATATTTTGACAAGCTATTCCGCACAAGGGAGTTTTTTCGGAAGGTTTCCAGATGCACACATCACCACAAACCCATGCAAGCATTGTATTCCAACTCCACACTGCTACCGGAAAATTGAACGCAGAAATAATACCTACTATACCGAGCGGATGATATTGTTCATACATTCTATGTCCCGGCCGTTCGCTATGCATAGTCAATCCATGTAATTGTCTTGAAAGTCCAACAGCAAAATCGCATATGTCTATCATTTCCTGAACCTCGCCATAACCTTCCTGCAAACTTTTACCCATTTCATAAGAAACAAGTTTTCCTAAGGGTTCTTTATATGCTCTTAATGCTTCACCAACCTGCCGTACAATTTCACCTCTCTTAGGAGCAGGCATCAATCGCCATGTTGTAAATGCTTCTTCTGCTTTTTTGATTACAATTTCATAACTGGCCTTGTCAGCAGCAATTACAGAACCTATCTTTTTTCCATCAACCGGGGAATAGGAATCAATTGTTTCACCGTCCGAATTGATCCATTGTGTACCTGTACTTACTCCTTTATTGGTTGCTTCAATTTTTAATGCTTTCAAAAAATCCATACATATTATTTAGGGTTGCAAAGCTATCTCAATTCCGGCTGATAACCATCGACCGGGCATTTTACTCCCCAATAAGTCGCTGTACTGTTTATCAAATACATTGTCGGCTTGTACAATCAGTTTTCCACCTTTCTTTAATAACTGCCAACCAGCTTTGGTGTTGAATACGAAATACGACGGAGTAATTTCGGCATTTATAGGATTTGCTTTTTGTGTCATCCTTTCTTTATAAATGCCACTTACTGAAATGCTAAAAGCTTGAAAGCGATAAGCCGCAGCGAAATTCAATAAGTATTTTGCATGGGATGAAATATAGAAAGATGGTGTTGGAGAATTATTCTTTGATTGCAACCAGGTAAAGCCTGTTGTTACAAATAGGTCGGCATTGTCATTAATTTTTTTATTGTACATCAAATCAATCTCTAGTCCTGTTGTTTTTACTGTTTCCACATTTTTTGCTAAGGCATAACTTCCGGTTGGACTAAGATTTTCTTTTCTTGGCATATCGGCGTACGGGGTAGGAGTCCAGTCAATTAAATCGTTGTGGTCACGATAAAAAATAGTGCTGCCGATTTTAAAACCATTTCCAGCATTATAATCGATTCCCGCTTCAACATTCCATGATTGTTCGGTATCTAAATCAGGATTGCCGATACTGCCGCCAGTAACTAATGATTTGCCATAATTATTATATCGTTCTGTAAAATCAGCATCCCTGAATGATTTCCCTGCTGATGCCCGTATCCCAAATTTAGAAGACGACCATGCTGCATTTACCTGTGGTACTAACACTAAGCCATAACTTTCATCCCAATCTAACCGTACACTTTCATTCAAATAAAAACCAGCTCCAAATTTGTGACGAAGAATTCCATACAAGGCTCCGTGCCAAAGTGTATGATTTCCTCTGTCGTTGGATCTGATTGATTTCCTATGTGTTTGTAAACCTGTAGTAAAACTGTGTTGAGTATTAATAGTGCCGGAATAAAATAATTGCGAAGTAAAAAGATTGCTTTTATTATCGTTCGGAATAGAGGTTGGCCTGAACCAATATTGATCTCTCAATTTTTTGTAAGCTATGTCGAAATTGAAACTTCCTTTTGCAGTTTTCTTTTTTAAATTCAAATGATTCCACCAGGTATTTACTTTTTCATTAGCGGTATCACTTGCAAAGCTGGTATAGAAGTTTTGTGCATTGAATTTTCTAAAATCAGCAGCAGTTCTGAAATTAATTGTCCAGTCTTTATTTAATTGTTGAGAAATAGCAATGTTAGCTGTGGTGAGATGAAAGAATCCATCAGTACCACGTAGTTCTGGTCCATTTGCGTTATTCGATGCAAAGCCACCCGAGAAAGTTGTGTTGTTTTTGGTGTAATTAAAGGCAGCGTCAGCATTTAAGAGCTGATATTGCCCACCAACTATTCTCCCGGTAAGTTGTTTTTTTCTCTTCTCTTTTTTATCCGCAAAAGTTTTGGTGATAATATTAATAACTCCACCTACTGCTTCAGAACCATAAATAGCAGAAGCACTTCCCTTGAGTATTTCGATTCTTTCAATTTCTGATGGATGAATAGGTGAGTAGCTGTTGAAATGGCCCGTCAATGGATCATTTAATTTAACACCATCTATAATTACTAATACTTGCTGAAATGTGCCACCACGGATTACAATATCGCTTTGCGCACCCTGTGGGCCCCGCATTTGTACTTCAATACCTGGTAAATAGCGGAGTAATTCATCAATAGAATTAACAGGCAAAGATCTAAATGTTTCCCCTTTTATCGTAATAACATTTCTGCCACTTTCTTTTTGTTGCTGAGAAGATTGATTGGCAGTAACAATTACATTTTCCATCTCTACCTCTGGTTGTTGAGAATAGAGATTAGTAATGTAAAAAGAGAGTACTAATAGATAAAAAAATTTTCTAAATTTCATGCAGCAATTTTGCCGCAAAAATAGGGGAGTGAGTGTAAAGAAAAATCTTATGTTGATCTTGTAGAGGGAAGTTTATAGGAGGTCAATACTGTTCGCTTTCGTTCGGAAAATCTTTCGCTTTTACATCACTGATATATTGTTGTACAGCTTTTGTTGCCTGTTCATGTATATTAAGATATTGACGTAGAAAACGGGGTTTGAACTCTGTAATAATGCCTAACATGTCATGCATTACTAACACTTGTCCATCGCAATGGCCGCCGGCTCCAATACCAATAGTTGGGATGGATAAGCTTTCAGAAACTTCCCTGGCAAGTATTGCAGGAATTTTTTCCAGCACAATGGCAAAACAACCTGCTTCTTCCAGTAGTTTGGCATCTCTTCTTAATTTATTGGCTTCATCTTCTTCTTTGGCCCTTACGGTATAGGTCCCAAATTTATAAATAGACTGTGGTGTTAATCCTAAATGTCCCATTACCGGAATACCGGCCGAAACAATTTTTTTAATAGAATCAAGTACTTCTTCACCACCTTCCAGTTTGATAGAATGTCCCCCGGTTTCTTTCATAATACGAATAGCGGAGGCCAGGGCAATGTCAGAGTTAGATTGGTAAGAACCGAAAGGTAAATCAACCACTACCAGACAACGATCTATTCCACGAATAACAGATGAGGCATGATAAATCATCTGGTCAAGTGTAATTGGCAAAGTGGTTTCATGGCCTGCCATAACATTAGAAGCAGAATCGCCAACCAATATCACATCAATACCAGCACCATCTATAATTTTTGCGAATGAATAGTCATAAGCTGTCAGCATCGAGATCTTTTCGCCACCGGCTTTCATTTTCAACAAAGTGTTGGTGGTTACTTTCTTTACTTCTTTATTTACAGACATGCGGGAAGTTTAAAATATAAATGTAGCTAAAATCAAGCTTCAATATTCTTTAGCTTTATTTCTTCATAAAGGGTATGAATAAGACCATCAGCCAGACCAATTTTAGGAACAAAAATCTCTTCGGTATCGGCCCAACGCATTACATTAATATAAATCAGCAAGGCGGGTACAATAACATCTGCCCTGTCTTCTCTCAACTTGTGTAAGCTTATACGTTGTGCTAAAGATAAATTACTGAATTCTTTATAATAGTCCCTGAGCAGATCGAGGGAGAGAGGCTTTCCTTCTTTTCGTTTTGAAATGGAAAATATCTTATTGATATTACCACCGGAGCCAATAGCGGTTACATGATGATGACCTTTTGTTTTGGTACGGATAAATTCTTTCATTTCATCCCAGGTGGATTCTTCTACCTGGTTTTTTAGAATACGAATCGTTCCGATGTTAAATGATTTTTTAAATACCAGTTCGCCATCACTAAAGAAAGTTAGCTCGGTGCTTCCGCCTCCCACATCTATATACAAGTAAGATTCATCTGCAGTCATATTTTCAGCAACATGATTTTCATATATAAAGGATGCTTCCTGGTCACCGCTGATAATTTCGATGGTAATACCCGTCTCCGCTTTTACTTTTTTGATGATGTCGCCTGCATTAGTTGCATCCCGCATAGCGGATGTGGCGCAAGCTTTTAAGTGCTTCACTTCATATACATCCAGCAATAATTTGTAGGATTTGATGGTCTTGATGATCTTTTCTGTTTTGCCTGCAGAAATTTCTCCTTTGTCAAATACATCAAAACCGAGACGCAAAGGTACTCTCACCAAAACGGTTTTAATGAATTCAGGAACTCCCTGTGGTCCAGCAATTACATCTGTTATTAATAATCTTGCTGCATTACTTCCTATATCAATTGCTGCCAGTCTCACGATGTGTCTGTGTTTTTTTGAACAGGTAGTTATAAGTTTCTACCTGTGATCTTATTTTCTTTTTTGTAGTGCGAACGTATTCATTGCTTAACTCATTGTCGAGCCATCTTGCTTTTACATTATCCTGTAATTGTATGTCAAGTATGTCTTTTAATTCTTGTTTTAGCTCCTCATGCCATACCGGGCAAGTTGCTTCTACACGATGTTCTAAATTTCTTCTCATCCAGTCTGCCGAAGATAAATAAACTTTCTCTTTGCCCCGGTTATGAAATACCCACACCCTTGCATGTTCAAGATATTCGTCCACGATACTGATGGCCTTGATTGGCTTTTCGTATTTTTTATTTTCTGTAAACATGCAAAACACACCACGAATGATTAATTTAATTTCCACTCCTGCACGGGCAGCTTCATATAATTTTTGTATCATCTCTTCATCACTCAGTGAATTCATCTTTAAAGTAATCGCTGCCGGCTTTTTCTTTCTGGCTTGTTTTATTTCTTCATCAATGAGTTTAAGCATTTCCCTTTTTACAAACATCGGGCTGGGGATAATGACTTTGCAATCCCGCAGAAAATGCATTCCGGTTTTTGGTTGTTCTAAAAAACTGAAAATGCGGTTTACATCCGACATTATTTTCTGATTGGCAGTTAACAAACAATGATCGGCATAAACTTTCGATGTTTTTTCATTAAGATTTCCTGTGCTTACAAATCCATAAAGTAAGAAGTTGTTATCGTTTGTCCTCTTTTTAATCACACAGATTTTTGAATGCACCTTCATATTTGGTATTTCAATCAATACCTTGGCACCTTCTTCTTCCAACCTGTTTTTCCACTCAATATTCGCCTCTTCTTCGAATCTTGCTCTTAGTTCAAGCATTACCACAACTTCTTTTCCATTCCGAACAGCATTGATAAGTGCATTGATGATTTTTGAATTTTGCGCCAGCCTGTAACAAGTGATTTTTATGGTTGTTACATCCGGATCAAATGCTGCTTCACGAATCAAATCAATTAATGGTAAAAAAGAATGGTATGGAAAATGGAGCATTACATCTTTTTCCAGTATAACATCAGTTACACGACGCACAGTTAGTAAGGGATGATCGAATGGTTTTTTGCGATTCCTCTTTTCATTAAATACCTGTTCCGGAAAGTCCATGAAGTGACGGAAATTGTGTATTCGTCCACCGGGTATCAGGTTATCTCTTTTAGATAGATTTAATCGACGTACCAGGTATTCTAATAATCCCGGATCCATTTCCCTGTCATATACAAAGCGTACTGGTTTCCCTTTCCGGCGGTTCTTAATTCCTTTTTCTATTTTTTGTATAATGTTGGTAGATACATCCTGGTCAATGTCTAATTCAGCATCACGGGTTACTTTAAAAACATGTGATTGATATTGGTCGTATCCGAAGTAAGAAAATATATCAGGCAAATTAAACCGGATAATATCCTCCAGTAAAATAATATGGCTTTCGTCTGGTTTTGGAGAGGGAAGGAGTGTGAATCTACCAAGACTACGGCTGGGCACTTCTATTAAAGCATATTTCTTTTTAAGCGCATTGTCTTTCTTCCACATTACCACTGCCAGGTAAATTGATTTGTCCCGTAGCATAGGAAAGATGGGAATATTTTCAATCATCAATGGTATTACATCCGAACTTACTTCTTCTTCAAAATGGTTGCGGACAAAATTTTGTTGTTCTGGGTTTAATTCTTTTTCTGTGCGAAGAAATATTTTTTGTTCATTTAATTGTTGGGATACTTCTTCCCATATCCGGTTAAATTCTCCCTGGTGATTTAGTACCGTCATTTGTATTTCATCAATGATCTGTTGCGGATCGTTTTCCAGGTGCATGTTCGCTTTTGAACCAAATTGAATCATCCGGCGCAACGTAGCCACCCGAACCCGAAAGAATTCATCCATGTTATTAGAGAAAATACCGAGAAAGCGAATTCGTTCTCTTAACGGAACACTATTGTCTGCTGCTTCCTGCAATACTCTTGCATTAAAAGAAAGCCAGCTAATATCACGGGCAATTGTTTTTCTCTTGGTTTGATGTTGAGCCATAAAATATCTTGTTCAATATAAAATTATAGAGGCAGTAGTAATTTGAATATTAAGTTTTGGAAGAAAGAATCAGCTGTTTCGGGCCTGCTCAATAATACCCGTAGTTGAAAACCCATCAAGTATCGGGTTAATAACCACCCTGCCGCCGGCAGCCACTACTTCTTTTGCCCCTGCTATTTGGTCTATTGTATAATCGCCGCCTTTTACCAATACATCGGGCATAATAAAACTAATTAATTCAAGCGGGGTGTCTTCGTCAAATAGTACAACAGCATCCACCATCAGTAACGAAGCGATCACAAGTGACCTGGCGGATTCATTATTTATTGGGCGGCTTTCGCCTTTTAATCTTTTAACTGAAGAGTCGGTATTCAGTCCTACAATTAAATAATCTGCTTCTTTAGCTGCTTCACTTAATGAAAATATATGCCCCTGGTGAATAATATCAAAAACACCGTTTGTGAATACAACTTTTTTACCCAATAAGCGCCATTGCAACACTCGTTTCAATAGTTCTGTACGGGTAAATATTTTTTGTGGTATAACGTCAGGTCTTTTCACTTAATTTTTGTTTATTATAATAAGGCATTGCTACAAAGCTAATCAAACCGCCAAACACTATTACTGCTGTTGTTGCCAACCATAATATCCACCCAAAGGCAATCGCAATGGTGGTATTCAGTCCATATAGTTGCATGGTTTTTTCTATGAGAAATGCATAAGCCCCTAAACCTCCCGGAGAAGCGATCATCCCTACGCTGCCGGCTGATAATACAGTAAATGCTTCTTTAATCCCATAATGGCTTGTTTCCTGGAAAGCCATAAAACCAATATAGCCACCAGATAGATAAAGTGCCCATAATGCTATGGTGAGAAATATGAACTGCTTCCTTTTTTTTAAAAGCCTTATGCTACCAACACCTTGCAAAACACTTTTCCATATTTTTTTTGCGATCGTTATTAAATCCGGGAGTCTTTTCTTTTTTATTATCATCCACAAACCAATAAGTAATACAACTGCACCTAAAAAAATTATAGTTATGAGTAAAGAAGAAACTTTCTTGCCTTCTTTTTCTTGCGCTGAATTAAAAAAAGTATCAATAATGCGGGAATAGAGTTCAGGTTGAATGAGTAAAGTAATTCCAAAAATGACCAACAAGGTTAATGCATCAATTAGCCTTTCAAGAATAATGGTACCAATCAATTTTTCAGCCGGAATTTTTTCGTAGCGGGAAAGAACAGTGCATTTAACTACTTCTCCCAGTCGTGGTACACCCTGGTTGACGAGATAACCGATCATTACGGCAAAAAACGCATTGGCTTTTGAGGTGCTGTAACCCAGTGGTTCTATCAATAATCTCCAGCGTAGAGCTCTTACAAAATGACTCATGAATAAAATGGCCAATACTGGTATTATTAACCAATGACGGGCATTGGCAAAAGCAATGTTGATCTGTTCTATACTTTCTTTGTCAAGGCTTTTTAAAGAAAGCCAACCAAAGAAAATACCAAGACCCAGGAAGAAAAGATACTGAAGTATGGTGCGAAGTTTTTTATTCATGCAAAGTCGAATGTATAACGATGTGATGGATTACCGAAGAGTTTGTAAAATATTATCATTAACTAAGAACCATATTATCGATTAAACGTATTTCATTCAAAAATGCAGCAACTAATACAACAATTTTTTGGTGTCCATCCCACTCATTCAATAAAGTAAGGTTGTTTGCATCTGCTATTTCTATATAATCGGTTTTGAATCCGGCTTTATCAAGCATTTCTGTTGCTTCTTTCCTGATAATTGCAAGGTTGCCTTTTACAATATTATCTTTTATAAAAAGTAAAGCATGATAAATAGCAGGTGCTTTAGCTCTTTCTTTTTCAGTCAGCCGCATATTACGACTACTCATTGCCAATCCATCGGCTTCCCGAAGGGTAGGACAGATATGTACTTTGATAGTCTGTCTGCCAATTATCTCAATCAGTTTTTTAATGACGAGGCATTGTTGATAATCTTTCTGACCCAGGTAAAGATTGTCGGGGTTAACGATATCAAGTAAACGATGAACGACCATGCAAACTCCCTGGAAATGACCCGGTCTGAACTTTCCATCCAGTATTGTCTCTAAAAATCCCAGGTCATAGGTTCTGTTTTTGGAGAAGTTGCCCGGGTAAATTTCATCCACAGATGGAAGAAATAACACATCACACCCTGCCTGCTCCAGCAACTCGATATCTTTTTCAATCGTAATGGGATATTTTTCAAAATCCTTCGGATTGTTGAACTGGGTGGGATTAACAAAAATGCTTGAAACGACCAGCTGGTTACTTTTTTTGGCGGCTTCTATCAACGAAAGGTGACCGGGATGCAATGCTCCCATAGTTGGTACAAAACCAATGGTATTGCCTTTTTGTCGTTGAGCATCAAGCCATTTAACGAGGTCAGTTGTTGTTTTAAATAAAATCATATTTGCTATAAAGGATGCTCTGTTTAATGTAAACTTAACTATTTAGCTATAAATTAATTACCTTTGCCACCTTTTACAAAAGGGAGCTAAATTAAACAGACACCCATGTCAGCAAAGAAAAGAATTTTATTTATCGCTAACGAGATGTCGCCCTACCTGGAGCTGACAGAGTTTTCGGAGATTGTGAACAAGCTGGCGATTAAAGCCAACGATAATAACCTGGAGGTTCGCTGTATTATGCCCCGTTTTGGCATTATCAATGAACGTCGCCATCGGTTGCATGAGGTAGTTCGCTTATCAGGCATCAATGTATCTGTTGATAACGAGGATATGCCATTGCAGATTAAAGTGGCTTCTCTACCCAGCGCAAGGTTACAAGTTTACTTTCTTGATAATGAGGATTTGTTTAAAAGGAAATTTGTGTTTAATGATGAAGAAGATAAATGGTATGATGATAATGGCCTCCGTACTATCTTCTTTTGTAAAGGAGCTTTAGAAACAGTAAAGAAATTTGGATGGCCTCCCGATATTATTCATTGCAGTGGCTGGATGACAGGGTTAATACCTTTTTATTTAAAAACTGTTTATAAGAAAGAGCCTGTGTTTGCACACAGTAAAGTTGTTTACACTGTGGGCCAAAATACATTTAAGGAAAAACTGGGTAGTGATTTTGTAAAAAAAGCACTGATCCATGCTTCTTTAAAAGAAAAGGATTTAGAAGTATACAAAGACGCAAATAATTTAGCTATGCTGCGTGGTGGCGCCACTTTTGCAGATGCAATAACTTTTGGGGCTGAAAAAATAGATAAAAAGCTAACAGAAGAATTTTCTAAGGTAAGAGGAAAGAAAACATTACTCTTTAATCCAGAAGGAGATTTAACAGACTATTTACAACTGTATAGCGACCTTGCGAGCAAATAAAAATCACTAACCCGATATAAATTTACTTTGTGAAGAAAAGACCTCTTGTACTTTCTTTTATGGCAATCGTAACAGCGATTGCTATTCTGTTTTCTGCCTGCAAAAAGATAAATGAATCTACGGATATTGGTGGTGGGCTTATTCCACCGGTTGATAATATTACTACGTTTGATACATTGATTGATGTTCAGACTTTTAATGATACGTTTTCTATTGTCAATGATTCAACAAGAGTTGGGAATAATATAACCGGCTTTTTCGATGAATTTTTTCTTGGAAAGATCACCAGCGATCCATTCTTTGGTGCCAGCGAAGCACAAATTTTCATGCAGCTCAAGCCCCCCGGCTATCCTTTTGCATTTAGAAATAAACCTCACCCAGATAGCTTGTTTATTGACTCGGTTGTTTTGATACTTGACTATGTGGAAACATATGGTGATACCCTTACTCCCCAAACTATCACTGTGCAGGAAATGGATCAATCAACTCAGAATTCTGCATTCAGAGCTGACTCAGTTTTTCTGTTGCGTAGAAACAATTTTACAACATTTCTTGGTTCCCCCCTTGGTTCACGAACCTTTACACCAGCAATGCTAAAAGATTCCGTTAAGGCATTTGGAGGCGATACAACAACAAACCAACTTAGGATCCGGCTTAATAATAGTTTTGGTCAAAGGTTGTTAATGTATGACTCTACTATCACAGGTGCATACGCAAATGATTCTGTATTTAACAGTAAGGTTAAAGGATTTGCTATAAAATCAACCGCAGGTGGAAACGCATTAATGGGCTTTAACCTGCCAGGGCCTAATACTAAATTGGCGATTTATTACAAATATGCTAACTCGTTACCTAATATAGATACAACTGTTGCATTTTTTACATTTGGATCATTGTCTGCAAGTGCCAATTACGCTATACGCAACTATTCAGGAACTCCAGCAGATGCATCGCTGAATAACGGTGCAGCACAAGACCCAATAGTCTATTTGCAAAACACTCCTGGTTTTTTTACAACGGTTAAATTCCCTGGTTTAGGTGCTATTAATAACCGGGTTATACATCGTGCAGAATTGGTGATGGAGCAGATCTATGATATAAGTGATAGTACTTTCCGCCCCCCCGATTTTCTATTCATTGATGCAATAGATCCAACCATTACGGATCCAATTAAATTCAGAACTGTTCCTTACGATTTTACATTTGATCCTAATAGCGGGGCTTTTAATTTGTCATCGTTTGGTGTAGTGCCGGTTATTGGCACAGATCCATTTGGCAATAAAATAAGGGTTTGGCGTTTTAATATTTCAAGATATGTTCAACATGTGTTAACCGGTACTTTACCTGTATATGATTTAAGACTTTTCCCTGCATTCCGATACCCCGTTCAGTTTGGAATACCTCCGGGAAGTAATGTTTTAACTACCGTGTCTGTTAATCCCGCTGCAATAAAAGGAAGAATAAGATTGGGCGGAGGAAACCATCCGACACAAAAAATGAAGCTTCGGCTCATTTATTCTAAACTCTGATTTCGCTAATTAGTTATCAAGATATGTTTAAAAGTCCACCAATTAAGAAGGGTGGACTTTTTTCGTTATGCGTTGCCCCTTATCTTTGCACCTCAAAATTTATAACATGCCGTATTTATTTACATCAGAATCTGTAAGCGAAGGACATCCGGATAAAGTTGCCGATCAGATATCTGATGCGCTGATTGATAATTTTCTTGCTTTTGATGCTCAGTCAAAAGTAGCTTGCGAAACATTAGTAACTACAGGCCAGGTAGTATTGGCCGGCGAGGTTAAATCAAAAGCATATTTAGATGTGCAGGAGATTGCCCGTGGCGTTATCCGTAAGATCGGTTATACTAAGAGTGAATACATGTTTGAAGCAAGCAGCTGCGGTGTATTATCTGCAATACATGAGCAATCTGCCGATATTAACCAGGGTGTCGATAAAAAGAAAAAAGAAGAACAGGGTGCCGGCGACCAGGGAATGATGTTTGGTTATGCGACTAATGAAACAGAGCATTACATGCCTTTGGCCTTGGATTTAGCACATAACCTGCTGATTGAATTAGCTGTTATCCGCAGAGAAAAGAATTCGAAAATGCCTTACCTGCGTCCGGATGCAAAGAGCCAGGTAACATTAGAATATGATGATAATAACCAGCCAGTACGTATTGATGCAATTGTAATCTCTACGCAGCATGATGATTTTGACAGCGAAGCAAAAATGCTGGCTAAAATTAAAAGCGATGTTATCAATATTCTTATACCAAGAATAAAAACCAAGTACAAAAAATATACAAAGCTGTTTAATAATGATATTAAATACCATGTCAACCCAACTGGTAAATTTGTAATTGGCGGACCACATGGTGATACAGGATTGACTGGCCGTAAAATCATCGTAGATACTTATGGTGGTAAAGGGGCACATGGTGGTGGAGCTTTCAGCGGTAAAGACCCTTCTAAGGTTGACCGTTCAGCAGCGTATGCAACAAGACATATTGCAAAAAATCTTGTAGCTGCAGGTGTGGCTGATGAAATACTGGTACAGGTTTCTTATGCTATCGGAGTTGCGCAACCAACCAGTATCAATGTTAATACGTATGGTACGGCAAAAGTTGAATTAACTGATGGCCAAATAAGTAAAATTGTGGAAGGTGTATTTGATATGCGTCCTTACTTTATTGAGCAGCGGTTGAAATTGCGTAATCCTATCTACAGCGAAACTGCAGCCTATGGGCATATGGGTCGTACGCCAGCAATAGTAGAAAAAACATTTGTTTCTCCGGATGGAAAGAAGGTAACCAAGAAAGTAGAATTGTTTACCTGGGAGAAATTGGACTATGTAACGAAGGTGAAGAAGGCATTTGGTTTAAAATAAACCAGTCTATATAACTTAAAGCCTGTAAGACTTGAAATGCTTACAGGCTTTTTTCATTTCTTTGCAAAGTGAGAAATTTCAGACAACAACAACGCCCCAAAAAGAATTCGCTGGTCATCGGCCGTAATGCCGTGATAAAAGCATTGCAAGCTGGGCAGCAATTAGACAGGATCTACCTTGATGCAAGAGCTCAGGGAGAAGATATCAGTGATTTGAAAAGACTGGCTTCGCAAAATGGAGTTCCCATTAACTATGTACCTGTTGCCAAATTGAATGGGTTCAATATTACAGACCATGAGGGCTGTGTAGCCCAAATCGCCAGGGTGCAATATCAGAATCTGCAGGATGTAATTTCACTGGTAACAGAAAGTGGCGAAGCTCCTTTGTTTTTGATCCTTGATGGAATTACTGATATCAGAAATATTGGTGGTATTGCCCGTACTGCATATTGTACCGGTGTGCATGCTATCATTATTCCAGAGAAAGGAGTAGGGGCTTTGAATGAAGATGCTATATTGACATCTGCGGGAGCATTGGAGCAGATTGCAGTGTGCCGTGTAAATAGCTTGATGAAAGCAGTGGATGAATTGCACCTGAATGGCATTAAAGTTTTTGCTACTGACATGAAGGCCACCCTGAATATTGCTGATGTTGATTTAAAAGAACCTTGTGCCATTGTGATGGGTAGTGAGGATAATGGTATCTATCCTGCATTAATGAAAATATGTGATGAGAAAATAAAAATCCCCATGAAAGGGGATTTTGAAAGTTTAAATGTATCCGTTGCCACAGGAATTATTTTGTATGAGGCGATGAAACAGCGGATGTAATTTTTACTGCAATGATAATGTAACCAGTTCTGCCTGGAATTCTCTGAATATTTGTTTTAAATCACTGTCTGCATCTGTTCCATAATTTATAAAGAAAATATGTGTTACCCCTTTGCCGGGGAAGTAAAAAAGATTGGCTGTATATCCAAGGTCTCTTCCTTTATGCCCGATACCAAAATTGGCTCCTTGTTCAAGAAATGATTTTTGAATTCCGTAGCCATAATAGTTTGTATCATCCTGCTTGCCATACGTAAGCATGATGTTCATGGAAGAGGGTTTCAAAAATGTTTTCTTTATAAGTAACGCATCTGCAAATTTTAACAGGTCAAATAAATTACTATAAATACCGCCGTATCCATTACCACTTCCGGTTACCAGGTTCGATACATTCACAATAGTGCTATTATTGTATAGGTCGTAATAGCCTTGTGCTACAGAATTGGGCAACTGATCATGCGGTTGATAATAGGTGTTGGCAAGGTTCAACGGATCTACTACATATTGCTTTAGCAATGCAGCATGTTTCTTTCCTGTTTGTGCTTCAATAACCATCGTTATTAATACCGTGTTGGTATTCGAGTATATGGCTGTGTCACCGGGTGTAAATAAGGCAGGTTTATTATAGATGAACTCCAGTAATTCTTCGGCTTGCCACTTTTTATTGGGGTTATTCAGTACAGCAAGATAGAAACGGTCTTCTTCAATCAAATCGGGTATACCTGTTTGATGGTTCATGCATTGTCCTAATGTGATAGTACTTCCATTTGCCAATTTACTGACGATGGGTGTGGGTAGCCAATCACTGATTTTTTTATTTAACTCCCGATAACCCATTCCAGTGTTCGCAGAATCTTCCATTAATTTAAAGACCAGCGTTCCTATAAATAATTTAGTGATACTGGCAGCTTTGGAAACAGTGCCCGGAACAAAATCAATATTATTCACTATATCTGCTTTGCCTGTTGCGCCAATCCATGTTCCTTTGTTATCATTAATAAGTAATGAGATGCCGGGTAATCCTTTCTTTTTATACTTATCAAGAATCGCAATAAAAGAAGCGTTTTTTGGATGCAGATTGCTGGTATCATTCCAGGGGGTAAGTACCCCGATACTTCTTGTTTGGCTAATTTGAGGCTTGGTGCATGCCACAATAATGAAGGAAACAAATAGTATAACGCAAAATGTTTTTTTCATTTTGTTGAATTAAGGGTTGCTATTTTTTTTTGCTTAGTGGCTGACTCAGTCCAATCATAAAACTGTTGTAGGGTAATAACGGTACATACGATTTTACAAATGGCATTTGTAAGCGCTGCTGGTAAGTAGTAAATATTCGCAAAGGTTGTAGGCTTGCCGGGTTTAAAATATAGCTGAATCCCAACGCATATGATGCTGTAGCCTGCATTCTGCCGGCTCCCTTGTTGTTTTCATATTCTCCGTTTTCATTAAGTTTTAGCTTAGCAGTAGCCGGTATGGAGTGCATATAGCCAGCCCCTAACGAAGTTTCGGCAGAAAGGCGATTGTTTATTTTATATCTATAGCCAAAATTCAGATACAGCGGTATTCCATGTTGTACATAACGATGAAAGAAATAGGCCAATCTCAATTCAAGGAACCATTCATGTTTAGTTTTTGGTCGCAATACTTTCCCATAACCAAGTTCGAACCCAGGATGAAAAGTACCACCAAACAGACCGGTAAATTTTCCAAAAGGCAATGCATTTTGAGTAGTAAAAATCGCAGCACTAAAATATTTTTTTTGCTGGGCTGTTACCTGCACAGTAAGGAAAATAATGATGATGGATGTTAATACATATTTCATGGTGTATGTATTTTATTGTAAAATTATTTATATAACCCTGCTTCTAAGTTCTGTAAATTTTTTAATAGGTCCTTTTTTAGATCCTTCTCCTTCACATATGATTCTCCCCTGATAACAATATTGCCATATTTGTCCATCGCAATAGGATTGATACTTTTGAATTCATTGTTTCCGGCATCATAATAATTCCATTTGCCAACATTCTCCCAGGCAGGCTGGTAGCAATAATCCCTGAATAACTTGCGTCCCGGAAAACCTCCGACAGCAGCTTTCTTACGAAATAAACCAGGCTTGGTCATTACCCAACTTTCACTGCCAAAGATATTGGCTTGCTTAAATATTTTACCTATAGCCATCATTAGAGAGTCTCCATTCATACGGGTAGTATCTTTATAATCAATAGAGGGTCTTCTGTAAGTAGCACCACCATAGCAGGAGCCAATAATGAATTTTGTTTTATTGTCGCTGTAAGGCGCAAGTTGTTCAAGCGGTTGAGTTGTTGCTGAGTCATTTAATGTCTTGTAACTATACTCATCTTTTCCAATAAAAAATAGGGAGTATCCCTTTTTATACTGGCCATGTGAATCAAACCAGATTGTACCAATTTTAGCGTTGTGTTTTTTGAGATGATGTTCAACCCGGGCACTCATGCGGCTTGCATTTCGGGCTACAATAGCAATAAATTTTTTCTTCCGTAAGAGCCCTTTTAGTTTTGCTCTAAGTACATTGAACCTGGTTGCGGGATCAAGTTTTCCCTTTGTTCTCTTTGTAACAATAAAAAAATTGAGGTGTTTATTTTCAGATGATAATTCCTGACTTACGGAAGTTGAACTGGCGGAATAAGCTATTCCTTCGTTTTGGGCTGATACATTAGTAGCAGTTTGAATTAAAATAATGATTGCTGCGATTTGCTGAAATGGTTTCATAATAGTGGTTTTGTTTCAGCAACAAACCTACCCGTAGTGAAGACCCTTTAATAATGGAAATCAGCTGCCTGTTTATAAATCATGGCGATTTTTAGTGCAGAATTATTATTACTTGAGTGCATATATTAGTTTGTCGGTTTTTTATCCAATTTTTTGTGAGTAGTAGCAGAAAGCGATATAATTTTTAATGGGTTTACGGATTTTCCGTAATTTTCTTTTAGGATGGAAGCCAACCAACTACAACAGGAACTTTTCCGCTATTTAAAAACTAGCCTGCCACCACATCTTTCAATGGTGGATGATTTGTCTGATTTACTTGATGTAGGAGCAGATAGTGTTTACCGACGTATCCGCGGGGAGAAACCGATTAGTCTTTTGGAACTCAAAAAAATTTGCGAACACTACCATCTTTCACTTGATCAATTATTGCAATTGCAAACCGATACGGTAGTATTCCGTGCACCAGATCTTAAGACAAAGAATTTGCCTTTTACTGAACAATTACGGAGTATTCTGATGCAGGTTAAATTTTTCAACAGCTTTCGTAAAAAGCAGATTCTTTATATCTGCAAGGACATGCCCATCTGGCAATTTTATCTTTCAAGAGAATTGGCAGCATTTAAAACTTTTTTCTGGGCAAAAACAATCAATAAAGAGTCCGCTTACGCCGATAAAAATTTTTCTATAGCAGAGTTTGATTTTGATGAGACCTTTGAAATTGGCCGCCAAATAATTGCTAATTATAACCAGATTCCCTGTGTTGAGCTCTGGAATATGGAAAGCATCAATAGTACATTAAGCCAGATTAATTTTTATAAGGAATCAGGCCAGTTTAAAAATGAAAGCGATATTGAAGCTGTGATAGCGTCGTTTGAGTCAACCTTAGATCATCTTAAATTACAGGCAGAAAGAGGAATAAAATTTATGCCTGGTGATAGCGAGGTATTATACAAATCACCAGTGCAATTATACATTAATGAAGTAGTTATTGGCAGTAACACCATACTAACTGAATTGGATGATATAAAGCTTGCATTTATTCCTTATAATGTTTTTAGTTTTATTATGACAAAAGATCCCCGATTCAATGAAAGCGTTTTTGAGGGATTTGAAACTTTAAAGAGCAAGTCTACATTAATTAGCGGAACAGGTGAAAAAGAAAGGAACCGCTTTTTTAAAATATTAAAAGACCGGGTAAATAACCTCAGATAATTGCATGCTCTGCCAATTAAATTATTCTGCTAATTGGATACATGGCTCAAATGTCGCTATGCAAGCTTAAAACTTATCGTAGGTTATTTCTTATTCTGCGTATTTACTCGCACAGTAACACCTAAAGACAGATTGCCATTTGCTTTATGCAGATCAGGGTTAGACAAATCAGTAGAAAATGAATACCCGGTATGAAATTGAAAATTTTCCCAGCCAGCCCGAAATACAAATCCGGGTTCCCACATAATATGAAAGGGCTGGTCATACAAACTTTTTATCTGGCGGGTACTGAAAGGCTCACGATCCGTTTTAAATGAAGTGTCCTTTACAGTAAAATTGACGCCGCTAAATTTTGAAACAATAGCAAATTGAATATTTTTATTCTCCGTACATAAAGCAACAGCCGGTTGAAGAAAAAAGTGTGTGAGGTCTATATTGGATGTGCCGGTGGGATGGTTATTAGTTATTTTGCCTTTCCCAAATCCTGCATAAGTTTCAAAATGCCAGTTGGCAGAAAGATCTGTTACAAAGCCGGCGCCTAATTCAAAACGATTGTATTTAGCAAAGTCATTGGCAAAGGAATAGCTGGCCATAATACCCACATGTTTTCCGGGCATATAGGATGCCTGTATATCTGCCCCAGAATATTTTGAATTGGATGCTGCTACTATTGATAAGCTTACATCATCCTTTTTGGAATGTAAAGGAGTATTGGGTGTAGAAGGTAAATAATAGAAATTTTCTTTTTGCCGGGATTCGGGTATAATATATGGATCTGTAAATGTACCTCCCGGCCAGCAGGAACAAAGACTATACACTAGTCCCAGGCAAATACACATGTAGTGTGAGAGGTTATATATCTTTTTCATAATTTTTATTTTAGTGAAGTGATATATTATGTTGTTTGCATATCAAACTTAATTTTGTGTATCACACATTACTAATTGAATTTTGCGGTCGCATAATGCTGAGTTGCAGAAATTGCAAATACCCGATTAAACAGCTCCTTTCCATACAGGTATTACGATGAAATCTCTTTTAAAGAGATGTTTTATAGTAATTCCGAAAAATCTTTAAGGAACTTAATTGATTGATAACGAAACGAATGACAGACAGCCCTAAATTTGCCTTATAAATCCATGAGCCAGGATCAACAAAATATTAAACTTATTGAATGTCCCCGTGATGCTATGCAGGGCTGGAAGACATTAATTCCTACGGAAAAGAAAATTGAATACATCAACTCCCTGCTGAAAGTGGGCTTTGATACAATTGACTTCGGAAGCTTTGTATCACCGAAAGCCATCCCTCAAATGGCAGATACAAGTGAGGTAGTTAAGCATCTTGATTTAGGTGTTGGCACTACAAAATTGCTTGCAATTGTTGCAAATTGGAGAGGTGCAGAAGAAGCCAGTGTATTTGATGAAATATCCTATCTCGGATTCCCTTTCTCTGTTTCGGAAACTTTTCAGCAACGAAATACGAATTCATCCATCAGTGAATCACTCAACAGGGTAGAAGAGATACAAAACCTTTGTATTAAAACAGGAAAGGAACTGGTGGTCTATATCTCCATGGGCTTTGGTAATCCTTATGGCGATGCATATGATGAAGAAATTGTTTTTGAATGGGTGAATCGTTTAGTAGCAATGGATATTGGGATTATTTCCCTGGCAGATACAGTTGGCGTTGCGTCTCCCGAACAAGTATATGATATGACCAGTTTTTTAGTTGAATCACTACCCGGAACAGAAATAGGCGTTCATTTACATTCAACACCGGAAAACTGGAAGGAAAAATTATCTGCGGCTGTTAAAGCAGGTTGTAAAAGATTTGATGGTGCATTGAAGGGAATTGGAGGCTGTCCAATGGCAGATGATGAACTGGTAGGCAATATGGATACGGAGTTGATGATACCTTATTTTAAGGAGAGAAATTTAATAACTGATTTAAACGAAGAGGCGCTAAGTAAAAGCCTTGCACTTGCCGGTAAACTTTTTATATAGTGATTATGGATTTGATGGTCAATATTGATATTAAAAAATTACCCGAGCCAATTAGTTATAAAAGCAATATTTTATTAATCGGCTCTTGTTTTACGGAGCATATTGGTAATGCCTTACAGGAATTAAAGTACCCGGTTCTTCAAAATCCCAATGGTATTTTATTTGGCCCGGATAGTGTTTGTAAAAGTCTTCTTTCCTACATTCAAAACGAACAATACACAGCAGCAGATTTATTTCAATTAAATGAAGTGTGGAATAGCTGGCAGCATCATTCAAGATTTTCAAATATCATTGCGGAGGATGCTGTTAAGATTATCAATCAATCTCAACAGAATGCACATCAATTTTTGAAAGAAGCCGACTGGTTAATAATAACATTAGGTTCTTCCTATACTTACCAATTAACTCATATTGCCAATTTTGCAAACGAAACTCTCGGTAATACAGTTGCTAATTGTCACAGGGCCCCTGCCAATTGGTTTGATAAAGAAATGCTGGAAACAGATGATATAAAAACAATGCTTGAAGATTGTTTGAAGCAATTGAAAACATTTAATCCCAAGCTTAAATTCTTATTTACCATCAGTCCGGTTCGCCATATCAGGGATGGGGTAGTGGAGAACAATCGCAGCAAAGCAAGATTAATTGAATCAGTTCATTATATCGTCAGCAAATTTGAATCAGCATTTTATTTTCCGGCTTATGAATTAGTGATTGATGTATTGAGAGATTATCGCTTTTATGATATTGATCTTGTGCATCCCAACTATCCTGCTACGGAATTTGTGCTGGACAAGTTTGCCGAGTTTTGCATTGATGATGATTCGAGACAATTAATGCAGGAAATAAAGAAGCTAGTTATTGCAAGAAAGCATAAAGCATTTCAACCGGCAACAAAAGCCCATCAGCAATTTTTGGTTTCGCATTTTGAGAAAACGAAAGAACTGCAAGAGAAATATTCTTTTCTTAATTTAAAAGAAGAGTTGGGTTATTTTTCTCAAACATAATTCTGCTATGGGATGTGAACTCAGGTAGGTAGGTCTTAATGTATTCTATCACCCCTCACCGTAAGTTGTTGAATTATTTCCGCTTCATATTGTAACCATTCTTCCCAGCGTTTCCGTACTTTTTCTTTGTCAACATAGGTTTCCGACAAATCAATAAATAACGTATAATGCCCCGCTTCGCTTTCCATAAAACGACGATAGAATTTTTGCATGTATGGATCGTTCAACCCTTCACTTAATCGTTTAAAACGTTCACAACTGCGGGCTTCAATTAATGCCATACTTAGCATCTGGTCTAAAAAGCGATCGTTAATATGTCCACCTTTTTTTTGAAAAACCAATAACGCATTTACGTATTCATCTTTTCGTTGCTTCCCGAGTTTCAATCCCCGTTTATGTAATTCAGCCAGTACTAACCTGAAATGTCCCCATTCTTCTGTTACAATAGGAGAGAGTTCGGTAACCACTTTTTCCCGGTCACTGTATCGTTGAATCAATGAAATACAAGTAAGAGCAGCTTTTTGCTCGCAGTAAGCATGATCGGTTAAAATATTTTCCAGTGATATTTCTGCAAGACTAACCCAACGTGGATCTGTGGGTAATTTAAGACCGAGTATGTTTTTGGTGTCTTGTGATAATTCCATGGAGCTGCAATATTACCAACAAAATAAAAATCCGTCCCCATTTAAGTCGGGACGGATTTTATATTTTTCAATTGTATGTATTACTGGCAAATAGTGTAATAAAATCCAACATTGAATCTTGAGCCCAGTGTGCCGGCATCTAATCCAAATGAAGATGTTTTGTTCTTTACGTTAGTGCCTGTTACCTCCGTTGTGTTCTGGTTATACCCAAGGAACCCAAATGAACCGATCGTAGTAAATCTTTTGCTGATGGCATATCCAAAACCGGCATTGATATTTGCGCCGAAACCGAATGTTTCTGACTCAGAAGTAAAGCTGCCTTCTGTATACTTACTTTTACCAGGTGCTGCAGTAACATTAACCCCTACAAATGGTTTAAATGCTTCTTTACCAAAAAAGTAACGGCTATACAAAGTGGCGCCCAAACTGTTTGATTTGGTAATACCAGGGGTAGGAGTATCCTGGTCGTCGAATTTAGAACCGGTTAAAGTCAAACCCAGGCCCAGTTGAAGATGCTCGGTTAAAAAAGTACCAACTTCAGGGGAAAATGACCAGGAAGTGTTCTTGCCTTCTTCTGTTGTTATACCTCCGGCGGTTCTTTTATTTTGAGAAGAGGAAAGTCCCGCATTTCCTCCCAAATACCAGGAGCCTTTTTGGGCTGTTGCGGAGATGGATACCAAAGCGAATGCTGATAGCAGGATTGTTTTTGTTTTCATACTGTTTGTTTTGTTTAATCAATTGATTTCGTGCCACAAAGCAAACTATATGCCGGTGATTAATTTTCGAGAATTTTGTTAAAGTAGACTTGCCTAATTTCGGATTTATACCTTACCTTTGCCGCCGCAATAAGTGGATGATAAAAAAGATGAAATTCTAAAAAATTAAAAGATGCCTTTAACTAAAGAAAAAAAAGCTACAGTTTTAACTGCCTACGCCGGGTCTGCTACAAATACCGGTTCTACTGAGGGTCAAATTGCCCTGTTGACTGAAAGAATCAGCCAGATCAGTGCTCATTTACAACAAAACAAAAAAGATTTCTCTACTCACCGTGGTTTGATGAAATTAGTTGGTGAACGTAAAAGTTTGCTGAACTACTTGCAGAAAAATAATCTTACTGGTTATCGCCAGTTGATTGAGAAGCTTGGAATCAGAAAGTAAGCGACACCCCAACCCCTAAAGGGGAGTTAGGAAAAAGTCGTTTAGCCTGCAGTTTCTTCAATAAGAGAATCAGAATTATAAATGATTATTCCCAACTTCTTCCTGATGTTGGGAATAACTGTTTTTGGACTAGAGGTTTTTTGTTGTTTCAGTACCCTTCTCATTGCTCAGTAATAGACAGGAAGTACAAGAGTGCGACGCAACGAAGCTGATAGTAGCAATACCGCTTGGTAAATAAATATCTTCAAAAGTTTGGGCGATCAACTGTCTCAAACATTAAATTTAAACGTATGCTTTCACAACCATTACAATCAAAATTTACAATAAGTGGCGACCGTGAGGTTATAATAGAAACAGGCCGTTTGGCCCGCCAGGCTGATGGTTCAGTAACTGTTCGCCAGGGCAATTGTGTTATACTTGCAACTGTTGTTGCCAACAAAGAGCCGAAAGAAGGTCAAAGTTTTTTCCCATTGTCCGTTGACTACCAGGAAAAATTTGCTGCTGCAGGTCGTATTCCCGGTTCGTTCTTTAAAAGAGAAGCTAGACTGAATGACTATGAAATTTTAACCAGCCGTTTGATAGACAGGGCTCTTCGTCCTTTGTTCCCGGAAGATTACCTGTGTGAAGTACAGGTACTGGTTTCCCTGATCAGCAGCGATCCCGAAGTAATGCCTGATGCGCTGGCTTGTTTGGCTGCATCTGCTGCATTAGCAGTTTCAGATATTCCAATCCAGGAAATTATTTCTGAAGTAAGAGTTGCCCGCATCAATGGCGAATATGTTATAAATCCATTCCGCAGCGAATTAGCAAATGCTGATTTTGAATTTATCATTGCTGCTACCAACAAGAACATTATGATGGTAGAAGGCGAAGGTAAAGAGTGCCAGGAAGAAGACCTTATCAAAGCAATTGAAATTGGCCATGAAGCGATCCGTGTGCAGGTAAAAGCACAGGAAGAACTTAGAGCATTAAAAGGTATTACTTCAAAAAGAGAATATGCCAAACCTTTACATAACGAAGAGTTGAGAGAGAATGTAAATGCGTTTGCAAAAACAAAAATATACGAAGTAGCAAAAGGTGCTTTGGCTAAACATGATCGTTCAGACAAATTTGCTGCCATCCAGGAAGAACTGATGGAGCATTTGAGAAAAACATACATTAAAGAAGAAGGTGGAAGCTTGCCGGATGATGTGAAGAAATGGGCTAAAACATACTATGCCGACTTACAGTATGATGTGGTTCGTGATATGATTCTGAATGATAAAGTTCGTTTAGACGGCCGAAAGTTAGACGAGGTTCGTCCGTTGAATATGGAAGTAGATGTGTTACCTTCTCCACACGGAGCTGCGTTATTCACAAGAGGTGAAACACAATCACTTACAACTGTTACTTTAGGAACTCCATTAGATGCTACTTTGCTGGAAAGTGCAGCTGTTTCTGACTATTCTAAATTCTATTTACACTATAATTTTCCGCCATTCTCCACTGGTGAAGTGAAGATGATGAGAGGTGTTGGCCGTCGTGAAGTGGGACATGGTAACCTGGCGATGCGTTCTTTGAAAAAGATGATGCCCGGTGGCGATTTTCCTTACACGGTTCGTGTGGTAAGTGACATCCTTGAATCCAATGGTTCGTCATCTATGGCGACGGTTTGTGCCGGTTCATTAGCATTGATGGATGCAGGTATAGCTATTCCTAAACATGTATCGGGAGTTGCTATGGGATTGATCAGCAAAGGCGACCAGTTTGCAGTATTGACAGACATCTTAGGTGATGAAGATCATCTGGGTGATATGGACTTTAAAGTAACCGGTACCCGTGATGGTATTTGCGGAGTGCAAATGGATATTAAAGTTGATGGCCTTAGCATGGATGTAATGCGTAAGGCTTTATCACAAGCTAAAGAAGGCCGTTTACATATACTGGATGCGATGTATGAAACAATACCTGCAGCCAGGGAAGATGTGAAACCACATGCACCTAGAATGGTGAAGTTGTTTATTGATAAAGAATTCATCGGCGCTGTGATCGGGCCAGGTGGTAAAGTGATTCAGGAAATACAAAGAGAAACTGGTACAACCGTTAACCTGGAAGAGAAAAACAATATGGGTGAGATCAGCATCTTTGGTACAAAGAAAGAAGGTGTTGATAAAGCAGTGTCGTGGATCAAAGGAATTACAGCTGTGCCTTCTGTAGGTGATGTGTATGAAGCAGTGGTAAAATCAATCATGCCATTTGGTGCATTCGTTGAGTTTATGCCGGGCAAACAAGGTTTGGTTCACATCAGTGAAGTAAGCTGGAAGCGTTTGGAAACACTGGAAGGATTAGTACATGAAGGTGATGTAATGAAAGTGAAATTGATTGGTACTGACCCTAAATCTGGTAAGTTCAAATTATCCAGGAAGATTTTGATGCCAAAGCCGGATGGTCAGCAACAAGGGCCGCCCCAACAAGGCAATTAAATAATAAAAATAAAACCCTGAGCAATCAGGGTTTTTAGTTTTAACTATGAGCAGCTACATACAAATAGAATTTGAAAATATGCAGGCTGAGCAATCCGATCTATTGATTGCTCAATTATCCTTAATCGGCTTTGAAGGATTCGAAGAAACAGATACTATACTCAAGGCTTTTATTCCTGCAAACGATTTTGATGAGATAGCGATAAATGAAATTGCCAGCCGCAACAATGTATCTTTTAAACAATCAACTATTGAAGAAACCAATTGGAATGCTGTATGGGAGTCAAACTTTCAACCAGTGATGGTTGATGATTTTGTTTCGATCCGTGCAGATTTTCATGAAGCCGCAAAAGGAGTGGAGCATGAAATTGTGATCACTCCGAAGATGAGTTTTGGTACAGGTCATCATGCTACCACCTACATGATGATCCAGCAAATGAGAGAGATTGATTTCAATGATAAAACTGTTTTTGATTTTGGTACAGGTACCGGAGTGCTGGCTATACTTGCAGAAAAATTGGGTGCCAGAACTATTTATGCAGTTGATAACGATGAGTGGAGCATCTTAAATACAAAAGAGAATATTGAAAGAAATAATTCCAGGAATATCAAGGTAGAAAAAATTGATGTGGTAACAGGAGCGGAGCAGTTTAATATTATACTGGCCAATATTAACCGCAATATTATACTCGATAACTTTTTGTCGTTGAAAAAAATGTTAGCTCCATCAGGCACATTATTGCTAAGTGGGTTACTGGAAGAAGATGAAAAAGTAATAGTTAATAAAGCATCAGAGCATTTACTCACATTAAATAAAAAAATAGTTTATAACAACTGGATAAGCCTAAGGTTCAGCCATTAAGGCATTATTATTGGACGATTAAATTAATGTTACACTTATCAATTTTGCTTATTTTTGCAGTCCTGCTTGCAGGGAACTATGAATGAACTATTATTAATTCTTCTGGCTTATCTGATTGGTAGTATCCCAACATCTGTTTGGGTTAGCAAACAATTCTTCGACATCGACATCCGTGACTACGGAAGTGGAAATGCCGGCGCTACTAATACTTACCGTGTATTGGGTCCTAAATGGGGAACCTTCGTAATGGTAGTAGACATGCTTAAAGGTATTATTGCTGTAAAACTGGCATTACTTTTACCCGAATATGCAGACAGCGAAATAAATCTTCAAAACCTTCAAACTGGTTTAGGACTGGCAGCTGTAGTAGGTCATATATTTCCTATATGGGCCGATTTTCGTGGAGGTAAGGGAATAGCAACCTTGTTTGGATTAGTGTTAGGCATTTCTCCCTGGACAGCGTTAAGTTGTGTAGCAATTTTCACAGTTGTACTTTATCTTACCCGATTTGTTTCGTTAAGCTCCATATTAGCCAGCATTGCTTTTCCATTTTTTATATTGGTAATATTCAATGTTGATAATCCAATCTACCGAACATTTGCTATTGCTGTAGCCCTGATGGTATTATTGACCCATCAAAAAAATATTGGCCGTTTGCTTAAAGGAAATGAAAGCAAAGTGCCTATTCTTAAAGGCCGTGACCGACGCAGGCAGCGCCGCCGTGAATCCTCCGGTCAGCAGGATTAATTTATAACAGAAAATTGTACCTTACTACTACTAAAATGTTGGCTCAACCAACTTTGGTACAATGATTGGCATCTATATAAAAAATTACTAAAATGATACAGAAAATAACCTCGTTTTTTATTGTCACTGCGTTACTTGTAGCCTGTTCAAAGAATGCACTAACGGGAAAAAATCAACTTACCCTATTGCCAGAAGCCGAATTGCAAACGATGGCAACACAAGAATACCAGCAGTTCCTTTCAACCAATAAAGTAGTTGCTGCTAGTGCCAACCGTGATGCCGAGATGGTGAGAAGAGTAGGACAAAGAATAACAAGAGCAGTTGAAAAGTATTATGCAGATAAAGGACTATCAGAAAAATTAAACGGATATAAATGGGAATACAACCTGGTAAATGATCCTGCTGTTAACGCATGGTGTATGCCGGGCGGAAAAATTGTTGTGTACACCGGCATTCTTCCTGTTACACAAAATGAAGCAGCATTAGCTGCCGTAATGGGTCATGAAGTATCGCATGCATTATTACAACACGGTAACCAGCGGATGAGCCAGGGATTGTTGCAGCAATTAGGCGGTGTAGCATTGTCTGTTGCTGTGGCAAACAAACCAGCTGAAACACAAAATTTATTCTTAGGAGCTTATGGAGTAGGTTCCAATGTAGCAGTATTACTTCCTTTCTCTCGTAAGCATGAATTAGAAGCAGACAGGTACGGATTGATATGGACAGCAATGGCTGGTTATAATCCACAAGAGGCAATTGGACTTTGGGAAAGAATGGAAAAGTTGAGTAATGGACAAAAACCACCTGAATTTCTAAGCACTCACCCTGCAGAAGGCCGCAGAATTGATCAATTAAATAAATATATGCCGGAGGCGATGACCTATTATAAGCCCGGAGGCAATTAATTTCTTGATTTAAATGAAAAAATCCCGTCCAAACATAAGCTGGACGGGATTTTTGTTTAATAAAGGCTTCAACTCCCCCATATTTTGTTTACCTTTGCAGTCCCCGCTTTGAGAACATTGTCAGTCCATCACGAACCAAAGCTGACAATTAACCTTTTAAATTAGTTTCATAAGTATGTCACAAACTGTTTTTGAAAAGTTAGAACTGGCAGACGAAAAGAATCTCTTAATTCAGGGTTTGCCCTCTTCCATCGAAAAGCAATTCAACAAATTGTCATTCTGTAAAAACATGACGCCGCTTTTAAAAAGCCGGAAGATTGATTTTGCACTGGTATTTGCTGTAAGCGAAAACCAGCTCAATGGTATTTTGAAAGATGTTATGCCTTCGCTGAAAGACGGTTCAAAATTCTGGGTAGCTTATCCCAAATCCACCTCCAAAATTGTAACGGATTTAAATCGTGACCGTAGCTGGAACCGCCTTACCGATGAAGGATACGAAAGTATCAACCGGGTAGAACTGGATCATGTGTGGAGTGCCATGAGGTTTGAAAAAGGCGAAATAGTACGGGGCGAAGAAGTGCCGCATACAAGAAAAAGGGAAGCTGCTCCATTAGCTGATTAAGGCCGGTATTACCCCAAAAGTATTTAGGTTTGTTGCGTTAAGCAACAAACCTTTTTTTATTTAATCATATGACATCACTCAACGTAGAAATAAAAGCAAAATGTAACAACCCTTCTTCTATAAGAAAATATTTACTCGACAACGCCGACTTTAAAGGAGTAGATGAACAAACAGATACTTATTTCAATGTGCAGCATGGCCGCTTAAAGTTGCGGGAAGGAAATATTGAAAACAATCTCATCTTTTACGAAAGAACGAACCAGGCGGGCCCCAAGAATTCGCATTTCAATTTAGTGAAGGTAGCCGATGCTAAGGGCCTGAAAGAGACATTGGAAAAATCAATCGGTATAAAAGTGGTGGTACAGAAGCGCAGAGAGATTTATTATATCGACAATGTAAAATTTCATATTGATGAAGTGCCGGGGCTTGGTGTATTTGTAGAAATAGAAGCAGGAAATATATTGGCTGATCTGTCGCAGGAGCAATTGAATGAACAATGTAATTTCTACCTCAAAGAATTTGGCATTAACGAAGAAGATCTAATTGAAGTATCGTACAGTGATATGTTGTTGGAAGAAATAAAATAAAGAAGTAAATTTAAGTATGAATGAAGTGAGAGAGCCTGTCCCAGTCTATGGGATGAAGAAACTTACGATTGAAGAATACTTAGCGTTTGAAAGAAACGCCGAAGATAAGCATGAGTATTACCAGGGTGAAGTATTTGCAATGTCCGGCGCAAAGCTTGCTCATAATATGGTCACAGGCAATTTGTATTTTAACTTGCGAAAACGGTTAGAAGGAAAATCTTGCAAACCCTTTAATAGTGATCAAAGAATTTACATTCCGGAGAACTCACTTTTTACCTATCCGGATATTTCAATTATTTGCGGAGATATTCTTACAAAAGATAACGATGAGTTGAATGCATTAAATCCAACGGTAATTGTAGAGGTGCTATCCTCATCAACCCGCAACTACGACATGGGTGGCAGGTTTGATCTATACAGGGATATTCAAACATTGAAAGAATATATATTGGTTGATTCAGAAGCAGTAAAAGCATATGCTTTTAGAATTAATGAAACCGGTCACTGGGAATTAGAAGAATATAAAAGAGCAGAAGATACACTGGAAATAAAAGTTCTTAAACTATCTATCCCACTCACAGAAATTTACGAAGGAACAAAATTGATCACTACCGGATAATCACCGCACCCATCTTCTTCGTCAACTCCATTTCCATTTGTTTCAAATGCTCATGTGTCTGGTGCAGCATGTTGTATTCATCGGGAGTGTGATGCTTTTCCATATCCAACTGGTTTTCCAGCAGCATCCTTTTTATTTTACGCAGCTTTAAATAATTAACGGCTGATTCTACTTCTATATTGGTTTTATCTTCGCCCATTTTCAGGAAGCTCATTAAATGGTCATCATTATCCCGGGCCAATGTTTTAATAAAATCTTCATACGGTTGCTCAAAAAGACTTTTCTGGTAACCATCCGACTGACTGTACTCTTTTTTCCAATGATCACTTTCCTCATAGGGAAAGTTGAGTAGTGAAACCGCTAAAGCACTCAGCTTGGTATCAGGGTGATGAATAAAATAACTTCTGGTAGCAGTAGCCGGACTATTTTGTAAGAGATCTTTAAACGCAGCGATCAAACGAATCACATCTTTGTTATCGATCAGGCTTTCATCCACCATTTCTTCCAGTATATAATTGCCCACCAGTTTATCGTCATCATATTTTTTAATACCATACTCCAGTAATATCCTTGCTACTTCCCGTTCCTGCAACTCATCTTTAAACAGTAAGTTGAAAGTGGCATCATCATAGTTGGTTTCTTCTCCCAACCGGGCATTCTCTTCTATTTGTTTCGCATCATTAAAAGAATCTTTTCTTTCCTGGGTAGATATCCTGTCCCGGATAAATTTATTCACCAGGGCATGCATACCGCTTTCTTCAATCCGCAGTATTTGGGAGCACTGCTTAATATAATCCTGCTGCTTGGTAAAATCCTCCACCTTGTTGATCTTGGAAATAGTTTCCGCCATCTTGTTCACCACTTCCGATTTTTTTACGGAATCATTTCCTGCATCTGTCAAAGCCACTTCCAACTGGAAAAGAATAAAATCTTTTTTATTGGCTTGTACAAAATCACGGAAAGCAGATACACCCACTTTATTTACATAACTATCCGGATCTTCTTTATCCGGTATCAATACCAGCTTTACATTCAGGCCTTCTTCCAGGGCCAGGTCCAATCCACGCAATGCTGCTTTAATACCAGCTGCATCACCATCATAAATAATAGTAAGATTGTTGGTGTATTTTTTTACTAGGCGTAATTGATCTGGTGTTAACGAAGTACCACCACTGGCCACCACATTTTCAATACCGGCCTGGTGAAGTGATACCACATCGGTATAGCCTTCCACCAGCAAACATTCATCAGCTTTATCAATGGCCTGTCTTGCCTGGTAAGAACCATAGAGAATTTTACTTTTAATGTAAATCTCGTTCTCCGGTGTATTAATATACTTGGGAGCTTTATCATTACTCTTTAAAATCCTGGCGCCAAAGCCCAGCACTTTACCACTGTGATTGTGTACCGGGAAAATGATACGGCCACGGTAATTATCCATCAACTGGTCGTTACGATTAGCCACCAAACCCGACTTGATCAGTAACTCAGGGGAATATTGTTTTGCCAATGCTTCTTTGGTAAAAGCATCCCGCTGTTCCGGCGAATAACCCAGTTGAAATTTTTTAATGATCTCTTCCCGGAAACCTCTTTCTTTCAGGTAGCTTAAACCAATATCCTGTCCTTCTTCTGTTTCTAATAATGACGTTGAAAAAAACTGCTGTGCAAAAGCATTGATGATGTAGAGGCTTTCCGCCACCTGCATTTGCTGGCGTTGCTCATCATTCTGAAAAGTTTCTTCTATTTCAATACCGTACCTCGCCGCCAGCCATTTTAATGCATCCACATAGCTGTACTTTTCATGCTCCATGATGAAGCTGATGGTATTGCCGGCCTTGCCACAGCCAAAACATTTGTATAATTCTTTGCTGGGTGATACGGTGAACGACGGCGTTTTTTCATTATGAAAAGGGCAGAGGCCCAGGTAATTACTACCTCTTTTTTTCAGCTTTACAAAACTGCCCACCACATCCAAAATATCCAGCCGGCCCAGTATCTGTTGTATCGTATTTTGCGAAATCATTCGGGCGGGCAAGTTATCGAATTTAGAGGCCCTTCCCAAACCCGGCCCTCAAACCCAGGCCGAAGGAGGGGCTCCAGTTCGTTCATATTTAATAATTCAATCAAGTAGATTGGTTAAACAATTATAGGTCCACCGGCAGGTCGGTGTTAATCTGTATTAATCTGAGTAATCTGTGGTTAACCTGTATTCATTCCCTTGCTGCAGGCAAACTAATCTGCATTTAATTCTACTCAAATACATGCCCTTCAAAAACCTCCGGGTCATCAACGGCCGACTCCGAACTCAATACTCCGAACTCCAAACTCTACCTGTGTATTTCTTTTTATAAATACCGCTCCAAAACCTTTGATTTTTTAAAAATTGGCCTTAATTTACTTCAGTCACTTATCCCAACCTCCTGAGCTTAATCCGTCACCTTACAGAAAAATAAAAGCATCTTTTATTTTTTAACTCGTTTACCATCTGGTAAGCACTAAATTTAAATCCCATGGTTCAGGTAGACATCTCACAGCTCACTTCAGAGTGCAACACCTGGAGAGAGCAGCTTCGCCTTCATCGTGAAGAATTCACCACAGACGAAACCAAATTACAAAAAGTAGCCGGCCCGCAACTCTCCAAAGAACTCCTGCAAGACGTAGAACATTTACACAACCAGTTTCACATTCAGCTTATCAACATCCACGACTTAAAGCAATCTATCAAAGCCCATGAACGTAAAATGGAATTTGAAAGAGTAGCTTTTAATGGAAAGGTGAATGAAGACAGTTTGATACGTCATGAAAGATTGCATGATGAGTACCAGGCCCTTCAACAAACGTTGCAGGATCTGCGTGCCGAATTCAGCAATTTTCTTAGCCGAACGTAAAACTCCGAACTCAGAACTCCGAACTAGTTTTGCCCCATTAAATTCAAAGACAAACAAATGCCGAAGCGAAACAGCATGATTCATTTATTATAACAGGGCGGTTCAAACTCTTGCTTTGGCACTATTAACTAATCTCTAAAACAGATTGCCATGCCTGAATTTGATACCTCACACGTCAAAAATATTGTCTTGCTGGGCCATGCCGGCTCTGGTAAGACCACCTTAGCGGAGTGCATGTTGTTCGAAGCCGGACTCATCAACCGCAGGGGTTCCATCGCAGAGCGAAACACCACAGGAGATTACCACGAACTTGAACAAGACCGTGGTAATTCTATTTTTAGCAAGCTCCTCCACACTAAATGGCGAGGGTATAAAATAAATATCATTGATACTCCCGGTTATGATGATTTTGTTGGCGAAGTAATTTCTGCCTTACGGGTAGCCGATACCGGCGTTATGCTCCTCAATGCTATGATGGGTGTAGAAGTAGGCACCGATATTATTTGGGAATACACGGATCAATTTAAAACGCCGATGATATTCGCCGTAAATAAATTGGATGATGATAAAGCCGACTTTGATAAAACCGTACGGGATGCCAAAGCCCATTTCGGAAATAAAGTAGTAGTGGTACAATACCCACGGCAAACAGGTGCCGGCTTTCATGAAATTATTGATGTGCTGCGGATGACGATGTATAAGTTCAACAACACAGGTGGCAAACCAGAGAAGCTGGCCATACCGGATGATGAAAAAGCAAAAGCAGAAGAACTGCACAAAGAATTAATAGAAGCCATTGCCAGTAATGATGAGAGCCTGATGGAAAAATATTTTGATAAAGGCGAACTGGATGAAGATGAAATGAAGAATGGTATGAAGAAAGCCATGATCAATCATGACCTGTTTCCGCTCTTCTGTCTTTCTGCCGAACGCAACATGGGCAGTGGCCGCCTCATGGGCTTTATAGATAATGTATGCCCAAGTGCCAATGAAATGCCACCGCAAAAAACAAAAAAAGGCGACACACTCACTTGTGATGCTAATGGCCCCGCCTGTATTTTTATTTACAAAACCATTTCGGAGCCGCATGTAGGAGAGCTGTCGTTCTTTAAAGTATACAGCGGCACAGTAAAGAGTGGTATGGAACTGGAAAACGAAACCACCGGCGTTACCGAAAAACTCACCCAGCTATTTTTAGTAGAAGGAAATAAACGGGTAGCCACTAATGAACTCGTTGCAGGCGATATTGGTGCTACGCTTAAATTAAAGAACACCCATGTCAACAACACCCTGCACAGCAAAGGCAAGAATTATGAATTGCCACCTATCGAATTTCCTTCACCTAATATGACGGTGGCCATTGAAACCATTAAGAAAGGAGAGGAGGAAAAACTATCGCAGGCCATGCACCAGTTGCGGGAAGAAGATCCTACACTGCTGGTAGAAGTATCTTCTGAGTTAAAACAAACACTCATCCATTGCCAGGGAGATATGCATCTCGCCGTAGCCAAATGGAAAATAGAACACCAGCACAAGCTGGAGGTAAAATTCATCAAACCAAAAATTGCTTATAGAGAAACCATCCGCAAAATGGCCGATGCCAATTACCGCCACAAAAAACAAAGTGGTGGTGCCGGGCAGTTTGGCGAAGTGTTTATGCGCATAGAACCCTGGTACGAGGGCATGCCCGAACCCAAAGACCTCAATGTGCGGGGCCGGGATACACATGACCTGGACTGGGGTGGCAAACTCGTTTTTTATAATTGTATTGTAGGTGGTGCTATTGATGCAAGGTTTCTGCCTTCCATCTTAAAAGGCGTAATGGAAAAAATGCACAACGGCCCACTCACCGGTTCGTATGCACGGGATATTCGGGTAGCGGTGTACGATGGTAAAATGCACCCGGTTGACAGTAATGATATATCGTTTAAGATAGCAGGCCTCCAGGCATTCCGTACTGCCTTTCAGCAGGCCGACCCGCAAATACTGGAACCTATTTACCAGGTAGAAGTGCTGTGTCCGGATGATCTTACCGGAGCTGTAATGGGCGACCTGCAAAGCCGCCGTGCTATAGTAGAAGGTATCGACAGCGAAGGGCATTTTCAAAAAATACTGGCCAAAGTGCCGCTGGCCGAAATGGATGGTTACTCATCATCTCTGCGTTCTATTACGCAGGGCCGGGCTAAATTTAAAATGAACTTTGCAGCGTATGAGGCAGTGCCTTTTGATCTGCAACGTAAGTTGATTGATGAGTATAGTAAAACGGCGAAGGAAGAGTATGCATAATACCCCTGGGCATCACGATTGGTAGCTACTGTTCACTCCAAAGCTCTGACGATTATTGTTGGAGCTTTTTTATTGGTGGCTGTCATCGTTCTTATCATTACTCATCTTCAGTTCCGGCTGTTCGCTGCAAGTCCTCGCTGTGCTGCGGGCTTTTCGCTTCCATCCGGCAGCCCTTCAATTTCTGTAATTCTGTTCTGCTAAAATTCTGTGGTTGTATATTTGACAGATTCCTTTTACATTCATTATAATAGATAAAAAAGTAATGGCCGACGACAAAAAGCAACAACTCGAACAACAACTCTGGAAAATAGCCGATACCCTGCGTGGTAAAATGGATGCCGATGATTTCAGGGATTATATACTCGGCTTTATCTTTTACAAATACCTGAGCGAAAAAATGGAGGCTTATGCCAACACTGTTTTAAAGCCTGATAAAATAACGTATGATGCAATAGAAAAACACAAAGATAAAAAAGCATTACTGGCTGCCGTTAAAGAAGAAGCACTGGATAAACTCGGCTACTTCTTAAAGCCATCTGAACTATTTAATGAACTGGCCCGCCGTGGCAATGCCGAAGGCAAAAGCAAATTTATTTTAGATGATTTATCTAAAGTACTTACCGCCATTGAGCAAAGCACCATGGGCAGCGAAAGCGAGGAAGACTTTGGCAACTTGTTTGAAGACCTTGATTTAACCAGCAGCAAACTCGGTAAAACCGAAACCGCCAAAAACGAACTCATTGTAAAAGTACTTTCTCATTTAAACGAAATTGATTTCTATTTAAAAAATACCGAAAGCGATGTATTGGGCGATGCCTACGAATACCTGATTGGTAAGTTTGCCGCCGGTGCCGGTAAAAAAGCAGGGGAGTTTTATACACCACAACCAGTAAGCAGTGTATTAGCCCGTTTGGTAACTATTGGTAAAACGAAATTAAAATCGGTGTACGACCCCACCTGTGGCTCTGGTTCTTTATTGCTGCGGGTGGCTAAAGAAGTAAAAGAAGTAGCTGCTTTTTACGGGCAGGAGAGTAATCCCACCACCTACAACCTTTGCCGCATGAACATGATCATGCATGATGTGCATTACAAAAAGTTTGACATAAAAAATGAAGATACCCTGGAGCGGCCACAGCATATTGACCAGCGTTTTGAAGCCATTGTAGCCAATCCGCCTTTTAGTGCCGAGTGGAGTGCAAGTCCCCTGTTTATGAGCGACGACCGCTATGCACCTTATGGACGCCTTGCACCAAAAGGCACTGCCGACTTTGCTTTTGTGCAGCACATGATATACCAGTTGGCCGATAACGGAACCATGGCCTGTGTATTGCCGCACGGTGTTTTGTTTAGAGGCGGTGCCGAAGGACATATACGGGAGTATTTAATAAAAGATAAAAACCAATTAGATGCTGTAATTGGTCTACCTGCCAATATTTTTTACGGAACAGGTATCCCTACCTGCATTTTGGTATTAAAGAAAAAACGTGAACACAGTGGCAATGTTTTGTTTATTGATGCCAGCCAGCATTTTGAAAAAGTGAAAACACAAAATGTATTACGGCCTGCCGACATTAATAAAATTATTACGACTTATAAAACACGTACAGATGAGTACAAATACAGCCATGTGGCCCCATTAAGCGAAATTGCCGAGAACGATTACAACCTGAACATACCCCGTTATGTAGATACTTTTGAAGAAGAAGAAGCTGTGAACTTAAAAGCAGTTTCTAACGAATTAAAAAAACTGGAAAAAGAAATACAAACCACCAATGCCGGCATTGCAGCCTATTGCAGGGAATTGGGAATTGATACACCGTTTTAATTATGGATGCAACAAAAGAAATAGATAAGAAAAAAATACCTGCTCCTAAATTGAGGTTTAAGGGAATTCAATCTGGTTGGAAAAATCTGCTTTATGGAGATATTTATACTTTTTATCCAACCAATTCTTTTTCACGAGATAACTTAAATTACGAAAGCGGGGAGGTAAAAAATATTCACTATGGAGATATTCATACAAGATTTGCGACATTGTTTGATATTCAAAATGAAGAAGTACCCTTTGTGAATTCCGAAATTGATATCAAAAAGATTAAGGACGAAAGTTATTGCCAAGAAAAAGATTTGGTAATTGCAGATGCATCTGAAGATTACGCAGATATTGGAAAAACAATAGAACTAGTCAATTTAAATAACGAAAAAATTATTGCTGGATTGCATACTTTTCTTGCAAGGCCGAACAAGTACGAAATGGCTAAAGGATTTGCAGGCTATTTAGTTCAATCTTGGAAATTCCGAAAACAAGTTATGATTATTGCACAAGGCACAAAAGTGCTTAGCTTGTCAACCGGGCGTTTAGCCAATTTAAAACTAGACATCCCAACCCTTCCCGAACAACAAAAAATCGCATCCTTCTTATCAGCGATAGATAAAAAGATGCAGCAGCTTACTCGCAAAAAAGAATTGCTTGAACAATACAAAAAAGGAGTGATGCAGCAACTCTTCTTGGGTAAAGTGAGTTTTAAGGATGAGTATGGAAAGGCGTTTCCGAAGTGGGAGGATAGAAAACTTGAGGATATGCTTTTTGAACATAAATTAAATAGCACTGGCAAAGAAGAAGTTTATTCCGTTTCTGTGCATAAAGGTTTAATAAATCAAATTGAACACTTAGGAAGAGTCTTTGCCGCAAAGAATACTGATAATTACAACTTGGTAAAACCTAACGATGTCATTTATACGAAAAGTCCAACAGGCAACTTCCCATTAGGAATTATTAAACAAAGCAAGGTTGATAAAGACGTCATTGTGTCGCCTTTATATGGAGTATTTACTCCTGAAACACCTGGTCTTGGTTATATGCTGAATGTATATTTTGAAACACCTCTAAATGTGAAAAATTATTTGTCTTCTATTATTCAAAAAGGGGCAAAAAACACAATCAACATTACAAATGCGACTTTCTTATCAAAAAGGATGAAATTGCCAGTTTCCAAAGTAGAGCAACAAAAAATTGGAGATTACTTACTTAATATAGATTTAAAAATTGAAAATGTTTCAAGTCTAATCACCCAAAATCAAACCTTTAAAAAAGGCTTGTTGCAGCAAATGTTTGTATGAGTCATCAAAGCGAAGCCATACTGGAAGTTAATTTAATCAGGCAACTGGTTAGCTTCGGCTATGAGTCTGTAAAGATTCATGATGGGGATGCTTTTGTTGCTAATCTTAAAACTCAATTAGAAGTCTTTAATAACACAACATTTACTGCCAAAGAATTTGATGCAATTTTAAATCATTTGGCCAAAGGCAATGTATTTGAAAAAGCCAAAACCTTAAGAGATCGTTTTGTGCTTAATAAAGAAGACGGTACTTCCTTTTATGTACGTTTCTTTAATAATGAGGACTGGAGCCAAAACAAATACCAGGTAACCAACCAGGTACAGGTACAGGGTTCTTTTATGAACCGGTATGATGTTACCATTTTGGTAAACGGTCTGCCGCTTGTGCAGATAGAACTCAAACGCAGCGGTATAGAAATTAAAGAAGCTTTCAATCAGATCAACCGCTATCAGCGTCATTCTTTCTGGAGCAATCATAGTTTATTTCAGTATGTACAATTGTTTATCATCAGCAATGGTGTAAACACAAAATATTTAGCCAATAACAGGTTGCAATCGGTAAAGCAAACCTTTTTTTGGGCCGATACCAGTAATAAAAATATAACAGGCCTTACTGAATTTGCTAATTCATTTTTAAATACTGACCATCTAGGCAAAATGATCTCCCACTATGTGGTAATGAACGAAACCTTTAAGAACATGATGGTGCTGAGGCCTTACCAGTATTTTGCAACGGAGGCCATCATTAACCAGGTTAAAACCGGTAATGATAATGGCTATATCTGGCACACTACGGGTTCGGGCAAAACCCTTACTTCCTTTAAGGCCAGCCAGGTAATTATGGAATTGCCGGAAGTACACAAAGTGGTTTTTGTGGTGGACAGGAAAGACCTGGATTACCAGACCATGCAGGAGTTCAACGCTTTTAAAAAAGACAGTGTTGATGTTACTGATAATACCGCTTCGCTGGTAGCACAATTAACAGACACGACAAAACTGGTACTCACCACCATTCAGAAGCTAAACAATGCTATTACCAAAATCCGTTATGAAAACAGGCTAGGGCATTTAAAAGATAAAAAAATCGTTTTCATTTTTGACGAATGCCACCGTACCCAATTTGGAGAAACACATAAGCGTATTACAGACTATTTTCAGAAGGCGCAGTTATTCGGCTTTACAGGCACACCCATCTTTGCAGCCAACGCCAATAAAAATGAATTAGGCAAACGGACCACCAAAGATCTGTTTGGCACCTGTTTGCATAAATACGTAATCACCGATGCTATCCGGGATCAGAATGTGTTACGTTTTGGTATTGAGTACATTGGTAAATACAAACAAAAAGGCAACACGTTTATTGATATAGAAGTGGAGGGCATTGATAAAGCAGAAGTATTTAATGATGAAAAACGGCTGGCAAAAATTGCCGATTATATTATTGCATATCACGGGCAAAAAACATTTAATAAAGATTACTCCGCCATATTTGCTGTCAGCAGTATCGCCAACGCAATAAAATACTACGACATCTTACAACAGAAAAAAGAAGCCGGGGAGCATAACCTGCGTATCGCCACTATTTTCACCTACGGCGCCAATGAAGAAGATGAGGATGCACAAGATTATTTACCGGGTGATGAAGAAGAACTGCCATTGGCTGCAGATCCCAGGGTGGCCTATATATCAAGTCATACAAGAGATAAATTAGAAAACTGCATTGCTGATTACAATAAAATGTATGGTACTAGTTTTTCAACAAAAGATAGCCAGGCATTTGAAAACTATTTTAAAGACATCAGCAAACGCTTAAAAGAAAGAGAAAAGGAAACGGCTAAAGAAGAGGATCGTTTGGATATTTTGCTGGTGGTAAGTATGTTCCTCACCGGCTTTGATGCCAAGAAGGTTAATACGATGTATGTAGATAAAAACCTGAAGCATCATGGTGTTATACAAGCCTACTCAAGAACCAACCGTATTCTGGGCGAGCAAAAATCGCAGGGTAATATTTTATGCTTCCGTAATTTAAAAAAAGCTACTGATGATGCTATTACACTTTTCAGCAACAAAGAAGCCATAGAGGAAATTATTCTACCGCCTTACCCCGTTATTGCTGCAAAATTTCAGGAAGCGTTAAAAGCATTGCTGACTATTACACCAACTTATCAAAGCGTTGATGATTTAGAAACGGAAGAAGATGAATTGGCATTTATCCAGTCCTTCAGGGCTTTGCTGCGTGCAAAAAATGTATTAGAGTCTTACACCGATTTTACATGGGAAGGTTTGGGCATAGATGAACAGACTTTTGAAAACTACAAAAGCAAGTATTTGGATTTATACCAAAAAGTAAAAAGTGAAAATCAAAAAGAAAAAACATCCATACTCGATGATATTGATTTTGAGTTAGAGCTTATACACAGAGATTTAATTAATGTTGCTTATATCATTAAGCTTTTAGCAAAACTAAAAAATGCAAAAGCCAGTGAAGCACAGCAACAGAAAAAAGCCATCATGGATTTGTTGGGCGGCGATATTGAATTAAGAAGTAAACGGGAACTGATAGAGAAATTTATATTGGAGAATTTGCCGCTTATCGCAGATGCTGATAACATACAGGATGAGTTTGAAAAATACTGGCAGGAACAAAAGTTACTGGCACTTGCCAAACTCTGCGAAGAAGAACAGTTAGACAAAGAACAATTTAAAGCTCTTATCGATGCTTATATCTTCAGTGGCCAGGATCCTATACGGGATGAAGTACTTAAATGCCTGGGTAACAGGCCCAGCATTTTACAGGCCCGTGCAATTGGTGAAAGGATTATTTTTAAAATGAAGGAATATATAGAAGTTTTTGAGAGGGGCATGGTGGCTTAGAAACAAAGTATGATACGATACTTAGTCACGGTTCGTAAAGACATGAACCATTTTTGTTTTCTTCCACCAGCCGATTAAAGTAATTGAACTAAAATATTTCAACCATCATTATATCTCAGAGGTTTGCGAAAATACAAATCAAACTATGTCGTAATTTTATCTTATTGTTATTAGTAATGTCATGCATAAGGTTATTGTAAATTTTCATCAGGTTATTTCTAAAAAGGGGATTAATAAATTAGTAGGATTCAACAAAAGCTCAGAGCAAATCGAGGACATTGATATTATTAGTTTGAAATTCTGGTTGAGTGTTTTGCTTTACGATTGGTACACTTTCAAAGAATTTACAGGGGCACAAGTGTTTGATTTAAATTTACCTATAAATATCCAGGCCAAATGGGGGGAATTAAAGTTTTATTTTACACAGACTCACATATCAAAACAAAAGTTAGAATTACTTTCAAATAATGAAGTTGGATTTCGATTGTCCAACAAGTTTTATTTATTGAATCCTAGTAATACCCAAATGGATGTCTTAATAGGGTATAAAGAAAAATTTAATAACATGGATCCAATCCTTGCTAAAATTGAGTATAAATTAATAGATAAGTCCAAATTTTATTCACCCATAATTTATACAGGCATGAAAAACTAATTTTTTCCGCCTTGGCGGGTGTTCCGCCCTGGCGGGTGTTCGCTAAAAACAACACGCCTCGGTGGGTGTTTTCTTCCACCAACCGAATAATGTAAGTGAACTAAATAATTCAACTAGCTTAATTACAGTGGTTGGTGAAAATACAAACACCAACCACGGCGTAAGTCTCCACTGGGCTCTTCGTAAACGAACATATAATTTTATGAAAAAGAAATTCGAAATAAAACTTCTACGCTCCATCAAAGTAGGTAAAGGCCTCATTAAACTAGTTAATAATCTCAGGTTAAACCGTAGAAAAGATAAAATAAGTAACAGGAAGCGTACAGCTTTAACAAAAAAACAAAGAGAGATCATATTGGCAAAAACTGATTCTCATTGTCATATGTGTGGAATAGAAATAGCACTTAATGGTTTTCAGGCTAATCATGTTAAGCCACATAGTACCGGGGGTAATCATGCTGAAAATAATTATTTACCAAGTTGTGCTACTTGCAATAAATTAAGGGCAAACTATTCCTCGGAAGAAATACAAGTAGTTTTAAAGTTGGGAGTTTGGGCAAAATCAAAAGTTCTCGATCGTTCAGACCTGGCAATGGAAATTGCAAATGAATTTGTAAAGCATGATATGAAATTAAGGAAGAGAAGAAAGAAAAATTAAAAACTATTATTATGTCAATAAGGAGCAACGCCATCCAGCGGTATGAAGAAAAATACGGGAAGATGGACAAACCAATATATACTTCCAAATATTACACATCTGAAGAGTCTTGGCCAAAAATTCCTGTTTGGTGGTTTCAGATTCCACCAAAAGCTTTAGACGCAAGTAAATATAAGTTTGTGAATTTAATATGTGAGGCATCACCTGGTAAGAATGAATTCCATTATTTAAAAGTGCCAACAAAATATCTTCTGGACCATATTGAGAAATTTCATAGAATTGGAGAGATAGTTAGCCTCTATTTATTAGCAGAATCAAAAAATATGTTTAATGAAGTAAGAGGCAAAGGGAAGGCTGATTTTAAACCCTTTCTTGTAAAATACTAAATGCTGCCGAAATGTAACTGATAAAAAATTTAATCTATGCAATGGGAAATTAAAAAAGAAGTTGTAACAGATGAACAGGGTATAAAAGGGTTGCCAACCTTCCGAAGGTTGGCAACCCTTTCCAAAAACTAAAAATTTAATCTATGCAATGGGAAATTAAAAAAGGAGTTGTAACAGATGAACAAGGTGAAATAGTTTGTTTGCTATCTGAAACTGCCAGTGATTATCATATTGCTTTAATCAAAAATGCCGCCATCATGTTTGATGCCATTACCAGGCATAACCGGAGTGTAGAAAATACAAGACTACCCAGGGATCCCAAAAAACAGTATGAAGAGTTTAAGAAGATAGAAGAAAAGATCAAAGCCGAGATGGGATAAAAGGTTTTATACCGACTTTCTGAATTCAAAGGTTATATAATATCCCACGTTATACTCAAATTTTTTTAACTCCAACCGTACTGTGTTTTTATAACCCTTTCCGTTAACATCGGTTTTCTGCTGGTCGTAGTACCACCATTTTTCATCTTCTTTACTGCGTGTTTCAAATCGCTGATGACTTATGCTGGTCTTACATTGTTCAATTTCAGCAGCCAGTTCGTTGAACCGGCGTTTTGCAGATTCATAATCTTTAACATAGAGGCTGATAGTATATTGGTTCCATAAATTATCTGTAACATATTCGATCTTCGGAAATGCAAAATCGCTGAAATACACAATGGAAGAATAAGTAGGTTTCCATTTTTCATTCTGCAACAGATCTTTCCGTATACCGGTGAAGTTATCTTTAGAATACTCCATTAATGCCTGCACCAGTGGTAGAATGCGACTGTAATGATTTTTATTAGCAGGAGCAACAGCCGGTGCATTTTTCATAACGCCTTTCTGTGCATTGGCCTTATTATGAAAAAGGCGTACCGCTACGATATTTGATTTAGCATCCGGCAGCAGCATGAGCTCAATAGTAATAAAACTATCCGCTACGGCTTTGCTAATCTGGAAACTGGTATACAAATCAAATCCCTGTTTTACAGTTGAGTCTTGCGCAAAAGGTTTTGCACAGCCACGGATCTTATTTTTTATAACGGTATAATATTGCCGGGCCTCCTGTATAGTAGCAAAGGATGAAGTGGCAATATAGTAGGGAAGGGTAGCAGCCGTTTTTTGAAGGTGGGGATATACAACACCTGTTTGAATAAATCTTTTTGCAAAACCCAAAGCCGGCAGCGTAGTACTGTAACTAAGAGAAACACTTCCCTGCTGTTCATTATAGCGGTAATTCAAAAATCCATCTTTGCTATTCTTGAGGATCAATTGCAGGCTATCACAAAATGGATCGGCAGGTATGATCTTCTTTGGATTATTGCCGGTTTGTGCTACCAATGCTGTATAAGCAAAAAGAAAAACAAAACAAGTGCTGAATAAATTTTTCATATTGGCCTAAAGATAACGGCGAACTTTCATATACGAATACCTGCCAGCGGGTATAAAAGAATAGGAAATGGCGGAAGTAGATTTATTAAAATTTCTGCCTTAGTTTTACCCCATGTCAGATCAACATAAAATTGAAATACTGCGAATACTCAGTGAAGATGCTGTTGATGGCAAAGCGGTGCGATATAGTTTTAATACTCTCTCCAAAAATATTGGTATTACCAAAGATGAAATTGATGGTTGCCTGGCAGAGCTTTTGAAAGCAAGGTTTGTGGCGCAATATGCCAAGAAAGGAGTGGATAGTTTTACGGTTGAAATTAAACCTGCGGGGTTGGATGCAGTATTGGATGGATCGTTTGGTTAGCATTGCAAAAGGTAAATAGTGAGATGGCTCCTGCGTCGGTATGACAAGATTCCGTGTGCTGATGCAACAACTTACATTTAAAAAAGCTCAGTAGCGAACAGAACGTACAAGAGTGCGACGCAACTGGGATGCCCATAGAACTGAAAGCCGGCAAACAAATTATTTCTCCGGTTCTTTAGTTTTTTCTTCAATTACCGTTTCTTCTTTCTTGCCTGTGTATAATTCTTTAACAACTGTCATTAATACTACCAATATCGGCGTGGCTAATACAACTCCCCAGCCACCACTGAGTGCTCCCATTATCATTTGAAAGAAAAGCAGCAGGGCTGCCGGAGTATCGAGCATTCTTTTTTGTATGGCGGGTGTGATGATATTGCTTTCTACCAGTTGTACAAAAAAGTACAATATAAATATCCATAATGCCATTTGCGGGCCTTGTAAAAAACCAACCATGATGGCGGGTATGAGTGCTATGATGGGCCCGAAGTTGGGAATGAAGGTCATTAACCCGGCAATGATGGCGAGTATAAGCCAGAGATCGACCCCGATAATTAATAACCCGATGGCAGTGAGTGCAAAAGTGATGAGCACACTATACACCGTTCCTTTAAACCATTTTTTTAGATTGAGCCCGGTTTTTTCCATGGTCTTTCTTCCTTTATCCTGTGCGGATGCTGGTAACAGGCTGACCATGCCATTTACATATTCCCGTGGTACTGCGGCGAGGAAGATGCCGAGAAAAAAGATAGCATACAGATCGCCCAGCAATCCGAACGTTGAAGAAAATAAGCTTTTTAATATAGAAGATAAACCATCACCGCCGGATGATGGTGGTGCTTCCGGTTGTGCTGTTGTAGTTGGTTGTTGATTTTGCTTTGATGAATCGGTCACACTGTTTTGCTGATTGTTTTTTGAAGTGTCGGCACCGGCCTGGCTGGTAGTTGTTGCTGCGGCACTGTCTTTCTTTTCTCCTTCGCTCCACCCGGCTGTATATTTTCCTACTAATTTTTTTACAAAGGGTGATGCATCTACCGCAGCACCAATTCGTTTTTTCATTTCGGGAAGTTGCTGCACCATTTCTTTTGCCTGGCCCTGCACTTTTGCACCTATGAGCCAGCCAAGTCCAATGAGTATGATCAATGTGATGATGATGGACATGCCATAGCAGAGCATATCTTTCCAGCCGGTCCATTTTTTTATTTTATCGGCGATCATCCGCAAGTACACCGCCAGTACAATACCTGCCATCAGCAATAATGATATCTGGAACGTATAAATAAAAATACCGGTAACTAACAGGCAGAATATTACAATGCCCATTACGGTCCATGTTTTTGTATGTATGGACGCTTCAGTTTTTTTAGTTCCAAATAATGACACGGCGGCTATTTTAATGATTGAATTGCGTACAAATTAAGGATTTGACCTCAATATTTGTTTTTGCGATACCAATTGTATGGGAGAGATGATCAGAATATTTTGCCCTTGATGGCTACTTGCAATTTTTCAATATCCTCATTCAGGGTTTTAATAGCGGCAGCATCCCCATTTTTTAGAAGCATGGCTGCAGTGAGTTGTTTTGTTTTGCTGGCTAATTCCTCAATTAACTGGGATTCATTTAAGGTATCCAAATACTCGTTGGTGATTACGGAATTATCCGCACTATTACCCTGTTGCATAAAATGTTGTTTAAGAAACCCTGTACCAGATGTGATCGGCCTTTAGCCCGAAGATTTGAATCGGATGGAGAGTAGATATTATTTAAGATATGTTTATAAAGGGTATAAACCAAATAATATGCCATACCGGTAGATACTTTATCTACTATACATATTGAGTCAGCTGAATGTGGGCAATAACAATCTTAAAGACTTCTCCACAAGATCTGTATACAATTTACAAACTGTACAATACCCTGCGGGTGGTATACATTTTGCCGATGCATTTGCTAACTTGAGTGGTATTACCTGTTAACATCATTTATATGCAAGCTAAGAATGTACTGCTGATCATTTTATTGTTCCTGTTCCAGGCAATGGCGGCGCAAGATGGTAAACTATCATGGTATTACCCGAAACTTACAGATGTGAATCCACAACAAACTATTAAGAAGGGTAGTAGTATACTCAATACACATGCTGTTGCTGGATGCGTAACCGGTAATTGCAAAACAGGCACCGGCGAATACCTGAAAGCTACTGTTGCAGATGATCCTAAACAGGATGCCTCGGGCATTTTCACCGGTATGAATCTTACATTGTACAAAGGCAAGTTTAGTAATGACGGGAAAAATTTTGAAGGCACTGTTTATACACAAAAAGTTTATTATGACCTGGTATATAAAAAAGATGATCCTAAGCTGATTCCCAAAACGAAGTATGATATCAGTGAAGAAAGTTTTTGGAAGCCGGGTGAAGTTGCCAGCGGAATGATGGAATCCGCAGGATCGGCCGGCTACAAATGGCATGGCTGGATGGAAACGGCGACCAAACCGGGAACTGTTATTGCAGCGGGGCAACCCAATTCTTTCAAAGCTCATTTCATCAGCGATAAAGCACATGTAAAAATAAAATATGCTGCAGGTGGTGCATATACAGAAGTGGAAGGACGGGCATTAACCAATGGTGACATACTGGGCGGTCGTATTCATTTTTCTGACGGCAGTGTATACGAAGGTTTTTTACAAAAAGGCAAACGCTTTGGTCCGGGCCGTTATATTTTAAAAGATGGAAAAAAAGAAGAGGGTATATGGATGCTGGATTCGTTGGCGATGCCAATGGTTGTTAATCTTCCTAAAGATCTATTTGAACCGGTAACAGGTGTGCCCGTTATTGCAGCAATTGCTTATGGTGGATATCCTACCCTGGAATTTATGGATGCAGGAAATGGATGGGTATATTCATTTTATACCAATGCTCTTTACATGGGAAAAATGGAGAACGGGAAATTAGACGGACCGGGTTTTATGTTTACTAATTCTGAAGGCCGTGTATTCCGTACCGGCAATTTTAAAGATGGCAAGTTAGTTTCAGGTATGAAAGTGAGAGATGATAAGTATACGTATGGTGGTGAGTACACGACAGTAATAACCGGAAATTTTAAGGATGACCAGTTGATACCATCTTGTTCAAAACTGATCCGGTATGATGCCATGGGAAAACCTGTAAGAATGATAGAAGGTTTTATTTACCCGAGTAAGAATTTTAATAAGGAATTTGCTGATGGCTGGGCTTATGTGAACGATTGGGAAGGCAAAAGAGATCCTGCCAACCTGCAATACTTGTATAACGGTGAAGATTATCTTAACATGAGCGGACAACCCAACTATGTAAGCTGGTTTACGAAAGGATTAAAAGAATCGGAAACTGCTACCTATTGTTTTTCTTCTATGAAAGCACAGGCTGCTCCTATACTTGCTATGATGAAATACCGGCACGACTCCGTAGTAGTGGTGGCAAGCAAACGGGATGCAGATATTGCAGCTAATAAAGCAGCCTGGGCAAAAAGAGAAGTGGATAGAAAAGCGGCTTGCGATATAGAAAAAGGTAGATATGATTTTAAACAGGGAGATTATTATCAAATAGGTGAAGGATTCGATCCGGCAACTTTTATGATAGCAGGAACTGTTGACTGTATACTTAAACGCTACCTTGTATTGAAACGAAGCTGGGTGCAAACCACCAGCAAAAAAGGTTACTGGCAATTATCAACTCCCTATCTGTCGGGAGAAGAAATAAAAAAGTATAAAAAGATTGGTGCCAACTTTAGCATCTGCACAAAGTGTAATGGTGCTGGTGCAATACCTGTAACTGAATATCATGAAGTGGGAGGTGACTCCGGTTACACAGCAGTGGGTGGTGGATGGGCTGTAAAAAATCCAGAAACCTATTGGAAGGTGGAGGCCTGGCATCAGTGTAAAGTTTGTTCCGGCAAAGGATTTATTGGTAAATGATCATAGGAGAAGCATCCTTTATTTAATTTCAACCACAACATATTTGTTATAAAGATGTGGTACGAGTTCCTCAATATCTTCTTCTTTGTTTTTCATACAGCGTTTACACTGTTCAATATAGTGGGCTGGGCTTTTCCCAAAACAAGAAAGCTGCATTTGATTACAATACTGCTGACAGCCTTCTCCTGGTTTGTGCTGGGCATATGGTATGGCTGGGGTTATTGTGCCTGTACTGACTGGCACTGGCAGGTAAGAGAAGCATTGGGATATAATGACCGGTCTGATTCTTATATCCATTTTCTGATACTGCATGTTACCGGAAAAAATTTCAGTAAACAATTAGTAGATACAGTTACTGTCAGCATCTTTTTAGTTACGGCTGTACTGAGTATATGGCTGAATATAAGAGATTGGAGAAAGAAGGAGAGGGGATGATATTATTTAGTGTGAATATAGCTGCACATACATAATAATTGTGCTGAGTAGTTACCCAGCACAATTACAAAGCGATGTTTTTTTATTCATTATTTACTTCTTCAATTAAGAATAATTTTTCCCCGGCAGGCATCATCCAATTGACAGTGACGCCAGCACAAAAACCAATAAGAGCAGTTCCTAATGGTGACAACACTGATATTTTCTTTTCTTTCCAGTTGGCCTGGCCGGGAGTTACGATCTTCAATTCCATAAGAGCATTCGTTTCTTTGTCTCTTACTTTTATCCGGCTGCCAAGCCGCACCATACCGGGTGGTAACTGGTTTTCATCCATCAACCGGGCTCTTTTTAATTCCTGCTGCAGCGCATTGGCTGATTGACGGTCTGCTGCATTGAGCACCGACTGATTGCGCAGGTAATACATTATAGTAGCATGATCTTCTTTGGTAAGCAAGACCGGTTGTTTTGTAGTATTCATTTTTTTATTTTTTAAGAAGTGTGAAAAGAGTCAGCATTATTCTTTGCTGCCGGCGTTTTTTTCTTACGGGCATTGTAGATGGCTATGGCCAATAAAGGCAGTGATACCCAGAGGGCATTAAACCAGTCTGCATTTTTTACCGCCGCCGTTTCCAATATTACGGCATTGATGATGAGGAGTGCTACTGTAAGCATTCCACTTATAGAAACATTATGATTGTACATGATCGTTAATTGATTAATTAAGGTAATAGGTTTACCAGCTGTGGTAAACCGGTTTACACTGCTACGACAAAACATCTGCGTTGTAGTAAATGGAATGCATTACTATATGCACAAAACATTTGACCGCATACGGGATACCGTAGCAGACAACATCAATCCCGGTCTTTATTAAGAGGCCGGGTGTAGCTGCTTAAAATCTTTGAAGCTGGAAAAATAAAAAAGGTGATTGCAGAAAGGCATGAACTCTGTAAAGGAACAGGTATATGCATCCGTGAGGTCAGTGATGACCGCCCCGGGAAACAATGAAATTGTATATTTTGAAAACCTGTTCATGTGGCTTAAAGATACGCATTTTTATTGGCCATACTATTGACCGATATACTTTTTAACATATACATACTTGTATAATAATTGTACTAATCGTTGCAATTATTTCCAGGTAGTAATTCATCTACAGGCATAATTTTTTTTAAATGCTTTTTGTGATTTCGCAGTTGGTATGAATGCATACTTTTGAACCTATCCTTTTATTAAAAACATTTTAATGTTATCCACTTCCCCCGGTAAAATTTTATATTCTGTTTTAGATCTGGCTACAGTGCTGGAAGGTAAAACCGCAGCGGATAGTTTTAGCAATAGTCTTGCACTGGCTAAAAAAGCCGAGCAATTGGGATATACCCGTTATTGGTTTGCTGAGCATCATAATATGGCGGGTGTAGCCAGCTCTGCAACAGCTGTATTGATTGGTTATGTGGCGGGTGGCACCAGCAGCATCCGTGTAGGTTCGGGTGGTATCATGCTTCCTAATCATGCACCACTAATTGTGGCCGAACAATTTGGAACACTGGCTTCGTTATACCCGGGTAGAATTGATCTTGGACTGGGCCGGGCACCAGGCACCGACCAGTTAACTGCCATGGCGATACGGGGACAAAACTTTAGGGCGGAACATAATTTTCCTGCTGATATTCAAAAGCTGCAAAAGTTTTTTTCTATTGAGAACAGGCATAGTAACCTGCGTTCTATTCCCGGAGAAGGGCTTGATATTCCTATCTGGGTGCTGGGCTCCAGCACTGATAGTGCAAGAGTAGCAGCGGCTATGGGATTGCCCTATGCTTTTGCCAGCCATTTTGCTCCCACCTATTTTTTAGAAGCTATTCGTTTGTATCGTGCAAACTTTCAACCATCCGATTTTTTAAAAGAGCCTTATGTAATGGCTTGTGTAAATGTAGTGGCTGCGGATACAGATAAGGAAGCAAGCATACTTGCAACTTCTGTACAACAATTATTTTTAGGTGTGATTACCGGTAAGCGGGGATTGCTGCAACCGCCGGTTGATACTGCAACCGCTGTTCTGAACGAAGCGGAAGCTGCGGCCGTACAACAACTATTGCATTATTCATTTATCGGCAGCGAAGCAACTATTAAAAAAGAATTGGCTGAATTTATTGCAGCCACACAAGTGAACGAGATAATGGCTACATCCCATATTTATGATCATGCAGCGAGGATACATTCTTATGAAGTATTTGCTGCTGCTATGCAAAGTTTGCACCACCAACAGTAGTTATTATATTTAGTGGATGTGGTTTATTCCTTACGATAAAAATCTGAAAGAATTTTCCAGGCAATTGAGAAATAATTCCACAACAGGAGAAATTCTGCTCTGGAAAAAACTCAGGGCCGGCAGCATGCGGGGTTATACATTCAATCGTCAAAAACCATTGGATCGATATATTGTAGATTTTTACTGCAAGCCTCTGGATTTAGTTATAGAAATCGATGGCGGGTATCATTTTGAAACGGAACAAGTAATTAAGGATAAAGAACGACAAGCCATACTGCAGTTAAAGGGATTGAATTTTCTTCGGTTTACGGAGCAGGAGGTGATGGGAAATATTGAATTTGTTTTACAGGCTATAGAAGAATTTATTATTGGGTGGGAAGAGAGAAGAGTAAAGTAATGTAAATCCCCCTTTGGTTAATTTGTTTAAATAGTATGCCGCTGACCTTCCCCCTTTTCAAGGGGGAGTGCATAGATTCCGCACAATGAAAATTAATTTAGGGGGATTTATAATGAAATGTATTTATCTGCACCATACAAGAACGATGAAAGTTTATGTTTAACTATTGCAAAGTGAAAAATGATCATGAAGCAAATTCCATTTTGGCACTGCGCAAATTTCTCAATATAGCATTGATCTGTTTTGACTGGTGTAGTAATACCAGTTTAATCTCTGTTGGCAAATCTTTACACTTTTCTAAAGCATTCTCGTAACAATTATTGATTGCTGCAATATATTTTTCGCAACAGGTAGGCACCGTATTGGCTACCATTTCCTGCCAGCCTTTGTATATATCTCCTTCGATCATAACGGCCTCAGCAGGCCCATTCGGCAAGGGATTGGCATGCAATCTTAGTTCGTATAAGCAGCCATCACCCAGCCTGGATAATTGCTGTGCTATTTTGAACTCTTCCGATTGAACAGCATTTGCCTCCATTAGTTCTGCACATTTTGCTGAGCAATCTTTGTGTACGTGTAAGAGATCGTACAACAGTTCTATATTGTTTTGTACATGTGGCATAGCAATTCAGTTTCATTTTTTGAGAAAGAAATTGCTGATAAACCCGGACTGCACCGGGCTTACCAGCATCCCGTTAGTAACAATCTTATGCTTCTTCCAATTCTTCCTGTTGTTGCCAGGAATAAGAGCCTTCATTTTCGGCCATTACATTGATATGCGTCTCTGCAATTCGGGTCAATTCCTTATCTGTATCTTCTTCTTCAGTAAGTGTTTTGTCAAGCAATTCAGCTACCTGGTGAAGATTCATGGTAACAGCTAACTGTACAAGGCCACCATAAGTTGCAATTTCATAATGCTCTGCTTTTTGTGCAGCAATGATCAAAGCAGCATCTCTTGTCATTGAACCTTCTTTTGTTTCACTGATAATTGTTTTTGCTTCTTTTATCAATCCATCAATGGCTTCGCATTTTTTCCCTTCTGCTTTCTGCCCGAGCAACTGGAATACTTTTTCCAGTCTTTTCTGATGTCTTTCTGTTTGTTTTATGTGTGCCTCAAAAGCATCTTCCAGTTCTTCCGTTGTACAAGCTTTTTGCATTTCAGGTAATGCCTTTAGCAAGTGTTGCTCAGCATAATAAATATCTTTTAGCTGGTCTATAAAAAATTTTTCCAATAAAGACCCTTTGGGTTGTTTAGTGCTTTTTGTTGTTGTTGTGTTACTCATAACTGGGTTATTTAAGGATGGAAAAAATACCAGCAGTAAATTAATTACTGCTGGTTAACAGAAAATAATTTTCATTATCTCCTGTTTGTTGTTCTTTGTTGCCCGCTATTTCTTCTTTGTGATGTTTCGTTATTTCCGGGTGAACGACGACCGCTACGACCATTGTTCTCTTCCCATTGTTCATCAAAACGACGGCTTGGTCCTGAGTTTCTATTCTGGTTTTCGGAATAACCCATATTCATACGGCGATCTTCATCATAATTTCTACGGCTTACATTGTTACCATATGAATTACCTGCATAGGAGCTGCCTGAATATCCCCGCTGATCCCTGTCTGAATCATATTGCTGGCGTCCCATACTACCGAAACCTCTGCGGGAATAGTCGCCTTGCTCAGAAGACCTGTTATAATTACTCCTGTTTTGATCGGATGATTCATTATAACGGCGGTCTCCATATCCGTAAGACTGTTGTACATCATCAAAGTCTGAATCAAATACATCATCATATTGCTGCTGGCGATTGGAATTTGCATAACGTTGATTGTCGAAATCTTCATCATCATGACGACTCTCGTATGGCCTGTTGATCGATTCTCTGCTGCTCAGGTAGCGATCATTATCGTATTCATCATCGGTATTATTATAACGACGGCTGCTGTTCTGGTAATCGGATTCATAATCATTCTCCGATCTTCCATAGTTTGATTGCCTGTCGTTGTCATAGTTACGGCGTCGATCTTCGTGGTGCGATGCACCGAATCCTTGTCGTGAGTTTCTTCTTGAATTCATAGCGCTAAATTTTAAAGATTAATGAATAAAGTAAAAATTGCTTTTGGCTGAAAAGAAAAAAAGCGATAAAAACATTCTATGTAATCATTGAAGCCGAAAAAATCATGCCCTTTTCAAATACTATGAAATATGGCTGATTAATAATTTAGATGTAGAAAAATTTCAGCAACTAGTAAAATTTGTGGAATTATTTTATAAGTTATTTTCTTCATATTCATCTATCGCTTTCCCAATTGCGAGGCTCAACAATGAAAAACGGTGCGAATCCTTATGTACCCAACTAGATTTTCCATCTTGCTGAATCTTCTCAATTTCAATAGGAGGCAACAGTGAAATTGAACTTTTATATTGTTTGTGATTAGCAAAATGTACAGAATCAATCACATAATATGGGGATGAATGATGAAGCTGTGCCTTTGCTTCCAATTGTATAACTTCCTCGCTATTAGCCAGCGGGAAATCAAAATGTATTAAAAATGAGTCTTTCATAAATAAAAATTCGTACTAAGCAACAAAGAGGCCTCCTGTAATAAATACAAGAGGCCCTGTTAGATTAAATGCTATTATTCTCCACCATTACGCTGGCCCTGCCTGCGATCTGAATCTGTTCCTTCCTGTTGCTGATGCCGGTTGCCCGTATCATCATTTTTTTTGCGTGGATTATTTACCTGCTCATCTTGTTGAGTAGTACCCTTATTTGATCTTTCGCCAGGTTCTTGACTTGGCCTGTCATCCGTTGGATGATTTCTGTTTTTGTTTTTGTCTGACATATGTTTTCATTTTAAAGATTAAGAGATGACCATTATACAAGAAATAATGTGCCAAAGTGGAAACACTTTATTATGAAAATATAAACTGTGGAAGAGATTTCCCCACATGGAACAACGGGGGAAATTTTTAAACATATTTTAGATGGCAGACTACCGCAATTTTAATATGCCATTTTACTTTCCGTATATTTATTTCCAAATTCTTTCCAGATGATTTCTTCCGCATTAATAAAAGCCAGCACAACCTTATTCCTTTCTTTTGTGTTCCTGCTGCAAGGTTCAGGACAAGCCAACAAAGCTGAAGACTGTATCAATGGCATTATGCAGCAATCAGCTGTAGCAGGATTATCAGTAGCGGTAGTAAAAAATAATAAAATCATCTACACCCATTCATTCGGCAGTAAAAATATTGAAACCAACACTCCACTTTCCGATGACTGTTTGTTTAGAATTGCTTCTATATCTAAATCATTTTCCGCTACTTCTATTATGCAATTGGTGGAAGCCAACAAACTTTCCTTAGAAGATGATATCAGTACACTGGCAGGCTTTACAATACGAAACCCAAAATTCCCAAAGACGGTTATCACTCTCCGGATGGTGATGTCTCATCGTTCCTCCATCAATGACCGGCAAGGTTATTTTACCCTCGACGCCATCAACCCGGATAAAAATAAAGACTGGGCCAAATGCTATAATGAGTATGAACCCGGTACCGGTTACCAATATTGCAACCTCAATTATAATATGGTAGGTACAATCATTGAAAAAATAAGTGGGGAACGTTTTGATCAGTATGTTAAACATCATATCCTGAACCCATTGAAATTATATGGTGGTTATTGTGTGGATTCATTAGATAAGTCCCGTTTCGCTACTATTTATGAATACAATGATTCGTTGAAAAAATTTATAGCGGCACCCGCAGCTTATGCACCCCGCAGTGAAGAAATAAAGAATTATACGATGGGTTACAGTACCCCGATATTTTCTCCCACCGGGGGAATGAAGATTTCCGCACCTGATTTGGCTGCTTATATGATCATGCATATGAACCAAGGAAAACATAAAGGCAAAAGAATAATATCGAAAGCCAGTGCCCAACAAATGCAAACTAAACTATCCGACAAAGAAGGTTATGGACTGGCCATCATGACAACTGATAAACTGATTGCAGGTAAAACCATGAAAGGACATACCGGCTCTGCCTATGGACTTTTTAGTGCTATGTTCTTCAACCCGGATGAGAAATTTGGAATTGTGGTTATTTCCAATGGCTGTCATCCATCTTACACCGACGGATTTAATGCAGTGATAAAGAAAACGGTGAATTGTTTGTACGATAATTTTATTGCAAATAAGAAATGAGTGCTTGTTCTCCTGTATCACAAAACTTATTTTCTTTTCCGCAACATATACAAATAGAGACTCTCTACTTTCTTTCTTGCCCAATCTGTTTTTCGTAAAAAACTGAGACTTGATTTTACACTGGGGTTGCTTTTAAAGCAATTGATATTTATTTTTTGAGCCAGTTCTTCCCAGCCATAATACTCCTGCAATTCAGTGACAATTGCTTCTAATGTTTTGCCGTGCAAGGGATCTTTAGATGGTAGCATGGCTTATTTTTTTTTCTTAGCACCTCTTTTAATCGGCTTTCCATATTTCTGCATCATCCTGTCCTTATGTCTTATAATCACATTTACTTTACTGTTCTTGGCTGATTTTTCATGAAAGGCCGGACCTGCTTCTTCTTTCTTCTTTGGTTTTATCGCATCAGTCTTCATAAATATCTTGGGCTTCTCGTCTTCTGTTAGCTCATCGGAGATACGAAGGTTTGGCGGTAAATCAGTAAGGGGCACTTTGTATTTCATCAATGTTTCTATAGCCTCTAAAGAAGGGTTCTCCTTCTCCGTGATGAAGGTAATTGCAATACCTTTTTTATCGGCCCTGCCCGTACGGCCAATACGATGTATATAATTTTCCGGCACTTCCGGCACATCAAAATTAATAACATGGCTCACTTCTGCCACATCAATTCCTCTTGCCACAATATCGGTAGCAATGATAAGCCGGTAATTTCCTTCTTTAAATTGTTTGACGGTATTAAATCGGTGGTTCTGTTCTTTGTTGGAGTGTATTACTCCAACAGTGCCGGGAAAATTTACTTCTATCTTTTCGTATAACTGATCGGCTAGTTGTTTGGTAGCGGCGAAGATCAACACTTTAGTCATGGTTTCATCTTCAGCCAATAACAATTCCAGCAAGTTTACTTTAGTATTAAAGTTTGGAAGCAGGTAACCGGTTTGAGAGATATTTTCTAACGGTGTACCTGTTGGTGCAGCTTCAACTCTTACCGGGTCATTAAAATAAGTATCTATTAATGCTTCTACATCTTCCGTCATAGTTGCGGAGAATAAAAGGTTCTGTCGCTTTGGCGGCAGATAGTCAAGTATATTTTTTATTTGAGTACGAAATCCGAGATTAAGCATTTCATCTACTTCATCAATCACCAGTTTCTTTATTGCTTTTGTTTTAAAAGCTCCGTTCATCGCCAGGTCATAAAAACGGCCAGGGGTTGCTACTAATACATCTACTCCCTTCATCACTTCAATTTGCTGGGTATTGATATTTACACCGCCATATACCCCCATTGCGATTACACTCATGTAGGGAGTTAATGTTTTTATAGTGTCCACAATTTGTGTTACCAGTTCTCTTGTGGGTACAAGGATGAGTATCTGTGGTGCTTTGTCCTTACTAAATTTCCATTGGCGCAGGCATGGAAGTAAATAGGCCAGTGTTTTGCCGGTTCCGGTTTGGGCAATGCCGCATGTATCCCGACCCGACATTACCGTGGAGAAAACCCGGTATTGAATAGGAGTGGGAGTGGTGTAGCCTAACTCATTGATGGCATTGCGCAGGGGAGGGTTTAAGTTCAGTTCGTCAAATGTCATGCTAGTAATTAATAAGCAGCAAAAGTAGTTTTAAATTACCAGCCGGGATGATATGTTCCGTTTCAGAAAAATGCCTGTTGAACTTGAATGATTTTCCGGATTGTATAAATTTTCTCTCCCTTTTTCGATAGTGAACCGGGGTAGCAAACCTTCTCTTTGCCATCTTAAAATAAATAGATGGCAAGTAAAGCAACGATGAGTAACAGAATGAGGATCTGGCACCGGTATCTTGGTTTTTTTCTGGCGGGTATTATGGCAGTGTATGCTATCAGCGGGGTAGTCTTAATATTCCGAAATACTGATTTTTTGAAATACAATAAAATAACGGAAAAGAAACTGGAGGCTAGCCTGCCAATAGAAGAAGTGGGCAAAGCCATTAAACTGCGAGATCTGAAATCAACATCTGAAAACAGTGATACGATTTTCTTTGCCCAGGGCTATTATAATAAACTTACCGGCGATACGAAATACACGGTAAAGGCATTGCCTGTTGTTATGGAAAAACTCACCCATTTACACAAGGCTAATACTACCCATCCTTTGTATTACCTGAATATATTCTTTGGGTTGTCCTTATTATTCTTTGTGCTATCATCTTTCTGGATGTTTTTGCCCCGGACCAGCATCTTTAAAAAAGGCCTTTATTATGCTATTGCAGGATTTGTTCTTACGGTGATACTGTTATTTATAAAATAGTTATTCCTGTTCATCAGTAGTTGGCTGCTCAACCTTTTGTTGATTGACAATAGGCTCAAATGATATTAATCATATTTGAGGCTCGGTTATTGATTTACCTTTAATTAAATAAACAAAGTCGTTATGATTCAACAAAAACAATTTGGCGTATGGCTGGATACGCAGCATGCTACAGTAGTAACAAAAGAGAATACAGAAGACGGTGCTGTAGTGATAGTAGCCCATACAAAAGGCGATGATACCACACAACACTCTGGCTTGAAAAATGAAAATAAATTGGATAAGAAAACGGTGCTTGCTAAATACTTTAAAGAAATTGCCACACATTTTCCGAATGCGACATTCCTGCATGTAACGGGCACTGGCCAGGTACAGGAACAATTTATACATTACCTGGCAGATACTCCGCAGTTTAAAAATTTAAAAACTGAAGAATCTACTTCTACTAAAATGAATGACGAACAGCTAATCACTTTTTTTTCAGAGAAATTAGCTTAGAAGGAATACAATTATTTAACCAATCCCTTGGTATTAAATGATAATACAAGGGATTGGTTATTTTTTTAGAATATCACTAACTTTCAAGTTCATTTAAACCTGCTGTTATGAATTGGCCTGTATTAATACTTGTTGGTATTGCCGCCCTTTCATTAATTATTTTCCTGGTATGGCGGAATATAAAAGATCAGCATCAATTAGAAGAACAGCTAAAGAATGATTATCCCAAAAGTAAGGATGAGGAAGATGAATCTCCAATTGACGAAACAATGAAGTAGGCAGTATTTACTACCACCCCTTCATATAACTTGACTTTTCTAGAATTAAATCAGATATTCTTTTCTTTCTTCTGATCAGCTTCCTCTTTAGATTCAGCATCGTTCTCCTCAACTGTTTCTTTTACACTTTGTACCACTGAGGAAACTGGCCCTTTCATTTTATCCTGGGGATCAGGAGTGTTTAATGTTTCCGGATCTGGTTTCAGCCCTTTATTCTTATCATCAATTTTCTTTTTGTCGTCTGTATTATTATTTGCCATGTTTATAGGTTTTAGTACATCTGTGAAAATTCAAATTTCAGGCCGGTATTTATTTGTTCATCTGCAGCAGATAAATGTCTGGCACAGTTTTGTCTTTTTATGGTAGCTAATCAATTATTAATCATAAAAAAACTAGTTATGGACAAGATGGAAATAAAAGGTAAATGGAATGAGTGGAAAGGAAAACTTAAACAGGAATATGCCGATTTAACTGATGATGATGTAAAGTATGAAGATGGTAAAGAGGATGAATTATGGGGACGATTACAGCAAAAAACAGGTAAGGTAAAAGACGACCTGGTGAAATGGCTTAAAGGACTGGGATAGTTCCTTTTTCATTGTAAGCATAACATCTATCAGGAACATTTTGCTACCCGTATTAATTATTTTTAGTAATTAATACGGGTATTTTTTTTCTCATTTTTCCCCAGTGCCCTTTTTATAAGACTATAAAAAATTTAAAATCAACGGTCAAACCATTTCTTAAAACCCGGAGCTTTTTCCCTGCTTACATCCTGTTCCATTTTTAAGGGAGCTTTTAATGTAAGGGTCAGCTTTTGATTTTCATGGGGCTTTACACTTTGTATGGCGTCTATATGAACAATGGATTGGCGATTGGCCCTGTAAAAGATCTTCGGATCCAGTAATTCTTCCACTTCTTCTAATGTAGTGTAATCCAGAATATATTTATCGCCAGAGAATGTAAAAAGATAATTAAGATTGTCTCTGACAAAACAGGCAATATCTTTTGCAGGTACAGGTATCCAGTTATTCCGAACACTCACAATAAATTTTTCTTTGTACAAAGAAGATACCGATCCGGGATGTTGCAAAGCCTGCATTAATTCCTGCATACTGGCAGCCGGTTTACTGTTTGCTTCATGTAGTTTACGGCATTTGTCAATAGCCGTCTTCAGTTCCTCGTTGTCAACAGGTTTCAATAAATAATCAATACCATTTACTTTAAAGGCCCGTATGGCATATTCATCATATGCTGTGGTAAAAATAACCGGGCAGCTCATTGTAAAATGCTCGAATAATTCAAAACTTACACCATCACTCAGTTGAATATCCATAAACAACAGATCTGGTTCTGCATTTTGCATAAACCATTTTTTGGCAGTTTTTAGACTAGGTAATACTTCTACTACCTGCACATCAGCAGCCGCATTCGCAATTTTGTTTTGAAGTTCTTTGGCAATCAGGTTTTCGTCTTCAATAATTACGGCTTTCATCATAACAAAGGAATTTTAATGGTGAAAAATTTGTCGTCCTCCTGGATAACAACGGGTCTCCCGGATAAATAACGGTACAGTGACTGAAGATTCACCAATCCCTGTTTGTTACTTGTTTCTACAAATTTCTTTTTTTGCAAGTTGTTTGTTACTACAAGGCATTCTTCTGAAGTATAAATATCAATAAGCAGGGGAGACTCTTCGTCAATGATATTATGCTTGATCGCATTCTCGATCATGTTCTGTAAAGTCACCGGTACTATTTTACGATGATGATATTCTTCATCTATATTAATATTTACATCCAATCCTTTTTCAAATCTTGTTCGTTGCAGTTTGATATAGCTTTCTGCGAACTTTATTTCGTCTGCTAGCGCAACCAACTCACTGTCCCGGCTTTTTAAAATGTACCGATAGGTCTTACTAAGACTATCTAAGAACTCACCAGCCACTTTTGGGTTTGTATTGATCAGGCTTCCCAATGAAGTGAGAGAGTTGAAAAGGAAATGGGGGTTCAATTGTTGTTTCAGGCTTTCATACATCACAAGGGCTTTTTCTTTTTCCAGTGCCTGTGCTTTGCTTTGTAACAAATACACTTGTTGTTGCTGCCGGATGCGGTTTCGGTAAAACCAATATAAAAGTGCAATGATCAGTAACCCGATCAGCGACCAAAACCAGGCAGTTTTATAAAAAACAGTAGCGATTTTAATTGCAATCTTTTTCTCGGGAACATTCCAGTTGTTTACATTAGCGGTAGCTTTGTATCGAAAAGTATAATTCCCTCCCGGTACATTGGTGTAAACTGCTTTGGGATCTTGTGTGTAATGCCAGTCTTTATCAAATCCTTCTAATAAATAGGCAAACCATGTGTGTGAGGGATTTTCATAATTCAATGCGACCAGGTTAATGGAAAAAAAATTCTCTGTGGCTCCCAGGTTCATATTTTTGCGATCATCATCCAGCATGTATACTTTATCATATAAATTAAAGGAGGATATAAAGTAATTAACTACTGGCGTTGCTTCCTTGTATTGAAGAGGATCAAAACGAACGTATCCTCTTACACTCGGCATCATTATATCTCCATTGGAAACATATATCGCAGGATGTTCAGGAAAATCGATTATAGGCAAGCCGCTTTCTTCACCAAAATTGTTGAAGAATTTCCGGCTGCTATCGATCATGGTAAGTCCTGCAGCCGTACCTATCCATAACCGGTTTACTGCATCTATAGCAATTGGACCACCCAGGTTACTTTTTAGTCCATTCCTGTCACTAAAATTATAATAGTGGTTGTTTGAAAGATCTATACCCGTAATACCACCAAAAGAGCTGATCCATATAACTCCTTTTTTATCCTCTTTTATATCTACAATCAAATTACCTGCAATACCAGTTGCCGGGTTATCCTTCATGTTATTTCTCCACTGGCGGGCTTTGTTAGTGGCCGGATCATACATCCCTACACCATTTCCATTAAAACCAAACCAGAGTCTTTTTTTACTGTCTTCAAAAACATAGCGTCCACCCTTACGGGCAAACTCTTTCATAACAGGATGTGAAGTAATGCTGTGAATTTTTTTATCTGTTGGAGAATAAAAATAAAATCCATCGTAGTCCCTGGTACCAAACCAGATGGTTCCATCTGAAAGTTTATTGGCACTAAAATAAAATGAAGCAGGTATTGAATCTTTTTCAGTTAAAAATTCCATTTTCCCACTGACAGGGTCTAACCTGTTTACACCAGCACCAGTGGCGATCCAGATTTTATGATCGTTTCCTTCCACTATACCCCGTACTGAATTAAAGTGAATGACATTATTTTTTCCAGCTTCATTTCGCCAGGTTTTATAAACACCAGTTTGCGGATTATATTGAGAAATACCATTGCCGGTCGTAAACCAGAAATTTCCATTGTGATCTTCTGTTACACCTCTCGCATATTTTGATTCTCTTTCATCTCCAAAGGGATAAATCACATTAAATAAATTTTTATCTGGATGGAAATAATCGATACCCGCATTGCTGGTAACCCAAAGGGTGCCATCCTTATTCAAATGCATGGTACGCAATATGTCCGAAGAAATACTGCTTCGGATCTCCTGATTGTGCTTATGGAAAGTTGCTTGTTTAGTGTGGATATTATATTCTATTAGGCCTTTCAGGCCAGTAATTATCCAAAGCCTCCCTTGCTGATCTTCCCTTATATCAAGGGCAATGCTTAACCGTTTATCTGTTGCGGAGGTAAGCAAATGGTCGAAGGATTCAATTTGTTGGCCATCCTTACTTACCCGTAATAGCTTATAATCTTTGAAATTACTGATCCAGAAAAAACCTAGCTGATCGAGTATCACCCGATTTGCAAATCCTTTTAAAAAGGGGAGAGTTATAAAATGGGCTTTTTTTGAATTGATATCGTATTCAATAACGCCATTCATTGAACCGAACCAAATTTTATTCTCTTGAATAAATATGTTATTGCTGTAGTTCTTGTATAATATACTATCGGTATTTCTATCACCTGTAACAAATAATTGTTCGAGGCTACCTTTCATGGGATTGTAGCAGGCGGGCCCTTTATTGGTGACCATGTAAAGTTTATTATTCGCTGCCCGTCTTATTTCATAAATATTCCGGCCTTCCAATTCTTTTACCGGCTTACATTTTTTAGTGATGATATTGAATTCAACCAGTCCATCTGTATAACCGATCCAAAGGCGGTTATCATGTCCGCTGGCCAATGCGTAGGGTACTGCATTTTTCATTGAAGTACTGTCGCCGGGTATATGGGTGAATTTTTGTGCTGTAACACCGTCAAACCGGTTCAAACCACCCAATGAAGCAAACCACATGTAGCCATATTTATCCTGGCAAAGACCATTAATGTTACCATCATTTAAACCTTCTTTTACCGTAAGATGATGAAAGTTGATCGGGGCTTTTTGAGCAAGGCCTGCAAAACTGTTCAGTAAAAAAAACAGCAAGCAGCTAACTATATAACGGGTCGCTAACATTAGTTTTCAAAATAGCAAGAAAAACCCGGCACTCAAAATATTGACTACCGGGCGGGGTGCTTTTAAAATGAAACGTAGAAAAACTGAAATGAACCGTATACAAAACCTTTAGTAAATCACAGCCAGTGTATAATATTCGGGTATCTTATTGATACATGTATTCAGTATCAGATGTTTGATTTGTAAACAGGTTGGTGAATGTTCTTTTTGTAACATAACCATCTGCATCCAGGATATAAGTAAATGTTGTATTTTCTTTCATATTGCCCGATGCATCGTAACGTTTATAGCCACTTAATAAATTGGTGTAACCTTTTCCGTGGATATTCTTAGCTCCTTCAGTAGTTTCCATCGTGAAATAGGTTTTGGCCTTTTTTGAGTCATCGTATTGGTAGTCGGTTTTATCGTACAGCACTCCATTTTTGTAATACAGCTGCTTTACTGCATTTCCGTTAACGATGATATAATGATTTTCATTTGTTTCTCCGGATACATCTATCGTTTTTTGCTTTATCAGGTAACCGTTTGCATCATATTCGAATAGCTGGTTACTTTTAACTTCTCCGTTATCAATTTTATAAACAAACCCGGATGATCTCCCATTCGCATCAACAGTATGTTCCATGGAACTTGTTAGTTTATTAGTACTGGTGAAGTAAGCTTTGATGATGACTTTTCCCGGAAGGTACTCATAGGTCCAGTAATTGGTTGTTCCCTGGATCTTTACCAGGTTGCCCTGGTTATCGTAAGTAAGAATCCTGTTATTCGATGGGTTTGCAGGATATTTTACTTCTGCAATATTTTTTTCTACTGGCACAATAACCGGCGATTCTATTTTGTCTTTCTTACAAGACGAAATACTGGTAATGATCAGTAATGCTAATACAATCTTTTTCATACTAATAGGTTTACAATTTTCTTTAATGGTATTTTTTTTTGACAGCTCAAAGATGCAATGGGAAAAAGCAAATAAAAATTTTTAGCAGATGAAGCGTAGTGAGTTTATAAAGAACCGTGTTATTATATAAACAAAGATGCCTGCGTAAGCAGGCATCACTTCATAAGGAATAAGGGTAATGGTCAGGTTTTCTTGTTTGTAGCAGTAGCAGCAATCATTGTGTCTGCTAAGGTTGAATAGCAGGTAGTCCAGGCAACTTTCACTTCCTCTGTCCAATCTTTACCAAGACCTTGTTGTAAAGTCCAGAGTAATGCTTTGCCTACTAATTTATAATGTGCAGGACGAACACCATACTGAACATGTCGTTGTGCCATCGAGAGTATATCTTCAGTCAGGTCATTTAAATTATCTAAACGGGCTGCCACTGTACTGAGCATATCCATTAGCTTACGATATTGCTCATCCATATTCTTTGGGAACATTTTCCGTAATGCTGGTGTGTCACAGAATAGCTTGCTATAAAATGTATCTCCTACGATTGCCGGATCAATATCCCGGATCATTCGCCAGCTTGTCTTTACCAGTATCGTTTGTTCTGTCGTCATGATAGATGCAGCTATTTTACAATGATAAAATTGGTAATACGGAGAGTTATAAAAAAGAATCTTTGCCTGAAGTGTAGAAAATTTCAATTAAGGCGTACAAATAAGACCTTGTACATTAGCCCGAAATGGTTGGACATAAAGAGTAATACTAACGGTGGTAATGTTTTTCTTAGTAGTTAAAAAGTGGCTGGAGATAATGTAATATTATGGGCAGGGTAATTTTAATAGCTGCATGAAATTCCAATCGTATTATTTCCTGATAAAATTCATTGCATCGAGTACATCATTGATCTTTTTTGCATTTAACGGTTTTCGTAGAAAATAATCCACACCCTCGTCACATGCTTTTTGCTCAATCCATGGCGAATAATCACCGGTTAGCATTATTATTTTAATATCCTTGTCAGCCGATTTAATCACTTGAATAAAGTTTATTCCTAATCCTTCCGGAAAACTATTATCGAGAAAAATAACGGTAGGTTTAAGCTTTTGCAGGCAATCTCTGGCTTCAGATAGTGTTTGTACCGCCATGCAATAAATTTTTCGAAGTTCAAGCAGAGTTGTAAGTATGATGCCCATATCGTCATCGTCGTCAATTATCATCGCAGTTATCACTTTTGCCATAATTATTCAAAAAGCAATTAATGTGCCTTTTTGAATTTATGTTATTAACAGTAAAGGAGATGTATTTCTTAAAAAAATAAAATAACAGTTCTATTACATATGCCCGAATAAACTTAATTGTATCTCGAAAATTTACTACGCATTTTTTCGGGCTATGAAGAGGGGTAAAAATATTTATTATATGAGTGCTAACAAAAGAAAATAAAAAAAGGGCATCGGAGTGATGCCCTTTTATGTTTGTTTGGTCGTTGCTTATTTCATGTGTTTTGATAAAGCTTTCGCTACATCAAACATAGATACCTGTGCTTTACCACCAAATACTGGTTTCAACTTAGCGTCGTTGTTAATCATACGGCGATTCTTAGCATCTTGCAATTTGTTTGCTTTAATATGCTGCCATATTTTTTTAACTGCTTCTGTACGGGCCAATGGTTTGCTGCCAACTACAGCTGCTAATTCTGCACTTGGAGTAAGTGCTTTCATGAACGCTGCATTAGGTTTGCGGGCTGATTTTTTCTTAGCTGCTTTTTTTGGAGCTGCTTTTTTAGCTGCCTTTTTTGGAGCTGCTTTCTTTACTACTTTCTTAGCTGCTTTTTTTGGAGCTGCTTTCTTTGCAGGTTTTTTGGCTGCTTTTTTCTTTGTTGCCATGTTGTTTTTAATTTAGAATGTTAATGGGTATAAGTATTACCAAATCAAATATAGGGTACTTTCTATTACAAAAAACTGATTTTCCCCTATGAAAATGAGTTTTTAAACACTTGTTAATAACTAGTTTAATTCCGGTACACCGCTATGGAAGAGGCCCTGTCGTTCCATCCGGATATGGAAAAGCCGGTTTTTGATTCCGTAATCGTATAACTTCTACCTCCGAAATTTTCAAATTCATACAGCACTACCCGGAAACCAGGTGGCAATTGTAATGAGCTTAATGCATTGTCCGGAAAGTTTCCAGCTTCCGCCATATTACGGTAAGTACCCGGTAGCAGGGATGCCGCCTGCCCTCTATAACTACCATCAGCATATATGATTACCACATCACCACTACCACCTCCGGGCTGTGGATAGCTGGGGTTGTTACCATACTTTTCCTCTATGATAATGGAGCCAATACGGTTACGCATATTGCTGTTCATACAATTAATATCGGCATTAACGGCATAGGAAGAACCAGATACATATTCATTATCGAGATACACTTTTGCCCGCAGATTACTGCCAAGTGCAATGGAAGAAATATTATATTTCATCAAACCCAGCTGGTTCCCCTGGTAAGTACCGGGCATCAACCGGAGTGCATTGCCATTATAATTACAATCGCTGTATAGGGTAGCGTATGAGTCGCTATTGTAATTTCCACCACCCGGTGTAGTGGGATAGGTAGGATTTGAAGTTTTGTACTCAATTACCAGGGAACCTATTCTATCGTTATAAGAGCTGCTCATACAGGTTTGACTGGCATCAAATGTAGCTGATGCTCCCGCAGCATTTTCATTATTCAAGTAAACCCTGAGGCGCAGATTGCCTGTAATGGTAAATGAGGATATGGCATACTTCAATGCGCCTAACTGGCTTCCACTATAAGTGCCCGGGCGCAAACTCTGCGAATAACCTTTGGAATAACAGTCTGCAAAAAATGTGATGTATTCATTGCCATAACCTCCCGGTTGTTGATTGCCATAAGGACCTTCTACCACTATCGATGATGCCCGGCTGCGCCAATCGGCACCCAGGCAATATTCGCTGGCATAAAAAGTTTTTGAACTTCCTTTAAAATCATCATTCTCATACAGGGTTATTTTAAATCCCTGCGGAACCTGGAAGGAATTGAGTTTATCGTTATCGACTTTCATTTGGGAACTGGTATAGCTACCGGGAGCTAAGGTATATTGGCGGCCGGAATAATTGCACTGATCATGTATGGTTACATAATTCTGGGCTGAAGCAATAAGCTGCATTGAAACAAACAGCCCTGCAAAAAAGAATTTGGGTTTCATAAAATTTAAAGTTTAATGGTTGCTGTTTTAGAAAGTTAAGCAACTTTTTATTACAACCGAATTATATGCCAAATTGAAATTCCCAAAAAGGTGACCTGTTTAGTAAGGCATCACCCATTTGGGAATCAAATTTTTCCAATGCGGAAATTCTGTGCAATACTTTTCTTATTTGGCGGCAAACCCTACACACTCTTTCAATTCCTTTTCGGTATAGGCAACTTTGTATTGCTGTAATACATCCGCCGGTACGCCATTCCATTCATTGGGTTGATTGCCGGCATAGCCAATATCTTTTACCCCTATTTCAGCAGTATAAAAACCTGTAGCAGTAAGATTTCTCATTAAGCTAAAAAATGCAGCCCCTTGTTTTAGTTGAGGTTTATCTTTTACTCTACCCGGGTAAGCAATTATATCTACCAATTCCATTTGCTGCGGCTGGCTGCAATCTTTAAATGTTTTTTCATGTTTTTTCAGACAATACATATCTAACCATCGCAAACCGCCCCGCATAGGTACCTGGTGAGTTGGCATATCTTTTACAATGAACTCAATAAACTCCGGCACTTTGGCATCGCTGGCACTGCCGCTTATTTCATCTTTTGGAATAATGATATCGGCTAATATCGTAATTGTGGCCATTTCATGTTCTGTAAAGAATTTTTCTTTAGCAAGAATTTCTTTCTCATACTTCAATTCATCGGGGTTGCGGTCTAGGTTAAATTCCGCTTCTTTAACTATAGGAGCTGTTGATTTCTTGTCGTCTGTTTTACAACCCGCAATAGCAATAGGGGCTGCAACAGCACCGGTAACGATTAGCTTTAGTGATTTACGTCTGTCCATTTTTATCCATTAATAGTTTATTAAATTCAAAACAATGAAAACTCAGGTATCGGAGATTATTACTTCCTAAATGTTTTGTTTTTTCATCTCCTCAATAATATTCTCAGATGCTCTCATTGAAAGAGCCAATATCGTCCAGGTAATATTTTTATCGGCCTGCGAAACAAACTGGCCGCCATCTACGCAAAATAAATTCTTACAATCATGTGCCTGGCTCATTTTATTTAAGGCCGACTTTTTTGCATCATTCCCCATTCTTACCGTACCCGCTTCATGAATGATCTCCCCGGGTTTGGATAAACCCCATTGATTTTTTTCATTATCATCTCCGCCCCAGGTAATAACAGCCCCCATGTTATGCATTACTTCTTTAAAAGTTTCTTTCATGTGTTTAGCCTGGTTGATTTCATGGTCTGTCCATTTTACATTGAATTTTAATACAGGAATACCAAACTTGTCAACCGTATTCGGATCTATTTCACAATAATTACTTTCTATCGGAATAGCTTCTCCACGACCAGCCATACCTACACCACAACCGTAGAAGTAACGATAATCTTCTTTTAATGAAGCGCCATAACCACCGCCTTCTTTTTGTTTTCCATGAACTACATATTTGCCATTCAGGTTTTCAATTCCCCAGCTAAAACCATAGGAAGGCTGACTCATACCACCCCAATATTCAATATGGTAACCCCTCGGGAAATCCAACTTTTTATTATCTAACCACCAGGGCGAATAAATATGCATGCCTCCAACGCCATCTTCATTATATCGTTTTCTATCGAACAGTTGCGGAAGTACACCTCCTAAAGCAGCACCGGTAGAATCATGTAAATATTTTCCCACTACATTGCTGCTATTGGCTAATCCATTTGGATGCCGGTCGGATTTTGAATTGAGTAACAATCTTGCACTTTCGCAGGCACTGGCAGCAACAATCACCACTTTACCTTCTACCTGGTATTCCATCATATCATCTTTATTGATATAAGAAACACCGGTTGCCAATCCTTCTTTATTCGTTAATACTTCTCTTGCCATTGCATTAGCAATAATATCCACGTTGCCGGTTTTTAACGCAGGCTTTATTAATACATTGGTAGAGGAGAAGTCGGCCTTAGCCATGCTGCAGTTGCGATTACACTGTCCGCAGAAAAAACATTTTCCTCTTTCATCATTCAATTTTTCTGTAAGAATAGAAAGGCGTGAAGGAATTACTTTAACACCTGCTTGTGTTGCAGCATTTTTTATAAACAGTTCATGCAATCTTGGTTTTGGTGGTTTTAAGAAAAATCCATCCGGGTCGTTTTCCAAACCTTCATTAGTGCCGAATATGCCAATGAGTTTATCAACTCTGTCATAAAAAGGTTTTACATCTTCATAACCGATTGGCCAGTCATCACCTAATCCATCAATGCTTTTTCTTTTAAAATCTTTTGGACCAAAGCGAAGCGATATTCTTCCCCAATGATTGGTACGACCTCCTAACATTCTTGCACGCCACCAGCTCCAATCGGTGCCGCTTTCTTTTGTAAATGGCTCGCCGTCTAATGACCAGCCGCCATAGCAAGCATCAAAATCACCAAAAGGACGAAGTTTGGTACTTGCACCCCGGCGGGGAGAATCCCATGGATTTTTTAGTTGTGTTATATTTTTGTCAGGATCATAATAAAAACCGGCTTCTACTATGCAAACTTTTAAACCTGCGTTGGCCAGTATATATGCTGCCATACCACCACCGGCACCAGAGCCCACTATTACTGCATCGTATTTTTTTGCCTGTTTCTTAACCTGGAGATTTCCCATATAGCCTATAACCGTTTTGGTAATAAAAGAACAATTTACAGGTTTGCCGTTGTGCTACCGAAATTTTTAACCAGAATTTCCTCACAGCTTCAATTCATTATCTTTAATTAAAATATCAATAACCAATGAAGAGGTATGTTATGCTGCTGGGGTTTATTACACAATTATTTTCCGGAAAAGCACAAAAAACTGATTTTACTAAGTATCCTGTTTACACTGGTAATGATTTAGGCCTTACTTATACAAAAGAAAAATCTGTGTTTCGTATTTGGGCACCTACTGCAGCCGAAGTGCATTTGAAGTTATATGCCAGCGCCGAACAGCAACTTTTTACGGAATTACATTCAATGAAAAAGGATAAGAACGGTACATGGGTAATTACCTTAACCGGGGACAAAAAAGGAGTGTTCTATACATTCAGCACAATTATTAATGGAAAAGAATCCGAAGAAGTACCCGATCCTTATGCAAAAGCAGTGGGTGTAAACGGCAAGAGAGCAATGGTAGTGGATTTAAAAGAAACAAATCCAACAGGATGGGGGAAAGATAAAAGTCCCGCATTTAAAAATAAAACGGATGCAATTATTTATGAATTGCATGTACGAGATGCCAGTATTTCACCAACATCAGGCATTCAGAACAAAGGAAAGTTTTTAGGATTGACAGAAAGAGGAACAAGAAATGCAGCAGGTCAATCAACCGGTCTCGACCATATTAAAGAATTAGGAATAACACATGTACACTTATTGCCTTTCTACGATTTTAATTCTATTGATGAAACAAAATCAGATGGTAAATACAACTGGGGTTATGACCCGCTGAACTATAATGTGCCCGAAGGCTCTTATTCTACCAATCCCTTTGATGGGGTGACAAGGATCAAAGAATTCAAACAATTGGTAAAAACATTTCATGAAAATGGATTAAGGGTGGTAATGGATGTAGTTTATAATCATACTGCATTAACAGAAACCTCCAATTTTAATCAACTAGTACCGGGTTATTATTACCGGCAAACAAAAGACGGGAAATTCTCTGATGCTACTGCCTGTGGCAATGAAACGGCCAGTGAAAGGCCCATGTTCAGGAAGTTTATGCTGGAATCTATGAAGTATTGGGTACAGGAATATCATGTAGATGGTTTCCGGGTTGATCTGATGGGAGTGCATGATATTGAAACGATGAATCTTATTTCAAAAGAACTGCATAAGATAAAGCCTGATATAATTATTTACGGCGAAGGTTGGACAGCCGGCTCCTCACCACTGCCGGATTCATTACGGGCATTAAAAGCCAATGCACACAAACTTGACCGCATTGCAGTTTTTAGTGATGATATAAGAGATGGAATTAAAGGTTCTGTGTTCGATCATAAGGACAAAGGCTTTGCCAGTGGGAAAAAAGGAATGGAAGAAAGTATAAAGTTTGGCATTGTAGCTTCTTTACAACATCCGCAGATCAATTATAGCAAAGTGAATTATTCCAAAGCTCCATATGCCAAAGAGCCCTATCAAACTGTTACGTACGCAGAGTGTCACGATAACCATGTGCTTTGGGACAAGCTAAAAATTTCTGCTATTGGTTCCACAGAACCGGAGAGAATCGATATGCATAAACTTGCCTTATCGATTGTACTTACTTCACAAGGCATTTCGTTTTTACATGCCGGAACAGAATTTTTACGAAGTAAACAAGATGTAGAAAATTCTTATAATTCACCGGATAGTATCAATGCTATCAACTGGGATTTAAAGACGAAGAACAAAGAAGTGTTTGATTATACCAAAGCGTTGATAAAAATAAGAAAGGAACATCCGGCATTCCGAATGACGAATAATAAGCAGATTGTAAATAATATTCAATTTCTAACTAATCTGTCTAAAGGAGTTATTGCTTACACTATCAATGGTAGTGCTGTAAATGATTCATGGAAAAAGATATTAGTCATTCTATCAGGTGCAGATGAAGTTGATACGTTAGAATTACCAGCAGGAAAATGGAATGCGGTTGTCGGTGATAGTCATATACTGACAGTCCAAGCTTTTTTTGAAAATTATTTTGCACTAAAGACCTATAAGTGCTCAATCTTTTATCAATAAAGATTTTGACCAAAGATGTTGTTAAAGTAGAATTACTTCAAACATTAATTACACTTTCTCCCTTTAATAACCTATATTTGCACTCTTGTATGTTATTTCTCACTCAGTTTGTATGTCTCCGTACTACTCAAATGCCGTGATGGCTTAACGTAAGGCAGGTAAAGTATCAGATTCGGAATTGATAGCCTTACCACATTTTTTAATTAATATTTTATTCAATTGTCATTTAACAATTTACAGCTCATTGAGCCTGTGCTCAAGGCGTTAGTCCATGAGGGCTACACTACGCCTACACCTATTCAGCAGCAAGCAATCCCTGCTATTTTAGAACAAAAAGACCTGCTGGGCTGTGCCCAAACAGGCACTGGTAAAACCGCAGCATTTGCAATTCCTATTTTGCAACTGATGCACCAGCAACAACAACAATCTCCCAAAGGAAGACGCAATATCAAAGCTTTGATATTAACACCTACCCGTGAACTAGCTATTCAAATTGAAGAGAGCTTCAATGCTTACGGAAAGTATCTAGATCTGAAACATCTTGTAATTTTCGGTGGTGTCAATCAATTCAGCCAGGTAAATGCATTGCGCCGTGGTATAGATATTTTAGTTGCTACTCCCGGTCGTTTATTAGACCTGATGAACCAGGGCCATATTTCTTTGCGTGATATCAACTTCTTCGTCCTCGATGAAGCAGATAGAATGCTCGATATGGGATTTGTGCATGATGTAAAAAGAGTGATCGCAAAATTGCCTTCAAAAAGGCAAACCTTGTTTTTCTCTGCTACCATGCCGCCGGAAATTCAACAACTGGCGAATGTATTATTAACTAACCCGGTTAAAGTAGCAGTAACACCTGTTTCTTCTACAGTAGAAATTATACAGCAGTCAATTTATTTTGTTGACAAACAAAATAAGAATGCTTTGCTAAAAGATATTTTAGCGGATGCTGATATCAAAACCGTTTTGGTATTTGCCAGAACCAAACATGGTGCTGATAAAGTTGCCAAAGAATTAAATCGTTCCAACATAAAAGCGGAAGCTATTCATGGTAATAAATCACAAAATGCAAGACAGTCTGCATTACACAATTTCAAGACCCGTCAAACAAGAGTGTTGGTAGCAACTGATATTGCAGCCCGTGGTATTGACATTGATGAGTTGACCCATGTGGTGAATTATGATCTGCCGAATATTCCTGAAACTTATGTGCACCGTATTGGTCGTACAGGAAGAGCTGGAGCAAGTGGTATTGCTATCTCATTCTGCGACCATGAAGAAAAAGCATACTTAAAGGATATTCAAAAGGTCATCAGCAAATCAATTCCCGTTATTGAAGAACATCCGTACGTACTATCAAGTAATGCGCAGCAAGTTCAACGTCCATCACTGCGTCCTTCTTTTCAGAAGCGACCTAATAGTAATGGAAACGGAGGAAACGGCAATCGTAATGGAAACAGGAATGGCAACAGCCAGAATTCCAATAGTTTTAGAGGCGAAAGGAAAAGAAGCTTCAGTTCTTCTTACTAAAAGATATATAACCTAAAAAAGCCGCTGTTAGAAATTAACAGCGGCTTTTTATATAGAATGATATATCGATTTGATTATTCTTGAAACGTAGAAACGTAATGATTTTATTGTGCAGTTATCAACATTGCTGAAGGGGCATTTAATGGTGGTTTAATATCAAAAGGTTCTGAAGACGACTGTGGTACAGGTGCATTCTGAAATAGTTGTAATGTTCTTGAAGAGATTTGGCTGGCATCTCTTATGCGTATAGTAACACTTGGCAGCGAAGATGTAGATGCATCGGTACGTTCTGTTACCTGCAGTACATCGAATGCTACTAATCCAAGATTTGCGCCCATCAGGTTCCCCTGTAATGGTGAATAATTGATACTTACATCACCGTCATATACAACCGCCAGCACTGTTTTACCTTTTAACATAGTAAGACCAGTAGCCCTTAGTGGAGTAAGATCCGGAATTTTATCAAGCAATACTTCTTTGTTATCATCTGGTGATCCTGATCCTAATCCCGGCCCGGCTTGTAAATAGTTTCTTGCACCAATAGCGGTAGGCCCCGCATTAATCCAGCTTGTAGGGATTGTTTTAATAGCATGCCATCCTTCATCACCTACCTGACCGGTATGAAGATCTATTGTACGACCGATATTATCTTGAAAATATTTGAGGATTGTTCTGACACCTACTTCTGCCAACTGGTCATTTACTTGTACATCAGAAAAGCTATTGGGTTCATTTCCATTGTCGATACTTTCTTCATCTATAACTAATAAAACAGGATTATTGTCTGCAGTTTCCGGGTTTTCATTTGAGGATAAAGTTTCTTGTTGACAGGCTGTCAATAAAAAAAACATACCGGCAGTTAATGCCAGGGTAAATACATTTGGCTTCTGATTAGGTTTCATTCAATGCTGATTAAGGTTAACAAATGATTTTAAAGACCTGTTAGTAAAGTGTCTGATGGCTGTTTTAAAATAAATGTGATTGTGAAAAGGAGCTGTTAGCTATCTAAATAATATTTTATCAAAAATTAATCCAGAAAAAAAAATTGGGCCCAGAAAGGGTTTGTTTTAGCTTCTTTCTAATAAAAATATTTTTTTGGAATTATAGAATTGCCAAAAAGCAAATATTATCGTTCAGAAAAAAGGTAGGCATGAGGAAATTTTCTTAAACAAAATCATTGTAACCTTCCATGCCATCAACAATAGAACCATAATTAATAAGGAGCTCTTGACCGGGTAGAATATCAACAATAGCTTCAAACTCTTCGCCATCGTTAATAGAAATAATATTGGGAGTGGAAGAATGATTAAGATAAATAACAGGATCAATCATTTTAAAACCATATTCCGGAACAAAATAATTTTCTTCGTCAAACAGACAATAGGTTTCAATCAACGACCGGGAGTGTTCCGGTAAGTTTTCAACTTCACTGATGGGAACTTTTATCCATTCACCCATTCCTTTAGAAAATATATTTCGGGTTCCTTTTGGGATATTCATTATAGCAAATACACCAATACCATGAATAGGTGAGCCTTTCAGTGTAACATACGTTTCTGTTTGTAATTCCTCTAGTAGTTTTTTATGCGGCATGTATATCTTAATTAGGAATAGCAAATGTACATGGAAGACTGTTATAGCCAGTCTTAAAAAGATAGAGCAAGGCTCAATCCACCCCAACTATGATTGAGACCTTTCTTAAATTCTTTCGACAAATAAGATTGCGAATAACAGAGATAGACTTTTTTTATATTGAGCATTATGCCAATATCAGCCCGGAAAACAACTCTTTCAATTTCTTTTGCAGGGATTATGTAAACACTTTTCCGGTTAAATATGCCACCCTGTATAGTTGCATCATATCCCACCAGCGTAAGTTGTCCTTGCCCGTATAAATAGATATTATTTTTCTTTTTTACAGGAGTAAATGAATAAGGATCAGTAAAACTTCCGGCCATGAAATTAAATCCGCTGCTAAATTTATTATACAATGTTCCGGCTTTTGCTTCCACAATGCCATTCACCAATAAATTATTTCCCGCTTTCAAAATTGCTTTTTCGTAATTAAACTGATAGTTTAAAATAAGATCATTCCTGATCTGGTGTTGCCAACCCTTTGGTATCGGATCACCTATACGTTTATGAATGAAAGTTTGAATTTCTTTTCCAAGAGCGGCAGGGCCGATGATACCAATACTAATTGATGAGGCTACCCGTTGTTTTTTGATGCTATCAACATTCAGTACAAACGATTTTATGGCCATATTCGCCTGGAAGGGCCTGTCGCCATACAACACTTGGTCACTTTCTATGCTTGTTGGAGTATAGCCAAAAATATTAAAGCTGATGCCATATTTACTTTTATCATTCTTCTGGAATAATAAAAGCTTGTTGAACGGATTTCTTCTCAAGCCGGGGTGAACATATTCAACAGTAATTCCCTGTGAGTAATAATAATCAGTACCAGTAAAAAAATCATTTTCGTAATTAAACCTTAAGTAGTTGGTTGTGGCGATATTTTTTAACGTAGAGCTATTATCAATTAGTTGGGCTGAGCTAACAAAGCAGCTACACAATAATAGCAAGCATAGTATAATTTTTCGGGCATGCAGTTTCACGGCATATATACGAATGGCAAAGCTCCGCAGATTTTACCTGCAGAGCTTATAATTAAATATATAAGGGAATTTAATAACGATTACGATCCCGGTTGTAGCCACCGCCACCACCGCTGTTACCACCACCACGATAGCCGCCGCCACCGCCACTGCCTCCACGGTAACCGCCTCCGCCACCGCCACGGTTTCCTCCTCCTCCAGAAGAACCACCACCTGGTCTGTCTTCAGCTTGTTTTACAACTAATGGTTTTTTACCGAGTGAAATATCATTGAGGTGTTCAATTGCTTCTTTACCTTCTGCATCATTTTCCATCTCCACAAAACCAAAGCCACGGCTTTTGCCCGTTTCTTTGTCCATAGCAACTTTTGCAGAAACAACTTTTCCAAACTTCTCGAAAATTTCTTCCAATTCAGCATCATCGAGATCATAGGGGAGACCAGCTACAAACAGATTCATGAGTCCTTAATTTTTACGAAGGTACATAAGTTATTGTTTTAATGAGAATATACGGGTAACTACTTACTTAGCAGGAAGTTTGCCCGGGTTATTTAGATAAGTAGTAATGATTTCTTCCATATCAATATTCATAATATTAGCCATTGTTAGCAGCCACATAAGCACATCTGCAAACTCTTCTTTTGCATTTTCAACATTGCCGCTGGCAATGGCAGATGAAAGTTCACCTACTTCTTCATGAAACCATAAGGCAGTATGATAAATGCCCCGTTTGGAATCGTTTTCAAAGTACCTGTCCCGAACTATTTTTTGTAAAGCAGAAATTTCCATATTGAATTGGAGTATTAATTATAAAATCAGGAATTTGTTTCAACAGTTTTTACTTTGCTACCACTGTATAATTCATATTCCAGTAAACGACAATCAATAGTGCTGGTATAAAACTCAATTCTACGGTTAGCTTTCAATCCAATCTTTTTTGCTAACTCCATATTGCCTGTAAAAATATACCCGAAATAGCCCCTGCATTTTTGTTTCATAAAATCACCAATGCGGGCATATGTTTCTTCCAGTTCTTTTATATCTCCCAAACGTTCACCATACTCCGGGTTTACATAAAAAACTCCCGGCACATTTTCAGGTACTTCAGTTTTTTCAAAATCACACACAGCAAAATCCATTAAATTTAAAACGCCGGCCGCTATTGCATTTTTCTTTGCATTCTCTACAGCCCTGGTATCGTAATCGGTTGCAATAATTTTGAGTCCCGGAACTTCTGCTATCTGTTCTTCCAGTAAAGCATCTTCTTTCAGATAAACAGTTTCATCATATCCCTGCAAATGCATAAATGCATAGTTGGTTCTGAATAACCCGGGTCTTCTGTTCGTAGCAATCATTGCTGCTTCAATAGCAACAGTACCGGAGCCGCACATAGGATTTACAAAGGGAGATTTTCTATCCCAGCGGGTAGCATAAATAGTAGCTGCAGCTAATGATTCCAGCATTGGTGCTAAGCCTGGTATTTTTCTATAGCCATGACGGGCTAATGAATCACCTGTGGTATCGATAAATAGTTCTGCATCGTCATTCTTCCAAAACAAATGAATGACGGCACCTTTTAATTCGGCACCGGTAGAAGGTCGATTACCACGGATCTCTCGCAGCCTGTCAATAATGCCATCCTTTACCCTTAGGTTGGCAAACATGCTGTTGTTGATCGTATCATTATGCACATTGCTGGTAATGGAAAAATAACCTTCATCAGTTAATACATTTTCCCAGGGATATGCCAATACATTATTGTAAACATCATCGGCGTTGCGGGCCTCAAACTTCTTTAAACTATATAATACCTGGCTGGCGCAGCGAAGATTCAGGTTTAACTTTATACAATCGTTGATGGAAGCTTTAATTCGTACTCCTGTTATAAAAGAATCTTCGATAACAAAACCAAGTTCTTTTACTTCCTGTTCCAGGTAAGGGGTAATTCGTTTATGGCAAGTGATGGTAACCGGCGCCACAGTAGTGTAATAACTCATGGCGGTAAAGATAACTTCAATTCAGGAATAAATTTTCTCACAAAGATGTCATGATATATTGCTGGATAAAAGCTTTGCGACTTAGTGTCTTTACGAGAATTCTTTTATTGTATTACTCTTTTGTAATTAAATGGAATTGTATCTTTTCCTCCATTTTTATTGGGCCCGACTATAAATGCATTCAATGTATTTGCATCAGCAATTGTATAATTAATATCTGTTGGAAAATCATGTGCAGGATTGCTGAACTGGACAGTGTTTGATTGCAGAATTGAAGAAACAAACCTCACAGCTTTTCCATCATTTTGTCCTTTCACCGTGTTTTCAAAAATCCAGTTGTTGTTTTCTAAGTAAATAGTTGCCTGTTCATTCCAGGAAGTATCTGTTCCCTTTAAAGTATATGCTGCTGAATTGTAGCCGCCTTTATCATTTCTTGCCCATCGTTCAAAACTCTTTCCATCTTCACTTTGCCAGGTACCGAGCATTTTATCAAACACCAGGTCAGTAACAGTGGGAGATGTTTCTGTTTTCTTTATGTCCGGTTCAGTTTTGCTTTCGCTTGAATTATTGCAAGACGTTGTGCTGGTAGCAACTACAAAAGCGAGTAAAATAATTTGTTGTTGGATGAGTTTCATATTAGATTAATTATTTTAATTGTTGCAAAATAGAGTTACTGAGTATACCGGAATTGTAAAAATGCGACAAGGCTAATCTGTGGAAGCAAAAAGAGCTGCAAATTTCATATTGCCGTTAAAAAAATGTCGCGGACTGATACCGGTAAATTCTTTAAAGTCTTTAATAAAATGCGCCTGGTCGTAATATCCATTTTCATAAGCCAGAGAAGTGAGATTGGTGAAACTATTTTCTTGCAGCATTTTGATCGCTGCCTGTAATCGGACAGCCCTTGAAAGTTGTTTTGGACTCATGCCAATAGCAGTTGTAAATTTTCTTTCTAAATTTCTGCGATTCACATTCATTTTGTCAGCTAACTCCAATACACTTAATTGTCCCTGGGACTGCAGAATAGCTTCTACACATGACTTGGTAATTGTATGAAAGATATTCGGATCGGCTAAAAAAGACAATAAAAATGTTTCAATAAGTTTTATGCGTTGTGAATTATCGGTAGCTCTAAATACTTCTTTCTCCAGTTGAATTCCTTTTTCTCCAAATACTTTACTAATCTCTACGGCTTTATTTTCTAGAGCTGCAATGGGCATTGAAATAAAAGGAGTAAGTCCATCCGGGTTGAATCTTGCGGCAACAATGCCAGTTACTCCTGTTGGTTCTATTTCTAAATAATTTGTTATTTGGCCAAATACAAAACACTTTGGTTGAATAATAGAATTTCCGTCTTCAAAATATTGCTTGTAATTATCGCCATAGTGAAAAATCATTTCCATGCATCCATCTGGTACTACCCGTTGTCGAACAGGTACATCAACTCCTTCATCATCCAATTTCCAAAAACATTTAATGAAAGGTTGAAGTTCTGGGGAAGGTGTATAAACCTGGTAATTCATTTTTTAAATTATTGTCCTGCGTTTACCGAGGGTCAATCTTTCCAACCCCATGGGGCATCAGGAGTATCAATTGGTTTTGTTAAGTCGAACTTAACGGTGAAAACTCTTGTTGTGCCAATTCTTCTCAGGTTATACGTAAATGAAGTATCATCAATTGTGATCCACCATACATTTGAAGCAGCAGCGGGAATAATGTTGGCTGTTTCCTGGTCTGCTGTAAAAACTTGAATGCCTGCCAGACCAGTACTGCTGGTGCTACCACCATACATAGTAATGGAATCTGGTTTGCCGTCACTATGCCGATGGTCATGCTTTAATAAAATGCGGTCTGTTTTTTTAGTTAACACCCATGTCCTTGATTTATCATCCCCTACAAAAAAGGGAATACGAATCGTATTACTATCACAAGCCCGTACATGCATTACTAATTTCTTGCCACGGAAGTCATCGTTAGCGGGTGCTTCTATTACTACTCCTTCGTAGGATTTACCACAATGTTTTTGGATGCTGTTCCAAAAAACATCTGATGGTTTTTCTTTTTGAGCGGAAACAGTTATAGATATTATGAATGTGGCAAAAAGGAGAACATGTTTTATCATGCAGGTATTTTTAGAAAGATAAGCAATCAGCATTATATGAAAATAAAAAAGGGCCTTGAAAAACAAGACCCTTTGTAAATCATAGAATGAATTTAAATTTTATTCGATACGACCATCTTTTCTGTCCTGCTTACGGCCAATACCATAACCAAGACCACCGCCTAATACACCACCGATAATACCACCAGCCACACGGTTACGCTTATTAATAACTGCGCCTAATACTGCACCACCTGTACCACCTATGATAGCATACTTAGCTGATTTGCTCATTCCTTTTTTCTTTGCTACCTGGGCATTGTTACTGGATGATGAACTCATGGTACCACTTGTAGAAGCACTTCTTTTTACTGCTCTATTATTAGCTGCCATTGATTTTGCATACATAGCAGCAGCTGCAGCTTGCTCATTTTCTAATTTCATTTGTTGAAAAGCTGCAAAGCCCACTGTATCTTCATAAGAAACAGGTGTAGTAGTTGTTCTATTTTTGCATGATGCAAATAAAATTGCAACTGCAGTAATCATAGTTAATAAAGTAAATGTCTTTTTCATAACTGTAGGTTTAAGATGAATAATAAAAAGCTACACTACCCATTAGACAGAAAGGATGCCAAAAAATATTTGAATGTTAAAGAAGTATATTCGTTATAGCTAAAAGACTAGTAATAAGGAGATTAGAGTACCATCCTTTTAACAAACAAGATGTTCACTCCATTAACGAGAAGCAATACCTGATTTTATTATTCTACAATTATCAAATATTTTAAACGATAACAGGGTTACCTTGTTAGTGTAGAAAAAAGTATAATATTATTTATCGCTGTCAATTGTTTTTCCAATATAATAGCCTGCAATTCCCCCGGCTATTACACTTACTGAAGCCCAAATAATACTAAAACCTGTTGCAAAATAACTGATAGCAAAACCGGTTGCTGCACCAAGCAGAGTGAATATACCGGTAGTTTTTATTTTGGCAGAAGAAGGAATTTTACCAGTATCATTCGAAGTTTTAAACTGACGAAGATGTTCTTTGTGTTTTTTTCGATGGTGTGATCTGGCCACTTTTTTTATTTTAAGTTACACCTTTTATTTAAAAGCCTTTTAGTTTTAAATATTTGTCAAACCATTGCAGGTATCTTTCAAAACGGTCTTTTTGAAAAGCAGGTACTGTGATACCATGAAACTGGCCGGGATAAATAATCAACTCTGTTGGTGTGCCGATGGAACGTAATGCCTGGTACATCTGTTCGCTGCCAATTGCAGGCACATTAAAATCTTTTTCACCCGTCATAAAGAGAGTAGGTGTTTTAATTTTATCAGCATTTAAAAAAGGGTAGGAGAGTTTCAAATATTTTTCATAGTTCTTATCTTTCCATGGCTGTCCTAATTCGTTATCAAGTTGCAGTATGTATTGGTCAACACCATACATCGATAATTGCAAGGCACTGCCAGCACCGCTTACTGCAGCTTTAAAACGGGTATCTTTTGCTATGGTATAATCGGTAAGTATACCACCATAGCTCCATCCGCCGATGCCCATTTTATTGGCATCTACAATTCCTTTATTTATTAAATGGTCTGCAGCGCCTTGTATATCCAATACTTCTTTATTACCCCAATCGGCATAAATGGCTTTGCAAAAATCAAGTCCACGACCATTGCTGCCACGATAATTAACTGCAACTACTGCATAACCACCTGCGGCTAGCATTTGCCTGGATAAATCAAAACCAAAATCATCCTGGCTAACAGGACCACCATGTATAAAAAATATAACAGGTAATTTCTCACTACCTGTATAACCGGGCGGCAAGTACAAAAGGCTTGACACCATTGCACCATCTTTACTTTTCGATGTAAATTTTTCAACCTTTGCTAATGATAAGTTAGAAGTAAAATCATCCTGCACTTTTGTAAGACGTCTTGTACTTCCATTTTCTATTGCATAAAATTCGGAAGGGAGAGTGGGTTCCGTCATTGAAGTAATCCAATTGCCATTTGGATGACGTTCCAATGAGTTGAACGAACGGCTGCCTCCGGCAACCTTATTCATTTTCCCATTACGGGCATCAAATGATGCAACATAACGTTCGCAATCATCAGTTACTAAAGCAGCAATAGCTGTTCCTTCTTTATTCCATCTGGGAGTTGATACGGGTCTGTCGAGAGTTTTAGTTAATAGAGTGGGTTCGCCACCCGTAGCCGGAATTGTAGTTAATATGGCCTGGTCATACATAATATAATCAGCATCGGATGTGCTTCGGAGGTAAGCAATTGTTTTTCCATCAGGACTCCATTGCGGGGAAGCATCGCTTCCTTTCCAGGTAGTCAATTGCCTGGATACAGAACCCGTTTTTGCATCGATAATAAAAATATCACTGTTAGTGTTTTTATCAGGGTCTTCTGTACGATTGCTTACAAAAGCGATGGCGGAACCATCGGGACTCCATTGTGCGCCACTTTCATTGTAATCACCTTTTGTAAGGGTGTCTGTTTTTTTAGTGGCAACATCAAATAAATAAAGATGTGTTTTGCGTTTATCATATTGATAACCGCTTACATCTTGTTTGAATTTGTACCTGTCTATAACATATGGTTTGTTTCCTTTCTTACCGGTCGTATCCTCAAAATCTCGTATGGTTAATAATAATTTCTTTCCGTCAGGCGACCATGCATAATCGTTTAAATCGCCTTTAATATCGGTAAGTTTAATTGCTTCGCCCCCAAGCCTGTTTAGAAGGTGCACCTGGTTACTACCACCACGGGATGCTGTAAACGAAATATATTTTCCATCGGGGCTCCATCTCGGACTTCCTTCACCTTCGGGGCTGTTTGTAAGCTGTACAGATTCTGTTCCTTCCCAATTCATCATCCAGATATCGTTATTACGCCTGTCTTTTGCCGAGTCAATGGATGAAAGAGTATAGGCTACCCATTTACCATCTGGAGAAATTTGTGCATCGCCAGTGGTTTGCATTTTATAAATATCTGCAGGGCGAATAGTTCTTTTTGGTGTTTGTGATAAACTAACCAACGGTAGTATAGAAATACCAACAGCAAAAAAGGAGGTTTTATTCAGTTTCATTATTTGGAATTGTGTATCCGAATATATGAAATGATGACTATACTCATATAGGGTTTTATTTATTCAGTCAGTTGGTTAATAATAGCAGATTGATTCGTAAAAGAAAAAACAATGCAATAATTTAGCAACTAATTAAATAATCTGGAATAAGTGTCAATAAAAGCAGTTGTTGCAAGTAGTATATTTTTATCAGCCTTTACTTTACTGCTTTCTTTTTTTGCACATGCTCAATTGTGTACAGGGAGTCTTGGAGACCCGGTAGTGAATATCACTTTTGGTACTGCCAATGCCCCGGATCGAAATTTTACTCCTCCCAGTGCCTACACTTATATAAATAACAGTTGCCCGAACGATGGTTTTTATACTATCGCTAATTCCACTTCCGGATGTTTTGGAAATGCCTGGCATACTGTTTCATCTGACCATACAGGCGGTGGCTCATTTATGCTGGTCAATGCATCATTTACTCCCGGCGATTTTTTTGTTACTACAGTTACAGGTCTTTGCCCAAATACAACCTATGAATTTGCTGCGTGGATTATGAATGTGTTGATTTCTCCATCCGGAATTGAACCTGATCTTACTTTTACTATTGAAACTCCCGCTGGAGTGGTTTTAAATCAATTTAATACAGGTGGTATAGCTGCCACCGGTGCTCCTGCATGGCAACAATATGGGTTTTTCTTTACCACAACTGCTGGTAATCCTACTATAATATTACGACTGAGGAATAATGCCCCCGGGGGTATCGGAAACGATATTGGGTTAGATGATATTACTTTTCGTCCTTGCGGGCCTGCTATCACCTCTTCGATACAGGGAAATGGAAATAGTGACACGGTGAATATGTGCAGTGACCAGCAAGTGAATTATACTTTTGAGGCTACAGTATCACCGGGATTTATTACACCTGTTTATCAATGGCAGGTAACAATTGATTCGGGAAAGGTTTGGACAGATATCCCCGGTGCTAATAACCTTACTTATTTACGACAACCTACTAACACTGGTAATTTTTGGTATCGTCTTGCCGTTGCTGAAAGTGGAAATGCATCATTGCCTAATTGCCGGATATCATCCAATGTGGTTATCATTAATATTCGACCCAAACCAATTGTAAATGCGGGAGCCGACAGAACAGTTATAGCCGGTGATAGTACGGTATTAAATGGCATCGTTAGTGGCGAAACACCTTCTTATACGTGGTCGCCAACACAATATTTGGTCAACTCATCTTCATTAACTCCATCCGCAACACCGTTATTGGATATACAATACACTCTCGAAGCTGTTTCAGCTTATGGCTGTACCCACGAAGATGATGTGATGGTAAAAGTTGTAGCCGGAATTTTTGTACCTACTGCATTTACTCCTGATAATAACGGCAAGAATGACCGCTGGCAAATTCCATATCTTGACCCAACGCTAAATGCAACAGTCTCTGTTTATAACCGGCAAGGGCAAATTGTCTATCATATCGAAAGTGGCATGGTAGATTGGGATGGTAAGATTGATGGAATAGAACAGCCCTCCGGAACTTACATTTACCATATCACTTTTAAGAATAAGCAACCCGCTATGAAAGGGTTTGTAACGATCATCAGATAATTTTATATCCCTTGTTAAATATCTTTTAGAGCATACAATGGTTGCTGTTATTTTATTTTCTTACCTTCTGATTTTTGACCACCCTGGTTTAATAACAGTGCGGTAACTTTTCCCGTATTATCTTTTACAAATTCTACTTTTGCATCCACCACTTTTAAAAACCATTGTGTTTCAGTAGTTGCAAATAATTCAAACTTAGGTTGTCCCGTTGCTTGTGCAAATAATCTGTTGCCTTCTGTGGTTATGGTAATAATAAATTGGGGCTGCAATTCATATTCTCCAACATAAGAATTCAATATTTTTTCATTCACCTGTATTTCTGTCGGTGCAGCTGCAATAGATTTACTTGTTTTCTTCCAATAAGTCTGCGGTTCAGTACCCGTTGAAAAATTATGGCCGGTTATTGTCCCATTAGCATCCTCTGTAAACTCAATCAGCGACATACTATTTTCAAAGAAGTATTTATTTTTTGCGTAAGGTTTTATCTTATATAGTGTTCCTCCTCCTCTTTGCGATGTTAATTTATTACTGTCGATACGAATAATTCTCTGTTCGCCATTTTCATTTTCATACACTCCTGTATACTTACTCAGATCAACACCTGTTAATGTAATTTCTTTAAGTTCGCCAAAAGGTTTATTAATAATCAGGCCTGCTATTTTGGTTGATACTTCTGAAGGCGGCTTGCAGGTACAGTTAGAAAATACTGTCACGAACACATCTTCATTGGGTAAATAAATAGCATTGGTAAGTGATCCATTAATACCACCACTATGTTCGATAGTGGGACTTCCCTGCAGATTGCCCATAAACCAACCATAACCATAGTTAGTTGTTTTGCCATTTGCAAGTTTAGAGGCAATAAATGCTTTTTCCAGTATTTCTTTCTTTATGAGTTTGTAAGAATGTACAGCCTGGTGCCATTTAAAAAGATCTTCAACAGTAGAAAGAAGGGAGCCAGCGGCGTAGGGCTGTGTCATACTCAAGAAATCTGCATTTGCGACACCGTCTTTTGCTGGCTCATAACCAGAAACCCTGTTTTTAATAACGGGAATATGATCGCCATAATAAGAGTTTGTCATACCTAGGGGCTTAAAAATATTATCAATGATGTATTCGGAATATTTTTTCCCGGATACTTTTTCAATTATATAACCTAATAATATATAGCCGGAATTATTATAATCCCATTTAGTACCGGGGGCAAAGTCCATGGGCTGATTTTTAAAATAATCAACAAGAGCTGCCGGTGTAAAATCTTTCCGTCGAACCTGTTCATCCCATTCGTCCATGCCTGTGTAACTTTTTATACCAGAAGTGTGATTGAGAAGTTGTTCAACAGTAATCGTATATCCATGTGTAGGATAATCAGGAATAAATTTTTTGATATCATCCTGCAAACCCAGTTTGCCCTTTTCCAAAAGTTGTAATATGGCTACAGCCGTAAATTGCTTGCTGATAGAACCGATACGAAAAACATTATCAATTTGCATCGGAACATTTAATTCCAGGTTGGCCATACCCAAGGCTTTCTTGTAGATCACTGTTCCTTTCCTCGCTATTAATGCAGTAGCGCCGGTTTCATTGGATTTGTAAACAGTAGCTAAAAGCTTATCAATTTTCCCAAATAGCTCCGCATCGGCTTTCGATATGGGCTGTGCGTTCAAGCAGGTAGAAAATAACAAGCACAATACGATTGAAAAGCAACGTATTTTTTTCATGATGTGTGGTTTAATGGTTGGTTCAAGTAAAATTATGTTAATCAAATAACATAATACGTGTAGAATAAAGTAATGAGTACCGAACAGAGATTGAATAACCGGGAAATAATCGGAAACTAACAATCGTTATCTTTGCAGCCAAATTAATTACTCTATATGAAGGAAGTATATATTATCTCGGCAGTTCGTACACCAATGGGCAGTTTTGGAGGATCATTAAAAAGTTTATCCGCTACTCAGTTAGGAGCATCAGCTATAAAAGGAGCTTTGCAAAAAGCAGGTATTAAAGCAGAACAAATACAAGATGTGTTGATGGGTTGTGTGATACAAGCCAACCTTGGACAAGCTCCGGCAAGACAAGCTGCTAAATTTGCAGGCCTGCCTAATGAAGTAAATTGTACAACCATAAATAAAGTTTGTGCCAGTGGAATGAAAGCCATTGCACAGGCAGCACAAAGTATAATGCTTGGCGATGCAGATATTGTAATTGCAGGAGGAATGGAAAGTATGAGCAATGTTCCTTTTTATTCTGATAGTACAAGATGGGGAAATAAATATGGTAACACCTCCTTAATAGATGGATTAGCAAAAGATGGATTGACCGATGTGTATGACGGTAAAGCAATGGGTAATGCGGCCGAATTGTGTGCAAAGGAGTGTGGTATCAGCAGGGAAGACCAGGATCAATTTGCCATTGAAAGTTATAAACGTTCACAAGCCGCATGGGAAGCAGGAAAGTTTGTTAACGAAGTTATACCAGTTGAAATTCCTCAACGAAAAGGTGACCCTGTAATAGTAGCTAAAGATGAAGAACCTTTTAATGTAAAGTTTGATAAAATTGCTACGCTTAATCCTGCATTTATAAAAGATGGAACAGTAACAGCCGCTAACGCATCTACTATGAATGATGGTGCAGCTGCATTGGTTTTAATGAGCAAAGAAAAAGCAGAGGAGCTTGGATTGAAACCTATCGCAAAAATCAAATCATTTGCAGATGCGGAACAAGCCCCGGAATGGTTTACAACAAGTCCTTCGATAGCCGTGCCTAAAGCAGTAGCTAAAGCTGGATTAAAAATGGAAGATATCAGCTATTGGGAATTAAACGAAGCCTTTGCCGTAGTAGGAATTGAAAATAGCAAACGAATGAAATTAGATCCGGCAAAAGTGAATGTACATGGCGGTGCAGTTTCATTAGGTCATCCGCTTGGATGCAGCGGAGCTAGAATAATCGTTACATTGATCAATGTGCTGAAGGCAAATAATGCTAAGTATGGCGCTGCAGGAATCTGTAACGGTGGAGGAGGTGCTTCTGCAATGGTGATTGAGAATTTATAATTTCTCTATAAAATTATATTAAGCTTTCTGGTTTCGGGGAGCTTTTTTTATATTTAATTCTTTGAGTATGTCAATTGAAGTCAGATATGCCACTGCAGCTGATGCAGTATTAATTGCCGAGATGAGCCGGCAAACTTTTTATGAAACCTTTGTTGATGATAATACAAAGGAGGACATGGATAAGTTTATGAGTGAGCAATTTAGCCGGGAAGAACTTATAAAAGAAGTAGGGGCAGCAGGCAATATTTTCCTTTTGGCTTATGAAGATAATATACCAATAGGTTATGTGCGGATGCGGGAAGGAGAAAAACGTTCTGAATTTGCCGGGAAATCATCAATTGAAATTGCAAGAATATATGCGCTGAAATCAGCGATTGGGAAAGGTGTGGGCAAAATATTAATGCAAAAATGTATTGAAATAGCTATAGAGAACAATAAAGAGATCATCTGGTTAGGAGTATGGGAAAAAAATGACAGGGCTATTGCATTTTATAGCAAGTTCGGATTTGAAAAGTTTGCCAGCCATGATTTTGTACTGGGTACCGATGTGCAAACAGATTGGCTGATGAAAAAAACTCTTTCTTAATTCACCAATAGGGATCCGTTTCCTTTCAACTGATTATTTTTCCCAGACACCCTGTAATAAATAACTCCTTTTGTACTCGTTAATACCGGCATTATTACTTCCGTAGTGGTAGTTGATGTTTTCCCAATTACCTGTCCAGCTACATCATAAAATTGGATAGTCAATAATTCTTTTGCAGGATTGCTGATTACTAAATTGGTTCCTCTCGTCCATGGTGATGGAGAAAGCCGCACGGTTGTATATTTTGGAAATTGTATGGGTAATATTTTCGAATAATTCTTTTCTCCTGATAGTTCTTGCATCTTCAAACGGTAATACGATGTGCCGGCAACTGGGTTCTCATCAATATATGAGTAAGAAGCCACAGACCTGTTCTGAGATGAAACACTGGTTAAGGAGTAAAAAACATTTCCATCTGAAGAACGTTCAACCTCAAAATGATCCATATTAGACTCTGAAGAAGTGTTCCAGTTGATATTTACTTTATTATTATTTTTTAGTGCAGTAAATGAAACCAGGTTTACTGGTAAAGTAACAAAACCCCAATAAACAGTAACCTGAATGTCATCAATTTGCCCGGCTGTTGTTCCACTGGCAGTATTTCTTTGCGAAGAGATCGCTACACCAAAATTTGCTCCGTTAATATTTTTAAAACCCCATGTTTCTCCCCACAGATCAGTAGGTCCTCCGTAGGTTTGATAAGCATCTGTTAAGGGAAAAGCTAGACCGGTAGATTTATTAGTTCCGCTAATTACACCTTCTTTAATAATTCTTATACTATAATCTGAACTGGCTTGGTTAGGATCTGACCTTTCAATATCTACTTTAATACCTTTTATGATAGCACCTTCGGGAATATTAAAATCAAATTTTTCAACCCTCAGGTATTGTGTATAGCTACTAATGCCTCCACTAATATTACCGAAGCTTGTATAATTATCATCACTTTTTAAAGCATTGTCTGTATCTGCCCATGCTTGCGATGATCCGCTCAGGGTTACATTGTCGGATATGTTTGCATTTCGAGGTCCATCAATTTGTGCCTTAAGTGATGAGGTAGTGAGTAGAAGTACAATACTTAAAAGGGTAGAATTTTTCATGGTGGTTTTATTTTAGGAACATGGTGGATTTGGGGCATAAAACTACTATGGTAAATTGGCTATGTCAATCCTACAACATTTTATTTTCGAACTACAATTAAAATTTGGTATTCTTACTTACAGGAAAATAGTATTTATCCTATTTTTAGTTTTATTTTAGAAGAAGAGCCCTATTTAGGGGTTTTGCTCTTTATGGTTTAAATTGCTTAATACTCACCGGTTATGAAGAATCTACTCCCATATTGTATATGCATTTTACTCTTACAACCATTATTTGTTTACTCGCAAGACAAAAACATAACCATAAGAATAGGACAGGATAAATCAATAGCACTGCGTGAATATGAAAGCCAGGCAACACTAAGTCCAAAGAGTTTTAAAATACAAGTGCTTTTTGAAAATGTTGCAGGAGTTTATTGCTATGCCTCTTTTTCAGATTCAATTTATAAATTGGGTGAGCAGGATCCGATTCCCGGGTTTGCAAATTTGCCCAATATGACCATGGCTGAAGAAAAATTTAACGACGAAAAAGAATTGTTGATCAGTAAAAATGGCTGGTCATACTGGTTCTATGACCCCGCCATCGACTGGCATCGTTTCAATAGAAAAATTATACTTCTTGATAATGGCAGATTGGTAGCCACCAAATCAATCAAACAACTTTACATTATTGACGAAAAAAAAGAACTTAAACTAAAGGATAATACCACGCCGCTCTACCTTTTCTTTGTAGCAGTAAGTGAAACAGATACTGATGGAAAACCAGCAAAGGAATTACTGCGTAGGAAAATAAAAATCGACTGGACGAATGACGACTGACATAATTAATATAAAGTGGTTGCTAAATACCCGGACCAACAATGAATTACTTCGTGGAACTGCACTTGCGCAATTGCCTGTTATAGAAAATGCCTGGTTGAGAATTGAAGACGGCATTATTGCTGATTACGGGGAGATGTCTGCATATCAAGGTTCACTGTCCCGGCAAGCTCAAAAAAAAAATCTAGATACAATTGACGCAACTGGCCAGTTCATTCTCCCGGCCTGGTGTGATTCTCATACACATCTTGTTTTTGCAGCGAGCAGGGAAGAAGAATTTGTAGATAAAATAAAAGGATTAAGCTATGCAGATATTGCTGCAAAAGGCGGAGGTATTTTAAACTCCGCTAATAAATTGAATGCCGCTACAGAAGATGAGCTTTTTAATTTAGCATGGAAAAGATTAGAAGAAGTAAGCAAATTGGGGACGGGAGCTATTGAAATTAAAAGTGGTTATGGCTTAACAGTAGAGGGGGAATTAAAAATGCTTCGGGTAATAAAGAAGCTGAAAGAAAAATCAGCACTTTCTATTAAATCCACTTTTCTGGGTGCACATACTTATCCAACGGCATTTAAAGAAAATCACCAGGGTTATATTGATCAAATTATTAACGAAATGCTGCCGGTAATAGCCAGGGAAAAATTAGCCGATTATATTGATGTGTTTTGCGAGAACGGTTTCTTTTCTGCAGCGGAAACAGAAACTATTTGTAAAGCTGGTATGGGGTATGGATTAAAACCAAAAATTCATGCTAACCAATTGAATTTATCGGGAGGCACACAGATCGGTGTAAAACTTGGTGCCATCAGCGTTGACCATCTTGAAACAATGGATGAAGATGCTATCAAATCATTAGCTGGTTCTGCTACCATCGGTACTTTATTACCAACGGCTGCTTTCTTTCTTCGGATGCCCTTTCAACCGGCCAGAACATTAATTGATTCAGGTTGTGCTATCGCCCTGGCATCAGATTATAATCCCGGATCATCGCCATCTGGAAATATGAACCTGGTAATAGCCATGAGCTGCATTCAAATGAAAATGCTGCCGGAAGAAGCTATTAATGCTGCTACCATTAATGGTGCCTATGCTATGGAGTTACAAGATGAAGTAGGAAGTATATCTATTGGTAAGCAAGCAAACCTGATCTTTACAAAACCAATTTCTTCGATTGCTTATTTGCCTTATGCTTTTGGCTCTAATTGTATTGATAAAGTAATGATTAAAGGAGAATTTTTATAATATCCGATCAATGAAATATATTTTTTGTTCACTACTATTCATATTAAGCACATTGCTTTCGTTTTCTCAAACGACTACTGTTACTTGTAGCGAATTTAAAACCGGAGATTTTGCTTACCTGGATTCAAGCACTAATATTATTTGGCGCATCAAGCGAACAGCCAAACATCAAACAGAGAAGAATGATAAAGAAGGTATCGTAATTAAAAAAAAGATCAAATGGCTGTCGCCTTGTGAATACCAATTGACACAAACCTGGACCAACAGTAAACAACTTAGAAAAGGTAATTTTAAATCTTTAACCTATACAATTATTTCTACTGCCGGTGATTCCTACCGGTATAGTTGTAAGTGTAGCGACGGCAGAAAAATAGCAGGGACAGTAGTAAAAATGCCGGGATAAGCCGGAGTCATTCTTCATTTATCTATAAAATAATAGTCTTCTAATCAGGTAAACGGGATACATGTTGTATTTTCGGAGCGATGGCATTATTTCGATTAAAGAAGAAAAAACCAGGCTTTTTTGAGCTACTCATTGAGAAAAATGTGGTGTTGCCTGCACATGACCGGCAAAGGGGTTTAGAATTCCTTATTTCCCTTTTTTCTGAGATACGGCCTGCCCAGGGTAAACTCAAAAAAAATGCAGAGAAAAATCTTCTCCAGGTTACGGAGCTGATGAAAGAATACAAGGTAGTATTGGTAAATACGCAACATGCTTTGATTGCGCAATTACTCAGTACTGATCTTACCGCCGCTATTACAGAAAGTGGCATTCCACTGGCAAGAGGATTTTGGCAGGAATTATCTAATCGTCTTAAACATAAGCTGCTTCCAACACTACAGGATGAAAATGATTTCTTATACGTTATCAATAATGTTTTTTTCAAGAAAAGCGATTATATCTGGGTAGAGGCAATTCCCCGCCAAGCCTGGGTTGATTTTTTTGAAGCCATTGGTTTTAGTTTTAGTCCAAGGCACAATTCTTTAAAAAAGGAATTGATACAGGCTTTAAAAATCCTTTCTTTCCAGGTGGCACAGTTGGGATTGGAAAAAGAAGTGTTAAGTTATTTGCCAGATGATGAGCAATATAAAGACACTTCGTTTGTGCTGCAAAACTATAAGGTACATGAAGTAGAAAAACAACTCCTGGATAATGACAGCAATACCGCACTTGCCACAGCCGCATTCGAGTTAAAAAAAAGTATTGATGATTGTTATGAATTGATAGATCATATCCGTGAAAGTCACTCTGAAAAAGGAGCCAGTATTCAGCAAACTTATTTGTTATTGATACTGACCAACCGGTTAGAAAGAATGCAACTGGTGCTGGATGTGCTGGATGCGGATAATAAATTTGATACTGGTCGTTTTGTAGATGTGTTCCGTTTGTTGTTAAGAAATGAAAAAAGAAAAAATAGTATCCGTGAATTTTTATCTCAGGGGGTTGGTTACCTGGCATACCAGATAGCAGAGCATAAGGGCTCAAAGGGAAACATGTATATCACCAGCACCCGCAAAGATTATTATTTAATGATCTTGAGTGCTATGTGGGGAGGATTGATAATATGCTTTGTAGCGATTTTTAAAAATCTGTTAGGCAAATTAAAATTAGCTCCTTTTCCGCAAGGCCTTTTATTCAGTGTTAATTATAGCATCGGGTTTATAATGATAGAGAATACCGGATCAACACTGGCTACAAAGCAACCGGCCTTTACAGCCAGTGCGGTTGCCAGCTCTCTCGATACAAAAAAGCACAGTGAACCGGATTTAGATAACCTTGCTGTAACTATTGCTAAAGTTTCCCGTAGCCAGATTGCCTCTTTCTTTGGTAATCTTATTATCGTTTTCCCTATTACATTTTTAATGGCAATGGGTTATGATATGTTGTTCCATCAAAAAATAGCAGAAGGGAATGCAGCCCTGAAATTGCTGATAGACCAACATCCATGGAGAAGTCTTTCTTTATTATATGCCTGTTTCACTGGGTTCTTTTTATTTGCCAGTGGTATCATTGCGGGTTATTGGCAAAACAAAATTCGTTACGGGCAGATCAAAGACCGCTTAAAAGAGCATCCGGCATTAAAATTTTCTATGTCGCCCAAAAGATTAAATAAACTGGCAGGTTGGGTCGAAAGAAATTTTGGTGCGTTAATGGGAAATATTTCATTGGGATTTTTTCTTGGCTTTGCAGGTATACTCGGTAAGATATTAGGTCTTCCTTTTGATATCCGTCATATCACCATCTCTGCGGGTAATTCTGCTATAGGTGTGTATGGATTAGGCATAGAAAATATTCCACCTTACTTTTTACTGGCTGTTTTGGGTGGCGTACTATGTATCGGATTCCTTAATTTCCTCACCAGTTTTTCATTAGCATTTTTAGTAGCTGTCAAATCAAGAGGCATACGCTTTGCACAATATCCCCGTTTCTTTAGAATACTGGGACGGTATTTTCTCAGACATCCAAGAGAGTTTGTATTACCTTCTAAAAAAGTAGTGGAGCCAGTGTATAAATCGTTAGGATAATTTTTTACTGCATTGATGTACTTGAGTAAGAATACATTCAAAAAGACAAATTATAAATCCATTTTTTCAGTAAGACGTTTAAACCGCTGGTCGGTTCTCAATTCATTCATCATTGGATAACGAACACAGAATATCATACCGAGACAGGCTATACCTACCCGGCTTTCATAGGTTTTATTCAAATGGTAAAATGCATTGTCATAATCTTTAAGACCTGCATAGATAAAGGCAAGGTCCATATGCAATGGAATGCCGGGCTCTTTCTTTTGCCTTTCATTTAAAGTTTCGATGATGGCCATTGTCTTATCGGTATAACCGGCCATAGCATATGCATGTCCGAGAGTGCTAAGACCTTTTTGTGGGTTGCCTACAAGCTGGTGATATAGTTCACTGAAATGTATAGCTTTTTCATAATCACCCATGGCCAGGTATAGCATTCCTTTTCCTTCAAATGCTCTTCTAAATGTAGGATCCAGTTCAATAACCTTATCATATTGCCGGAGTGCATCATCAAATCTCCCGGCAAATGAATACGCATCTGCCAGGTTAGTTAGAAGAGGTAATGAAAGGGGATCAAGCAACAAAGCCTGCTCCATTTTTTCAATGGCTTTTGTAAATTCTCCTTTTGCAATAAGCAGCCAGCCATGTATCTGGTTAATAAAAGCAGAATTGAGGTTTAGTTCCATTGCTTTTTGTAAGGAAAGAGCAGTGCCCTCAAAATCCCAGTGATGAAAAAAAGAAATTGCTGCCAGCGAAAGATGAGCATTAGCATGATTGGAATCTATGCTGATAGCTTTAAGTGTATGATCTTTAGCCCGGGCAAATGCTTCAGTCGGCTCCATTAACCCTGCTGAACCCATGTAAGAGTAACAATAAGATAGGGCACAATAAGGATCTGCAAACTGCGGATCAAGTTGAATGGCCGAATTAAAATCCTGAATAGCAATTCTTATTTCTTCCGGTTTTGATTTATTCCAGTGGTAAAGACCTTTCAGGTATAAATTATAAGCATCAATATTTCCTGTGGCAGGTTTTATGATAGGGTCATGATTTGTAACCGGGGCAAAATTTTCTTTCAGCCTGTTTAATATCTTCAGCGATATCTCATCCTGTATCTCGAATATATCTTCGAGGTTACTGTCAAAAACCTCTGACCAGATGTGATACCCGTCCGCTGTATTGATAAGTTGGGCGGTAATCCTTACCCTTTTACCTGATTTTCTTACACTGCCTTCTAATACAGCCGATACTCCCAGCTTCATTCCAATCTGCCTTACATCATCCTGTTTTCCTTTGAAAGAGAAAGAAGATGTTCGTGATGTTACCCTTATCCCATCCACTCTTGTCAGGGCATTTAATATTTCTTCGGAAATACCATCACTGAAATATTCATTTTCAGGATCATTGCTCATATTGACAAAAGGAAGAACTGCTATCGTTTTTTCCGAACCTGTCTTTGCATCCATTTGTACAGCAGTGGGTATTACAAGATTCTCGCTGGCTATGGCATATACATCCACCTGTCGGTTCACATTTTTAAGAGCAAATTTTCCCATGGATACCGTTCTGATATCTTTATGATTTCTCACTTCATCATATACTTTATCAGAAATGAAAACAGAACCGGGTACAGCCAATGATTCAATACGGGATGCAAGATTTACACAGTCCCCATAAATTCCATCATTATCCAATACCACTTCGCCGGCATGGATGCCAATTCTTAATTGCACTTTTGGATCTTTCTGCAGTTCTTGTTGTATTTCAACGGCAGCTTTTACCGCATCAATAGCACTGTCAAAAAGGCTAAGGGTGCCATCCCCAAAGTATTGTATGATCTTTCCATTATAAGAAGGAATAAAATTTTCAAGAGCCAGTTTCTGGCGGTTGCGAAGTGTTTTTGCTTTGTGTTCATCTTCCTGCATCATGGCAGTGTAGCCAGTCATATCTGCAAAAAGGATGGCCGCTAATTGACGCACTTGTGGATTACTATCATCCTGCTGGTATGATTGAATTTTATTCATGGTAGGTTAAGGTGGGCCAAAGGTAAAAAAATAGCCGAGAACAGGGATACCGGTTAAAAGCTGGTATGGCCGGTTATTAATTTTAACGGCCTGTTCACTCGATGCGGCAGTTGACAGTTTCTGTTGCTTTTCTCTGGTATTTATATAGCTACAAACAATATCTTAGTACCCAAATTTCAGCAATATGCAGCCCATAATTGAATGTGTACCAAATTTTAGCGAAGGGAATGATCTGAATATCATCAAACAAATTACTGACCAGATAGAAATGGTAGAGGGTGTTCGTTTGCTGAATGTGGACCCCGGGAAAGCAACGAACAGAACCGTGGTGACTTTTGTGGGAAACCCTGAAGCAGTAATAGAAGCTGCATTCCTCGCTATTAAAAAAGCCGGCGAATTGATAGATATGAGCAAACATAAAGGCGAGCATCCAAGAATGGGTGCTACGGATGTTTGCCCGTTAATACCCATTGCCAATATCAGCATGGAAGAAACAGCAGCCTTTGCACAACAATTGGCCAAAAGAGTAGGGGAAGAATTAGCCCTACCTGTCTACTTATATGAAGCCGCACAACAGAACACAGCAAGAAATAATTTATCTGTTATAAGAGCCGGAGAATACGAAGGCTTCTTTAAAAAAATAAAATTACCGGAATGGCAACCGGATTTTGGACCGGCTGCATTTGATGCAAAAAGGGGAGGGACAGTTATAGGTGCAAGAGATTTCCTGGTAGCCTATAATATTAATCTGAATACAACATCTACAAGAAGAGCCAACGCCATTGCATTTGATGTAAGAGAAGCAGGAAGGAAAACTAGAAATGAACAAGGGGTAGAAGTTGTTGAGCCGGGCACTTTAAAATCAGTAAAAGCCATTGGCTGGTTTATTGAGGAATATGGAATAGCACAAATTTCTATGAACCTTACAAATATTAATGTAACACCTGTTCATATTGCATTTGATGAAGTGTGTAAAAAAGCAGATGCAAGAGGAATAAGAGTAACAGGGAGTGAATTGGTAGGTCTTGTTCCGTTGAATTCTTTAGTGGAAGCAGGAAAATATTTTTTAAAAAAACAAAAACGTTCCACCGGTGTTTCAGAAAAGGAATTGATAAAGATTGCGGTGAAGTCAATGGGGCTGGATGAGCTTGGACCTTTTAAACCGGAAGAAAGAATTATTGAATACATGCTGTACAATAAAGCGGATAGTAAACTGGTAAGTATGCCACTTACTGATTTCGCTGATGAAACGGCAAGTGAAAGTCCGGCACCGGGTGGTGGTTCTATTGCGGCTTATGTTGGAGCATTAGGTGTATCGCTGGCAACAATGGTCGCAAATCTTTCTTCTCATAAAAAAGGATGGGATGACCGATGGGAAGAGTTTAGCACCTGGGCTGATGTGGGAGAAAAATATAAAAATGAATTAGTGAAACTGGTGGATGCAGATACAAAAGCATTTAACCTCATAATGACGGCTTTTGGCTTGCCAAAATCAACCGAAGAAGAAAAAGCAGCCAGGAAAAAGGCCATCCAGGAAGCCACAAAATTTGCAATTGAGATACCTTTTAAAGTAATGCAGGCAGCCTTTGCCAGTATGGATATTATAAAGGCGATGGCGGAAATAGGCAATCCCAATTCCGTATCAGATGCAGGTGTAGGTGCTTTATGTGTCCGCAGTGCCGTGATGGGAGCTTTTATGAATGTGAGAATTAATGCTGCTGTCTATGAGGATAAGAATTTTGTGGATGAAATTATTGCGAAAGGAAGGGAGATTGAGAATAAAACTTTAGCTTTAGAAACAGCAATTTTGAAAGTGGTGAATGATAAGATCGGGGTGTAAAAATACTTTTGCTTAACAAAAAAATAGTAATGGAAAACGTAGAAACAAAACCAGCAATTAGTGAAGTAAAATCTCCTGTAATGCGGCACTTAAAAATGTATAGCAAGCAGGATGTACTGTCATTAACTAAAATCCGCAGGTTTGAAACAAAATTGGGTGAAAGGTTACAGGTATTAAATAATTCAGCCGATATAGAAAAGTCAATTGCTGCTTCATCAGCAAAGTACGTATTGTTTGGTGTACCGGAAGATTTAGGAGCCAAAGGAAACTATGGCATTGGCGGAGCTGATACTTTATGGATTCCTTTCTTACAAAGTTTATTGAATATCCAAAGCAACGATTTTTTTGATGGGGGTGAGATATTATTGGTCGGCCATTTTGATTTTGGCGATATGCAATACCTTATTGATACAACTGCAAGAGGCGAAGAAGAAAAAATTGAAGCCTACCGTCATGCAGTAATTGCTATTGATGATGAAGTAGAACATTTAGCGAAGATTATAACGGAAGCAAAAAAAATCCCAATAGTTATAGGAGGTGGTCACAACAATACATATCCATTAATAAAAGGTGCAGCAAAGGGGTGGCATAAGGCCGGTGTATTACCATTGGCGCAAATTAATTGCATCAACTTAGATGCACATGCTGATTATCGTCCATTGGAAGGCAGACATAGTGGCAATGCATTCCGCTATGCGGAAGAAGATGGCTACTTACAAAAATATTGTGTGGTAGGATTGCATGAAAACTACTTACCACAAAACGTTTGGATCGATATGGTAAACAATCCATTTATTGACTGCATCACCTTTGAAGATATTTTTGTACATGAGAAAAGAACATTTATGCAGGCCGTTTCTCATGCCACTGGATTTACTGAAGATACACTGACCGGTATCGACCTTGACCTCGATGCTATCCAAAATACGTTGAGCAGCGCAATGACCCCGGTAGGAATATCGCCCATGCATGCAAGGCAATATATTTCTTTTGCAGCAGCAGATAGTAAGCCTGCCTACCTGCATATCTGCGAGGGGGCTACCAGGTTGGCAGATGGCAGAACAGATGCTACCAGTGGAAAATTAATCAGTTACCTGGTTAGTGATTTTATAAAAGGAATGGCATTATAATTTTAGCGGGTAGACTTATAAAAAAAATGCACTCATTTGAGTGCATTTTTTTTTATTTATTTACAGAATCTTATGCTTCAACAGGTGTTAGATACTGCGTATAGCTATAGCCTTCTTCGCCATCATCAGTTTTGATAACCCACCATTGGTCATTTTCTTTTCTAACCAAAGTAACTATTTCATGACGGGCAGCTTTGCCAACTACTCCATGTGTAGTGCCAGGCCCTTTACGAATATTAAGGTTAGAACTGTTGGTAGTTACTTTTAATTTAGCACCTTCTTGTACACCACTTACACTGTTGATGTTCATCACCAGGTCACCAGAAGCATAGTCAGGATCAATTTTTTCATACAGATCCCATAATTGTTGCTTGGTAGTGCCATTGGCAGACCCATCTATATACAACACACCATCTTGTTCTCTAACCAAAAGGTCTTGCGTACCTGCAGCAGTGGCTGCATCTACGATTTCTTTATATTTATCTTGTAATGCCATGATTTTTTTCCTCCGATTGATTTTAGTTGTTAGATAAACCAGTTACATCTACTTTTTTAGGGTTTAATGCCTGCAAGGCCATCATTAATTTCTGACGGTCAGCTTTTGCAATCTTACCGGTTACAGATATGATACCATCTTTTACAGTAGCACTCACACCAGGGAAAGCTTTTAATGCATCGTTTACAGCACTGGTTAATGGATCGTCAGCAGCAATAGTGGGTGGCGGAGGTGGAGCAGCAACAGTTAAATTGTTGACTACAGATTTTACACCTTTAACAGCCGCCGCCGTTTTTTCGCAAGATGCTTTACACATGTCATCTTTACATTCTCCGGAGATGGTAACAACACCATCTTTTACATCAACCATTGTTACTGTAGACATTGGTTCAGCTTTCAGTGCAGTTTCAACTGCTGCTTTAATGTCTGCATCACTTTGTTTCTTTTTACAGCTTGTAATGGTGGCGCCAAGCAGTGCTATGGAGCAAGCCAATAGCAGAATGCGGGGAAGTTTAAGTTTCATAATTTATTATTTAAGTAGTGAAAATTGCGAACAAGCGAATATAGAGTTTTAAGAAAGAAAATTGATTAATAATAATTTGTTTGCGGCACTATTTATGTAGCACCAGAATCGAAAGAAAAAGTCGTACCAGATTTTTTGCTCATTCTAAATAATTGAATGCACAGAGTGTGCAGGCAACTCCCGTCATGCCTGTTAAATACCCTATTAAAACGCATAATCAGAAAACCGGCCCGTATAATTTTATATCTGATTTTTCAAACGCCTTTTTAAACCGGACTAATAGCTTAGTTGCTTCGGTAGTTTTCTTTTCCGCAGTAGCTGCCTGCCATAATCCAAACAATGCCCAGCCATTTTCATTATTGTTCTGCAGATCTTTTTGTAAAATATTTTTTGCATCCGCAAATTTACCTGCTTTAATATAAGCATTGCCTAGATATTGTTTTGGGTTCAGCATCCAGTCTCTCGGTTCATTGTATACCATCTTTTCTTCCGCATCTACAGCTATTTGAAAGAACTTAATCGATGCATCATAATTTTTTTCTTTTAAGGCAATGGTACCTGCTAGAATATTTTCAGCAATAATAGCTCCTTCGATAGCGGCAGAGAAAGGGGAGAGGGGAATACGCAGAGTGCTATCCTTCATTAAATCCTGCAGTTGCTGCAATTCATTTTTTGCTTCAGCTAAATCAGTTCGTTGTGTAAATGCCATTCCTTTTCCAAAATGGTAGAGAAGATTCGCATACACCTGTGATTTATCAGGTTGTTGCATATTGAGTAATTCATTCCAATTACCAAATCGAACATGTACAAGCACTGGTGTCATATAAACATATTGTAAATAGCTTCCCAATGCGCCGGGTATGGCTAAATAATCGGTCGGAATACTTTTAGCTGTTTCGTGGGCTGTCGATACTGAATAACCGGAACGACCTGCCAGCATCGCATTATTTGTTTGCATGTGCAGGTTGTGAATGATGTACAGAAATGCATTACCTGTTACCGGTTCATACAACGGGATATATTTTTTATAACTGTTTACAGCATTTTCATTTACAGCAACTCCTTTTGCATATTGGCCGGTACGCAAGTAAATATGGGAAGGCATATGCACTGTATGCGAAAGACCCGGGGTCAATTTACCTAACCTGTCTGCGCTTGGTAAAGCTTTGGCAGCAAATGGCGACGGCTCCATCACATGTATATAATAATGATTAGCACCGGGGTGATTGGGTGTTTTAGCCAACAGTTTTTCCAATACTTCCCGGATCAACGGTGTCCATGGCCTGGGTGTACCATCAATCAACCATAAATCCCAGGGATGTTCCAGCATCATTGCATCCGCATACAAAGCTTTTGCATCAGCATGAGTGGGAAATTTTTCATAGCAACGCTTCATCATTTCTGTATATAGTTTGTTCAGGCTGGCACGGTTGGCATCAGCAGAATCTGCGGTATAACGAACAGCCATTGCATCGATCATTGCATTCTCCACATTGCTTGCAGTGCTGGCTAATTGTTTTGCTTTTGCAGTTGCTGCTAATGCTTCCGGCGATGCTGCATAACCCAGGTCATTTATGTTTGGCCCATAGGCCAATGCCTGTGCCCAGTAAAGCATAGCACAATTGGGGTCAAACTTTGCAGCTTTCTTAAAAGAAGCCATTGCTTCAATGATGTGAAAACTGTAATACATATTAATGCCCTGGTTAAAATAAAACTGGGCACTATCATTAGTGGTGCTGATTTTCCATTTGTAATTTCCTGCACCGGGCATAGGTGGAATGTCTGTTTCTTCAAGCCATTCTTTCAACTCATCCCAATCAGGGCTGCAGCCAATTGTTTTTAAACGTTTGTAATCAGGACTTGCGGCGAGGTAAACTTTTTCTTTAGTGGAACTTTTAATACTAAAAGCTAGTAGGGCCGTGGCAAATGCCAGCACGGTCAGTAATAGAAAACTGAACTTCATGGTTGTTGGTTTAAGGGAGCGAAAAGTACAGAAATATTTAAAACCAACTGTAAAAGGCAAGACCAGTGCTGTACTTTTTGAAAATTTTAACCACCATGTAATGAAAGAAAAAAAGGATAAGACATTGTGAATCACAGTGTCATTTACGACTACCTGCTTATAAATTTTTTATGGAAAATGACGGTAAGAAAATTATTTATTCTCCAATTCCATTATCCGTTCAAAAACTTTTTCGTACTCAGTATTCAGACCCGTTAATTCATCAGCCGCTTTTTTAAAAGACTTTTCAGCTTCCATGAATTTTATTTTATCAGAATAAATAGCAGGGTCAATTAAGGAAGCTTCTAATTCAGATTTTTTTGCATTCAACTTGGCAATTTGTTCTTCCAGCTGTTGAAATTGCTTCTGCACTTTCTGCAATTCTTTTTTTGCATCTTTATCTATCGCCGTATTCACTACCGGCTTTACAACAACTGGTGCAGCCTTAACCGGCTCATTTGACTTTTGATTTTTGGCTTTTGATTTTTGATTTTCTCCTCCCGCCTCAGCTTTCTTCCTGTCAGCTTCCTGCTTGGCCATGCGTTCTTTCCAGGCTACCCATTCTTCGTATCCGCCTTTAAATTCTTTTATCTCATGATCTACAATTTCCCAGATCTTATTGGCGGTTTTAGAAACAAAATATCGGTCGTGACTTACCAGGATAATACTGCCTTCATATTTCGTCAATGCATCGATCAGCAGATCGCAGCTGTGCATATCCAAGTGGTTCGTAGGTTCATCGAGCATTAAGAAATTGGCTTTGCTCACAATTACTTTTGCCAACGCAACTCTTGCTTTTTCACCACCACTCAATATTTTAATTTTCTTATCCGCATCATCACCACTAAATAAAAAGCAACCTAACAGGCCACGCAGTTCCAATTCATTCATCTGGCTGCCACATTCTTTCATCTCATCAAGAATGGTATTATTTACATTCAAGGCTTCCAGCTGGTGCTGTGCATAAAAACTTTCTTCTACATTATGTCCCCATTTGCGTTCGCCCACACTAAAACTTTCTACACCGGCAATGATACGCAGCAGGGTCGATTTACCTTTTCCGTTTGCACCGATCAAGGCGATCTTATCGCCCCGGTCAATTTCAATGGAAGAGTTTTCAATAATTACATTATCACCAAATGCTTTTGAAACATTATTTAATTCAACCAGCACTTTGCCCGGTGTTTTATCCACCCTGAAGTTGATACGGATATTCGGTCGTTCAATTTCTGCATCTTCAATCCTTTCCAACTTGTCCAATTTCTTCATGATGCTTTGCGCCATGGCTGCTTTACTTGCTTTAGCTCTAAAGCGTTCTACCAATCGTTCATTCTGGCGGATATAATCCTGCTGATTTTCGTAGGCCTTCTGCTGCATTTCTACACGAATGGCTTTTTCCTTTTCGTAGTAATCATAATTGCCATTGTAAATATGCAATTGCTGCTGGTAAACTTCCACAATTTTCGTAACCATGCGGTTCAGGAAATATTTATCGTGGCTGACGATCACAACCGAACCCTGGTAATGCAATAAATATTTTTCCAGCCATTCAATGGAGGGAAGATCAAGGTGGTTAGTAGGTTCATCCATCAATAAAAGGTCTGGTTGCTGCAAGATCATCTTTGCCAGCAATACCCTCATTCTCCAACCTCCGCTAAATTCTTTGTAGGGCCTGTTTAGATCGGCATTCGCAAAACCAAGTCCCTGTAATACTTCTTCGGTCTGGTGATGGATATTATATCCGCCGAGTGTTTCTAACTCATGCAGTTTATCGCTATACTCATGCAATGTTTTTTCATCGCCTGTTTTTTCCAGTTCGATGCCGAGGGCTTCAATTTCTTTTTCCAGTTGTAACACTTTTTCAAAAGCAGAGAGTGCCACTTGCAGGATGGAATCGTTGGTATCAAAACTCAACAGGTCCTGGTGCAGGTAACCAACAGAAGTGGTCCGGCTTCTTTCCACACTGCCGGCAGATGGCTGGTATTCACCCACCAATAATTTCAGCAGGGTTGACTTCCCGGTTCCGTTATACCCGATAAGGCCAATACGTTCGCCCGGTTGAATATGCCAGGTGGCTTCTTCAACAATTGCCCTTGCACCAAATTCGAAAGTCACATTTTGTAATCCTGCCAGCATAATAGTTAAATGAGGCGCAAATTTAACCACTGATTACACAGAAACAGGATTTTTTTTGTTTAATATTCTCCAATAAAACAGGTTTTACCATATCTGAAAATGATTAACAGTAATTATCCGGCTCCGGGCAGTGTGAAGAAATTCTAAATCTTCGGGAAATCATGGAAATCACTACTAATCCTATATTCCGTGGTTATCTTTGAGCAAATTTTTAAGTACCTGCATGCAAAAGGTAATAGACATCCTCGGCATTGTGTTACCTGCCCTTATCATCATTCTTGGAATTATCAGGGTATTTGTACAAAAAACAAAAGGAGTAAATGGCCTCACTATGCTTTTTGCCATTCTCTTGTTATTGGTGGGACTGACGAGGTATTTTGTGTATCCCGGAAACAACCGTTCAAAAGATAATGAGCCCAAACCATTGCCATTGGCAGTAAGCAAACACAGCAATGCATTCAACCAGTCCTTACAGCAGGTGCTTGAAAAATATTATGAATTGACAGCCGCTTTTACAAAAGCCGATACGGCTGCCATTGATCAATCAGCTGCAACATTAAAAATAGCGTTGGATAGTTTTAAGATTGATGAACTGAATGTGGATACACTTATTTATCAGACAGCATTACAACCTTATCAAAATGCAAAAGCAGCGATAACATCTATCATAGCCGGTGCATCCATTGCTGAAAAAAGAACTTCGTTCAATATTTTATCCAACGAACTCTTTACTTTATTAAGCACTGCCCGTTATGACCTTGCAAAATTATATTGGCAGGAGTGCGGCACTGCATTTGGGGACGATGCCCCTCCGGGTAATTGGATCAGCCCGGTAGAAAAATCAGCCAATCCATATACAGGTAAGGACGATTGTGCAGAAATAAAAACAAGTATAAATTTTGTAGCAGCCGATACAACCAAAAAACTTTAAGATTGTTAATCCCTCATGCGTAAGATAACCAGTGTAGTCATCCTTATTCTTCTCACTAATATTGTTTTTTCGCAAAATGCCGATAAGGCAGCCCGGTTCTCCATAAATGGTTATGTAAAAGATAGTCTCTCTGGTGAATCCATCATTGGTGCTACCATCGCAGTCAACGGGCAATCAAAAGGAGTCACCAGCAATCAATACGGTTTTTATTCGATCACACTGGATGAAGGAACATACACTCTCACCGTATCACATATAACCTATATCGGCAAATCAATTACTGTTGAATTAAAAAACGATCAATCTTTCAATTTTGATTTATTGTCTAAATCAGATGCCATTGCCGAAGTAGTAGTGTACAGTAAACGAAGAGATGCCAATGTAAAAAATGCACAGATGGGCCGGATAGAACTTACCATGAACCAGGTAAAGAATATTCCGGCTTTTATGGGAGAAATAGATCTGCTGAAAGCATTACAACTATTACCCGGTGTTAGAAATGCAGGTGAAGGGAATGCCGGTTTTTTTGTTCGTGGTGGCGGGCCCGATCAAAACCTCATCATATTGGATGATGCAGTAGTGTACAATCCCGGTCACTTGTTTGGTTTCTTTTCGGTATTTAATTCTGATGCTATTAAAAATGTATCGCTGATAAAAGGTGGTATGCCTGCTCAATATGGCGGACGATTATCGTCTGTGGTGGATGTAACCATGAAGGATGGTAACATCAACAAATTTCAAATGGAAGGCGGCATTGGTGTTATAGCTTCCCGTTTCTCTATACAGGGGCCGATAAAGAAAAACAAAGCCTCTTTTATTTTATCAGCCCGTCGCACTTATGTAGATGCATTGGCAAAACCCTTTATTAAAAAAAGCAGCGATGCCTATGGCTCCGGCTATTATTTCTATGATATGAATGCAAAAGTGAATTATCGCTTTTCCGAAAAAGACCGCTTGTACATCAGCGGCTATTTTGGCAGAGATGTGTTTGATTTTGCAAGTGCCAAGCGAACGTTCAAAACCAATATTCCCTGGGGTAATTCCACCGCCACCGTTCGCTGGAACCATGTATTCAATCGCCGTCTTTTTTCCAACACTACTTTAGTGTACAACGATTACAAATTCAAATTTTCGGCAGCACAGGAAAATTTTGAGATAGGTCTTTCTTCCGGTATTAAAGACGGAACTTTTAAAACTGATTTTGATTATTATCCCTTACCCAATCACAAACTAAAGTTTGGTGGGTTGGTTACTTATCACAAATTCATTCCCAATGTGGTATCGGGCCGGCAAGATTCCATTGTATTTACACCCAACAACGAAGGCAATAAGTATGCAGCAGAAACCGCTGTTTATGTGCAGGATGATTGGGAAATAGGAGAGAAGTGGAAAGTAAACTATGGACTTCGCTTCAGCAGCTTTACCCAAATAGGGCCATATAAAAAATATATAAAAGATGCCGATGGTAATAAATTAGACAGCACCTCTTACAAAAGTTTTGAACCAGTAAAAACATACGGAGGGTTGGAGCCCCGCATCACTGTTCGCTATGCTATTAACGATGAAACGTCCATTAAAGCGGCCGTTACACGGAATTACCAGTACATACACCTGGTAAGTAATTCTGGTAATACATTGCCAACCGATCTGTGGGTGCCGAGTACTTATTTGGTAAAGCCGCAAATAAGCTGGCTCTATGCAGCAGGGTTATTTAAAAATTTTGCCGACAATAAATATGAAACCTCGCTGGAAGTATATTATAAGGACATGCAGAACCAGGTAGATTATAAAGAAGGCTACACTCCATCTCTCGCCGACCCCGAAGATGAATTTGTATTCGGCAAAGGCTGGAGCTATGGTGCAGAGTTGCTAGTTAATAAAACCAAAGGACAATTCACCGGTTGGGTAGGGTACACCCTGTCATGGACATGGAGAAAATTTCCACAATTAAACGATGGCGAAAAATTTCCCACCAAGTACGATCGTCGTCATGATATTTCTGTCGTCGCTAATTATGAAGCCAATAAAAAATGGAAGTTCGGGGCCGTGTTTGTATATGGCACCGGTAATGCCATTACTTTACCCGAACGTTTTTATATTATCAATGGAGTGTTAACGCAGGAGTACAGCAAGCTCAATCAATACCGGATGAAGGCCTATCATCGTATCGATCTCTCTGCCACCCTTACACCCACTCCCAAAAAAACAAAACGGGTCAGCAGCTATTGGGTCTTCAGTATTTACAATGTGTACAGTCGTCTCAATCCTTATTTCATTTATTTCGACCAGAACGGAAGCCCCGCCACCGGCGATTTAAAAATTGAAACAAGACAAGTATCATTATTCCCGATACTGCCGGCAGTGACGTGGAATTTTAAGTTTTGATTTTTAAGGGACGAGCTGCATTACTACTATCATCGTTGGTTGTGTCACTCACTTCATCGTTCGGTAATTCTGTTCAGCATTTGCGAAGCTTCCGCAACTTTCCGAACATTCACTTATGCGGAGTCTAAAGCCCCTCCTTCGGAGGGGTTGGGGAGGCCACTCATTCGAAGAGTGTGGGGAGGCCATTATCTCAACATAAAATAATAAATAGCACCCCATACCGCAATAAAGAATAATCCGGGGTATAAAAAAGATTTGAACTTCTTCATATCTTTTTTAATAAGTAAAAGATATAAAACATAAACAATAAATACGGCTATAAGTCCAAGGGCAATGTAAGGGTATGTCATAATTAAATGCTTTCGTTGCTCAGTTGTTTTGATCGTTGCTTTGTACAGAAATGCGGTTTTCTATATTCTCAAACCCAAAGTAATAAAGATATTGAAAATAGTGAGTTCCGCTGGATGAATTGAATCAGTATTCCCCCTTGGTACATCCGGTTTGCTTATTTACCGGGTTAACAAATATATTTTCCTCTTCATATCTTTACGCAGCAACAATTCCGGCCAATGTAACAATGAATATTGCTACATCAGCCAGCCCTAATGTTAACCCTAAAAAAACCTACAGCATGAAACGGCTTCTTGTATTTATTAGTTCGCTAACCCTTTTTTTCTCTATTACAAATGCCATGGATGTTCCGGGCTATATTGTAAAAAATACCAACGACACCATCAGGGGGCAAATAGTTTATATGCCGCCAAAAGCAAAAGGCAAGAACGGAATTTATGAGATAGATACCTCTATGACATGGAAAGTAAAATTTATAGCGCAGGACGGACGAAAGGAAAATTACAAACCCAAAGAAATTAAAGGTTTCGGTTTTCAACTAAACAATACCTGGCATAATTATATCACCGTAACGCCGCAACAGGGAATAGCAGGGCTTGGTAAATATGAGTTTTTCGGCCGGCGGGTCATCGACGGAGAAATTAAAGGATATATTGGAACCACGGGGTTAGAATATTTTGTTATCGATGAAGATAAAATATATGACTGGTGGTTTGAAACAAACGGAAAAGGACTTAACGGGTTTATCTACGATCTTTTTTCAACCAAAAAAAAGAAGCTTACCCAGGAATTAAAATATTTCTTTCAAATGGAAGATGAATTTCTCGAAACCATTCCCGAAAAAATAGAAAAAGAACGGGTTTATAAAATTATCAGACTTTATAATGACTGGAAAAAAAAGTAATCGTTATAACTCTTTCTGCTAAAGGACTGGTTGGGCGGCATTAAATAACAACATGTAAGGAGTCGCTGAGAAAAAATTAATCACTCTTGTACTTTCTGTTCGCTACTCGACATTTCAAAGCTGCCAATTTTTAATTTTTAGCCTAAGGCAGACTACAAGGATGTGTGCGGATTGTCCTAACGACAATATAAAATGTATACTATCAAAATATTGATTTACAATAGTTGCTTTTCTTGGATGAGCACATCTTATATCATAAATTTACTTGTTAGCAAACATACTAAATGAAGACCCTACATATATTGACAATAGGACTTTTCACTTTGCTCCTTTCTTGTGGGAAGGTAGGTTCTTCAAAAATTGAATTTGACGGAAAGACATTTGAGCTTCCTATTGATGTTAAAACAGCAAAGGAAAAACTAGGACTTCAATATGGATATTATTCTGGATTTTTCAAAGGCAACGTTAACGACAAATCTATAGAAACTCAACTTGAGGACTATCCACTGTTTATGGGCAGTGACAATGACAAAGAGGAAAGTTATTACGATAATTATATTGTAGGAGTAACATTTTTCAATGAGAGCAAAACAATTGAACAAGTCAAAAACGACTTTGAAAAGCAATATAACAAAACATTCAAGACAGAAATTCAAGACTTTGGTGTAACAAGAACATTGCCTCCGTTTAATATGACTTACCATTATATCATAACAGACGACGAGCTGTTTGTCGCACTAAAGGAAATTGAACGGAAGCCTGATAAAAAGAAATATATTTCAATTTCATTTTACAAAGGAGTCTCAAAAAATGAACTTGGAAAATACTTGGAATATGTATACTAACAAAAGTACGTTTGCTAACATGAACTGTGTAAAAAAACAAATAAATTTTTTACTTTTTCAGGGTTTAGGTGACCAATAATTAGGTTGATACAAACTGTTGTTTTTTACAACTGCAAATACCTGTTTTAAAAGTTTGT
>NFUV01000003.1 GCA_002127295.1 Chitinophagaceae bacterium IBVUCB2
ACAGAGGGCTACGAAACTATTTTTGCCCACACACTTTGTAAACCCTGCGCAGGATTACTACATTTGTAAACCAATAACAGGATTATTAATCACAAGTGTAAACTTTTTTCAGGACGAGTCACTCATTAGCATTAGTAGTAGAATATCTTTCAATTGCCGGATTCGAAAACCCTGTTTGTACTTTGAATTGTAAATTTTGTCTTCCTTTTTTGGCTTTTCTAGTTGTAATCATAATTACACCATTTGCACCTTTTGAACCGAAAAGTGCTGTAGTAGATGCATCTTTCAAAACAGTGATAGTTTCAATATCATCAGGATTGATGTTAGAGAAACCACCATCGTAAATCGCACCATCAACTACATATAGAGGTCCGCTACTTAATGAAAAGGAACCAAATCCTCTTACTATAATACCAGGACTAGATCCAGGTGCGCCACTGGGAGCTGTAGTTTGTATACCGGGTGCAGCTCCTACTAATGCATTCAAAGCATTACTTATAGGTCTGTTTTCAAATTGTTTACCAGAAACCTGCGCAGCCGATCCTGTAAATGAAGATCTTCTGATATTACTACCATACGCAGTTACAACTACCTCATCCATGCTTTTTTCCTGCATGCGAAGTGTTACAGAAACGGTAGAAGATGATGTAAGTGATACTTCCTGCGTAGCCATATCTACCCCGGAAAAAACAAGGATTTTTCCATTGGCAGGAACAGTGAGTGAATAAACCCCCTCATTGTTAGTAATGGTTCCAGCTGTTGTACCTTTTACGGTAACAGAAATATTGATAAGAGGCAATCCCTTATCATCAGTTACTTTACCCGTAATAGTTCGTTGCGCCAGTAGTTGCAACGACAGGAATAATACTCCGAGGAGGAGTAAAAACGATTTTCTCATAAGTGAAACTGTTTTGATTGTAAAATAAATTAGCCTTAACAAATACTGCTTTCTGCTTAAACATGTGTCCAAAAAAAGAGGTTCGAATGCAGCAGTCAGCACAAACTGTAGTCAGTCCAAAAAGACAACAGTTTGTTAATTTTTGCTGCACGAAAATAAGGAAGAAGTAAGTATATGGTCAAAAAATATATGTATGACAATTAGTTGATATAACAGGCTTTTCCTTCAACAAAAGCCACCGCAAACGATTGATTTATGAATGGTTGAATAAAAATTGCAGCTTTATCCGACTTTGTTCCTTCCATATTAACATCACCTACTATTATCTGCACTCCGGTTACCTTTCCCTCAGCGTTTCTTTTAAATGTGGCTGTTCCTCCGAACGCAACAATATCAAACACATCCGTCTGCGTTTTACGAAGCTCCGTATTTCCCATGGCAGAAGTGGCTGTTAGTACACCGCTTTCAAGAACAACTGTTATTTCTGTAACCGGGCTACCTTCCGGAAAAGTGTATTTTCCAGTGTAATGGGTTAAAGAATCTGTTTGTGCCATTGTTGCACTATAAACAATGAGTCCAAGTGTAAAAAGAAAAATCCTCTTCATAATTATAATTATTTATGTGGGAATAAACTTACGAAATAGTTTTTATGGCTGTTCAAAAATAATAGCAGCCCCTTGCCCCACACCTACACACATTGTGGCAAGCCCATACCTACTTTTTGTTCTCCGCATTTCGTGAAGTAACGTTGTTGAAATTCTAACCCCACTACATCCAAGCGGATGACCAATTGCAATAGCACCGCCATTTACATTCACTTTAGCCGCATCTAATTTCAAATCTTTTATACAGGCGATTGATTGTGATGCAAAAGCCTCGTTCAATTCAACCAGGTCGAGATCATTAACAGATAATCCTGCTCTTTGTAGAGTTTTGTTTGTTGCCGGTACCGGACCAATTCCCATAATGGCTGGGTCAACCCCAGCCACAGCCATCGATCTTATTTTTGCCAATGGGGTTAACCCGTATTTCTTCAAGGTTCCTTCACTTACGAGCAACATAGCTGCAGAGCCATCATTTATACCAGATGAATTTCCTGCTGTGACAGTTCCCTCTTTAATAAATGCCGGTTTTAATGAACCAAGTTTCTCCAGGGAGGTTTCTCTCGGATGCTCATCATTTACTACCCAACTGATAAGACCTTTATTATTTAATTCTACCGCTGCAATTTCTTCTACCCATTTATCAGCAGCTTTGGCAGCAAAATATTTTTGTTGTGATGCCAGTGCAAACTCGTCTTGTTCTGTCCTGCTGATCTTCCATTGTGCTGCTACATTCTCAGCCGTTTCACCCATTGTATATGGATGATATAACGCAGATAAACTTTTATTGACGAAACGCCAGCCCATGGTAGTATCAAACATTTCTTGTGAGCGGCTAAATGCATCTGCGCTTTTTGACATTACAAAAGGAGCTCTTGTCATACTTTCTACTCCGGCTGCTATTACCATTTCAGCATCGCCGCACATAATTTGTCTGGCACCATCCATAATGGCCTGTAGTCCCGAGGCGCAAAGCCTGTTGACTGTATTCCCCGCTACTGTTACAGGCAAACCAGCGAGTAAAGCAGCCATTCTTGCTACATTTCGATTATCTTCTCCGGCCTGGTTAGCAGCCCCGGCTATTACATCCTCAATTGCATTTATATCGACAGCAGGATTCCGCTGTAATAATGCTTTAATAATATAAGCCAGCAGATCGTCTGGACGGATGGTACTTAATGCACCGCCATATTTACCGATTGGTGTTCTTACAGCATCAACAATGTAAACTGTGTTCATAATAAGTAATAATAGAGCTGCAAGATAATTGATTCGCTACTGCCTTTAAGGGGGCTGCTGTTTATTATCTTTGCAGCATGGCAAAAAGCACCATCCGGAATATACGATCACTCAGCCTGGAAGAATTAGAAACCTATTTTGAAGAAATGGGAGAAAAAAAGTTCCGGGCAAAACAGGTATACGAATGGCTTTGGTTAAAACCTGTGCAGTCCTTTGACGGCATGACGAATATTTCAAAAGCTATTCGCCAGAAATTAGCTACTGACTTCACTTTACCAGGATTAACGGTTGACACAGTTCAACATTCTGAAGATGGAACTATCAAAACAAGATTTAAAACCCATGACGGGCATTTTGTAGAAGGGGTATTAATACCAACTACTTCCCGTTTTACTGTTTGTGTTTCATCGCAAATAGGATGCTCACTAAGTTGTAAGTTTTGTGCCACCGGTTATATGGACAGAAAAAGAAATCTGGAGTTTGATGAGATATATGACCAGGTTGCTATAATTAATGAGCAATGCGAAAAAGAGAATGGGAAAAAGTTGAGCAATATAGTTTTTATGGGAATGGGCGAACCATTGCTTAATTATAAAAATGTGTTGAAGGCAATTGAAAGAATTACATCGCCCCATGGAATGGGCATGAGTCCACGCCGCATTACTGTTTCTACAGCTGGTGTTGCAAAAGGCATTCGGCAGCTGGGTGATGATAAAGTGAAATTTAAATTGGCTTTATCGCTTCATGCAGCAAATGATGCCAAGCGACATGAGATTATGCCTATTAATGATACCAATAATATTCAATCACTGATCGATGCACTGAATTATTTCTATAAACAAACAGAGAATGAAATAACTTTTGAATATATACTCTTCAAAGATTTTAATGACTCATTAAAAGATGCGGATGAGTTGATCAAACTTTACCGGCAGGTTCCTGCCGACCTTATTAATATTATAGAGTATAATCCGATTGAGTTTGCGAAATTTCAAAAGCCGCAGGAAGAAAAGGTGCAGGCCTTTATGGAATACTTAGGTAAACACCGGGTGAATGCCCGTCTTCGCCGCAGTCGTGGAAAGGATATTGATGCAGCTTGTGGCCAGTTGGCAAATAAAAATTAAATTCTTCCGTCCCGCTGGAAAGGGCCATATCTATATTTATTATTAAGTTCAGTTTAAAAGAACCGTTTATACCTGTTTCCAACCATTTACGAAGAATTTCATACTTCGGTTAAACTTCTCCAACAGCTTCAGGTCTGTAGTACGTTAAAAAATTATAACAATTGCTGCCGTAGGTTTAGGTAAAAGTGCAGCGTCTAAAAACAAAAAAGTAATAACCATGAAGAAATTAATATTATCCGCATTGATAGTGTCAATGGCAGTAGCTGTACAAGCACAGGAAATCAAAGATAGAAAATCAGAAAGACCACAGCATCATCAAAAACATCCTGGTAAAAAAGGTCATCATGATGCGATGAAGCAATTGAATCTTACAGAAGATCAAAAAGCAAAATTCAAATCGCAGAATGAGGAAATGCGTAAGCAAATGGCTGAGTTAAAAAAGAACGACGGTATTACGGTAAAAGAATCGAGAGAAAAAATGGCAAGCATTCGTAAAGAGCATAAAGAAAAAACGCAAGCTATCCTTACTACAGAGCAGAAGACTCAATTAGAAAAATCAAGAACTGAAGGCAAGGCTAAATTTGAGGCCATGTCGAAAGAAAGAAATGCTAAAATGAAAAGCAACCTTGGTTTAACTGATGAGCAATCAGCTAAGATGGATAAAAACAGAGCTGAAATGGCAACAAAAATGAAGGCTTTGCGTGAAGACAAAGCTTTGAGCGACGAACAGCGAAAAGAAAAAGTAAAAGAGTTGATGAAGCAACAAAAAGAAAACATGAAATCAATTCTTACAGAAGAGCAGTTGAAGAAGATGAAAGAAGGAAGAGGACAACGTCCGGAAAGAAAAGAAAAGAAGACTACTATATAAAAAATTTTGCAGAAGAGAACCGACCCGTCTCCCCTATACGAGACGGGTTTTTTTAATTTCAAAATTACCTCTTACCAGAAAGAAATTATCTTGAATAATTCCACTAAAATTCGATTTCTTATCTTTGACCCTCACTACTGTTGTAAAACAGCAAACTACTACACATGAAAAAAAAAGCCAGTCATTTCGACAAGTTTAAGCCTAAGAAAAGTAACGCAGCTATTAAAGAGCAGTTCAAACAGGAAAAAAGAAAATACAAGAAAGAAAAAGAAGAGTTTTTTGAGAAAAAGAAAGCTGAAACAAGAGCCCAGCAAGCTGGTGTAAGAAGTCGTGGTGCAGTTGTCAGTTCAACACCTACGCCAATTACACATAGCCGTCCTCAAACTTCTTCTCAAATGCCGCTTAATAAATATATTGCCCATGCAGGCATTTGTGGCCGTCGGGAAGCTGCCGAAATGGTAAAAAAAGGATTAGTAAAAGTAAATGGAAAAGTTATTACCGAACCGGGACATAAAGTATTGCCAACGGATGATATTAATGTGAACAACAAGAAAACTTTCCTCGCAAAAAATCTTGTTTACATTCTCCTAAATAAACCAAAAGATTACATTACTACTACCGATGATCCCCAAAACAGGAAAACAGTTTTAGATATTATTGGTAAAGCCACTACGGAAAGAGTTTATCCTGTGGGAAGACTTGATAGAAATACTTCGGGTGTTTTATTGCTTACTAATGATGGTGAACTGGCGCAAAAACTCACACATCCCAGTAATGAGATAAAAAAAGTTTATCATGTTACTCTCGATAAACCATTGGTACAAAAAGATTTTGATAAAATACTAAGTGGCGTAAAATTAGAAGATGGTCCTGCCAGTGTAGATGTTTTAGCTTATGCTGACATAAAAGATAAAACACAGGTAGGGGTGGAAATACACAGCGGCCGCAACCGAATTGTTCGCCGAATATTTGAAGTATTGGGTTATGATGTAAAAAATCTTGACCGGGTGATATTTGCAGGACTAACGAAAAAAAATATTGAGAGGGGTAAGTTTCGTTTTTTAAGCGAGAAGGAAGTGAGGGATTTGAAACATTTTGGAAAAGGCAAATAGACCGCCAATATCACTGATTAATGCAAATAAATTGTCTTCGGCAATTTTGTTTAGCCACACATTAACATAGAAAGACACAGAGTATTACAATGAAAATTTCGGAATTAATAATTTTTGAGAATGACGATTTTATTGCATTGAATAAACCATCTGGTTTATTATCAATTCCAGATAGAGAAGGAGAAGAAGTTTCGTTGAAGGGGTTATTACAGGAAAAATATTCACAAATATTCACCGTACACCGGCTGGATAGAGATACAAGTGGACTAATTGTATTTGCAAAGAACGAAGCCACTCATAAACATCTTTCACAACAGTTTGAAGGACGATTAACAAAGAAAATATATGCCGGTCTTGTAATTGGTTCGCCGGCTGAAACAAAAGGAAGTATCAATCTCCCCCTGGCAGAGAATATGGTACAGCGTGGAGTAATGATCGTTAACCGCAGAGGAAAAGAATCATTGACCGATTATGAAGTGATGGAAGATTTTGGATTGTATTCGTGGATGCTATTTCAAATACACACCGGACGGACTCACCAGATACGGGTACACATGAAAGAAATTGGCCACCCGATCGTTTGTGATGCAGTGTATGGTGATGGAAAACCAGTTTTGCTTTCTTCGTTGAAGAAGAAAAAATTTAAGCTGGGAAAAGATGTGTTGGAAGAGCGGCCGCTGATGTCACGACTTGCCTTACATGCTTATCAACTAACATTTACAACCATTCATGGCGATAAAAAAGAATTGACTGCTGAATTACCAAAAGATCTAAAAGCGACGATACAGCAATTACAGAAATGGGCGAAGAAAAAATCTTAGCACTTATCCAACGCCTGCAAAATATCATTTAGAATATCTTCCGGATGCTCTAACCCCACGGAGATACGGATCAAACCCGGGGTAATTCCAACAGCAGTTCGTTCTTCTTCTGTCAATTTAGAATGTGTAGTAGATGCTGGGTGAGATGCAATGCTTCTGCTATCGCCTAAATTATTCGTCATTGACAGCATTTGCAATGCATTCAAAAAATTTCTTCCGCTTTCAACGCCTCCTTTTAATTCGAAGGTCACAATACCACCCCCATTACTCATTTGTTTCTTTGCGATTACATATTGTGGATGCGTTTCCAGGAAAGGATATTTTACGCTTTTAATTTGTGAATGTGATTGTAATGAAGTGGCTAGTTTCAAGGCTGTGTCTGCATGTCTATCCATTCTAACATATAATGTCTCTAAACTTTTCGTCAGAACCCAAGCGTTAAAAGGACTCATGGATGGCCCGGTATTCCGGATGAACAGATATAATTGCTTAATTAATTCTTTTTTTCCAACCACTACTCCACCCAATACTCTTCCTTGTCCATCAATAAATTTTGTAGCAGAATGTAATACTAAATCAGCACCGTACTGAATAGGCTGTTGTACTGCTGGTGTAGCAAAGCAATTATCTACTATAAATAAGATATTATGCTCGTTGCAAATTTTTGATACAAGTTCTATATCTATGATATCCAAACCAGGATTGCTTGGTGTTTCCACATATAGCATTTTAGTATTGGGCTTTATCAAAGCAGCAATGCTACCTGGTTGGTTCATATCAAAGTAGGAGGATTCAATTCCCCACTTCGGTAAATATTTGGTGAGAATAGTATGCGTTGAACCAAATACTGCTGATGCAGATATAATATGATCGCCTTTACTCAAGAAAGTCATAAAAGTTCCAAAAATCGCTGCCATGCCTGTTCCTGTTGCTACACCATCCTCTGCTCCTTCTAATGCGGCAATCTTATTAATGAATTCATCTACGGTTGGATTAGAAAATCTTGAATAAATATTTACTTCCAAGGTGTCATCAGCAAATGCATCTGCCATCTCTTCAGCTGACTCATATGTAAAACTACTGGTGAGAAATAAAGGCGTTGAATGTTCCTTTTGTCCCGTTTGATCTGTTTGAAGACGGATTGCTTTTGTTTCCGGACGTTGTGACATTATCTTAAATTAATTGGACCGCAAAGATACAATGCTTGCACTATGAAACTGTTAAGAAAATCAATGACTAACATACGTTTGCGTTACACCTATATATAAAAATATTTTTCATAAGGATGATTTATTGTTTTCTTAGATCAAGATTGTGAAAATAGAATAGCCTTGCAACCTGGGTGCTGCGATACCTATTGCCCGCAGCTAATTGTTGAAAAACATTCATGTATCCAAATTGGAAATTATCATGCTTATTAATATGATAATTGAAACCAACGAAAAAACGATTTTGGTCAAAATAATTATTGACTATCTGCTTACCAAAGTTCACATGCACTTCATCATTCACTACCAATGACAACGTTTTGGGTTGAAATCTTCTTTTACTCAAGGGGATTTGTGCGAAGAAATTATAGCGAAGTTTAAAATTAAAATTATACCCTTCGGCCAGTTCATTGTCATTCAAAATCTTTCGCCGAAATCTTTCTTCTAACCGGAACCATTGCATTAATCGTAGTTTAGGAAATCGTGTATGCCATTGGATCTGTTGCCATGGCCTATGCTCTGGCTGCGAAATATTTTTATGATTTTCTGCAGGAAAATGATTGATATAAGCATACCCTACTGTCAGCTTTGCATCATCCGTAAGATAATACGTTAGTCCAACACGAATAATTGCCTGTGAAAAGCCAGAAAAGAAATCTTCCTTCGTTCTTAAATGTGCGTCAGTCCATACACCCCATTTGCTGCTGAAACGGGTCTGGTTAAAATATCCTGCCCAAAGCTGGTTTACATTGGTAGTCTGTTTTGCTTGTGCAATTGCTTTTGACGACAATAATATACTCATTAACGCACCTGCCATAAGGTTTCTGCCAGAAGAAAAAGAAGTGAACATATCCGCTATTTTTCTTTTAAAAAAATTAATATCCCTTGCGATGCAGAAGTAATTACCAGCCGGACAATATCAAAATGAATATGCTTTACTATTAATGTAACAGGAAATTGTTGCCAGGAAAGTAGTTTAAACTCTCCTTCAGTAGTTGTCAACGATTCCTCTCCGGATTTTTCGATATACACATGGGTGAACCTAACTTGTTTATTATCTTTCTTATTGATCACTACTCCCTGTATAATCAGCGGAAGCATCACTTTGTTTATTTCAGGATAAGATAAAATCATACGCTGCTATTTACTGTTCAAAAAAATGACAGCCCGGTCGGATTCGAACCGGCGTATAAGGATTTGCAGCCCTCCACCTATCCTCTCGGTCACAGGGTTGATTTTTTAAAGAGGCGTCCCGGAGAACCAGGACGCCGTTACTCTAACGATTGCTTGTTGTATGAAAAACTATGCTTAGGGTTAGTAACTATATGATATTAAAAAGAATAGCGCAATGTAATTCCGTATGTTCGCTGATCTCCCAATACTCCTGCATAATGACCGGCATTACCACCTGCCGGTAATAATTGTTCATAATAATTCTTATCTAATAAATTACGACCCCATACAAATGCTGAAAGACCGTTAACAGCTCTAAAACCAAATCTTCCATTTAATAGTGCATATCCATCAATATTCAAATAGGCTGACGGTGATGGGCTTGAAGAAAAAGAAGAACGATAGTAACCATCTGCTGCTACAAAGAATTTGCCTGCTTTACCTAAAAAAGCAACAGGAGTTGTAAACTCTCCTCCTAATGATCCGGCCCATTTAGATATCCCGGGAAGCTCACCACCTGAAATATCTTTAAATGCTTTCTGTACTCCATTTTCTGTTAAACCCGTTTCTTCCAATGGTAGCGGGGCATTTACAAATTTTACATACTTAGCATCAGTGTATGCTAATGCTCCGTAAAAAGAGAAATGATTATTGGCTTTAAAATTTGCATCCACTTCCAAACCTTTTACATTTACTTCTTCGGCATTAGCAATATAGCCACGATTAACACCTAACTCGGCTGATTGAACATTCGTCTGGTAATTCTTAATGTCGGAATTATGTACCGTAAGATTCAATGTGAACTTATCACTTGGATTAGTTTTAATACCTACTTCATAGTGTTTCAGATCCTCTGGTTTTATTACCGCTAAATCTGTTGCTGGTTGACCATTAACAGTTGGTAATCCGGCTACATTAACACCCACAGGCTTAAAGCTGGTAGAATACGTTACAAAAGCATTAAGCCTTTTATTGACCCTGTATGCTACGGTTAGTTGATAGGTCAAATTGTTTTCATTAGCATCAGCAACATACGATTGACTGCTGTAAACTCCATTTTTAAAACCCTGTAATGTAGTTTTTTGAGCGGTTGTGCCATTGTAGTTTGCAGTATCTAGCCCACCTGCTGCTACCCTGTTGTAGCTTACATCTTTTTTATCGTAGTTGAACCGAATGCCGGGTAATACATGTAATCCTTCTGTAATTTCCCAATCAATATTTGCGAATGCTGCCGCACTGGTGGATTTGATCGAAGCTTTTGTATAAATACCATATCCTTCAAAAAGGCCCGGTGTTTGCCAAAGATTGCTGGTAGAGCTTTGTGAAAAACGCCATTGAGCAGCACCTGATTCTTCTGTTCCGTTGATCTTTACTTCCTGGTCAATAAAAAATAAACCAACAACACCACTTAATCGGGATGAAAACTCTCCGGCATAGCGAACCTCCTGCGACCAGTTCCGATGCTTTGCCGGATTCTGTGATTTTGCCAGTGCCTGCAAACCTGTGAAGTCTCTATCATTGGAAGGATCCCAATCCCAATAGCGCCAGGCCGTAGTTGAAGTCAATGTACCTGGACCAATTTTAATATCTGCATTTAATGATATTCCTCCCAAATCATTACCCGATCTCCATGGAGTATCATGATCTATTACTCTGGCGAAAGCATTTTGATTGGGTAAACTATATCCAAGATCAGCAATGATTGCAGCGAATTGACGATAGGCAGGTCGCTGCGTCTGCACCACACCGGCTACCACTTGTGCATAACCATCAGGTCGTTGACGGGAAGCATCAGCTGCAAATGTAATTGATGTATTATCTGACGGCTTGTACAATAGCTGCCCACGAAATCCAAGATTATTAATATCGTTGGTATATTTTCCAGTACGAACATTCTCCACCAAACCGTCACGTTGTGTTCCAGAAAAAGAAAGACGGGCTGCTAATTTTTTAGATAAGGGACCTGTTATAGAACTCTTTGCTTGTACGTATCCATAATTACCATAACTCACTTCAAAATTTGCACCGGGTTTAAAACTTGGTTTGCGGGTTGTGATATTCAGTGCTCCCGAAGTAGTGTTCTTACCAAATAATGTTCCCTGTGGACCACGCAATACTTCAATGCGTTCTACATCGATAAAATCAAACGTTGCAGCAGCGGGACGGGCATAGTAAACACCATCCACATAAAAACCAACCCCGGGATCAAGACCATCATTGGTTAATCCAAATGGAGAACCAAGCCCCCGGATATTGATACCAGTATTGCGGGGATTAGATGTATACAATTGAACCGATGGTACAAATTCCTTAACCCGGTTTACATTGAATGCGCCTGCATCTTCTACCTGTGCTGCGCTGATAACTGAAATGGGAATAGGAACATCCTGTAATACTTCTCTGCGTCTTCTTGAGGTAATAACAACCGTATCCCTTTGAAAAAGCGATTCTAATTGTATCAATACATTATTGATATTCGAATTTCTGACAATAAACTCCCGTGGCCCAAAGCCTGCAGAAGATACTACTAAAATAAAAGGAAATGGTTGATTTACGATAAATGAAAAACGGCCTGCAGAATCAGTAACAGCGCCGGTAGAAGTGTTTTTTACTACTACACTTGCAAAAGGCACAGGTTCATTATTATCATTTACAACACGGCCGGTAAACTGAGCCGAAACAATCAACGGTAATAAAAAAGCGATTAAAAGAGCAAAATGTTTCATGTACTTGGTTTGATTTCGATTATACAATAATTAGTCTATTTATTTAGTAGACTAAATAAATAAAAAAAAGCACCACTTCACAGGCAACAACATCGTTGAATTGGATCCGCAAAAGCTGGCGGGTTATTAAGTTTCTGATTACGCAGGGAAAACATTTGTCAAAAATATGTGTGAACTATTACTCTACCAAATTTATAGACTATTAATTTTATTATAATGCTTTTATTAATATTCGGATACTCCAGGCGACAACCACAGCCCCCAATAAAATGAAAGAAGTTTTCCTAGGTAATTTGCCTGCAAGTCTCGCTGCAATAGGTGCGGCAATAACTCCTCCAATAACAAGAGCTAATATTATTTGCCAATTTTGCACACCAATCAATGTAAAAAAAGTGAAGGCACTAGCCAGTGTTACAAAAAATTCTGTCAGGCTGACTGATCCTATTACATATTTCGGAGTTCGTCCTTTTGTAATTAATGTAGAAGTAACAATGGGACCCCAGCCACCGCCTCCAAAAGAATCAAGAAACCCCCCTGCACCAGCTAGCCAGCCATGTCTCTTGAATTTCTTTTTTTCATTCACCGCTTTAAAAGCATTGGCAAATATTTTTATACCCAATAGCAACGTATAAATTGCCATTGCAGGACGCAGGTATTTAATATGTGTATCATCAAACCATACTAGCATCAATGCACCAAGTATCGCACCGATAATACCGGGTATAACCAATGCCTTAAAAAGCTTCTTGTTTACGTTTCCAAATTTATAATGACTATAACCTGATGCTCCGCTGGTAAACATTTCGGCAGTATGTATGCCGGCACTAATTGCTGCCGGGCTTACTTGTGCTGTTTGTAATACAATAGAACTTGTGACACCATAACCCATACTGGTTGCCCCATCCACCATTTGCGCAAGAAAGCCGGCCAAAACCATCCAATGAAAATTCTTGTCCAATGTTTTGTACCAGGCTACTGTATCATCTGCCATCTGCTGAAATGGTAAATACGAAAAAATAAAATGTCCAATCAACATTAATGCAAAAGATATCAAGGAATAAGTCGCAATTTTTCTCCAACGCCTTTCACCGTTTACATTATCTTTCTCAACCAATCCCTTAGTAAGAGCATTTAGCTTCTTTACTTTCTGCTCGAAATTTCCATTTAATTTCTTCCGAACATTGTGCAGGTTATCAATTACATCATCTAACTCCCCGGGTAATACATCATGTAAAACTTCTTTTATCCTTTTGGCCGCAGTTGGCGATTTCCCATTAGTAGAAATAGCAATTTTCAAACTTCCTTTTTGTACAATGCTGCCGAGATAAAAATCACATAGTTCCGGAGTATCTGCAACATTTACTAAAATTCCTTTATTCTTTGCCAGGCCTTTAATATCCTTATGCAATTGTTTATCATCAGTAGCGAGAACAAGCAACTCTTTCCCAACAAGATCGCCTTCTTCAAATCTTCGCTGGATAATTGTACAAGATGGATGTTTCCAAACTAATTTTTTTATTTCTTCTTTTACTTCCGAGGCAACGATAGTAATTTTTGCTTCGGGAGAATTGGCTAATAAGGAGTGTAATTTCTCCAATCCTACATTTCCTGCTCCTACAAGTAATGTATTTAACTGTTCGAGTTTTAAAAAAACAGGATACAACTGGTTCTTTGAGCCAATTTCAGTTTCCTTCAAAATCAATTTATCAAAATCCTGGTCCATTAGTTGTTTTTTAAATACTTGCTTGTTCAATCCAATTCTTTGCGCTTCTTGCTGCATATGAAATAATTATATCAGCTCCACTTCTTGTTAATGCTGCCCATGTTTCCAGGTGTGCGGCATCCCGGTTCAATAAATTTTGTGCTGCCAGGCTTTCAATGGCTGCATACTCACCGCTTACATGATAGGCTGCAACAGGTTTTATTGTTTGCTGTTTCAACTTTGCTATCACATCTGTGTATAAAGCAGCCGGTTTAACCATTAATATATCGGCTCCTTCTTTTTCATCCCGCAAAGCACTGGCTATTGCATCATTTATATTGAAGGGAGAAATTTGATAGGTTTTCCTGTTCTTTAATACATTGGCCTGTGGCGATGAATGACAAGCATCTCTGAAAGGGCCATAAAATTGTGAACTGAATTTTGCAGCATAACTCATGATACTAACTGTATCATGTCCGAATGCATTCAAAGCAGAACGGATTGCAGCAATTCTTCCATCCATCATATCACTGGGTGCAATACAATCTGCACCTGCATTAGCTAATTGAATCGCATATTTCGTAAGAACATTCACTGTTTCACCATTCAGTAAAACTGATTGCTCCTTATTTAAAATGCCACAATGTCCATGTGATGTATAACTGCAAAGACAAACATCAGCCGACAACCAAACAGCATCCCCAAAAACATCTTTTATTCTTTTAACAACTGTTGTCGCAAAACTAAAATCAAAAATGATTTCACTTTTATTTGCAGGAACAGGGAACAATAAAAACTTACTGATACCATTTTTTAAGTCTGATTCAATTGTTTGTAATACTGATCCGATCGTATCTACTTGCACACTTGCTAAACCCTTTACAGCTCTTGGAGACGTCAATGCTTCATCCACAAACAAGGGCTGGATAAAGCTTTTATGTGAAAGTCTTACCGTTGCCGTTAACTCCCGTATATGTTCATCGGCTCTCAGGCGACGCTGAGTGGCCGGGTAAAATATTCTCTCCATTCTTCAAATGATTTAATTGTTGGAAATATCACGGGTTCAACTGTTTGTTTCATTAGTAAAGCTGCTGTTTCTCCTCCCGCACAGCCATGCTTAACACTTAACTTGCAGTACTGGTTATAATTTTCATACTGCGTGTAACTGCTCCAAAAAATAAAATCTGCCGCAGCGATTTTTTCAACCAGCTCAATATTTTCGCCAGCCAGTAACTGATAATTACTTACTGCATGATAGCCTTTTTGTTTCCATCTTTTGGCTGCTTCATTGTGTGTAAGAATACAAATATCATTCTGCTTAATATTAAATAACGGCATTTCCAATGCTGGCAGGAACCATTCAAAACCAAAAGCATCTGCAGAACCTTGGACCCAATACCCTTGCTTTGCTAATTCAAACCATGTTTTAGTTCCGGAGGCATAAATTGTTGCATGTATTAATGCAGCAGTAGCACTATCATGTTGTACCGCTTTATAATTCGCAACAAAAACAACTGGTTGATCGATCCTTCCTTTTTCATCACTCCATTTATACACAAAGAAATCCTTCATATGATCCGTAGATGAAAATATATTGCCCTGGCTAATATCAATGTCAGGCAAGCCGGACCATTTTCTGAATTGATTGTCATTATTGTCAATGCCGGCGGCATACAATGTTTTATAGTATTTAGTTTTAAATGTAGCGACCCCAAATCGCTGTAAACATCCGGTTCCATACTGATAAGCCTCTTTCTTTTCATTATATGCATCTTCAAAAAGATCTGGATCATTTATTTTCTTCAGCAAATCTGTTGCAACTATATTGTTCGGGTGTGCTTCGGCCACAATAGCTCCCTGGCAAGGTGCTGGTACACATTCAATTAGTGGCAGTAACATCAACTTTGTACCCGCTAATAATGAGTTGATAATTGCAGCATCAATATTGCTTCTTAACAAACGGTTTAATCCTGCAGTTGCCAAAATAGTAGCGTCGTAATTTCCCTCCCTTAATAGCCTGAGTCTTCCTTCCACATTTCCTCGTATCGATCTTGTTTCAATTTTTATTTCAGCATGAAGTTGTGGCAACGCTTTTTTTAAAAAATCAACAGCCATCTCCTCTCTTCTTGGCGAACAGGTTCCTACAATGATGGTTTTGCCATTCTTTATCTTTTCAAGAATATCCGGATTGAAAATAGCTATATCCCGCACATCATCCCTGTCTACAACGGCAAATGAATTGTGACTGAAAAAATGGGTAGCACTCATATCTTTTAAAGAATGAACAGCTATATCTGCTTCATTTTTTTCTAATGCGGTAAATATTTCTTCCGTAAAAAAATCCGTTCCATCCAATGCAGAGAGATTAACATTAAGCTCCCTGTCGCCACGACTGGTACGCCCAATGATCTCCACTTCAGTTGCGGGTTGTAGCAAAAGGATCTTTTGCTTTACCAACTCAGCTTGTAATAAACTAAGCCGGCTGCTTCTGCATATGATGCGTACTTTCTTCAAGCAATACTTGTTTTAAATTTTTTACTAATTGTGCTACCTGTTCTCTTGTATGGCGGGCTGTAACAATTATTCGCAAACATTCTTCACCGACAGGAACAGTCGGATAATTTACGGGCTGCACATATACTCCGTGTTGCTCCAATAATTTATCAGCAATAATTTTACATTTTGCTGCATCGGCAATTAAAACAGGAGTTATATGTGAATCGTTTGAAATGAAATGGATTGCTTCAGCTTCCAGCAATCTTCGTAAGTAATTCACGGTGCCATGCATTCTTGCCCGGTGTTGTTGTTGTACCTGTATCAGATTGATACTTTTTTCAGCAGCTGCACAATTAGCCGGTGGCAATGATGTAGTAAAAATAAATCCACTGCCATAACTGCGGATAAAGTCGATAATTGTTTGTGATGCAGCAATATAACCACCAATCACCCCAACAGCTTTTGCCAATGTTCCATTAATAATATCAATCTCTTGTAATAGATTTTCCTGTTCGCAAATACCTGCTCCGGTTTCGCCATACAAACCAACTGCATGCACTTCATCTATATAGGTTAAGGCATTATATTTCTTTGCGAGACGAATTATCTCTTTTACCGGAGCGATAGATCCATTCATGCTATACACAGATTCAAAGACTATCATCTTTGGTTTATCAGCCGGAAGTGATTGCAATAATTCTTCTAAATGCTGAATATCATTATGACGAAAAATTACTTTTGAATTGCCGCTGTTCCTGATTCCTTCAATGATAGAAGCATGATTTCGTTCATCCGAAATAAAAATTAGTTCTTTGATATGCCGGCCAATTGTTTGTAACGAAGTCAGGTTAGCCAGGTAAGCCCCGCCAAAAAGCAATGCTGATTCTTTTTGATGCCATGCAGCAATTGTTTGTTCTAATGATTGGTGATGGTTAGTTGTCCCTGAAATATTTCGGGTGCCGCCACTTCCGGTACCACTTTGGTGCAATACAAAAGATAATTTACTGATCACTTCTTCATCCACACTCATGCCCAGGTAATCGTTGCTGCAAAAATTAATGGCTCTTTTAGTTTCTCCCTGCTGATCAAAATAGAAAAAGGGGAAATGCCTGGCACTTTTGTTTACGTTCAGAAAATAACGATAATTATTGCTTTGTTGCAATGCAGTTATCTTCCGTTGAAATATGTTCTGATAATCGTTCATTCAATTTTAATTTGCCACTACCATTTTTTATTAGAGAAATCACCAAAAGTTTCACCTATAGTTCTTTCACTTTTATAAACTGCAAATAACTCATCCAGTGTTTGCAATATTTGCTCTTCATTCAGGCTGTCTTTATACTTTGTATTTAACCGTTCGCCTGTACGATCGCCACCAATATGCAGATTGTAATGCCCGTATGCGGTTCCAACAAAGCCGATCTCGGCTGCGGGTGAACGGCCACAACCATTTGGACAACCGGTCATTCTTAAAATGATTTCCTCGTGTTGCAATGAATGTTTTTCCAACAGAGGCTCTATTTTATCAATCAATGAAGGAAGGTAGCGTTGTGCTTCTGCCAATGCCAGCGGACAAGTATTAAATGCCACACAAGCCATTGCATTTTTTCGCAAAGCACTTGCTTTATGTGTGTGTTGATCTAGTCCAAATTGTTCTAACAATTCTTCAATGATCGATTTATCTTCTTCACTGATATCAGCCAGTATCACATTCTGATTTCCGGTAAAACGAAAATTCGCTTTGCCGGTCTTTGCAATTTCAAATAATGCAGTTTTTATCGCTGCGGTATTATCATCCAGCACTCTTCCATTTTCCACAAACAAAGTATAATACCACTTGCCCTCATGATTCTGCTTCCACCCATAATGGTCTTTCCGGTCAGTAAAACTGTAGTATTTAGATTCTTCTAATGTAAAGCCACATCTTTTTTCTAATTCTTTTTTAAATTCAGCAACGCCCAACTTATCAATCGTATATTTTAACCGGGCTAATTTTCGATCTGTTCTATTTCCATAATCCCGCTGGATCGTCATTATTTCATAGACAACTTTTAATATTTTTTCTTCTGTATCAACAAAGCCGAGCATTGTTGCCAGCCTTGCATAGGTATTTGCATTGCCATGTGTAGCACTTAATCCACCACCAGCAGCAATATTGAAACCTACCAACATATTATTTTCAATAATGGCGATCAATCCCACATCATTCGTTAAAACATCTACATCATTATTAGGTGGAATTGCAATTCCGATTTTAAATTTTCTTGGCAAGTAACGATCCTGGTACAACGGATCTTCCTCTTGCTTATCAGCAATCTGCTCTTCATCCAGCCAAATCTCATAATAAGCCCTTGTTTTTGGTAATGCCAGTAAACTTATTTTATCGGCGTACTTAAATACTTCTTCATGAACTGGTGATTCATTTGGATGAGCACTGCAGGTTACATTCCGGTTCACATCGCCGCAAGCTGCAATTGAATCCAGCTGCAACGTATTGAATGATTGAATAGTTGGTTTGATATGAGATTTTAAAATCCCGTGCAGCTGTACTGTTTGTCGTGTTGTAATTTTTATTGTTCCGGTAGAATGTTCACCTGCCACATGATGCAAGCCGATCCATTGTTCAGGTGTTAAAAATCCTCCGGGCAATCGTAACCTGATCATATAAGAATATAACCATTCTAATTTCTTTGCACTTCGTTCTTCTCTTCTGTCACGGTCGTCTTGTTGGTAGAGGCCATGAAATTTAATCAGCGATTGGTCATCTTCATACAAAGCACCAGTAAGGCCATCTTCCAGGCTTTCTTTTAAGGTTCCCCTCAATCCATCGCTTGAGGTTTTGATCCGCTCTACCGGTGATAAATTATTTTTTTTGCTCATAGCCTGTCTTCTTTAATAAACATCTTTTTCATATCTGCCTTCTTTCTTCAGGTTGTCTAAGTATTGCGTTGCTTCTTCCGTTGTTTTCTTTCCTTTCTCTTCAATGATTTGTAATAATGCAAGCTCTACTTCTTTACTCATCGGATCTTTTGTTCCACTGATGAACACAGAGGCTCCACTATCGATCCAGGTATATAACTCAGTTGCTTGTTGTTTCATTCTATGCTGCACATACACTTTTTCTTGTTGATCTCTTGAAAAAGCAAGATCGATTTTAGAAAGTACTCCTGTTTGTACGTAATTCTGTATTTCTGTCTGGTATAAAAAATCAGTAGTAAAATGTTGCTCGCCGAAGAAAAACCAATTTCTTCCAGGTGCACCTGTTGCATCTCTTTCAGCAAGAAATGCACGGAAAGGAGCTATACCAGTTCCCGGACCGATCATGATCACATCTTTATCGGCAGCCGGTAATTTGAAATTTTTGTCTTTATGGACATAAAAGGTAATGGCCGAACCAACCGGTTGATCTCCTAAGAACTCGCTGCACAATCCAAAGCGTTGAGCATCTTCTTCCAGGAACTGGTTTCTTGCAACGGTGATATGCACTTCGCTTTCTCCATGCGCTGCCGGTGAAGAAGAAACAGAATACAATCTTGGCGAAATAGGCAGTAAAATTTTTACAATTGCTTCAAATTGAGCTGCGTCTTTTACCGGGTAAATGCGAAGCAGATCTACTAAATCCATTCTTGTATCAGGAATTTCCTGTTGAATAATCGCCGCATACTTCTTCACTGTTGAAGTAAGCAGGTAGCAAATATTGAGATGCTGTGTAAGTAATTCGGCAACCGGCGCAGTAACTTTTGCTGTAGCGATCTCCAGATTTGCATCTATACCTGTTAAGGCAATAATTTTTTCTACTACTTCCTGTTGGTTACGGGGGATAATACCAATCGTATCACCCGGTTCATAAGCAATGAGTTCATTAGCACCTATTTCAATATGATAGGTTTGTTTGTTGGACCCACGATCATTTAAATTAATATTTGTGAGTATAGTTCCTGTATAATATTTTTTGCCAGTTGTTTTTTTAGTAATTATCGCTGCCGGTGCACCTAGGCTAACCTGCACTTTTGCTTCTACTACATGTAAGACTTTTTCAAACCACTGCAATGCCTCTTCCTCATAATCAACATCACATTTTTGCAGTGGCACCACTCTTGTTGCACCAAACTTGCTTAATTGCGTATCTACATCTTCTCCTGTTTTGCAAAAAAGCGGATAGGACGAATCGCCCAATGCCAGCACACTGAATTTCAAATCTGGTAATGACAATTGGTTTTCATGAATATGGTCATAGAATTTTTTTGCGGGTATCGGTGGTTCGCCTTCTCCCTGTGTGCTGATCACCACAAAAAAATAATCTTCCTTCGTCAGATCATTCACCCCGTATTGATCCAATCCAACCAACTTTGCATTCACCCCTTTTTTCTTTGCTACCGCCGCTAACTGTGTTGCTAATCGTTTTGAATTTCCTGTTTCGGTACCAAAAACTAAAGTGATCTTTTTTATTGCAGCGGCTTTTGGTTCGTTACTGTTTATTTGCGTGGCTCCGTTGTCTTTTGCATTCATAACGATGCCTGACAAATAGCCATTGATCCAGATCAGCTCTTCTTTCGAATAACCATCCAGAAACTCATGTAATTGTTTTATTCTTGATTCACCAATCATAGTTCATTATTAAACAGTCACTAATTCGTTAAACACAGACCCTGTTGAGTTTGCTGCAAACCAATTAAAATCCTGCTGCAGATTCACCACTTCACCAATGATGATCAATGATGGCGAGCTGAATTGTCGTCCGGCAAAATTGGTTATACAATCTTTTAATGTGCTAATATGAATTTGCTGATTCGCCGTAGTTGCCTGTTCAATAACAGCCAGCGGAGTCAATGACTTGCGGGAAAAACGCAATAACAATTCGGCGAGATCCGTAATATTTTTTGCAGCCATGTAAAACACCAGTGTATCATTAGAACTGGCTATGCTCTTCCATTTTTCAGAACTATAATAACTATTAGGATTGAAAGTGAGAAACTGTACGGATTGCGAATATCCACGGGCTGTCAATGGAATGCCTGTATAAGCAGAGGCACCAGATGCAGCAGTTATACCCGGAATAATTTCAAACGAAATACTATGTTGCTGCAAGGCTTGCAGCTCATCCAATACATTACTGAAGAATGCAGTATCGCCTCCTTTCAACCGCAAAACTCTTTTCCCTTTTAGTGCATGTTCAATTATCAATGCAGTAACTTCTTCCTGCGACAAAGAAGCCTCATTATAACCTTGCTTACCGGCTTGAATAACCAGCGCAGCCGCTGAAGCATGTTCTTCAACGATCAACGGATTGACAAGACGATCGATAATGATCACTTCCGCATCGGCAAGTCTTCGTTGCAGTTTTACTGTTATTAATTCAGCATCACCCGGGCCTGCGCCTGCCAGTGTTACTTTTCCGGTTGATTGTTGATTATTCATATATAGTCTACTTTTTTAGTAGAGATTATTGATAAAAAAATTTACTTAAAGAGAACGGCTGCTACTGTACTATTACTGGTTTCATCCACTAAAATGCCACTTCCATTTGCACTGATCTTTTCGTAATTATCAAATACTAATGGTGCCGCTGTTTTGATTGTCGCCTTCACTACCTCATTCAGCTTTACATTTCCTTCAACCGGTTGCTGATCTAGACTGTTTACATCCAGTTTATAATCAATTTGCTTCACTACTGCTCTTACCAGGCGGCTATTATGCTGCAAATAATATTTATTACCGGGCACCAGCGGCTTATCGTCTAACCAACAAAGCAAGACTTCCAGTTCATTGTTCACCTGCGGTTGATTATCAACCTTCGTTATTGCATCACCCCTGCTTATATCAATATCATCTGCTAATTGAATTACTACACTCTGTGGTGCAAATACTTCTTCTACTTCCTCCCCACCTACTTCCAGTTTGCTGATTGTTGTTTCAATACCTGCAGGCAACACCGTCACTTTATCGCCCTTTTTATAGATACCACTTATTACTTTACCTGCATAACCACGGTAATCATGCAAGTCATCAGTTTGCGGACGAATAACCAATTGTACCTGGAAACGGGCATCCGTTAAATTAATATCATTATCAATTTCTACTTCTTCCAGCAATTCAAGCAGGGGCTTGCCCATGTACCAATCAATCGCAGTTGATTTATCAACGATGTTATCGCCATTTAATGCACTAATAGGAATATAGATCACATCCTTCAACCCTAATTGCTTTGCAACATTTGCATAATCAATAACGATGTTGTTGTATACATCTTCCAAGTATTCTACCAGGTCCATTTTATTGATGGCCACCACCACATGTGGAATTTTCAATAACGATGCAATAATGGAATGGCGGCGGGTTTGCTCTACGACACCTTGTCTTGCATCTACTAGTATAATAATAAGATTGGCATTCGAAGCTCCTGTAATCATGTTCCTTGTGTACTGTACATGTCCCGGTGCATCGGCTATGATGAATTTTCTTTTTGGTGTGGTGAAATATCTATATGCCACATCAATCGTAATACCTTGCTCTCTCTCGGCTCTTAGACCATCGGTCAATAAGGCGAGATCAACAGAGCCATCTGTTCTGTTCTTCGTTGACTTTTCTAATGCCTCTAACTGATCAATCAAAATATTTTTACTGTCGTAAAGCAAACGACCGATCAAAGTACTTTTTCCATCATCTACACTACCAGCGGTTATAAATCTTAGTAAATCCATGATAAATAATTAAGTCAAAAATCAAAATTCAAAAAATACACTCCGGATACTACGACTTTTTGAATTTTTACTTTTTAATTTTGATTTTTAAAAATATCCATTCTTCTTCCTGTCTTCCATCGCTGCTTCGGTAACTCTATCATCAATTCTAGTTTCACCTCTTTCACTTATTTTGGTAGAAATAATTTCGTTGATCACTTCATCCAACGTAGATGCCGTTGATTCTACGGCAGCGGTACAAGTCATATCCCCAACTGTTCGGTAACGAACTTTTTTGGTAGTGATAATATCATCCGCAGATGGTTGTACATATTCACTCATAGCTACTAATTGCCCTTCATGCTCTATCACTTCCCTTTCATGTGAAAAATAGATAGAAGGCAAACCAATGTTTTCTTTGCGTATATAATTCCAGATATCAAGTTCTGTCCAGTTGCTGATAGGAAACACTCTTACGTTTTCGCCCTTGTGAATACGACCATTATAAATATTCCATAATTCTGGTCGTTGCAATTTTGGATTCCATTGACCGAATTCATCCCTCACCGAAAAAATTCTTTCTTTAGCTCTTGCTTTTTCTTCGTCTCTTCTGGCTCCACCAATGCAACAATCAAATTTAAATTCTTCAATAGTGTCGAGCAGTGTGTATGTCTGTAACCAGTTGCGGCTTGGGAATTTTCCTTTAGGTTCAGTCAGGCTTCTTTGCTTGATGGTATCTTCCACTTTTCGCACTGTCAATGTTGCATTTACTTCGTTGGCCAACCAATCCCGGAAAGTCAGGGCTTCAGGAAAATTATGTCCCGTATCAATATGCACCAAGGGAAAAGGAATTTTTCCCGGTGCAAATGCTTTCTTTGCCAGGTGAACAAGTGTAATGGAATCCTTACCGCCACTAAACAACAAAGCAGGACGTTCGAACTGCGCCGCTACTTCCCGGAATATGTAGATACTCTCCGCCTCCAGTTCCTCGAGATAATTCAAATGATAGTTACTCATACTTATATTTTTCCTATAAGTCTACTTTTACAGTAGACTTATTATACAAAAAAATTACACTGCTACTTTCGTTACACTTTCATGCAAACCACATTCTTTTTGCGATATTTCCCACCACCAGCGGCCTGCTCTTGCATCTTCACCTGGTTCAATGGCTCTTGTACAAGGTGAACATCCAATACTTATAAAACCCTTATCATGTAAATGATTGTACGGGACATTATGTTGATTAATGTACTCCATCATATCATTATAGCCCCATCGTATTAGCGGGTTAAATTTATACAGCTGTTTTTCATCAGACCACTCGATCATCGGCATCTGTTCCCGGTTACCAGACTGTTCAGCTCTTAATCCTGTTATCCAAACTTTTGCTCCTTTTAGTGCCCTGTTCAATGGTTTTACTTTCCGGATATAACAACATTCCTTTCTGTTGTCAACTGATTCGTAAAAGCTATTTATTCCCTTAGTATTTACAAACTCCTCAACATCGGTTGCTTCCGGAAAAAAAACTTCGATATTTCTTTTATAGCGGGCAATTGTTCTATCAAGCAACTCATATGTTTCATTAAATAATCTACCGGTATCAATAGTAAAAATTTTTACAGGAAGGTTGTTTTTAGAAATAATATCTGTAAGCACCTGGTCTTCCTGACCTAATGAGGAAGAGAACACAACACCTTCAGAAAACAACTGGGTTACTAACCGAATTGCTTCATGAACTGTACTTCCTTCAATTTCCTGTATTTGTTCAGTGCTTAACATTTATAAATTTGGCTGTGGTGTATAACGTAAGTAAGGTTTTACAACTTTTACACCTTTAGGGAATTTCTTGATGGCATCTTCCGTAGAAACCGCCGGTACAACAATTACATCTTCACCCGATTTCCAGTCAGCCGGTGTTGCTACGCTATAACCTGCTGTTAATTGTAATGAATCAACTACCCTTAATACTTCATAAAAGTTTCTTCCTGTTGATGCCGGGTATATGATCATCAGCTTTACCAACTTATCAGGACCGATTACAAAAAGAGAACGAACCGTTGCAGTAGCAGAAGCATTGGGATGGATCATGTCATAGAGGGTTGCAACATTCCTATCGGCATCTGCAATTATTGGGAAACCAACTGAACAACCTTGAGTTTCGTTGATATCTTTTCTCCACTTAAAATGTTTATCCAACGGATCGATACTTACCGCAAGCACTTTTACATTACGTTTTGCAAATTCTTCCTGCAACAAAGCTGTCTTACCAAGCTCAGTAGTACAAACTGGTGTAAAGTCAGCAGGATGGGAAAATAGAATTCCCCAGCCATCCCCAATAAAATCATAGAAATTAATTTCTCCTTCAGTTGTTTGTGCGGTAAAATTTGGCGCTGTATCACCCAGTCGTAATGACATAGTATATAATTTTAGTAGACTGCAAAAATAGGGGTAAAAAAATAGCCTACCAAGACGATAGACTACTTTATGATTATTTACGCAAACGACTGTTTGCCAAAGTACAAGCTAAACTATCAGATCTTTTAGTGTCCTGTTTTCAACAATATTCAGGGTAGCATCCCTTACTTCCAGCATTATATCATGCAGGCCGCAATGTTTTTCGTCACAATTCTTACATCGTTCATAAAAATAAAGACTAACACACGGTAGCATGGCAATAGGACCATTTATCAAACGGATTACGGTCGCCATTTTAACTTTGTCGGGGCTTTTAGCAAGAAAATAGCCTCCCCCTTTCCCTTTTTTGCTATCAAGAATATCAGCCTTCTTTAATTCCAGTAGTATATTTTCCAAAAATTTGAGCGGAATTTTTTTCTTTTTAGCAATTTCAGAAATTAGTACGGGTCCCTGGTTATACTTTGCTGCCAGGTAAGTAAGTGCTTTAAAAGCGTATTGTGATTTTTTGGATAACATAGTTGAAACCTAAATTACTGAATAACTAATTTATAATTGATAGGTGAGTTCTTTTTCAACATCGCCGATACTCCACAATATTTTTCCAAAGAAAGATCAATTGCCTTTTTTACTTTATCCTCATTTTCAGCATCCGTCTTCATTATGTAAGTGATCAAAATCTCTTTAAAAACTTTAGGATGCTCTTCTGTTTGCTCTGCTTCTGATTCGATAGTGAATTCAGAAAAAGTTACTTTCATTTTTGTAAGAATGTCCACCACATCTATTCCAGAGCAACCAGCAAGACCGGCTAATAATAATGCTTTGGGGCTAAAGCCATTCTCCCTGCTTCCATCAAGCTGTATTGTGCTATGTTCATGCAGGCTTTCAAATTCATGATTCTTTTTCCAGGTTGTAATTGTTTTCATACTATACTAGTTCATGTTTTTTATTCTGTGATATATTTTCTAAGGTCCAGATGATCCGATGCTCAAAATTATTCTTTCTCTCGCTACAATTGCTTTTATTACAAATCCGGCAAGAAAAAGGTAAACAACCATCGGAATGAACGAACAATTCAAGGGATTCTCCAAACTCTTTCCGTATCAATGCCGCTAACGCATCTACTTCCCTGTGCCCTTCATGAATATTAAGATACCAGGGCACTGTCAGGTGACAATCCACATGCAACACATTTCCATATTTAATAACCCGTAGATTATGCAAATCAACCCAATTCTCACTTCTATTCGCATTCAACAGGGTTACCATTCTGGTAAGCAGTTTTGTATCTGCTTCATCCATAATTCCGGCAATGGAATGCCGTAGGATTTTATAGCCGGTGAACATAATAAAAACAGCGAACAAAATTGCTACTGTACTATCTATCCATTTGTATCCTGTAAAATAAAGCAGAATAAGACCTATTACTATTCCAACGGTTGACCAGGTATCACTTTGTAAATGTTTGCCACTAGCCATTAATGCCAATGAATTATTTTTCTTTCCTACCCGCAGGCAAAAAAAGCCCACTATAAAATTTACAATTGCCGTTGTACCCACCAGCCAGATACCATAATCAATTTTTTGGAGTGCTACGGGATTGATAAGATTTTGAACACCCTTGTATAAAATAATAGCACCGGCAGTTCCGATCAATGTTCCCTCTACTGCAGCAGAAAGAAATTCTGCTTTACCATGCCCATACGGATGATCCATGTCGCGGGGCTTAGCCGCAACGAATAGACTATATAAACCAATAAATCCTGCGGCTACATTTACAATACTCTCTAATGCATCAGTAAGGATGGAAACAGAATAAGTTGAATAGTAGGCAATAAATTTTACTACCAGCAGTAGTACAGAAACCACTGCTACCCATTTTTGAATTTGTAGATTTTGTTGTGCTGTTTTCAACTTAAGTGTTCTAATTCATGGATTAGTTTTGCAAATTTAAAAGGTGCATTTCCCAATTCGTTTTTTACACCATTAAAAGTCACAGAAAGACTCCCAAAACGACAGGTATTAAACATCTCAATGTAATAAAATAAAGCAATTTTAATAATGATTTGAATTTAGCTTCTGTAATTGCCTTGCTTTTATATTAAAAAAATCACTTCTTTTTATTACCGCCAAAAAAATGACCTGCAGTTCTGAAAATTTTTGAATAAAACTCTTTATTAAAAAGTTGTGAGTCATGCATCGCCTTATAAATAAGAAAAAAGGCAATAGGAAGTAAGATAAAAGTTGCCAGCCACATGCCTGCAAAAGGACTCATGCTATCTTCTTTGGCAAATTTTTCGCCGGTGGTACTGGAAAAATAAAATAGCATAAAGAAAATAATAGAGAATATTAACGGTGTTCCCAATCCGCCCTTCCTGATGATGGAACCCAATGGTGCACCAATCAAAAACAAAACAAGGCAAGCCAACGAAAGGGAAATTTTCCGGTGCCATTCAATTTGATGCTTACGCAGGTTTCTTTCTTTCTCCCACATAGTACCTGCTAATGATTCTGCGCTGATTCGTAAAGAGGCAGCAATATTTTGTACAGATTGATTTATCTGGACTATTGCCGAGTCAGGCAGCAGCTCCTCAAAGTTTTTTACTTTCCTGACTTTAAATGTATCCTGTATTTTCTTCTTATCCCAGATCGAATCCATTATACCTACAAACCGAAGCTGGCGGAACATATCATTCATACTCTGCTTTTCTATTCGGCTGTTATCTTTCTTTAATGAATCAATTGCTTTTTCCAACTGACGCATACTGAACATTTTTTCATTATTGCGGTTTACACTATCTGCTGTTCGATTATTAAATCCTAAGGAGCTTAAATCAAATCTCTTTTTATACTCTTTAAATCCAATGCGGATAAATTCTGAATTCCTTTCGTAGGTATTTCCTTTTTCCTCGTATCGCCACCCGTCTTTCAGGTTGAATTCCATAAAACGTTTATCCTCTGTTACCCGCATGATGCCGCTCCTGGCAATGATGAAATTGTCTTGCAATGGATTACCCTGCTCATATACAATCACATCTCTTATCACACTATCATTTGCTTCTTTTGTACCAATCTTTATCGAGAAGCCACTTATCTTATCATAGAAAACTCCTTCCTTTAAATCAAAGGCTGGTTTTGCATACACTATATCCGCCAATAATGTTCGCTGTTTAAGGTTGGCAACAGGTATTACATAATTTGCAAAAACAAAAGCAACTCCAGAGAGGAGTAATGCAACAAAAAAAAGTGGCCGCATAAAACGCAGCAACGAAATACCCGCTGATTTAATAGCTACTAATTCAAAAGTTTCACCCAAATTACCGAATGTCATTAAAGAAGAGAGCAGGATAGCCAACGGTAATGCCAGCGGAACTAAAGTGGCGCTGAGATACCAGATAAATTCAAGAATCAATCCTGTACTCAATCCCTTGCTTACAAAATCATCAATGTATAACCAAAAAAACTGCATTATTAATACCAGCAACGTAATAAAAAACGTGGCGATAAAAGGACCAATAAAGGCCTTAACAATGAGCTTATCTAATTTTTTGAACACTTACCTTTAATATATGAGTGGCGCAAAAATAAGGCTTTCAGAAAAGGAGATGGAATTGGTTACCAATGCGGAGGTTATTTTAACAAAGAATGCCATAATTGAGAAAGTAAAAACATTAATGGCAGAGTTACAATCCTCAACCGAAGAAATAATCAATCAGCATTCATATTTATTTGCCCCCGAAGCTATTTTATCCCGTCCAAAAATTTCAAGAGGCGAAAACTACAAAGGGCTCCCCTATCTCATACTGGATTATCCCCGTTGTTTTGAGAAAAAAAATATCCTGGCTATTCGCACTATGTTCTGGTGGGGAAATTTTTTCAGCATCACACTTCATCTTTCTGGTAAATACAAAGAATTATATCAACAAAAAATAATAGCCGCATTTGATATGATTATTGCCCATGAATTATTTATAGGCATCCACGAAGATCAATGGGAGCATCACTTTGAGAAAGATAATTATACTGCAGTCAACGATTTTTCAGCAATAGAATTTAGCCAGATAATCCGGGAACAGGGATTTTTGAAACTGGCAAAAAAAATCCCACTTACACAGTGGGATGATGCTAAAAATATACTTCTCGAAGCGTATAGTGATCTACTTAAATTATTAAAAGATTAGTTACCCAGCCTATGAAAAAGTTCTTTTACCTGGTAATCCCATAATCTGCTCTGGTCTTTAATTTCTTTTTTCTCCGCAAAATCTTTTATAATTAAAATAGTCTGATTAGTGATTTCTGACTTATCGATCCTAAACTCAAAGTACTCCTCTTTGGGAGCAGTTTGCCAGTGAAAACGGATAAATTTATCCTGTTCGCTTTCCAGCTTATCGGCCTTTTCAAAAGCGCCGTTCCAGCCGAAATAAAAGACGTCGTCTCTTTCATCTACTTTATCTGCAAACCATTCTCCTAATCCGGCAGGAGTGGAAAGAAATTCATATAATATTGAGGGAGAGCAGCGAACCGGGAACTCCAGGGTGTATAATTGTTTACTCATTCTTCTTGCGCCTCAAGCTTGGCGATTGTTGCAATAATAGAGAAATAATGCTTGCCACAAAATATTTTATAGGTTATTTTTCCCCTTTTTTACCAGAACATTTCCGTTTAAAAAATAAATAGCCACTTTAAACGTTAAGGATATACCAAAATTTTATTTGGCTAATATTCTTAAATCCAATAAATTGCCTTGACGTTCAATATGTTGAACAACCTATGACATTGTGGTGGGTATTTTTTGAGTAATAAGATTGACTATTCTTATAATTCTTGAACCCTTAAAATGCACCATTAAAAACCAACCTATGAGTATGAGACAACTGAAGATCTCGAAATCCATTACGAATCGAGAATCTCAAAGCCTTGAAAAGTATCTGCAAGAAATTGGCAAGGTCGAACTTATTTCCCCCGAGGAAGAAGTTAAATTAGCTACCCGTATCAAGGAGGGAGATCAACAAGCTTTGGATCGTTTAACCAAGGCGAATCTTCGTTTTGTGGTATCTGTAGCCAAGCAATATCAAAACCAGGGATTATCGTTGCCAGACCTGATTAATGAAGGTAATCTCGGGCTAATAAAAGCAGCCCAGCGCTTCGATGAAACCCGTGGCTTCAAATTTATTTCCTATGCAGTTTGGTGGATACGCCAGAGTATTTTGCAATCTTTAGCGGAGCAATCCCGTATAGTTCGCTTACCTCTCAATAAGGTTGGACTTACCAACCGGATCCAAAAAGCTTATTCATTACTCGAACAGCAATTTGAGAGAGAGCCTTCTGCAGAAGAATTGGCTGAAGTGCTGGAAATGGATATTGAAGAAGTAAAAGCTACGATCGGCATTAATGCCCGCCATGTAAGTATGGATAGCCCTATGTCTGAAGGCGAAGAAAATACGTTGCTGGATGTACTGGAGAACCATAATGCCGATAAAACAGATGGCGAATTAGATCATACTCAGTCATTAAAGACTGAAATTGACCGTTCACTAAAAACATTGACAGAGCGTCAAAAAGAGGTGATCTGCTTCTTCTTTGGCATCGGTGTTGACCACCCGATGAGCCTGGAAGATATTGGCGAACGTTTTAGCCTGACCAGAGAAAGAGTAAGACAGATCAAGGACAAGGCCATCACCAAATTAAAGGCGTCAAACCGGTGTAAACTTCTCAGAACCTATCTTGGAAATTGATTTAAAACTAAAAAGATTCTACTGACATAAAACTTTACATTTCTATCTTTGCAATTCTTTTAAAAGTGAACATTTGATGTTCACTTTTTCATTTACAGGATAGTGAAAAATATTTCGAATTATGTTCAACAGTTTACAGGAAAAATTAGAATCCGCTTTTAAGAACCTCAAAGGGCAGGGAAGAATTACTGAGCTAAATATTGCTACAACCGTAAAAGAGATCCGCCGTGCATTGGTTGATGCGGATGTGAACTATAAAATTGCCAAAGAGTTTACCGATAAGGTAAAGGATAAAGCAATGGGTGAAAAGGTGATCAATGCCATTTCTCCGGGCCAGTTGATGACCAAAATTGTAAAAGATGAACTGGCAGAACTGATGGGTGGACAAGAAGCGGTTTTCAATGCCAAAGGAAATCCTGCTATTATTTTAATCGCTGGCTTACAAGGTAGCGGTAAAACAACTTTCAGTGGTAAACTGGCGCATTTTCTAAAAACAAAAAAAGGCCTCTCTCCTATGTTGGTGGCAGCAGACATTTATCGTCCCGCTGCCATGGAGCAATTAAGAGTGTTGGGTGAGCAGATCGGTGTGGATGTACACATTGAACTGGAAAATAAAAACGCTGTTTCTATTGCACAGAACGCAGTAAAAGAAGCAAGAAGTAAAAACAAGAATGTACTGATCATAGATACAGCTGGTCGTTTGGCGGTAGATGAAGTAATGATGAAGGAAGTAGCTGATGTGAAGGCTGCAGTTAATCCGCAAGAGATCTTATTTGTGGTGGATAGTATGACGGGACAGGACGCTGTAAACACTGCCAAAGCCTTTAATGACCGTCTTGATTTTACCGGTGTTGTACTTACCAAATTAGATGGTGATACCAGGGGTGGTGCCGCTATCTCCATCAAATACACGGTTGATAAGCCTATCAAGTTTACCAGTGCTGGCGAAAAGATGGATACATTGGATGTGTTTTATCCAGACCGGATGGCACAGCGTATCCTCGGTATGGGTGATATCACTTCGCTGGTTGAAAAAGCACAGGAGCAATTTGATGAAGAAGCTACCAAAAAGCTGGAAGCAAAGATCCGCAAGAATAAATTTGACTTTGCCGATTTCAAAACCCAGTTAGAAGCCATCAAAAAGATGGGTAATATGAAAGATATGCTGGGAATGATACCTGGTGTTGGGAGTAAAATAAAGGATGTTGAAATCAATGATGATTCCTTCAAAGGAATTGAAGCTATGATAAACTCCATGACCCCTGCAGAAAGAGCCGACCCGGATCTAATTGACGGCAACCGCAAAAAACGCATCGCCAAAGGCAGTGGCAAAGACATACAGGAAGTAAACAACTTTATGAAGCAGTTTGAGCAAATGCGGGGAATGATGAAAAATATGAACAAAATGGGGGCTTTGGGAAGGATGATGCCGGGAATGAAAAGATAAAAGACCGAAAGACGGGAGTCGGCAAGTCCGAAAGACAGCTTACTATCTTTATAAACCTTTTTAGGATTTCTAAATTCCTGAAGAAAATTAAGAATTTAAAACCTTTTTCTTCAGACTTTCCGTCTTCCGGACTTGCAGACTTATAGACTTTCGCTTTTTATTTCACCATTTCAGTACTATATTTGCCGTCCGGTTTTTACCGGAACTAACAATTATTGTTTAACGCTGTTAAATTTCTATTTATGTCAGCAAAAATCCGTCTTCAGAGACACGGGTCAAAAAAGAGACCCTTTTACTTCATCGTTATTGCCGATTCACGGGCACCCCGTGATGGTAAATTCATCCAAAAATTAGGTACTTACAATCCATTGACTGTTCCTGCTACTATTCAGCTGGATCGTCAAAAAGCATTGGAGTGGTTGAACAAAGGTGCTACACCAACTGATACTGTTCGCAGAATCCTCAGTTTTAAAGGTGTATTATACCTGAAACATCTCCTTCGTGGTGTAGGTCTTGGTTTATTTGATGATGCTACTGCAATGGAGAAATTCACTGCGTGGAGTGCAGAACATGAAGCACAAATTAAAAAACGCCAGGATGACGCTTACCGCAACAAAAGAGCAAGACGTCCGATGCCAGGTCGCAGACCTGAAAGGACAGAAGGCAACGGCGGTGGCGAAGGATAAATAAATATCCACCCTGAAAGTTCATGAATCCCGGTTTTATAGCCGGGATTTTTTTTGCTACAGATTACACCGGTTAACACGGATTATATTTGCACTAATGACGGAATATTTTAAAATAGGAAAGCTCGTGGCTGTTCATGGTCTCAACGGTGAACTATTACTAAAACATGAGTTAGGAAAAAAAACATCACTGAAAGGATTGCAAGCCATTTTTATTGAAGAAAAGAAAAACTCTTTTCTTCCCTGGTTCATTGAATCTACCAAAATTAAAAACGAAGAAGAGATTTATATAAAATTCGAAAGCATCAACAGCAGGGAAGCCGCTATAAAACTTACACAAAAAGAAATTTGGGTACCAGAAGTTGATTTTAAAAAATTTGCTGCTAAATCTGCCCCCGCAAGTTTATTGGGCTACACCATTATCAATAAAGATGAGCCAATCGGTGAGATTTTAGAACTGATTGAACAACCGCATCAATTGCTTTGCCGATTAGACATTAAAGGAAAAGAAGTATTGATACCGCTGCATGAGCAAACATTGCAAAAAATAGATCATAAGAAAAAAGAAGTATTAGTGGAATTACCGGAGGGTTTGCTGGAGATTTATCTTATTTAGGTCCTTTTATAAAATCCACCAGTAATTTCATTCTATAATAAAGATTGCTCAGCATTAGGGATACATTGTTTTTTACTTTCTCAACACTATTACCATTCATCTTCTTAATATTCTTTAGCTCTTCGATCTTTTCATCGATTTTTTCAACCAGCTTTTCTGCAGTCCAGCCAATGTATTTTTTATTCCGGTCATCAAATACATGATAGGGTTCGATGCTGCCGGGTTTTAGTTTGTTGAATTTGAAATTGCTCTCCACTCCTTTTTTGATTGTTTCATTGCTCAGCATATCAATCATTACATCAGCAGAAACTTCGTTTAAAAATGCATTATGAAAAATATTGAGATTGTTCCTTAATTCCCGGATCACTTGCTTTTTCAACACATCATTTGTCTTACCTTCTTTATTTAAGAAAGTAAGTAAATCCTTCAGCGGTCCGATACCTGTTTTAAGCCATTCAAGATTCATAAATCAAATATAAGATGTGAGACGGAAAGTCGGGAAGACAGGAAGTCCGAAGAAAGTGCTTGATAGAGGGAACCTTATTTCGGACTTTACAGACTTTTTGTCTTTCGGACTTAAGATTAACTTTGAAAAATGTCCGATCAAAAAAGACATATTGCCCATTTTGACCTCGACTCTTTTTTTGTTTCTGTTGAAATAAGGAATGATCCCTCCTTAAAAGGCAAGCCGGTTTTAGTAGGTGGTTATGAACGGGGCGTAGTAGCTGCTTGTAGCTATGAGGCCAGGAAATTTGGTATTCATTCTGCTATGCCGATGAAAAAGGCAATGCAGCTTTGCCCGCAGGCAATTGTTACCAGTAGCAGCCGGGGCGATTACAGCCGTTATTCAAGATGGGTCACTGATATCATTGCATCAAAAGTTCCTTTGTTTGAAAAAGCAAGTATTGATGAGTTTTATATTGACCTGACAGGGATGGACAAGTTTTTTGGTGTAAGTCAATATGCAAAAGACTTGCGCAGCCTGATAACTAATGAAACTGGTTTACCCATTTCCTGTGGGTTAGCTTCTGCAAGATTTATTGCTAAGATGGCAACGAATGAAGCAAAGCCAAATGGTTTTTTGGAAATTCCGCATGGAAAAGAAAAAGAATTTCTGTGGCCTTTAGGTATTGAAAAAATAAATGGAGTAGGCAAACAAACAGAGCAACATCTTAAATCGTATGGCATTTATACTATTGAAGACATTGCTAAAACACCGATAGAACATTTAGAAAAGATAGCCGGCAAATGGGGTGAAGCACTCTGGCATAAAGCACATGGCATTGGCAGCACAGAAATTACAACCGACTGGGAACAAAAAAGCATGAGCCATGAAAACACTTTTGATACAGATTACACTGATGTTGAATTTCTGCATAAGGAATTAGTAAGGCTTACTGAAAAAACGGCTTATTCATTAAGAGAAGATGAAAAGCTGACGGGTTGTGTTACCGTCAAGATCCGCTACTCTGATTTTGAAACAACTTCCCGCCAGGAAACCGTTGATTACACAGCATTGGATGATGTGCTGATTGCAAAGGTTAAAGACCTTTTCAATAAATCGTATCAAAAGAAAAGGCCTGTGCGGTTGCTGGGTGTTCGCTTCAGCCATTTTATTCCCTTTACCATGCAGATGAGTTTGTTTGAAAATAATATTGAGAAGTTGCAATTGTACAAAGCAGTAGATGATATTAAAGACAGGTTTGGAAGTAAGCTGGTTACCAAAGCAGTGACTTCGCAATCAAAAGATAGTAGTAGTGAGTTTACAACTAGACACAATAAAAAAAAGAAAGCCGATTAAAAATGTCTTTCATTTACGGTAAAATAAGAAGTTACTTCATTGAAAAAAATCGTTCCTCAATGAAGTAACTTGTTTCCCATCAATTTGCATTTTTAGAATACTATTTTTACATCCGGAGAATCGCTAACATCCATGCCATAATAAAAAATATAAAGACTGCCATAATGATACATACCAGCACCATGTGGCCGGGTCTCAATAAAATACTCGTATGGACCCGAAGTTGTGGTATATGCAATCGGATCGACTTCTATCCATCCAGGATTAGAATCCCGTTGAATATAAATTCTAAATGGAGTATTCCCGGTAGGAATAAAACTATAGAAATGGGGTATCTCTATAGCATTGTACCAGGGAAAAATCCAGGTCAGGTTATAAAAGACTACCTGCCTATCCAATAAGCGTATGGTTTTTACTACCACTGTATCCTTATCAGTTGCTCCATAGGTATCGCTAGCTACAAGCTCAAATAGATATTCTCCCTCGAGAAGATTGGTAACCTCAGTAGTTAGACTTTGAGGAGAAATAATTGTACAGGCAGGTCCTGCTATTTTTGTCCATATAAAACTTAGCGTACTATTTTTATCCGGGTCAGTAGCATGTCCAGTTAATGTTATATAGTTATTAAATAACCCCACTGAAAAATCATTGCCTGCATTGACTAAGGGTGGTCTGTTAGGCGGTGGTGGCGGAACGAAAGGAACAGTACCGGTAGCCGGGGCCTCCTTTGAGCAATTAGTACTCACAAATACAATTGCAAGAAGTAAAATGATTTTAAAAGAAAATATTTTTTTCATGACTTAAGATTTATTCATCCTGACGTCAATAAACAAGTTTGATTTCTACAGGTTCTGTTTCATCATAAGTTGACCAAATAATTAGAGTGCCGTTTACTAACTTAACTCCATAAAAAGAATCCTCGTTAAAAAATAATTCTTCCCAATTTGAAGAACTATTTTTTCTTATAAAGACCCTAAAAATCTTTCCTGCCGGGACATATTGATAAATATTTGGAATAAGTATAGCAGAGCCCCATAATAATGTCCCAAATAATCCCTGATCACCCCAAATAAGGTTGCTAAAAACTATTTCACCCGGGGTTGTTGAAATCTGACTTACTGCAACTGTAACTGTATCCTTGCCCGACAAACCACTAGCATCCGTTACCGTCAATTCAAATTGATAAACTCCTACTTCAAGATTCCTTACATAGGTTGAAATCGAATTCGGTTCATCAATTAAGAAAGATACGGGTCCTGAAATCTTACTCCATTGTACACGGTTAATATTATTTTCTTTATCAGAAGCATATCCAGTTAAAAGGCAGGAATTTATTGGAAGAATAAACTGTTTGTCTAACCCTGCATTTGCCCGTGGAGAAGTATTTGTAGTTGGTGGTGTTACTACTATTCCTGTTGTATTGTCAAAGGCTGGTTCTTTTTTGCAATTAGCATTAATAAAAACAACTAGCACAAATATAATTAGTTGAAAAAAATGTAACCTTTTCATTTCTCAAGATTTAAATTCAGAATAAAAATCTCACATTTAGATGTAATTAGATATAGCAAGTCTTTTCAAAACAAAATTCTTACATCAACATTAATGTTTACATCAACATCTGTATATAGCCAAATACTGTTTTCGGTATCAATCTCATAATATATCGAGTTGCTGGGTGAATATTGACTCATAGGAACAGCTTCATGCCATATTGCAGAGTTGACAAATTTTATGAAAACACGGATGGGCGCATTTGGTGGTATGTGCGAATAAATATTATAAATAGGTATGGAGCAGCCCATAGGACAAGTCCAGCTTAAGTTAAAAATATTAACGGGGCTTGTTATTGGCTCGATACTGTTAATTTTTACAACTATTTTATCCGTATTTGTTGCTCCATGGTTATCTCTGGCTAAAAGTTCAAATTGATATTCACCCACAAGAAGATTTGTAACAACTGTAGTCCTACTTTGGGGAGAAACAATGGTACATGGAGCTCCTGCTATTTGAGTCCAGTTTGTAGTAAGTGTATTATCCATATCCTGGTCATAAGCATGTCCTCTTAACTTCATGTCATTGCTATATAATGTCCCTGTAAAATCCGGGCCTGCAAGAGCTACAGGTGGCCGGTTAGGAGGAGGCGGTGGCGGATGATTAGTAACAGTATTGATTCCGGAACCGCTTGCAGGCAATTCTTTACTGCATCCGGGGCTGACCAATAAAATCATCACTCCGGCAAAAAATAAAACGAAATAGAATCTTTTCATATTATAAAGATTGAGTACTAAATATTATAAATTCTATTCCATCTCTCTGAAACTATTATTGAAAACATAGTTGGCAATTTGTTTCCCTTGCTCTTCACCAAACAGGCAGGCTTTTCTAAAATGAAATCCTACATAAATACGGGACAGCGCATTATCTCTTGCAGCTTGTGATATTGATGTATATTGACGCACTACTCCTGGAAGTGTAAGGCTGGTTTGATTTACGGAAATAATATCAGTGCCGAAGAAAAGTGATAACACTTCTGCCGCCGCCCCGCCAAAATTTGCATGTGCTGAAGGATAATCGGGTATAGGGGGTGTATATAGATTCATTGCAGGATTAGCATTAGGACTTTCTATGTACATCGGCAACCAGTTAACATCACCTGTTGTGTTATTATTACCATCCGCATCACCGAGCCGGATCGCTGTTTCCGGTCTCCAATAGGAATAATAATATTTTGCTTCAAAACATCCCGATACACCATCCACCATTGCCGTATGCATTAATGCAAAAAGTCGGGCCGTTCTCCATGCATCTATTTTTTTAGAACTAATGATGTTTCTTGCAAAACGATTCCATCCAATAGATGACCGTTCTACCCAAAACACACCTATCTCTGTTTCCTCTGCAGTTCTGGTCCCTCCTACTTTTGCTCCTTTTGTTTTTATCTCGTTATACTCTGTTACATATGTTGCCGAACTAACCGGGTCAGGTGCTCCGGGTCTGAACTGGTTATTAGTTTCCGTAACAAATGGCTTCATCAAAGTTCCCCATTGATGCAGCGCTTTTATCTTTGGCATAGTTGGTAAACTAAAAGGAAGTGTGGAACGATATTCACCTGGTGCAATACCCTCGGGCTGAGCTATCTGTACATTCGCCTGTAAAAAATTATCTGTTGAACGGTTGGCAATTATAGCATCTGCTGATTGTTCGCCCAATGTTTTTCCATCTTCTTTACTTTGTCCATCGGTTATTGTGCTTAAACTTTCAGCATACCATTGGTCAATAGGATTAGTGCCCTGAAGATTCATTTTTTTTATCGTCCAATATGCTGCACTTGCAACAGCAGCATCTGGTGAAGCTGATTTCTTCCTTTCATTTAACAATGCAAAGCGTTCAAATTTTGGTTTAATGGAATTTAAGGCATCATGTACAGCTATCTGTATCATTGCAAAATAGCGGGCCTGTGCAGGAGGAGTATTGGGGGCTGTAAGAACAATGCTGGCTTTTTGATTCCAGAATAAGACCATGTCATTTTCTACAAAGCCCGGGTCAAGCGGCTTTTTATCTGTTACATTGGTTAGGTCTTGTGATATAGGTTGTTGCTTAACGTCTTCCTTCTTGCATGAATAACCGAGGACAAGAAGCAATGCTGATAAAAGACTCAGCACCAAAGAAGTTGTATTCTTTTTCATTGTAAAATTTTAAGATTAAAGAATATAGGTTTAATGCGATGGTTAAGAATGAACAAACAAGGGATAGGGTTGGTAATTCTCTGATGCAATCTCAGATAATAAATTTCAGAAGTCAATCCCTATTTTGAGTGATAGAAAGGATTCTATCAGTAAGGAAGAATATGTTCGCTTAATGCTTTGGCGATAGCTTCCTTGCCGCAATTGACATGCAGCTTGGTATAGATATTTTTAAGATGGGATCTGACAGTATGAAAGGAAATACCCAGTTTATCTGCGATGATCTTGGAGCTATGACCGTTGATAAGTGATTGCAATACCTGTAATTCCCGTTCGGATAGTTCGTACTTATTATTTGATATACCGGGTTTAAAACTACTGAGTACTCTTCGGGCAATACTGGGCGACATGGGAGCTCCGCCTTCAATTACTTCTTGAATGGCCTCGATGAGCCTGGAGGGGGGTGTTTTTTTTAGCATGTAACCATTAGCACCATTGCAAAGACATTGAAATAATTTTTCATCGTCTTCAAAAACGGTGTACATAATAACGGAAGTGGCGGGATGTGCTTCCTTAACCATTCTTACTCCTTTGATACCACTGTCACCTGGCATATCAATATCCATCAGAACAACGTCTGGCTTGTAAACTTTTGTAATGCTGCCCGCATCCTTACAATTGTTGTACTCTCCAATCACTTTATATTCACCAAGTCCGTTAAGCAGTACCGTTAGTGATTCTCTCAACTTATCATTGTCTTCAAAAATTATAATGGAAATGGACATAAGGCTAAGCTAAATAAACGGTTAAAATTATTTCATCCCTTTTTTGAGTGACCCATAAAATGGTAATCTCACATCAATGGTTGTTCCCTGGCCATTCCCTGATTGTATAGTAATAGTGCCTTTCCACCGGCTCACCCTATTTTTAATGTTACTAATACCATTACGGTGTGTAAGTTGGGTAGGATCAAACCCTTTACCATCATCACTGATTAGCAGTTTAAGATTATCTTTTTCAATAAAAAGAGAAATGGATACAGATGAAGCTGCTGCATGTTTTTGAATATTATTCACCGATTCTTTAAAAATCAGAAAAAGGTCCCGTCTTTGTTCCATCATAATTTTTTTTTCGGCAATATGCGGATCCATTTTCAATTCATACCGGATATTACAGGCATCAAACAACTCAGCAGCATATCGTCGCATACGGGCCGCCGTTTCCTGCAGTGTATCATTCTTAGTATTCACACTCCAGATAATATCATCAAGCGCCTGGCCGGAAGCATCAATTTCTTCACGAATACGATCCAGATAAGCTTCTGATTTTTCGGGGTTATTTCCGTTTCGTTTACTTAACTCCGTAAGTATACTGATATTCGTTAAAGTAGAACCAATATCATCATGCAGATCTGTGGCAATCCTGTTGCGAACATGCTGTATTCTTTGCAATTGCCGGATCCTGTACCGGTAAATCATATATAACAATACTCCAACAACAGCAATAACCAAAGAGATAAACCACCAGGTTTTCCAGAACGGTGGTCGAATGCCGAAATTGAAACTGGCTGTTTCGCCGGCTTCACCATCCCATCCAATGGTTCTGACTTCAAACTTATAATCTCCCGGCTGCAGGCTTGCGTAAGAAACATCATGCCCGTTACTAGGTATACTCCACATTGTATCAATGGTTCCTAAAAGACGATAACTGAATTGATTTTGCTTTTCGTTGATAAACCCCGGAGAACTGAATTCAAAGCTTGCATGATTTTGAAAATATTTCAAGGAGATGACAGTGTCAGTATTATAAATATTTATTCTGTCCTGCTGGTTCCCCAGCTTTATTAAAGTAATGTCTGCTTTTGATGGTGATACATTCTCAAGATTTTCATCTCTTAATTTCACTATTTTATTACTGGTCAGACACCACCATTCATTATCACCTGCATTCACTATTTGGAATATTTCATGGAAAAAGTTGGCAACCCTGCTAAAATTAAAGACTTTGAAATGGTTCTTTTTTTTAACCAGCTTGTTAAGGCCATAAAATGTTCCCACCCAAATATCACCATTTGATGTTTCAGCAAAACACTTAATGAAATTGGAAGACAATCCCTGTTGCTGGTCAAAAGAAGAGACTGTATAAACATCATTAGCGTTGGATGTCAGGCGAAATGCCCCACGATACCTTGTGCCAACCCACACATTTCCTTCTTTATCCGTAAAAAGACTACGTATACATTTATCAGGGAGGAGGTGAGAAAGATCTTTCGTCTCAAAATGAAGACTGTCTCCTATGAACGAATAGGTGATACGATATAATCCATCAAACCATGTTCCCGCCCATAATGACCCATTCTTATCAATTGTCAAACTGGTAACCCTGTGCCCGAGAGAGTTGTTGATCATTGCACTTTTTTTGGAAACAACACCAATGCCCCCATGTATACCAAAAAAGGCATTCCCTTTCCCATCAACACATGTACCCTGGTCCGTCATCACAAAGTAAGGAGTGGAAAATGGAATAATCTTTTTGTTCAAAGAATCATAATAGCCAATACTGGTTCTTGAACCGAATACTACCGGGTTGCTTCCGGGGATAAGAAAAGTAGGCCGTTCACCAATAAAACTAATATCCTCCCTTTTCCCTATTTGCGGTTGGTATAATTTGGGATTGGTTGAGCCAGCAATTAAAACCCGGTCCTTCCCCACCGGCATGATCATCTTTGCATTATTCAACACCCCCACATCATCGGGTGTGATGGTAGCGATGCCCGTTCTTGATACAATTTTTGCAAGCCCGTTGGCCGTCCCGAGCCAAATATTTTTCTCTTTGTCAATAAAGATCGATGCTACCATATTTGAGGGCAAGCCATCTTTTTCCGTATATAAATTATAATTACCGTTAGGCGCAATATGCGCAAGACCTTTAGCCGATCCCATCCAAAGCCATCCCTTATCGTCTTCTTTAATAAAGTAAATACAGGTATTACCGGACCATGCGGGTAATAACGTTACCGGAGGTATGATAATTTCACAGCTAAGTTTTTGCTGATCAAGATTTATCAGTCGTATCCCACTCTCTGTACAAAACCATATCCTGTTTTTTGAATCCTTGTATAAAGATCTTACCACCTCATTTGCTATAGGAAAGGTGGCGACTATCTTGAAATCTTTCTTTAAAACGACTAATTGATGTGCAACTCCCGGAATAACGCCGAGGAATAAAGAATCGTTGACTTGCAGCATATATTCAATTCTCAGATCCGGTTTCTCCTGGTTTGGTTTTACAATTTTTCCTCCATAGTACTTAAAAACTCCCTGTGTAGTTGGTATGATATAATTGTTAGCGGAAAGCTTTAGTAATTCGGCAGGTTCATCCGCAATTTTAGAAAATTTTGTAACCCGGCCGTTATCTATGCAATCAATAGAACCATTATTGAATGTAGCAAACACTTTCCCATTAACTTCAAAAAAATCATTTACAAGACTATGGGACAATCCGTTTAGCGTAGAGTAATTAGTGAATTTGTGGCCGTTATAGTGACTAATGCCCTCCCAGGTACCTATCCAGATAAATCCCCTTGAATCCTGGAAAATTCTCCGCACATTATTAGATACCATTCCATCCTGCACGGAATAAGAAATGATAATGGGCTGCTGGCTGAATAGCATCCTTGGGAGAATAACTATTAAGATCAATAGTATAGCAGAGCGGCGCATAAACTAAATATAATAAAATAAATCACACACCAATTAACGTAACGGCAGGTTTACCCTCGCAATGATGCATAGATTCTACATTATTAAACAAATAATGATAAACTCTACGTGATGTAAAAAATCTGCTTCTTATCTTCGTCGTCCCTAAAATCTATAATTATGTCACAAGTTTGGAAAGATTACCAGGAAAAAAACAAAGACCGTTTTTTGAATGAAATGCTTGACCTGCTCCGCATTCCTTCTGTAAGTGCAAAAACAGAGCATAAAGCAGATATGCTGACTTGTGCAGAAGCAGTAAAGAAAAGTTTATTAGAAGCCGGTTGCGATAAAGCTGAAGTGATGACTACTGACGGTCACCCAGCTGTGTATGGAGAAAAAATTGTTGACGCCTCTAAACCAACAGTACTGGTATATGGACACTACGATGTGCAACCCGCTGAGCCGTTGGAATTGTGGACCAATCCACCTTTTGAACCCACAATCATTGATGGAAAAATATTTGCAAGAGGAAGTGCGGATGATAAAGGCCAGTTCTATATGCATGTAAAAGCATTGGAAACATTGGTGAAAACAAACAGCATGACCACCAATATCAAATTCCTGATCGAAGGTGAAGAAGAAGTAGGTTCTCCCAATTTAGGAAAATTTGTTGCTGCAAATAAAGACTTATTAAAAGCAGATGTGATATTGATCAGTGATAGTTCTATGCTGAGCATGGAAAATCCTTCTCTTGATACAGGTGTTCGTGGCTTAAGTTATATACAAGTAGAAGTTACTGGTGCTAACAGAGATCTGCATAGCGGAACCTATGGGGGTGCTGTTGCAAACCCAATAACCATATTAGCAAAAATGATCGCCAGCTGTCATGATGAAAATAATCATATCACTATTCCGGGTTTTTATGATGATGTAGTAGTGGCAGGGCCTGAAGAAAGGGCATTGATCAACAAAGCTCCGTATGATGAAAAAGAATACATGGATGAATTAGGTGTAAAAGAATTGTGGGGAGAAAAAGGATACAGTACGTATGAAAGAACAGGTATTCGGCCAACCATTGAAGTAAATGGCATCTGGGGTGGGTATACAGGCGAAGGTGCAAAAACAGTATTACCATCTAAAGCATTTGCAAAAATTTCAGCAAGATTAGTTCCTAATCAATCATCAGATAAAATAACAGAGAAGCTTTTATCTTATTTTAAATCTATCGCACCAAAATCAGTGGAAGTAAAAGCAGAATTACATCATGGTGGCGAACCTTATATGACTCCGATAGATAGTAAAGGATATAAAGCTGCATCAAAAGCAGTGGAAACTACTTTTGGCAAAGCGCCGATCCCTGTTCGTGGTGGCGGTAGTATTCCAATCTGTTCTATTTTAGAAAAAGAATTAGGTATTAAAATAATTTTCATGGGCTTTGGTTTGGATAATGACAACCTGCATAGCCCGAATGAAAAATATAATATCGAGAATTATTATAAAGGAATAGAAACAATCCCTTATTTCCATAAGTATTTCTCGGAAGCATAAAACTGAAAACTGTTTAATATTATAACCTCACTCTTTGGGTGAGGTTTTTTAATTTTGCTGAATGACCGATAAAGAAAAACTTCGTCTCGATAAATATCTCTGGGCTATTCGTTTATTCAAAACCAGAAGCCTTGCTACTACTGCCTGCAATAGCGGTAAAGTAAAATACCAGGACGAACAGGCAAAGCCTGGTAAAAATGTTCATTTAGGAGATATATACGATGTAAGAACAGAAGCTAAAAAATGGAGAATAAAAGTCATCGGGCTTTTACAAAGTCGAGTAAAATATGAAGAGGCGATAAAATTTTATGTGGACATTACACCGGAAGAAGAATTAGAAAGATTGAAATACCAGGCAGCCAGTTTCCATACGGGTAAACGTCCCAGCAAAATTGGAAGACCTACAAAAAAAGAGAGAAGAGACCTGGATGAATTTATGGAGTAAGGGCTTACAATAAAAAAGGGCTACCTGGGAACAGGCCGCCCTACTTAATAAAAACTACCAAACCACGAGAGTCTTTCTTCTTTTACAATTAACTCGTTGCTATTGTTGTGGTGCAATTGTAAGCACCGGAATATTTGATTCTCTAAATAAATATTTTCCAAACCAGTTTCCCCACCATCCCTTTCTCATTGATTCTTTACCCGGATTAACCACAATTAAATCTGCCGCTACATCTTTCGCATAGGCCAGAGTATCAGCATGGCCATTGGAATAAATTTCAGCTGAGCAATGCACCCTTACATTTGTGTAATCCCTCAGCAACTGGTATGATTTTGTTACGCATCGTGTATTTAATTTTTCTTCTGCCTTTGAATTAGCTTTTTGTCCCATTAAGTGTACAATCCCATTGAACTTACGGGCCAGAAAAGTGGCCATTGTTAGTTTTTTAATAGGAATAAAATTATTTACCGGCACCACTATATTGTGCAATTGGGTCACATCAAACCGCCGTGTTACTGTAAGTACCGGGCATTGGGTTTGTTGCGATAACTTATTGATATTAATTTGCTGAACTAAAGCACCTGTAAACTTCCGGTGATACTTTGGAATAAGTACGAGGTCGATATGCTTGCTAATAATAACTTCCTTCATTATAGTTTGCCAGCTTCCATGCAATATTTCGGTGGTCATCAGCAGTCCGTTGCTCAAGTGGGATTTATATTCATCTTGCAATCTTTGCATTTTTATCTGGCTGTCCTCCATTGAAAAATTGAACAAGGACCCTGAAACGGAACCGTCATACAAAAAAGGAATAACGGATATTGGTGTTTGAACATACAGCAAATGCAAGTCACAATTAAACTCATTCGCCACCTGCACAGCCTTCTTCATCAGCAATTCGGTATTCCTGTTGAAGTTTACCGGAACTAATATGCGGTTGAAAATTTTTGTCATTCTCTGTTGCCCAGGCTATTATGACCACAAGGTATTATCCGGTCTTTAGAGGGGGGTTAAGCTACGGTTAGAATTAAATTAAAATGCTTACTTCTTCAATGTAGGTAAAGTAACAATAAAGCTGGTACCGTTTTCGGTATCAGAATGAACGGTTAGTGTTCCTTTATGGATACTTATTATTCGCCGGCTTAGTGTTAGACCCAACCCGGTGCCCGGCTTACCTTCCGCATTACTGCTCCGATAAAATGGTTCGAATAAATTGCTTACTTCATCAGCAGGAATAAAATCGCTTTTATTTTGGAATATCAATTGGGTTTCTTTCCCTAAAAAAACAAGTCGTACTTCAACCGTATTATCAGGAGAATATTTACAACCATTTTCCATTATATTTTTAAGTGCACTGTGGAGCAAATGTGAATTTCCAAATACCTGGCATTCATTTTCATCTTCTGGTAGTTCAGGAAAAGACAGATCGATTGTGTAGCCAGAGTTTTGTTTTAATGTTTCTGTATGAGCCTTAATCAATACCTCATCAATTCTAACTTTATCCAATGAAATAGCTCCATGTGTTCCGGCTTTTGCAATTTCAAGCAAATTTCTTGTCAGGTGATTTAATTCCTGCACATCTTCCAACACCGAACCCAGTACTTTCCGGTATTCATCATTACTACGGTCATGCAATAGTGCAACTTCTATCTGGCTTGACACAGATGTAAGTGGTGTTGATAATTCATGTGATGCATTAGAAATGAAACGACGTTGTATTGCAAAAGATTCTTCTAAGCGGTTTAATAAATCATTAAAAGTATTGTTTAGCATTGCCAACTCATCTTTTCGTTTTCCCACAAATAAACGATGGGATAAATTTTGAGAAGTTATAAGCTGCACATCATGGATTGTTTCTTTAATCGGCTTAACGATACTACGGGAAAACAAATATCCCACCAGTAACGTAAACAATACAGCTCCCGGCACAAAAAGAACAAAAATGCGTTTTAAGTCGGAGATATATTGTTTACCTGCAATATTCTCTGCACCAACTACTACGATAAAATTTTGTCCTGCTGACTGGTAGTTATAAATACACACATCTTTTTTTTCGTAAACAAAAAAGCTTTGCTTTTCCTCCATAGCTTCTTCAAACCAGGAGTCCGGTGCAATTATCTGTGATGTGCTGTCATCATGATATTCATACAACATCTCTTTATTTTCGCTGTATATATTAATGTTCTTATTTAACAGGGCTGGCGGAGAAGTGGAATCTAATGATTTTAATAAATTGGTGGTATCATTTTTAAAAACAGTGTACAGGTACCCTGTTCTTGCCGCCCGGGTTAATAATCGCTGTCGAAAATCTTTTTCAACACTTTGCTTACTTAAAGTAAAAATAACAAAAGACATAACCAGTAAAATACCAGTAACGATAAAAGTGAAAAGCAGGTTGATTTTATAAGTAAGCTTCATCAGCTTATATCTTTTAATACATAGCCCATTCCCACCTGAGTGTGAATTAACGGCTCATCAAAACTTTTATCAATTTTTTTTCGCAAGTAATTCACATATACATCTATCACATTCGTACGGGTATCAAAATCAATATCCCACACCTGCAATGCAATATCTGCACGGGATACTACCCTATTTTTATTTCGCAGAAAATATTCCAGCAATTGAAATTCTTTTGCTGTAAGTGAGACAACCTGCCCGTTTCTTGTTACTTGTTTGCTATCCAAATTCATTATCAAATCCCCCGCCTGTAATAAGGTGCCGGTAGCAACGGTGGCATGAATCCTTTTTAACAAAGCCCGGATACGAACTAACAGTTCTCTAAAATCAAAGGGCTTGATAATATAATCATCGGCGCCGGCATCAAATCCTTCTATCTTGTCTTCTACTGCATTCATAGCCGTTAACATTACCACGGGTACCGCTTCATTGGCAGAGCGAATGGCTTTGCAAAGATCATAACCATTCATACCCGGAAGATTAATATCCAGAATGACTAACTCAAAAGGGCGACTTTTAAATATTTTCCAGCCGATAGCCCCGTCATAAGCCACTTCTACTTCAAACCCGTTCTCCGTTAGTCCTTGCTTCAACGAGTCTGCAATTTTTCGTTCATCCTCCACTATTAATATATGTATATCCTGCATCCGGTAAATTTAAAAAGATAAAAGGAATAGCGGCGATTATATCCTGAGTAATTTATCGCCGTCTTTACATTGTAATTGATATAAATCAGTCCTGCGGTCTGTCCATGTTTGTACACTTCCAAATTCCCGGTTTCTTTTCAGCAAGTTCATATCCAGTTCCTGCACAATAGCGGTTTCTACGTTCGCTGGTGCTTCTGCGGCTAATCCTTCCCGGTGAAATTCAATATCACTTGGTGTGAGTATTGCGGATTGTGCATAATGAATGTCCAGGTTTTCTACTTTTGGTAAATTACCTACGGCGCCGGTTATAACAACATAAAACTGGTTTTCAATTGCTCTTGCCTGCGCACAATAACGAACCCGTAAATATGATCTTCGCACATCCGTATTAAAAGGAACAAAAATAATATCGGCTCCCTTGCTGGCAGCAACACGACTTAATTCAGGAAACTCTATATCATAACATATTTGTATTGCCACTTTCCCACAATCTGTATTAAACACTTTCATTTCATTCCCCGCCTTTACTCCCCACCATTTTTTTTCATGTGGTGTAATGTGGATTTTATATTGTTTTGCATAGGTACCATCTCTTTTAAAAAGGAAAGAAACATTATACAAATTATCATCTTCCACAACAAAATGCGAACCACCTATAATATTTACATTATAACGAATTGCCAATCGTGTAAACATTTCAATATACTGGGTGGTAAATTGATCTAATTCTCTTACAGCTTCTGCTGGCTTTTTGTGTGGTAAAAAAGTAAGCAGCTGCATGGTCAGCATTTCAGGAAAGACAATAAAATCCGACCGGTAATCAGAAGCCACATCTACAAAATACTCGCAGTTATCTGCAAACTCCTGAAAGTTATTAATCATCCGCATTTCATATTGAATACAACTTATTCTTACATATGGATCTTGCTTTTCCTTTTTTTGTTTTTTATCAACATAAAGTAAATTAGTCCATTCCATAAAAGTACCATAGCCACATGATTCTTTATCGTTAGGGAGATAATCGGGCAGCAATCTTTTTAATACAAAGCCATTCGATAAATGAGCAGTAAGCACCTCATCATAAATTTTCTTATCTACTACTTCCTGTACATATTCATGAACAGTCATTTTTTCTGCGTAGTGATAAAAACTGGGAATCCGGCCGCCAATTAATATACTTTTCAAATTTACTTCTCTTGCTAATTTTTTTCGGGCTTCGTACAGGCGACGGGCCAACTTCATTAACCGAAATTCAGGATGCACCATTATTTCCATTCCATATAGTGTATCGCCTTCCGGATCATGATTAGTGATAAATCCCCTGTTCGTAAGTTCATTCCAGCTGGCAGTATCAGAATATTCGCTCCTTGTTATTATCAAACTGCAACTTGACGCTACCAATTTTTCATTGTATTCAATACAAAATTGCCCTTTCGGAAAAACAGAAAGAATGCTTTCAAACTGTTCGTTGCTCCACGGCTTCATACCCGGAAAACAAACCAACTGAAGATTACATATCGCCTCGTAGTCTTCCGCAACTATATTTCTGCTGTTTATTTTGTTTTGCTTTGCTTTTGATACAACACCCATAAATAACTTTAATGATATTCAACAAAGTAACGCACTGCCAATTGGAGGTGCATTAAGGTAGTATTAGAAGCGAATTAGTCTTTTTTTGACCCTGTCACTCAGTCTTTTGTCAAATCAGTGATTCTTATCCCTGACCTTATCTTTGCAACATGCACATAGATATTCTAACCGTTTTGCCAGAATTGCTTGAAAGTCCATTTGCGCATAGTATTATGAAAAGGGCGCAGGAAAAAGGATTGCTAACGGTAAAAGTTCACCAACTGCGTAAGTGGGCGATTAATGAATATGGTATGGTTGACGATTACCAGTTTGGAGGTGGAGCCGGAATGCTGATGATGTGTGAACCCCTGGCAAAAGCTATTGAAGAATTGTCGAAAGACAGAAAGTTTGATGAAATAATTTTTTTAACTCCCGATGGTGAATTGTTCAACCAGAAAGCAGCAAACAGTTTATCCTTAAAAGAAAATTTGTTATTAATCTGCGGCCATTATAAAGGTATTGATGAAAGGATACGGGAACATTTTGTAACGAAAGAAATTTCAATTGGTGATTATGTATTAAGTGGTGGCGAATTGCCAGCTGCTATTTTAGTGGATGCAATTGGGCGTCTGTTACCGGGTGTATTAAATGATGAAACATCTGCCCTTACCGATTCATTCCAGGACAACCTGCTTGCACCTCCTGTATATACCCGTCCGGTAGATTTCAGGGGTTGGCGGGTTCCAGAAGTATTAATGAGTGGCGATCATAAAAAAATTGAAGAATGGCGACACGAACAATCCATTTTACGAACCAAGGAAAGAAGACCCGGATTACTGGATGAATAATAGTTCCTGAATTTCATAACAACCGCCTATCAGCCAAAACGTTTACATGAACACAAATTATGTGTAACATATATTGATTTACAAACGTTTATCGTTAAACTATGACAACAATCAGGTACGAATTAGCCGGAATGCCTTAATTTTACGCCGCCCGAACCACCTATATTTCTGAAACAGACTATAGTTTTCAGGGGCGATTTACCTGGTAAATAATAACTTAAGCGAATTACATGAAGGCACTGACATTACTTACTGACCCCGTATATAACGAACCTGAAAGTTTTAGCCGCTACGAACGTTTTTGGTTAAAATATATAAATGATAAAAGAGACCTGCCGTTTATTCATCTCCTCACCTCCATTAATCTATTTGTAATTCCCGTAGCAATAATATTATATACTCCTTTATTACAAGGCTGGTATTGGTGGCTATTATACATTCCCTATTTCTATTTTTCGCAAATGTATTTTAAAGGTCGGTTTGGATTGATGTTGCATTGTATCAGCCACCGCAAATTGTTTAAAAAAGAATATACCTGGCTTTATCATTATACTATCTGGTTTGTGTGTCCATTCTTTGGCCATACTCCTGAAACTTATTTTGTACACCATATGGCAATGCACCATGTAGAAAACAACCAGGAAGATGATGCAAGCAGCACCATGAAGTACAGAAGAGACAGCCTTATTGACTTTATGAAATATGTAGGCCGGTTTTTGGTGATGGGCTTTGTAGATACATTTATGTATCTCTTTAACCGCAAGAGAAAGAAGCTCTATATGCGCCTTACTTACGGCGAATTAACTTTTTATGCCTTTTGCGTGGGGATGTGTTTTGTAAATTTAAAAGCTACTCTCTTTATTTTCATCATACCATTTGTATTTGCACGGATAGTAATGATGCTGGGTAACTGGGCACAGCATTCATTTATTGATAAAAATAATACAGAAGATAATTTTACCAGTGCTATCAATTGCATTAATACCAAATACAATCATATGTGCTGGAATGATGGCTACCACACTGTACACCATCTTCGTCCGGGTATGCACTATACAGAAATACCCGGTGAGTTTCTAAAAATGAAGCATGAGTTTGCAGAAAAGAAATCATTGATATTTGACAGTGTTCACTACCTGCATATTTTTATCTGGCTGATGACAAAAAATTATAACAAGCTTGCCGATAACCTGGTGAATATTGACAATACTTTTTCCAGCAAGGAAGAAGCTATTGCATTGATGAAGGAACGGGTTAAAAAAATTGACACCGCTGCATAAAAAGAAAGGGCTTCGATCGAAGCCCTTTCTTTTTATCTTAATTTATCATCAGTCTTTTTTCACGCCTATCACCGGTAATGTTTTCGCATGAATCAATTGGTTTAGCTTTCCAACATCATCAGTCATTATTTTCTTTAGTTTGTTAAGTTGTACATCTATTAAACCAGCCAGTTCCGCATACGCTTCTTTTGCTTGTTTAGATGGAGCTGATTGACCGGCAGAAGCTGCATCATATAAGCCTGCTAATTTATCATCCAGCCTTATCGGGAAATTTAATACATCTTGTCCGCTCTTTGCTTTGGTTTGGTGCAATGCTTCTTCTACAGCTGTCATTTGCTTATTGATCGTATCGATCTGCGTTTTAATTTCTTTAGGCATTTCTTTTCCGGCCCTTGCACTAAAATCACTCATCTGCTGCCGCACTTCCCGTATATTCTTTATGCCTTTCATTACTTCTGAGAACTTATCCCGAACGGTAACCAGGAAATCAAACTGCTCCTGGTGTTCGGCCGTTGTGATCTTATAGTTAGGATCCGCCAAAATTGTAAAGGGTATTTCTGCAGAATCTGTACCTGCTTTTATTTTAGCAAAATACTGACCCGGTGCGGCCTTAGGCCCACCCACAAAACCATTCCAGAGTATCAACCCTTCTACTCTTTCTGCCACGGGATAATTCATATCCCATACAAACTGGTTCATGCCTTTGTTTACATCAATCTTATTATCCTTTGAAGTAGTTGAGAATGTTTTGATTGTTTTCTTATTCTTATCCATCACTTCTATTACCACTTTTGTAGAATCTGTTGCATCTTTTAAAAAATAATTGATGATCGTTCCGTTTGGTGGATTTGCACCAGCATTTCGTAATCCTCCTGCAGCACCAAATCTTCTTCCTCCTCCCTGCATTCTATATGCAGGGTCCACATCAAATACATGGAGGTTCTTATTGGTAATGGTTCCGTTTGCTTGTTGTACCACAGTCAAATCATCCAGTATATAAATACTTCGACCTTGGGTGCCTACGATCAAATCGTTGTTTTTAATTGTGAGGTCAGTAATTGGTACAATTGGTAAATTCAACTGAAAACTTTTCCAATTGCTTCCCCCGTCATACGAAATATACATTCCATACTCTGTGCCCGCATATAAAAGCCCTTCTTTTTTTCTATCGGCCCTGACCGCCCTTGTAAAATGCAATGCTGGAATGCCACTGGTTATTTTCTTCCAGGTTCTACCATAATCTTCTGTTTTGTAGATGTAAGGTGCAAAATCATCCAGCTTATACCTTGTACCAGCAAAATAAGCTGTACCCTTTTTAAATGGATCAGGCTCCACACAATTCCACATTATTTGTGGTGGGCAATCTTTTGGCGTTACATTCTCCCAATTTTTTCCGCCGTCTTTACTTACATGTATCAATCCATCATCACTACCAGTCCATAGTAAATCTTTTTCTACCCAGGATTCTGTAGTGGTAAAAATGGTACAGTAATACTCTACACTTGTATTGTCTTTTGTTATCGGTCCACCGCTTGATGCTTGTTTGCTTTTGTCATTCGTAGTGAGATCGGGACTGATTTTTTCCCAGCTCTTTCCTTCATCTTCCGTTACAAATAAATGATTACCGGCGGCATAAAGCCTTTTTGGATTATGTGGTGAAAAGAAAATGGGGTAGTTCCATTGAAAACGATATTTCGCTGCTTCAGCACCGGCACCCATATTATCAACTGGCCATACATTTATTAAACGGCTCTCTCCTGTTCTATGATCCATTCGTTGTAGCATTCCCATATAATTACCCCCATAGGTAATATCGGGATTTTCGGGGTCAGCTACTACATAACCACTTTCACTTCCGGCTGTTACTTCCATATCTGTAGCCATAATACCGGCACCATAGGTGCGGCTGCGAATACGAAATGCAGTATTATCCTGCTGGCCTGATAATATTCTATAAGGAAAAGCATTGTCGGTACTTACCCTGTATACTTGTGCTGTAGGCTGATTTAAATAAGTACTCCAGTTAGTACCTGCATCAAAAGAAACTTGTGCACCACCATCATCCGCTACAATCATCCTATTGCCATCTTCCGGATCAATCCATAGATCATGATGATCACCATGTGGTGTATTAATACTGCGGAATGTTCTGCCGCCATCCGTACTAACCATAAAATTTACATTGGGACAGTAGACTTTATTCTCATTTTGCGGATCTACATACACTTTGGTATAATACCATGCCCGCTGACGTATATTATTATCACTGCTCATCAATGTCCATGTTTCGCCGGCATCAGCACTCATAAATAAACCGCCGTCTTTATTTTCTACAATACAAAATATTTTATCTGTATTAGAGGGTGCTACCGCCACACCAACAATTCCCCAGGTTCCTTTTGGTAATCCTTTTTTAGTAGAGATATTGGTCCATGTTTCTCCGCCATCTATACTTTTATACATGCCACTACCCTCACCTCCACTTTCTAAACTATGCGGCGTTCTCATTACCCGCCACATTCCCGCATAAAATACATTAGGGTTACCAGGCTCCATTACCAAATCGCTGCATCCCGTTTGATTATTGATGTATAAAGTTTTCTTCCATGTTTTTCCACCATCAGTAGTTTTAAAAACTCCTCTTTCTTCATTTGGGCCAAACAGGTGGCCTACTACTGCTACCCATGCTATGTCAGGATTCTTTGGATGCACTATTACCCGAATAATATGCCGGCCATCTTTCAAACCAATGTTCTTCCAGCTTTTTCCACCGTCATCACTTCTCCACATACCACCCAATCCTTCGCTTACATTTCCCCGCATGGTATTTTCTCCTTCACCTACATATATTACTGTTTCATCTCCGGGTGCAACCGCAACGGCACCAATTGAACTACCAAAAAACTTATCGGAAATGTTCATCCAGTTACTTCCGGCATCTGTAGTTTTCCAAACACCACCACCGGTAGCACCAAAATAAAATGTGTTTTTATTTTTATAGCTGCCCGCTACCGCAGCACTTCGTCCACCACGAAACGGACCAATCAAACGATATTTTTGACTTTTGAGAATTGCATCCTCCTTATCAGAAGAAGCGACGGGCTGAGTTGTGGGTTTTGTTTTTTGTGCAAAAAGGTTTGCAAAAATTACTGTGCTGATGAACAGCAAAAAATATTTTCTCATATGCTAACAATTAGGAGGATGAATGTACGAATTGTAAGCCGCAAAAAACAATAGCTACCCTTTTGAGGATAGCTATTGCACATATATATTTTTTTATTATTAGAATCCTTTCTTTTCTCCTGACGGCACAAGGCCTTCCTTTTTTAACCCATCAGTTACCTGCTTATCATATTTCTTCAATATCTGCTGATTTGTTTGTTCTTTCTTTTTAAGTTCTGCCTGCAGTACAGGAACCCTTTGCACCTGCATATTAGATGGTGCTGCTTCCTGGCCACTTACTCCACTATACAATTCGGTGATCTCTTCCCGTAATCTTTTTTCATCCGCAAACACAGATTTTTGCTTTGTGGCCAAACATTCAGCTCGCAGTTTTTCCAACTCATCATTATAAGCAATCATAGTTCTTTTTAAAGTAGAGTCTTTTACTTTACTGAGATTATCTTTTATTAATTTTTGTTTGGCATTGATCGTATCAACAACAGCGGCTAATTGCTCATGCATTTTATAAACTTCCATTGCAGTTTTATATTGCAGCTTTCTATCTTCCAGTGTAAAATTTTTATCAGCAGGATCATGTACCAATTTTACTTTGGATGTATAGGTCGAATCACCCACTTTTAGTTTAATGGTATAATCTCCCGGTAAGACCATTGGCGCAAGAAATCCACCAAAGTCAAGCTTAGCACCACCCGATGCAATTTTTGGTGGCTTCATACTCAGGTTCCATTGAACGAGGTTTACTCCTTTTCTTTTGCTACCGGGTATGGATTGAATTAATTTACCTGCAGCATCATATATATCCATTTTTACTTCCCCACTACTAACCCTGTCTTTCAAATAATATTTTATTGGTGGAATGGATGGAGGATTGGGTGCTACCCATCCGCCAGTGCTTGGAAAACCGCCATCACCAAACTGTCCCATCGTTAATGTAATTGGCGCAGTAGGAAATATAACCACATCTTGTTCAGCCGTTTCTTTTTTCATATTTCTGATAGGAGATATATCATCGACAATTAAAATTCCTCTGCCATGTGTAGCAATAATCAGATCATGAGTGCGGGGATGAATTTGAATATCTCTTGCCAATACATAATCAGGGATCTTATTTTTCATCCTGAACCAATTTTGTCCGCCATCCAGGGTTGCAAACAAACCCATTTCTGTTCCAAAGAAAAGCAAGTCCTTATTTATCGGATCTTCTTTTATTTTATGAGCGAAGCCGGTAAATTCAGCGCTGTTCATCAACGTCCATGTTTTACCCATGTCTGTTGACTTACCAAGATATGGCTTATGATCTCCATACATATGATTATCAAAAGTGGCATATACCACTTTCTTATCAAACTTTGATGGCTCAATACTGCTAATCCAAGTTTGCGCAGGTATTCCTGCTTTTGCATAATTGGCAGCAACATTGGTCCATGTCTTACCTGCATCCAATGTGTATTGTAGGTTGCCATCATCTGTTCCTGCCCAGATCATTTTCTCATCCAGTGGAGATTCTGCAATGGTGAAAATGGTACAATGATTTTCCGCAGAAGTATTATCTGCACTTAAGCCACCACTATTTTCCTGTTCCTGTTTCTTTTTATCATTAGTAGTTAAGTCAGGTGATATGCGGGTCCAGTTTCTTCCCTGGTCATTTGATTTATACAGGTACTGGCTTCCCATGTATAAATTCTTTTTATTAGCAACCCCTACTACAATAGGTGTGTTCCAGTTCCAGCGAAGTTTCTCTTCATTAACCGCTTGCTGTGGCTTTATATTAACCGCTTTTGTTGCAGTAAGATTAATACGATTGATATTTCCTCCTTGTGATTCTGCATACGCTATTGTTGGGTCTGTAGGATCCGGCTGCACCCAAAATCCATCACCTCCATTAATTGATTTCCACATACCATTACTTACTCCGCCAGACGCAGCAGATGGACCAACCCAACTACCATTATCCTGCAAGCCTCCATAAATGTTATACGGTTTCTTATCATCAACTGCTGCATGATAAAATTGCCCAACAGGTAACGACTGCACAAAATTCCAGGTGGCACCTTTATCCAAACTTATATATACACCGCCATCTGTACCTAAGTAAAGTTGATTAGTATTATTAGGATTGATCCATAAGGCATGATGATCACTATGTACCCAGCCTCCCTCATTACTTGCATCAGCAAATGAGTATCCTCCATCGCTTGAATAAGAGAATGATAATGCCGGACGATAAACTCTTTTGGGATCTTTCGGATCAATAACTATTGTAGCAAAATAAAACGGTCTTGATACAACATTAAAAGTTGCACTTTGTTTTTTCCAATTCTCTCCTCCATCCGCAGAAATAAACAAACCAGTTTCATTGGATTCAACAATAGCAACCATATTTTGAGGTGCACTTGGTGCAACTGCGAATGCGATCCGGCCAAACGGTTTAGCAGGTAATCCTTTCGTCAACTCTTTCCATGTTTTTCCTCCATCAACACTCTTCCACATACCGCTTCCTTTACCACCAGAATTAAATGCATAAGGTAATCTTCTAAATTCCCAATTAGATGCATACACAGTATCAGGATGCATGGGATCAATAGCTACATCCGCACAACCCGTATTCTCATCGTGGTACAAAATCTTTTCAAATGTTTTTCCGGCATCGGTTGATTTATACAAACCCCTATCCTTGCTACTATTCCACAATGGGCCCGGAACGGCTACATAAATAATATTAGTGTTATTGGGGTTGATTACAATCTTGGCGATATGCTCTGATTTTTCAAGACCAATTTTTGTCCAGTTATCTCCACCATCAGTTGACTTATACATTCCATCACCAATGGAAACAGAGTTCCGCATATTACTCTCCCCGGTTCCTGCAAAAATTACTTTCGGGTTTTTGGGGTCTATAGCAATAGCACCGATACTCTGGCAATATTTATCGAAGATGGGTTTAAATGATGCACCCGCATTGGTAGTTTTCCAAATTCCGCCACCGGCAGTACCCACATAAATAGTTTTACCATCCTGCGCCACCCCTTCAATGGCAGTGATGCGACCACTCATGGTACCGGGGCCAAGCCAACGGGCTTCCATCATACCAAATGTGCTACTGTTGATATTAGTTTGTGACAGGGCAGTAATTCCTGTCATTATAAGCAAAAAGGAAAAGATAATTCTCATAACAATCATTTAATGGTGAAAAGTAATAACAAACCCCGACTTTTCAATCGGGGTTCGGAAAATAACTATTGCTCAAGCTTAATTTTTAAAAGCACTTTCATCAACAGGATCGTTAATGCTTATTTTAGTAATATTAAGTTCGCCATAGGGAAGTGTAAAAGATTTAGCTACTACAATTCCTTCAGCAAGTTTTTCATAATTACTAAAATTAGTAGATACTTCCTGCTCCTGGCCATTTGCTTTTGTTATTGAAATGCTCTTGATCAGGTAATGAGTTTTAGTATCAATAAACATTGTTTCAGGAGAGCCTCCTTTCTTGTTTACTTTTAGTTTATAACATTCAGTACCATCCACATCATCTTTGCCTAAAAGTTCAATTGTATGACCTTTTGCAGCATAATCAACTAACACACCTTGTGCATCCAGTTGATCCTGGGATTCAGCAAGTGTTTCACCCGTCATTGCTTCCGGGGCAGTTTGACCCTGGAAGGGCATAAAGTTCCACCCGTTTGTTGGTGTAATAATTGTATAGCCTGTCATTCCCATTAAAGTAAATTCTTGCCGGGAGCCTTTACCGTGTAATACTACCTGATTAATGTTAGCTTCAAACCCTTGTCCCTTCAAAGTACCTTCCAGTTTTACCGAATTTACTTTTCTCCAGGCTTCAGCACCACCGATAGCCTGAATATGCATGTTAACTACTTCATCAGCAGTTTGTGCTTTTGTAATAAAAGCGGCTCCTAATAAGAAAAGAGAGAATACTATGCGTTTCATTTGTTTAGTTTTTATTTATAGTGCAAAAATTAGATAGCAAATGTAAAGTTTGGCCCTGTCAAATGAGTATTTTTAGCGTAAACTAACAAAATAACAAGATGAACGGAGCTTTTTCAATAACCGGTCAACTGGTGGATGTGCACCAACAGACGGTTTACCCGGCCGAAGTGGTTGTATCGTCTGGCAAAATTCAAGCCATTCGTCCTCTCTCCCAATCACCCGATTCATCACTTACCTATATTCTTCCCGGATTTATAGACAGCCATGTTCATATTGAAAGCTCTATGCTGGTTCCTTCAGAATTTGCCCGGCTGGCTGTTGTACATGGAACGGTAGCTACTATCAGTGATCCCCATGAAATTGCCAATGTGTGTGGTATGGAAGGGGTGGAATTCATGATTGAAAATGGAAAAACAGTTCCTTTTAAATTCAATTTTGGCGCACCTAGCTGCGTACCCGCAACTGTGTTTGAAACTGCGGGAGCCTCACTTGATTCAAATGATGTAGAGAAATTATTACAACGAGATGAAATAAAATACCTGAGTGAGATGATGAATTTTCCCGGTGTTTTATTTAAAGATGAGGAAGTGATGAAAAAGATTGCGGCTGCACATCGTCTTGGCAAACCAGTTGACGGACATGCGCCGGGACTAAGAGGCGAAAAAGCAAAACAATATATAGATGCTGGTATTTATACCGACCATGAATGTTTTACTTCAGAAGAAGCGTTGGATAAATTAAAATATGGAATGAAAATTTTGATCCGTGAAGGAAGTGCGGCTAAAAATTTTGAAGCATTGATTGATCTGCTGCATGATTACCCTGAAATGATAATGTTTTGCAGCGATGATAAACACCCGGATAGTCTTGTAGTAGGACATATCAACCAATTATGTGCAAGAGCCGTAGCAAAAGGAATTGATATTTTTAAGATATTGAAAGCAGCTTGCGTAAATCCTGTCAATCATTACAAATTAGATGTTGGCCTGTTAAGAGAAGGCGATGCAGCAGATTTTATTGTAGTGAAAGATTTGAAAAATTTTGAAGTGATAAAAACATTTATTAATGGCGAGTTGGTTGCCGAAGATGGAAAATCAAATATTAAAACAACAAAGTCGGGGATTGTAAATAATTTTTCTTGCAGTAAAAAAGCAATTGACGAATTTGAAATAAAAGGGAATGGTGAAAAGGAAATATTGGCAATTGAAGCATTAGATGGCCAGCTTATTACCAACAGGCTTTCAGTGGAAGCGAAAATAGCGAACGGCAATATTTTAAGCGATGTTGAAAGAGATATTTTAAAAATAGTTGTGGTAAACCGTTACAGCAATACCTCTGTTGCCAAAGCCTTTATTAAAAATTTTGGGTTGAAGCAAGGTGCAATGGCTTCCTCAGTTGCACATGACAGCCATAATATAGTTGCAGTAGGTGTAGATGACGAAAGTATTTGCAAAGCCGTTAACCTTGTAATAGAAAAGGAAGGTGGTGTAAGTGCTGTTAGTAAAAACAAAGAAATGATTGTTGCATTGCCGGTGGCAGGTTTAATGAGCAACGATGATGGTTATAAAGTTGCCGGTGATTATACGGCAATTGATAGAATGACCAAGGAAGACCTAGGTTGTACGCTGGCTTCTCCTTTTATGACCCTTTCCTTTATGGCGTTACTCGTAATACCACATTTAAAGCTCAGCGATAAAGGATTGTTTGATGGAGATAACTTCAGTTTTGTTCAGTAATCCTCCAGAGACAAAGTAATTTTCAGACTTTCACAATCCCTTAATAAGTAAACAAGGCCTTTTCTGCATCTAATTCGTAACTAAGGTGCAGACCCGCAGGGTTGAAAAGTGAATATAGAAATGGTCTGGCCGATTAAAAGCCCTTGTTATGAAAAAACATCTACACATTTCTGCCAAATTGGATGAACCCGCCTTTGTTCAAAACCTTGTTGAACGATTGGCCTACCGCCGTTATGAATTAGGCTATGGTAATATAAAAGTACCCCGCGGCTTTAAAGCCATCGAAACATCGTCTACAGAAACCTACGTAAGCGGTACATTGGCTATTGAAATTACCGGTGAAGAAACAATCAATATGCCTTTTATTACCAGCTTTCTTTTTACTTGTGTTAAAGGAAAAACTGAACCGTACCAGCTTATCTGGAGCAGTTCATTAAACTAAACGGCCCGTTTTTAAATCTGTACCCATTTTCACCCTCCCATTACCGTCATTCACCGACTTACAATGGCCAAGTACCCATTCGCTATTGTCGTTCTCCAAAGTGCCGCTTAGTTTTGATTAAAATTAGAACGAGATGAGAGACGACTTCAAAAATGCAAGAGACGAACGCCGCAGCCGCTGGCATGACACATTTGAAGATGGTGGCAATAAAAGCCATATATGGACAGGTATTTTCATTTTAGCTATTGGCATTGCTGCTTTGATCAAAGTAAGTAATCCAGACTTGCCCCGCTGGCTATTTAGCTGGAAAACGTTTCTGATTGCCCTTGGTCTTTTTATTGGGATCAAACATAGTTTTAAAGGTGGTGCCTGGGCGATATTAATGTTGATTGGTGGTGCTTTTTTAATTACTGATATATATCCTGATATTTCAATCCGCCGGTATATATGGCCTGGTATTTTAATAGTGATAGGTGCTGCACTTATTTTAAAGCCTAAACGCAGTTTTCAGAGTTGCTACAACGAGGAAGCAAAAAAAAAAGACCCTAATACGGGAATAACAGATGCTACTATAATTGAAGAGACCTACGATAGTCATAAGGATGTGCCGGAAGATTTTGTTGATAGCACTTCCATCTTTGGCGGAGCTAAGAAAAATATAATTTCCAAAAATTTTAAAGGTGGCGACATTGTAAACATTTTCGGTGGCACTGAGCTTGACCTTAGCCGTGCTGACTTTAATGGAACAGCTATCATTGAATTCACCACCATTTTTGGTGGCAGTAAATTGATTGTTCCCTCTAACTGGACAATTAAATCTGAAGCAGTCACCATTTTCGGCGGGTTGGAAGACAAAAGAAATGTACAAGCCCTGACCGATAGTGATCAAAAAATATTATTGCTAAGAGGCACTGTAATTTTTGGAGGTATTGAAATAAAAAGTTTTTGAGAAAACGTTGACTTGCTGCAACAAACCAAATAACTACAAAACCAACAACCATGAATTGGTATCTTGCAAAAATGGTCTTTCGCATTATATGCGGAGATGGAAACCATACCGCCCAATTTGATGAACAACTTCGCCTGGTAGCTGCCGGCAGCCTGGAAGAGGCTTTTCACAAAGCCCAGTTAATGGGTGGAAAAGAAGAAGAAATGTTCTTTAATAATAACCAGCAACTGGTGCAATGGCAGTTTATAAGTGTAAGCGAATTATACCAACTCAATGAATTAATAGATGGTGCAGAAGTGTATTCAAGAATTGAGGAAAAGGAAAATGCTGATAGCTACCTGCATATTGTACATAAAAAGGCAGAACAAATCAGGTTTGGCACTCCACTCAATTTATTGAATCTTGCATAAGCAGCATGACAAACTCGCCATTTTCCATATTAAAATTCCGAATCATTTTCATTATTGCCTGGTTGGTGCTGCTCGCCGACAATGCTATGGTGCTTCATTTTTTTGGACTACCCTGGACTGCCGCAATTATTGACAGTGCTATCGGTAATTCTTTATTGTTCCTGGCCTGTCTTTTAGTAATGAATACACTGCGGTTTTATTTGCCCCGTGGTGCACAGTATATTAATATTTTTTCCATTTGTGTTTTCCTTACCATTGTTTGGTTACTACTTACAAAAGTTTTTTTGAAATTAGCTCTAAGCCATTACGATGGGTATAATAATTTATTGCAACACTCCCTTTCGATCCGTTTTAGCATTGCCTTCTTACTACTCGGCTGTATCACCCTGATTAGTATTTTATGGTATAACCAACAGGAACAAAAGGAAAAAGATGAACGAAAAACAGATGCTGAAAAATTAGCGAAAGAAGCAGAGTTGTTTAAACTGCGGCAACAATTACAGCCCCACTTTTTATTCAACAGCCTTAATTCCATTAACGCATTAATTGGAAGCCGCCCTGTAGAAGCCAGAAAAATGGTACAGCAGTTATCGGATTTTTTAAGAGGCACCATCCGCAAAGAAGAAACACAATGGGTAACATTCCAGGAAGAGTTGCAATACCTGCAACTTTATCTTGATATTGAAAAAGTAAGATTTGGCAACCGACTGGCTACAGTAATTGAAATGGATGCAAGTACTGAATTATTAAAGATCCCGACTTTATTACTGCAGCCGATCGTAGAAAATGCAATTAAGTTTGGGCTTTATGATACAACTGGTGAAACGATCATCCGGTTGTATGCTACTAAAGTAGCAGACGATCTTGTTATAAGAGTAGAAAATCCGTTTGATCCGGAGACATCCTCACCAAAGCAGGGTATTGGGTTTGGTCTTCAATCGGTACAAAGAAGATTGTATTTATTATTTGCCAGAACAGACCTCTTAGTTACAAACGCAAAAGAAAATATCTTTACAACCATAGTAAAAGTTCCGCAAGGATTAATATCATGAGCAAAGTAATTATTATTGACGATGAGCCATTGGCAAGAAGTATTGTAATTGAGTACCTGCAAAATCATCCTGAACTCGAAGTTGTTCAGCAATGTGGCGATGGTTTTGAAGGTTTAAAAGCCATACAGCAATACCAACCTGATTTAATTTTCCTGGATATCCAAATGCCGAAAATTACCGGCTTTGAAATGCTGGAATTAATTGAACAGCCACCCGGGGTTATTTTCACCACTGCGTTTGATGAATATGCTATTAAAGCATTTGAATCACATGCAGTAGATTATTTATTAAAGCCGTTTAACCAGGAACGCTTTGATAAAGCCATTGCCCGATGGAGTGAGCAAAAAGCAGCTGTGGCCGAAAAATCTACACAAGGAGTATTAGAATCTGCAGCATCATCCCCTTCCCAAAGGCATCGTATTGTGGTAAGAAATGGCAGCAAGATCAAAATAATTTCTGTATCGGATGTACAATACCTGGAAGCTGCGGATGATTATGTAAAAATCCATACCCAGGAAGGTTATTTTTTGAAGAATAAAACCATGACGCATTTTGAACAGTCATTGGATGAACAGCAGTTTGTCCGTTCGCATCGTTCTTATATTGTAAATGTGCAGCAGATAACAAGAATTGATCCGTATGAAAAAGACAGCCATGTGGCAATCCTTCGTTCCGGAGCTAAAGTACCGGTTAGCAGAAGCGGCTACGGAAGGTTAAAAGAAGTGCTGGGTTTATGATCATTCGTAATGCACTTCGAAAACATAACCTAACCAGGAAGGCTTCATGTACAAACCTTTCATGTACCAGGGCTTGTATGTAGGCGAATAAAATAATGCTGTTCGGGGATATTGCGGAGAAGTGTATTGATAACATTTAGCCTCCGTGGCATAATAACGGAATGAATCAACCACAACAAATCCTTTCTGCATAAACTCATTCAGCAACTGGTCACTTAAATTTTTTTTATGAACTGTTTGTGCTATTCGCCAGGTGGCTTGTGGCTCTGATGAAAAATAAACGGTAGAGAACGGCATCATTAATTCCTTACCAGCTGAATCTGTAACCATTCCCCTGTTCAAACTGGTGTACTCTCCCTTCTTTGTATAGAAAAAATCCCCGGATCTTTCTTTCATAAACAACTGAACACAGGAAATATCTTCACATTTGGATAACTGCATCAGGTCATCCCCACTTAATGTGCTGCGGGAAGGTCCGGCAGGGTTTTGTGCTGCTTCCTCCTGTATTACTTTATCCAGGTCTGTAGCATCTACAGCTCTTTTATTCGATTTGCTTCCGCAGGCAGAAAGAAGTATTACGATAATAATGGCTTTGGTTATACTGATCTTGATATTCATAAATTGTTATTGTTTGATGCGATAAAATTTATATTCTATAGTATCAAATACGCTGTTGGGAGAAAGTATTAAATTATCGTATTTGCTGACTGTAGAATTATACGGTGTGACTGACCTGATATAAAAATTGAATAAAGTATCTCCATTTTCCCGAAACCCATATAGCCGGGGAAAATAATTCATACTACGGCCGGCTGCAGCACTTATGGAAAAACTTCCTTTTATTTTTACAGTATCCCTGGCAGGAATTTCTGCCAGTACATACTCAAGTGAGCCATCTCTTTTCAAACGGAATTGAATATAGCCATTTGCTGATTTACTGGCCCAGGTGCCAAGCATTTCTTCTCCCTCCCTTACTACTTCTTTATCTGTCACTTTTTCTACCTTTCTGTCGACACATTTTCGGAGAAATAAAAACAAGGAGACAACAACAATCAATATGAAAATATAATACAGACGCATTTATTACTTAGCATTTTAATGTGCCCTTCTTCTTTTAATAATTCCACCGGAAGCTTCCTTTATAGTACTTGCAAAAACAAAAGCTTTAGGATCTACATTATGCACAAGATTATTTAGTTTCCGTAATTCGAGCCGGGTAATCACCGTAAAAATGATATCACAGTCAGCACTTACATCAAAATTGCCTGGCAAAAAACCTCTTTCGCCTTTATATACAGTGATGCCCCTTCCTAAATTATTAACCAGTTCATATTTGATGGCCTCGCTTTCAGCAGAAATTATTGTGACTCCTGTATAGGCCTGTAAACCTTCCACCACATAATCAATACTACGGGTGGCAGCGAAATAGGTAAGTATAGAGTATAATGCTGTTTCTACTCCAAACTTCATCGCTGCAATAGTGAAGATGAGAATGTTGATTCCTAAAATGATCTCTGTAATGGTAAAAGAAGTTCTTTTTAATGTATATAATGCCAGTACTTCTATTCCATCCAAGGCAGCACCGGCCCGCATCACTAACCCTATTCCAATTCCGAGGAAGACGCCACCAAAAATTGAAATCAATAATTTATCAGACGTTAATGGATAGCCAGGCAATAAATATAAACACAGCCCAAGTAAAACCACACTGGCAAAAGTTTTTATAGCAAAACTTTTGCCCACTGAAAAATAACTGATGATCACCAGTGGAAGATTAAACACAACAATAACAATGGCCAGATTGAAATGATATAACTCATGTGTAAGTAACGACAACCCTGTAATACCGCCATCAAAAAAATGATTGGGCACCAGGAATTCTTTCAATGCAAAACTGGCAATTACCACCCCGAAAACAATAAAGCAAACATCCTGCAAGTTTTCTGAAAAAGTTGGCTTATGAGAATGACTGGCAGTAGCTCGTATGGAAGATTTAATTTCCTGTAAAGTGATATTTTTTTGTGTGTTATTTTCCATTCTTGCAGTTTCGGTAAAATAAGTATGGGCTGATAAAAAATCAGCTTGCTTTAATTGCCAATCTTCTTTTGTTTTTACAAACCCTGTTTTTTTGAATTCCGCATACATTTTCTCGGTATTAACAGCATAGTGAGCCGTACCGAGGTAATACAAATCTGCATCACATAAATATTTTGCCAGCTGGCTCTTTGGGGATTGTGGCAGGCGGGTGGCCATTATCATTTCGCAAATGGTCTCTATTTCATTTTCGCTATATCCAAACTGCGGAAGATATTTTTTTGCGAGTTTGCAGGATTCTTCTTCATGCTTATTATGACTCACTAAAAAACCGGCATCGTGAAACAGCGCTGCTGTTTTCAATAACAATAATTCACTTTCAGCAACATGTTCAACTTTTGCCAGGTATGTCGCCGCCTCAATTACACTTTTGGTATGTTCTGCATTATGATAAGTAAGCCAGGCAGGCAGCTCCCTATTCAGTTTATCAATAAGAAATGCGTAGGCCTGTTCGTATTGCATGGTTAAGAAAGGTTGACGGTCAAAATATTTTAATCCTTCACTTCATAGATCACCATTGGATTAGCTTTATTCTTCAAATTCACTTCTCCTACTTTCTGGCAATTGAATGATTCTTTTACCTTTTGGTATGATGTTTCATTTATTACAATTTGCCCGGGACCGGCTGCAGATTGTAATCGTTGCGCCACATTCACGGTATCACCTATTACGGTATAATCCAGGCGGCGAAGACTGGATGAGCCAATATTTCCTGAGATCATTTCACCGCTATTGATACCAATCGAGACTTTTGGTGTAAATGCAACATGCTCATGCAAGGATGGTAATGCATCGATCTTGGTACGTACTGCAAGACATGCATCAATAGCCCTGTCTAGATGATATTCGCCGCGGAAAACAGCCATGATCGCATCACCAATAAATTTATCAATGTACCCCCCCTGTGCAATTATTTCTTTTACTATCACATCAAAATAATTATTGAGCAGTTTTACCACCATATCCGGCGTTTCGTTTTCGCTAATGGAAGTAAAGCTGCAAATATCTACAAATGCAACTGTAGCTTCCACAGATTCATTCGCCATCAATGAAGATTCAAACTCACGGCCGCCCATAAAGTTCAACACTGTTTCATCTACATACATTTTGAGTATGTTATTCTCTTTAATGGCTTTCATTGTCTCCCGCAACTGGCCTACATGCTTAATTGTTTTTTCCATGGTCAGTTCGAGGTCTTCAAAATTTACCGGCTTGGTAATAAAATCATAGGCCCCCCTGTTCATCGCTGTACGGATATTATCCATATCGCCATAGGCAGAAACAATAACAGATTTCAACAACCCGTTCTGCTCACCTAATTTGGTTAGTAATGTAAGCCCATCCATCTCAGGCATATTAATGTCGCTGAGCACTACATCCACATCCAGATGCAGTTCCAATTGCTCTAAGGCTTTTACACCATTGGCAGCAAAAACAAACTCGTACTGTTGTTCTCGTATCTTTTGCCTGAATTTTTGTTTGATGAGAACTTCGAGGTCGGCCTCATCATCCACTACAAGGATCTTTGCCATTAGTTTATGTCTTTAAGTTTTTCTTTTAACGAACTAAAGTCAACAGGTTTGGTCAAAAAATCATCTGCCCCTAACTGTTTGGCAGTATTATAATTTTCTGCATCCCCATAAGCTGTTATCATCATTACGACTGGTGGCGGTTTATGATATTTCTTCTTGATCTGTTCCAGCAGTTCAAGGCCACTCATTCCGGGCATATTGATATCGGATAAAATCAATACCGCTTCCTGTTCATGCTGGTTCAGATAAACAAGTGCATCTTCACCTGAAAAGGCAAAGTCAAACTGTAATTCGCCGGCTTTAATTTCTTTTCTGAAACGTTGCTCAAAAAGTGTTTGAACATCTTTTTCATCGTCAACTACTAAAATTTTCATGTGTTGGTTTATAGTGGTAAAATAATAATGAACTCTGCGTATTCGCCTTCCTTTGTTTCTACTTTCAATTCGCCTCCATGCCCTTTCGTAATAATATCATAACTCATGCTTAAACCCAACCCTGTGCCCTCACCTGTTGGCTTGGTAGTAAAGAATGGTTGAAAAATCTTATCCAAAACTTTTTGTGGCACACCATTACCATTGTCCCGTATAGAAATAGCTACTCCTTTAGCTGTTCTACTGGTTCTTACAGTAACGGTTGGATTGTACACATCACCTAAAACTTTCTTTTTCTGTGCAACCGAATAAAATGCATTGGTAAAGAGATTAAGTATTACCCGACCAATATCCTGGGGCAGTAACGATATTTTAGGGATGCTGCTATCAAAGTTTGTTTCTGTTATTGTATTAAATGATTTGTCTTTTGCCCGAAAACCGTGGTAACTAAGACGCATACATTCATCTGCTAATGCATTAATATCAGTTGGCTCTTTTTGACCGCTACTACTGCGACTGTGTTGCAACATTCCTTTCACAATAGAGTCAGCTCTTTTTCCATGATGGGTAATTTTAATATTATTTTCTTTTATGTCGTTAGCAAGGTTAACAGCTTCTTTAGATTTACCAGCTTCCAGTTCTTCTTTCATTTCCTCGATCAACTCTGCGTTAACTTCAGAAAAATTATTGATGAAGTTTAACGGATTTTGAATTTCATGCGCAATACCTGCAGTTAGCTCTCCAAGGCTTGCCATTTTTTCGGATTGTATGAGCTGGGATTGGGTTTGTTTTAATTCTACCAATGTTTTTTCAAGTTTGCTATTGGCTTTTTGTTTTTGCCGGTTATTTCGGTACAGGATGATAGCTACTATTGAAAACACTGCAAGTCCGCCTAATAACAAACCGGTGCGTATTTTATTCTGATAGGCCACTTGTGCTGCTTCTATATCTCTTTTTCGCTGATCTTCTTCAAAAGTCAGCATTTGAATTTGCTGATTGGTGCGTATGCTGTAAAGACTGTCGTTGGCAGCTGAATATACTTTCCAGTATTTTACGGTACTGTCGGCATTGATATTTTGATAATACTCTGTCAGTTTTTTGGCGGGCTTCAGCACTAAATTGTTCATTTCTGTTCCGCTTACAATATTGACTGCATTTTTATAGTAGTAGGCTGATGAATCATACTGCTGTATGCGGCTAAAATGTTCTGCAATAGCAACATAAGTTGTATTCATGTAGCGGGGTGATTTTGTGCTGTTAGCTAAATCCAATGCAAGGGTGAAATATTTTTGTATACTGTCAGGAACATTCTTTTGACTATATATACTGGCAATATTGGCAAAAACAGAACTTTGATTTCCAACTCCCGGTGTATTATTAATCCTATTAACAGCTTCAGTTGAATAGTATAATGATGAATCATAATTACCCATGTTATAATATACAACCCCTATGTTCATACAGGCATACCAAATGTCATTCCTGCCGGCTTTTTCAAAATTCTGATATGCCTCCCTGTAAAGCTTTAACGCTTTATCGTTTTCCAACCTGTCTTTATAAATATGAGCCATTTGGTTGAGCCCAAAACCTATTAGAATCTTATTGCCTGATTCTTCTGCCAATGCCACCGCTTTGCGATGCAATTCCAATGCCTTTACATAGTTACCGGTAAGCCTGTAGGCCTGACCAGCAGCACTTATTGCAGCCGATTCAGCGTAGATGTCATTATTTTGCTTTGCGATGGCAAGTAGTTTATGACTCAGGCTAAGCAGTTGTTGTGGATATCCGTCAATGGCAGTGCCATAAAAAGAGGTGATCAGGTCAGCTTTCTTATCTTCATCTTGTTCTTTTACGAGTAAGTTGAGAATAGAGTCGCATCGCAGTTGAATCTGCTCCACTATATTTTCCTGGCTACGCACCGAACAACAGACAGCCATAAAAAAGAAGAATAGAAAAAATTTATTTCTCATGCATCCGAGATTTAGTTTTGTTCGTAACTATAATGTTACTCATACAGGTAATTGAATAACAAATTCAGATCCTTCATTTTCCTTTGTTTCCACTTTTAGCTCGCCACCATGTGCTTTTACAATATCGTAACTTAAAGATAAACCCAAACCAGTTCCCTGTCCTGTTGGTTTGGTGGTAAAGAATGGTTGAAATATTTTATCCAATACTTTCTTTGGAATGCCATTACCGTTATCCTTTACACTTATTTCCACCGAAACACCCATTCTTTTTGTACTCACAGAAACGGTTGGCTCATAACTTTCCATGCCTGATTTCTTTTTTTCATCTACAACATAAAATGCATTGGTGATTAAATTCAAAATCACTCTTCCAATATCCTGCGGAATGATATTGATACTGCCAATATGCTCATCATAATCTGTTTTCAATGTAACATTGAATGTTTTGTCTTTAGCTCTTAATCCATGATAAGCCAGTCGCAAATACTCATCAGCCAGTTTATTAATATCCGTCAGCTCTTTTTGTCCATTGCTGCTGCGACTGTGCTGCAACATTCCTTTTACAATCGCATCTGCCCGTTTCCCATGATGATTTATTTTTTCAAGGTTTTGCTTTACATCCTTTGCAATTATCCTTGCCTCTTTAATATCACCTTTCTCTAATTCTTCATTCATTTCGTCTATCAACTCATTACTTACTTCGCTGAAGTTATTAACAAAGTTTAACGGGTTTTGAATTTCATGGGCAATGCCTGCGGTCAATTCCCCCAGAGAGGCCATTTTTTCCGATTGTATCAGTTGTTGCTGAGTAGCCTTTAATTCATCGTATGCTTTTTCGATTTTGATCTTTGCCTTATTTTTTTGCCGGTTATTCTTATAGAAAATAATTGCCAGCAAGAACAAAACTCCAATACCGGCCAGCATAAAATATGTTCTTACTTTATTTTGGTAAACCACTCTTTCTTTTTCCAGGTTTTGAAGACGAAGTTGCTCGCCATAAGTAAGTTTTTGAAATTCTGCCAGGTTGCTGATCCTGATTTTAGTTAAGCTGTCTTGGGTAATCAGTGCAAGACCCTGGTATTTGAATGCGCTGTCAAATTGGTTATTCAGTTTATAACTGAGGTATACATGTTCATAGCCACTGCCAATGTTGGATTCTCTTCCAGTTACCTGCCCTATCGTTTGTAATATCCCGAGGTTTTTCAACGAATAGTAAAGAGCAGAATCTTTATTGCCTTTATTAATATAATGCATGGCAAGTCTTGAACAAACCCTGCTTAAGCTAGTCCTGTTATTAATATTTGTTGAGGTCAGTAAACTTTTATGATAATAGGCTAACGACATTGGCTCATTCTTCAAGGCATTATAAATATCGCCCAAATGCATTTCTACAGTACCAAGATAAGTCCCCGAAACCCTTATTGTGCTGTCCACCGTTTGCAAGATTATCCGCTCTGCTTCTTTTTCATAATAGAGAGCTGAATCCAGTTTGTTTGCATCAAGGTAGCTTGCACCAAGATTCAGGTATGCCAGCATGATGCGGGGAGCATAATTGATCTCTTTACCGATCTTGCCTGCTATTCTGAAATGAATGATCTGCTGTTCCAGGTTTTCTGTACTAAGCATGAGCAGCGCATACATATGATGCGTGTAGGAAAGCAGTAAAAGCCTGTTGTTGCCATAATAGGGTGTAAAGAAATAATTCCATTGCTCTTGCTTTTCATTCCGGGTATCTTCAGCAATTTCGAAAGCTTGTTGTAAACACCGGAGAGATTCTGCATATTTTCCTAATCCTGTCAATTGATAACTTTGTTGAGCCAATGCAACACCTTCGGCAATTTTATTATTCTTCCGCTTTCCAATTAAAGCCTGTTGTTCAGCATAGAAAAGGGCTGAGTCCCTGTTTCTTTCCTGATAATAGAAATAAATATTACTGGCTGCTTTGTATCGTATAGGTCCATCCGGTGCATTATTAAAAGCCATTTTTAAACTATCAAGTTTGCTTACTTGCGCATTTACCAAAGCTGGCAATAGCAGTAATAAAATTATTTTGAAAAAAATTTTCATTTTTCTTATTAGCTGATTGGCAATTGAATAATAAACTCACTTCCCTCTCCTTCCTTTGTTTCTACTTTCAACTCTCCTCCATGAGCTTTTATAATATCATAACTTAATGACAACCCTAATCCTGTTCCTTGTCCGGTGGGTTTGGTGGTAAAGAAAGGATGGAATATTTTGTCTATTATTTTTAATGGGATACCGTTGCCATTATCTTTTATCCGAACTTCCACTTTATCACCGGATTTTCTTGTACTTACAGAAACTGCTGGCTCATATTCCTCGCTTTTTTGTTTTTTCTTTTCGTCAACTGCATAAAACGCATTGTTGATTAAATTTAGAATAACCCTTCCTATGTCTTGCGGAACAATTTTGATGCGGCCGATTGTTTCATCAAAATCAGTTTTCATGGTGGCATTAAAGGATTTGTTCTTTGCTCTTAAGCCATGATAAGCTAATCGCAAATATTCCTCCGTCAAAGCATTGATATCAGTTGGCTCTTTTGTACCACTGCTACTCCGGCTGTGCTGCAACATTCCCTTTACTATTGCATCAGCTCTCTTTCCATGATGAATTATTTTTTCTGCATTAGCTTTAATCTCATCTGCAATTTCATTTGCCTGTTGTGTATTACCAGTTGCTAATTCTCCTTTCAATTCATCGATCAATTCTTTATTTACGTCACTAAAATTATTTACAAAGTTCAATGGGTTTTGTATTTCATGTGCAATACCCGCCGTAAGTTCTCCGAGTGATGCCATTTTTTCGGATTGAATAAGTTGCTGCTGCGCCGCTTTCAGCCCACTGTATGCATTTTCTATCTTAACTTTTGCTTTTTGTTTCTGGCGATTGTTCCTCAGCAGAATAAAACTGAATAGAAGTAAAATACCTGTAGCACTTAGCAGTAAGCTATATTTTACCCTGTTCCTAAATTGTTCTTGTGCTTTTACGGTCTGCTGTTCCCGTTGCTGCTCCTCCAGCATTAGTAACTGTAGTTGCTTGAATTTTTCCATGCCATACAGGCTATCTTTCATAGCTGCGGAAATATCCGCATAAAAAAAGGCGCTATCAGGCTTACCCATAGCACGGTAAAGCCTGGCTAATAAGCCGCCAGTTTCAAGTAGTACCAGTTTTTGTGAAGTCCGCTCTGCATCTGCAAAAGCCCGGCGGGCATAATATATACTTGAATCGTATCGGTAAAGGGATTCATGTACTTCTGCAATTTTTTGCTGAATCCGGCCTCTATTGATTGACTCATTAGAATGGGTGGATTTCATTAATGCGAGGTAAAAATATTGCAGCGCAGAATCTTTTTTTCCAATGCCTGCATATACAATGCCTATGCAGGTTGGGATAAAACTTTCCAGTTGAGGATGTTTCACTTTTTTGCTTTTCTCCTGGGCCAATCGCAGATAATACAATGCTGAATCCGGCATTTTTAGAAAATCATAGGATCTGCCGGTGTTGGTAAGTGCAAAGATTCCCGGAGGATTGCTTGGTTGTGTTTGCCAGATTGCATTTGCCCGTAACAGGTAATGAAGCGCCTTTCGGTATTCCTGCAATTCCATTAAAGCAACACCAATAAAACCCAGGCTGCCGGCTTCACCAAGAGTGTCTTTCATTTGCTGTCGCACCTCCAGTGCCTCAAATTGCATTTTTAAAGCAGCGGGGTAATCACCTGTAAGGCGCAATGCTTCTCCTGACAAACTAAGAGAAAAGGCTATTCCTTTTGTATATTTCAATTGCCTGGAAAGCTGCAGCGCCGCTGTTGAATATTGCAGACTTACAGCCGGTTTATAGAAATACAGTTCATTGGCCAACTGCAATTGAAGCTTCACCCGGTTTGAATCGGGCAATGTTTTTTCCAATAATTGTATCAGGCTGTCTGCTGTATGCTTTTGTGCACCGGCATTCAAATTGAATACAGCTACCAGAATTAATATTTTGAAAAACATTCTCATTTATTGATAGTCCTAAAGTACAATAATGAATTCGGTTCCTTCACCTTCTTTCGTTTCCACTCTTAATTCTCCGCCATGTGCTTTTACAATATCATAACTCAAACTCAATCCCAAACCAGTTCCCTGACCCGTTGGCTTGGTGGTAAAGAAGGGTTGAAATATTTTATCCAATACTTTTTGTGGGATGCCGTTCCCGTTGTCAGCAACTTTTATTTCAATCTTGCCATTTATTTTTTTTGTGCTTACTGAAACTGTTGGTTCGTATCCATCAATTCCTGACTTCTTCTTTTCATCCACCACATAAAAAGCATTGGTAATTAAATTCAGAACAACTCTTCCAATATCCTGCGGAATGATATTGATATTACCGATGCTTTCATCAAAATCTGTTCTCATAGCAACATTAAATGATTTGTCTTTTGCCCTTAGACCATGATAGGCCAACCGCAAATATTCATCGGCTAACGCATTGATATCTGTGGGCTCTTTTACACCACTGCTGCTACGACTATGCTGCAACATTCCTTTTACTATTGCATCGGCTCTTTTACCATGATGCAGAATTTTTTGTTGATTCTCTATTGCATCATTTGCAATGACTTTGGCATCAGTAATATTTCCTTTATCTAACTCGTCTTTCATTTCACTCAATAATTCTTCGTTCACTTCAGAAAAATTATTGATAAAATTCAAGGGGTTCTGTATCTCATGGGCAATGCCAGCAGTGAGTTCACCTAATGAAGCCATCTTTTCTGACTGTATCAATTGTGTCTGTGTTGACCTTAGATCGGAAAGTGTTTTTTCCAATACCAGGTTTGCTTTCTTTTTGGAGCGAAACCTGTAATAAATACCTGCGACAATTAATAATAGCAAAGCAGCAATACCAATCGAAAAATTGCGGGAGAGAGAGGATATTTTATTTTGGCTTTCCAGTTTTGCAATAGAAAGCTCTTTGGCATTCATCTCCTGCTCTGTTTCAAAACTTAACGACCCGTACTTTTCCTGGTCTGCCTGTATACTATCCTGTAACGAAATAAATGATGCAAGAGCTTCATTTGCTTTTTTATAATTGCCTGTTTGCTCATGTAACTGGGCAAGCAATTTATAATCTCTCAGTACATACAAACGCTGACTTTTTAATCTCACTATATCCTTTTCAAGTAATCCTATTGCTTCATTGATCCTATTTTGCTCTATGCGGATCAATGCCAAATAATAATCCGGTGCCATTGTTCCGGGCCGGGCATCTGCTTGTATCTTGTTCTCTTCGATCAGTTGCCAGCATTGCTTTAAAGACGCCTCCGCTTCTTCCAACTCGCCAATTTTTATTTTATAAAAGCCATTTACTTGCAGTGCCATGGCTATATAATCGGGATTAGTATTTGTCGCTTTACCGGGAACGAAGTTTAAATAATACATAACACTATCCAGTTGGCCTGATAAAAGTTTGATCTGGGCCATCGTGTTCGGTGAATTTGAAGTTGTTATTGAACCAATTCTTCGATCTTCATTGAAAGTAATACGGGCATACTTTTCTGCTTGATCGTAATCTCCTTTTTGCAGATAGTAAAACGCAATAACGCCAATATTATTAAACCAGTTTCTCCTGCCTACAGGGTCTGAAAATGGGAAAACACCTTTATCGGTTGTTGTATCGGGTCGCATGAAACTTACAGATTTTTTCATGTGATAGATCGCCTGGTCAAGTAAACCAATTGTTCGGTAAAAACCAGCCAGCACATAGTAGCAACTAGAAAGACCTGCGGAATCATTTTCCAGTTTATACTTTTTCAGGTTTTCGTTGAAATACTGAAATCCTTCATTCAGCATACTCGAATTACGATAAGGCAACCTCAATTGTCTGATAAATGCAGTACTGATCAGTATAGCATTTGGAGATTTACTTTTTTCCAATTGGGCTGACTGGTGCTTGCCATACGATATAGCTTTGTTTTTATCTGTTGCTATTAAACTGTTCAGAATACCGTATTTTATTCTATAACTCCAATACTCATCGTTGCCTTTAATAAATAGCCTGGCTGTATTTTCCAGCACTGCAATGGATTCATCATTTAAGGTAGTTTTTTCAATGATGAGTACTGCATCTCTAAACTTTACGGAATCAACTCCTTTTTCGGTTTTACTATTGTTCAGTAGTTGAACAATAGAATCGATGCGACTTTGCTGGGCTTCTGTTTTTCCAAAACAGGTGCATAATAAAAATGCCAGCAGTAATTTGAAAAGAGATTGTTGCTTATTCATTTTATTATTTAAGCTGGTAATGTGATTATAAATGTACTTCCCTCCCCTTCCTTCGTTTCCACTTTCAATTCTCCGCCATGTGCTTTTACAATATCATAACTCAAGGATAAACCCAAACCCGTTCCCTGTCCGGTGGGTTTGGTAGTAAAGAAGGGTTGAAATATTTTATCCAATACTTTCTGAGGAACGCCATCCCCATTATCAGCTACGCTGATCTCAGCTTTAGTGCTACCATCAGTTCCGGTAATTTTGGAAGTCTTAATCATCACTGTCGGCTCATAAATATCAAAATCTGATTTAGCTTTCTCATTGGTAGCATAAAATGCGTTAGTAATTAAATTAAGGATCACTCTTCCAATATCCTGTGGTATGATATCGACATGGCCAATACTTTTATCATATTCCGTTTTCAACGTAGCATTAAAATTTTTGTCTTTTGCTCTTAATCCATGATAAGCCAGTCGTAAATACTCATCCGCCAGTTTATTAATATCAGTGGGCTCTTTGACACCACTGCTACTGCGGCTGTGTTGCAACATTCCTTTTACAATGGCATCGGCTCTTTTGCCATGATGGTTTATTTTCTGTTCGTTCTCTTTTATATCTTTTGTGATGGCTTTTACTTCGGCCAAATTTCCTTTGTCAACTTCCTGTTCCAATTCATCGATCAATTCAGTATTTACTTCCGAAAAATTATTAACGAAGTTTAGCGGATTCTGAATTTCATGGGCAATACCCGCTGTAAGTTCCCCAAGGCTTGCCATTTTTTCGGATTGAATGAGTTGAGATTGTGTTAACCGAAGTCTCGTCAATGAATTTTCTAATGCCCTGTTTGTTCTTTGTTTTTGTTTGTTGTTCCGAAACAGGATAGTTGCTATTATCAAAAATAATCCCAGCCCTGCTAAAAGGGCAATCTGTCTTTGCCTATTTCGGTCAGCTATTCTTTTAGCTTCGGCATTCCGTTCCTTCTCCTGTTCATCTAAGATTATACGTTGCAGCTCCTGGAATCTTGCTGTGCCTGTTAAACTGTCTTTTTCAATATTGGCAATAGACAAATATTTATAAGCACTGTCATCCTGGTTTCTTTTATTATACAATCCGCTTATCAGTATAGAAGCATCATAAACACCTTTTCTGAAAGAGACTGCTTTACCGTTTTGTATAGCATCATAAGCATACTTCAGACTGGAATCAGGCATATTCATTTCATCATATAATTTTGCCAGCAACAGGTTATTCATGGTAAGATTTCTTATATCATTATCCCTGATAGCTTCGCTTATACCCTTTTTATAGAAATACATAGCCTTTGCCTTATCCCCTTTCAATTTGTATGCGTTTCCCATTCTGAACATCATTTCGGCCCAGGTAATAAAAGTTCTATCCGCAGTTTTTGATTCACTGATCTTATATGCTACCTGTTGAAAATACAAAGCCGAGTCCGGCATGTTCATTAATTCATAAATATTTCCAATATTGGAAATTTCGTTGTAGTACATCCCTGAATCTCTCAAAACCTCAAAAAGGTTCTTAGATCTGAAATAACATTCATTCGCTTTTTTATAATCGCCCAGCTCCATATATATATTTCCTATCCTGTTTAAAGCGTATGCGACATTGGAACTGTCTTTCAGTTTTTCACTTATTTCCATTGCTTCGAATTGAAACTGTAATGATTCCGGTAATTTCCCGGCTTCCAGTACTGTGGCTCCCTTCAAGGATAACATGATTGCCTTTATACCCGGCCGATCCAGTTTTTCAGCCAAGGCAATAGTTCTGTCTGTATAGTAAAGAGAAGAATCAATATTAGAAAACCGATACCCATAGGCCAATTGAAAATATATACTGCCCCTTGTTGAATCATGCTTTGCCGCTACCAATTGCTTTTTTAATTCGGCTATCTCCTCATTAGATATTTGCCCGATACATGAATGTGCTAACACTATTACAAAGCAAATACTAAATAACTTTTTTAGCATAATAAATTAGTTTAAACAGGTAACACAATTATAAATTCACTTCCTTCTCCTTCTTTCGTCTCTACTTTCAACTCCCCACCATGTGCTTTTACAATATCATAACTCAAACTCAAACCCAAGCCAGTTCCCTGTCCTGTTGGTTTGGTGGTAAAGAATGGTTGAAATATTTTATCCAATACTTTTGGTGGAATGCCATTCCCATTGTCCTTCACATTTATTTCAACTTTATCATTATTCTTTTTTGTACTTACTGAAACAGTTGGTTCATACCCGGTAATGCTTTGTTTCGATTTTTCATTAACTACATAGAAAGCATTGGTGATTAAGTTGAGTATCACTCTACCTATATCCTGTGGAATGATGCTGACCTTGTCAAAGGTTTCATCAAAATCTGTTTTCAGGGTTGCATTGAATGATTTGTCTTTTGCCCGTAAGCCATGATAGGCAAGACGCAAATATTCATCGGCCAGTGCATTGATGTCCGTTGCCTCTTTCTGATTGCTGCTGCTGCGGCTGTGCTGCAACATTCCTTTTACAATACCATCGGCCCGTTTGCCATGATGATTTATTTTTTCTAAATTCTGGATGACATCATTCATTATTTCTTTTGCATCTTCCGTATCGCCTTTCTCTATCGCTTCTTTCATTTCTTCCAGCAATTCTTTACTTACTTCACTAAAGTTGTTGACGAAATTCAACGGGTTTTGAATTTCATGGGCAATACCGGCGGTGAGTTCTCCCAGCGATGCCATTTTCTCTGACTGTATCAATTGTTTTTGTGTGGTCTGTAACTCCGTTAATGCTTCTTCTGCTTTTTGCTTGGCTTCTTTAATAGCTATTAAATCTTGTTCTGCCTGTTCTGCATGTGCTTCTGCCAATTTTAAATCGTTGAAACGGGTGAACGTAAGATTAAACACCGCAGCAAATCGTTCTAATAGCTGAATGGTTTGTTCGCCCTGCCCATCGGGTGATGCCATGCCAATAAATCCTTTACTGAAATACGCAACACTTTGTACTCTTCTTTCTTGCGACAAGCCACCTTTGAAAGGAATATGCAGCACATCACTCAGGTAATGAAAATACTCTTCCAACTCTTTGCCCTGCATGTCCACTATTACTGATTTCTGTTGTGCTTTCCATCCGTCATATAATTTTTTTACAGAAATATTGTCGTTTTTATTGAATAGAAATTTGTTGCCAATATGTGTACCATCTTCATCTGTGGCCCACATTTCCATATCGCCACTTTCACCCTGCACAATACCAATATATAATCGATTAGGTTCAATACCCAGGCTAATCAATTGCCGGAATAACTCTGCTGCTGTTTCTGCCAGTTCATCACTTTTTTGCATGGCAAGTGTTTTGCTCCGTACTCTTTCCAATGCGGCTTCTATCTGTGCTTCTCTTGCTTGTGCTTCTGCTTTTTGCAGATCGAGAAAACGGGTATACGATTGTTCAAATACTTTTCCGACTCTCTTTATGATAGCATTTTCCTCTTCTGTGTAAGGCACTAGCTGATAATTGGCGACAGACAGAATTATATTTTTTGATATAACAGATGAAAAAGCGATACCAGTGGCCTCGTAAATATATTTCTTTCGTTCTTCAGGAAGGTATTTCAGCTTTGTGTTTTTAAAAGCATAATTAAAAAACTCATTCTTTTCTTCAAAAGAAAAAGACTCCGCAAAAAAATCTACTTCTTTTCGTATCATATTTGCGAGGCTATTAAAAAAATGAATATTTGCTGAAGGGAAATACATTTTTTCCGGCGTTGCAACACCCGGGGTAGATACCCACCAGTCTCCGCCTGTTTCAGAGTAGTTAGTGATAAAATTTGCTGTATCAAATTGAAAACCCAAATGCTGAAACTGCTCTGTAACAACATTAATTACCTCATGCAATTCATTACTTTTATGCATGGCCATTGAACTGCTACGGACTTTTTCCAATGCCGCTTCAATCCTTGCTTCCCGGGCTTGTGCTTCGGCTTTTTTCAAATCGAGAAAACGGGTATAGGTACTGTCGAATACAGCAGCAAAACGTTCTAATGTACGCAGTGTTTCTGCTGGTACCGGCACCGGCGTTGATATGGATAAATGCCCTTTGGAATAATAAGCTGCTGTAATGACTCTTCGTCCACCTGTATCTGTACTCATTTTGGTAATACCGCTTATTTTATTCCGGTAATTAAGCCATCCTTCCAATGCTTCTCCGCTAAGGTCTATCACCAACGATTTTTTATTGGCCTTCCATGCAATAACCGCAGGCTTTATTACTGTTGGTTCTTCCATGCTTAAGCTAAATGAACGGCTTTCCTGTGCACCATCATCAGCCCAGCTTGTTGACCTGAAGTCTATTAATCTTTCTTCTTCATTATATATACCAATGGTAACCTGGTAAATATCTTCTGTACCTAATTTTTTAAATTCATTAAATAGAACAGCAGCAGTCTCCTGCAATTCATTACTGCTTTGCATCGCCATAGTTCTGCTCCGCACTTTTTCCAAGGCTGCTTCTATCTGTGCTTCTTTGGCCTGTGCTTCTGCTTTTTGCAGGTCAAGAAAACGAGTATAAGTCTGTTCAAATACTTTTGCGAAGCGTTTGAACACATCATGCATCTCAGGAAAATGTTCAAACGTAATAAATATCAAATTGCCATAAGCAAAATTGGCAACATGATCGACTTGAAATGCAGGTAATTGAAAGCCTGAATCCATCATGCTTCGCAATAGATCGCCAACACCGGGAAGTGAAAGCATATAGCGATAATGATCTTCCTGTTCTTCGCCTTGTTTTTCATATACTAAAAGGTCCTCTCCTTTTTTTCTTGATTCATCGAATCGCATAAATACAGGATGTTCCGTCAACGGGATCTTGCAAGGCGATGGCGATATGACTCCATCAGGGCTTCCCGGATAATAGATAAATTCTCTATCTCCTGTATTCCAGATATTAAATCCACAATTCCACTGAGGTACGCCTAATGCTTTTACCTGTTGAAAAAGAATAGACGCCACATCCAGTAATTCATCGCTTCGCTGCATAGCCATCGTTCTGCTTCTTACTCTTTCCAATGCAGCTTCTATCTGTGCTTCTCTTGCCTGTGCCTCTGCTTTTTGGAGATCAAGGAAACGGGTATAGGTTTGCTGGAATACTTTTCCAAAACGCATCAATGTACTATTCTCTTCATCGGTATAAGGAATACCTGAAAAATTTTCAATGTACAAACCCACATTATCTAACAATACTGTTGATGCTGCAAGGCCCGGACAGCTTAAATAAAAACTTTTTGACGCTTCAGGTAACCCCGGAACATATGACAATAACTCATTGTAAAATTTATTCTTTTCTTCAAAATTTAAATGAGTGGCAAAGAAGTCTTCGCCATTCTCTTTTGCTTCATTAAATTGATTGGCCCAAACAGACTCAAAATATGGATGCGATATTTTAGAAGGAATGTCCTGCTCATCAGCGATCCAGAAATGCCAATCGCCTCCTGGAGTATAGTCAACAACAAAGCCTGCGTGGTCAAGATTAATTTCTAAATGTCTGAGTTGTTGATAAACAATTTTTATTACGTCTTTAAGCTCTTCACTTTTTTGCATCCCCATACTTCTGCTTCTCACTCTTTCCAAAGCGGTTTCGATCTGTGCTTCCCTTGCCTGTGTTTCGGCTTTTTGCAAGTCTAAAAATCTTGTATAAGTCTGGTCAAAAACTTTTCCAAAACGTTTGAATATGTCATGTGCATCAGGAACCGGTTCATAAGTAATAAACAACAAAAATCCTTTTGAGAAATAAGCATGGTGCATGATCTGGAAAGTGGGCAAGGGATGGCCCGCTTCAATGATAGAATCCAGTATTTTACCCACCACTGGAAGTGTACGCATATACTTGTAATGCTTCGCTAATTTTTTTCCCCCCATTTCCACCACATGAAATGTTTTATCTTTTTCATACCCTTCCCGCATTTGAATAAATAATTCATCTTCTGTCGTTGGGGCAGTAAATGGGGGTTGCAATACTCCTTCACTGCTCATCCATAACGTAACGGCTGATTTGTCTTCATTCCAGGTACAATAACCGGCACTCCATGCAGGCATGCCCAAAGATTGTACTTGTTGAAATAATATAGTAGCCGCTTCCGGAAGTTCCTCGCTTTTTTGCATGGCCATCGTTCTGGCTCTTACTCTTTCCAATGCTAATTCTATCTCTGCTTCTCTTGCCTGTGCCTCTGCTTTTTGCAGATCAGCAAAGCGGCGATAAGCAAGGCCAAAAACCTGGGCACAACGTCTTAATAATTGTTTTGATTCATCCAAAGCAGGCATCATAGTTACCATGATCAATGCCCCGCCAGAAAAATAATGAACAGAAAACCATGCTTTAACAGACCCTGTCTTTTCAAAGTCAGGAGTTGCCGCTGCTATGGTATACATTGCTGGCACCAGTTTTTCCATAGTTTGCATCCATTGCACACCCTTTTCTCCGGACAACTCGAAAACATATTCTTCAGCTCCGGAAACATAGGCCTGCATCATGTCCTCAATAATGAAAATTCCGTTTTTGGGTAGTAAAAAATGAAATTCAATAATTTCATTCGGGCTATCTGGCGGACGAACTGCTGCCCATGCCTCAACTGATTCGTCATATTTGTCATAAAGGTTAATAGCACATGTTTCCAATTCGCCTGTGCCAAGAGCAGCCAACTGAACCCGTAGCTCATATGCTACTTCTTTAAGTTCATCGCTACGCTGCATAGCCATTGTTCTGGCACGAACTCTTTCCAATGCTAATTCTATCTGAGCTTCTCTTGCCTGTGCTTCTGCCTTCTTTAAATCATTGAAACGGGTATACGTAAGATCAAAAACTTTTGCAAAGCGGAGCAGTATATCAAAATGCTCATCACTCAATGGCTCCAATGATGCCAATGTAAGATTGCCAAAGTTGTTGAAGGATGCATTTAAATAAACAAGGTCAGGTGCTTTCATTCCATCAATCACAAAACCCGGTAAGTTTTTTAGCTCTGTTTCGCTAAACAAAAACTCATCCCATTCTTGTTTTACTTTTCCTTGCAGGGCATAGGTATATTTTAGTTTTCTTTCATGCCAGGCTTTGAAATAAGCAACCATGGGAGAATGTTCATGTCGCTTAATAAAAAAACCAGCCGGATTATTAGGGTCTTCTGAATTAGCCATCCACCATTGAGAAGTACTTTCCTGGCCATTATAAATCATGATAACACTACGGGTGAGTACTAAATCCAGTTTTGTTAATTCAGTAAATACAGTGCCGATCAGTTCTTTTAATTCATCGGAGTTTTGCATCGCCATTGCTCTTGCTCTCACTCTTTCCAATCCCAATTCTATCTGCGCCTCTCTTGTTTGTTCTTCTGCCTGCTTTAAATCAAGGAAACGACGGTATGTCATTTCAAAAACCTTGGTGAACCGCAACACCAGTTCTTCCTGCTCATTGGTTAAACGTTCGCCGCCGATATTAAATAAATAACCCTGCTTGAAATTGAAAGTATAGATCACCGCTTTTTTGGGAGATACTTCTAAAAAGGCCTCTATTGAAAAAGGAATGCCACTGTTATTCTTTGCAATTAGATTTTGAATATGCTCACCAACCCATGTCTGATGTTTCAACGTAGCTTGCTCATCCAGTTCAATCCTATTAAATGGCTCCTGCTTTTTCCAGCTTGATAAAATGCAACGCATCACTTTTGTTTCAGTGTGTGGGAACACAAAAGGAAATGAAAGAATTTTACCATCCACAGGATTGACACTATAGTAGGAAGCATTTTTCTCATCATCATCAACAAATGCATAAGAAACGTTCATGCTTGTAACTCCAAGTGCGGATAATTCTCTGCCTACCAGTTCTGCAGCTTCGAGTAGCTCATTGGTTTTGTGCATCGCCATTGTCCGGCTTCTTACTCTTTCCAATGCTGCTTCTATCTGTGCTTCTCTTGCCTGTGCTTCTGCTTTTTGCAGATCAAGGAAACGGGTATATGTTCCATCAAATACGGCAGCGAAGCGTTCGAGCAACTGAATCGTCTCCTGCGGTCTTGGTTCTGGTGTAATGATAGTGAGTATGCCTTTAGAGAATGTGGCTACATTCTGCACCCTTCGTTTTCCAAATATTTTTCGTTGTACCGGAAGCCCGGCTTTTTTTAGAAACTGAAAATATGCTGAGAGTTCATTTCCCTGCAGATCAATCGTAATGGATTTTGTTTTTGTTTTCCATGCTTTGTACATTTTTTTCATTACATGGGGCTCATCCAGCGAAATTTTTATTAATGAATCTAACTGTGCCCCTCCATGCTGCGTGGCCCATATTTCAAATACATGTTCTTTTTCATTTACAATCTCAATGGCCATTCGCTCCGGTTCTTCTCCCAATGTCTTGAACTGTTCAAACATGACAGCTACTGTTTCAGCCAGCTCCCCGCTATGCTGCATCGCCATTGTTCTTGCTCTAACTCTTTCTAATGCCAGTTCTATCTGTGCTTCTTTGGCTTGTGCTTCTGATTTTTGTATATCGAGATAACGTTGATACGCCATATCGAATACATTGCGAAATTTTTTCAATACCTCAACCTGGTCTTTTGAGATGGGGTTAAAAGTAGAAATACCCAAGGCTCCCACACCGGTGGAGTAGAAATAATAATACAGCGCAGAAATTTTGTTTAGGCGTGGGTCTTTGTATTCACCACTGCTACGCCTTCTTTGCTGCCAACTTTTTAACCCGTCCTTTTCTATCACCAATTTTGCAAAAGCATCTTTCGCTTTTCGTATTTTCTTTTGAAACTCCTCAAATGCAGGGTGACTGCTGTATGCAAGCTTCGCAAAGTTTCCGCCAGAAAAATCGGAATAATCATAATCGTGTAATTGTCCATTCTCATCATCCCAAAAGTTGATGAGTGAGTTACGCAAATCCTTAAAGCCGAGTGATTGTAATTCGTTAAAAAAAACTTTGCAAATGTTTAGGATATCGCCAGGTTTATTCATGCCCATGGTGACGGCTCTTACCCTTTCCAGCGATGCTTCAATTTCTAACTCACGGGTTTTCATTTGCAGGTCCGCTGTTCGTTGTGCAACTACTTGCTCCAATTCCTGTAATTTTTTTTCTGCTTCACCGAGATGAAAGGTATCTTCTGTGGTGCTTGCAGCATCGGGCATAGAGCCATGAAACAAGACCAATTGCCACTTATCGAACTGGTATTTATATACACAACTCATGTATAGATGAATGCTGTGCTTATTCTTTTTATCGCCAATTTGTACCACTATTTCATCGTGAAACTGTGCTGTAGTTGCATCAATAAATTTTGGGCGGTAAGGAGTAATGATTTTTGCGTTAAACAACATGCCTTTAGCCTGTTGCCGGCTTTTCATCAGCATTTTTCTATAGTCTTCTCTCGACTTTACTTTTTCATCCGCCGCAGTGCCATAACCGCTTACGTTCTCAGCAATGTACTGGTTAATGTAGCGGAGCGGTGCCTTCATATCAAGTATGCTTATTTCCATTGCACATTGATAGGCTTTTGCTAAATCTGCTTTTATCTGTTTAGTCAACTTCATTTGTTAGTTTTTTGTTTGCCTAGTCTTCTTTCAATCCCTTTATCACCACATTACCAGTGCCATTCTTATTACAGGGATAGCTAAATTCCTTTTGCAAGGCTTTCGGATTATTGATCGTTGCATAAAATTCATCGAGAAATTGCAGAGTGGATCTGATATACTTTTCATCCAGCAGGGTACAGCTGGTATAAATTTTATAGATGTCGTTTTTCAACTGGTTGTACCGGGCAATAACCGGTTCAAATACTTTCAGATCGCTGATACAATAACCCCGGTAGCGCCGATCCCGAATTGATCGTAGCTGCAACTCTTCAGCAGGTAGTGCATAAGGTGTGTTAACAATTCCGGCATGATCAAAATCATAAGGTACTGTAACAGGAGCCGAATTGGAATCGGTTCGTAAGAATTTAATGTTATGCTGAAATTGTGTTGACCAATCCGTATTGCCAATAAGATATTGAAAAACGGTCATGTACAAAAAAGCATCTTGTTGTGTTTGCTGTGGTCTTAATGCCTGTTCCACAGCAACAGCTTTATTTCGCCTTGCCATTTGCTTTTCTTCTTCCAGCAATATTCCGTAAAAAGGGGTAACAGGTTTTTTATTCTTGTCATCTTCCAGTTTTACTTTTACCAGCCTTGCCCGAAAGCTTTTTGGGGTAACCAGGTTATATATTTTATACACCAGCCATTCACGGATCAAAAACTCTTCGCCTTTGCAGGGCATTACTAATTTTAGTTTTTTTTGTTCTCTGAAAACAGAAGACAGATGAGGACCTTGTGTTGGAAACTGTATTAATAAAGGCGGGTAAGTACAGTTTTCTTTCATCCGGCGAAAATGACCTCTTGTTCTTACTTCTACTGATACCTGTATATCGGTACTATCTTCTTTTTTATACGACAGAACCAATGGGAAATTTTGAGGAAGATCCGATCTGTCATTTAATACACTTCGCAGGTTTCCTTTTAAAGTAATATGCAAAACAGCATCCGATTCAAAAAGACCTTTTTCAGCAAACGTTTCCTCTGCTGCAGGAACAGCAGGTGCTGCCCCAATGAAAATGATACAGCATATGACAGCTATACTGGCAGATAGTATGGGCCAACGGGCAACTAATGGTAGCTTCATATTTTATTTCTTTAAACCGGTAACTGTATAACAAACGTTGCTCCCTCTCTTTCTTTCGTTTCCACTTTCAATTCACCGCCATGTGCTTTTACAATATCATAACTCAACGATAATCCCAAACCCGTTCCTTGCCCTGTTGGTTTGGTGGTAAAGAATGGTTGAAATATTTTATCCAATATTTTTTGAGGGATACCGTTGCCGTTGTCACTTATTTTTATTTCAACAATGCCGTTATATTTTTTTGTAGATACTGAAACCGTTGGTTCATAATTTTCGGCTCTGTCTTTCTTTTTCTCATCAACAACATAAAATGCATTCGTAATTAAATTCAGGATCACTCTTCCAATATCCTGCGGAACAGTATTGACGTTGCCAATACTTTCATCAAAATCAGTTTTCATCGTTGCGTTGAACGATTTGTCTTTTGCACGAAGACCATGATAAGCCAAACTTAAATATTCATCGGCTAAAGCATTAATATTAGTTGGTTCCTTTTTACCGCTACCGTTGCTGCTGTGTTGCAACATTCCTTTTACAATAGCATCGGCCCTTTTGCCGTGGTGATTTATCTTTTCTTCGTTTACTTTTATATCATTTGATATTTCAATTGCCTCATCAATTTTTCCTGCTTTTAATTCCTGTTGTAACTCATCAACTAACTCTTTATTTACTTCAGAAAAATTGTTGACAAAGTTCAACGGATTTTGAATTTCATGAGCTATACCTGCAGTAAGTTCACCAAGGCTTGCCATTTTTTCTGATTGTATGAGTTGGGATTGAGTGGATTTTAATTTGTAAAGTGTTAGCTCCAGTTTGTCTTTTTGCTGTTGGAGCAAATTTTTTGCAATTTTTTCCCTATTCTTAGTGCGCCAAAAAATTAAAGCCAGACCCATTAAAAAAATAGCGGCCGCACCCAAAAAATATAGAATCATTCTGTTTTGAAAAGCAGCTTTCTCAGCTGCCAATTCTTTTTGCCGCTGCATATCATTGTAGGCCATGCTTTGTGCCTGTTCAACTACTTTATTTCCAAATAAGCTGTCCTTTAATGTGTAATAGCGTTCAAGATAAGATAGTGTACTATCTGTATCTGGTAATGCCCGATAGTATCGAACCATTAAAAGCAATGCATTCATTTGTGCAGTTAAATTTGCTGCAATTGCATGATTACTTAGTGCATTGGCAAAAAAGAAAGCTGAATCCATCTTTTTTCTATCAAGATAATAGACAGCCTTTCTAAAATTGATGCCGCTTTTCATTTCGGCATTTCTTACTGCATAAGGCATTTTGCTTGCCTGTTGATAATACTGTAATCTATTTTCTCGCTTATCAAAATCACTTAATCTAAGCAGATAAATGGGAATAGCAGCCTCCAAATTTTTATCAACCGCCAACCGGTAGCATTCTATATATAGAAGCAATGCCGAATCATTTTTCTGCTCATTGTTCAACATCCTTGCTACATGGCCAAGGTTATAACAAGTAAATAAATAATCATTGCCTTTTCTGGAATTCTCTAATGCTTTTGTATAATAGTTTTTTGACAGTTGCATATTGTTTGGGTAACAGTTACCCAAATTATTATATACGATACCAAGGGCCTGTGGATTACCAGTGGTTTCTGCGAGTTCTAAAGACTTGTATAACATTTTTAAACCTTCAGCAGTATTTCCATTTCTGGAAGTAATAAAACCCAGCTCTGCCAGTACCGAAGCTTCCAGTACTTTATCATTTCTTTTTTGTGCTCCTTCAAGAATCAGCTGATGGTAATAGAGTGATTTCTCTGGAGTAATGAAATCGGAATAGGCTACTATATCATAGAATATTTTAAGCCGCTCTTCTATGGAGTTTGACTGCCAAAGAACTTGCAGGGCACTATCCCTATTGAGTACCAACGGGTGGTTACTTTTTTTGGATAAAGCAATTGTAGTAAGGCTATCCACAAATTTCTTTGGAAAAGTTTGAGCAGAGCTGCAAAAAGCCACTAATAGAAAACAACCTGTAAAAAATGATTTCATATAATCTTTTAAACTGTTGGTAATTGTAATGCCGTTATCTCTAATTCTTTATCTAAATGCTGGGTCATTTATTTTTCTTTACTACCAAAACAAAACTGTTGTAATTATCAGATTCATTCTTGCCGGTTTTAGATTTACCAATTTCATCTTAATAAATAAAACCACTGAAAGGAGCATTAATTAATACTTATACGGCACCTACCAGTAATTTTACTCCTCCCGTTGCAAAATTGCCAAGGTCTGCAGCAGCTGCCTGTCCTTCTGCTGAGCCCATGGTTGCCTGCAAAGCTTCGGGGCTGGTAAACCAGAATTCGGCCATGCGATAATATGCAGCCTGCGAACCATCTGTTGCACTGATGAATTTGGTGTATTCAACTTTTTCAAAGCCTTTCATTGTTGCAGCAAGCGGTAAATGTGTGTTTGCATAATACTCTTCAAAAGCGGCGATATCTGTGGGGTGACCGTACAATACAGTTAGTTTGATCATTGTTATTTATTTTATTTGGTTAAGGTATTTTCTGTTTATGCTTTTGATTGAGGTAGTGCTGTTTCAACATATCTTCTCCATACTCATTTCCTTTCTCTCTCCAAATGGCATGTATGTGATCGGCACTGTTTCTTGGCCCGCCATTATTATCAAACTCAATAATAAATGTGGGGCCATTTAAAATATAATAATGTGGTTTCTTTTCTTCATAACTGCCAATCCAGCCGAAGTAAATATTATTGATACCGGCTTTTACTATTTTATCGTATTCAGCAATCGCTTTTTCATACTCCATGTTAAAAACAAATTCCCGAATCATGTTTTGAAGTATCGTTTTTTGTGAAGGCGATAACTCTGAAGCTTTGATGCCCCAATAATCAACAAGTCGTTTACCACTTTCGGCGGCCGTGATGATATCTGCAGGAACTTTCCCTTCCATGGTTGCTTTTTTTTGTAGTGCAGGTGAAAGGCTGTTGATGAATTTTAGCCCAAGGTCTTCTTCCTGTCCCAGTACCCGCCAGCCTGCATATTCTGATATCATATACTCCGCCGGGTCTGTACCAATAAAAAATGGTGTTGCAGCAATTCTATCTCCATTAAAAGTAAAATTGATCGATAAATGATGCCCTTCCAGTTTATATCCCCAGTGTGTATCACCAGGTTTTCCGAAAAAGGCGAAGTAGAAATTTTTGTGGGACCACTGCAGTGATTTAATAAAAGTATAAGTAGTGTCGTCAAATTTTTTCTGTTGGTACAGGCTATCGTAGTAACTGTTTATCAGATTATCGAGATGCATGATGCCGGTGGCCTTTAAGTAACCCTGAGAACTAAGTGAAGCAGATAAAATTCGGTGTACAAGTCTTCGCTGTTCATTATTCATATTACCGATACTAAATCCTGCCCTTGCTCTTAATCCCACCGGCAGGTTATTCCATTTAATTCTGGCCGTATCGCCAAATGCCAGCAGCGCATTTCTTTTTTGCAGCTTATCAAATGACTGGTATAGCGAATCACTATATAGTTTCACTTCATCGAAATAACTGAGTTGTGCATTTGTATTTACGGTACTTAGTAAAAAGAGAAAGAAAAAAACAACTTTTATTTTGAATTTTTTTTGCATAAAATGACTTTCATTTTAAACTGCCCTTAATGGATTTTGATCTCATGCTGCTACTTTTTTGAAATATGCGCTTCCATTTCTATTTCTATTAACTGATCAACAAGTGCCAGTTCTTTTACACCCAACCAGCTACCTGCTGGAAACTGCTTTTTATAAATGCTGTTTCTAAATCCTGATACTCGTATAAATTCCTGCATATCGGTAGTGAGTATGTTCTCCACCACCACATCATCGAAAGTGCAGCCATAATGTTTTAAGATCAGTTCAAGATCAGCATAGCAGTTTTTCATTTGCTGTTCCATATTGCCTTTGGCTAAAAGATTACCTGAGCTATCCATACTTACAGCGCCGGAGATTTTTATATCATCCCCAATTTTAACAGCATGGGTATACCCATACATTTTCTCCAAAGATGGGCGAAGTGAAAAATATTGAAGACTGTCTTTTGTTGCCGACATTTCTGTTGAAGCATTTTTTGAATTTTCTGACTGATTACAGGAGGAAACCATAAATAGAATTACAGCAAGCACTGCTACGAAAGAATTGAATAGGCTCATGGTGGTGGTTTAATGTGTTAGTAAGGTTCTGTGAACTGACAATTCTGCGCTCAACAACTTTTATGTTGCAAATGCAAAACTTTTTTGAGTGAATATGGCCCTCATAATTGATTGGTGGTGATGAAATAACAGGGGCCGGAATATGAAAACTGAATTTAGCTTTTTTTATTGATATCTGAGCTTGTATTCAGCCAGTTATGAGATTATAAAAAGCTAGAAGCCGGGAGTCGGAGTTCGCAGGATGAAGTAAAAAAAAAGTACCTTAAATGGAGTTCTTTCAACATTCGTTTTCTAATACCGCAACAATTTTAGCATAGAATTCATTTGCTCTTTCTGGTGTGCTGCCAATACATACAACGCCGAATTTTCCAAACTGAGATAAGGCACCGATCAGGTGAAACATGACTCCTTCCTGCGAAGTGCCGTCATAGTGTAAGTCATTTACCATGGCAATATCAATCAGGTCATGCGGGCTGAGACCCTTATATTTTTCGTTCTTTAAATTATCGGAACAGAAATAATAACGAACAAGATTTCCTTTTGATGTGTAATACAATCCTTCTTCTTCGTTATAAATACCATCGGTTAGAAATTGCAGCATCAAAAAAGGATGCGTAGTTCCTCCTTTTCGCAAATTAATTTCTATCGGGTAATGCTTCCAGCCAGTTTCTTCTTTTACGGAAATAAAATCTACCGCAAATCTTCCTAACACTCCTTTTTTTAATAACGCTGCTGCTACTTTTCTTCCCATATCAGCCAGTTCGATTGCATATTCAGGAGACGCCGGAAAATGTGCACCAATATAAACCTGTCCGCTTTCACCACCCAGTTGCTGGTCATGCGTAGAAATAATTTCAATGACGCCCATGGGGGTGATGCGGCATTGGACTGACGGTGATTCTTTTATATCTCCTTCTAAAAATTCTTCCACAATGCCACCCATACTATGGTACTTCTGTAAAAAAGTAGCATAAGAAAGATCTGCTGCAACCATCTTTAATCGTTGCGGCAGCTGTTCTTTGATCCAGGTTTTTAAATCGGTGTTGTTGTCAAAATCTTCATAGGAGAAAACGGCATTGCCATCACCAGAGAAACCATCATTTACTTTTACAACAGCTTTTCTTAATAGAGGATTTTGCTGTTTCATTTTTGTAAGACCGTCAATAATATCTTCTTCGGTACGCAGGTCTTCCAAACCCGGTGGTACACTTAAACCACATTCCCTGAAAATTTTCCGGCCATTGCTTTTACTACCTAAATCATATAAATCAGGATCGCAGCCATAAATAGGAATTTGTAATTGTACTGCCAATGATCTTTCCTGTTCGGTAACGATAAAACAAGACATATGGGCTTCATGATCCGGCGGAATAAAATCTTTGATCCGTTGCATCAATCTTGGCCGTTCCAATATTTTCTTAGTTAACGGAGTTGGCGATGAATCATGACAACTCAATAAGGTAAGCCTGCGTTGTGCATGATATCCGGTAATACCGGGTAGCAAATGCAAATAGTAATCAATAATAACAGGGTCTATCGTTTCGCTGGTAACATAAATAACATTGGTGCGGGGCATCCGAAGCAACATCAGCATACAAAGCATCCTTTCTTCGTAATGATTAATGCCGGTAATTTTCGAAAGAATTTCTTCATCCATCGATAAAGATGGAATGATGACAACGGTTCTGGGAGCAAGCTTATCAGGAAATACATGTTCAAACTGCTTTGGAAACCGTTGCTGAATTTTTTTAAATTTAATGGCTTCAGCTACAGAATCCCTGGTAGGAGTTCCGGCAACGGCTTTGTTTGGAGTTGCACTTTTTTTCAAATCTGCCATCGAAAAAAATTTAGGTGGTATATCTTACTTATGAAAATACAGCTATTAATTCACCCATTCATCCGTACGGGCAGGTAGATAACTAATCTAAGCATCCTGTCCTGTCCATAATGCACCGCCAATACTATTACGGGAGGCCCCGGTTTCTGCTGCAAAAACATTGTACTCCTGGCGCCAGCGCAATATTCCCATAAAAGCAACTATAATAGTATTGCTAATAACATCATCCGAAGATCCTAAACCTAGTTTCTCCTTTAATACTTTATAATCCGTTCGTTGTCCTCCCAATGCTATATCAATTGAATAAAAGTTATTGATTACCGGTAGTTGTGTTATTGAAGCAATAATAGCACCATCACCCAACTGTACCGGGCTCTTTGCAGATAATATCGAATACCCTTCAAAAGCTATCAATGCCACTTTATAATGCAACTGGTATTGCTCCATAAATTTATTTATTTGTTGCCCCAGGTACTCTCCATATTTCATTTGCAGCAGCTGAAAATCCTGTATTGATAAGTTGGCGGCATCTGCTAACCGGTTCTTCCAATTTTCTTCATAGATAAAATGTTCAGTTTGCAATACTTCATAGATCCATTTGCCTGCCTGTTCCTGAAATTCTGTAAATGTGATATTCAGCCCCGCTGAAAGAGTATCATCCGCCAAACCAATTGCCCTGTAAACCATGAATGCATTTTTAAGTTAGATTTGCTAAAAGTATTTATTCTTCGTTTTCCCAGTTTGGCTTTTGTCATCCTGAGCCCGGCGAAGGATGCCAAAAGTAAATCTTCACAATGATTGTTAACCTAAGCCAACAACATTCTTTAGTAAGTAACTGGGTAGGTGAGCTGCGGGATGTAACTATTCAGTCAGACAGGATGCGGTTTCGTCGTAACCTGGAACGTATTGGCGAAGCTGCTGCTTACGAAATAAGCAAAGTGCTCCCTTTTGAAGAAAAAGAAATTCAAACGCCACTGGGTATAGCGGTACACAAGGTTTTAAAAGAACAACCGGTTTTAGCAACTATTCTGCGGGCCGGCCTGCCGTTGCATAACGGATTATTGAATTATTTTGACCAGGCCGATAATGCTTTTATTTCTGCCTATCGTAAACATAATAAAGACGGAAGCTTTGAAATAAGCCTGGATTATGTTTCATGCCCGGAGCTGGAAAACAGGGTTATAATAATTTCTGATCCGATGCTGGCAACGGGGTCTTCCTTAGTAAAAACCATTCATTTTTTAAAAGAGGAAGGACATCCCCGTGAAATTCATATAGTTGCAGCCATAGCCTGTACCGTTGGCATAGAATATGTAAAAAGGGAAGAGCCCTCCGTGACTATCTGGTGTGGCGATATAGATGATGAATTGACGGCCAAAGGCTATATTGTTCCGGGGCTTGGTGATGCAGGTGACCTTGCCTTTGGTACAAAAGTTCAAATGTAATGTGCAGCTAATGCCTATTTTTGCGGGTCTTTATTTTTTAATAGCATTGAAAAATACTTGAGCAGGATTAAGGCAATTTCAATACGTAACCAGCGTTTTAGAATTCAGATCAATAGATTAACGACATCTAATCCTGCGGACCGAAAAACCATTTTTTCCAAATGAAAAAAATATTTTCTTCTTTTATTGCTTGTGTGCTGCTGGCCAGTGTTTCTACCGCCCAGGACCCTAACTTTTCGCAATTCTTTGCCTCGCCGATGACCCTGAACCCCGCTATGACCGGAAAGTTTGATGGTGTATACAGGGTGGCTGGTAATTTCCGGGACCAATGGCCTACGATCAATAATGCTTTTGTTACTAAAACCGCTTCCTTTGATGCAGGCATTTTAAAAAATCGTTTATCCGATATCGACCAGCTCGGCGTAGGTATACTTGGTATGACAGATAGAGCCGGTGATGGAGTATTGGTTACTAATTCGGCTGCAATTTCTGTTGCATTTCACAAAGGTTTAGATGAAAATGGATATCACCAGATTGGTGCCGGCTTCCAGGGAGGATATACCAACAAACGGGTTGATGTTAGTAAAGTAGATTTTCAAGATGAGCTTACTCCTTTAGGTTTTACAGGTGTGACAAGCGAAATATTCACTAATCAGCAGGTAAATGTTTCTTACGTTGATATTAATGCAGGAGTACTTTACAATGGTAGCACTAACGGCTATAATAGTTTTTATATCGGTGCTTCGATGTATCATATCAACCGTCCTAAAGAAAGCTTCCAGGGTGGTGATTATCTTTTGAATACAAGAACGACGATACAGGCCGGAGGTAGAATTCCTGTGGGAACGTATAATTTTCTTCACTTCGCTGCTAATCATAGCATGCAGGCAAATGCCAAGAATACAATTGTTGGCGGCACTTTTTCCCTGAACGTAAACAACAATGAGGAAAATCCAACTAATCTTTTTTTGGGTGCCTGGTATCGCTTTAATGATGCAGCTATTCCATATATCGGTTTAGAATTTAATGGCTTGCATATCGGAGCTACTTATGATGCTACAACTTCCAGCTTAAAACCAGCTTCCAATACAAGAGGGGGAATGGAACTTTCAATAATCTATATCAAGAAGCCTGTTGACCCAAATACCAAAAAACTTAACTGCCCTAGATTTTAGTCGTAACCAAATATTATAATTGCAAAAGGCGAAACCTATGTTTCGCCTTTTTATTTACTGAACACTTATTGAAGTTTGATTAGCAAAGGAAGCAGGAACCAGCAGAATAGTGAAATAAGTATAACAGACACCATATTCATTACAAACCCTGCTTTTGTCATTTGCCGAAGTTTGATATGTCCGCTGGCAAATACAATAGCATTTGGCGGTGTGCCCATTGGCAACATGCTGGCACAGCTTGCAGCCAATGTCATTGGAATGCCAAGTAGCAAAGGATTCATGTGCAATGCTATGGCCAACGACGATACCACGGGTGCAAAAACAATCACCTGTGCTATGTTGCTCATAACTTCACTCAGGAAAATTGTAACAATAGTTATTATAAGCACCAGCATAAACCCGTTGCCGGAGAATTGAGCAAGCCATTGACCTAATTGCTGTATCAATCCTGCATTCTCCAATGAGGTGGCTAGTGCAATACCGCCACCAAATAATAATAATATCCCCCAGGCCATTTTACTGGTGTCACTCCATTCAAGCAATGAATCATTTTGCTCATCCTTTGATCCTGATGGACAGATAAACAATATAACTGCGCAAAGCATGGCAATCATTGTATCGTCAAGTTTTACGGAGTCCTGCATTTTGTTCAGCAAGTCCCGAAAAATCCAAAGCAATGCTGTAGCGATAAAAATCAATAACACTCTTTTTTCTGCTTTCGAAAGCGGTCCGAGATTTTTTATCTCATCCCTTATTAATTGTTTTGTAGCTGCGTCAGATTTAATACGATTTGGGAAAAGCCATTTCACCATTACCAAATACAATGATAACAGTAACAAAACAGCTATCGGTGTACAAAGCAACATCCAGTCTGCAAAACTTATTTCATAATTAAACTGTTCCCGGATATGCCCTACGTAAGCAAAGTTTGGCGGGGTGCCAACAATTGTTGCTATACCACCAAAATTAGAAGCATAGGCAATGGCCAGCATAATAGTGAGTGAAAAATTTTTAATATTTCCGCCAGTGTTGCTTTCTTTCATTACATGAATAACAGATAATGCAATCGGGAACATCATCATTGTAGTAGCGGTGTTGCTCAACCACATGCTCAGCAAACCGGTAGCAAGAATAAAACCAAGTACAATTTTATTGCCACTGGTACCGGTAAGGCGTACAATGTTTAATGCAATACGGCGATGCAGATTCCATTTTTCAATAGCAAGACCCAGCATAAAACCACCCATGAACAAAAAGATAACTTCATTGGCATAAAGTGGTGCTGTTGCCTTTATGGTGCTAATCTTAAATAAAGGGAAAAGAATCAGCGGCAACAATGCTACAACCGGCATAGGCAAAGCTTCTGTTACCCACCAGGTAATCATCAATGCGGCAATGGCCAGCACTTTCGCTGCATTAGCGTCTACCCCAAATGGATTTACAAAATATAATAGTAGTGCAACGGCTATTCCCGCAAATAGCGAAATGAATTTGAGTTGTTGTTTGGTCAAGCAGTTTAGATTTTAGCTGAAAATACAATCTATTTTGGTTTGCCACTCACAAAAGGATTTCCTTTTATATAAAACCGGTAAGGCAACAAAGCATCCTCTCGGGCATAGTCCACACCAATTCTCGGAGATGTAGCAATTTCAATTCTTTTGTATTGCTGTTCATCATCGGCAATAAACAAATAATCGCTAAGAAGCGAATCACCGGTTTGTTGCGTATGCAAGCCTAATGCTTTAGAAACGTTGCCCGGCCCTTTGGTTAAAGTATTATCGAATTTTTTCTTCGCTGTCCTCTTTAGCATTTCCTCAATTCCCTCAATTGGTTCTACTCCCCTTATTAGTATCGCATGGGGAATATCTTTATTATTGGTTACCACATTAAAAAGGTGATGAATGCCATAGCACAAATAGATATAAGCTGCACCTCCCTCGGCATACATAACGTCGTTCCGTTTTGTTCTTCGGCCACCGAATGCATGAGAAGCTTTATCTACAATACCATTATAGGCTTCTACTTCTACAATTCGTCCTGAAGTAACGATACCATTCCATTTTGTTACTACTATTTTTCCAAGCAGTTCCCGTGCAATTTGCAAAACGTTACTTCGCCTGTAAAAATCAATGGGTAGCTTTTTCATTTGCTGAAAATCTGGTAAATCCTTCAATCAGTCTGATCAATGGTCTATATTTACCGCTACAAATTAAGGCTTTGCTCAAAGAAATTGTTATAGCTGTTCAATCCTGGGAAGATGCCCGCCTTTTTATTAAAAAAAACAGGCTGTTCAAATGGATTATTATTCCGGGTGTTATTTATGCTTTACTTTTTTTTGTTGGAATGTTTTTCTTTTGGTCTTCTGCTAATGATGTGGTGTCGTGGGTAAGCAGCCAACTTGGCATTGAAAACTGGCTACAGAAAGAAAGAAGCGAATGGCTTAGTTTTTTGTTTGTGATGACGGGGATGATGCTGCGCCTCATATTGGTCCTGTTCTATTTCTCTTTTTTTAAATACCTGATATTGATAATCGGATCACCGGTATTTGCTTACCTGAGTGAAAAAACTGAAGCTATCATAGAAGGTAAAGAACATTTTTTTAACTGGGCCGACCTGAAAAAAGATTGCCTGAGAAGTATTAAGCTGGCCCTGAGAAATTGTGGTTGGCAATCTGTCTACCTGGTTGCATTAATTATTCTGTCCCTGGTACCTGTAGTAGGCTGGATAACTCCTGTTATAGCTTTGATGATGGAATGTTACTATTTCGGTTTTTCTATGCTTGATTATAGCTTTGCTAGGGCCGGATTTACGCCGGCACAAAGTATTGCTTTTACCGGCCGGCATAAAGGATTGGCTATTGCTAACGGACTTATATTTTATGCAATGCATATTATTATTATTCTTGCCCCGGCATATGCCATTATTGCGGCTACGCTTAGTGTTCATAAAGTAAAAAACAGCTGATTATAATGTATGGCCACCGTCTATCTTATACCATCGTTACTTGCTGAAGAAGGTTTAGATGCTATCAATGCTTATACGATTGATGCCATAAAAAATTGCACCATTTTTTTTGTAGAGAATGAAAGAACCACCCGGCGCTACTTTAAACAGTTGTGGAAAGAGATGGTGATCGATAATTATGAGTGGCATACCATTGACAATAATTCTGCTGCAGTTTTTAAAAGCAAATTAAAAGACAATAAAATAATTGGTATAGTAAGTGAAGCTGGTTGCCCCGGTGTGGCGGACCCGGGTCAGCTTTTAGTAGGAATTGCTCAAGAAATGAATGCAACAATAAAACCGCTGGTAGGGCCTAACTCCATATTGCTTGCATTAATGGCAAGCGGAATGAACGGACAACAGTTTCGGTTTGCCGGTTATTTACCAATCGATACGGCCCCCCGAAATAAAGCTATTAAAGATTTAGAACTCGATTCACAGAAAAGAGATAGCACACAAATCTTCATTGAAACCCCTTACAGAAATAATCAACTTATAGAAGCGTTGATAAAGAACTGTAACCCGGCTACGAGGCTATGCATCGCTGTTGACGTTACTGGAAAGAATGAATGGATAAAAACAAAGACGATTGCAGAATGGCAAAAGCAAAAGCTCGATATACACAAACGGCCTGCTATCTTTTTGCTATATGCGAAATGATTTTACTCATTCCGCATTGAAATAATACTGTCAACTATATACTTTGTATTACCCCGCCAGGGCAATGCTCCATGATATTCCCTGTAATGCAAGTCAAATAGCTTACCGCTATTGGCAGAGAGAATATCGTAGATCGCTTTACTCTTGATAGAAAATTCAAATTCGTATGATTGAATAGAACCCGGCGTTTTAGTTCTGTAGCCTTCCTGTATTAATTTTCCTTCATAGGTTTTAAAAATATTCCCTTTTTTCACAGCATAGTTGAGATGTCCGCTTTTAACGCCATCGCCAAACACAAAAAAGAAGCGGAAATAAAAAAATACAGCTAATCCGATCAATAACAAGATCAACAATGCTCTTGTAAATTTTCTAAATCCTGACAGTTTTTTCTTAGCAGGTCTTTGCTCTAACGGTTGTTCGGTAAAATGCACATTATCATCGGTCATACAAGTGGTTTTATAACAAAAATTTTATCAAAAAGACCAATTATTGGTTTACATTTGTTCTCAATTTACAACTTGTTTGTAAACATGAGTAATATACTGACACATACTAAACAAATCGCTTTTCACGGCTCCATTACCTGTGGCGTTTACGCTGTTGGATATGACTTGTTTACATTCTGCCGCCCCCGACGTCGCCCTGTATTCTGACAGGACGAACCCTTCACCATGGTCCCTGTCAGTGAAGCAACTCCCACAATAAGATTTTTTGGACTGGTGAGCCGCTATATTTCAAGTTAAATACAAATGGACAATCAAAATATTATTATCAGGGTAGCTACTGCTGCTGATAAAGTTTATTCAAAAACCATCACCGATGAGATGGAGGCTTCTGCTGCTGCCCGTGGAACGGGTATTGCCAAGCGAAGTCCGGATTATATTGAACAAAAGATCGATGAGGGAAAAGCAGTGATTGCAATAACCGACCAGAATGAATGGGTGGGTTTTTGCTATATCGAAACCTGGAGTCATGGAGAATATGTTGCAAACAGTGGTTTGATCGTTGCTCCTGCATTTAGAAAAAGCGGTGTGGCAAAATCTATCAAACAAACAATTTTTACTCTCTCCCGCCAAAAATATCCGGAAGCAAAATTATTTGGACTTACTACAGGTCTTGCGGTAATGAAAATTAATAGCGACCTCGGTTACGAACCTGTTACTTACTCCGAATTAACACAGGACGAAGCTTTCTGGGCTGGGTGTAAAAGCTGTGTGAACTATGAAATATTGATGAGCAAGGAGAGGAAAAACTGCATGTGTACAGCCATGCTCTTCGATCCTAAAGACCATTACGAGCCAGAAGAAACCAAAGAATATTTTAAAGAGAATGTAAAAGGATTTGAACGTTTATTGCGGTTTAAGCAATGGAAACTCTTGCGCCCCTTTATGAAAAAAGATAAAACGGGTAATGGTGGTGCCCGGCCTAAATCCTTACTTCATCATTTATTCCATTTATAAAAACAAACCCTGTTATACAATGTCAAAAAAAGTTGTTTTAGGTTTTAGTGGTGGTTTAGACACTTCATACTGTGTAAAATACCTGACAGAAGACCTGGGTTATGAAGTGCATAGCATTATTGTAAATACCGGGGGATTCTCAGCCGATGAATTAAAACAGGTAGAAGCTCATGCTCATAAACTGGGTGTTAAAACACATAAAACTGTAAATGCAGTTAAAGGATATTATGATCGTATCATCCGTTATCTTATTTATGGAAATGTATTAAAGAATAATACCTATCCCCTATCTGTATCGGCCGAACGTTTGAGCCAGGCATTACATATTGCTGAACATGCAGAAGAATTGAATGCTGATGCAGTAGCACATGGCAGTACGGGTGCCGGCAACGACCAGGTACGGTTTGATATGATCTTTCATATTATGATCCCGGGTGTTGAAATAATTACACCTATCCGTGATTTACAATTGAGCCGGGAAGAAGAGATTGCTTACCTGAAAGCAAAAAATGTTGATATGAACTTTGAGAAATCAATGTACTCAATCAATAAAGGCCTGTGGGGAACAAGTGTTGGAGGAAAAGAAACATTGTCGTCCAAAGGAATGTTGCCCGAAGAAGCATGGCCTACACAGGTAACAAAAACTGGCAGTGAAGAGGTTGTACTTCATTTTGAAAAAGGGGAGTTGAAGAAAGTAAATGATAAAAAGTTCGATCATCCTGCAGATGCCATACAATTTCTACAAACAATAGCAGGACCGTATGGCATTGGCCGTGATATTCATGTTGGCGACACCATCATTGGTATTAAAGGAAGAGTTGGTTTTGAAGCTGCTGCACCTATGGTAATTTTAAAAGCACATCATGCTTTGGAAAAACATGTGCTGAGTAAATGGCAATTGCAATGGAAAGACCAGATAGCGCAGTTTTATGGCAACTGGTTACATGAAGGACAAATTCTTGATCCGGTGATGAGAGATATGGAGAATTATTTGGAAAGCAGCCAACGCAATGTATCGGGTGATGTGTTTGTACAATTATATCCTTATCGTTTCCAGGTAATAGGAATTGAAAGTAAATATGACCTGATGAATAGTAAGTTTGGCAAATATGGTGAAATGAATACTGGTTTTACTGGTGATGACGTAAGAGGTTTCAGTAAAATATTTGGCAACCAAACATCCATTTATCATTTGGTAAAGACGGATACAAATGGAGAAAATTAAAGTTGGTATTATCGGAGGTGCAGGCTACACCGGAGGTGAGTTAATAAGAATATTGTTAAATCACCCCGGTGCAAGTATCTCTTTTGTTCATAGTCGCAGCAATGCCGGCAAAGCTATTGACAGCATTCACCAGGATTTGATTGGCGAATCTGCATTAAATTTTACGGATGATACAACTGGAATCACTGACGGATCTATTGATGTATTGTTTCTATGCTTAGGTCATGGAGAATCGAAAAGATTTTTAACTGACAACAAAATCAGTGCCATCACAAAAGTTATTGACCTTGCAAATGATTTTCGGTTAGCAGCACACTCTTCTATTGACGACAGACATTTTGTGTACGGTTTACCTGAGTTGAACAAAGAAGAAATTAAGACGGCACAAAATATTGCAAACCCCGGCTGTTTCGCAACAGCCATCCAGGTTGGTTTATTACCATTAGCAAAAGCCGGATTATTAACTGATATTTATACAACCGGCATTACTGGCTCTACGGGTGCCGGGCAATCTCAATCAACAACTTCTCATTTTAGCTGGAGAGCTAATAATATACAGGCCTATAAAACATTAACGCATCAACACCTGGGGGAAATAGGCGAATCGCTTTTACAATTACAACCGGTGAATGATGTTGATTTGAGTTTTGTTCCGTGGAGAGGTGATTTTACCAGGGGCATTTTTATCAGCTCCACTTTACATTGTGATTTAAGTTTGGAAGAATTGAATGTACTGTATTCTGAGTTTTACAAAGACCAACCCTTTACGCATGTAAGCAAAGAACCCATTTTCTTAAAACAGGTTGTTAATACCAATAAAGCGGTAATTCAATTAGAAAAAGCAGGAAGCAAGTTAGTGCTACATTCCGTGATTGACAATTTATTGAAAGGAGCTTCCGGCCAGGCTGTACAGAATATGAACCTTATGTTCGGCTTAGATGAAACAAGTGGGTTGAAACTAAAAGCCAATTATTTTTAAATTTTATCAATGAAATTATTTGATGTATATCCCATTAACGAAATTACCATTGTAAAAGCCAAAGGTTCTTATGTGTGGGATGATAAGGGTGAGCAATACCTCGACCTGTATGGCGGTCATGCGGTAATTAGTATTGGACATACACATCCTCATTGGGTAAAACGAATTGAAGATCAGTTAGAGCAAATTGCTTTTTACTCTAATTCTATACGAATACCATTGCAGCAACAATTAGCGGAGAAGCTGGGGAAAGTATCCGGCAAAACAGATTACCAGCTATTTCTTTGTAACAGCGGCGCAGAAGCGAATGAAAATGCATTGAAGCTGGCAAGCTTTCATAATGGAAGAAAAAAAATAATTGCTTTCAGCAAATCATTTCATGGCAGAACTTCGCTGGCCGTTGCTGTAACGGATAATAAAAACTATTCTGCCCCGGTTAATGAAACAGACAATGTTATCTTTCTTCCTTTTAATGACGAAGATGCATTAGAAGAATGTTTTAAGAAAAAAGGAAAAGAAATTTCATCTGTTATTATAGAAGGAATTCAAGGTGTTGGTGGTATCAATATTGCTGATGATTCGTTCCTGAAAAAAATCCGTTCGCTTTGTGATGAGCATGGAGCCGTTTATATCGCTGATAGTGTACAGTGTGGATATGGGAGAACAGGGAAATTCTTTAGTCATGATTTTGCAGGTGTAAATGCAGACATTTATACAATGGCGAAAGGAATGGGTAATGGTTTCCCTGTTGCCGGAATTATAGTAGCACCACATATTAAATCAAAACATTTTCAATTAGGCACCACATTCGGTGGCAATCACCTTGCTTGTGCCGCTGCGTTAGCGGTATTGGAAATTATTGAGGAAGAGAAACTGATGGGCAATGCAGTGATGGTTGGCAAATACCTGCGAGATGAATTAGAATCAATCCCACAATTAAAAAATGTGAGAGGTCGTGGCTTAATGATCGGATTTGATGTGCCGGATGAATTAAAAGACTTGAAAAAGAATCTACTCTGGGAGCAGAAAATATTTACAGGTGAAGCCAAACCGAATGTGATACGTTTATTGCCATCACTTGCTTTAAAGAAAAGGGATGCCGAACAGTTTATTGATTCTATAAAAGAAGAAGTAGAAAAGTTGATGGCTATTGCCTGATAAACGACCCTGTATTTGATGATCAATGAACCGAACGATGAACGGAGCGACGCAAGGAACGATGCCCAAAGAACTGAACGATGACTAACAAATAAATTAATTAAGATTGAAAAATTTTGTTTCTGTTAATGATGTAAGCAATATTGATGCATTAGTGCAAAAAGCTTTGGCCTATAAAGCCAGTCCATATATTGACAAAACATTAGGCACTAATAAACGCATTGGTTGTTTGTTTCTTAACCCGAGTATGCGTACAAGATTGAGTACACAGATCGCTGCGCAGAATCTTGGCATGGAACCAATCATTTTTAATGTGGGTAGCGAAGGCTGGATGCTGGAGTTTGAAGAAGAGGCCATCATGAGCGGTACAACAGTGGAGCATGTAAAAGACGCCGCCCCTGTGTTTGGAAAATATTTTGACATTCTTGCCATCAGAACTTTTCCATCACTAAAGAACAGAGATGATGATTATAGTGAACTGTACATTAAACAGTTTATTAAATATGCCGGAATACCCGTAGTAAGTTTAGAGAGTTCTACTCTTCATCCCTTACAATCTTTTACAGATATTATTACGATTACCGAAGAATTGGAGAAAGCTAAAATCGTCAATCCGAAACCAAAAATTGTGTTGACCTGGGCTCCTCATGTAAAACCACTTCCGCAATGTGTGGCAAATAGTTTTTCGCAATGGGTAAATGCCTGGGGCAAAGCCGATTTTGTTATTACTCACCCGGAGGATTATGAACTAAGTGAGGAGTTTACCAAAGGAGCAACTATTACGCATAATCAAAATGAAGCGTTGAAAGATGCAGATTTTGTATATGTAAAGAACTGGAGCACTTTTAATGATTATGGTAAAATTTATGAAAGTGATCCGAATTGGATGCTGACGAATAAAAAATTAGAACTGACCAATAATGCGAAGGTGATGCATTGTCTTCCGGTAAGAAGAAATGTAGAACTAAGTGATGAAATATTAGACGGGCCGAACAGCATCGTTACACTGGAAGCATCAAATAGAGTATGGGCCGCACAAGCGGTCTTATCTGAAATTCTAAGGACCAATGGATAATTTATACATTATAAAAATTGGTGGTAATATCATTGATGATGAAAAAAAGCTTGCATCATTTCTAAAAAATTTTGCAGCTATTGAAGGAAATAAAATTCTGGTGCATGGGGGTGGGAAGCTTGCTACGAAATTAGCCGAACAGATGAATGTGCCACAACAAGTGTTGGATGGCAGACGTATTACAGATGCTGAAACATTGAAGATCGTTACCATGGTGTATGCCGGTTATATCAATAAAAATATTGTTGCCAAACTGCAAATGAATCATTGCAATGCTATTGGTCTTTGCGGTGCTGATGGAGATGCAATATTGGCACATAAACGAAAACACCCGGTGATGGATTATGGTTTTGTAGGTGATGTTGATTCTATCAACACAGACCTGATCCGCACCTTGCTAGAAAAAAATCTTACTCCTGTATTTGCTCCAATTACCCACGACCAGCAGGGGCAATTATTAAATACTAACGCTGATACCATTGCGCAGGAATTGGCAAAAGGATTGAGTAATGATTTTACTATACATCTTATTTACTCCTTCGAAAAAAATGGTGTGTTGATGGATGCGAATGATGATGATACTGTTATTCCGGTTATCACCCCCGCATCCTATAAAAAATTAAAAGACGAAGAAAAAATATTCGCCGGGATGATACCCAAAATGGACAATGCATTTACAGCATTAAACAGCGGAGTAAAAAAAGTAATTATCGGCAAAGCCGAAAATTTACAGGAGCTGATCACTGGAAAATCGGGGACAAGCATAACCAATGAGTAACGACTTACATACTTTACAAACCGAAGCAATTTCCTTATTAAAAGAACTGATTGCTACACCATCCTTTAGCAAAGAAGAGGAGCAGACAGCAGCCATTATTGGAAAATTTTTAGCGGTAAAACAAATTGCTGCTACCAGGGTTGGCAATAATGTTTTTGCATTGAACAAACAGTTTGACGAAAAGAAGCCTACCATTCTTCTCAATTCACATCATGATACCGTAAAACCAAATCCTCAATATACAAAAGACCCCTTCTCACCCATCGTTGAAGATGAAAAGCTTTATGGACTGGGAAGTAATGATGCTGGCGGATGCCTGGTTTCACTGTTAGCTACCTTTTTATACTTCTACGATAAAACGACAGCTTACAATATAATTTTTGCGGCTACTGCTGAAGAAGAAATATCCGGTACTGGCGGCATTGAATATACATTGCCATATCTGCCGAAAATTGATTGTGCCATTGTTGGCGAGCCTACACTTATGCAAATGGCTGTGGCAGAAAGAGGATTAATGGTACTGGATTGTATAAGTTTTGGTAAAGCCGGGCATGCAGCAAGAGAAGAAGGTGAAAACTCCATTTACAAAGCATTTAAAGATATCGAGTGGTTCAGGAACTATAAGTTGCCAAAAATTTCTGATTTGCTCGGCCCATCCAAAATGAGTGTTACTGTTATTGAAACAGAAAACAAAGCACATAATATGATTCCATCACAATGCAAATTTGTGGTGGATACCCGCATCAATGAATTATACAGTTTTGAAGAAGTGTTAGATATTATTAAATCGAATGTTGACTGTGATGTAAAACCCAGAAGTATGCGGCTTCGATCCACATCAATTGCATTGGATCATCCTTTGGTAAAAGCAGGACTTGATCTTAACAGAACTTATTATGGCTCTCCTACTACTTCGGATAAAGCATTAATGCCCTTCCCTTCGCTGAAGATGGGACCGGGTGACTCCGCAAGAAGTCATACAGCAGATGAGTATATTTATGTAAGCGAGATAAAAGAAGGTATTGAATTATATATCCAACTTCTAAACCAGGTACTATGAAACTTTGGCAAAAAGACAAAGCCTCTTTAAAAGAAGTAGAAAAATTTACAGTGGGCAACGACCGTGAAATGGATATGTATCTTGCCGCTTTTGATGTACAAGGCTCCTTAGCACATACCCAAATGCTCGAATCAGTTGGATTGCTCACAAAAGATGAGTTAAAGCAATTACAAGCTCAATTAAAAAACATTTACAGTCAAATACAAAAAAGCGAATTCAAATTACAGGATGATGTAGAAGATATTCACTCACAAGTCGAATTGCTGCTCACACAAAAACTCGGCGATATTGGCAAAAAAATTCATAGTGCCAGAAGCCGTAACGACCAGGTTTTGGTAGATGTAAAATTATTCCTCCGCAATGAATTGGAAGAATTGGTGAATACTATTCAACCTTTCTTCGAACTATTACAATCACAAAGCGAAAAATATAAAACTGATTTACTCCCGGGCTACACACACCTTCAATTAGCCATGCCTTCTTCTTTCGGACTTTGGTTTGGCGCCTATGCCGAAAGTTTGGTGGATGATGTAGTAACAATAAAAGCAGCTTATGATGTGGTAAATAAAAACCCATTAGGCTCTGCTGCAGGCTATGGTTCTTCATTTCCAATCAACAGAACTTTGACAACAAAACTGCTGGGCTTCGATGATCTGAATTATAATGTTGTCTACGCTCAAATGGGAAGAGGAAAAGCCGAACGCATCGTTGCACAATCGCTGGCTAACGTTGCTGATACATTGGCCCGGTTAAGTATGGATGCTTGTCTATACCTTAATCAAAATTTCGATTTCATCAGTTTCCCTACAGAACTTACAACGGGCAGCAGCATCATGCCGCATAAAAAAAACCCAGATGTATTCGAACTTATCCGTTCCAAATGCAATCAAATAAAAGCACTGCCGAATGAAATAATGATGATGACAACCAACCTTACTTCTGGTTATCACCGGGATCTACAATTACTGAAAGAACATTTATTCCCAGCTTTCAAAACATTAAAAGATTGTATTGAAATGGCAGGGCTAATGCTGTCTAATATTGAAATAAAGAAAGGTATACTTGCTGATGAGAAATATAAATACCTGTTCAGTGTGGAAGAAGTAAACAAATTAGTGAACAGCGGAATACCTTTCCGGGATGCATACAAAAAAGTAGGATTAGACATTGAAACAGGAAACTTTACATACGATACTTCAATTGCTCATACGCATGAAGGAAGCATTGGTAATCTGGGTACTGCAGCAATAAAAAAACAGATGCAAAAAGTAGTAAGTACTTTTCCTTTTGCATCTGTTCAAAAAGCAATTGAGAAATTAGTTTCCTGATTACATTCCGTATTTATCAACCAGGTAGATCAACGCCGCCATATTCACAGCGCCTAAATCCAGTTCTCTTTTATTCACCGCTTCAAACACATCATTGCGGGCATGATGAATATCAAAGTAGCGTTGAGAATCAGGATTCAATCCGGCAGTTGGAGTTTTAAAAGCTCGGTTCAGCGGTCCAATATCTGCTCCACCACCGCCACGGTTGAATTCTGTGCATCCATAAGGAGCTATCAATGGCTTCCAGCTTAAAAATTTTTGAAACTGCTCCTCAGTACCAGTCATGCCAAAACTTCTTGGTGTAAATCCACCTGCATCACTCTCCAATGCAAATATGTGCTTCTCTCCTTTCGCTTTGGCTTCATCAGCATATTTATTTCCGCCACGCAAACCATTCTCTTCGTTAGCAAACAATACAAATCGTATTGTTCTTTTAGGTTGATACCCTAATGCCTTAAAGGCTCTCAATATTTCGATTGTCTGTACACAGCCGGCTCCATCATCATGAGCCCCTTCGCAATTGTCCCAACTATCTAAATGCCCACCTACTGTAATTATCTCTGCAGGAAATTGAGTACCTTTTAATTCTCCAATAATATTATGTCCAATTGTATCTGGTAAAAAATGACCATGCGTAAATAGTTCCAGTTCTAACTGAGCAGGCTTAGTTGTTTCTGCCTGCGCATTTATTTCAGTACTTAACCAATCTGCATCCCGTAAACCTATAGCAACAGCTGGTATTTTTGCATAGTTGCTGTCGTATCGGGTAGCTCCTGTATGAGGGTTATTATCTGTAGCATGACTCATGCTCCTCACAATTACCGCCTTTGCACCATACTTAGCTGCCCGACTGGGCCCCTGTCCCCTATATTGGCTGGCATCACGGTAGGCAAGAAAAGTATTAATGTACGTATCATTGAATTTGTAATTATAAAAAACAATTTTGCCTTTTACTTCATCCTTTCGTTTCTCTAAGTCATCAAAAGATTTTACTTCGATTACTTCGCCTGAAATGCCATTTTTTTCGCTTCCGATTGAATTGCCCAGTGCTACTATATCAAGATCTTTTCTTATCCAATCTATAGCACCGCTTGGTTTTTTTTTGAGAGAAGCTCTGTCCTCTCCGCCCCTAACCCAATGGGGCACCATGCACTCCTGCATATAAGCTTTATCTGCTCCGCTTTCCTGCATTACTTTTAAACCCCAGTGCTCAGACTTCACCATTCCCTGGGAACCCGCCAGCCTGGCTCCAATTTTTTTGGTAAGATGGCGCAGGTTTTCATACGCCTTTCCGTTTACCAATATTTCATCTGAAATTCTTTTAATAAAAGCTGAATCTTCTTTTTGTCCAAAAACTACAATCCCAACAATAGAAAGAAATAAAAGCAACGACAATTTTCTCATAGATTTCCCTTTTGCTAAAGATAATAGAAAGCTTTTTATCAGCAGGCAAGCCGTAAAAATAAGTATTTGAAATACCCAAATTCCATCATTTTACAAAACTGATTATGACATAATAGGCGGCAATAATATAAACCGTCAAAAGCGGTGATCAAAAAATAAGCGCATCAAACATTTAAGATAAATGGTAAACCTTCCTCCCGTAAAACTGTTACCTTCGGTAGCCAGATTATTAAAATTATGAGGATAGGAATTGTTTGCTACCCAACCTTTGGTGGAAGCGGTGTTTTAGCTACAGAGCTTGGTAAAGCCCTTGCTCAAAAAGGCCATATGGTTCATTTTATTACTTACCAGCAGCCAGTTCGGCTTAATGGTTTTATTCCTAATATCTTTTACCACGAAGTACAGGTACCCACTTATCCTCTCTTTGACTATCCTCCATATGAAACTGCACTTGCAAGTACGATGGTAGATGTTATTAAAAATAATAATCTGGACCTGCTACATGTACACTATGCCATACCGCATGCATCTGCGGCCTATATGGCCAAACAAATTTTAAAGAAAGAAGGAAAGAACATTCCTGTAATCACTACCCTTCACGGCACAGATATAACATTAGTTGGCAGAGATAAAACGTATGCACCGGTAGTTACGTTTTCTATTAATGAGAGTGATGCAATAACCGCAGTATCTCAAAACCTTCGGGATGAAACATTCAAACATTTCGATATAAAAAAAGAAATTGAAGTAATTGTAAACTTTGTTGATGTTAGCCGTTTTAGTCGTAAACCTATTGATGCGTTTAAGAAAGTAATTGCCCCTAATGGCGAAAGAGTTTTAATGCATGCGTCTAATTTCAGAAAAATAAAAAGAGTGCAGGATGTGGTAAAGATATTTGCTGCAGTTCTTAAGGAAATGCCTGCTAAACTTTTATTTGTGGGTGATGGTCCTGAACGTTCTACTGCTGAAGATCTGGCAAGAGAATTAGGAGTATGTGATGAAATCCGTTTTGTGGGCAAGCAGGAACAAATGGAAGATATCTTAGCGATCGCTGATCTATTTTTATTGACCTCCGAATATGAAAGTTTTGGTTTGGCAGCATTGGAAGCGATGGCAGCGGGAGTTCCGGTAATATCCACTAATGCCGGTGGACTTGGAGAAATAAATATCCAGGGCAAAACAGGTTATATGGCAGATGTAGGTGATATTGAGACCATGAGTAAACAGGCTATGTCCATTTTAAAGGATGATGCAACATTAAAAATCTTTAAAGAAAACGCAGCAGCTCATGCAAAAATTTTCGATATCGCTAATATCGTTCCACTGTACGAAAAGCTATATGAAAAGTTTCTATAAATAAAAGGCCATCCGGTGGATGGCCTTTTATTTTATCTTCTCGTATATTTTTTATCTCCTCAACCAAGGCGAAGGGTCGATATTGCGGCTCTCGATCATCAAAATAAAATCGATCTGCCCACCACTTCCGTCATCATCTTTACCCGCCCGACCAATAGATTGACCTGTTTTAACAACTGTTCCTTTTGTCACACCCACCCCGTTGAGGTTACTATATGTAGTAAAATATTTACCATGTCTTATTGTAACCGCCATTCCATCTCCCAGATTATAAACACCTACCACTTCACCATCAAATACTGCTTTTACATTAGCTCCTGGTGAAGATGTGGAAATGGTGATACCAGGGTTATCAAAAGTGAGCAGTGTATTTTCAATTTTATTATTACCAAAACGCATCGTCACTATTCCATTATCAACCGGCCACGGTAGCTTGGCTTTATTTGCCTGGAAACTGCTGTTCAATGCCACGTCCTTTGCATTCAGATCAAGATAACTGTCCGGCTTTTTTGTAGGCTCATTCCGTTTAGTAGTAGTCGTTTTTGTAGTGGCAGTCTTACTATCATCTGCAGGAGTTGTTGGGTTGGTAGTCTTTTTCACCACTTCCTCTGATTTCTTCTTTGCCTCTATTTCTGCCTTTGCCTTTGCTTCTGCTTTAGCTTTATCTTCAGCAGCTTTTATTTCCCTCCTCACTATCGCTACAATGGCGTTGTTCAAGTCTTTATCTTTCTTCTTCTTAGTAGCTATTTGTTTTTGAAAATCTTTTTCTTTTGATTTCAATTGAGAAACCACTGCATCCTTTTCTTTTTTCTGCACCGCTAACTCATTTACCTGTTTCGTTTGGTTAGTCAACGCCACATTTTTTTGAACTTTTCTTCCCTGCTGTTGTTCCTTTCTTTTCGCAATCAAACCTTGTGTTTCAAGAATGGTAGTTACTTGTTTTTCTCTATAGGCCCGGTAACTTTTTAAATATGCAATTCTTTTAACGGCATCATTAAAACTGCTGGAAGAAAAAATAAAATTGAGATAATCGTAGTTGCTTTTGTTCTTGTAAGCGTACACTACTGTTTTTGCGTATTGAGTCTTTAGCGTATCGAGTTGTTTTTGCAAACGGTATATTTCCAGGTTACTCAGGTAAATATCATCATCAATAGATTTTAGTTCTTTATTGATACTTCCTATAAACTGTTCCTGCAATTGTATTTTTCTGTTTAGCACACTAAGCTGACCTAATGTTTGCTTTTTCTGGCCTTTAATTTTAGTATAGGCCGCCTCCATTTCTTTTAACTCCCGTTGAAGCTCTTGTCTTTCTTTTTCCAGCTGGGTCTTATCCTGTGCTGATGCAATGCCAGTTAGCCCTAAAAAAATTGCTGCAATGAATAATAATTTTCGCATAGTTAATGGGTTTGTTTTATTAGACATGGGCCGGATAATGGTCTCTATAACGGCAATTTGCAAAATAAATTTCAAATGCTTAGTTCTGCTTGTAATTTTTGGGGATATTAAACGGGAAACTTAACGTTTCATTAAACTCATATTGCTTAAAATCCAGTTTAATATCCAACTTCTTTTTCTCCGAAACATGAATGGTACGCTTAGCAGGGAAGTTAACTCCTTTCTTATTTTCATAATCAGAGTAGGTAAGATAGCAGGTTCTGTTCCTTAATTCATCCATATCATCCAGCTTGCTGCTTTGTACCAGTTTGTCTGCTTCGCCAATAGTAAAAAGATTTTTGAAAAAACTACCATTACTTAACAAAGAGATACTAGTTGACGATTTGCTATAAGAAATAATATTTGAGTCAAGGAATACAGGATTGCCAATTATTAGATCCTGTAATGACGATAGTGTGAGTGGCAATGCAGTTACTTCCTGCAAATAAGAAACACTCCTGGCTGTGTAAATTTTATTCTGCTTATCCAGGAGTTTTACAGAGTCCCTGGTTATTAATGCCCGTAATCCTTCTATACCTAAAATAGCAGTAATTGATACCCATATTGCACTGTCCTTATGCATTCTTATATGCGCATTGACATCATACTTTTTCCCTTCCGCATCTGTATAATCCAGATCTATTTTAGCAGAAAAAGTAGTAAAGTCGATCCGGTTCTTTACAACCTGCATATAATTTTCTTTAATAAAAGCAATTGTATCTTCAGCAGGACTTGCAGCTGGTGGAATAGCAACAGTGCTGGTACTATCAATTTTGCCTATTGCCGTCTGTATTTTTTTTGTGGATCTGCAGGAAGCAAATATTGTGATTGACACTACCAGTATTAACAGGGCTCTGATCATTGATTGTATTTATTGTTTACCGGTGTGTCCAAATCCTCCGGCATTTCTGCTGGTGGTTGCAATTTCTTCAACTTGTATCCAGTTACATTTTTCTACGGACTGAATTATCATTTGCGCAATTCTATCACCGGGCTGTATGACTTGCTCTTCCCTGGAAAGGTTGATTAAAATAATCTTAATTTCTCCTCTGTAATCCGCATCAATAGTACCGGGTGTGTTAAGACAAGTAATCCCCTGCTTAATAGCCAGCCCACTTCGTGGACGAATTTGTATTTCATAACCTTCAGGGAGCTCAATAAACAATCCTGTTGGTATTAACACTCTTTCGAGGGGTTGTATCACCTGTGCAGTTGTAAGATCGGCCCGGATATCCATACCCGAAGAACCACTAGTGACATACTCGGGTAAAGAGTTAGCAGAATGATTAATTATTTTTACGTCGACGTTAGCCATTCAGACAAAGATAAGAAGCATCATAAAGGATTAGCAGAAATGCTACAAGTTATTAAGCGTCCGAACGCATCAACAATACCGATGCATAAGCCATTAAACCCTCCTCTCTTCCTGCAAATCCCATTTTTTCAGTTGTAGTTGCTTTGATAGAAACATCTTTAAGGTTGATTTGTAAAATGTCTGATATTTTTTTCTGCATATCGGCTACATACGGTTTTATTTTCGGCATTTCCAGGCAAAGTGTACTGTCAATATTTACAACCTGGTAACCTTCCTTTTTAATAAGCTGAGCTGTTTTCTCCAATAGAATTTTGCTATCAATATCCTTATAAACTGAATCGGTATCCGGAAAATGCAGCCCAATATCTCCCAGGCAAACAGCACCAAGCATTGCATCACATATTGCATGCAATAGCACATCCGCATCGCTATGGCCTAATGCTCCTTTGTAATGTGGAATTTTTATCCCTCCTATCCAAAGGTCACGGCCTTCTACCAATTTATGAAAATCAACACCTGAACCTATACGATATGCCATTCAATTATTTTTTTACAAATATCACATAAAGATCATTTCACTTAGCATAAGACATCAAAGTATAAAAATAAAGCGTCCCGCTTTTAGGCGGGACGCTTTGTATATAAAAGAGATCAACTAATTATTATTTATCTGCTTTCACTTTTTCACCACCATTGCCAAAATCAAACAATAGAGAGAAACGTAAAGTGTTTGCAAGAGGACTTTGGTTTACACCAGATCCCTGTGGAATCAAATAAGCAAAATTGAAACCCATCATATTATATTTTACGCCTAAGCCAGCAGTAAAATAGCGACGGTCACCTTTTGTTTTATTCTCATAGAAATAACCACCACGTAATGCAAATTGGTTGTTATACCAATATTCTGCACCTATAGAGAATTGAAGTTCTTTTAATTCTTCAGACATTCCGTCAGGAGCATCTCCGAAAGATTTGAACCAGCTAGATACTACACCTTTGCTGCGATATGCATCAAGATCAGCTTGAGTATAAGGATCTGAAGGAGGAGTTGGAACTAACAATTTGTTCAATTCCAAACCAAAAGAAATTTGGTTCTGTGCGTTGAACTTTTTCGTGTAATTCGTACCAATTCCAAGATTTGCAGGTAAGAAATCTTTGCTATTAGCATTAGGAGAATAAGAAATTTTAGATCCGAGGTTTGAAAGAGTAGCACCCCAAGACCAACCTTTAGGGCCAGTGTAATACCATCCCAGGTCTGCAGCAACTGCGCTGGCAGCTTCATAAGTTGTGCTACCAACAGTAACACCACCACCTGTAAGGTTTGAGCTGATATATTTCAAAGCAATACCGATACCATGCTTTGCATTCAATTTTCTTGAATAACCTACATCGATACCAAATTCACGGGGGCGGGCACTACCGAAGTCTTGACCAGCACCATCAGTAAATTGGATATTTCCAAGGCTGAAATAACGAAGTGAACCAGAAATAGCCTGGTTTTCATCGAATTTAAAATATCCTGCAAGAGAAGCAAGATAAACATCATTTACCAGGTTTTTAAGCCATGGGGTGTAAGTAGCACCAATCCCACCTCTTGATTGGTTAAAGGCAACTTTACCCATATTCCATAGACTTGAATATTGGTCAGCTGAAGTAGCAACTCCAATCTCACCCATTCCGCCTGAACGGGCATCTGGTGAAATACGTAAAAAAGGAACGGCAGTGGTAACAACATTGATTGGGTTAACCTGAGCCTTTACGGTTGATGATAAACCACATAAAAGCAGGATTCCGGCAGTTAGTTTTAAAGCAGTTGGTCTCATTAGTTAATGTTTAATATTGGTGTAAATATAGAGCTTTTGGTAAATTGGCAAACTAAAATATTGAATTTTAGCTTAAACCAAAAAAATCATGAATTTTTTTTGGAACTTTTTTCGAAAATCGGGCCTTAAAGCCTGATTGGATATTGGTTACTAGTTCAACGATTTGCAAATAAACGACTTTTATTTTTTTTTATTGCAAAAAATAAAGCTTTTTACTAAAACATCGCTATCAGTTGAATATCTGATTACTAAGCATCGTTGGATTCATCAATTTCTTACTAACTGATGCTAAGTAGTCCTTGATTAAATATATCAAATACACTCTGTGCAAAGCCCAAACTAACTAAAATTCTTTATGTTTTCCTGGGAAAATACTGTAGAATTTTAATTGATTCATCAATATAGGAATATTGCTTCAGAAAATAACCAATTTTTCAATAACCTTCTTTTTCTTTTTATCCGGACCTGTTACAGTTAATATATATATGTAGACCCCCCGCCCTAATCTATCGCCAAACTCATCTCTGCCGTTCCACTCTATTTCTGCGGAGCGGTTGCCGGAGGATATAATCGTCTGATGAATTGTTTTAATTACCCTCCCTTTTATAGTCATTATTTGAAGGTGCACTTGCAATGACTCTCCGGGCTTATTATGTTCAAACCAAAAGTTGGTACTGGTGGTAAAAGGATTGGGATAGTTTAATACATGTGCTAACAAGAGTTCCTTATCATTTGCTACCGTAAACTCAAGGATTACTTCATTGGAATTATTAAGTACATCCCAGGCTTTTATTTTTAGAGAATGTAAGCCTGGCTCTAATTCGGGCAGTTGAAATCTCACTACTCCTTCCTGGTAGCTATTCAAATTGCCTTCATAAAAATCATTAAGGATAAAAAATTGCCGGTTATCATTATCCAGCGTAGCTACAATATCATGACCAATCCCTGTACCTGCCGTATTAATGCCTGATGAATCAGCCAGTTTTACTAATAAAACAGGGTTCTGATTTACAATACCCCCATTCACAAACTTCTCATCATTTAAATAGGCTTTTATGCCGGGGCCTTCATTATCACTACCCGAATTATTTCCTACCCCCCCAATAATGAAGCCTGTAAAGAATCCATTTGCATCAGTATTACCATTCTCCGCATATAAACTCAGTTTGCCATTACCATATTGATAGTTGATGTCTTTAGGAACTTTAAAGCTGAAGGAAAATTTCCCATTCGTTACCGATGCTTTGCCTTTAAATAAAATATTGGTTTGAGTAGTAAAACTTGTCGCCTGGCTACCCGGGTCGTTTGCAAGGGTTGTTGCAATTTGGGGCTTATCAAAAATAGACGGGTACACATTACCGTTAAACCCATTTAAAAGGTTCCCCTGTAAGTCTGTTACTTCACCTTCGATGGTGATTTTTTCAGTTGAACTGAGTGTATCTGATTGCGTAACTGGAATACCATTAATTTTTGTCATTCGGACTTTCATAGCAGGAAAAGCCAATCTTAATGCGGGGTCTCCCAGTAAAGCAAACTTGCGGTTATTAGTTACATCACCAGAGGTTTGATAAGTGAAATTTTTTGCCTCTTTTACTGCATCACCTAATGTTTTAAAATTTCCATTTGCATCCACTTGCAAAGCAGTCCGTAAATAGTTATCATTCATAACCCGATTACTAAAAGCAAATACAACTCTTGTTGTTGTCATCAGTGCAATTGCACCTGTTTTAGGCCGCAATAAAATATTTTCTCCTATGGAATTAATATTGGGATTATCATAGGGCGCAAAATCACAAGTGGCAGTAATAAATAAGGGCAGCCTGTTTGAATTATTCCAGCTGTTTACAATTTGCTGGTCCAGAACTGTTTCTTCTGCAAGCCTGTTCGCTCCCCCATGCCCGTTATAATTCCAGATTAAAGTGCCATTATAAATTTGATTATTGCTGGCTTCATTCGCTTGCGGATAGCGACTACCACCAGCTCCACTCTCCTGCTGAAAAGCATCCAGATATATTTTTTGCTGATTAAACACAGGGGAAGTGATAGCTGCTGTATTCGTAATTATTTCCGCATCCTGCAAATGAAGATTTCCATCCTCATCGTCGGCAATAAAGGTTAGATTATTTCTCCACGGCCCCATGCTTTGCGGTGACAAATATGTTTCTACTTTATCTACAAAGTTTTTGGCCTCCTCTACATTTTTTGCTGGTACACGGCCAATTCCAACATCTAGCAGGTTGATCACAATACCGCTATTAATATCTTCAGTATTATCAAGAAATCCATAAAAATCATCAGAAGTATATGACGATAATGGATCTAATGACAGGCTATTCTCATAGGCAGGGACAAGGTTGGTATTATTTTGAATCCTGTTTTTATAATCAAATGAAGCATCCCCAAACAATAACAAGTATTTTGGTTTATCACTTACATTGGCACCATATTTATCCCAATACATTTTTACAAAATCCCTGATGGCTGTCGGATCGGGACTTCCACTTGCAAATTCATTATATACCTGCTCCGTTGTAACTATAACTGTTCTTAAACTGTTCTGTTGCTGATGCAATTGAGCCAAACGCTGCGCCTGGGATAGAAATAATGGATGGCTTACAATTAAAAAATCGATTGCCGTTGTGGCATGTAAATTTTGATTCGAAATTTTTCCAACTACTACTGGCCGTAGAAAATTTTGTTGGTTAAATGCCACATATTCTCTCAACTGTAGACAGTTGTTGACAAACCGAAACTCGGTGCCAGAAAAATTTCCCTGCAAGCTAACAGGCTCCAATGGGGTGGTAATATCCCACACCTGTGTAGCAGCAGAAGCATTACTTACCACAAATTCTCCGGTATTGTTGCCCACCGTTTGCCAATCCCGAAAAAGTAATTGATCGATATTGTTTAAAGAAATGGTACGGCGGGCAAAAAGTTCAAACCAATTTAACCAGCCTTGTGAGTTAAAACTCCCAGGAACATAGGTAAAACTTACTGTTGCATTGCTTTGCGTAATATTTAGAGGAAGCGAAACCGTATTTTGTTGTGCCACCAAATCATACTGCGCCCCGTTTATTGAATTAAGCAAAACCTGTCCTGCAGTTTGATTATTGACCGAAACAGTAAACCGGCTACTCACACCAACAGATCTTGCTACACAATTTGTTCTTAATTCTAAAGAGGAATTAGCTACCAGGTCTGAAACAGGGACAGTAAAATTCCTGGTAAGCGTTTTGCCGGGAGCATCTGAAAATTCTTCGCCATACCATTCCTTTCCACTGCTTAAAAAATTGATAGTATCTAATTCATGAAAATAGCGTTCAGAAAAAGTTCTCACAGTAACAGACGGGGAACTAAACAACGGATTACTGGCAATTCGTTTCCCATTTCCTCCAATACTTAAAAAATAATAGGCCTTATCGCTAAAAAGATTTTTTTGATGCGAGAATTTTGCATTGGCTGCATCGTTTGCCCATGCATCCGGACCATTAGCATAAAAAAGAATATAATCGGTACCGTTTACTAAACCATCTCCGCCATCAACTACCTGGATGGCATTTTCTTTTAAATCGTCAGTCCAAAATCCACTGTTGGCTTCGGCCAACATTTGGCCACCATTTCCATACAACCTTATGCTTCCCGATGTAAAACTGCTACCACTTATGCCAAGGCTATTTAAAAAAGCAATATCCATTTTATATACCCCCGGTTTACTCACACTTAACTTGTACCAATTGCCGGTTGCCAGCACCGAATTTGGGGAATAAACCCGTTGAGCCAGGCCATGAAAAAAAGCCCCAAAACACAGTCCCAAAAACAATAGGTATTTACACACCGTCATAGTTGTAAAGCAATGGTTTAAATAGGGTTTTTACACCCGAAAAAAAGTAGTTCTGCGTATATCTGTTTATTGAAAGTGCATATATTCGCAATCCCGGCAGGGCAAATATTGGCGCTATGCAATAATTTTACCTCATCCGGCGTTAAATTTATTCCAATTCATAGGTTTATGCAAAAAACAATGACAGTGAAAAACTTAGTAATCCTTTTATCCTGTGCAGCGCTACTGGCATCCTGCAAAAACGGTGGTCTTTTTAAGAAAAAACAAGACAAATCAGACGTTACAGGCTGGAACTACAATGATAAAAACATGGGTGGTTACCAGGTAGCAAAATCAAAAGAGCAGGGCCTTGGCCCGGGTCTGGTGTTTGTTCAGGGTGGTACCTTTACCATGGGACAAACAGAAGAAGATGTAATGGGCGACTGGAATAATATCCCCCGTCGTGTATCTGTTCCATCTTTTTATATTGACCGTACTGAGGTAGCTAACGTACACTACCGGGAATACCTACACTGGTTAAACAGGGTGTTTGATGCATCAGACCCTGCTAATGCTAAAATTTTAGAAGGCGCACTTCCTGATACTCTGGTTTGGAGAAGTGAACTTAGTTATAACGAACCAATGGTAGAATTTTATTTCCGCCACCCTGGTTTCAACGATTATCCTGTAGTGGGTGTTACATGGAAACAAGCTAAAGATTTTTGTCTTTGGAGAAGTGACAGGGTTAATGAAGGTGCTCTTGTAAAAGATGGCTATATTAATAAAGCTAACGTAAAGCCTGGTGCGCAGCAAGGCGATAATAATTTTACTACTAAATCTTATTTGCTGGGATTATATACTGCCCCTCCGGGTAAAGCCATGCAATCTAAAAAAGGAACTCCGGCAATGGCTCCTACAATGGAATCCGGAAAATTATTACCTGACTACCGTCTTCCTTTTGAAGCGGAGTGGGAATATGCAGCTTATGGTTTGATAAACCAAAACCCCCGCCCTTCTGTAAAAGAAGGCAAGAGAGGTGAAGAGTTACAATCTAACAAACAAGTTTATCCTTGGGCACAGAATGTAAATGGCCTTAGAGATACACGTCGCGGAAGCTGGCAAGGTCAGTTCCTCGCTAACTTTAAAAGAGGTTCTGGTGACAACGCCGGTGTTGCTGGTGGTTTGAACGACCGTGCCTTCTACACAGCTGATGTAAAATCGTTCTTCCCGAATGGGTTCGGTATTTATAATATGGCGGGCAACGTAAGTGAGTGGGTGGAGGATACTTATCGTCCTTTATCTTCTCTCGACTTTGATGACCAGCCTGCTCCTTTCCGTGGTAACAAATACCAGAAATTGTATGTAGCAGATTCTACTACAATGGATCCATCTACCCGTTATGAAAAAGACAGCACCGGCCGTGTAAAAATGGCTGATGTTACTGATGCTGAAAGTAAGAATCGCAGAAACTATCAAAGAGGTAATGTTATTGACTTTCTTGATGGTGACTCTTTATCACAATCACAATATGGATATGGTACTACTACATTAATACATCCTGAAAAATCAAAGGTGTATAAAGGTGGTAGCTGGAATGACAGGGCTTATTGGTTAACACCGGGTAGCCGTCGTCATCTTGAAGAAGACCAGGCATTAAGCACACTTGGCTTCCGTTGCGCTATGAACCGCATGGGTAGTCCAGAAGGTAATGGCCGCAAAACAGGTCAGCACTACAAAACAAGAAGACAGAAAAAATAAAAAACTCTATATATATTTTACAACCCCGGTTTTTTAGCCGGGGTTTTTTATTTCAATAATTTGTTATTCTACTTTGGTGTTACTTTTGCCCCATGCTTATTGACGACCTGTATACTATCTATAAAAAATATCCTTCTGTACAAACTGATACCCGCAAACTAAAATCCGGTGATATTTTCTTTGCCCTCAAGGGTGATAATTTCAATGGCAATGAATTCGCAAAACAAGCAATTGAAAGTGGCGCTGCATATGCAGTTATTGATGAAGCAGAATTTGAAATCCCGGGCAAAACATTTTTAGTGGATGATGTATTAACAGCATTGCAGCAATTAGCCAGGCATCACCGGCAAAAATTCACCATTCCTTTTATTGCCATCACCGGCAGCAATGGAAAAACAACCACCAAAGAATTAATTCATGCTGTCCTCTCTTCTTCCTTTAAAACCTATACTACAGATGGTAATTTGAATAATCATATCGGTGTTCCCATTACTATTTTAAAAATTAAGTTAGATGCAGAATTGGCTGTAATAGAAATGGGCGCCAACCACCAAAAAGAAATAGCTTCTTATTGTGAATACGCAATGCCCACTCACGGATTGATCACTAACTGTGGCAAAGCTCATTTAGAAGGCTTTGGTGGTGTAGAAGGAGTAAAAAAAGGGAAAGGAGAATTATTCGATTACATTAGAAATCATAATGGAACTGTTTTCATCATGTCTGATTATGATTACCTGCACAAAATGAGTGAGGGTATTGCTACAATTATTAGATATGGAACTGCAGATGGAGAAATAGAAGGCACTGTCTCTCAAAGCGAACCTTTCTTAGCTTTTAATATAACCAAAGGCGCTTCAACAGGAATCATAAAAACACAATTAGTAGGCGATTATAACTTACCAAATGTGTTAGCAGCAGTAACTGTTGGGAAATATTTTGGAGTAAGTGATGAAAAAATTAAATCCTCACTTGAAAATTACTCTCCTTCTAACAGTCGTTCCCAATTAGTAGAAAAAGGCTCAAATAAAATAATACTTGATGCATATAATGCAAATCCTAGTAGTATGAAATTGGCAATTGAAAATTTTGCAAATATCCATGCCGCTAATAAAGTATTGATATTAGGCGCAATGGCCGAGTTAGGTGAAGAAAGTGAAAATGAACACAAATCCCTTGTTGAGTTGATCAAAAAAAATAACTGGACGCATGTGGTTTTGGTCGGTGGCGATTTTTTAAAAACAGAACATCCTTTTATTTCATTTGCCAATGCAATGGAAGCAAAGCAATGGTTGCAGCAACAGCGGTTTGAGAATACTCACCTGCTGATAAAAGGAAGCAGAAGTATGAAGATGGAAAAAGTGCTGGAAGATTAATAACATTATTTATGGACTGGAAAAATTTATTCCCGCAGTTTGAGCCCGGCCTTATTGAGGTTATACAAAAAAAAGCCATCCAAAGAAATTTTAAAGCCGGGGAAGTCATTATGCGAACCGGGCAATATATTAAGTCAACAGCATTAGTATTAGAAGGACAGATAAAAATTTACCGTGAGAACCAGGATGGTGGAGAATTTTTAATGTACTATCTCGGTCCTGGCCAAGCTTGTGCTGTATCCATGATTTGTGCCATTCAGTCTGGTACCAGCGAAATAATGGCAATAGCTGAAGAAGATACAGATGTCCTGATGATACCGGTGGAACTGATGGACAACCTGATGAACAACTATAAAAGCTGGTACCAGTTCGTTATTCAAACCTATCGCAGCCGGTTTGATGAATTATTATCGGTAGTTGACAATATAGCTTTTCGGAACATGGATGAACGATTAGAATTTTACCTGAAACGCTATGCAGAAAAAGCTGGAAAGAAAAATATTGAATTATCGCACCAGCAAATAGCAGATGACCTGAACAGTTCACGGGAAGTTATATCCCGGCTATTGAAAAAAATGGAGCAACGGAACATGGTAAAACTGAACCGGAATATGATTGAATTGATATAATAGATATTGCTGTGATTTCTGTCACATGGCAAAACGAAGATTTCCTTTACTCTTGCAAAAAATAATACATGGAGATAGTTGGTTATATCGCCTCTATACTGATTGGTGTTTCATTGGGCATGGTTGGCAGTGGCGGCTCTATACTTACGGTGCCGGTATTGGTATATTTAATGGGAGTAAACCCTTTGTTGGCAACAACCAGCTCTCTTTTTATTGTCGGTATTACCAGCTTAGTAGGAGGCTCCAGGGCTTACGCAAAAAGACAAGTTGATTTTAAAGCCGTCACAGAATTTGGTATCCCCTCTATCCTTTCAATTTTTTTGACACGACATTATTTGCTGCCTGCATTACCAGGAACTATGTTCAGTATTGGCGACATGGTAATTTCTAAAGAAATTTTATTAATGGTCGTCTTTGCCATACTGATGCTGGCAGCTTCTATCACCATGATTCGAAGTCATGATCCAGTAATAAAAAGTACGGATGAGGAAAAGTCAAGACACAACAAAGTACTTCCCCTAATGCTATTGGGCTTTTGTATCGGTATCGTAACTGGCTTACTTGGAGCAGGTGGTGGATTCTTAATCATTCCAACGCTGGTACTTTTTTTGAAACTGCCGATGAAAACAGCCGTAGGAACGTCATTACTCATAATAGCAATTAATTCGTTGTTCGGTTTTCTTTTCAGTTTAAAACAATTTGAATTTAACTGGACGATACTCATTTCATTTACTCTTCTTTCCATCATAGGGATATTTATCGGGAGCAAACTGGCAGATAAAATATCCGGAACTTCGCTAAAGAAAGGCTTTGGCTGGTTTGTATTGGTAATGGGAATTTACATTATCGTTAAAGAACTCTTTATTCGTTAATCCTCACTGGCTTTTGTGACAAAAGTCATAGAACAGTTTCTTTCATTGTCTCAAATTTGCCACTCTAAATTGATATTTATGAAAATAGAACAAATTTATACCGGCTGTCTTGCACAAGGTGCTTACTATATTGAAAGTAATGGCGAAGCAGTAGTTATTGACCCATTGCGTGAAGTACTTCCTTACATACAAAAGGCAGAACGAAACAATGCTACGATCAAATATGTGCTGGAAACTCACTTTCATGCTGACTTTGTAAGCGGTCACTTAGACCTGAGTAAAAAAACAGGTGCTCCTATCATTTATGGTCCTAATGCAAAACCCGAATTTGAAGCCCATATTGCAAAAGATGGAGAAGAATTTAAAGTAGGCAATGTAACATTGAAAGTGTTGCACACACCCGGTCACACGATGGAAAGTACTTGTTACTTATTAAAAGATGAGAATGGAAAGGATGTAGCTTTATTTTCTGGCGATACATTGTTTATAGGCGATGTAGGTCGCCCTGACCTTGCACAAAAATTAGTAACTGATTTAACACAAGATAAATTAGCCGGTTATTTATTCGATTCATTGCGTAATAAAATCATGCCATTGGATAATGACATTATCGTTTATCCTGCACATGGTGCTGGCAGTGCTTGCGGTAAAAATATGAGCAAGGAAACTACTGATACCTTAGGGCACCAGAAACAAACAAACTATGCGTTGAGGGCTGATATGACGAAAGAAGAATTCATCAAAGAAGTAACAACTGGTTTGGTAGCTCCCCCAGCCTATTTCCCATTGAATGTAATGATGAATATACAGGGCTATGATAGTATTGATAAAGTATTGGAAAGAGGTCAGCATGCATTAAGTCCAGAAGCATTTGAAGCTGCGGCGAACGAAACAAGTGCTCTGGTATTGGATACCCGGGATCCGCAAACATTTGCCAAAGGCTTTGTTCCCAACGCTGTTAATATCGGTATTGATGGAAGTTTTGCACCGTGGGTTGGTACAATGATCCCAGACATCAAACAAGAAATATTGCTGGTAACTGACGAAGGCCGTGAAGAAGAAGTAATAACAAGATTGGCAAGAGTTGGTTACGACTATACCATTGGTTACCTGAAAGGAGGATTTGATGCCTGGAAAAATGCCGGTAAAGAAGTTGACCATATTACCTCCATTAATGCAGATGAGTTGGCCGCCATAATGGATAAAGAAAAAGTAAATGTGCTGGATGTTCGTAAGAAAAGCGAATACCAGAGTGAGCATATCCTTGATGCAGAAAATGCACCGCTGGATTTTATTAACGAGAGTATGGCGCAGATTGACAAAGACAAAACCTATTATGTGCATTGTGCCGGCGGTTATCGTTCTATGATATTTAATTCTATTCTCCGGGCAAGAGGTTTTGATAAACTGGTTGACGTAAAAGGTGGCTTTAAGGAAATTAAAGAAACTGGCAAATTCAACATTACCGATTACGTTTGTCCTACTACACTTTTATAAAATTTAAGAAGAAACAAAAATATAAACATGATTGACTGGTTAAAACAGCCCTGGCCCTGGTATGTAGCGGGACCATTAATTGGACTAATGGTTCCTGCATTGTTATTATTAGGTAACAAAGCATTTGGTATCTCTTCATCATTGAGGCATATCTGCGCATCCTGTATTCCTTCTAAAATTGCCTTCTTTCAATATGATTGGAAAAAAGAAGTGTGGAATTTGTTTTTTGTAGCTGGTGTTTTATTAGGAGGTATAATAGTTTTTATTTTTTTACAAAACCCTAACCCCGTAGCTGTAAACCCAAAATTGGCAGTTGAGATGCAGCAATACGGTATTACTGATTATACAGGTCTTGTTCCTGCAGAACTTTTCAACTGGAATACACTTTTTTCGCTAAAAGGAATAATAATGATGATTGGTGGCGGTTTCTTAGTTGGTTTTGGAACAAGGTATGCCGGTGGATGCACCAGCGGTCATGCTATAATGGGACTATCTAACTTGCAATGGCCATCATTAGTAGCAACCATCAGTTTTATGGCAGGTGGTTTCCTGGTTGCCAATTTCGTTCTTCCTTTTATTTTAAAATTGTAATCTGTTATGGAAACAATAAAAGAAAAACAACATCATAACTTTCTTACTGAAAACACCGACTTTGAAGTCCGTTCGCTGGATTCAATTTGTGTAAATGAATCCGAATTAAAACATCCCTGGTGGTTTAACCTCAAATATCTTTTTGCAGGTTTACTATTTGGCATCATCCTCGTTAAGTCCGAAGTAATTTCCTGGTTTCGTATACAGGAAATGTTCCGGCTGCAAAGTTTTCACATGTTTGGTGTAATTGGTTCTGCCATAGTAGTGGGAATTATTTCTATATGGCTGATTAAAAAGTATAAAATCAAAACCATTTATGGTGAACCTATTGAGTTTGTCAATAAGAAATTTAATAAGGGAAATATTTACGGTGGATTACTATTTGGTTTTGGCTGGGCAATAACTGGCGCCTGTCCCGGACCATTATTTGCCCAAATTGGAAATGGGGCAACTGTTGTAATTGTAACACTATTGAGTGCTATTGCAGGCACCTGGGTATATGGCCGGTTAAGAGAAAAGCTTCCTCATTGATTTTAGTCAATGTTATTCTGTATTGAATAGCCGACCTTTGTGGTTCAGAAAAAATGAAAAAGATGGATGAGAAAAAAGTGAGCCGCGGTTATTTATCGTCTACTTTAAGTTGCCGTTGCCCCCGTTGCAGAGATGGAAAATTATTTCAACATGGCACCAGCATTAGCTTCAAGAAAAATATGTTGATGCATAAGGAATGTACTGTTTGTGGTCAACCTACTGAGATAGAAGTAGGCTTTTACTATGGCACCAGTTATGTTAGTTATGTATTGGCAGTAGCAATTTGTGTAGCCAGTTTTATTGCATGGTATGTACTTATTGGTATCTCTACGAATGATAATCGATTTTTTATGTGGCTCGGCTTTAATGCTGTATTGCTGATTTTATTGCAGCCCTGGTTAATGCGATTAAGCCGCAGTCTCTGGATTTCGTGGTTTGTAAAATATGATCCTGATTGGAAAGAACATAAACCAATGGATGTATCAGAAAGAATGAACCCTGACCAGGCGAATAACTGGTAATTTCAAATAACTAAGCTTAAGGCAATAATCCCTATTTTTGCTGCCCTTTAATGGAGACGTGTCCGAGTGGTTGAAGGAGCACGCCTGGAAAGTGTGTATACGGGAAACTGTATCAAGGGTTCGAATCCCTTCGTCTCCGCCCCTACCCGCCATAGCTTTGCAAGGCGGGTTTTTACATCCCAAACAATTTCCGGGCATTAGCAGTAGTTATTTTCGCTACTTCTTCTATTGATATATTCTTAAGAGTGCTTAATTTTTCTACCACATATTTCAAATAGGACGGTTCATTTCTTTTACCTCTAAAGGGCACTGGAGCTAAATAAGGTGCATCTGTTTCTAATACTATGTTTTCCAAACTTACCGACTCCATTACCTTATCAAGCCCCGAGTTTTTAAATGTTACTACTCCTCCTATACCGAGATAAAAACCAAGCCCAATTATTTTCTGTGCCTGTTCCATATTACCGGAAAAACAATGAAAAACACCAGTAAGTTGTCCTTTTTGATGGGCTGCTACCACATTAATACATTCATCCGTCGATTCCCTGGAGTGAATAACAATAGGGATATTATACTCCAAAGCCCACTCAATTTGTTCATTAAATGCAGCGTACTGATGTTCTGTAAAAGTCTTATCCCAGTAAAAATCGAGTCCAATTTCTCCAACTGCTTTAAACCGTTGCTTTTCCAAATAACTCCTGGCAATTGCAAGTTCCTCTTTATAGTTTTCTTTTACCGAACAAGGGTGCAGCCCCATCATACTCAGGCATTGATCCGGGAGACTTTTCTCTAGTTCCAACATCTGCTGGTGAGTAGAAGAATCTATCGCTGGCATTAATATCTTACCCACTCCCTCCTTTTCAGCTCTTTTCAACATTTCTGCTAATTCCGGCTCAAATTCGGGCAAGTAAATATGGGAATGGGTGTCTATCAGCATCATTTTCAATGCGTTTCAGGTACAAAAATCTGTAAAAAAAATTAAGAAACCTTTAAACTTTGGTCAATAAACACCATCCTATAGCCGTTAATTATTTAAATTTCTAAAACTGTGTTTATGAAAATCTGTTTCCGTTATAACCAATTTCTCCCCTTAATCCTCTTTTTCAGTCTTTTATTGATTGTTTCCTGTCAAAAAGAAAATAGCCAGGACCCAGCCGAAGAACAAGAGGCTTCTATTGTTTCCAGCGAAGCTGATGCTGAAGCAGAAATCGTTTTTAACGAAGTGTTTGATGAAACAGTGGGGGTGAATAATGAAGTTGGGATGGAAGGTATTGGTAGCCTTGATCGGGTAAACCCTAACCCTTGTTATACAGTTACTGTTACAAGGCTTAATCCCCCGGATCTGTTTCCTGTAAAAGTGGTGATCGACTTTGGATCAACTCCATGCAGGGGGCTCGATGGTCATTATAGAAGAGGTAAGATTATTACCGTTTATACAGGCAGATTATTGAATGCGGGATCTATTGCAACTACCACTTTTGATGGTTTTTATGTAGACACTATAAGAGTGGAAGGCACACATAAAATTGAAAATACCAGTGCTTCAAATCTTACCCGCCAGTTTACGGTTGATGTTACAAACGCCAGGCTTACAAAACCAAGTGGCAATTTTGTAGAATGGAATAATCATAAAGTGATCACCCAATTGGAAGGTCTTGCCACTCCTTTTGTTCCCCTGGATGATGTATTTAAAATTGAAGGCTCTGCAAATGGCCGTGTGCAAAGAGGCAGATTGGTAGTGGCTTGGGAATCAAATATTATTGAACCCCTGTTTAAAAGGTTTAACTGTCGCTGGATTGTAAGAGGAAAAGTACGCACCGTACGCCGCAATACGAATGCTGCGGGACCATGGGTAGCAGTGTTGGACTTCGGTAACGGTACTTGCGACAACCTGGCCGTGGTAACAATAAACGGGGTTTCCAGACAAATTACTTTGCGGTAATTAAAAAATTATTATACCTTTAAATCAGTTTTCATAGGGTACGGATTAAAAACGGGCCAGGGTTTCTACCCAGGCCCTAACTTTTTTATACCCGAACCGATTTTTTTAGTGCTGTAAAGACCGAAAAACAAACCCTTGTTCAGAAAAAAATTGGAGCACTTGTGGCAAAACAAATTGCAATTTGTCAAAAGCCTTCTCACTATCATGAAAAACGATAATTGAACCAGCTCCTGCATTACCAACTACATTTTTAAGACAGCTTTCATTACTTAAAGACTCATCAAAATCGCCGCTCAACACATCCCACATTACAATTTTTGAAGATTTATTATTTAAAACAACATTTACCTGGCTGGCTTGCGATGAACGGATTCTTCCATAAGGCGGTCTGAATAACGATGAATTAATATGCGTTGAAGCTTCAGCAATATCATCGAGGTATGTTTGCTTTTTTGTTTTCCAACCATTCAAATGGTTTTGTGTATGATTGCCTGTTGTATGACCTTCTTCTACTATTCGTTTGTAGATAGCAGGATATTCAACCACATTTTTACCAATGCAAAAAAAAGTAGCTTTTGCATTATATTTTTTTAGCGCATCTAAAACATAAGGGGTGGCCATTGGATGAGGTCCATCATCAAAGCTGAGGTAAATGATTTTTTCTTCTGTAACAACACTCCATAGCCGTTGCGGATACAGTTTCTTCAACCACCAGGGAGTTTTTACAAAATAATTCATACGTAATAAAAGGCACAAGTTACAAGGAACTAAGTACAAGAAACTCTATAAACCAAAACGTCCTTTTGTAGATGTCTTGCATTCTTGTCCCTTGTTTCATCCTCGTTATCTTTGCAGCCTATGAGTAAAAGAGTGAGAGTTCGCTTTGCGCCAAGTCCTACCGGTGGTTTGCACCTGGGTGGCGTACGAACAGTTTTATACAATTATTTATTTGCAAAAAAATATGGTGGTGATTTTTTAGTTCGGATCGAAGACACCGACCAAAGCCGCTATGTAGCCGGTGCAGAAGAATATATTTTTGACACTTTGAAGTGGTGCGGATTGCAACCGGATGAAAGTGTACAACATGGCGGCAACTACGGGCCATATAGACAGAGTGAGAGAAAAGAAAGCTACCGGCAATATGCTGAGCAATTAGTAAAAGACGGTTATGCATATTATGCATTTGATACACCCGAAGAGTTAGAGAAAATGCGGCAGGATTTCAAAACCGACCAAAATCCATCGCCGCAATACGACCATACGATTCGTATGAAAATGCGGAACTCTCTGACCTTATCTGCCGATGAAACACAAAAATTATTAGCAGCACAAACAAGACATGTGATCCGTATTAAAATGCCGGAGCATGAAACAGTGAGTTTTACTGATATGATAAGGGGTGAAGTAAAATTTGAAACTTCTTTAGTGGATGATAAAGTGTTGTTGAAAGCGGATGGAATGCCGACTTATCACCTGGCAGTTGTTGTTGATGATCATTTGATGGAGATCAGTCATGCATTCAGAGGAGAGGAATGGTTGCCTTCTGCACCGGTTCATATTTTACTCTGGAAATATTTATTCGGAATTGAGAACATGCCGCATTGGGCCCATTTCCCTCTAATACTTGGCCCGAACGGAAAGCTGAGCAAAAGAGATGGTGCTAAATATGGGTTCCCGGTGTTTGCTATGAACTGGACTGATCCCAAAACAGGTGAGTTGACAGAAGGATTTAAAGAAAAAGGGTTCTTACCCGGCGCATTCCTTAACCTGCTGGCATTGCTTGGATGGAATGATGGTGGTGAACAGGAAATTTTTTCGATGGATGAATTGATAGATAAATTTTCGATGGAAAGAGTGCATAGTGCCGGTGCAAAGTTTGATTATGAAAAAGCAAAGTGGTTCAATCATGAATGGATAAAAAAGTCGGGAGTCATGAGCCTGAAGCCCGGGGTTAAAACACTGCTGGAGCAAAGTGCTGTTACTGTTGCTGATGATGATTTGCTGGAGAAAGTAATTGAATTGGTAAAAGACCGTTGCACTCTATTGCCTGATTTTGTTCAGCATGCTGCTTTCTTTTTCAAAACACCCGATACATGGGATGCAGATGCAGTAAAACCGAAATGGAATGAGGATAAGAAAAATTTCTTCCTTGCATACACTGAAAAACTGCAGACCGCAACAGAATGGAATGCCATTGCATTAGAAAATAGTTTTAAAGAACTGGCTGCAGAAAAAAATATTAAACCGGGAGAATTACAACTTCCTTTCCGCATTATGCTGGTAGGAGGAAAATTTGGACCGCCGGTATTTAACATTGCAGAATTGTTGGGTAAAGAAGAAACTGTTACAAGGATTAAAAATGCGTTAGTAGTTTTTTAAATACTAGCAGTAATTATCCCTGTTGTTGTATCAACTGCATCACTTCTGCAAAACTTTCTTTTCCCAACTGCTCAATTAATAACTTGTCTTCAGGAAGCAACTTAAATAGTCCGCTTGTATTTTGTTCCGTTTGTTTTGGAGTCCTTATACCCGGTATAATGGTTGACACTTCCGGGTAACTGAGTATATAACTCAATGCCAATTGGGTTTTGGTACAATTATATTTAGCACACAAATTCCAAACAGGTTGCAAAGCAATATTGGCGGCTTCAATTACAGGTGTCACCAACCTGTTTTTGCGGTGATCTGTATCAGAAAAAGATACGCCGGTATCAAATTTACCAGTCAGCAATCCGAATTGTAAAGGCATCCTCGCAATAATTCCACAACCATTTGCTGCCGCTGCAGAAAAAAGAGTCAATGCTTTTTGATTCAGCAGGTTCAATACCAACTGGAACCCATTACCCAGTTTCATCTTCATCAAAAATTCAGCTTCAGGCGATGGGTCGAATGTATTTAACGATAAACCCCAGTAGCGGATCTTGCCTTGTTGTTGCAGTAATTGCATTGCTTCTATGCATTCTCCTTCTTGGAGATGCGGTAACCGGGCCGTATGCAACTGGTAGTAATCAATCACATTCCGTTGCAGCCGCCGGAGACTTTCTTCACAGGCATTTAGTATATGCTCTTTTGAATAATCCGTGGTGAACTGGTTATTATGGGAAACATTCCCCACTTTTGTTGCGATGATGATTTCCTTATTCTTTCCAATTGTTTTTCCCAGTAACTCTTCCGAATGGCCTAAACCATAAATGTCTGCTGTATCAAAAAAATTAATACCCGCATCCAGCGCTGCATAAATTGCATTTTCTGAAACAGCATCATCCGAATCACCCCAACCAATAGAAGTAGAACCAATCATCGCTCCGCCACCGATGGCCCAGGCTCCAAACCCGATCTCACTTACTTTTAGGTCAGTGTTTCCAAACTTTCTGTATTCCATGCTGTAATTTACAAAGCCGTTGGCTAAAGAAATGTATTTTTGAAGATATAAGATTGCCGGTATGAACAGACCCGTAAGAGTATTAGTTGCCAAAGTAGGATTAGATGGTCATGACCGTGGTGCCAAGGTTATTGCTACGGCATTAAGGGATGCAGGTATGGAAGTAATTTATACCGGACTTCGCCAAACTCCCGAAATGGTGGTGAATGCTGCGTTGCAGGAAGACGTAGATGCAATCGGCATCAGTATTCTTTCCGGCGCACACAATACCATTTTTCCAAAAGTAATTGCATTAATGAAAGAAAAGAAAATGGATGATGTATTGTTGACAGGAGGTGGCATCATTCCCGAAGACGATATGAAAACCCTGAATGAAATGGGTGTAGGAAAATTATTTGCTCCCGGCACTCCAACTTCTGAAATCAGTCAGTATATTACAGCATGGGTGAAAGAACATCGTAGTTTCTAAACCCCGTTGCCCCTTCGATTGCTTCCACCAGTTTATTTTTCACATTTATTCTTTTGTAATTTCATTGGAATATGGAAGACTATTCGCTGTTAGCCAATTATAATGTTGAGCCCCGTGTGTGGGATGAAATGTTTGCGGCCGGAGGTGTAAGAAGTTCTTACCAGCATTTTGTTTCAGCCATTCAAAACTTATCGGCAGATGAAATGACACATAAGGATGAGCTGGCTAAAAAACTATTCATGAGCCAGGGCATTACGTTCACGGTATACAGCAGCGGCGAAGGCATAGAAAAAATATTTCCCTTTGATATTATTCCCCGCATATTAGAAGCGGCGGAGTGGAAACATATAGAAGCTGGCATCAAGCAGCGGTTGAAAGCACTGAATATTTTTCTCAAGGATATTTACAACCAGCAATTCATAATTAAAGATGGCATTGTTCCGGCAAAACTAATTTACTCCTGTCCCAACTTTGTACGGCAGATGGTAAATGTAGATGTACCATTTGATATTTATACGCATATATCAGGTATTGATCTGATCCGTGACCATGATGGCACTTATTATGTGCTGGAAGATAATCTGCGTACACCATCCGGTGTTTCTTATATGCTGGAGAATCGCAGCATCACCTACCGAATTTTTCCTGACCTGTTGCCAAAGAGTAATGTACGTTCTGTAAAAGACTACCCGGATCTGTTATTGAAAAACCTCGTTGCTTTAGCAAATAGGCAAAAAAGTGATCCGACTGTTGTGTTGCTTACTCCCGGTATTTATAACTCAGCATATTTTGAACATACTACGCTGGCAAGATTAATGGGTATCGAATTAGTAGAAGGAAGCGACCTGGTAGTTGATAACCATAAAGTATTTATGAAAACAACCACGGGACTAAAACAAGTGGATGTAATTTATCGCCGGGTGGATGATGATTTTATTGACCCATTGGTTTTTCGTGGTGATAGTATGTTGGGTGTACCCGGATTGTATGGTGCTTACCGAACAGGCCATGTAGCATTGGTAAACGCCATGGGCAATGGCGTGGCAGATGATAAAGCCGTGTATTCCTATGTTCCCGCAATGATTCGATATTATTTGAATGAAGAACCCATTTTAAAAAATGTACCTACTTACCAGTTAGCACATGCAGAAAACAGGAAAGTTGTTTTCGACAGCATGGATAAAATGGTCATTAAAAAAACCAATGAATCCGGCGGATATGGTATGCTGATCGGCAGTGCGGCAACAGAAAAAGAAATGGAGGATTTTAAAATAGCCATTGAAAATGACCCCCGGAGTTTTATTGCACAACCCATTATCAGTTTATCATCGGCACCCTGTTATATTAATGGAGTACTTCAACCAAGAAGGGTTGATCTGCGGCCTTATGCCTTATATGGTCCCGATGGGATTGATATTGTGCCGGGAGGTTTAACAAGAGTCGCATTAAAAGAAGGTTCACTGGTAGTTAATTCATCGCAGGGCGGTGGAAGTAAGGATACCTGGGTCATAGGATAAGTCGGAAAGACCATAAGTCAGAAAGACCGAAAGACGATAGGACAATTAAATGATGATACTTTTCTTCCGGACTTCCCGACTTTCGGACTTCCGGACTAAATGAAATTAACTAACTACTTTAAAAAACATGTTAAGCCGAGTTGCCGATTCTGTTTTCTGGATGGCCCGTTATATGGAACGGACAAATGGAATGTTGCGGATTCTTCGCACCAACTATATCTCTTCGCAGGATGAAGTGAAGGATTTTAGCTGGCAAACCCTGCTATTAAAAAACAGCAATGCATCGCCGGAAGAGTTAGAAGCCATCAGTGCCAATTCAAGCAAAGTGCTGGAGCATTTGTTGCTGGATAAAAACAATAGTTCCTCGGTATTGAACAACGTTACCCGTGCCAGGGAAAATGCAAGAGCCGTGCAGGATCATATCACCAAAGAAGTATGGCAATGCCTCAATGATTATTATCACCTCATAAGAGATAAACAAATTCATTGGCAAATAAAACAGGGCGACCCGGTCACAGCCATGGACTCATTAATTCATAATGGCATGTTGTACCATGGCATTGTAGATGTAACCATGGCCCGGGGCGAAGGATTTACCTATTTGAATATTGGCAAATTTTTAGAAAGAGCAATTCTATCTACGGATATGCTCAATATAAAATTAACAGAGCTCAATTACGAGTTGCATCACCCGGCAGAAGTACCGGCCTTGCGTTACTTGCTGTATTCATTATCCGGTTATGAATTTTATTTAAAAACACACCGCGGAAATTTCCAGGCAGAGCCGGTGCTGCACCAGATAATATATAATGATGCGTTCCCGCATTCATTATCCTATTGCTTAAAACAATTGCTTCGCTATTTTGAACGGTTAGAAACTGAAAGCCTACCGGAAAGTTATAAGCAACTGGAGTTCTTAATTGGCCGCACCATGAACAATGTAAAGTATAGCTCGGTAAAAACATCCGACAGTGAGGGACTAAAAAAATTTTTACAAGAAACCCGGCAGGAGCTTTTAGGAGTAGCGTCTGCCTTCAACCAATATTATTTTGGCAATTCATAGATTGCCGCAACTTTTATAGCTATGTCTAAATACCGTATCAAACATATTACCCGCTACTCGTACCCCTCACCGGTTATCGACAGTGCCAACCAGGTTATGCTTTTTCCAATTGATGATGTACAGCAGGAAGTAAAAAAACATGACCTCATCGTTACGCATCAACCTTCCGTAGAAATATTCACCGATTATTTTGGTAATAAGGTCGGCATCTTCTCCATTATCAAACCACATTCACAGTTAACGATTGAGTCATTGATAGAAGTAATTGTACACCCCGTACAATTGCCCGCCAACGATACAGCGCCGGAAACACAATGGGATAATCTCGCTACCATACGGGAAGAATTTCCGTATATGGATTTTATGCTGCAGGAGCATTGCGATTGTCATGAAGAAATTAAAGCAGTGGTCAATTCATTAATGAATGAGAACATTACCCCTGTTGCCATTGCAGAGCAAATGAGTGGGTATGTATATAACAACTTTTCGTACACCAAAGGAGTTACCAATGTAGAAACCAAAGTAGATGAGATCTGGAAACTCAAAGCCGGCGTTTGCCAGGATTTTGCACATGTGTTATTGGTAATGCTGCGCATTGTAGGCATACCTGCCCGCTATGTAAGCGGCTATATTTGCCCGGATAGTGATGAGCTGCGGGGAGCAGGTGCCACCCATGCCTGGGTGGAAGCTTATATTCCTTTTTATGGTTGGCTGGGTGTTGACCCTACTAATAATTGCATTGCCACCGATAAGCATGTACGCCTGGCCATTGGCAGAAGTTTTACAGATTGCACTCCCGTAAAAGGAACGTACAAAGGTTCATCCGAACATACATTAGAAGTATCCGTAACCATTGAAGATGGTTCTCCCAAAAAAATAAACGAACCCATCACTCCCGTCTTTACTTACCAGGTACATAATCCTGCACTGCCAGATAATTCCTATCGAAGATTTATGGAGATACAGCAGCAGCAGTAACTGAAATAGCGGCTACTACTTTTTGTCATACCGACGAACTTGTCTTTTGTCATACCGACAATATCGTTCTTTGTCATACCGACGAAGGATGTATCTTGAATTTTTATTTTCCCAGCTGCATTACTACTAGCATCACCTCTTGCATCGCACTCTTCAGGGTTCTGTCCGCTACTGAGCATTTAACCTGGAGAAAGTGGAGTTTAATTATTTGGCTCAATTGTATTGTCGCAATTTCTAGTGTCACTTTAAATCTTCAGAATTACAAAAAATAAAAAGCTTCGTATATTCGACAATACATACATTGGCTGATACGTTAAAACATAAACTATGATAAAAATTATAGCGTTTTTAATAGCTATGTCTGCTTCTTATATTCTCTATTCCCAATCAACACAAGAGTGGAAAGAGCTAAAACCAGAAACATATGGCTTTAGTGAAGTTTCAAAATTTACTGATTCAAGGACAATTATTTATACCAATAGAAATAATACTGGTTTCTGGTTCTTTCAGAATTGGTCTGGCAATCCTATCTTTAAATCTCCTGACAATAAATCAATTGTAGTTTCAAGTACTCTTGCCGAGGGTGACAGACCTATTATCATTGATGACTCAATGGCTTTTTTTATTACCTCTAAAACAATTATCTGGCATAAACCTGATGAACAAAAAGTAAACCTATTAGGCGCTTCAAAAGGTTCGGTAGGTAATGTTTACCATGCCGTAGCAAACGACTCTTGCTTATTTATGCCCTACATATATAAAGATAGTTGTAGGCTTGTCGCAGTTAATTTTGGGGCCTATGGAAAGATAAGGCCGACAGAAACGATTGCGACCATGGAAGCAAAAAACATGAAGATGAACTCTTCAGGAAATTCATTTCTTATCAATGGGGAGTATTTGATTGTTTACATGTGGTTTAATGCGGAGACAGATGCGTTATTAGCAGACTATGTTTACACCTATAACCTGAAAACAAAAGCCTATAAAAAAATAAAAATAGACTTTGATGGCAGTTCAAATTTGGCTAATATAAATAACAAACCAGTTTTGATAAAATCGTCGGGCAAAGCATTTTTAATAGACCCTGTCACGAATCAACTCAGGCCCACATCATTAGCTGTAGCATTTGCAAAAGATGAAAAGGTAAATAAAGTCATACAGCAAAAAGATGCACTGATTATCCTGACTTATTCGAATATCTATTTATCTAAAGACAATGGAAAATCATTTAAAAAAATTGCACCACCAAAAATACCAGAGTTGTTAATTGAGGATGCCAGAACCAACGGGTCTTTAGTTTACCTATATATATCCGTTGGCGGAGATTTAAAGAATAGATTATTTGTAAAGAATCTGTAAGTGGAAGAAATTGTAGTTTGACAAATTTTATAGACCGACGCAAATGAATTCAGACCAACAGAAAATAAAATCGCTTTTGACAAAGTTGGTAGAGGGACAGGAGTTTAAAATTAAGCCTGCCACAAAAGAACAAATTGACATATTCACTCAACGAGCCGTTGACAATAATGTTGACTCAAAAGTAATTCAGCAACTTGTTGACCTTTACGAAGTAGCGGACTTTTTTAATTATGAAATAATTATAGGCTTTCACCATTGTGACGACTTGACAATTTTTGAATGGTGGGGCGACAAAGAATTGTGGTTAGGGCAAAGAGATTTCAACACACTTCGGTGGACAAACAATAAATTTTGTTTGGGTGACGCAAGTACAATTAGCTTTTCTGCTGACTATGAATTTGACACATTAATTGAACTTATTGAAGGTTGTATAAAGGACATTGACAAAGCAAATTATCTTGACCAACAAACAAAATAGTAAGGTTGCGTTTTTTGTCGGTGGACAAAAAACGGCACACAACATTGGGTTTGCTGCTATGCTGGCTGACGAATAGATCCTCATCTTTTTGTTCGCTATCAGCAGCGGTTCTGGTGCTGGGTTTTCAAATACCTAACATCGTAAAACAATAAAACATAAAAACCTTTTCACTTATGAGTATGATGGGCAATTTACTTCGGGTAACAAGAACTGAATTAGAAGACTATTTAAAAGACAGTTCATTGTTGGAAAGCAGGCTGTATGACAATGAATCAGATGAGGAAGATCCTAAACTGGCAGATTTAGACAAGTCATGGGAAGGAATTTTATTTTTACTAACCGGCCAGAGTTTGGAAACTATGGATCATCCTTTAGCAAGAGTTTTATTTAGCGGGCAGACTATTGATGAAGAACAGGATTTAGGCTACGGCCCCGGCAACTACCTCACTCCTGAAGAAGTAAAAGAACTAAATAAAGAAATCGCCAACATAACAACCGAAGAATTAAGTAAGAACTACGATGCAAAAAAAATGATGGAACTTGGAATATATCCGAATGTGTGGGTAGAAGAGGATATGGTAAATTATCTCACAGAGTATTTTAAAACAGTACAGGAAGTATTTGCGGAAGCAAGTAAGAACGATGAAGCAATAATTACTTTCATTAATTAGACAAATATTCTTACTGGTGAAACTATATTTAGACAGCATCATTTTATATGTGCAAAATGTGGAGCGGTTAAAAGATTTTTATACCACCGTACTCGGGTTGCAGCTGGTAGAAGACGATCCACCGCTTTGGGTAGTGTTGCGGGCAGGCAATAGTTATATAGCACTTCATAAGATCGGCGATCCATATTTCAATCAACTCAAAGACGGTGATAAATTTCACAACAATACCAAGATCGTTTTTAAAATAGAAGAAGACATTAATGAACTAAGGCAACAGCTTATCGCCAGCAATGTTCCCATGAGGGAACTAAAAACCTTCGATAATTATGGGTATTGGCTTTGCGATGGCGAAGACCCGGAAGGCAATGTTTTTCAGTTAAAGCAGGCAAAATAAATACACCCATCCAGCACTCCATTAGCCGCCGCCAGGAGGGAGAATTGTCACTCTGTCAAACCTGCAGTTTTATCTTACCCACTCAAAAACAATCATTTACAAGTTTAAGGAGCAAAATATTGCCCGTTTACAGCCACGGAATGGCCTCTTACAGTACCGGGATGGCAGCTTACACCAAAGGAATTGCTATCTACATTAAAGGGATTGCTATCTGCACTAAAGGGATTGCCACTTACATCAAAGGAATTGCTATTTACCTTAAAGGAATTGTCATTTACACTAAAAGAATTGTCAATTGCACTAAAGGAACTGTCATCTGCAGCAAAGGGATTGTCAACTGCAGCAAAGGAATTGTCAACTGCACTAACAAAATTGTAAGCTCCGGTAAAGGAAGACAGGTCTTTTCCCACCAAATAGCCAGCCGCAACAAACCCAAGGCTCTCAACCCTAAACACCTCAACTTCTAAACATCTCCACCCCTCAACTCTCCCACCCAACTCCTCAACTTTTCTGCATATTTGCATCACCATAAACCAATAATCACCATGCAATTCAAACTAACCCTCCTCGCCCTGTTCGCTGTTAGCATCAGCTTTGGCCAAAATTTAAAAACATTCACGGTAACCATGCACCCGGACAGCCTCCCCTGGCTCAGTGTAAAAAAACAGAAAGCCTATAATACTGGAGAGGCAGCCACAGTAAAAGAAGAACTGGACTTTGCAATTATTCCAACCCCATCCGGCAAATCCGTTACTACAGAATGGTTCAATATGAAAGCCACTAATGAAAAAGTACCGGCACATCTTACGGGTACCGCCACTAAAATTGCAGCCATCAGTTTTGATAACGATCAGTTCACCAAATGCAAAACCGTGGCCGACTTAAAACGGATGACCGGTTATCTTACCACCAACTCCCTGGCAAACTTTGCTGTAATAAGAAACAGCCCCGACTATTACCAGCGATGCTTTATTATTGAAAGCACAGACGGTAAAAGAGGTTTACTGTTTGTAACAGAAATGGGCAATGGCACTCTCAAAGTAGAAGCAAAGACAGAATAAAGAGATCGGGCAGTAAGCAAACTGCCTTAATTTTGAAAAAAACAAAGCATGTACACTACGCTACTTACTTCTTTAGAAAATGGCATCTATACCATCACCATTAATCGTCCTGATAAACTCAATGCATTAAATAAAGACGTATTCACCGATCTCAATACTGCACTCAATGAAATTGAAAAGAATAATGAAATAAAATCTGTTATTATCACTGGTGCAGGGCCAAAAGCATTTGTTGCCGGTGCAGATATTTCAGAGTTCGGCGGATTGAATAAAGCAGATGCAATGAAACTGGCCAAGAGAGGACAGGATGTTTTTTTAAGAATTGAGAATTCTGCCAAGCCAATTGTTGCCGCTGTAAATGGTTTTGCATTGGGCGGCGGATGTGAGTTAGCGATGAGTTGTCATTTTCGGGTAGCAGCAGAAAATGCAAAGTTTGGCCAGCCCGAAGTTAATTTAGGATTGATACCCGGCTATGGCGGCACACAACGGCTAGTGCAATTGATCGGCAAAGGCAAAGCGATGGAATTACTGATGAGTGCACATATGATAGATGCCAACGAAGCCAAACAACTGGGCCTGGTTAATTATGTAACTACAGCAGAAACATTACTGGATCATACCAAAAATATTCTCAACATTATTAATTCCAAAGCACCATTAGCAGTAGCAGGTTGTATAAAAGCTGCCAATGCCGTGTATGATGAAACCAAAGATGGCTACGCATTGGAAATTGAAGAATTTGGAAATGCCTTTGCTACAGAAGATATGAAAGAAGGAACCACAGCCTTTTTAGAAAAGAGAAAAGCGGTCTTTACAGGTAAATAAAATTAGTTTTTCGCAGCAGGCAAATACCAGTTCTTATACCGCATCAATGCTTCTAAAAAATAATAATCCGCATAAGTAAGTGGTACATCCACTTCCGAGTTATAAGGAACAGCACCTACACTGTGTTTTAAAATAAAGCCGCCATTCTCACCCGGCTTATTCCTGTATGCATCCGTAGAAAGACTTTGTAATATTTTTTTGGCCGCTTTTATATTCACTTCTTTTTCTTTCCCGTCGGTATATTGTCCCAGCTCTAATAAAGCAGAAGCAAGAATAGAAGCGGCCGACACATCCCGGTACGTTTTAGGAATATCGGTTGAATTAAAATCCCAGTAGGGTACTTTGTCTTTGGGCAAATTAGGATGATTCAATATGAACGATGCAATGTTCTTTGCCTGTTGTAAGTAAGTGGGCTCTTTGGTAAAGCGATACATAATTAAAAATCCATACAAACCCCAGGATTGCCCTCTTGACCAGGCCGATTCATCGGCAAATCCCTGTGCTGTTTTTTTAGCAGCAACATTTCCTGTCGATAAATTAAAATCGACAACATGATAAGAACTAAAATCCGGACGATAATGATTTTTCAACGTTGTGTTTGCATGATCGATCGCAATTACTTTATACTTTGGTTCCCGTTGCTGATCACTGGCCCAGCAAAGCAATTCAAGGTTCATCATATTATCAATAATAACCGGGCACTTAAACTTCCCACTGGAATCCCAGGACTGTATAGCTCTTATTGAAGGACGATATCTTTTGATCAATGTTTCTGCTGCTGTTAATACCGTTTCTTTATAAGTTTTGTTGCCGGTAATACGATAGGCATTACCAAAACTGCAATAGATCATAAAACCAAGATCATGATCCTTGGTATGATACTTTTCTTTTTCCAATATAGCCAGTCTTCTTTCAGCTTCTGCTTTAATGGCGGTATCTTTTGTTTGTTCATAGATATACCATAACGATCCGGGAAAGAAACCACTGGTCCACCAGCTGGTATTACTGGTAACTAATTTCTTCTCTGCCGCTACATAATTTCTCGGCATTAAATTGGCCGGTGTATTTTTTGCCAACAGTTTGTATTGAGCTGCTGCATTCAAAAAAATTTCATGGATCAGTCGCTCCATTTTCTTATCAGCCTTTTGTGCCATACTTAGTACACAGGCACAAACAAAAGAAAAGAATAACGCTGATTTTATTATTGCTGATTTCATTTTTCTATAAGACTTTCATTGATCAGGTATGCTGCAATACCGCTGATGTTATCATGCCCTTCTGCATCTTCCAAATATACCCGGAAAGAAGTAATGTTGGTGGCCGGAAAAGTGAGGATCCGTTTTCTGCCAACACTTCTTCCTTGTATTTCTCCGATAGCTTTTTCTCCGCTGTATAACACCACACTAAATCGCCGAACGGTTTGCCCAAGATGTATTGCTTCTCTCAATACAATACAATTCACTTTTGTAGCTTGCTTCAACTTTACTACAAAATTTTGCAGGTTAATGCCATAAGCTGATGCGGTTGAATCCAGGCTTCGGATAACAAAAGGCTTTTGAGAAAAATCCCGTTGCGTAAATTCATAATAGGTTTCTGCCTGCTTTAATAAGTTATCTCCAAAGCTTTCTGTTCTTAAATTTTTAAATCCAACCAATGCAGCAGAATCATTTTCATGGATAAGTCCCCTGCTATCAGGTGGCACATTCAATAATAAGTTAGCTCCTCTTCCAACAGATTTAAGGTACAGATCAAACAATTGTGTAGGAGGTTTTACTTTATCATTTTCCGCACTGCGCCAGAACCAACCCGGCCTGATGCTCACATCACATTCTGCCGGTATCCATAAGCTACCGTTATAATTTCCTCTTCCCAATGTATCCGTAGGCGGAGCTCCCTCTCCTCTTTTAAATCCGGCCGTATCTAAAAAATTCCAGTTAGGCTCACTGGCAATTCCTTTTTCATTACCCACCCATCTTATATCTGGACCAATATCACTAAAGATTACTGTTTTGGGTGATACCTGCCGAACAGTGTTTTCATATCTTCTCCAATCATATACCTGCTTTTTTCCATTGGGGCCTTCGCCATTTGCTCCATCCCACCACAACTCCCAAATAGTGCCGTAGTTCTGAAAGATTTCTTTCATCATTCCCACAAATACATCATTGTATTTTTCGGTGCCATAGTCCGGATGATTTCTATCCCATGGAGAAATATAAACGCCAAACTTTAATCCATATTCACGGCATGCCTGTGATAATTCTTTCAGTACATCCCCTTGTCCATCCTTCCATTTACTTTCCCGTACCGTATGTTTTGAAAATTTACTGGGCCACAAACAAAACCCATCATGATGTTTAGCAGTGATAATAATTCCTTTTGCGCCAGATTCTTTTGCTACCCTTGCCCATTGCCTGCAATCCAGGTTCGTAGGATTAAACATATCAGCCGGTTCTGTTCCTTCTCCCCATTCTTTTCCGCTAAAGGTGTTAGGGCCAAAGTGCATGAAGAGATAATACTCGGTTTCATGCCATGCTAATTGCTGTTTGGAAGGAAGTGGGGCTAAGTTAGTGTTTTGGGTAAAGCCGTTAATACCAATCAAAGCCAAAAGAATAAAAAAAGAATACTTCATTTTCTCATTTTAAAAACATACAAAATTTCATCTGCAATAGGGTGTGCTCCTTCGTATGTATAGCCCATCAGTTTTGCAATTGTTTGAGCAAATTGCTGCTGGTAAAGTTGCATTTCCGAATTTAATTCTCCTCGTAATGGCGTATCGGGACCAATTACGGCAAACCATATTTCGCTGGCTCCTTTTATATCGCTGCCATGATCGGTCCATTCTTTTTTAACAGCATCGCCTCTTCCATGGTCGGTTGTTATCAGTAAGGTTGTTTTGTTTTTATACTGGGGATCCTTCTGCACAAAATCCCATATCTCTTTTATCCAGGCATCTACTTGTTTACCTGCATCCAGGTAAGAACGGTATTGGCCACTATGGGCCCATTCATCCGTTTCGCCATAGGCGATATACAGGACCTTTGGTTTTTTGGTTTTCAAATATTCCATAGCCGCCTGGTGAGTAAACACATCCAAACATTCTGCATCGCCCCATGGACGATATGAATCTGAAAGCATTTTATTAACCAATTTCTGTTGTACAGTAAGGTTCTTTCCCGGCACCGTATCAAAAGCATTTATTACAGGGATACCACTTCGATTTTCATTTAGTATTCTATCAAAGGCGTTCCATGCTCCAAACGCCGCTACCTTATTTTTTAACTTTGGTTGCTTATTCAAAAACTCAAGTACCGTTATGTGTGGATTGGGAGGATAGCTATTCTTATTAATATTTGTATCGGCATAACCCGTAAAAATTTCGCTATAACCAGGATAGCTAAACCAATAGCGGTTTGCATTATCAACTTTGCTTCCTAAATTTCTGTTACCAAATAGTTGTCCCCTGGAGACAATGGTACTCCACAAAAAAGGGGTTAGTTTTTTTCTTCGCTCTGCTTCATCAGCAGCCCAGTATTTTTTAAAAATATATTCGCTGTCGCCCTGGTTAAATTTTGAATCGTTAGCAAGAGCAGAGTCCATGCCTTTAAAAACTTCCTGCCAGCGAAAACCATCGGTAGTAATAATGATGATATTCTCAGTACTTCTTTGAGCATTTGCAGTATAGCCTAAAACCAGTATCAGCGCAAAAAACAAAGTTTTCATTCTCCAATATAAGGCCGTAAAATGAACTTTTAAAACAAAAATGAGTTAACCGTTTGGCCGATTGGCCTACCTTTGCGCCATCATTAAAAAATCACAACTTTTTATGGAATACAGGATAGAAAAAGACACCATGGGAGAGGTAAAAGTGCCGGCTGATGCGTATTACGGGGCACAAACCCAGCGCAGCATCGACAATTTTAAAATTGCGCAGGACATTAATAAAATGCCCAAAGAAATCATCAGTGCATTTGCATACCTGAAAAAAGCAGCGGCCATTACCAACCAGGAAGCCGGAGTTTTACCTAAAAATAAATCTGTATTAATTGGAAAAGTTTGTGATGAAATCTTGAAAGGTAAACTGGATGATTACTTTCCCCTGGTAGTATGGCAAACCGGTAGCGGCACACAAAGCAATATGAATGTGAACGAAGTGGTGGCTTATCGGGGGCATGTATTAAAAGGCGGCCAATTGACCGACAAAGAAAAATTTCTGCATCCGAATGATGATGTAAATAAATCACAATCATCGAACGATACTTTCCCCACAGCAATGCATATTGCTGCTTATAAAATATTGGTAGAAACTACACTGCCGGGCATTAAAAAACTTCGTGACACTCTTGCCAAGAAAAGCAAGCAGTACATGAAAGTGGTGAAGATCGGCCGTACCCATTTTATGGATGCTACTCCATTAACCGTAGGGCAAGAGTTCAGCGGTTATGTTTCGCAATTAGACCATGGCATGAAAGCCATTAAAAATACCCTGGCACATTTAAGTGAATTAGCTCTTGGCGGAACGGCTGTTGGTACAGGCATTAACACTCCTCCTGATTATGCAAAGAATGTGGCAAAACATATTGCCAGCTTAACGGGATTGCCATTTGTAACGGCAGAAAATAAATTTGAAGCTTTAGCAGCACACGACGCCATAGTAGAAGCACATGGTGCATTAAAAACAGTTGCTGTTAGCTTAATGAAAATTGCCAACGATATCCGTATGCTTTCATCCGGACCAAGAAGCGGTATTGGTGAAATTTTTATTCCGGATAATGAACCAGGTTCATCTATCATGCCGGGAAAAGTAAATCCAACACAATGTGAGGCATTAACCATGATAGCGGCACAGGTAATGGGTAACGATGTTGCCATAAGTGTTGGGGGCAGCATGGGTCATTTTGAATTGAATGTTTTTAAACCAGTAATGATCTATAATTTCCTGCACAGTGCCCGGTTGATCGGCGATGGTTGTGTTTCTTTCAATGATAAATGTGCGATGGGATTAGCACCTATTGAAGCGAACATAAAAAAGCATGTTGATAATAGTTTGATGCTGGTAACTTCTCTGAACACAAAGATTGGATATTATAAAGCAGCAGAGATTGCTCAAAAGGCGCATAAGCAAGGAACTACCTTAAAAGAAATGGCGGTAAAACTGGGCTATGTAACACCTGAACAATTTGATGAGTGGGTGAAACCCGGCGATATGGTAGGTAAGCTGAATTAAAAACTTTATCGTAAAAGCACCACTGCAAAGAGAGAAAAACTACGGTTCCTTCTCTCTTTTTATTAGTTATTAGTTGCAAATGGAGGCAACACTGTACTACCTTAACAGACTAACAATCCAACCCCATTTTAAAACTAAAAACAACCACCCCATGAAAAGTAATGCACAACCATTTTACTTTTCCCCGTATGTGGCAAAGGGACCAAACCAGGAACCTTCTGCCAAACCATCACATCAATCTCCTTATTTACGAGCTGTGCTTAATGGCAGAACAAGAGTTGCAGACAATGCAAGAGCTTCGCTTATGGCGAACTCCAGTATGGAAGCAGCCTTGCGATACATTGCCCACACCCGGTAATATCAATGTAGTATAGTCTTAGTCCAGACAAAAAAAGTTGGTCTATCTATCAACTAACATTGATACAAGAGATGGTGATGATTAAATGATTGCTAACAAAGCCGATAACTTAAAGCAAAACCCCCGAATCGGGGGTTTTGAATTTTATAATTTAAAGCACCTGCATTTTATCGCTTACATCCGTAGTGGTTTCAACTGTTGAATGTTTTTCTTCAACACTGTGTTTTTTAAAGAATCTTTTCTGAAAGATCAACAATGTAATGACACCTGTTGAAATAGACATATCTGCTATATTGAAGATGGCACTAAAAAATTCAAACTCATCTCCGCCAACAAATGGAAACCAGGAAGGAAAATTTCCTTTAAACATCGGGAAATAAAGCATGTCTACCACACTGCCATGTAGAAAAGAAGAATAACCGTTGGATGAAAATTCTGCAATGCCTGAATAAGAAATATAATCGTTGATAGCAGGATCATACCGCAGCCCTTTATCGAAAATCATTCCGTAAAACATGCTATCAATTAAATTACCCAATGCTCCCGCATAAATTAGGGCTGCACAAATGATAAAGCCTTTGCTATATTTTTGTCTTACAATTTTACCCAGATACCAGGTACCAAAAATTACAGCCCCCAGGCGAAACAACGTCAACACCATTTTTCCTGTTTCATTACCAAATTTCCAACCCCAGGCCATACCAGGGTTTTCAATAAAATGCAGACGGAACCAATCCATACCACCTACACGCAGCACTTCACCTGTTGGGTGACTTGTCTTAATCCAGATTTTCAATACCTGGTCAATAATGATTATGGCGGCTATTAAAAATGCAACATGCCGTATCTTAAGTGACTTCATAATAATTGGCAAATATACAGAGAAGCGACGAGCTGTTAGTTGTGAGCTACGAGGTTGGTTCCTATTATGAAAATTTAACTACTGATTAAGTTTATTGGCAAATACTGGTTACCAGCTACCCTTATTCTTCAAAATAGACCCGTTTAACCCGCTGTGAAATACCCGTCATTATTTCATAAGGAATTGTATTGGCCCATTCTGCTATTTGCTGAACGGTCAATTCCTTTCCAAAAACAGTTACTTCATCTCCTTCATGTACACAGGGAATATCGGTTACATCAATCATAATCATATCCATGCAAACAGTGCCGATAACCGGGGCTAATTTCTTTTTTACTGTAATCTTACCAATACCATTTCCTAATCTTCTTGGATATCCATCTGCATAACCAATCCGAATAGTTGCAATTACAGAATCTCTGTTTACAACTCCTTTCCTGTTATAACTGACCGAGTCGCCCGGTTTCAAATACTTTAGTTGTGCTACAGTTGATTTAAGAGTAGCAACTGTTTGCAAATCTAATTTACCGGTAGCTGCACTATCAACCCCATATAATCCAATTCCTAGTCTCACCATATCCAGTTGCAAATGTGGATGACGGATAGCCGCTGCCGAATTCGCAATATGCTTAAGAAAAACATATCCCAATATTTCTTGCAGTTGATCAACTGCTTTTTTAAATTTTATTGCCTGTTGTTCAGTAAAAGGATCCTGTTCTTTTTCTTCGCTACCTGCAAGATGAGAAAAACAGCTTTGTATTCTGAAAGATGCTGTTGCCATCAACTCGTTACCCAGTTGCTCAATATCATTTATAGAAAACCCAAGCCGGTTCATTCCTGTTTCTATTTCTAAATGCACAGGATATTGTTGTAGTGCCTGTCCTTTTAAAAACAAATCAAAAGAATGCAGCAATTCAAACGAATAAATTTCCGGTTCTAAATTATGTTCAACGATTGCTTCAAACGCATTTTCCTCGGGGTTCATCACCATTATAGGAAGAGTGATGCCTGCTTTTCTTAGCTCCACTCCCTCATCCGCATACGCCACACCCAGGTAATCGACCTTCTGAAACTGCAATACGCCTGCTATTTCTGCACCACCACTTCCATAAGCAAATGCTTTTACCATTGCCATTACTTTGGTAGATGGTTGCAATATTTTCTGATACTGCTTCAGGTTGTGGGTCAGTGCATTCAAATTAATTTCGAGAATTGTTTGATGTGCTTTTTGTTCCAGTAAGGGAACAATTTTTTCAAACTCAAAAATCCGGGCACCCTTTACTAAGATCGTTTCTTCTTTAAATTTTGAGAAGCGATAATGCTGTATAAAAGATTCAGTCGTGTTGAAATATTCCTGCGAAAGGGATGAATTACCAAAAGCTATGGGCAGTAATGTTGAAATTCTTTCTCCAATTCCAATAACATGATTAACGGAATGATTCTGTAAGGCGTCGGCTATTTCCTCGTACAAGTCTTCATCCTGCAGGCCGCTATGCAGAAAATCCGATAATATCACCGTTTTCTTTGTTCCAGCACTTTGATTAACTAAAAAGTTCAATGCAATGTTCAATGAACTTAAATCAGCACTATAACTATCATTAATTATTGAACAGTTATTTGTTCCTTTTTTTAATTCCAGCCGCATATTTACCGGATGGAGATTTTTCATCCGTCTTTCAATTATGTCTGCGCCAATACCCAATTGTAACATTATAGCAGCGCAGGTGATTGCATTTTCAACGGATGCATCGTCTGTAAATGGAATTGTAATACTTACCGTGGAATTATCAAATTCAATTTCAATGGCCGTCTCGCTAACTCCCTTATCAATTGTTTTTATAAGAAAATTATTATCTTCTCCGTGCCCCCAGGTTTTCAATACTATATTTTCACCCAGCATTTCTACTATATCCTTTCTCCCGGTAAAGTCAATTTCTCTTCCTATAATTACTTCGGAATTTTTAAACAACACCAGCTTTTCCCTGAATTTATGCTCTTCATCATTAAAGCCATCGCTATGTGCTTCGCCAATATTTGTTAGAACACCAATAGTTGGTTTAATGATTCTTTCCAACCGCAGCATTTCACCCTGCTCAGAAATACCGGCTTCAAAAATGGCCAACGTATGCTGTTCATTCATCTGCCATATACTTAGCGGCACACCTATTTGCGAATTATAACTTTTGGGACTTCTTACAATATTGTAATTCTCCTGCAGTAATTGGTACAGCCATTCTTTTACCACTGTTTTCCCGTTGCTTCCGGAAATGCCAATTACAGGAATATTGAATTGCTGCCTGTGATCTGCCGCTATTTGCTGCAAAGCCACTAATGCATTATCTACTAGAAGAAAATTTGCTTCAGGATATAATGAAGCGTCTATCGCTTCGCTTATTACAAAATTCCTTACCCCTTTTTTATACAATTCAGCAATAAACTGGTGACCATCTCTTCGCTGACTTTTAATGGCAAAAAACAAAGAGGTAGAAGGAGAATAAACTTTTCTGCTGTCGAGTAAAAGATGCTCAACGGTTACATCACTTACTATTGTACTTTCAGCATCAATAATGCTGGCAATATGACTGATTGAATAACTCAAATCTTAAAAAAATTACTGGCTGTCATCTGTAATATCGGCTGGCTCGCCTTTCTTCTGCATAAAAATGGAATAAAATATTGAACCGGATATACAAACCAGTATAACCCCTAATGAAATAACTACCTGTATTTGCTTATCCAATACCTGGTTGATCCATTTTTCGCATAACATTTTTAACCCGATAAACACCAACACAATTGCAATACCCTGTTGCAGGTAATCGAATTTACTAACAGCGCCACGCAAAAGAAAAAACAACGAACGCAGTCCTAACACAGCAAAAATGTTAGAGGTATAAATAACCAACTTATCTCTTGAAATTCCCATTACGGCAGGAATTGAGTCCAATGCAAATACCAGGTCGATGGCTGCCAGCATGATCACTACCACAAACAAGCTGGTGTAGAATTTTTTACCGTCAATCACTACCGAATATTTGCCATCACCATCATGTGGCACTAATGGCAAAATTCTTTTCATCCATTTGTAGATCTTACTTTCCTCTGGTTTAAATTCTTCATCATCACTTGCGATAAACATTTTATATCCTGTGTACACCAAAAACACCCCGAAGATGTATAATATCCAATGGAATTTTTCTACCAAGGCTACACCAACTGTAATAAATATAATTCTGAAAACGATGGCCATTAAAATGCCGGCCAGCAATACCCGGCCATAATTTTTCTCTTTTACAGAAAAGGCGGAAAAAATAAGTATGAAAACAAAAATATTGTCGATGCTAAGGCTCCACTCCATCAGGTAAGCACTCAGGTATTCCAGTGCAAGGCCTTGCCCTTTTTCTACCCACATAAATACAAAGAAGGCTAATGCTAATCCAACCCAGAAAAAGGTTTGATACAATGCCTGGCGGATAGTTACTTTTTGCCCTTTTTTGCTAAGCAGGCCAAGGTCAAAAATTAATGCCACCACTAACACAATTCCAAAAACGAGATATGTAATTTGATCAGTTGTCATCAGGAATATTTAAATAAGATTGCAAAGATAAAGAGGAAGGGACAAGGCACAAGAAACCTGCCCTCCGGACAGGCAAGCAAGGTTCAAAGGCTATGCCGCATATTTCCGCTTTCTAACTTGCTGGTAAATCCAGCCAAAAAGTAATACCAGTAATATTGGTAGTGCGATATTCATGAATTGCCAGGTACTTTTCTGTGCTTTCACTTTCTGTGAGTCCAATAACCGGAGTACGATGTCTTTATTTCTTGTTTCGATAATACCCGGTTTGTTTACCAGGTATTCAATACAGTTTAGTAAAAATTCTTTGTTGGCAAACTGGTACTCGTACTGCGAACCCATCGTGTAAAAATTAGTACCCATTCTTAATGGACCTTCTTTAGGAGACACTTCGTTCAATAATATATCGCCATCACCTACCACAATCATCTTACCCGGCTCTTTGCTCATCTCCATATAAGGAATACCATAGCCAGCAAGGCTATCAAGCTGGTTCTTAGAAATTTTGTTCCTGAATAAAGAAGTGAACTTTCCTTCCAGCAGCATGGCAACCGGGATATTATTTTTTGTGAACTTAGCATCCTGCGGAACATTTTTATTTTCATTTAAACTTATTAATGCAGGAGTACTTATTATTCTTGAATTAGGTGAAGAAGACAATAAAACGGTTTTGGTAATGCCGGGGGTTGCGATGGTATCGATTGAATTCACAAATCTTCCCATTACTAATCCCATATTTTTTGTAACAGGATTATTATTTGGAGAGCCGAATAATGGATAATAATTCCATTTTAAAAATTCGAACTGCGGGTTTTCCTGCGTGCCGCCAACTGCAAATGGCATATAATCACAATCCAAACTCATTACAAGATCCGGATTGATACGAACACCATAGCGAAACAACTGGTCTGTCAAATTTAAATCTCTGTCAAAAGCAATGGTTTCTGTAGTAAAGCGAAGACTATCTTGCTCTGCAATCAGGTTATCAATAAACCAAACTACTTTTCCTCCACGCATTATAAACTGGTCGATCTTCAGTTTTATTTCTTCGGTGAATTGGATCGTTGGTTTTACAATCAACAAAACATCCGCTTCACCGGGAATCTGGTTCTTTGAAATATCGAATGGACCAAACCTATAATCCTGTGTTAGTGTTTGTTCAATATCATATACCCGATAGTCAGTAGGTTGCCCATTACCCGTTGCATATATTATTGCCGGGGCTTTCTGTTCGGTCATTTTATCCAGTGTTTTGGCAAACTGATATTCCATCAATGCCTCTGCACTATTGATCTCATCTTGCGAAATAGCACCGCTGGCTCCCGGATAAAGACTTACCACTGATTGCTTCCCTTTATACCGCATTAATGCAACAGGAAAAATAATATTGCTGCTCTCCCCTTCTTCTTTCTGAACGGTAAGGTTGATCGGTACGGCACCCAATCCCACCAATGAGTCGCCATAGGATTTGCGGCTATCCGGCATTTCTTCCTGCGGGGAAATGAAGCGGTAATGAATTTTTGAACTATTCCTGTCTTTTAATAATCCCAAAAATTCTTCTGCGCTGTTGGCTAATTTTTTAAAGCCTGCGGGAAAATCCCCTTTCAAAAAAACATCTATCTGCACATCTTCATCCAATCCCTTTAACAGATCTTTTGTGGCTTTGGTAAGCGTATATCTTTTTTCTTTGGTCAAATCGAACCGTGCATGAAAAGTGGAGGCGAGGTAATTAACCGCCAGCAAAATAACCAGCAGCATTACCCACCAGAATTTTGAAGCAACAATTTTATTTACCCAATTACCCATACTATCTTTTTAATAAATTTCGGCTGGTGATGGCTAAAAAAAGAAATATCACAGATAAAAAGTAAACAATGTCCCTGGTATCGATCAATCCACGGCTGATACTACGATAATGAAAATCGATACCAATCATTTCAACATAGTAATCAGCACCATTAGCCAACGCCGGTAAGCGACTGATGGCACTAAATCCATAATATAACAATGCACAGCCAATAAGACTTACTATAAATGCTACCACTGCATTATTGGTAAAGCTGCTGCTGCAAATGCTGATAGCCGTAAACACTGCCGCCAAAAAGAAAAGCCCGATATAAGAACCAATAGTAGCTCCCATATCAAGTCCTTCGTTAGAAGAAAGACGTTGAATAGAAATTATATAAATTATGGTAGGGAGTAATGCGATGAGCACTACTAATAAACTACCTAAATATTTACCAACAATTATTTGCCAGCGGCTTAGCGGACGGGTTTGTAATATTTCGTAGGTGCCGGTCTTAAATTCTTCGGCAAAGCTGCGCATGGTAATAGCGGGTATCAACAACAATAATATCCAGGGAGCTAACTGAAAGAAACGATCCAGTGTAGCATAACCAAAATCAAATATATTTTCATCAAAAACAAAAAGTACCAGCCCGTTTACCAGCAAAAAAACTGTAATGGCAATATAGCCCGTAAGGCTGCTGAAAAATTGACGGAGTTCTTTTTTACAAACGGACCACATAGAAGTGCTGCAAAATAAGTAATAAAAAGGTACGAGGCATAAGGTTCAAGGTTCAAGTCTTGTAGTTTGAAGCAGGATTTCAATTTTTTAAGACTGGCTTATAGCCCTTCAAATAAAAAATCCCCAATTAAGGGGACTCGATATTTCATTTCGGGATTTAATCTATTATACAGCGAAACTTTCACCACAACCACAGGTTCTGCTGGCATTGGGATTACTGAAATAAAATCCTTTTCCATTCAGCCCATCTGAAAAATCCAGCGTAGTGTTTACCAGGTATAAAAAGCTTTTTAAATCAGTTACCACTTTTACCCCATTGTCTTCAAAAGACTGATCCATGGGCTTTTGCTCGTTATCAAAATCGAGTTTATAACTGAGACCAGAGCAACCACCGCCCACTACACTTACCCGAAGGAAATAAGAAGGATCGCCTGCTACACCTGCATCTGCCAGCAGCTGGGCTACTTTAGCTTTTGCTTTATCGCTTACATATATTGCATTGTCTAATGCTACACTCATAGTTCTAACTTTAAGTTATAAGCTTCGGGCTTCGAGCCGAAACATTCCAACTAAAGTCTCGAAGCTCATAGCTATCAGCTCACAGCTTTTCTTAATGAATTACACTTTCTTCAAACTTCAATGTTTCCAAACCATTTTTCTGGCGGTAATCATTGATAGCTGCTTTAATAGCATCTTCTGCTAATACAGAACAGTGAATTTTTACCGGGGGAAGATTTAACTCTTCAACGATAGCCATATTATCAATGGTTACAGCTTCATCAACAGATTTGCCCTTCAGCCATTCTGTTGCTAATGAAGAAGAAGCAATAGCAGAGCCACATCCAAATGTTTTGAATTTAGCATCTTTAATAATGCCAGTTGCTTCATCTACTTCAATTTGCAGGCGCATAACGTCGCCGCACTCTGGTGCACCAACGAGACCGGTACCTACATTTGTTTTGCTTTTATCCAGCGTTCCTACATTCTTAGGATTCTGGTAATGGTCTATCAATTTATCTGAGTATGACATAATTTAATTTTTTAATTTTTACTTAATGATGTGCCCATTCAATTGTATTCAGATCAATTCCTTCCTTATACATTTCCCACAGCGGACTCATTTCTCTTAATTTGTTCACTGTGTTTGTTACTTGCTCAACTGTATAATCGATTTGTTCTTCTGTGGTAAAACGTCCCAACCCAAAACGAAGCGAACTATGTGCCAGATCATCTCCCAATCCCAAAGCTTTTAATACATACGAAGGCTCTAAGGAAGCAGAAGTACAGGCAGAGCCAGATGATACCGCAATATTCTTATTAAATCCCATCATTAATCCTTCTCCTTCCACATACTTGAAAGAAATATTGGTTACATGTGGTAATTTATGATCGATATCTCCATTCAAATAAGACTCTTCTATTTTCAATAATTCAGTTTGCAATTTATCCCTCAGCTTGCTGATCCGTGCTGTTTCTTCGGCCATTTCATTCAGGCAGATTTCACATGCCTTACCAAAACCTACAATACCGGGTACATTTAACGTTCCGCTTCTCATACCTCTTTCATGTCCGCCACCATCTATTTGAGCTGTTACTTTTACTCTTGGATTTTTACGGCGTACATACAAAGCACCCACACCTTTTGGTCCATACATTTTATGTGCGGTAAAAGCCAGCAGGTCAATACCATCTTTGTTTACATCAACCGGTATTTTACCAACTGCCTGTACGGCATCACTAAACACCAATACGCCATGCTTTTTTGCAATAGCACTTATTTCTTTCATTGGCATTATGGTACCAATTTCATTATTGGCATACATGATGGCGATAAGGATAGTGGTTGGTTTGATAGCAGCTTCTAATTCTGCCAGATCGATCAATCCATTATCTTTTACTTTCAGATAAGTTACCTCTCCACCTTCTTTTTCAATATGCTTGCAGGTATCCAATACAGCTTTGTGTTCAATGTTGCAGGTAATGATATGATTCCCTTTACTGGCATACATTTCATAAACACCTTTTATAGCGAGGTTATCACCTTCGGTAGCACCGGAAGTAAATATGATTTCTTTGGGATCGGCTCCTATTAATTTCGCTACCTGTTCTCTGGCATAATCCACCGCTTCTTCCGCCTGCCATCCAAAAGGATGATTACGACTGGCAGCATTACCAAACGAATTGGTGAAATAAGGTATCATTGCATCCACAACTCTTGGGTCGCAAGGAGTGGTAGCATTATGGTCTAAATAAATCGGGAAATTCAACATATTCGTGTAATTATTCGTTTTTGTTTCTTATTGCAAAATTAACCTAAAAGGTTCTAAGTGAAAGGGGTAATTTCGGGCTGTTAGCCGATTTTACCGAAATCGCAAAGGCCTTCATTTCAAACAATTTCACATGCAAAAAGTTGAGCATATCGGTATAGCTGTTAAAGATCTTGTAAGCTCAGTTCCCCTGTTCGAAAAACTGCTTAACAGCCCTTGTTATAAGACAGAATCAGTTGAAAGCGAGCAGGTAAATACGGCTTTTTTCCGGTCGGGAACAACAAAAATTGAGTTACTGGAAAGTTCTGACCCGGATGGGATTATTGCCAAATTCATCAGCAAGAAAGGCGAAGGGCTGCATCATATTGCCTTTGAAGTGGCCGATATTGAACAAGAAATGGAACGTCTGCGAAAGGAGGGTTTTGTAGTACTAAACGATAAACCCAAACCCGGTGCCGATAATAAATGGGTTTGTTTTCTTCATCCCAAAACTACAAATGGGGTGCTGATTGAGTTATGTATGGAAAGAAAGTAGCCTGGTGCTATTCATCGTTCATTTTATCAATCTTCTTCTGTATTTCATTTTCCTCCAATCTCATTTTATGTTTGCTCGCAAAACTTTTTTGTGCTCCCTGGAAAGCTTTATCTAATTCCTCTTCCTCTTTACTTAGATTTTGTACAATACGATTCATTTCTGCTACTCCTTCTTCGGTTTCGTCGCCTCTACTTTTTCTAATATCAATTAGTCTTTTATAATCGTCATTAAACACCCTTTTATAAAATGTAAAAGATCTAATAGCTGCTTTTTTTAAAGATGAATCCCCTTTGTAGGAAGGCATTCCTTTTATCTCATCGATCATTGTACTAGTTTGCTTTGCATATACTTTAAGCAAGCTGTCTGCAGTTTCCAGATCTGTTTGTGCTGTCCTGCTAAATTCCAGTATTTTATTTACCAGCGATGTTTGGCGGGTAACAATATAATCGTTGTACTCAGCCGGGTTTTTATATACAACACCATTCTCTCCTTTTACTGAGTCTTTACAAGCAACTAACGTGGTGATCGCAATAAGTAGTACAATAAGTTTTTTCATGTTGATTGGTTTATTATATGTGTAAGTAGGATTGCTGGTAAAACTATTCATCTACAATAGAATCAGCATTTACAATTCCCAATTTATCTACGGCTACCTGTGCTGCTATCTGCGATGCATCTTTCTTATTAAATGCTTTGCCTTCTGCAATATTTCTGCCATCTACTACCGCGGCTACGGTAAACAATCGGCGGCCATTTTCTAATTTCTCATTTAATGTTTCAAACTCCAAAACTTTACCATTTTTATTGGCCCAGCCGTACAGTTTATTTTTATGGTTGATTTCAAGATTTTCCAGATCATCCATAAACATATGCGGAAGAATGATACACTCCAGCACCCACTTACTTGCCTTTTTATAACCATGGTCGAGGTAAATAGCACCTACAAGCGCTTCAAGGGTGTTCCCAAATATCTGGCTCACTTTTAAAGAACCATCCAATTTATTATACAAGGTAATTTTTTTCAATCCCATCCGCACGGCAATCTCATTTAATTGCTGACGATTTACCATCTTACTGCGCATCTCGGTAAGAAATCCTTCTTCTTTATACGGATAGCGTTTAAAAAGATAATCTGCAATTAAGGCGCTGAGTACGGCATCTCCAAGGTATTCAAGTCTTTCATTATTCTCATCTGCACCTTCCCGTATAGAACGATGAGTTAATGCAGTTTTATATAAAGAAACATTCTTCGGTTTAAAACCGAGAATATTCTTCAATTCTTTTTTGAAAGATGAACCAGAAAGTTTGCCAGAAAAAAAACTAAAAAAATCCACGGTGGTAAGCTACGAAAAAAAGAGTTGAATTGATAAACAGCAGCCTCAATAAATATTCACCCCGCTGTTTTAAACATTTAATTGTTTAACAATTTTACAAACAACCCTTACTATCTAATTATTGAAACTTTTTAACAATTACACAGGCATTATGTCCGCCAAAACCGAAAGTGTTACTGAGTGCGGCTCTTATAGGCCGCTCCTGTGCTTTATTAAATGTAAAATTTAGTTTCGGGTCAAGTTCCGGGTCGTCGGTGAAATGATTAATTGTAGGAGGTGCAATGTCATGCATCAGTGCTTTAATACTGGCAATCGCTTCTATTACACCGGCAGCACCAAGGCAATGTCCAGTCATAGATTTAGTAGCACTGATATTTAATTTATAGGCATGTTCGCCAAATACTTTGGTGATGGCTTTTACTTCTGCCCCATCGCCGATCGGAGTGGAAGTACCATGCGTATTGATATAATCAATCTCATCTGGTTTCATTCCGGCATCTTCCAACGCCACCAACATTACATTGGTTGCACCTAATCCTTCCGGATGTGGAGCTGTTATATGATAAGCATCCGCGGTAGCACCGGCGCCGGCAATTTCGCAATATATTTTCGCCCCTCTTGCTTTAGCATGTTCTAATTCTTCCAATACTAATATACCAGCAGCTTCACCCATTACAAAGCCGTCACGGTCTTTATCATAAGGACGACTGGCTGTTTTAGGATCATCATTTCTTTCACTCATTGCCTTCATAGCATTGAAGCCGCCAACTCCAGCTTCGCTGATTACGGCTTCGCTACCACCCGTTAAAATAATATCTGATTTACCCAAACGGATAAGGTTAAACGCATCCATTATAGCATTGGTACTGCTGGCACAGGCGCTGACTACTGCAAAGTTTGGTCCCCGCAGATTATGCCGCATACTAATTTGCCCGGCAGCTATATCCAATATCATTTTAGGAATAAAGAATGGGTTGAAACGTGGCGTTCCGTCACCTCTTGCAAAATCTGTAACCTCATGCTGAAAAGTTATCAAACCACCTATGCCGCTTGCAAATACCACCCCTACTCTATCCGGATTAATATTGTCCCTGGTAAGACCTGCATCTGTCATAGCCTGGTCGCTTACTACCAAGGCTAATTGAGTAAAGCGATCGATCTTCCTGGCCTCTTTTCTATCTAAAAAGTCGGTAGGTTCAAATCCTTTTATTTCGCAGGCAAATTTTGTACGAAATTTTGATGCATCGAAAAGTGTAATCATATCAGCACCGGGTACACCATTGATCAATCCATTCCAGTAATCCTGAATGTTATTGCCGAGCGGTGTAAGGGCGCCCATACCTGTAACAACAACCCGTTTTAATTCCATAAACGTAAAATAAATCAGTTAAGTTAAAGATACAATTACACTAATGTAAAAAAGAAAAACCGCCTTCAGTGCTATAACAGCCGGAAGGCGGTGTAATTTATTTTCCCGCCTCATGCGGGATATGCATTCCAACTATTACTTGGCATGCTCTTCCAGGTAAGTAACAGCCTGACCAACAGTAGTGATGGTTTCAGCTTGCTCATCCGGAATAGAGATGTTGAATTCTTTTTCAAATTCCATGATCAGTTCTACCGTATCTAATGAATCGGCACCCAGGTCGTTGGTAAAAGAAGCTTCGTTAGTTACTTCTGCTTCGTCAACACCCAGTTTGTCTACGATGATCTTTTTAACTCTTGATGCAATGTCTGACATGTTCTTAAAGTTTTGTTTGTTGGGTGCAAAAATATACTTTTTGAACTAATCAACACAAGAAACGCTGTTTTTTCCAGTTTTAGTTCAATGAACTGAAAACGAAGCAATAATAGAGGCACAGGCATTAAATATGCAGATAAATTAGCTATACTAACCGTTGGCAGTGTTGCAAGTTCTTTGTAATTTGAAGTTCTCTGGATTTAATTACTTAGTTATGGCTTTGAAAATTATCGATCATGGCAGTCCTGAATACCGGCAGATGGTAAAACTGCGGGACGATATGCTGCGCAAACCTTTAGGGCTGGGCTTTAATGAAAGCGAACTGGAAAGTGAAAAGGATAATATGCTGATTGCTGCCTTCGAAGACGAAGATATTTTAGGTTGTTGTATGCTGGTAGAAGAAAATCCTACTACTGTTCGTCTCCGCCAAATGGCTGTATTGAACGATCTGCAGGGCAAAGGAATAGGCCGGGCATTAATGAATTTTGCTGAAAATCTCGCCAGGGACAGAGGCTATAAAAATTTGGCTATGCATGCCCGTAAGAATGCCATTGGCTTCTACGAAAAAATGGGTTACCGGGTAAAAGGAGATGAATTTACTGAAGTAACCATACCGCACTATGTAATGGAAAAAAAACTCTGAGCTAAAGTAAAACTGCCATTAACCTTTCTTTACTTTCGATTTTATTAATTTTCGCAATTCAAAGACTTCATCCGAGTCTTTACAACCGCTTTTTGGCACCAGGAAAAATGAACGGCTGTCGAAATACAAATGAAAAAAGTGTGGACTTTCCAGGTAGCTTTTTAACGCTGTCCATTGCCAAACCTTGGAGCCTTTCTCATGACTAAGTGTAAAGCTATCTTCTTCAAAGTTCATACTAAATTCATGTTTAAAGGTAACAGCTCTTCTATACACTGCCCCGGGCAGAATAAACCAAAAACTTACCATCAGCACAATCCATAAAAGCGATCCAACCAAAAATGGCATCGGGCCAATAATACCTGACATATATAATAAAATGGAGCCAATTGCAAAGACATTTACAGTAATCAACATGATCTTTATTTCCAGCTTACTTATAAAATGATACCGCAATGCTTGTATTACCTGCTTTTTATTATATCCAAAATAAATCGTCATACTCGATCAATTACAATTGTGCAAAAACTAATTAATAGGGCTCGCCAATACGGGCAATCGTCCACTTACCGGCTTCTTTTTTCATTCCAAACTTAATAATGGGTTCTTCTTTTTTTTGTCCATTATCTTCTCTCCATCTCATCACCTCTACTGTAGCATCGTCGCCACTTACGAATGTTTTCCAGTTATGAGAATTCTTCATTTCGTCAATAAGGTATTTAGGCTCTTCCTGGCTGTTAGTGTACCAGTCATAATCAAATCCGTAAGGAATTTCACCTTCGGTATCTTTTTTAAACTCCTGGTCACATTGCTGAAAGAATTTTTTTTGCGTTTCTATAAATGTGTTGCCTAGTTGCGGAACTGATTCTTTAATAAAATTGTGATATTTATCTACAGCTTTCCAATCTATTTGATAAGGCGGCATATCTGTTTTTTTTATGCCTTTGTATAACCCGGTGGTTGGAAATTTATCCCAGTTCACTAAATACCAATCATAAAAATCGGTAATTGTTTTTCGTATAGCTGCCGAATCTTCTTGCAGGTTGGGGCTTTCAACGGCTGTTGTCTTTTCCTGTGTCGCTGTACTTTTCTCATTATTACAAGCTGCAAAAAAAAGAACGATGGATAAAAAGGTAATTAAAATTTTCATGCTGTTTTTTTTATGATGGAATTATTTTGTACCCGGTGTTCTCAATTCTTTTTCTGAAATACTCCACTCATCCAGCTTTTCTCCTTTGGTACCCAAATATTCTACTGTCAGTTTTCGTTCGCCTCTTTTACCAGTAAACGAAATCTTTCCATAATTCTGCTTTTCATCAATTCCAATCACACGATAAGGATTGTTTTTTTCGGAACCCCCAAAAGTATGAGTTCCTGAAGTAAGGGGCGACACTGTAATATCGTATAAAGGGTAAGTTCCGGGTCTTTCTACTTTTATTATTTCGCTATGGTGCCTGTCGCCGGTAAGAAATACAACACCATTTATATTATACTCTTTTAAAAAATTCATGAGCTCCTCATACTCAGCCGGAAAATCCCACCATTTATCAAAGGGAGAAACAGGATTTAATACCTGGCTGCCAACTGTAATTATTTTGAAGGTGGCTGAACTATGCAACAAAGAATTTTTTAGCCATTCCATTTGTTGCTTACCCAACATTTGTTTATCAGGATTTGGCTTACCATTCATTGAATCTTTGATAGCATCCGCACTACGCCACCACCTGTCGTCGGTAATAAAAATATCAGCGTCGCCCCAGGTGGTCATGGTGTAAATGCCCTGGCCATTTTGGCCAGAAGAAGGATTACAGAAATATTTATTGAACACATTACGGCTTGCTTCTTTTAAAATATAACTTCCTCCAATATCATTGGGGCCATAATCATGATCATCCCAGGTAGCAAGATGGGGCATGGCTTTTAGAAAATTTTGCAAAATGGGTGTGGCTCTATCATGGCTAGCTCTATACCACAAACCCCATTCACTATAATAATCCACATCCCTTGTGTACCAGGCATCGCCCAACCATAACATAAACGCTGCTTTCTCTTTAGCCATGGTTTCAAAAATGGAAGAGTCCTTTCCATAGGGAGTTCCGGGACGATCAAAAACAGGTTCATTAAAATAAGAGCAAGAGCCCGTTAAAAAACTAAAATCAGGAACCGGTTTCCGCCATTGCCATAGATCTTTGGTAGTAAACTCACCGCCTTTTGTTGTAGGTTTTCCATTCACTCCTATTTTATATTCATAGGTGGTATTAAAATGCAATCCTCCAACTGTAAAATAGATGGGATTGAAATCATTGCCTAATTCTCCTTTGTAGTTTATGGTCTTAATTGTTTTTGGTTCTCCTTTTTTATTATACTGTAACGAAACTGTTTTTACTTCAGGTGAAGCTTCAACCCAAATTTTTGCATCCCGCAATTCTACAGGGCCAAGCATGGGTCCGGAAATGACACGAGGTTGTGCAAATAATATAATGGAGCAAAAAAGAAAGATTGATAAAAGAAAATATTTCATACCAGCCATTTTATAAGAACACAAAGTAAGGGAGAAATAAAGACGTAAAAAGAAAAGCCGTCCCGATATTATCGGGACGGCTTTTATAATTTATAAGAAAAAATTATTGACCAATTTTCAATAAAGAGCAAATCTCAGCATACGACATAGCTTTCAATTGACTCTCTCCATACAACTGACCATTTATCTCTGCTACTTTTTCATTGTTACCACGACCACCCGCTATACCGCCAGGGATTAATACATATCTAAACTCAAGACTATTTGAAGCTGCTGAAACAGCAACTCCAGGTGAAACAATAGAAATCTCAGCAAATGTGATACTTCCAACATATGGTAAAATCATATATTGAGTACCACTGCCGGCGTTTGTATAGGGTAATTGGCGAACTGAAGTTGTTGTTCCTCCTATTCCATCAGGATTAAACTTAGCATATGATAGAATTATACCTGTATTAAGCAGACTTAAAGTAGCTCCAGGAGCAGATTTATTAAATTTCTTTTGTAGAGCTACACCATTAATCGTAGTATCCACCCAGTTTCCATTTTGAGCCGGTGTGAACCAGGCACTATAAATAACATTTGCAGTTCCAGCAGGACCTTGCGGACCAGTTGCACCCGCAGGACCGGTTGCACCTGTAGCACCTGTGGCTCCCGTTGCACCATTTACACCAGCAGGACCTTGTGCACCATTTGCACCAGCAGGACCTTCAGGACCTTCTTTTGTACAACTAACGGCTAAAAATGTTATGGCTAAAGCTAAGAGTGAGAGTAGATTGAACTTTCTCATAAAGTTTGATTTGGCTGTTTAATTAGTTTCGGTTTTAAAAGTAAAGGGATTTTTCCGCTTCACCAAGAGATTTTAAAGGTAAAGGGAAAAACTTAAATAAGGGTTGTTTTTACTCAAAAAAACAAGAGTAAAAGGATTTAAACGAACGCCTATATTTGTTGAAAACCACGCAGCATTATGCGAAATAAAATATTCTTATTACCCCTGCTTTGTTTATTCGCCGGCAGTAAAACAAAAGCACAGTTTTCAAAAGGAGACCGCATGGCAGGAACATCCGTAGCCAGCTTTATTTTTAACTCAGGTACAGCTGATATAAACGTATCGCAGATTGGTAGCAACAGCTCCACAGTAAAAAATTTCAATATTGCAATTACTCCTTCCTTAGGCTGGTTTATATCCGACAATACAGCGGTGGGTTTTGTACTCAATATTAATCGTACCGGGCAAAAGACAACCTATGAGCAAACCGGCTCTACTTACCAATCAGATAAATCGAACGGATTAAATATCGGGGGCGGTGGTTTTGCCAGAAGTTATTTTGGTAAAACAGGTTCTTTTCTGCCCTTTGGACAAGCTACGGTTAATGCGGGTGCCAGCAACCTGAAAACGGAAGGCTTTTACTATTACCCGGGCGGAGTTCCTTATTTTAAGGATACATATACCGGAAAATCAAACGGTGGATTTTTCTTTAATGGAACATTGGCTGCCGGCCTTACCAAAATGATGGGTGAAAATGCGGGACTCGATTTTTTTCTTGGTTATACTTACTCCAGCAGCAATAACACATTTAAGAGAACCAAACTATTTTACAGTACAAACACCGCAACTACCCCCTCTGAAACAAGGGAAAACGAAACCACCACTAAGTTTACCAACCATGGTTTCCAGTTGGGAATTGGTTTCCAGGTTTTTTTAAGAAAGAATAAAAAATAAAATTTACTCCTCAATTAATAAAGCCCCTTTCAATGAAAGGGGCTTTTCTTTTATAAAACAAGTTGAATTATTTATTCATCATTTGTTTTGCCTCAATGCTTAACGTAGCATGCGGCACTGCACGAAGACGAGCCTTATCAATCAACTTACCGGTAACCCGGCATATACCATAAGTTTTGTTTTCGATACGCATCATTGCTTTTTCAAGATGGTCGATGAAAGTGATCTGGCGGCTGGCCATCTGGCTCAACTGCTCTCTTTCCATACTTACACTGCCATCTTCCATTGTCATGTAACGACCCTCATCCATATCTCCGCCTTCTTCTTTGCGGGTAATTAAGCCCTGCAAATAATTCAATTCTTTTTTGGCAGCATCTAATTTTTTCTGAATGATTTCTTTGAATTCATTCAGATCATTATCAGAATAACGCATTGTGGGGCCAGTTGATTCATATGCCTGTTTATCTAATACAGACTTTGTGAACTCAGGTTCATATTTTACTGAACTCTTCACAGTAGTTTTCGGTATCACCAATTTAGTTGGCTTAGGGGGTTCTTTTTTTATCACAGGTTGAACTTTAGGTTTTATTGAAACCAACGATTTGGGGTCAACTTGTCCCGGTTTTTTTGGAGCAACAGGTGCCGGTGCCGGAGCAGGTTTAGCTGCAGGAGGCTCAGGTTTTGCTGGTGCTTTTGCAACAGGTTTAGGCACAGGTTTAACCGCTGCTTTTGGCGCAGGTTTCTTAGCCACAGGTTTTGCTGCAGGCTTTGCGACGGGTTTTTTAGGAGCCGCCTTTTTAGGTACAGTTTTTTTCACAGTTTTCTTTACCGCTGGTTTTTTTGAAGCGGCCTTTTTGGGGGCGGGTTTGGCAGCCTTTTTAGGAGCCTGTTTTTTCTTACTAGCCATGATTTACCCTTTTTTTAAAACAATCACATTTAATAGAACATCGTTTATGTCAATCTCAGTGCCATTATCTAGTTCTGAGCTGAATTCTAATGTATCTGCCAGAATTTCGGCGCAAATATAGGCTTTAAACTGAGCCAGCGAATCTTTTAATCCGTTCGCTACTGACACCTTTACGTCTATCCGGTCAGTCAGTTCAAAGCCATTATCCTTGCGTATTTTCTGGATGCGGTTCACAAACTCCCTTGCATTTCCTTCGGCTTCCAGTTCAGGAGTAACGGTTACATCCAATGCCACCGTTAAACTGCCTTTATTCGCTACCGTCCAGCCCGGAATATCCTCGCTGCTAATGTCCACATCGGTAATCTGTAATATTACAGGTTCGCCATCAACTGACAAATTATATTGCCCTTCTTTTTCTAACAAAGCGATGTCTTCCTGTGTGAATTGTGCCAAAGCTGTTGAAACTGCTTTCATCTTCGATCCCAACTTTTTACCCAGGGCTACAAAGTTCGGTTTGATCTTTTTGCTGATAAAAGTATTATCAGGATTGAGGTATTCTATCTCTTTAATATTCACTTCCGCCTTTATTAAATCCTCTACTTTCTGAATTTGCTCCTTCATAGAAGTACTCAATACCGGTATCAAAACTTTTTGTAGTGGCTGGCGAACTTTAATGTTCACCTTTTTGCGAAGTGATAATATCAAGGAAGAAGCATCTTGCGCCAATTGCATTCTCTCCTCCAATGATTCATCAATTACCGCTTCGTTTGCTGCAGGGTAATCTGCATGATGAACTGATTCAACATTAAAACGCTTAGTTACTTCATTGAGGTTTTGGAAAACCGTATCACTAAAGAATGGAGAGATTGGTGCGATCAATCGGGTTATTGTTTCTAAGCACTCATACAAAGTTTGATAAGCACAGATCTTATCCTGCTCATACTCTCCTTTCCAGAAACGTCTTCTGCATAAGCGAACATACCAGTTGCTCAGATGCTCATCTACAAAATCTTCAATTACACGGCCAGCTTGGGTTGGCTCAAAATCATCCATGTAAGCATTGGCTTTCTTCACTACAGTATTTAAGGAAGAAAGAATCCAGCGATCTATTTCAGGACGTTCTGCTAATGGGATGTATGCTTCTTTAAAAGCAAATCCATCCACATTAGAATACAGCGCAAAGAATTGATAAGTGTTATATAATGTACCGAAGAATTTACGTTGCACTTCTTTGATACCATCCAAATCAAATTTCATATTATCCCACGGCGATGCATTGGTTACGAGATACCACCTTGTAGCATCGGCACCGAAGGTTTCAATTGTTTTGAACGGATCCACCACATTGCCCAAGCGCTTACTCATCTTATTACCACTCTTATCCAGCACCAACCCGTTTGATACACAGGTTTTATACGCCACACTGTCAAACAACATTACTGCAATGGCATGTAGTGTATAGAACCAACCTCTTGTCTGGTCAACACCTTCTGCGATATAATCGGCAGGGAAACTTTTTTCAAATGTTTCTTTATTCTCGAAAGGAAAATGCCATTGGGCATAAGGCATGGCACCGCTATCGAACCAAACGTCAATCAGATCAGGAACCCTTTTCATTGGTTTTCCTGACTTACTAACTAATATGATGTCGTCAACATATGGCTTATGTAAATCCAAAATACCTTCATGCAGGTAATGTTTGTTTACATCGCCACCCAACACTTCACTTGCTTTGCGGATGCCGGCATTCAACTCTTCAATTGAACCGATACAAACTTCTTCCTCTCCATCTTCTGTTCTCCATATTGGCAAAGGTGTACCCCAAAATCTTGAACGGCTTAAATTCCAATCCACCACATTTTCTAACCAATTACCAAAGCGGCCTTCACCGGTTGATTTTGGTTTCCAGTTGATGGTTTTGTTCAACTCCACCATTCTTTCTTTTACAGCAGTGGTTTTAATAAACCATGCATCCAAAGGATAATAAAGAATAGGCTTATCTGTTCGCCAGCAATGCGGATAGTTATGTTCGTATTTTTCTACTTTAAAGGCCCTGTTCTCTTTTTTCAGTTTTACGCTGATGTCAACGTTTACATCAACATAATCAGCATCATCTTTATAATTCTTTACATAACGATTGCTGAATTCGCCTAATCCATCTACAAATTTTCCTTCTCTGTCCACCATCGTTAAAATACCGATGTTGTATTTCTTACCAACTTTATAGTCATCTGCGCCAAATGCAGGTGCGGTGTGAACGATACCTGTACCATCTTCAGTAGTCACAAATGAATCAACCATTACACGGAATGGTTTTGCACCTGAAGTTATTTCTTGTATTGCTGCTAACGAATTTGCTTCGTATGGAAGTAGTTGTTCGTATTCACAGCCTTCTATATCTTTTCCTTTGAAGTCAGCAATTACTTTATAAGGAAGATTCTTACCGTCGTTCTTATATTCAGCAAAATCTGCATTCTCGTTTTCAACTTTGAAATATTTTCCTAATAATGCTTTTGCTAAAACGATATTTACTTGATTATGCAAATAAGGATTTACTGTTTTCACTAAAACATAATCGATGTTGGCACCAACAGTTAGACCGAGGTTGGATGGCAAAGTCCATGGAGTCGTCGTCCAGGCCATGAAGAAAACCTCTTCATTTTTTGCTGCATCAAATAAGAATTTCGATTTCTCATTATTGATGGCTTTAAACATTGCTACAGCACTTGTATCCTTCACATCTTTATATGTTCCCGGTTGGTTGAGCTCATGCGAACTCAATCCCGTTCCTGCTGCAGGTGAATAAGGTTGAATGCTTACACTTTCATACAACAGTCCTTTTTTATACAACTCACTCAGTATCCACCAGAGTGTTTCAATGTATTCGTTCTTGAAAGTGATGTAAGGATCATTCAGATCAACCCAATAACCCATCTTGCGGGTAATATCATCCCACTTGTCTTTATATCTCAATACCGCTTCCCGGCATTTAGCATTGTATTCTTCGACAGATATTTTTTTTCCGATATCTTCTTTGGTGATGCCTAATTCTTTTTCAACTCCTAATTCTATAGGCAAGCCATGCGTATCCCAACCGCCTTTTCTTTTTACCTGGAAACCTTTCATGGTTTTGTAGCGGCACACCAGATCCTTCATCGTTCTTGAAATGACGTGGTGGATACCCGGCATACCATTGGCACTGGGCGGACCTTCATAAAATACAAAAGGAGCAGCCCCTTCCCGAAGGGAAACACTTTTCTCAAATGCCTGTTTTTCAGTCCATTTGGCAAGTATTTCTGCTTCGAAGGCCGGTAAGTTTAAGCCTGAAAATTCTTTGTATTTAGCACTCATAGCCGTTCTAAAATGGTGGCGAAGTTACGGAAATAAAAGGCCGGAAGGAAGGGCTAAAAACAGAAAATCCGAAAGACATCCCTTTTAAGGAAATAATCTTCCGGACTGCAGGCTTCGAACTTAGCTGAAAATATTATTTTACTGCGGCAGTAGTTTTTTCATCTTGCCCTATAAATCTTTTTATTTCAGCAGCGATCTTACCATCAATATCAGCATCAGTAATTTTTTTGTCGGCATAGTCTTTTGCCTGGCCAATTAAGTACTCATGCAGCAACTTGCCATCTATTTTATTTTTTAATGAGATACTGTTGTGGGTATTAATATAGTCGGCCCAAATTTTGCGAACCTTTCCCCAATAAGTTGAATTCTTTTCCCAATATGATTTGGCGGCGGCACATTCTTTATCATCAATTCTTTTATAGGTGTTGTGCCCTTTTTCTTCTGCCAGTAATTTGTCCGTTCCGTTGATGCGAATAATTTTTTGATTGTCTTGCTCATGTAAATAACCGCTGTCGGTGATGTTCATGCGATTGGTTCTTTTCAAAATATTATAATCGCTGCGAACAGAATATTCTCTTCTTGGCAATGGGGCATCAGTGGTGTTTTGCCAGATGATCTTGCCATCTAAGTTTACAAACTGGCTAAAGCCCTGGTAGCGGGGTTCGTCAGCTACTTCCCAAACAGTTTGTGTCCATTTACCTTTTACCTGTTCAGCCGGTACAGTTTCTTTTACCCAGGTCCTATCGCCTTTGTATTTCCATATGATGGGATTTTCATAGGTCCATTCTTCTCTCCAATGCTTTACAATTACAGTTGGTGAAACAATCAGTAAATGTTGAATAACAACTTTTTTATCTGTTACTTCAATAGGTAATGCCAGTTCTGCTGTGCCGCCGATTATTTCTCTCTCATGAAATTTATAGTCTGGGTCTGGAGCAAATGTTTCCGCATATTTAAACGCCACTTCAAAGCAGCCACATAGTTTATCTACTATCTTTTTCCCGTCCTGCTGTGCATTAATTCCTGTTACCAAAATCGTCAAGGCTATCAAATAAGTTAGTCTTCTTATCATCGTTTTTTATTTATTGCAAAGGAACGACGATGACAGAAGTATGACTTACGGAATCAGAAAAGGAGTTTACGCAAAACGAAAAAGCCATTCAGCTAAATACTGAATGGCTTTATATCAACAAATAATTTATTATCCTCTTTTAATCAGCACCGACTCATAGGCGGGATAACCTCTTTCACTATTTTGTGTAAGAGCCGTAAATCTTACTTTATAATAATTATTATCGCCATCTTTAATAATATAAAAACGATCGGTTCTCACGGACGGTGAAACTCCGGGACCACCGCCACTGCGCCAATCAGATACAAAAGCATTTTGAGTAGTCAGAAAAGTTTGTGCAGCTAAATCAGCTTCATTAAAATCTGTAAATGCTTTTGTTGTTGTCATTACTCTTGCAATCTGCACATTGCGATTGATAATGATCGCATCCTGGAAAAGGAATGGCACTTCGCCACCAAAATTGAATACATTACTAAAGTAAGTCCAAGCAATATCCCATTTCTTTTTTTGTGGTTCAACACTTGCGACACCTGTTTCAAATGAAACATATTTAAAGAAATACGTATCGTCTTTTGCAATATCGATACTTGAAAAAGTGGTGGCGCCTATATCCGCATGCTGCAGCGTATAGCCACCAGTTGCATTTCTGATAATTCTGATCTTCTTCCAGCCTCTTGCGGGTGCCGGCGAACCAACACCAATTCCCCTGTTAACTATATATACTTTATTATCAGCAGCTGTGGCACTAATGGGTGCGATAGCTGTTCTTGTTAAATCTCCAGATGGATAATCAATATAAGGCAATGATGTGGTAGTAGGTGCGGTTGAACTAAACGTTACATCTGTTGAAAAACCCACTGTATCGGCTGCCGTAACTGTATTCAAATCATTCTTTACAATTTGTTTGGCCATCATAGCGGTTGATGAATTTAATATTACACGAAAATCATCAGCACCCGTATAAAAACCCAGATCCCAAGTGGTACGTAATACCGGTGTTTGCCTGTTGGCACTAAGGTCAATAAATACTTTATTAGGATACGTAACCCCACCACCATTTACAACCAATGATGCAGATGCGGCCACCAGTTCTTTAAACGTAACTTCCAACTGCTTTGTAGCACCAATAAATATTGGAGCTGCTGAGCTGTACAAATCAAAGACTAATTTCTCATCTCCATCAAATAACACACCCGCTACTTTTGAAATAGTGAATGTTGCTTCATTATTTCCCGAAGGCAGCGTAAGATTTATATTACCGCTAACAGCAGCAGGAGTTGTTGTATAATCTATGCCATACTTCAGCCCTGTTTCAGTAAGGTTGATAACCACCGTTACATCCTTATCTGTAGGTCTTACCAATTTCAATTTTATAGTAAGTGTATTGTTAGCTTCTTCAATTCCCTGCGAAGCATATTCAAAATAAACAAGGTTATCTGCTAATTCGGCCGCATCTCTTTTCCGGCAGCCAGTCATAAAAATTGCAGCTATAAGTAGTGCAGCTATTGGTCTTATCGCATTCATCTTAAACATTTCGGTTAGATTTATATTGATTGATTTTATTTTTTGTCCCAGTTAAAAACAAGTCCCGCAAAGAAGGAACGGCCATTGGCTATGCTTCTTACTCCGCTACCACTATTATGTGTACTGCCATTTGCATAACTGCTGTTTATCCTATCTACATCAAACAGGTTTCTGATACCAGCATTCAATGAAAACAAATTGAATAATTTTTTATTTACAGTAAAGTCGGCCATGTGATAACCTTCTTGCTCCGTAAGTAATACTTCTTGCGTAGTGCTATTTAAAGCGTAGTAAGGTCTTTTACCCGTAAACTTGTAAAACAGGTTGGCATCCAATCCAAGCTTCGAAAAACGATAGCTAATGGTTGAATTTAATTCTGCTGACCATTGTAATTGGGGAAGCTCCGTGTCATCTTCTGAATAAGCATTATAGAAACCGGTATAAGCAGTGCCAAGCGAAAAATTCCATTGTTTATGTTTAATTGCGGTTGCCAATGAAGCACCTGCTGTTTTGCTATTGGATACATTCGTTAGAATAAAAATGTTAGGGTCATTGGCGTCAATAGCATAATCGATCAGATTTTTTACGTTGTTATAAAATCCACCCAAGGTTGTGGAGTAAACAATTTCATTTACACTGGCTTTTTTCCATGTTAATGAACCATTGAAACTGTGTGAAGTTTCTGCTTTTAAATCAGGATTACCTACAATTTGGTGATTGGCATCAAAAAAATTGAAATATAATTCCCTTAATGAGGGAGAACGAAACCCTCTTGCATACGATAACCTAAAATCAAGATTATTAGCTAATACAAATTTTGTGTTGATAGAAGGAATTAAGGGTGGTGCGTCATATACAGAATTTCTGATAACCCTGATTCCCGGACGAATGCTCACTTTTGTTGATGGAGTTATTTCTGAAGTAAGAAAAAATGCGTAATCATTTACCTCGTTATTTCCTTCTTTCAAACGCTGTCCTTCACCACTTTCAAGGTTTATATCTACACCGGGCTGAAAAGAGATTAAAGATGATAGTTTATAAAATGTTGTAGCCCGAAAATTAAATCCTTTGATCTTATCAAGACTTTGATCCTTAGCAGCAGCAAGAGTTACCTGTTTTGTAGTCTGACTTACGTTAGTTGAATACACCTGCCTGCTATAGTCAGTATAAGAAGCTTGTGCCTGAAATAACAAATCATTATTAATTACATAAGACCCTTGTAATTGCTGCATTACCCGGCGGCTAAGATATTCCTGGTCGAATGCCAGCTTATCTCCTGCCTGCGGATAATCAATTAAAAAATTGCCCGGATTGTAAATAACCTCATCTAATCCATCAAACCGGTAACGGAGATTAAATTTTCCTGTATTGTATCCCACAAATCCATTAGCCAATAATTGATCTTTGTTGTGCCATACCAATTCCCGGTCTGTTGCCGTGTCTTTCCATCCACCAAAATAATTATGACCAAAGCCACCTCCTATTTCCCATTTTTTATGTTTCCATGCAAGCCCCACATACTGATTATGAATACCCTGCTCCCAGCTATATTCTTTACCAATTGTTTCTTCATGCACTCTTGCTGTAACAGAGAATTTTGACGCCCCGGCTTTTTTAGTGATTATATTAATAACACCAGCCAAAGCATCTGCACCATACACAACAGACATAGGTCCTTCTACAATCTCTATTCTTTCAATTGAGTTAATATCAACCTGGTTAATATTTATTTCATTGGTAGCTCCTTGTCTGCCTACCAGCGGAACCCCATCTAATAAAATTTTTACATTCTGTCCGCCAAGCCCCATCATGGTAATATCTGAGCCACCTGTAGCTGGGTCCTGAGAAAAACGAATATTTAATTCGTTACTCAGCACATCCTGCAATTTTGCAGCACCCTGTTGTTGAATTCTTTCCTTTGAAATGGTGCGGACCTGGTAAACAGAATTTTTTACTGATTGCGGCTTGTACTGACCCGTAACGACTACACCTTCCAGATCTTTTGCTTTTGTAGTGTCTTCCTGGGCTAAAATAGTTCCTACGGTTAGTAAAGCAAGAACTATGATGTATATTTTTTTCATTTGTAGTATTACTTGGTTTTGGTCAAATGGAATTCGCCTATTGTATGATTTTACTTAGTAAAGAATCGCCTGGCTCATTTCATAAATTTTTGATTGCAGTTGCAAAATTGATTAACTGCAGATTAAGATTTATCATGCGTATGTCATGACCATACATTTTTGAATTGTTTTACAAACAAATGACGCTGCTGCTTTATAAATCATAACAGGCTATGATATAAATCATTTTTTGATTTAAAAAATTTTCGCAAAAATGATCCGCTTGTGATTATGTGCAACGCTATACCGGGAAAAAGACTTACGCAAAAAGGAAACTGACTTTATAATGACAATAAAAAAAGGCTGTTCTTTTCAGAACAGCCTTTTTTTTATGCGCTAACTTTTTATTACTCCACTATTACAATTCCTTTCGCCTCTACTCTAATTTCTTTCTTAGGTTCAGTAATTTTTGCAATTTCCTCTTTTGATTTTTTTGCATCTTCTGCATAATGCTTTAATTCGGCAACAGAAGTTGTTTTCATTTTCATTTCACCATCAATCACAACTGTTTTACCAATTGCTGCTACCGGTAAAAAGAAACCATAGTCTTTCATTTTCACCATGGCTGTTTCGCCATTCGCTAGCTCAAGTTTTAACCAGCAGCCTTTCTTAGGGCATACATCCGTTATTTTAGCTTTGATCTTCCCATCAACTTTTTCTTTCCCGTCACTCAACTTTGCAACCGCATCATTGATTGCAACTGCGCCATCTGTTGTAATTTTTTCACCATACCATTCACCTGGCTTTGCATCACCAGCAGGCGGTTGAGCATTAGCTATAAGAGTAAATCCGGCTACTAAAAGGCTTAAGAATACTTTTTTCATATAAATTGATTTAATCGTTTTATTACTAGGATAGCAAAGATAGCTTTTAGACTGAAATAGTTGCCTATTGAGGCATAACCGGTTTAATAAATTCCACAGGCGGTGCCGAAATAGCTTTCAGAAAAGCAAGCAAATCAGCTTTTTCACTGGACGTGAGGTAAAGCATTTGCACCAATTTGTCACTTCCCCCGTTTCCATCTGCCCCTTTTACGTAATGTGTAATTGTCTCTTCCAGGCTTTTCATCATCCCATTATGCATCCAAGGTCCTGTATTCATAACATCTCTTAAAGAAGGCGTTTTGAACTTACCTAAATCCTTTTCATCATGAGTGACCATATAAAAGCCTTTATCCAGTATGTCGCCAGATCCACTATTCGCAAACAAATGAAAGCCATTATTATGAAATTGATTGTCAGTAAATATTGGTCCGTTATGACAATTCATACATCTTGCTTTAGTACGAAAAAGATGCAGCCCTTTTAATTCGCTTTTCGATAATGACTGCTTATCCCCTTCTAAAAATTTATCGAACCTAGTTTTATTACTAATAATAGTTCTTTCAAATGTGGCAATTGCTTCGGCCATATTATCAGGACTTATTTCTTCACTGCCAAATGCTTTTCTAAAAAGTTCTTTATATCCATTCAATCGTCGCAACTTTCGGATTACATCTGGCATATCGCTATGCATTTCTGATGAGCTGTTAAAAGGCGCAAATGCCTGGTCTTGCAAACTACCGGAACGGCCATCCCAAAAAAGCCGTTTATAGAACCAGGTGTTTTGAATAGTAGGAGAATTTCTTTTATTAACAGCACCTTCATGCCCCAATGATTTTTCTAGTCCATCTGTCCAGTTGAGTTCGGGTTTATGGCAAGTAGCACAACTTATTTTTCCAGAACCACTTAATCTTGTATCAAAAAATAATGCTTTACCTAGTTCAACAACTTTTTTTATAGAATCATTTTGCAAATCGACAGGGCTTGCAGGAAGAACACCTAACTCTGTCCATTGTACCCCGGCATCAATAAAAGGTTTTGGCCATTCTGAAGGAGGACGGGAATAAATAGCACGAAGGGTCTCCTTAGAAAAAGAAATACTAAGAGTAACAGCTACTGTCAATAATAATATAACAAACCATTTTCTCATTACGACATTGATCAGAAAATATATCAAATAAAACCCCTGCAATTTTTGGAACCGCATCTGCAAGGTAATTTTCCATCATGATGTGTTTCTCCATAATCGCAGCTCAACTCTTCACCTTTTTTAATATTCTTCAATGCATAAAACTCCACCCTGTTCTTCATCACCCGTAAATAAGTGTTGGGACCGCAAGAATGATTGATAAACCGCATATCGTTAGGATTATCCGATGCATTCAATGCCAAATCATCATCCAGCTCAACAAGATTAATAACTTTCAAATTCTTTATTAATTTCATCGCTTCTTTCATGGTGATAATAGTACCCCCGAGGTCACCAATTTTTTTACGGGCAGGAATATACTGCAATGCGTAAGCACCCATACCTGCAATTTTGCTCTTTGCTACTTTTACGGGGTAATGAATTTTATATGCTGGGGTGATGATTTGTTTTGGCATTGTTTATTCGTTTATCCAGTTTGTTTTTTCTTCAATTGGTTTTCTGAAAGCACCGGTAGAAGGAATGGCAATGTGTCCGATATAAAAAAAACCAAGCAATTTATCCTCTTTGCCTAAACCAAAAAATGCTTTCGCCTCTTCTTTATAGGTAATACCGCCAGTTGTCCAATAACCTCCTAATCCATACGCCGTAACGGAAAGATATAAATTCTGCACCGCACAAGAAACGGCTTCTATATCTTCTATTTCCGGAATATTTTTATTATCAGTTCTCTTCATGCCAATTGAAATGACATGAGAAGCTTTCAATGGATTTTGCTGCAGTTTGTTGTAGGTGATTTCTTTAAAATTTTCTCCGGCCAGCTCTTTGTATAAATCACTCTGAAAAGTCGCCAGTTTCTTCAATCCATCTCCCGTAAAAACGGTGAAGTGCCATGGTTCTTGTTTTCCATGATTAGGTGCCCAACCAGCATTGATCAATATTTCTTTTATAATTAGATCGTCAACTTTTTTTCCAGCCTGGAGCTGGTCCGGGAAAGTGGAACGCCGGCTGCGGACCAATTCATTAAACAAATCAGGATGCATACATATTATTTAAGCAAAAATAAAGGTCGCTTTATAATTGAAACCTTCTTATTATGATAAAACTATTTTGAATTTTGTGTCGGCAGAAAGAAGGAGCCTGAAGTGATGAGATAAAAAGTGGACTATCCAACTTTACCGTCTAATGACTCCAGGCTCAGCACTACAAATTTAGCTTCACACCACCATTAATCACAAATCCATCTAATGGCGCATATATATCTTTAAATACAGGGCTGTTAATAGGGCCCGTATAAATTGTGCCATATTTTGTTTGTCTTGTATCCAGGAAATTTTCAAAATTGATATACACAGAAAACTTCTCCCATAACTTTTCTACCATAAAACCTGTTATCCAGTAAGGTTTTCCCGTGGTGCCGTCACTCAGCTTTTGTTTACTAAAATAGTAGCCTTCCAAACCTACTTTCCATTTTTCATGCACTTCATACATCAATACAGAATTGATGCGATGTTTAGGTGTTAAGAAACTTTCGGCTTTTATGTTTCCCTGGTGTAATTCAGCTTGTGTAAACGTATATCCCAAAAACAATTTAAAATCACTATATCCTACTTTGATATTCGTTTCCATTCCCCTGCTATCAATATGTCCGGCCACAGTATTATAGCGATAATTGACACCATCGGGTTGCAAAAGCAAAGGGTCATCAATTCTTGTATAGAAGAAGAGATGATTGATGCTGAAACTCACATCATCAAATTTTGTTTTATAATTTATATCGGCATTTACACCAAAACTTCGTTCCAACTTATTTACGTTATCATCAACGGGCAACACATTTCTATATTGAAGTCTTTCGCTTTCCTCGGTAAAAATGGTTGGTGTTTTATAGCCCAGCCCACTCCCTATCCGGGAAGATAGTTTTGTATTGAATTTAAACAGGGCAGATACTCTTGGTAAAAAAGCAAACCCATAGTCTTTAATATAATCACCTCTTACACCGGTTTCCAGGTGAAACTTTTCATTTACTTTCATAGTATTCTGCACAAATGCTCCAATTGTTAGTTGTTGGTAATCCCGTAGTGGTGTTGAAGTGATTTTGTTTTCCTTAAAATCATCTGTTAATAAATTCAACCCCGTAATCCACTCTGATTTTTCGCCATGATAAGCATAGGTGGCTTCTGTAAATGTTCCATTTTGTGTACCGTTAAAACCATAACCCGGAGAGGTGATCCCCCTTTTGAAATGATTGAAGCTATTCTTAAAAGTAAAGTGGCTGCATTTGCCAAAATGATGCTCAAGACTGAACTGCGTGCTGTAACGATCAGTATTATTGGCCTCATAATAGCCTGATGGATTTTTGTTATTAATAAAATCCATGTCTCCACCCGTTCTTTTTTCGGTGGTGATATTAGCACCTACCATCATAGTTGTTTTAGGAGTGAAGTAAACAAACAACTTAGGATTTACCGTATAGCGTTCAAATTTTGGAATGGCTGATAAACCTATATCAGCAGGATCATACGCTTTGTTGCTATTGCGTGATGCAAAAACTGTCAACCCTGCTTTACCAAACTTCTTTCCATAAAAACCGCTGGTATTTAATCCGCTTGCACCCGTAACATCAAAATGAAATTTTAATTCCTGCTGTTCTTTTGGTGTTTTTGAAATCAAATTCACCAGGCCTGCGATAGCACCACCCCCATATAAAGTGGAAGCGGATCCTTTTATTACTTCAAACTGTTTCAGATCAAGTGGTGGTGTCTGTAGCAATCCCAACCCGCTACTAAATCCCGCATATAACGGAAATCCATCTTTCAATACTTGTGTGTATCGCCCATCCAGGCCCTGGATACGAATTGAAGCATTGGCAGATGTAGCGGATGTTTGTTGCGTTTGTATGCCAGTACTTTCTGTTAATACCATTCTTATATCACCGGGTTTCATGTTTGCCTTTTCATCTAATTCTTCTCCGGCAATAAATTCTACTCTGGTTGGTATGTCTTGTATTGTTCTTGAGCTCCTGGTAGATTGAATGACCACTTCTTCTTCCTCTTCATGCTCTTCTTCCTCTAAAAAAATATCGATAGCGGCTGTTGACTCTAAAGGAAAAGTAAATTCTTTTTCTGTTTCCGGCCGGCCTACATAGGTTATTTTGACTTTATGTGTACCGGATGGAATATTACTAAAAAATACAGTTCCGGTACTGTCTGCAATTGCAGCTTTGTTAAGACCCGCAAAAGTAACTGTGGCACCAGATAATTTTTCTTTGTGATGCGCACACTTAATAATTGCTTTGAAACTATGTTGTGCAAATGAGTTTGCGGCACATAATAGTACTACAACCATCAAAACTATTTTGTTCATGGAAAGTTTTTAAGTTAATGAATCAAGCTTTCTCCCACAATTGACGGAGATAAAATCACTAACTAATTTTTGGCGGTTGCCAGAAGTCGTAATGAACATCAGCTATAAAAGGCTGGTTAAACTCTGTATAAGTTTTCGGAATTAATAAAGGAGTAAGGGTAAAGGGGGTGATGATCGTATGGTCTGTAGCAGTGGCACAACCTTCGCAGCTAAAGAATGGCGAGCAGCTGCCACAATCCTTATCTCCATTTTCATGATTGGCGGTTTGTTCCGTTTTGTCGTCGGGGCAATCGTCAAATGAGCAGCAAGGAATTGCTGCAAGAAGGATTAAATAAAGGGAAAGTATATACCCTGCAAATTTCATTGGGAGCAAAAATACTCTTCAATGATTAATTTTTATAATGAATGAGGGGATTTATTATCGCAACAATAGTTCACAAGGCTTCAATCCTGTGTGCTTTTTAAAGGCAGTAGAGAAATGCGAAATAGAAGAATAGCCCAATAGCATGGAAACTTCTGTTACGCTTAATCCCTTTTCATACAAAAGGTATTTAGCATGCTCCATACGCTGGCTTTGGTAAAAATCAAATACCGTGGTGCCGAATAATTCTTTGAAACCCTTTTTCAGGTAACACTCATTAATGGCAACCTTGCGACTAAGTTCTTTTATAGTGATTGGTTCACCAATATGCTGAATAAGAATTTCTCTTGCTTTAACGATCTTATCCCTGTCGGCTTCATTGGCCAGGAATTTACAATTGATAACATCAATTTGCTTTTCACCGATCATACAGTCGAGGCTGTAGAGCAGCAGCATTTGCGTTTGCGCATTGATGTAAATATTCTCCAAACTATCGCTGTAGGTATGATTCAACACCCCTTCTAATACCATTCTTGTTTTTCCACAGAGGGGCAATATTTTGGTAAAAGAAGAAGCATGGTTAAAACTCATGATATCATCAGTCAGCACAGCATTACCTTTTCGTGGTTTTACAAATTGACTAAGATGAGTAGGTGAAAATTTAAAACTTACTACATCAACACTGTCCACTCTTTCCATGCAGCTTTTTGATGCGGTGAATTGGCACATGTCACATTCCGTATTCTTTTTGCGGCAGTACACATTTCCGCTAACGCAAAAACGTAACTCGAGATAATTTTCCTTCGGTGATTTTTTTTCGTAGTGATACACCATCATTCCCGTATCCTCAATATTCCATTGAGGATTACGACTGTACCGGTTAATGGTATATTGTACGGAACCTGGTATTTGCTGCTCCCGTTCCTGTAGCAATACCATTTGGTCCTGCATCAGGTTTTGCTTGTAAGCCAACGCCAATATATCCGGGGGATTATGCATAGTCTGATGCAAATCTACAATTTCTCCTGCAATTTCAATGTCGTAACGTTGATTGAGTGTCTACTGATACTGATATTTAACAATATATGGCGAAAAAAACTTCTGTTTTTGGGCTTAACGACTAACTTTGCCCGTCCCGGTTAATTGACCGGGGTTTTTAATAATCTATGATTCACCCTCATACATACATACATCCAAACGCCAGACTAGCTACCAATGTTAAGATCGATCCTTTTACCGTCATCCACCAGGATGTGGAAATTGGTGATGGAACATGGATCGGTTCTAATGTAACTATTATGGAAGGGGCGAGAATCGGTAAGAACTGCCGCATCTTTCCGGGAGCTGTAATTGCTGCTGTGCCACAAGATCTAAAGTTCCAGGGTGAATATTCCAATGTATATATAGGCGATGGCACAACGATTCGTGAGTTTGTAACGGTAAACCGTGGTACCAAAGACAGGGATAAAACAGTGATCGGTAAAAACTGCCTTATCATGGCGTATTGCCATTTTGCCCATGATTGTTTGGTGGGTGATAACTGTATCATGAGCAACAACACTCAGGTAGCAGGGCATGTTACCATTGGTGATTGGGCAATTATCGGAGGTATGTGTGCGGTTCACCAGTTTGTAAAAATCGGGCAACACTCTTTTATCAGTGGTGGCTCACTGGTTGGTAAAGATGTACCACCGTATATTAAAGCAGGTCGTACACCATTAAGCTATGCTGGTGTAAATTCAATTGGATTAAAACGCAGAGGTTTTAGCATTGAACGTATCAATCATATTCTTGATATCTACAGGGTGCTTTATAATAAAGGGATGAACACCAGCCAGGCTGTTGAATATATTGAAGAAGAAATGCCCGCTACCGATGAACGGGATGAAATTGTAACTTTTATCCGTGAAAGCGGAAGAGGAATCATCAAACGCTTCACTAAAGGCAGCAACGATGACGATTTACCTATCTGATGCCGGCAAGCGATTCAACCGTGACTGGATATTCCGTCATTTTACTTATACATTTGAAGCAGGCACATCATACGCTATAACCGGACCGAATGGATCGGGCAAAAGTACATTGTTGCAAAGTCTTAGCGGAGGCATGATGCTGAGCGAAGGGACCGTTCAATACTCAATTAATAACACAGCATATTCAATTGAAAATATTTATAAACAGGTTTCCATTTGTGCTCCTTACTTAGAAGTAATTGAAGAAATGACGTTGAGAGAATTTTTAGATTTTCATCATGGCTTCAAGCCTTTTTTGACTGGCATTGAGACTAATAACATTATTGCGTTGCTGGGGTTAGAAAAGGCAGAGAACAAACAAATACGGTATTATTCTTCCGGTATGAAGCAAAGGGTAAAACTGGCACAATGTATTTTTTCTGACACCGCTATTGTTTTATTGGATGAGCCCTGTACTAATCTTGACGCAGATGGTATTGCATTATACCACCGGCTTATTACTGCTTATTGTAAAGACCGTTTGGTAGTGGTAAGTAGTAATGATGAAGTAGAATACCAGTTTTGTAAGGAAAAGATTAATATGGGGAATTATAAAAATTCACCGACATTGATTTAACACAGGTGATGCTTACTTCTGCATGATTTCCTGAGCACACTCGGAGCCAATCTGAGACGCACCATCTTTATCCTTATCAAATTCTCTTTTCGATTTATATTTTACCAGCATTCTATCGGAAGCACAATCGCAAAGATTGGCCAACTGCATCGTGTTGAACATTTTTTGCTCCTCGTTCCGTTTCGTAAATTCTTTAAGGCAATCATTTACTAGATAATCTTTTGTCCAGGTATCTTTACCGGCGCAGCCAATAAATGATAATACGATAAGTGGTAGGATAAATTTTTTCATTTTTAGCAGTTTAGTTCTGATGAAGGTTAACGTTGACTTGCAATCAGCAAATTAAGGTCGGTATATTTTAGATCAAATCGCTGACTTAAATAAAAATTAGTCAACGAACCTTTAAAAAGATAAATGCCGCTACGTAAATGTATCTGGTGCCAAAGCAGGTTCTCAAAACCACCTTCTTCCCCAGCTTCCAGCAACAAGGGCATTAAAACATTACTGATTGCCTGCGATGCTGTACGGGAAAAACCGGAAGGAATATTCGGTACACAATAATGTATCACCCCATATTTCATAAAAATAGGATGCTCATGCGAAGTAATTTCTGAAGTTTCAAAACAACCGCCCCTGTCAATACTAACATCGATCACCACAGAACCGGGCCGCATATTACTCACCATTTCTTCTGTTACCACCATTGGTGTACGGCCAGTCTCTGAACCTAATGCACCCACAGCTACTTCACAGGTTTTTAATTGCTTGGCCAGCATTCTTGGTTCAATAACTGATGTCCATAAACGATGACCAATATTATTCTGCAATCGCTTCAGCCGATAGACACTGTTATCAAAAACCTTTACGGAGGCACCCAATGCAAGGGCAGCCCTTGCTGCATACTCGCCAACTATACCTGCACCAAGAATAATAACTTTTGTAGGGGCAATGCCAGATATACCACCCAGCAACACTCCCTTTCCATGATTTGCAGAACCAAGATATTGTGCTGCGATCAGCATAACTGCACTACCTGCAATCTCACTCATGCTCCGAACGATCGGGTATGAATCACTATCATCTTTCAAATTCTCAAACGAAATAGCAGTGATCCTTTTTTCCATCATCTTCTCCAATATTTCAGCTTTCATTACAGAAAGATGAATCGGAGAAATGATGATCTGGTTTAATTGAAGCAGGGGTAAGTCTTCATCAATAATTGGTGCACTCTTTACTAATAATGGTGCTTTAAAAACAGACTCTCTGTCGTAAACAATCTTTGCCCCAGCTTCGCTATAATCTTTATCCCGGTAATGAGACGCTTCACCGGCGTTATGCTCAATCATTACCTGGTGGCCGTTGCTCACTAATACACTTACTGCATCTGGTGTAAGAGCTATTCTATTTTCCTGGAACGCAATTTCTTTGGGGATACCAATCATCATGCCCTCAGCCTTTGGCTTTATATCGAGAGTTTCTTCTAATGTTTCGTAGCTGAAAGAAGTAGATATTTTAGGCTTTTGCTGACTCATGAAGAAGTTTCGGGTTTTGTGTTTTTAGTTTCAGGTTCTTTAATGCAAAAGACTTTTGATTTTTACCCAAAGCATAAACCTTATAATTATTTTTTTGAGCCTGGCTGCATTACTAGTATCATCGTTCCTTGCGTCGCACTTTTCAGGGCTGTTTGCCCTACCTCAGCATTCTGCAAAAAAGCTCAGTTCTTGCAAAAATGGTTCCCTCAAATGTACTTAATTATCAGCGATTTTGAGTCGTCTTGTACTGTTGTTAATCAAGTTTATATAAACATGAACTACATCTTCCGGGAAAATGCCCGGTGCCTTTTGGGGCCATTCAACTAAACATATAAACCCACTAAATAAAGCATCTTCCACTCCAGCCCGTAAGGCTTCTTCTTCATCCTTTACCCGGTAGAGGTCCATATGAAAAAGGGCTTTCTTCGTTCCCTCACAATCGTAGACATATTCGTTAATTATAGAAAACGTTGGGCTACCCACTACATCTTTCACTCCTTTCGCATCACAGAGTGCATGAATAAAAGTGGTTTTACCTGCTCCCATTTGCCCATGAAAAGCAAACACTTTTTTTCCGTCGGCTGCTTTCCAGAACTCTTTTGCAACCTCGTTAATATTATCCAGGGAAAAAGTCCATTCCATTGCACAAATTTAACCCGATTATACAACGATGTTGTAAACATATTTCTCTTGTCGAAAAGATGGCCAGTTTAGTTTAGGTAAATTTGTACAATGGAAAAAGTACAATGGAAAGTAGAAGGAATGGATTGTACCACCTGTGCACTAAACATTCATAAATATCTCGAAAAGCAGGGTATGAAGAATGTAAAAGTAAATTTTGCAACAGGTGATGTACTCTTTGATGCGGAAACAACATTTCCCGAAGAAAAAATAAATAAAGGCATTACTGATCTTGGTTATAAAGTAATGGATGGCCACGAACATGCACATGGACATAGTCATGATGAAAAGAGTTCTATAAAATTTCTCTCCACCCACCTGCAACGCTTCTGGTTCTGCCTACCCTTTACTGCTATCCTCATGCTTCATATGATCCCGGGTTTGCATATTCACTGGCTGATGAATCATTGGGTACAGCTTGCTTTGACAATTCCAGTTTACATAGTTGGTATGAGTTTTTTTGGCAAGAGTGCCTGGAAAAGTATCCGGAACAGAATGCCCAATATGAATGTGCTGATAGCGGTTGGTGCTACTGCTGCATTTGTGTACAGCTTATATGGCAGCTTATCCGGCCAACCTGAGCAGTATATGTTTTATGAAACTGCTGCCACCATTATTACATTAGTTTTCCTAGGCAATTATTTAGAAGATGCATCTATTGCTTCTACGCAGCGGGAGCTGAATAAACTGGCGAAGTCGCAAAAAGTAATGGCGAACATGATTGCGTTTGATGATGAACATAAAGAACAAATTTTTCCCGTTGAAAACACCGCTTTAAGAGTTGGTGATTTGATATTAATAAAAAGTGGAGAGCAGGTACCTATCGACTGTAAAATTTTATGGGGAGATGTGCAGGTAAACGAAGCGATTGTAACAGGTGAAAGTGCACCCATACATAAAATTGCAAAAGACAAACTAATCGGTGGTAGTCTTATCAGCGATGGCACCGTAAAGGCACAAGTTACTGCCGTTGGTAACGACACTGTTTTATCCGGCATATTAAATTTGGTGAAGCAGGCGCAGGGAGAAAAACCTCCTGTGCAGCAAATGGCTGATAGAATCAGTGCTATTTTTATTCCGATTGTATTGGGTATTGCGGCACTTACACTAATAATCAGTTGGATCGTATTAAAAGATTTTACTCCGGCATTAATGCGCAGTATCGCTGTGTTAGTAATTGCATGTCCGTGTGCTATGGGACTAGCAACCCCTGCTGCAATCGCTGTTGGATTAGGCCGGGCTGCCAAAACAGGAATTCTATTTCGCAACGCTACAAGCCTTGAAACATTTAAAGATATTAAACAGGTAGTCTTTGATAAGACCGGAACCCTAACAACAGGTAAGTTTATTGTTTCTGATTTTAAGTCGACCACTTTGAACGAAGATGAATTCAGAAAACTTGTTTACAGTCTCGAAAAATATTCCAATCACCCAATTGCAAAAGCAATAACGAATGAATGGAAACATAAAGATGAAATTCGCTGGAAGAAAATTGAAGAAATAAAAGGATTGGGAATGCAGGGCGAAGACCTTGAAGGCAATCAATTTACTGCCGGATCTTACAAAGCTGTAGAAGGACTAACCAAAGATGATACCCATAATATTTATGTGATACGTAATGGTGAATTACTGGGATGGATAGATGTAAAAGACGAAATCAGACCCGAAGCAAAAGAAGTAATCACTTACCTGCATAGTAAAAGCATTGAAACCATTTTACTAAGTGGCGACCGTTTGGCCAAGTGTCAGCAGTTAGCCGCCCAACTTGGTATTGATACTGTTTTTGCAGAACAAACACCAGAACAGAAATTGATCAAAATCGAAGAGTTGAATACAAAGGCCCCTACTGCAATGGTAGGAGATGGCATCAACGATGCTCCTGCATTGGCGAAAGCAACGATCGGCATTTCAATGAATGATGCTTCACAAATTGCCATGCAAAGTGCACAGGTTGTGTTGATGAATCATGGATTAAAAAACTTGCCGACGGCATTAGGACTGGGAAAACACACTTACCTCACCATCAAACAAAATTTATTCTGGGCATTTGCTTATAATATTGTTGCGATTCCTGTAGCGGCATTGGGTTTCCTTACTCCCACATTTGGTGCATTAGTAATGGGATTAAGTGACGTTGTTCTTGCTATAAATTCTGGCCGCCTCTTCGTAAAAAAAGTAGTGTAAATTCACACTTATACGATGCAGGATATAAAATCAATATTGAAAAAATATTGGGGCTTTGATGTTTTTCGTCCATTACAAGAAGAGGTGATTAATGCTGTAATTGATGGAAAAGATACGCTGGCACTAATGCCAACTGGTGGTGGAAAATCGTTATGCTACCAGGTTCCTGCAATGGCAAAGGATGGAATGTGTTTGGTGATTTCTCCACTGATCGCATTAATGAAAGACCAGGTAGAAAGTTTGCGTAGAAAAAATATAACCGCACTTTCCATTTTTTCGGGCATGAGCCGAAAAGAAGTCATCAATACATTTAAAGTTGCTACCGAAAGTAATTGTAAGTTCCTATACGTTTCACCTGAACGATTAGAAACTAGTTTATTTAAAGAATACTTACCCGGGCTTGATATAACATTAATTGCAGTAGATGAGGCGCATTGTATTTCGCAATGGGGATATGATTTTCGTCCGCCTTACTTGCGGATAGCAAAACTAAGAGAGGAACTTCCAGATGTACCGATACTTGCATTAACGGCTTCTGCTACGCCAGTCGTTCAAAAAGATATTTGTCAAAATCTTGAGTTCAGCAACCCCGAAATATTCCGTCAGTCGTTTGAAAGATCCAATCTTTCTTACAGCAGTTTTAAAGTTGATTCAAAGGTCAATAAGATCCTTGAGATAATTAAAAAGGTACCCGGCTCTTCCATTGTGTATTGCAAGAGCCGTAAGCGAACAAAAGAAATTAGTGATTTACTCAGACTACAAAACATTTCCGCTGATTTTTATCATGCCGGATTGGCACAGGAAGAAAGAAGTAAAAAGCAGGAAGACTGGATCAATAATAAAACAAGAGTAATTGTTTGCACCAATGCATTTGGAATGGGTATTGACAAGCCAGATGTAAGAACCGTAGTGCATGCAGATGTTCCTGATTGTTTGGAAAATTATTACCAGGAAGCTGGCCGAGCAGGAAGAGATGGTAAAACTTCTTATGCAGTTTTATTATATGATGAAAGGGATTTACGGGAGTTGGATGAAATGGCATCGTTGCGTTTTCCTTCTATAGAAGATATCCGAAATGTTTATCAATCCGTTGCCAATTATCTTCAATTACCAATTGGCACTGCCGGAGAGAGCCAATATTATGATTTTGACATTACAGATTTTCTGAAAAAATTCAATTTAACCAGTCATACTGCTTTGTATTCGATTAAAGCATTGGAACAGGAAGGCTGGCTGGCATTGAACGAACAAGTGTTTCTTCCTTCGTTTATAATGTTTACTACTAACAGAGAACATCTCGCCAATATAGAGAAGGATCAGCCTCAACAGGATTTATTGATAAAAACTTTGCTCCGTTCCTATGGAGGAATTTTTGACCAGCCTTCATCGATTTCAGAGAAAATGATTGCTGGGCTCATAAAAAAAGATAGCGAAGAAGTACAACAACAGTTGTTGCAATTGCATCATGCCGGTATTATTGATTATCAGCCGCAGAAAGATAAACCACAGTTAGTGTTACTTCGCAACCGGATGAAGGCGGAGGAGATAACCATTGACATGGTGGCTTATAATAAAAGAAAGGAACAGTTTCAGCAGCGGATGAAACAAATGATTACCTATGTAAAAGAAGAAGGAGAATGCCGCAGCCGAATTATTGGTAAGTATTTTGGGGACAGCAAAATAAAAACTTGTGGTATTTGCGATAATTGCCTGAAACAAAAAGCTACGACACTTTCCAAAGAGGAATTTGAAACAATTCATCATCGCATACTGAATACGATAAAGTATGAATCGCTGCACACAAAAGACCTACTGCAAAAATTAAACGGTATTAAAAAAGAAAAAGCCTGGAAGGTGATAGAATTCCTCCAGGCAGAAAATAAGATTGAAATGGATGCAGGTGGCTGGGTGAAATTAAAATAAACTCTTCCGGCTTCGACTTCTTCCACCAAGCCCTAATACTCCAAGCAATGTTCTAACAATAGTATTTCCGGCAGTTCTCGTCATACTTTTTACAGTAGGGTCATCAAAAATGCTTTTCTCCTTCTTCGCAGGCTTTGGCTTCTCTTTTTCTTCCGGTTCCCTTTTGGCAGCATCTTCCAGTTTCTCCGTTAGTATTTCATAAGCACTTTTGCTGTCTATAACTTCATTGTATTTAGCTGCAATTTTAGATTTTGCCACCAGGCTATCAATTTCTCCATCACTTAAAATATCCATCCGGCTTTGTGGCGGACGAATCATACAATGAGCCAACGGTGTAGGAATTCCTTTTTCATTTAATATAGTAACTAATGCTTCCCCGGTCCCAAGCTGTGTAATTAGATCTTCTGTTTTATAAAATTCTGTTTCGGGATAGTTCTCTGAAGTTTGTTTAATTACTTTTCTATCTGCAGCAGTGAATGCCCGTAAAGCATGTTGCACTTTCAATCCCAGTTGCGCCAACACTGAGGCTGGAACATCCATTGGGTTTTGTGTACAGAAATAAATTCCAATTCCTTTAGACCGGATGAGTTTAATGATCGTTTCGATTTGTTGCAGCAATGCATCATTTGCCTCCTGGAAAATTAAATGTGCTTCATCAATGAACATGACCAGTTTTGGTTTATCCATATCACCTTCTTCCGGGCAAGTGGCGTATAACTCAGCCAATAATTGCAGCATAAAAGTTGAAAACAATTTGGGTCTGTCCTGCAGATCCGTCACCCGTACAATAGAGATCATTCCCTTTCCATCATCATTAATACGCATCAGGTCATCCACTTCAAAGCTTTTTTCGCCAAAGAAAACATCTGCACCCTGTTGTTGCAGTTCAATCACCTTTCTTAATATTGTTCCGGTAGATGTTGTTGAAATTTTTCCATAGGTCTTTTCCAACTCTGTTTTTCCTTCATCACTTACATATTGCAATACTTTGATAAAATCTTTCAGATCGAGCAATGGCAGTTTGTTGTCATCGCAATATTTAAATATCATGGCTACAAATCCGCCCTGCGTATCATTCAATCCTAATATTTTGGATAACAAGACCGGTCCAAATTCACTCACCGTTGCCCGAAGCTTTGCACCTTTTTCATTACTGAGTGTAAGCAAATCGGTTGGGTAAGCGGTAGGTTTAAATTCAATTGCTAATTTCTGGCAACGCTCAGTTATCTTATCATTTACTGTTCCTGCCGCAGCAATGCCACTTAAGTCGCCTTTTATATCCATCATCACCACAGGAATACTTGCATCGCTTAACCCTTCCGCAAGTACCTGCAATGTTTTTGTTTTTCCGGTACCAGTAGCACCGGCAATCAGTCCATGCCGGTTCAAGGTTTTAAAAGGCACTACTACATCCGCACCAGCTACAACATTACCATCCAACATGGCACACCCAAGCTTAAATGATTCACCTTTGAATGTGTAGCCGCTTTTAATTGTTTCAAGAAATTTCTCAGTGTCTGCCATTGTCAAACTATTTTGGTTGAAAGTTAAATGAAAAGTTTTGGTTGTTGTAGTTCTTACCCATCAAATCAATAGCAGCAAGGATAAATTATTCGGGTTTCGGGTGGCATGGCACAGTTTTTTATATACTAAGCGAAAGCCGAGAGCAAAAGGGCTGAAACAGAAGGGATTTAACAAAATATTCGTCCCATATTCTTTAACCCCCGAAATGCTTTAACTTTATTTGTCACCAATATAAAATCACCAGATTATGGATACTAAGAAACCTAAAATTTTGTTGTGCGAAGATGACCCGAACCTTGGAAGTGTATTGAAGAATTATCTTGAATTAAATGATTATGATGTAACGCTGGAAAGAGATGGCCGTCTTGGCCTGGCTGCTTTTCAACGGGAAAAATTTGACCTCTGTTTGCTGGATGTAATGATGCCGAATATGGACGGATTTACCCTGGCTGAAGAAATAAGAGATATTGACCCGGATGTACCTTTATTCTTTTTGAGTGCTAAAACCATGAAAGAAGATGTTATACAAGGTTACAAACTCGGGGCCGATGATTATATCACCAAACCTTTTGACAGCGAAGTGCTGTTGTTGAAAATAAAAGCGATTCTAAAAAGAAACGAAGAACAGAACAGAGAAAGTGAGAATAAAGAGTTCGATCTTTCTACTTATCACTTTAATCCAAAATTGCGCCAGTTAACGCACAATGGAATTACACAAACACTATCTCCAAAGGAAAATGAATTGTTGAAAATGTTGGCGGAGCATTTGAATGACTTGTTACCAAGGGAGCAAGCATTAAAGAAGATCTGGGGCAGCGATACTTATTTCAATGGCCGTAGTATGGATGTGTATATTGCCAAGCTTCGCAAATATCTAAAAGATGATGAGAAGATTGAGATTGTGAATATTCATGGAAATGGATTCAGGTTGGTAGTACAGTAATTGATGTGCAGATTCGTTGATTTTAAAATATACAGGTGGATGCTTAAACGAGCATCCATTTTTTTATGAGAATAATGTACCCGTTCCGCTGGGTTTATTTTTTCCCAAATGATTGTACGCTTTTTCGGTTGCTTCTCTTCCGCGGGGTGTTCGTTGTAAAAATCCTTCTTGTATTAGGAAAGGTTCATACACTTCTTCCAAAGTTCCCGATTCTTCTCCAACTGCAGTAGCAATGGTGGTGATACCAACTGGTCCTCCTTTAAATTTATCGATGATGGTTGAGAGAATGCGATTGTCCATATCATCCAATCCATGTTCATCTACATTCAATGCTTTTAAAGCATGTTGAGTAATGCCAAAATCAATTTGCCCGTCATTTAGCACTTGTGCAAAATCTCTTACTCTTCGCAGTAATCCATTTGCAATTCTTGGAGTGCCCCTGCTACGCCGGCCAATTTCTTCTACAGCTTCTTTTGAAATTTTTGTTACTAAAATTCCCGCAGATCGATGAATGATCTTATTTAAGATAGCTGAAGTATAATATTCAAGTCTTGATTTGATGGCAAATCTTGAAAGCAATGGTGCCGTCAATAACCCACTCCTTGTAGTGGCGCCTATCAATGTAAAGGGATTAAGATTGATTTGAATACTCCTGGCATTCGGACCACTGTCAATCATGATATCAATCCGATAATCCTCCATCGCTGCGTACAAATATTCTTCTACAACAGTACTTAAACGATGAATCTCATCAATAAATAATACATCATTGGGTTCAAGACTGGTGAGTAACCCCGCTAGATCACCAGCTTTTTCAATAACAGGCCCAGAAGTTTCTTTAATATTTACGCCAAGTTCATTGGCAACAATTCTTGATAAAGTTGTTTTACCCAAGCCCGGAGGGCCATGAAATAACACATGGTCTAATGCTTCACCCCTAATTTTTGCAGCTTTAATAAATATGCGGAGGTTTTCAATAATCTGGTCTTGCCCGGAAAAATCTGCTATAGCTGCCGGCCGGATAGAGTTTTCAAAAACAGCATCCGCAGCTACCATATTTTCTTTATCACTATTCAGATTCGGATTTGCCATGCTGTAAATTTAATCATACACAACGGTTCCCAGGATCAATTCACTATAAGAATTTATTTAATTGTAAAATTATATCCGGATCAGGGCTATTGGCAAGCCATCTGTCTTGTTCAGAAAACTTACAAACTCCCGGGTAATCTCCTTTCCATTCACCAATATCAAGAATGATTTGAAAATGAAGATGTGGCGGCCAGCTTCCATTTTCTGCCGGTATTCCAAATTCGGCAAAAAAATCTCCTTTTTCAATCCGGTTACCCTCTTCAATATTTTTTATAGAATTAAGACTGAGATGCCCATACAATGTATAAAAGCTAAATGCATTTAATGAATGAGAAAGAATAATTGTTGCCCCATAATCACCAAATTGATTATTAAAAGCAAAGCTGTGTACAATTCCATCCAATGGAGCCATCACCGTTGTATTTGGTTTGCCCCATATATCTGTACCAAGATGTAAACGCCTTGGCTCATCTCCTGCTTCAATTGCATCAAACACCTTACTGATTCTATAAACAGTTCTGTGTTCAGCATAGCCACCGATTCCATAGCGGGCATTTGCTTTACTAAGTTGTTGATTAATGTAAGCTGTAAATTTTGAGGTGTCTCCTAAATCCGTTTCAATCAGTGCGGCTTTATTTTCAGTAAAATCTAGTTGTAGTAACCTGTCCTTGGGTGGTTCAAAGCGAACAACCGGGTGAAAAAGATGCTGGTTTGCTTTTGCTATTTCCTTGAAAGCAGTAAGTGATGTCATACAATAATAAAGTTAGTGCCTAAATAAAGAATCAAAAAAGGCATCCCGAAATCGGGATGCCTGTAGATATGTAATTAATAATATTCTCTTATTGTCTTCCAATAACAACCGGGAAGGTCTTCTCAGAAGTTCTTGCACCGCCATCATAGAAGAACCTCACCATATAAGGTCCAGAAGGCAGTTTAGAAAGATCGATTGGTATTACTTGTCCGAATACCAGGTTGGTAAACGACTGCTTATGTACCAATTGACCTCCTGATGAATACACTTGCATACCAAGGAATCCATAGAGTGTGCTATTGATCCTGATATTAAACTTACCATCATTTGGATTTGGATATAGTATTACAGCATTATCTCTTAACAAGTTGATTCTGCCGCAAGCCTGAGCATCTACCACTTTTGCAGTAATGGTAGTAGTGGAGACACAACCAGCTCCATTTGTATAGGTATAAGTAAGTGTATATGTACCTGCAGCTGTTGCAGATGGTACAAAGTTAGATCCGGAAACTCCAATACCACTCCATGTACCACCTGTAGGTGAACCAACTAAGGCAATCGGGCCATCACTCAAACATATAGTAGCCGGCAATGCTGTAGCTGTAACCGGTGTACCTGCAGAAACTGTCAATGTTGCGCTATTGCTCGTAACAGATTGTCCGCAACTATTAGTAACAATTACACGATAAAGATTACCATTCATAGCAACCGTTACAGCAGGAATAGTAAATGAAGCAGTGAATGAACCACCTGTAGTCAGGTTAGTCCATGTGCTTCCGCCATTAGTGCTTACCTGCCATTGATAAATGGTTGGCGCAGGCGAGCCAGTTGCAGCAACTGTGAAGGTGGTTGGTAATCCTTCGCAAACAGTTCTGTTTGTGGGTTGTGTTGAAATTGTTGGTGTAGCTCCTATTACCAGAACAGCATTTGTTGATGTTACAGCTGGTGTACAAGTACCACTTACAACAACTGTGTATGTTCCTGCATCAGCAGCAACAACTCCAATTAATGTTACACTGTTGGTAGTAACACCTGAAACCGAGCTACCTGAAGCCTGAAGACCGTTAACAAGATTAACACCGTTCTTCCGCCATTGATAAGTAAGACCAGTTCCCGTTGCAGCCACAGAATAAACAACATTAAATCCTGAACATATTGTTTGTGTAGCCGGGGCTGGTTGAGTTGTTATTGCAGGTAATGCATTTGTAGTAACATTGACCGTTGCAGAACCTGTACAACCTGATCTTGTTGCCGTTGCTGTATAACTGGTAACAGTAGCCGTAGTGGTTGCCGTTGGTTTTACATATACAGGTAAAATGGTTGGTGTTCCTGCTACATATGGTGTAGTACCGGCTGGATTTGTAAATATTGTTCCGGCACCGCCTGCACCTGCTGTCCAGGTTACAGGAACAGGAATATTAAAGGTGATACTCCAACTTGTAATTGAACCTCCATCAAGATTAAACTGGTCATTTACAAATAATTTCCAGGCACCATTATAATCGGAAGTTGAACCAAGACTGGCAAGTGTTGGATTCACCTGGTTAACCGATCCTGGACCTGGAGCAGGGAAAACATCCGGGCCCGCTGTATTCGTTGGTCGGTGAGTACCATCAACTAGTGGTGAAGGTGCAATAGCTGCAGCTGCGTCGTCAAATGTTAGGTTGATATTAGTTATATCTGTTCCACCCCCTCTATCTGAAAGTAAAACAACATTTCCACCCGTGGGTGACTGAAGTAAAATATCCAAATCGCCTGGGAATGTATGCGAAACGCCGTTAAGCGTTACAGATTTAATAGTAACACCGGATGTAGGCAATCCTGTAACCACTAACGTTGATGGATAAGGATTTGCAGGCCCGGCTGTTGTTCCAATTGTAACCGCACCTCCACCTGTAACAGATTGTGGTACCGGAGGTGTAACTGTAGCAGTTAATTGCTGAATATCTCCATTGCAAATAACTGGTGCTACAGGAGCAATTGTAACAACCGGAGTGGCATTTACAGTAACACTTAAATTACTTACTGCAGAACAACCTGCACCATCAGTAGAGGTTAATACATATGTATGAACACCAGCTGGTATAGCAGTAACAGAAAAATTACCTGTTGCATTGTTAGGTCCTGTGGAAGCGTTTTGTACAATAGTACCAGGTCCGGTAAGAGTGTGTGTATAAAGATTGGTTTTGAAAATAGCCCAGTCAACTAACATACCAAGATCGCCTCCTGCATTGTCCGAAACTGTAAGTGTCCAGTTACCTGCGACACAAGGGAATGTAAGACCAGCCCAGTTATGAGCAAAGCCCGGATTGCTTGCATCAGAAGGTTTGTATATTCCCGCTGGTATAAATCCAGCTGCCACACTTGCTTCAGGAATTATTGTGGCAGCAGCTATATCAAAAATGTATGCTGCAGGTGGTGGAGTAGCTGCATTACTTGTACCTAAATTATCAGTATTGCCACCCGGCGCTGCTGGAACACCAGGTCTGTCGAATACAAGTGTTGTACCACATGGCCCTGTCAACGTTATTCTTAAATCTCCTACCAAGGAGTGTCTCATATTTAAACGCAATTTTAAATCTGATGCAGTGGTTATAGAGGAAGGAACATTCAATACAGAACTAACTCCAGCCGGGCTGTTATCAGGAATTGCAAGATTAATGGTACCTGATTGTGCAAGAATAAGATTACCGCCTGAAGATGTACCCCCTGCAGTTCCGGTTATAGTTGTTGCGCCAAGAGAACACATTGAATTATTTGGTGTAGCAGTAGCAACTGTATGTGTAGTTTGATTAAGCGTTAAAACTGCAGCGCTGCTGGTTGCGTTACCACAAGGATTAGTTATAATAACACGATACTGAAGACCATTCATGGGAAGTGTTACACCTGTAAGCGTTAAAGTTTGTAATGTTGCGCCTGAATAAATGCCGCCATTCACAATATTTACAAAAGTACCGGTGCTATTTTCCTGCCATTGATAAGTTGATGTAGAACCAGTGGATGCTACAGTAAAGCTTGTATTAGAACCAACACATGTATTTACGTTAACAGGATTGCTGGTAATAGTTGGCGGTGTACAAGCACCACAATTAGAACCTGTAATAGAAATATCGTCTATACGGGCTCCAGTTCCGGAAACACTTGTATCAGTAGCACGGCGCCATCTTAATACAATAGTTTGTCCATTAGCAGAAGCAGGTAAATTAACCGTAGTGATAATAAAACCACCTGAGCTACCTGTCCATGCCTGACGGCCCAGAATGGGACTGCTAAAGTTTACACTAATAGTTCCATTATAACCACCGGTAACAAAAGATCCTCCGGCAGTAATTATGTCTGCAAACGGACCTCCTCCAATTGAAATCTCCAGCACCATTCCATCAAATGTATTTTCCAGGTCGAAATTATTCCTAAAAGTTAGCTGTGCTGCTGCAGACACAATTGCAATGGGATTGGAATGTAAAAATTCGTCGGAAACAGAACCAGGGTCATTAGTAAATGCTGAATTAGGCGCACTGTTTGACGCACCATTATTTGTGACCCATGCTGTTGAAGCAGCATTAGCAACGTTTGATATTGCCGCCCATCCAACAGGTAAAGCAGGAGCAACAACACCGTCAAAATTTTCTGTACAAGGTAGCCCAGGCAAATTGGACTGGGCAGCAGAAACCATTAATGAATAAGTTCCGGTACCAGATCCACTAAAATGCCTGACACGAATATGATAAGTTCCAGGGCTTGTTATAATAAAATTAGCTGCTTCGCCAGCAGGATTAGATAATGACCCGGTTATTGAGCCATCAATGGAAAGTAACTGTACATCACTTGGATCTCTTACTTCAACTACCAGGTCAGTTCCTGTTCCGTCTCTTTCCGGATCTGCATCAACATTAACATGCAGGATATGACCCGCTGCAACCACTACCGTATAATAATCAGCATCTCCACCTACACTTATTGCACCAGTCCTGATATTGTTTGTTAGTATGGCTGTTACCAGGCTGTTTGCTGTCGCAGCCGTATTATTTGGCTCAACCTCTGCGCTTCCCAAAGCTGCAGCTGTGTTAGTTATAAAAAGTTTATATGGATTTACAATACCTGTACCGCTAAAAGCTCTTACCTGGATATAATAAGTTCCCCCTGCAGTTAAGGTTCTTCCTCCGATAGCTGATGCCAGTCCAGTTTCAACGGTTCCATCACCACCATTCCCAGTTCCATCATCATCATCTTCCTCAATTATTGTTGTACCGTCTGCAGCAAATAAAGTAATATGAGTATCTCTTGATGTGGCACCTGCGTTTTGTGTACCCCCGGGGTCTGTAACCAGCCATAATTTTGAACCCGCTACAACTCCATCGATACGAAATATATCAAAGTCGCCTCCAGGATTTATGGCAGCTGCAATAATCGTTGAATTCTGTCCAGCAAGACTTACCACTTGCGCTGTTCCTGTTGTATTGTTAGGTTCAGCTTCGTTTAGTATGCTGGGAGCCTGGGATAAAGCCTGGTTAGCTGTTAAAGAAAATAAAGCCAACGCAATAAGAAAAGAGAAGTATATCTTTCTCATAAGCAAAGTTTAGTTAGTTGAAATTTTTGGTTGACCTGCAGGCAGGTTTTAGGCATGAAAGTTATGATTTTTTTTCAGGCGGCCAATTTTTAAGCAGAAAATAATCAGGCTATTAAAACGTTAGTATATCAAACCTCTCAATTGGTATGAAAAGTTCCGTGCCCCTGATTATTTTATCGATTATTACATCCTCTTTTTCAACGTATGGCCAAATGATTACCGGGACCTGGAAAGGAAAGATCAACCGGCAAAAAGTAGAAGTCAAGATCATTCAAAATGGCGATAGCCTTACAGGAACATCGTACTACTACGAGTCGGTCAATAACTACCGGCGCTACAGCATCAAAGGATATTTTGATCAACAAACTAATAGCGCTGTTTGGTGGGACGACCAGTTACTGGAGGAAAAATCCGGTCGCTTTAGCATTTCGGTTCCCGGCAAAGTACCCCTGCTCTCCAGGGCCGATTTTAATTGCCCGGGCGATGGTAAAATGATGCTGGATGGCAAGGCCGGGAAAAAAGATGATGAAGGAAATATTAAAGGTGATGTTGATCTTGATAAAATTCCTCATTCTGAATTTCCGGATGAATGGGATTTTGTAATTGACAATTATACCAGCGGTACAAATGATCCTGACATTATTGATAGCATAAACCATATTTCAAAAAAAACACCTGTAGCAGAAGCCCCGGCTACTACAGTGGTTGTTGCAAGCCCCGAACCAACTCCCGTAGAAGAAAAAAAGATTCAACCTGTTGAAAAAACTGTTCGGCCGGTTGAAAAACCCAGAGAACAACCTGCTCCTGTAACAAAGTCAATCATCCCGGTAAAAGCACCAACCATTGAAGAGAAGTTCACCAGCAGGGAAAAAGTATTTATTAAAGAAATACCTGTTAGTGGGGATTCAATTGAATTACGTTTTTACGACAATGCCGAAGTAGATGGTGATTCTATATCCCTTTTCTTAAATGATGTTTTACTTTTTCAGCATATTCGTCTTACCGGAAAAGCTTATTCAATCAAATTAGCCGTAAGCGATTTAAAAGAAACTAATGAACTCACAATGGTAGCGGAAAATCTTGGTGCTATTCCACCCAACACTTCTTACATGGTTGCAATAGTTAACAACCAACGACATGATGCATATCTAGCCAGTACCGAAGGGAGCAGCGCCATGATTAAACTCACCAAAAAATAAAAGGAAAGCTCTTCTCCTTTTTTATTTCAAGAGCACTGCAACAAACAGTTTGATAAAACAAAAAACTTAAGACTCGATCAAAATCAATTGTTGATACTACAACTAATAAAAAAATAATCTCAAAAAAAAACACCCATCTGCCGGTTGGCGGATGGGTGTGTATTGTTAAGGCAATGATCTTTTATCGCTGCGCTACTATCATCTGTTTGCGACCCAACACTCTGCCGCCTGTACCTCTTAACTCTACTGTATAGATTCCTGCCGCCTGCACTCCCATATCCACATCTATCCTGGTATAAGCCAATGTCGTAGCCGACTGCTGCTGGTGCACTCTTCTGCCCTTACTGTCAAACACTATCACCGTTAATGGCTCTCCTGTCTGGTTATAATATCTTACCCAGAACTGACCAAAGTTCGGATTCGGCGCCACTATCAGTTTATCAGACACCTCAGCACTTATTACAAGGTCTCCAGATGTTGCTACACAACCATTCGGATCCGTGTACGTGGCACGATAGGTTCCTGCATCATCTACTGTCAGGTTCGATAAAGTACCCGTGGTTACCGTTGGTACCCTTGGTGCGCCATTCTTAAACCATGCAAACGTTCCACCCGTCGGACTCACATTCGCTATGATACTCGTTATCTGACCCGGTAACAATACCGGTGAATTGCTCGATGTTAAACTGATCGTTGGCAACGCATTTACAAACAACGTCGCTGCTGACGAGGATACCGTTGTACACAAGCCCGTTACTCTTACACGGAAGGTATTCGTATTCATGCTCTGCGTCGTTCCTGCTACTGAATACGTAGAGGCTGTGGAAGCTCCAGGAGCATTCACCCACGCTGTACCATTCCACTGCTCCCACTGGTAGCTAACTGCATTGGTCGCAATTACGCTAAATGTAGCTGTTGTTCCTGCGCATACCGTTCTGTTCGCTGGTTGTGTTGTTATTACTGGTAATTGGCCATCAATAACAGTAATCGTAAACGAACATGCTGTTGAAACATTACCAGCTGCATCTGTTGCCTGGTAAGTAACTGTTGTTATACCAATCGGGAATGCCGAACCACTGGCTGGCCCTGCAGTTCTTGCTACCGTTACACCAGGACAATTATCTGCTCCTGTTGGTGTGGTATAAGTAACAACTGCTGTACAAGAACCCACTGGTGTTGTAATTGTAATATTCGCAGGACAAGTAATAGTTGGAGCTTGTGTATCATTAACTGTTACTGTAAATGAACACTGGGCTGTATTGCCTGATGGATCTGTTGCGGTAAATGTATTTGTAGTTGTTCCCACAGGGAATACTGAACCGCTTGGTAAACCTGCTGTTTGCGTATATGTTGGACTATATGATATAGAACCATAAAACAACCTGATATTACCAGGAGCCCCGGTTCCAAAAATTCCACTAAATAATCCTGATGAACCAACGCCGCCACTAAATCTTAATGAGCCATTTTGAAATGATTGTGGACCTGTGTATGCTGGTGCACCAGTGCTACTTAAATAAGCAACAGGGCCGCCACCAAAACTCTGTGTACCTACAACGTACACACCTTTAGATTGACCAGGTGCAAGCGTAAGTGGTGAACTTAACGGAACAGATACACCAGCAGTAGCTGTAGCATTGCCCGGAACACTAACACTTGCTGTAGAATTTAATGTCCATGCACCTGCTGTTGTTTGATTACCCAAATAGGTGGTTGCAGTTGTAGTAAAGTAAATTGAGAAAATATCCGTTAACGGGGTTGGTGAGAACATTTGCGGATTAATACTTGTAACTACTATTGGTTGTGCTCCTGTATTTGTTATATCAAAGAAGGCTCCACGTTGACCTGTTTGTGACCAGGTAACACTTGTATTTGAAACCGGCTGTGTGCAATTATCAGTAACTACAGGTGCAGCGAATGTTGCTATACCTGAACATAAACCCGGCGTATTACTTATGGTAACATTACCCGGACAAGTAATTACTGGTGGAGTAACATCAGTAACTGTAACTGTAAATGTACAAGTAGGCCCCGCAGTTGACGTTACTGTAACTGTAGTTACCCCAACAGGGAAGAAAGAACCTGAAGCAGGTGACGCAGTAACAGTACCACAAGTACCAATTACTGTAGGTGCAGGATAATTAACTACAACGCCACATTGACCTGATGCACTATTTACGGTCATATTTGGTGGGCAGCTAATTGAACAATTTATAAATGTGACCGAATTGTCTACACTGGTTGAAGCAAGGTTACCAGCTCCGTCAAGATCAGTTGCTACTCCTGCAGGAACTGAAGCAATTACTAATCCACTTGATGTCATGCCTGTTACAGCTACATTATAGGTAGTTCCACTTCCGGTAACAGTACCAACCAGGGTTCCGCCAGCCGTACTTCCGGTAAAATCAATATCGCCAGTTGCAAAACCTGTTACTGGTTCATTGAATACAACTGTAAAATTAATTGGCAAAGTAGACGCTGGGTCAGTTTGCCCTGCTGCCTGGTTTATTGTTACTGTTGGAGGTCCAAAATTAAATACAACAGAATTATCTGTACTTGACGATGCAAGATTTAAAGCACCGCCAGTATTTGCAGCAACTCCAGCAGGAACACTTGCTATAACTGTTCCGCTTGTTGTCATTCCTGATACTGCAACATTATATGTAGTACCGCTTCCTGTAACGATTGCAGTAGTTGCACCCGCAGTTCCTGATAAAGTAACATCGCCAGTTGCAAAACCAGTTACGGCTTCGTTGAATACAACCGTAAAGTTGATTGGTGATGTAGAAGTTGGGTCTGCTTGAGCAGCTGCCTGGTTTATTGTTACTGTTGGCGGAGCAACATTATATTGTACAGTATTATCTGTACTGGTAGATGCGAGATTTTGAATTCCAGTACCATTAACTGCAACACCTGCAGCTATACTAGCTATTACTGTTCCACTGGTTGTCATACCGGAAACTGCAACATTATAAGTTGTTCCGCTTCCTGTAACAATTGCCGTTGTTGCACCCGCTGTTCCTGATAAGGTAACATCGCCGGTCGCAAAACCAGTTACAGTTTCATTAAATACAACGGTAAAATTAATTGGCGAAACAGAAGTTGGGTCTGCCTGAGCAGCTGCCTGGTTTATTGTTACTGTAGGTGGTGGGCCTGAAGGAACGCAACAAGTAGCACCATCACTAATAGTTATATTGTCAACTTTTACGCCCGGTGCTCCGGCAGCAACTGTTCCATTATCAGAGGTTACTCTCCAACGGAATTGAACGTTTTGTCCGGCAGCAGCTGCAGGAAGATTAACAACCGTAGTTATATAGGTTGGAGCTGCAGTTGTACCGCTGGACAAACCTGTCCAGGTGCTTCTGCCAGGAAAAGCAGTAGATGCATCAAGTACACCATTATAACCGCCGCTAACGAAGCTACCTCCTGCTGTAATAATATCCTGGAAAGCACCAGCGCCGATTTTAATTTCGAGCAATTCTCCATCAAAACCTGCTTCCAGATTAAATAAGTTTCTGAAGCTAAGTCTTGCTGTAGCATTCGCAATTGCGATGGTTGGAGAAATAAGATTTGTAACTCCGGGAGTGGCTACCTCTTGCCCAAATGCACAGTTAGGTGCAGAAAATGGATTTGTGGTTGTAGTAGTCCAGGCGCTTGCAGCGCCTGTAAAATCTGTTGTCCATGACGCTGGTAATGCTGGTGCAGCCACCGCATCAAAGTTTTGTGTAAATGTTGTTACAGGTACACCTACCTGGAAAGTATAAGTAAATGTGCCAAGATTAGTAGCTCCATCCTGGAATTGAATGGATGCAGTTATAGTACCACCACAAACTGCACTATTTGTAAAGGTGAAATTGCGGCATACTGTAGCACCGGTGGCCAGAACTCCGAAGCTTTGAGGTCCACTTGGAGTAGTTACTCCGCCAGTTGCTAATAAAGTACCAACAAGATTAACTGTAGCGCCACCTCCAAAATTTTTAACGCAAAAGCTAACTGTTACAGTCTCTGCAGGATCAATAACTGAATTTACCGGAGTACATGATTCTGTAACTATTGTTGCAGTTCCGGATTGAAGACCTGGAGTTGCAGCCACGGATGTTAAAGCTTCAAGAGCCATAACAATTCCATGTCCGGCGTCCCTATCAACTCCGGGAGTTTCAATATCTATAGCAGTAGATGTAAGAGCAGTTCTTATTTGTGCCGGAGTTAGTGATGGAGATCTTTGTTTTAGTAATGCGGCTATTGCGGCTGCATGAGGTGCAGCTGCTGACGTACCAAAAAAAGGTTGAAAACCTGGTACTGTAGTTTGCGTACCATCGGCTGCGGTTATATCAGGTTTTTGTAACACTACTCCGCCATTGGTTGCAAAAAGAAAGTTACCAGGCGTAATAGCTGTACCATTGGGCTGATAGAACTTTCTCCTCGTTCCATCGGAGCTAAAATTTTCTACAACATCTCCGGGGCCGAAAACCGCAGGAAAAGTATTTGCATCATCTGCATCTGTAGCTGCTACAGAATAAGCATCTGCGGCGCTGCTATGTCCATGCGTTTGACCTCCGGTATTGAAGCTTATATCACTGCCAAATGTATTTAAGTGCAGGGCCCTGTCTGCTGCCCCAGTTTTCTTCAGAATTACAAACCGGTTATTGGTTGCTATAGAACCGCCCCCCACAAACTCAAGTGCATCATCATTGCCATCCTGAATATCTGTCGAGGATCCCACCACTGCTGTCAATGCTGCATTCAATATAAAAAGGTCATAATCATTACCAGATCCGCCTTGAGGATCAGACCAGAATAAAAATGTTGCATTTCCACCATCGAAAGTTACCTGGTTGCTAACATTTCCTCCGCCAAAATCATGTACAGTTCCGCCGGTAATTGCGGCAATCGGAGGTGCTCCACCTTCAGAAAAATCTCCTTCCCAAACACTTGAAGTATTATCATTTTTATTTCCCTGGTTACCGGCAGAAGAGAAATATAAAGCACCAGATGAAGTAACCGCATTTACGGCCTGTGCTACAATACCATCCTGAAACGGTGGTTCGTCTAAATAAAATACATCATCACAAATAATATCACACCCAGCTGCCCGAAGATCTAAAATACCTTGGGCAAAGGCAGGTTCACTTATAAAAGCTGAAGCATAAAACAATTGTGCCCCCGGTGCCAAATCATGAATAATCTGCAACATTGCTCTTCCTTCATCTATTGCCTGTGTTAAACCTGTTACGTCTGATAAGACAGTAACTGGAGTAGTAAAACCATTTGGATTGCCAACTCCCGGCAAATCACCCGCTGTTACATTGGCCGCCGCTGTTCCTAACTGATTATAACTGTTTGAAAGAACTCCGATTTTTATTCCATCGCCATTTACATTAAATGTGGTCCTGGCCAAGTTAGCTTTATGCGTTACATCTCCTTCAGAAGTTGCTGCACCGATAAAATCATTCTTATTAAACTTTTGGGAATCTAAAATTTTTTTGAGTTGCTCACGAACTCTTTCTGCCCTTTTTTTAAAAGCTGCATCGCTAAATCTCTCATCAACAAAAGATTTATTGAAAGGCATTTCTCCAACAATCTTACGGGCAGGTATTCGGTCGTCGATATTGTTATCCTCTTTTGTTTTTCTTTTTATATCTGCAATACTCGCTTTGGGAGTAGGATATATATTATCTACTTCCTGTAATAAGGCGAGCCGTTCAATTGCATCCAAAGGAATACGTATTACCAGCCTGTTAAACATTGTTGACCGGGTTATAATTTCCCCCCCTGCTGCTACAACATTTTTGACCAGCGCATCCGTAATAGTTCCCTTAATTGTTACAGGCACTTTCGAATCTGCTCCTTTATCTACATCTACAGAAAGATTAGCCACTTCGCTGGTTATCCTTTCACCCCTGTCCATTTTAATGGCATATAATAATTGGGAATTGATTTTCTTTTGCACGAATGTGCGGCTTTCTTTCTCGTCCATCAGCGATTGAATTTGTCTCAATGCCGATGATTTAATCTCCTGGCCTACTACTTCATTAACAGTAGTAAACAGTAAAATAAAAACAACAAGAAAGTTGAGGTAGATTTTAAATCTCATAACGCAGTTTTTGATTTTAAGAAAGTTCCGGGCATATTAACTATGCCTGTGCAATGTAAATAATTATGTCAATTTAATTTTTTTTTGGTGGATTGAATTTATACCATTCAAAAAAACACCCATCTGCCGGTTGGCGAATGGGTGTGTATTGTTAAGGCAATGATCTTTTATCGCTGCGCTACTATCATCTGTTTGCGACCCAACAATCTGCCGCCTGTACCTCTTAACTCTACCGTATAGATTCCTGCCGCCTGAACTCCCATATCCACATCTATTCTGGTATAAGCCAATGTCGTAGCCGACTGCTGCTGGTGCACTCTTCTGCCCTTACTGTCAAACACTATCACCGTTAATGGCTCTCCTGTCTGGTTATAATATCTTACCCAGAACTGACCAAAGTTCGGATTCGGCGCCACTATCAGTTTATCAGACACCTCAGCACTTATTACAAGGTCTCCAGATGTTGCTACACAACCATTCGGATCCGTGTACGTGGCACGATAGGTTCCTGCATCATCTACTGTCAGGTTCGATAAAGTACCCGTGGTTACTGTTGGCACCCTTGGTGCGCCATTCTTAAACCATGCAAACGTTCCGCCCGTCGGACTCACATTCGCTATGATACTCGTTATCTGACCCGGTAACAATACCGGTGAATTGCTCGATGTTAAACTGATCGTTGGCAACGCATTTACAAACAACGTCGCTGCTGACGAGGATACCGTTGTACACAAGCCCGTTACTCTTACACGGAAGGTATTCGTATTCATGCTCTGCGTCGTTCCTGCTACTGAATACGTAGAGGCTGTGGAAGCTCCAGGAGCATTCACCCACGCTGTACCATTCCACTGCTCCCACTGGTAAGCTAATGGACCACCTGTTGTTGGTGCTGTTACTGCTGTTACGCTAAACGTAGCTGTTGTTCCTGCACATACCGTTCTGTTCACGGGTTGTACACTTATCACTGGTAATACCAGGTCTGTTATGGTTACAGTAAACGAACATGTACCCGTATTACCTGCCGCATCTCTTACTGTATACGTTACCGTAGTTACTCCAAGATTAAAGGCTCTTGATCCTACAGTGTTGATACCTGTTGCAGGTGAGGTAGCAACTGTCGCTCCCGTTAATGCCCAGGTCTGTACTGTTACACCACAATTATCTGCCGCTGTCGGGTTGGCCGGCGCAAACGTTGCTGTACATACTCCCGGATCTGTTGTTCTCGTTACGTTCGCAGGACAAGTAACTGTAGGTGCCTGTGTATCATTTACAGTTACTGTAAACGTACACTGAGATGAATTACCCGCTGCATCCGTAGCCGTTGATGTTACCGTCGTTGTTCCTATCGGGAAAATTGAACCACTCGCAGGTACTGATACTACAGGTACAGCTAATGAACCTGCCGCATTTAATATGATATGCATGTTCGGGAAGCCTACTGAGGCTATTGTTGCAGGGTTAGTTATCCCACAATCTGCTGCTGATATATAACCAGGAGCTGTTTCACCTGCACTATTACTTCCAATAAAGAAGGAATGACCTGCCGTCTGTCCGTCCGGTGTATTTAACTCCAATACCAGTATCGCATTACCTGGCACTGTTGGTGGCGTGGTTAAAGCTGCAGTAAACAATGTATTCGACTGGTCTGGTATATTGAAAGTCTGGCTCGCTACCTGCGTACGTACAGCACCAGGGAAAGCTCCCGCACTTGTATATACTCTTACAATTACAGGTTGTGTTGTACCTGTTCCGGATGCATTCGCAGTTTCTATACCAAAAGTTACTGAATTGATTCTTACGGGTGCCGGTGATGCTAATTGGTAAGCTCTCCAATAGCTATTTTCTGTATGTAATCCACCTGCGTTACAAGCCACAGAACCTGCCACAACAGCTGTTGACACAGATTGAGTTAATGACACTGTAGCACAATTATCGGTTGCAGTAGGTGTAAAGTTTACTACCGCAGTACACAAACCAGCATCTGTTCCTACTGTAATATTTGCAGGACAGGTAATTACTGGTGCCTCTGCATCCACTACGGTAATAGTGAAGGTGCATGGCGCAGCCGCTACGTTTCCAGCTGCATCTGTTGCAGTATAAGTGATTGTTGTAACTCCTACAGGGAAGGTGGAACCACTTGCAGGACCAGCTGTTCTTGTAACCACTACTCCGGGACAATTATCCGTTGCTGCAGGAGTAGCATAGTTAACTACTGCAGCACACTGACCTGCGGCTGCATTAACTGTAATATTAGAAGGACAAGATGTAAACGTTGGCAATTGTGTATCATTAACTGTAACAGTAAATGAACAAGTACCTCCACCCACTGATGAAGTGACGCTTACAGTAGTAGTTCCTTTAGGGAAGAAACTACCAGAAGGAATTGAATAAGTAATAGTACCGCAACTACCGCTGGTTGTTGCTGGTGGGTAGTTTACAACTGCTCCACACTGATTAGCATCGTTGGAAACAGTAATATTTGCAGGACATGTAAGTACACAAGATACTACTGCGTATATTTTAATATCATCAATAGCTATACCTGCGAGTTGTACTGTGTTGTCTGAAACAAGTCTAACTTTAAATTTAACTTGTTTACCTGCAAATGAGCTAATGTCGGCAAAATGTGTACCCCAACCGGCTGACATTTGTATAGTGGTTGATGGATTACCTATAGTTGCTGTTTGAGTTGCACCCATCCAGGTGAAAAGTTTTTGTATTGCGCCGCCGCCGCCTACTTCTTCCATATAAACTTCTAACTGATCAAAGGTTGTACTTTCCATTTGGTATTTCATAGCCCAGGAAAGATGAACGGTACCTGTTATTGGCGTAAGATCATAAGTTGGCGACTCTAAGAGTTGGTTGGAAGATGCATTATAGCCACCATCCAAATCAGTCTTCCATGCATTAGTACCACTGTTAGCAGTTGTAATTGGAGCAAGCGCAGGAGTTCCTCTTTCCCATTCATCGGCAGTACCTGAATGAGTAAATCCTCCATCAGTTGCTTCAAAGTCTTCATTAACTATTGCCGTAAAACCCGCCAGATTAGGGCCTGTTTCTTCAAGCACATCTAATGACCAGCTGGTTAAGTTTCCACCAGATGCATTTGCCAGATCGTCATACAAGGTTAAAGTCCAAACTCCCGCCGTATTCATTCCTTTAAACTGATCTAACTTACTTGAAAGCTCCGGTTGTAATGCAACAGGACGTAAAGTGGTAAATGCAAAAGGGATACCGTTGTTGTCATTCAACATTAGATCCATCTGTGTTTGTCCTGCAACTGCTGTTGCTCCGATATCAGAAAATAAATGTATTACATTACCATTTGGTGAAGTTAATGTTGCATCTATATCTGCCATCAATGCATGATCAAGAGCTATTCGTACAGATAAATCCTTTATTAATTTGTTATCAGCAATAGTAAGTGTAGATATAACAGAGCCTGTTCCTGGTCCTATCACTTTAGGGACATCTGTTGAAGGATAGTTTATATAACCAGTTGTTGCTGCAAATGTGGATACAGAGATATTGTATGTAGCCGTTGGCCCACCTACTGCAGCAGATGCATCATCTGCAAAAACATAATATGTGCCAGCATTTTTAGCTGTAAAAATAAATGCTTCTGAAAGCGGATTTGCAACACTGCCTATTGAAGCATCATTTACTACTAATATCTGATTATTTGCATCACCAAAAAGGCCTAAACCAACTCGTCCACTATATTGTACATTATCTCTTTCAGGATCTAAATCCATACTAATAAAAATAGACTCTCCTGCAGCTAATGTAATAGAAAACCAATCCTGCTCAGTGGATGCGGCAGGGTTTCTAGCACCACTTACCCAACCACTCCCTGGTAAAGCATTAGCCGTACCAGGTGTATCGTTACTTTCTACTTCAGGAGTAGGAGTACCAGTCTGAACCTTTAAATACAAATCATATCCCCGTATTTGACCAGTAGCACTAAAGTCTTTCACTTCTAAATAATAAGTACCGGTGGTGGGAATTGTAGCACCTGCAATTGTTGAAGCAAGTCCACCAACACCTCCAGCAGCACCGTCATCATCGTCAAATTCTATTAGAGTAGTGCCGTCGGATGCGAATAGACGCAATTGAGAGTCGAAGTTGCCTGAACTTGAAAAAAGTGCAGCAACCGCGGCATATATTTTATCTCCGGCAGTTGCGGTAAAAGAGTACCTGTCCACATCCGCATTAGAATAAATACTACCAGTTACCTTAGCAGGGTTTGTGGTAATCGGAGTTGCTGTACCAGTAGTATTATTTGGTTCTACCTCCCTGACAGCAATTGTTTGTGAATTTGTAATACCTGCAAACAGAACTGTAAGCAGCAATAAGTAGAGTTTTCGCATAAGCTTTGATTAGTTAGTTTAAAGTTTTTTGAAACTTATTTTAGTTTCAAGATCGAAAGATATTTATTTTATTTTAATTATTCATTTTCAATTATTACAAATTGATAAACTCGTAGTCTTTCGTTCCTATCAACAAAAAAGCCTCCGCAAAAAAGCGAAAGCCTGAATATTTTCAATAATGTATTGAAGAAAAAAGAGGACATATTACATTAAATCACCACATTTATCATTTTGTTTTTTACAAAAATGATTTTTTTGGGAGATTTACCATCCAGCCATTTTTTTACAATTTCGTCTGTTAGTACCAGTTCCTCCACTTGCTGCTGGGTAGCATCCAGTGCAATAGTAAGCTCTGTTCTTGTCTTACCATTAATAGCAACCGGGTAGGCTTTAGAAGTTTCTTTTACATATTTTTCTTCAAAGGTTGGATAGGCTGCATCCAATACAAAAGTGGTATTACCTAGTAAACTCCACAGCTCTGCGGCTATATGCGGGGCATAAGGGGTTAATAATATTAATAAGGGCTCCAGTATTTTTCTTTTATGGCATTTCAGATCGGTGAGTTCGTTGGTAACGATCATAAATCCACTTACACCGGTATTGAAACTGAACCTTTCTGTATCCTGTTCAATTTTGCGGATGGCATTATGCAATACTTTTAATTCTGCTGCTGTTGGTTCATCGTTGTTCACAATCAGGCCTTTTGTTTCGTCTGCAAATAATCTCCAGAATTTTTTTAAGAACCGATGCACCCCTTCAATGCCTTTGGTGTCCCAGGGTTTGCTCATTTCAACCGGGCCGAGGAACATTTCATACATGCGGAAAGTGTCGGCGCCGTATTTAGCACACAAATCGTCAGGATTTACGGTGTTGAAATACCGCTTACTCATTTTCTCAATCCTTTCATGACATAAAAACCTACCGTCATCTTCTGTAAAAAATTTTGCATCTATATATTCTGGACGCCATTTTTTGTAGGCTTGAATATCAAGTTCAATTCCATCTACTATATTAACATCAACATGTAAAGCTGAAAACGAGACTTGCTTAATATCATCAAGAGCAAGTGCAGAGACATGATTAAAATATAAATCAACTATTTTTTTTGTAATGTCATGCCCATCTAATCCATCTACTTCAGAGTGTTCATTTTTTCCAACGGAAACAAATACTGTTGAAATAACACTATCGTCGTTCGATAATAACTGAATCCTATTAATAACTCGGCTATTACCAACTATCATTCCCTGGTTCACCAATCTTCTAAACGGTTCATCAAAACCGATATGCCCTAAATCATACAACACTTTCGTCCACATGCGGCTGTATAATAAATGGCCTACTGCATGCTCAGTTCCACCAATGTATAGATCAACCTGGTTCCAGTAATCACTTGCTGCACGGCTGCAAAATTCATTTTCATTCTTATTATCCATGTAACGAAGAAAATACCAGGATGAACCTGCATAGCCGGGCATTGTATTCGTTTCTAATTCCTGTGCTACCCATTCCGGGATATTGGCTAACGGACCTTGCCCATCTGGACCGGGACTATATTTTTCTACATCCGGTAATACCAATGGCAAATCACCTGTCCATTCTTTTGCTATTCCATCTTTCCAGGTTATTGGAAATGGTTCGCCCCAATAACGCTGACGGCTAAACGCCGCATCTCTCATTTTAAAATTTACTTTTCGCTGGCCGATGCCATTATCTTCCAATGCTTTTATAGCCACTTCCATTGCTTCCCGCATTACCAGGCCATCGAGGAAACCAGAATTTTCTAAAATGGCATCTTTAGTTGGGTTCGCTTCTTCGCCGTTGAAATGAGAACCGATAATATTGGTAACGGGAATATTAAAATGCTTTGCAAATTTCAGATCTCTTTCATCGCCACACGGTACGGCCATAATAGAACCGGTACCATAACCGGCTAATACATATTCTGATGTCCAGATAGGAATGCGGGCACCGTTAAATGGATTGACAGCAAATGCACCCGTAAATACACCGCTGATCTTTTTTTCTGCCATTCTTTCTCTCTCACTCCTGCTTTTTACATACGCCAGGTATTCATCTACTGCTACAGCCTGTTCTTCTGATCTTATTTCATTTACAAGATCCAGTTCAGGTGCTATTACCATAAAGTCAACTCCGAAGATGGTATCAGGTCTTGTGGTATAAACACGGAGTTTTGAACCAGGAAATCCAAGTATTCCAAAATCAATTTCGGCACCGCTACTTTTCCCGATCCAGTTGCTTTGCATTTCTTTCATTGCATCGCTGAAATCAACGGTGTTCAATCCTTCCAATAAACGATCAGCATATTCTGTAATTCTTAAATACCATTGACGTAGTTTTTTCTTTACTACGGGATGCCCACCTCTTTCACTTACGCCATTTACCACTTCATCGTTGGCCAATACTGTTCCCAATGCTTCGCACCAGTTCACTTCCCCGTAACCGCAATAAGCCAAACGCCGGTTCATTAAAATATCTGCTTGCTCTTTTTCCGAAAAAGCATTCCATTGTTCGGCAGTAAAATGTTTGCCCGGAATTGGTTCGCCGTTCTTTGGCATTGCACCTTTTGTTTCATACTTTTTTATAAGCAATGAAATAGGCAATGCTTTTTTTTCAGTATGGCAGAAATAGCTATTGAATAATTGCAGAAATATCCATTGTGTCCATTTGTAATAGCTGGGATCGCTGGTTTGCACTTCTCTTTCCCAATCGTAGCAAAAACCAATATTATCTAACTGTGATTTGAACGTAGCAATATTTTTCTTTGTTGTTTCGGCCGGATGCTGTCCCGTATCCAATGCATATTGTTCCGCTGGCAATCCAAAACTATCAAAGCCCATTGGATGCAATACGTTGAAACCTTTTAATCTTTTATAGCGGCTGTAAATATCTGAAGCGATATAACCTAACGGATGCCCCACATGCAAACCAGCACCACTTGGATAGGGAAACATATCCAACACATAGTATTTGGGTTTGGAAAAATCATTCGTTACTCTATAGGCATTGGATTCTTTCCATTTCTTTTGCCAGTCTTTCTCAATTTTCCTGAAATCGTATTCCATACTGTTATCGCTCCTTAATTATTTTTATTTTTCAAGCCTTCAGTTCATTGGGCATCGTCCCTTGCGTCGCACTCTTGTACTGCAGTAATTCTGCTCAGCAATATTGACACTTACAAAATGCCCGGTAGAATTACCGAACGATGAAGTGAGTGACACAACAGGCGATGATAGTAGCAATGTAGTTTGTCAAATAAAATTTCTTTAACAAACCTTAATAGTTCACATGGCAATATGAACAAATGTCTACCGTTTAAATGGGCAGCAAAAATACTGATTGTAGCCCTAAACTGCTATTTTTGCCTTCAACCCGTTAATCTCAAAAATTTACTGCATGTCTCAACCAAATAAGGCCTCCATTAAAAAAGGAAAACCTTCCTATTTTATGTCCATACTTGGAGTTACCCTGGTATTATTTGTACTGGGTCTCATAGGCTGGCTCATTATTAATGCCGGTAAGCTGGGTCAGCATTTTAAAGAAAACATTGAAGTAAGCGTTGAGCTACGGGAAAATCTTAATCCCAAGGACAGCATTGCACTGGTGGAATATATTGCCGCCAAGCCTTATGTAAAAGAGTATAAATACATTACCAAAGAGATGGCCCGTAAAATTTATATAGGTGAAGGCAATCAAAGCTGGGATGCTATCATTGACTACAATCCTCTGCCGGTTAGTATTAATATTAAGCCTAAAACAGCTTATGTAAATAATGATAGCCTGCAAGCAATAAAAGCTGACCTGAAAGCTCAAACATATGTTGCTGATGTAACTTACCAGGAAGCATTAGTGGATTCGCTGAATAAGAATATTAGAAAATGGAGCTTGATTCTGCTGGCCATTGCATTATTACTGGCCATTGTTGTTATTGTGCTTATTGATAATACCATCCGTCTGGCCATGTTCAGCAACCGCTTTCTAATAAAAACCATGCAAATGGTGGGTGCTACCCGTGGGTTTATTGCCAAACCAATGAACTCAAAGGCAATTATCAATGGTGCCATCAGCGGTGCTATTGCTGCTGCCGCCATTTACTTATTTGTAATATGGGCAGAAAGTTATGAGCCGGCATTAAAAGCGGTACATGACACGAAGAGCCTGACGTTGTTATTTTTAGGGCTAATTGTGCTGGGTATAGCCATTACACTTTTTAGTACTTACCGCAGTGTGCTGAAATATTTGAAAATGAAGCTGGATGATCTCTATTAGTGCAGCAGTACTGGCATTCTTTCGGACTTACTAACTTATAGACTTTCCGACTTTTCCCTATATTGCAGCTCCAAAAACATGAATAATGAGTGAAGTAAAAGCGACCCCATCGGTTTTTAATAAAGAGAATTATAAATGGATGCTGATTGGTCTTGTGTTGATAGCTATCGGTATGTTTTTAATGGCAGGTGGTGTAAGTAATAAGGATCCGAATGTGTTTGATAAAGCTGCAGTGTACAGTGCTACCCGTATTACGATTGCTCCTTTGCTGATACTGGCTGGTTTAGTAATTGAAATATTTGCCATTTTCAAAAAATCATCAAAAGATTAATTACAATAACTCTTGTAGAATAAAATTGAAGGCGATGAAAATTTCATTGCCTTTTTATTTTATGTTGCAGCACTAATTACCCGGTATGAATATAATTGATGCTATCATTATCGCCATTGTAGAAGGCCTTACTGAATTTCTCCCCATTTCCTCTACCGGCCACATGATCATTACGGAACGATTACTCGGGGTGCCGGATAACGACTTCACTAAACTTTTTACCGTGGGTATTCAGCTGGGAGCAATCCTTGCCGTAGTAGTATTGTATTGGAAAAAATTTGTTGATTTTAAAAGCTGGCATTTTTACCTGAAACTTTTAATAGCCGTAATACCTGCCCTTGCATTAGGTTTTATTTTTTCCGACAAGATCGATGCATTAATGGAAAGCCCGATGACGGTAGTTATAACCATGATAGCAGGTGGCATTGTCTTATTATTTATTGATAAAGTATTTAAGAACCCAACCGTTGAAACAGAAGAACAGATCAGTTACCCCAAAGCATTTATGATCGGCCTCTGGCAATGTGTAGCCATGATACCGGGAGTAAGCCGTAGTGCTGCCAGCATTATTGGTGGAATGCAGCAAAAATTAACGAGAAAACTGGCAGCAGAATTTTCATTTTTCTTGGCAGTGCCCACGATGGCCGCGGCAACAGGTTATAAATTATTGAAAGGATACAAAACCATTTCTCCGGAAGATATTAAGCTATTTGCCATTGGCAATATCGTGGCTTTTATTGTAGCCATGCTGGCTATAAAATTTTTCATTGGCTTTTTACAAAAGCATGGTTTTCGTGTGTTTGGTTATTACCGGATCATTGCCGGCATCATTTTACTGGTGCTGATTGCCACCGGCTATCTGAGTAAATAAGTACAAAATCACCTGTTGTTATTATTGTTGTTCAACTTATTTTCTTAATTATGTAGAAGATAAATAACAACAACCTTATCATTATTTAAAACAAACACATGAAAGCAATCATCATTACACTACTAGCATTTTCCCTGCTAACTGCCTGTACAAACCATGGCAAAAAAGTAACAAGTAAACATATTGAAATGTTTTACAAAGATGGTGTTACTGAAAGCCAGGCACAGCAGGCAGCCGATATTTTATATAGATTGGATAGCGATGGAAGCAGTGAGAGTATGTCGAAAAAAAGTTTCCAGTTATTGGGCAATGGCGATACTATTACTTGTAAAATGGTAGTAAATGAAGCAAAAGCCAATGAGGTGCCGGATCAAAGTTTTATTATTATCGGTAATAGAATTTCGGACAGTGCTTTTAATGGCAAACCGGTGAATATGGTTCTTACGGATGACAAATTCAAACCGCTTCGCACCATTGCCTATGCAAAACTTAGTGCAGGAGAGGAGGATAATGATTTTGGAGAAAAAATAACTTCAGGTAATGTTGAGGTTTATTCGTTGGAGGGTGTTAGTATGGATGAGGCCGAAGCATTAGCTAAATTCCTGGAAAAAGAAATGGCTCCACAAACTGTTATCAGCTTTCAGCTTAGTAAAGAAGCAGACGGAGTGAATACCGTAAAGATGGCTTCGTACCCGGAAAAAACAAAAGATACTCCTGAAGCGTCGGTGAATGAAATCATGACCAAAATGTCGCAGCAGATCTTCAACAATACACCAGTCTCTTTTCAGTTTGCAGATATACGTTTCAAACCTTACAGAACCTATACCTATAATCCTTAATTAGGAACAGGATTTTATAGTTGCAATTATTATTTCACTATTATATAAAACCCGGTTTGACAAATCAAACCGGGTTTTTGCTTTCTGTAATGGCTTTAGCCTTATTTTTATGTGTACATAGAATAAGTTAGGGCAATTGAAAAATGTTATAATTCTGATTATTCACTTTAGCAACCACCAACCCATTATTTATGCAAACTGCTTCCAAAAAAGTAATTAATGGCTGGGCCATGTACGACTGGGGAAACTCAGCGTATAACCTGGTCATCACTTCTACCATTTTTCCCGCCTATTTCGAAGCGATTGCCGTTGATGATAAAAATGTTTCTAAATCTACCGTTACTTTCCTTGGCAGAGAATTTGAAAATACGGCACTGTATAATTATGCATTAGCTTTTGCCATGCTGATTGTAGCAGTTATGTCGCCATTACTATCTTCTATTGCCGATTACAAGGGCAACAAGAAAAAGTTTTTGAATTTCTTTTTGACGATGGGTAGTCTTGCCTGTGCCTCTATGTTCTTTTTTGAAAAGGATACGTTGTGGCTAGGTATAACATCAATCATAATTGCCTGTGTAGGTTTTTGGGGCAGCCAGGTTTTTTATAATTCTTTTCTTCCTGAAATAGCAGCTCCTGAAGACAGGGACAGGGTTAGTGCAAGAGGCTTTGCATTTGGCTATGTAGGAAGTGTGTTGTTACAATTAATCTGTTTTGTATTTGTTTTCAAACCTGAATTAATTGGTGGCGATGAAAACAGTACGGTTCAGTTTCGTCTTTGTTTTTTATTAGTAGGAATCTGGTGGTGGGGCTTTGGTCAATTTGCATTGAAGCGTATGCCTAAGCCTATTGCTGCAGGTAGTGGTGCAGAGCAGAAAAGCATTCTTTCTTTAGGTTATAAAGAATTACAAAAGGTATGGAACCAGGTAAAGCAAATGCCCAGGTTAAAACGTTTTCTTTTATCATTCTTCTTTTATAATATGGGAGTGCAAACCGTAATGCTGGTAGCCGCATTATATGGAAAAGGTGAATTAGAAATACCCACTGACAATTTAATTGTTGCAATACTTATTATACAACTTATCGCTATACCCGGAGCCTTTGCTATATCATGGATGTCCTCAAAGATTGGAAACATTAAAACATTAATGCTGTTAGTACTCCTTTGGATAGCCTTATGCTTTGTTGCCTATTATCTGCCCAAAGGTGGCATTTATGAATTTTATGCATTGGGTGCTGCGGTTGGTTTTATTATGGGTGGTATACAATCTTTAAGTCGTTCTACCCATGCCAAGTTGATGCCCGAAACAAAAGACACGGCTTCTTTCTTTAGCTTTTATGATGTGACAGAAAAACTAGCCGCTGTGGTTGGTATATTCAGTTTCGGGTTTATTACGGAATTAACAGGATCACAAAGAAGTTCCGTAATGGCCTTGGCGGTTTTCTTTGCTATTGGATTTTTATTGTTGATCTATACAAATGCTGCGAAAACAAAGACAGAATGAAACTTTATTCGATAAACACTGGTTATTTTAAATTGGACGGAGGCGCCATGTTTGGTGTAGTACCCAAAAGCATGTGGAATAAAATAAATCCGGCAGATGAAAATAATTTATGCTCCTGGGCTCTGCGTTGCCTGCTGATTGAAGATGGCAATCGCCTGATATTAATTGATAATGGTAATGGCGACAAACAAGATGCAAAATTTTTCAGTCATTACTATTTACATGGAGATGACAACTTGGATAAATCTTTAGCCAAATACGGCTTTCACCGGGATGATATAACAGATGCATTTCTTACGCATCTGCATTTTGATCATTGTGGCGGCAGCATTATCCGTGAAGGGGACAAACTAGTTCCTGCTTTTAAGAATGCTACTTACTGGAGCAATAAAGAACATTGGGACTGGGCTGTGTATCCAAACGAAAGAGAAAAAGCATCTTTCCTGAAAGAAAATATTTTACCAATAGAAGAAAGCGGACAATTAAAATTTGTTGAAGTAACAGGCGGTGTTGATGGAAAATTAGGTAGCACTTCATTCACGGAAAACATTGATATACGTTTTGTAAGCGGCCATACAGAAAGTATGATGCTGCCACAAATAAAATATGGCGAGAAAACAGTTGTCTTCATGGCCGACCTGCTACCATCCGCAGGGCATATTCCTATTCCGTATGTAATGGCGTATGACATGTTTCCCCTTACAACACTCAACGAAAAGAAATCTTTTTTAAAAGAAGCGGTAGAAGGGGATTATATTCTTTTCTTTGAACATGACCCGGTTCATGAATGTTGCAATTTGCAACAAACGGAGAAAGGAATACGGCCGAAAGATTATTTTAAGCTGGGCGACATTTAAAAAGAGAAACTCATTTTAAAGATAGCCTGTCTTGATCTGATTTGATACTGAGACACTGTTTCGATATTATTCATTAGTAAAACAGTTGTAAACTCTTTTGTATTGAATAAATTTTGAGCTGCTAATTCATAATCAATTTTTGATTTCTTTGGTTTGTACCGCACACTCATATCTGCAAAATAATAGTTTGCAGAAGGCGAAAAATTATTGGTGATATAATAATGCTCGGCTCCTGCTCGAAAAATTAGCTTGTCCGTGGCATAATAATTCAACGAAAAAGTTTGATTAGCAGAAGCTATTTTATTTGCTACTGATTGTATTTGCGACTTAGATTGATAAGTAGAATATGTTCCACTATAATCAGCAGTTATTTTTGAAGATAATTTAGTGCTGATAGTAGCACCAACAGAAAAGTTTTTATTAGAAAATGTAATTAGTTTATTTTGCTGCAACTGCTGCTGATCCCCAAAACCATAACTATAATTAAGACCCAATGAAGTTTTCCAATCGATAACATATTTACTTAACCTGCCTGAAATTGTTGCCCGGTTGCTATAGTTATTTTGGCGGAGGGCTAATAATGTCTCCAGATTGCCATTAAACTGCTGGCTATATAATAAATTCGATTTACTTCTAGATAGCATAATTCCTGTACTGAAAAAAACAACCTTCAAAGGGTTTCTGTATGTAACTGAAGCGGAAATATTACCAGCTTCTGTTTTAGCCAATGGAGCATTATTGTTAGATAAATTTCTATATGTTTTAAGTATATAGCCGGAACTTATGCCTGATATATCACCAAAGCCCTGATTATAGGAAGCGGTAGCACTAAGACTCCACATAGGACTTATTTGAAGCATAGCAGTAGCGGATGGATTAATAAAAAAACCATTTTCGGTTGATTTGGCTTTCAACAATGTATCACTATAATTAATACTGTTATAGTTTACAGGCAATGAAAAACTAAACCGCCATTTATTGTTTTCATAAGACCAGTTATTCTCACTATAAATTCGATAACGTTTCCAATGTAAATTGTTTTGAAAAGTATCTGCCACTGATTTTTTTATACCACCTTCATCAAGTAGCAGATCTGTTAGTAGATTTTGTGATTGTATATTAAATCCAATTTTATACTGTGCAGACATTCTTGATTTTCTTTTTCTAAGTGAAAGATAATTGTCTGTATAAAATGTTTTTAACGAAGCCTCTTGCATAAGCCCATCGTAAGGCAAATTATTATTTACAATATCATCATATAGCCCCGGCAATACTGTAAGCTTTTGTGGAAGCGATACAAACCCTACATAAGAACCCCACTCTTGTATATAATTAGTTTTTGTTTTGATCAATCTAAAATCATTCGTCAGATTAAAAAAAGGGTTTGTTAGTTGTTGATTGATTTCAGTAGTAGTTATCAACCGGCTTCGTTCTGCCGACCACCAGCCTTGAAATTTTAAATTGTTCTTTAAGTAATATTTTGGCGTATTTGCCAGCAAGGATATATCTGTTTGTAAATGATTGAGATTGGATTTAAATTTATTTTGCTCCGAAATAAAAATTGTATCAGTTGGTAAATAAAAGCGGGTAGATCTTGTTGATTGCTGTTGCTGAAAATCGTTTACGTAAGATGCATTTATCCTTAGTTGATGAGTAGCATTAAGCGGCATTAATTGGTTGACAGATGCCACATGAGCATTGTTGAATAAATAACGTTTGGGAGCAATAGAGGGATTACCCGGTTGCGCCAGCGAGACCAAATCTGATTTTACGGCCCCGTTTTGTATAGCATTGATATATTCGCCAATGTTGTGAGATGTTAGCTCTCTTGTATTATCAAGCCCGGTATTGTTATATTTATAAGTATTAATAAACTGAAGCTTCTTTTTAAACAACATAGCCGTTAGCTCATCTTCTGTTAAAAAAGGGGAAGCCCCAATACCTAGTTTAGCTCTTCCAATCAACCTCATTTTAGCAGTGTTCTTCAATTTAATATTTAATGCTGCCCTGTCGCTAAAATAAACACTATCTAATACCCGGATAGGTTGATGATTCTCCAATACCTGTATTTTATCCACACTTTCGGCGGGTATGTTATTGTTGGCAATTCCATATTTATCTTCTAACAGATCTAGCCCTTCTATATAATATTTATTGATAGGCTTGCCATTGTATAATATTTGCCCGTTGGGCTTTACTTCTACACCAGGTAAACGGGCAATGATGTCGCCGATTACCCTGTCTTGTTGCTGTTTAAATTCTGATGCGTTATAATTAATAGTGTCTTTGCGTTGCCAAACGGGAGGAGTCTTTGCTTTAACTTCTTTAAGTTCTATAATTGCTTGCTCTAAAATAAAATTAATAGTGGCAGAAACAAAGGGAATAATCATTTCCTTTTTTGCATAGCCTAATGATGAAGCCAAAATTTTAACAGAATCTGCCTGGCCACTCCACACTAAACGGAAGCTCCCATTTTTATCGGATATTGCATAAGCCTGTATTATATTGCTATTTTTATTTGATAAGGTTATACTAACTAAAGAGATAGGTTGGCCTGATTTACTTTCAATTTTTCCACTAATAACTACTTGCGCAGAGGAATTGCAAGTAAGCACCAGGTAAAAAAAAGTGCAGAAAGGAATTTTCATGAGGCATTTATCAATATTTTAAAATTACTGTAATTCTATGTGATTATAATAAAACTATCTGCAAAAACTGACTTTAGTAATTCATCATTTTGGAGGATTGGAATTTCAAACCGTTGACAATAATCCATATCATTTATTGAATGTGGTTTTAGCAGTCTTTAAAAATTATCCTAAATGTATTTTAGTATAATCCTTTTCTTAGAAATAGTCATAGCTTTCTTACTTAAAAGTTTAAATACATAAAAGAGAGATAAATTACACTTTCGTAATAATTACTATTCCAATTCGATTGGGTTGTAAGGAGGTTTTGGTGGTGGTGACGGATTTGTATCGCCATTTATACTTTTTGTGTGAAATTCATACCCCTGACTTGCTGCAAAACCATCCATATCATTTATCATTAGTAATGTGAGTTTCTTAAACTCTTTTCGTGTAACCAGTGTTGATTTTTTTTCCTGAAGTAAAAGAGGTATTTTCTGCTCTAGTAATTCAAGTGATGCTAACTTGAACACAAAATTCTCTTTATCATCCGCGATTTTTACAATAAGGCCAGGCAAACCACAAAACTTATACGGACCCGAAGAAATCGGGAGTTCCGATGTAAACCATGCTATATAATTTCTGCCTCTAAAACGAGTGGTGGCTTTAGTACATTTATAGCCAAAAAAAGATGCTGTATCTGGCCTTATTGTCCACTTCATTTCCGCGGCTACAGTGTCAATATATTTATACCTGACAAAACCCAACTGATCAGAGCATACAAAAAAATCTTTTAAAATACTACGCACAATTACAAAAGAAGAACCGCTTGGTATTCCTCTTAAATCGGCACTTAGAGACGAGCCGCCTATAATCTGATGCTCTGCAAATTGTCCATTTAAAATTGAGTCTGACAACTGCCTATTATAACTATAAAATTTGGTGACGGCGCTGCCGACTTCCAAAATAAATAAATCATTTGCTATTAAATTTGGCTTGGTGCTATCCGGCTTTCTTTTAAAATCATATACTGCTTTGACAAATGCAGAATCATGTGATTGAGAAAGGCCAACTACAGTAATTAAACAGAAAGAAAAGAGAAAGAAAGATTTTATAATATCTGTATTCATTATTCGCATATCATTATTTCTAAAATTTACAAAAAAGGGTGGAAAAAAAGGTCAATATAAATAAACGAAATTCATATTAAATCATTTTTGTCTAATTAGAACCAAGGTTTTACTCTGTCTAATCAGTATTAGCAAAAAAAAACTGTAGCCTATAAACAGTTGTTTCGAAACAATGGTAGTTTTCCTGGTTGTAATTCACTCAACCTCTATTAAAACCGGCTCTGCTCATTTTTTCAATATTCTAATCAGACAAAAATGATGTTATATTCTTAGTTTTTTATGGTATCCAAGGAGCACCAGGACATAGCTGTTGGTTTTTGTGATTCCATCCGGTAATAAATTGTTCACTAGTTAAAACCGGCCCACTACCACTAACACATAAATTTCCTGCCCAATGATATCCACATGAAAGATAGAAAGTAACTTCAAAGCATGCCACAGGGAGCATTTGTATCGACTTCAATACAGATGCATTGATTCCCCAAGTTTCAGGCTCCGGTTTTACTTTAGGTATAAAAGTGGCTTCCATTTTAATTATTGAACTTGCCTGGCTTACCAAGGCCATTGCTACAAGCGCAATAAACATACATAAAATCCTTCTCATAACTTTTGATTTAAATTTTAAGAAATAAAATATCAAAAGCAATTTGAAAATAATTTACAGTTATTCCTATCCGAATTTGCGATAACCTTATCCGTTTTTCGGATAGAAATTACCGCTAACCGGGCATTGTATAAACGATTTTTTTTGTTATATTATTATCAATAAAACCTATTCTAATTCAATGGGATTATAGGGGCGACTGGTCTTAAGTAAATTTTTTATTCCCTCTCCATCCATACCTCCAATGTCAATTCCTTTATCTTTAAAAGATTGCCAAGGGTTATCAAAATAATTCTTTTGAGCCAACAAAAAATTTTTACGAGAAGTCTTAATGGTTCCCTTTGTAAATATTTCTATCGGCTGGGGTTGACTTAATTTTTCAATAGCCACACACTTGAAAGTGTAATTACTGCTTTTGTCAGAAACATAAATAATTAGACCAGGTAGCCCCTGAAACTTGTAGGGGCCTGAGCTTATTGGAATATCTTTCGCAAACCATGCTACATAAGTTCTTCCTCTAAATATGCAAATTGCTTTTTGGCATATATATGAGTCAAATGATGCGGTATCATTCTCTATAGTCCAATTAAATACTTCCGCTAACTCATCATAATAATATTTATCCAATCCAACTTGGTCGAGTACAGTAATTTTTTTTTCTAAAAAAGAAGTAAGTATGTAGTACTTTGTTAAAAGACCAACTTTATTGGTAGACTTACTATCAATTCGATTAATATAAGTATTCTCGTCAGGAGAATTATTTTTAATAACAGAATCACGTCTAAACAAAGAATTACTATATGTTAATGTGTAATGCTTGCCGATAAGCAAAGTTTGTAAGTCAGTTTGAACCTTATTAGGTTGGCTAGTATCAGTAACATATGAAAGACTGTAAGTAATTTTAAAATTTGATGAATCAATAGGTTGAGAATGTAATTGGCCCATGTAGATTAATAAACTGATAATAAGTAGTATACGCATTTTCAACTTGGATTTGAAATAAAAGAATTTGTACATTATATAAACCAGTTAAAGTAAAATGCACAAATTCTTTTAAAAAATTATTTTCGATTATTAGTCATTTTCGTTGAATATTTTCAAGAATTAAAATTTAACACTCTGTTGATTAAGGTTGTATACATGTATTGTTAAGCATATTATCAATCTCATCAATTACTGCCAAAAAAAATTCCAAACTTGGTTCATTTTGAAAACATACTGTATAATGTAAAGTTCCGCAATCAGCATAAGTTGTTTGGTTATAACAAAAGGAAAGTAATTTATAATAATTACTAATATTTTCCTCTTGTTCTAACTCTCTTACCTCAATTTTAGGTTTTGCTATACCCTCTGTAGCGTTAACATTTTGAAAGAGGGTAAAAAAGCATAATACAGACACTAGCAAAATCTTTCTCATAACTTTTGATTTAAATTTTAAATAATAAAATATCAAAAGCAATTTGACGGTAATTTACAATTTTTCCTATCCGATATGCGGATAAGCTTATCCGTTTTTCGGATAAAAAATACCACTAATGAGGTATTGTGTAAATGAAGTTTTTACCCGACTTTTATTTACTGCTTTATGAACAATAATTGGAAACCCTCTATTTGCCAGAAAATAAAAGATCTTCGCAAGAAGCATGGGTACTCTCAGGAGGAAGTAGCTTCCCTGCTAAATATTGGGCAAAACACCTACTCCCAATTAGAATCAGGGAAAACAAAAATTGATATTGAACGGCTACACCAAATAGCTGTTTTGTATAAAATTCCACTGCATATGTTGCTTGGAGAGTTACCCCCCCCCCCGATAAATAAAGAACTATATAAAAAAAACTTATTTCCTCTTAATCAACGACGTCAACGGGTGCCTTAAATTAGCATGGCTCATCATATCGATTTTTACCTTTCCAACTACAATAGGACTCTCCACTCTAACGGGTATATGATTGGCATCATCGGTTATCCAAACTGTCATATTTTCTCCACCTTCAAATATGGTACCTTTTATTAACAGGGGTTTTATTTTTATAGCTTTAAACTTTCCATATTTGGTTTTTATTTCTTCCTTTCCCAAATAGCGGATATACAAGTTAAAAACTTCGTTATCCAAAAACATTGAGAAGGGAATTTTATCTTCGGGCTTTAGTTTTGAAAAATCAATATTGCGGGCATAATACATAGCACTTACCACATCCTGTACGCAGGCCGGCACTTTAAACACTCCGTCTGTCGCTATTGCTGTATTAGCCGTTTTATTAAAGGTGATGTTCTGGTATTTTTTATATCCTCCTTCGTTCACATTCCTGACAAATTTTAATGGTTGCATGGTAGCTGTGTCAATATAACTTTCATATCTATCCCTTACTTTATATATCCAGTCGTAAGATGAGTTAGTTTTTCCATCCCCGATAATATGATAGACCGGCCGGTTATTAATGGTTTCCAGTTTACTGGTAAAAGTAGCCGTCCCCGCATTTACATATATACCTGCCACAGCATAATACACCGTAAAAGAAATTTCCTCATCTACTTTGAACGCAACATTTTTAATGCCGCAAAAAGTATCTGCCGGTTCATTATGTGTTGGTGAAAATCCAAACAACAACAAAACAAGGGGTACTATTAATTTAAGTTTCTTCATTTTTACTGGCATATATTTTCCGAATACTTAAGATCAATAAACTTCCGATTATAGCAGGTAAAATTAAATTAATGAACCAGATACCTGCCGTAGCAAATGTTATTCCGAGTTCATTTACACTGTACAATCCGGCCAGCGTTGTTACCACTTTCCCTCTTTGTGCCAACTCTGCAATAGCAATAGTTGGTATTACCGCCATTACTAAAAAAGAAACGCTGACCGTCCAAAAACATTGCGTCCACGACAATTCCACACTAAACAACTGAAACAATAAATAATACTGAACTATAAATACAAAAAAACGTAATAAGGATAAAGACAAAAGCTTTACTAACAATGTTGCATCAAATCCTTCTAACGCCTTAACCAGGTAAACAAATTTTTTACTGCCTGGCAACCTGTCCACCAGCTTTATCAGCCATGATAATTTAAAATAAAATAATGTTAATCCTATCAGGACTCCTACCACTCCATATAATATAACCTTCATCCACATGGGAGAAATGATATGACCGGCTTCAATGGCAGGTTTCAATACTATCAACCCGATAGCTCCCATTAACAAAGTGATGATAAGCTGGCTGATACTTCCAACAATGGTGATCGAAATAGTTTTTAACCGGTTTCCATCATCCATGTATAATACTCTACCTAAATACTCCCCAACTCTATTTGGAGTGCTTACTGAAAATGAAACTCCCGACAATACGGCCCGCAATGCTTTTAAAAAACTAACCTGTTGAATGTCTTTTACAGATATTTTCCATTTGATCGCTTCAAAGGACCAATTTACTATCATTAACAAAATAACCGCTACAAGGTTCCATGCAAGCGGACTATTTACAGACTCACGGATCGTTAGCCATGCTTCTTCCAAATTGGGTTGTCTCTTTATTTGGGTGTAAATAGAATATGACAGCCACACAAACAATAAAGGTCCGAGGAAGTAATTGATGAAGATTTTGATATTTTTGCTAATTCTCATTCACTAAAATGCTTGTCGAAAGACAGCATTTGTAAAAATACATTCCCATTTGCAAAAGCCTGCTAAAATAATCCTTGGTATCGACCCCGGTACGATCATAATGGGCTACGGAATAATTTCTGTAACCGGCCACCAGGCTACATTAGTTGAACTCGGTGTATTAAAACCCGGCAATGTAAAAGACACTTACAAAAAACTACAACTCATATTTAATACCGTTAGTGGGTTAATTACAAAATACCAACCTACCGATTTTGCAATTGAAGCTCCTTTCTTTGGCAAGAATGTACAAAGCATGCTGAAGTTGGGAAGAGCACAGGGTGTTGCCATTGCCGCTGCTATGCGACATGGATTAGAGGTAACCGAATACTCTCCCAAAAAAGTAAAGCAATCCATTACCGGAAATGGCAATGCCGATAAAGAACAGGTAATGAAAATGCTAAAAACTCTTTTATCATTTAAAGAAAGTCCGAAGCAATATGATGCTACCGATGCATTGGCGGTGGCTATGTGTCATCACTTTCAAAGTAATTCCATTGTGACTAAAGCCCGAAAAGGATTATCAGACTGGGATGATTTTATAAAGAAGAACCCCGGGAGAGTAAAATAGAAAATTATTTTGTCGGCTGCATTGCTACTAGCATCGTCTGTTGCGTCGCACTCTTGTACAGCAGTAATTCTACTCAGCATTTTGTAGCAGTTCTGCTTAATAGAAAAATCGATTACATTGCAGGTATCATAATGTACTCTATGAAAAAACAGATAATTCTAAGTTGCTTTGGGGTTTTTTGTTTGTCAATTTGTAATGCGCAAACATCAGACTCATCAAAATATAGTGCATTATCATTTGAGCTGGGTAAAACAGGTCTTATTTACAACATTAGTTTTGATCGTAAATTCTCCGGCAAGAACAGGGGCTATCGAATTAATATGGGGTCAAACTTTGCAAAATATCTTTCTGCATTTTCAACAGGAATTGGAGGGTATTATTTATTAGGCCAAAAGAAAAAATATTTTGAACTTGTATTGACTTAAATTATTTCGTTGTAACTGAAATTAGCGATGATCAAAGGGGTTTTGCTGATATTTTTATTTATCCCGATTATCCTATAAAAACGCTGTATGCAAGCCTTAATATTGGCTATAGAAAATATGGGAATAGAAGTTTATTCAGAATAGGAATTTCTCCAGGTTTAAATAAAACCGAATTTTTGCCGGGGGGTTCTATCAGTTATGGCTTTATATTATAGAAACTAACGCATTATGAAACCGATACTACGCATCGTCCTTATCAGCTTTTACCTTTATTTCCCACAAAGCTCTATCTCACAAACCATTCAACAAAAAGTAAACCAATACACCAAAGACAATGAGAAAAAGTGGATGGATGAGTATTTGCAATTCGTTTCTATTCCTAATGTAACCAGAGACACCGCCAATATATTACGCAATGCCGCCTTCATTAAAAACATGATGGAGCAGCGGGGAATAAAAGCAGAACTCCTTACCGGCACTACTCCTAATGTAAGCCCTGCTGTTTTTGGTGAAATAAAAATACCCGGCGCAAAAAAAACCTTAGCTTTCTATGCACACTATGATGGGCAACCTGTAAACCCCGCAAAATGGACAGGCGGCTTAAAACCCTTTGAACCAGTCTTTATTGATAAGCCCATTGAACAGGGAGGAAGAATTGTTTCTGCCGCCAATGGCTTTTCTTCCGAATGGAGATTGACAGGAAGAGGAAGCGCCGATGATAAAGCTGGTGTAATGACAATATTGAATGCTTATGATGCATTGATAAAAACCGGAACAACGCCAACATATAATATCAAATTCTTTTTTGAAGCCGAAGAAGAATTAGGATCCATGCACCTGGATGAAATATTTACGAAGCACAAAGAAAAATTAGCTGCTGACCTCTGGGTTATTGCTGATGGGCCACGACATGTATCCGGGAAAAAGATCATCACATTCGGTGTTCGGGGAGATGTGAATATGCACCTTACGGTATATGGTTCCAAGCGTCCATTACATAGCGGTAACTATGGTAACTGGGCACCCAACCCTGCAAAGTTGCTGGTAGATCTGCTTGCGAGCATGAAAGATGAAAAGGATAAGATATTGGTAAAAGGATATTATGATGATGTGATTCCTCTTTCTGCCAGTGAAAAAGAAGCTATCAAAAAAATTCCCAATATTGAAGAAACATTAAAAAAAGAATTAGGAATAGCCGTACCAGATGGTAATGGAAAATCATTTGTCGAATTACTCCATTTACCTACACTGAATATTAACGGCATCCGCAGCGCAGATGTTGGTGAATTAGCTGCCAATATTATTCCTACTAAAGCTGAAGCTACACTGGATCTACGATTAGTATTAGGTAATAAAGTAGAATCGCAGATCAATAAAGTAGTAAAGCATATTGAGTCAAAAGGTTTTCATGTAATTGACCATGAACCTACAGAAGACGAACGACTGAAATACGGCAAGCTTATTAAAGTAACGAATGGCGATGGCTATCCTGCACAACGAACTCCTTTTGATATTCCATTGGTACAGAAATTAGTGACAGCAGTTCAGTCAACCGTTAACTATCCTGTTGTACTGTTACCATCGGCAGGAGGAAGTTTGCCTTTATATCTTTTTGAAAAAACATTGAAAACAAAAGTAATTTCTGTTCCCGTTGTTAATTATGACAATAACCAGCATGCAGAAAATGAAAATATGCTGGTGAAGTATCTGTGGGAAGGAATTGAAACCATGGCGATCATCATGACGATGAAAGAATAATTAGAGATGAGCTAATATCTTCTCTTGCACTTTCTTTAAACTTTCATCCGATGCTTTTGGTTTAGCTTGTGTAAAGTTCAAATCGTTGGCAGCATTAATTGGGATGAGATGAATATGTGCATGTGGTACTTCCAACCCCACTACGCTAATGCCACAGCGATTGCAATCAAATGCTTTTTCAATGGCATGGGCGATTGGTTTCGCAAACAGCAACATCTCACCTAAATAATCATCTGGCAAATCAAACAACTTATCGGTTTCATTTTTAGGAACAACCAACACATGTCCTTCTCTCAAAGGAAAGATGTCCAGGAAGGCAAAGAATTTATCATTCTCGGCAATTTTATAAGAAGGAATTTCTCCCGCAATGATTTTTGAAAAGATGGTCATACCGCCGAATAGTTTAGATTTTATTGAAAGCAAATAATATTTAAAACGCCGGAACAAAATATATTTTATAATATAAAGCTAACCTGTTTCCAATAAAAAAGCCTTCGTAAAATATGAAGGCTTTCATTTGAACAAAACAGAATTCCTGTTTTCCTATGCGGTTATTTCTTCAATCTTAAATTTTAAAATGCCGGCAGGCGCCTGTACTTCGGCCGTTTCACCCACGGCTTTCCCTAAAATTCCCTTTCCGATTGGAGAGGTAACAGAAATTTTTCCTGCTTTTAAATCGGCCTCCTGTTCACCTACAATTTTATAAGTAACCTGCTTTTTAGTAGCCAGGTTCGTCAACGTAACTTTTGTAAGAATTGAGACTTTGCTGGTATCAATACTTGCTTCATCAATTACACGGATGTTAGCCATCGATCCTTCAAAGGCAGCAATCTTTGCTTCCAGTAAACCCTGGGCTTCTTTTGCAGCATCATATTCCGCATTTTCTTTTAAATCGCCTTTTTCCCTGGCTTCTGCAATAGCACGGCTGGCAGCGGGGCGGTCTACTGCTTTTAATTTTTGTAGTTCGGCCTTCATTAGCTCCAGTGTATCCTTTGTTACATACTGAATGTCACTCATAATCACCTCCTTTATATAAATAAAAAATAACAACGCCCCAGTGTTTGCTGAAGCGTTGCATTATTGTGCTGTAAAGATAGAAAACTTATTGATAACAAAGTATTTTCCCGGCAAATTTTAATAGCCTAGCGCCTCTCAAATTCATATACCCTGTCATTGCTTAGTGAGTATTGTTCGGCTCTTATTTCGCCCCAGGTATTGCGAAAACTAAAATCATCAAACTCCCATTCAAGCCGGCTATTCTGCTGAAAATTTACCAGATCGATCCGCAGGTATTTCATAGATCGGTTTTCCCATTGCCCGGTATTATTATCGAAATATTGGTTATTATAACGGTCCGATCTCCAAAAGCCGGTTAATGTATCTGTGCTACTTACATAAGATGCTGAACCATTTTCCATGAATGTAAAAATTCCACTCTCGTAGCCAGTTTGAAAATAATCTCTTCCTAAAAATTGTTTTCGCCAGGAGCTTTCTAATTGCCAGCTACCAATAAGCCGATCTTCGAGAGATTTTGAGCAGGATGAAAAAAACACTGTAAATACCAGTGATGGCAGTAGTAAATTTTTTCTCATAAAGTTGTTTTGATTCTTGCCGAAATAATAATGCCACAAGAATGTGGCCTATTGTTTTTAACAAAAAATTACTGCCGTCTGGTCAACTGTTGATTTTCTGCAATAGTACTTCCGCCATTTTGTAAAATGCTTCATGACTATAGCCTGCAATATGAGGAGTGATAATTACATTAGGTTGAGCAAGCAACCAATCGAGTCTTTCCTTTTCGGCTTCGCTATACGAACCGAGCTTTTCATTTTCTAATACATCAAGTCCTGCCCCTGCTATTAATTTTTGTTGCAGGCCTGCTATCAACTGTTCGAGGCTCACAATTTTTCCCCTGGATGAATTTAAAAAATAAGGACGACGTAGTAGTGATTTAAAAAAAGAATCATCCGCCATGTAAAAAGTTTCTTCTGTAAGCGGAACATGAAAGCTGATAACATCAGCATATTTTCCAATTTGCTCAAGATTTGCTTCTCTTATATAATCATGGCTGAAATCAGATTTGTATTTATCATACGCTAACACTGTTACATTAAATGGTGCCAGCAATTTGGCAAAACTACTACCTGTGTTTCCATAGCCGACGATTCCTACTGTTTTTCCAAACAATTCTGTTCCCCTGTTTTCATCTCTTCTCCACAATCCTTTTTTTATTTCTTCATGTGAGGTTGCAATCTTATTCATCAGGTTTAATAATAAACCCAGGGTATGTTCAGCTACTGCATTTCTGTTTCCTTCCGGGCTGCTTACGCATTTTATGCCTTTACTTTCTGCATATTGCAAATCAATCAACTCCATTCCACTTCCTAATCGGCCAATCCATTTAAGACTATTTGCTTTATCCAATAATGGCTGGTCTACTTTTATTCTTGTAGTTACCACTAACCCCTCCACATTTTCTAAGCTATTCATCAACTCGTCATAAGTAATTTCTGGCTGATACAATACTTCATACCCTTGTTGCTTCAGGCTGTCGAATAAATATGGATGGGAATTACCGGTAATGATAACTTTCTTCATTTCTTGTGTTGTGCTTATTTCATTCTAAAAGTAAGTTCAGCAAACTGCTGCACACTCAATTGTTCTGCTCTCTTATTAAACAACTCATCTTCTAAAACTGCTGCATCAAATAATCCTTTAACAGCATTTCTTAATTGCTTGCGTCGTTGATTAAATGCCATTTTCACCAAAATAAAAAACTCCCTTTCACTTTTCATGGCGGGTGTATTAGCATTTGGCAACAAACGTATCACTCCGCTTTCTACTTTTGGTGGTGGCTGAAAACTTCCTTTACCTACATCAAATAAATATTCTACAGTAAAAAAAGCCTGGATCAATACACTTAATACACCATAGATTTTATTTCCTTCTTTGGAAGATGCCCGTTGCGCCACTTCTTTTTGAAACATCCCGATCATGCATTCAACCTCCTGCCGCCAATCGAGCATCTTAAACAAAATTTGTGTAGAAATGTTGTACGGGAAATTGCCAATAACGGTAAATTTCCCTTCAAACGGCTTTTCAATATCTAAAAAATTCTGGTGAATTATTTTTTCTTTCAGCTGAGGATAAGTGGCTATTAAATATTCAATTTTTTCGCTATCCAGTTCTACTGCTTTAAAATCAATATTTTCAATTTGCAGCAGGTACTTTGTTATTGCACCACCGCCGGGGCCTACTTCCAGTAATTGTTGAAAAGGATGGGCCTGTACTGCCGCAATTATTTTACGGCAAATATTTTCATCTTTTAAAAAATGCTGACCCAGTGATTTCTTCAATGTGTACATTACCACAAATGTACTTGATACATTGAAACCTTATGATAAAAGAATAACGATAGCATTTATAGTAATACGTCCACTACCTCAACAAAGGCAATGGACGTATTAATTTTTTTACTGCTTATTTTCCTTTCACCAGCTTGGTGCTGTGTATTATTTCGCCAATTACTAATTGAACAACATAATTACCTTCAGGCAACTTGTCAAGATCATTTATGGGAATTATATTAGTCCCGGCTACCAATTGCCTTTTTTCTCTTTGTATTTCTCTTCCGAGCATATCCTTCAGTACTATAACAGCGGCTTTATTCTCACTGCTCTTTACATATAAATTTGTGCTAGTGACGGCCGGATTTGGCATTACAAAAATATTATCATTCAGTTCTTTTATAGATACAGTTCTTATCTCACTGTATCTCGAAACCGGATTAATATCAGTTAATTTTAACCTGTAGAAAGAGTTTCCTTTTAATGGCAGCTCGTCGTTAAACATATAATCAGTTGTGCTTCCACCTGTACCCATTGCATTAACAAAACCCAGGGTTGTCCAATTAGTACCATCTTTACTCCGGTCAATTCCAAATCCCGCCAGGTTTTCTTCGCTGGTTGTTGACCAATTCAATTTTACCACTGTATTATTAATAGCATTGGCATCAAATGATAATAATTTTACTGATAAAGGAAAATCATCCACAGCTACCCGATAATCCTCCACTTCACCATTGCTGAAATAACCGGTGGCGTTTGCGGTCGTCATACCACTGGAAGCTCTCGTCAACCTGATACGTAAAAAAGTATAAGTACCGCTAAGCAATGTTGAACTGACCGAAGGCCAAAACATATTTACTAATTGAATTGAATTAGATGACGGAACAGTTATAGGCGTTAATGCTTCGCTTGCATCATACAACCCGTTACCATTATAATCGAGCCATCCAATCAACCTTGCATTTGCGCCGGTATTATTATAAACTCTGGCCTGCACATAATACGTTCCCGTAGAAGGATCTAAAATGCTCACATATGTTAATCCATCATTATCATCACCTCCATCACCTGTTGCGTCAGTTGATGTATTTTTATTAAATTCCTGGTCCCAGTTAGCTAAAAAAGAAGTGGGTCCAAGGAACAAGGCAGTATCTTTTTCATGGAGTGCAGGACTTAAAGGATTGGGATCGTAACTGGCTGGCGCATCACCGAAATCACTCTTGGGTCTAAACCCTGTTGCATCACCACAAAATCCTGTCCAGTCAAGAGGAGTTGCACCTGTAATCGGTGTTTGTGCTCCAATCGTTCCGTTCATATTATACACTGCAATATTATCATATATCCAATACCTTGTATTATTCCAGGTAATACCAGCTTGCCGCGGTGTAAGTCCGCCGGTAAAATAATTATTTACTATTTGTTGTGTTTGTAAATCAAAGTGTGTAAAACGTCGTTGAGCAGCATTAGGTGAACCTGCAAAGTCTACCAGTAGTCCATCTGCAAGTGTGAAATCATTCCAGTCGTGCATCGAAGTACCGGCGCCATTATCAGATGGTGTAGCATATACCTGGCAGGCTTTAATAGCATTACCTCCGGGAACATCAAATTCAATCCGCCAGATTATTGTTTCTCTTCCACCATTATTGGCTGGGGTAAGATTACCTTCTACACCAAAGTATAAATCATTATCATAAAAAGCACAACCTGCCGATTCCACACCACGGTTAAAAGTAGGTATGCCTAATGTATTTACATCGGGCACCACTATACTCATCGTTTCTGTATCAAAATTGTATCGCTTGATTGTTTTATTGATGGCAGGGTTAGAAGTAAAATCAATTACATAGTATAAATTATATTGAAGATGATCGAACCCAATTCCATTAATATATCTAGGTGAGGTAGCATCCTGGAAAATCATTTTGGCCTGACCGGTTGTTGTGTTAATCAATGAAACAGTATTGGTATCGGAAGTACCGATAACATATGTGGGTTGACCGGTAAAGGGCTGTGATGCGACGAAATAATTGTTGGGAAAGGTTCCGAATACACAGGCCGATATATCAGACAACCAAAAATCACCTGCCGTACCACTCATCGCTATTGTAACTGTTTTTACAGGTCCTGCTATTGTTAAATTCACCACTCCCAGGTTAGATGTGTTTGCATGTGCAGTAGCCGGAGCCAGGCCTTGCGCATTGATAGTTCCTGAGCCAGTAATAGCAACTGTTCCCCCGGCTGGTTTTGTCATAATGATATTTAACGGAACAGCTAATGCGTTTACTGCTGTTACATTCACCCGTTGGCTTATGTCAATATCGTACAAAGAGAATTGTAAATTATTTACTTCATCATCAAATGTAAAAGTAATGTTTCCACTACCCCCATACTGTACATCAGCTCCTGTACTAACCGACCCACCTTCACCGGTATGCAATATATTTTCGCCGCTTGTGGTGATTGCTGCAGGGTAAACTATTTGCACCCTGTTTATTCCTAAAGCAAAAGCTTGTGTTCTGCTCATAGCTGTAGTAACAAAGCCGGAATAGTTTCCGGTTGTAACCAGGTAATCCATGTTATCCCAATTTAAATTAGCAGTATTGCTGCCAGGTAAACATTGTGAGTAAGAGAAAAAAGGAATAACAGCAACAAAAAAAATGATTGTTGATATTTTTTGGAAAACCGGTAAGCAGATTTTAAGTATCACTGTTTTCATAGGCACACGGATTTGGTAATTGAAAGATACAATTAAGAGAAACACTTACCTATAGTAGATTTAGGAGTTTTTAAGAGGTTTAACCACATTACATACTACCTGAAAAAAATGTACCGTTTGCATGCTAAAATGGGAAAATGTGCAGCAATAATGTTGTAGTAATTATACAATTCTCCGATAGACTTACTATTCCTGCTACATAAATAAAAAAGCTTCCCTGTTGTGGGAAGCTTTTACGGAAGCAGTTTGTTTTTTTACTTATCGTTTCAGTATTTTTTCGGTGTAGCGTTCTTTATTGATCCACATTTCAAGTATGTACATACCGGCAGGAAGAGAAGAAAGATTATTCATTGTATAATAAGCAGTGCCGGTAGCTACCTGCTGCTGCTCGCTACGAATAGCCCGGCCTTGCTGATCGAGCAATCGTAATTTCATTGTTCCTGCTTCAGTGGCATTATACCTGAATGAAATCTGTGATGTAATTGGGTTACCAATTATTTTGAAGCCGCTTTTATTGGCAATTTTAATCTGAATGATGTCAGAATAAAAATAAGTTCCATCCGTATTAATAGCTTTAAGTCGATAATAAAAAGAAGAAGTCGCTATGGTTCTAATATTATCAGTATGATAATATGAAGAAGCGGCTGTACTATTTCTGGCATTTGCATTTGCTATTCGCTGAAAATTAAACCCGTCAACACTTCTTTCTATTTCATAATGCGAAAGATTATATTCTTCTACTACATCCCATTTTAATTGGTTGGCATCGTTTACATTTTGCCCGGTAAAAGCAGTAAACGTTACAGGCAATGTAATAGGTGGTGTAAAAAGATCTGATCTGAAAACACCTTTACCATGTGTGGCAGCAATTAATTTATTGTTGGCATCCACTTGTAAATCCATAATTAAGGTAGCATCATTGAAGCCAGTGTTATAAGCATACCAGTTAATTCCTCTGTTATGGCTAACATAAACCCCAAAATCGCTGCCTGCATATATTATTTTTGGATTTGTTGGATCAATAAGTATTGCATTAAAAGGAACATCTGGTAAACCAGAACCACGGCTTAACCAGGTAGTACCACCATCGGGTGTTAAATAAACATGGGAAGTTCCAAAACCGCCGAGTACTACATAAACACTGTCATCGCTGTTAGGGCTAATAGCTATATCCATTACAAAGCGATCAGGTAAGGTTCCTTTAACACTGGTAAAGGGTGTGCCGCCTGTTGTTGTTCTTAATATATTAGGTTGCCCGGTTACATATATATTATTTGCATCGTTATCATATTGTGCAAATGGAGAAGTGGAAACATATAACTTATTAGGGTTGGTATGTGAGATAGCTAATGCAATAGCTGTTTTATGTCTTGCTTCGATAAAAGCACCCGGTGTCGTTGCCGGTGACCCGCTACCTAAAGTATTGTTAGTAAAACTGCCTCCCGAATTAGTGCTTCTATGAATATTATCTGACGCCTGGTAAGCAATAGATCCATCAGAAGGAGCAAATGCAATAGGTGCAACAAAGGCTGTTCTTGAATCGCCTACAAAACCCCAATAACTTCCTGATAGCTCACTAAAATTTGCTCCCCCGTCTGTTGAACGTTTAATTGCTCTCGCATCCCTGCAGGCCAATAAAATGTTGTTGTTTGTGGGATGTATGGCACAGGCTGTACCATCACCACCTGCCCCTCCAGGAGCTATCCAGTTAGTACCATTATACACTACTTGCCCGTTATCTTGTAATCCACCAACCATAAGATTCGCATTCGACTTTGATACCCCTAGGGATGCATAAAACTGAGTCGCATTTAATCCATTATTTATGGCAGAAAAACTTACGCCTCCGTTTGTACTCTTATACACACCTCCATCGTTACAAACATAAACAGTACCTCTGCGTACAGGGTCAAATTTAACATCATGGTGATCTGCATGTAAGCCGCTGATCGATGCTCTCCCTACAGTTGCAATTGTCCTGTGCCGATATATTCCGACTCCTCCATAAATTAATGAATCAGAAAAAAAAGGGTTTACCGCAATGGTATGTGCAAACCAAAACTGGTATGAGCAATGGTTGGATGTTGACAAAACAGACCACGTAGTTCCAAAATCGGTAGAACGGTAAACTTCATTACTAGAACCCGAGCTTACACCAATACTGGCCGCTAAAATGCTGGCATCTGCATTATCTAGTTTTATTGATCCTGCATATGAAGAAGGTAACCCACTGGTAATTTGAGTCCAAGTTGGAGAAGCATTACTTCCATTTGTAGTACGAAAAATTCCCTTGACAGCATTAGTCATATTACCCACACTAATTACCATAATATCTGTGGAGGTAGGATGAATAGCTATATCTCTTACATTAATTCCTATATAAATTTTAGTCCATGTACTACCACTATTGACAGAACGATAAACACCGTCTGTTGCACAGGCAAAAATAGTGCTGCTGTTACCAGGTAAAAATGCCATTGAAGAAATGGCAAATAAATCTGAAGAAACCTTGGGCATCACTTGTGTCCAGCTGGTACCACCGTTGATACTTTTAATTACCCCGATACCATATGTTCCTCTTGTTTTCCAAACATTGAATCCCATCACATCAACTTCGGTATGATATACTTCACCAGTACCCGCATATATAATATTTGAATTAGATGGATCCACAAGAATAGATGACACCCCAAGTACAGGAAGATTTGTTGGTACTGACACCCAGTTTGCACCTGCATCAGTAGATTTCCATATACCCCCGCTCGCAGAGCCTACCCATAAATTATTTGTATTATTAGGGTCAATGGCCATGCAAACAACCCTTCCTCCAATTCTTGTTCCACCATCACTGCAATAACCAAGGCCAGTCCAGTTACTTAAAACCCCATCAAGAGACAATGACTGAGACAGCGATTGTTGTGTATTTTTTTTGATCTCCAGGTAATCTTGCCAGGCATCCTGGTATTTACTGCTTAAGTTTTCAGGATTTGGATAAGCCTTTGCCTGGTACCAGCCGTTGAGTTGCCTGGCGGCGCCGCTTTGTTCTTCTTTTCCTTCATCCTCTTCTTCAAGATGAACTTCAGTAACGGCTTTTTGCGTAGTAAGTTGGTTTAGGCCGGCGATTAATAAAAAGCCTGTAGCAATAATTGCAATGACTCCATAAAAGGAGAGTATTGGTTTTTTCATACAAATTGGATTGGATGTTGGATATTCTTTTATAACAGAGATTCTAAAATTAAATCACTGCCCGATAAAAATAAATTTTTATTTATTTACAATCAATTTTTGGCGTATCACTTCGTCGCCTGCTTTTATACGAACCATATATACACCACTGTTAATACCAGCAGGCAAAATTATTTCTGTTTCTGAAAGACCAAGCGTAATATTTTTTGCTGTTGATAATATCAATCTACCCTGCATATCAGTAATTTGAATTACTGCTTCTGTTTGAGCAGATGTTGTAATATTTAATTTAATACGATCAATGGCCGGGTTAGGAGTTATAGCAATTGAAATAGCAAGCTCCTTGTATGAAATGGTTTTTATTTCACTAAAACGTTTCATGCCTGTATTTTCAATAATTCTCAACCTGTAATAAGAAATGCCTTTAACCGGATTCGCATCTTCCACCTGGTAATTTTTTATTCCATTACCGCCATTTGTTGATACAGTATTAATCTTAACCCAATTAATATTATCAGCACTTCTTTCCACCTCATATCCATAAATTCCCGTTTCTTCCGCTGCACTCCACTTTAAATCTACTTTTTTATTTTTAAGTATTGCAGCAAAATCAATTAAACGTGTTGATAAAGGGAAATTATCTACAGGTACCCTGTAATCTTCCACTTCACCATTCGTAAAATACCCAGTAGGATGAGCGGTAGTCATACCTGCAGATTGCGCCGTTATTCTTACCCGCAACCAGGTAGCTTGCCCGTTTGTAAATGAATTCATGGTGTAAGGCCAATACAACCAAAAGTTTTGAGCTGAAGCTGATGATGGTACGGTTATAGGTGTTATAGCTTCACTGGCATCAAAAACACCATTCCCATTATAATCAAGCCAGGCAATTAATGTTGCAGGACTACCACTATTATTAAAAGCTGAAGCTTGCACAACATAACCCGCATTCCAACTAGGCGGTAAAAAAGCAACAGTACCAATTCCATCATCTACATCATTAGTTCCGGTAACACCTCTTTTTAAAAATTCATGATCCCAGGTAGCACCTAATCGAATATTCTCTGACCGTTCATGCACTGCCGGACTTTGTGTGGCTGGTGTAACATATGGATCATAAGTAGCCGGTGCATCACCAAAATCACATTTAGGACGGAATGGATCGGATGCATCACCAGAACCACCCGGCCAAGCTGTGCCACCACCAACAACGGTTATTGTTGTTGGTGTACCAATACCGCCGACTTCATTATATAGACCCACTTGGGATAAACCGGCTGTAGTTGAAGGTCTGAAATAGTATAGATTTCCGGCCCATGTCATTCCTGCCTGGCCATTCCATGATGCCCGGTTAGCAGGGCTTATAGTATTAGGGTTTGAATAAACATTTGTCATTTGTCCAGTTGTCATATCGTAATGGTGAAATTTACTTTCATTATAAACTGATGGGCTTCCATTACGGGCTGTATTGAAGTTATATAATACACCATTTCTGATTAAAAAATCACCCCAATCATGTATTGACGTATTCGATGCATTCAGGTAATGATCAAACGCTACAACCTGGTAAGCTACTGTTGGATTATTACTGGCATCCAAATCAATCCTCCAAACAAGAGTTTCCCTGGTTCGGTCATTTGTCGTACCCGAACCTCCATCAGGATCATATTTACCACCTTCAATTCCAAAATACAAAGCACCGTCATAAAAAGCACAACCGGCAGATTCAATTCCATAATTGAAAGTGGGAATACCTAAGGAAAAGGAAGTGGTTATATTGCTGATGTATGTTGTATTTGTAGTTTCTGTATTGTAGTCATATCTTTTTACAGTCCTATTATTTGGGTCAAGACTATTGTTCTCGGAAATGTAATAGAGATACCTGTTATAAGGGTCGTACCCAAAAGAATTTACATAATCCCTTGCTGCATCTTGGAACAATTGTCTTGCTTGCCCACTTATAGGGTCTATATAATAGGCCACATCATTATCAGGAGTAAGTAAAAAATAGTCGGGCATATTTTGTGTTGGCCCAACAAAAGGACGGTTATTAGCCTGCTGATGCCAGTTAGTTGGGAAAGATCCGTTTATGCAAGCATTAATATCCGAAAGCCAGAAAACAGCATCAGTTCCGATAACGTTTATTGTAATAGTAATAGTTTTGGCTGCGGGCACATTAAATGTCGCAGAACCTATATTACTGTTGTTAGCTGCGGCATCTGCACCGAGGAGATCAATAACATTCTTGGAAGTGATTCCGGTGGCTGTTAAAATTGAACTCGTATAAGTTGTTACCGCTACAATTTGTGCTACACCAAGCGCATCTACAGCTGATACAGTAACGGAGGCATTCATGTCAATATCATACAACGTAAAATTGGCGTTAAGAACCTCCTGGTTAAATGTAATTACTACAGTCTGGTTGTTAGCTGTTGGATTGTATTGAACATCCTGTCCTGTGTAATTTGCTATTTCACCGGTATGTAAAGCATTTTCAGCACTATTGCCGCTTCCAGGAGCAACTAAGGCTGAGTTAGAGGTAACAATTGAAAGCCAGTTCCGGCCAATAGCAAATCGCTGAGTTTGCTCCATTGCATCAGTAATGTAATTTTGGTAAGGGCCATTTCCCCCACTGTTCCAGTAATAGTCTAGATTATCCCAATTTAACTGGGCAGACGTAAAGGCACCGCATTGCCCTGAAGCCGGATTTGGAGAAAACAGCAGTAGCTGTAAAAGAAAGATTGGAATAAATAATATTGATCTGGACATTGGATTTGGTTTTTTTCAAACAGGGTATGAATTCTAAAAGATAAAATTATAACAGCGTTTATATATACGCTACTATGATAGTATTAGGTTTTAGATTTATCCATTTAAATTACCCAAGTTAAAAGGAGCATTCTATAAAGGCAAAGTCTACACTATCCTGAAAAAAGACTTACCCATTGAGAGGATGGCTTATTCATAATGATTGGATTTACATTTTTTTAACCTGACGCTAAAATGAGAGTTTTTACTTAGAAATACAACTACTGAATTATACAAAAACTAAAAATCAAGTATATGTTCGCTCAGTCAATCGTAAACATCCTATACTTTTTATTCTTTTTGCTGAAACAACTATTATGTATCAATATGTGCCTATTTCAAACAACGAGAGAATATTGTAAATAACTGGATTTAAGCGGCCTGATTAAAATCACTATTTTTAGACCTTCAACAACTTACTATGAGCCAATCCAAACCAATTATAGGAATAAGCTGTGGCGATTTAAACGGCATCGGCATCGAGATAATTATTAAAACACTATCCGACAACCGTATTCTTGAACATTGCACCCCGGTAATTTTCTCTTCTAATAAAGTGATTAATTTTTATAAAAAATCAACTCCCGAAGTAAATTTCAACTACCAGAATATTAAAGAATTTAGCCGTATAGCGCCAAAACAAGTAAATATTTTTAATTGCTGGGAAGATGATGTGCTGGTTACACCCGGGCAATTAAATGATACAGGGGGGAGATATGCTATACTATCCTTACAAACTGCTGTTGCTGCTTTAAAACAAAAACAAATTGATGGATTAGTAACTGCCCCAATTCACAAAAAGAATATTCAATCTGCAGAATTTAATTTTACAGGGCATACACCCTATCTTAAACACATATTTGGTGTAAACGATGTAGTGATGATGCTGTGCGCCGGCAATTTTAGAGTAGCATTAGTTACTGAACATATTCCGGTGGGGGAAGTGGCCAGCCATATAACTAAAGAGAAAATCTTAAGTAAGCTCAAAATAGTTCATCAAAGTCTGCAACAGGATTTTGGAATTGACAGACCCAAAATTGCTGTGCTGGGATTAAACCCACATGCCGGTGATGAAGGACTGATTGGCTCCGAAGAAGAAACAATTATAAAACCTGCCATTAAAGAAGCAAAGAATAATAATATGCTGGTAGTAGGGCCGTTTAGTGCCGATGCTTTTTTTGCCCGTCGCAGTTTTGATAAATTTGATGCGGTGCTGGCTATGTATCATGACCAGGGGTTAATCCCCTTTAAAGCATTAGCTTCTGGAGAAGGAGTGAATTATACAGCGGGCCTTTCAGCCGTTCGCACCTCCCCGGACCATGGAGTGGCATTTGATATTGCAGGAAAAGATAAAGCTGATACATCATCTTTTCTTGTCGCACTGTTTGAATGTATTGATATAATCAATCGCCGAAGCCAGTACGAGGAAAACAGGAAAAATCCGCTACGTAAACTAACGCCTCAAATTTTGGCGAACGCAGTTGACGAAGATATAAGTGAATAAATGATTATTTGAAAACTGAATCTGATACGCCTTTGTTAATTATGTAATCGGAATAGGTAATTTCTACTTTTCCTTTTTTGTTTTTCAACTTATCAGGATTTTCTTCCTTTTTACTGCCGTCATCATAATCAAAAGTAATTCCCTTGGGTAGCTTATAATCTTTAGTATTGAAAGAGAAACTTATTTTATCTGCCAGGCCGTAGGCTGCATATTTCCCATAACTCATTTCCAACTCATAGGTTCCGTTCTCTTTGGTAGTCGTTTTTGCTTTTTTTATCAGCGACTGGGCTTCATCAATATAAAGGGTAGATAATACCACTTCTGAGTTGTCATCTTTCGGTAAGAGTTTTATTATCCGGAAATTGGTTTTGTCTTCTTTGCCAACATCAATTATATCAAAGCCTGCAGTATTAATGAAGATATTATTGAGGTTGATATTGACAGATCCTTTAGGTATAAAGGAGATTCCACTTTCATTGTTGATCCGTAACCGGTTAGGCTTTTTATAATACACTTTTACATTGGCGATTGGAGCCTTAATAAAAACTACATTTGTTTTCATTTTCCCATTGGCCTGGTAATCGCTTACTTTATCCAACTTTGTTTTTACTTGCTGAATAAGTTCTTCGGCAGTTTGTGCTTTTGCCAAAGCCGGTACTAATAAAAAAGTAAACAGAAAAAGATTAAATCCTTTTACTACACTACGAACTACCAATCCAAAATCATTACGCATAAATCTATATTTTACGTTAAAATATCTTTTTTCCTGAATACCCATACCGCAGCGCTGAAGAAGACGCCAATATATATAATAAGGATGCCTAAACTCCGTAAAACAGCCGGCAAGTTTTCAATACTGCCATTAATTGTTGTTCCTTCCGCATCAGCCTGCACATAAAAGAAACCTTTCCAGGCAACCATGTGAGATGTAAATAAGTAGGGCTTTATTGTTTGGTCATAAATTGGAATATTCATTTCGGATAGTATTGTAAAGACAATAACAATACTCATGGTGGCAATTATTGGCCCAATCGAGTTCTCCGCAAATACACTTAATAAAAATGCCAATGCAGAAACAGTTGTTAATGCTACGGCTGCATAACCAAAGGCAGCAAAATATCGCCACAACACATCAAAATGTTTCATTTGCTCAATTCCTTCTGAACGAAGTACCACCAGATCATTGGTTCCGAAAATAATCATGCTCCCAAACAATGCTAATAAAGCCATCCAGATTAGCAAGGCAAATGTATAAATAACGGAAGCGCCGAATTTTACCAGCATGTATTGTGTTCTGCTGATAGGTTTTGTAAGTGATAATCGAAGAGTTCCCATATTTGCTTCACCGGCTATCGAATCTCCTGCTATTAATGCTACCAGCAATGGCATCTGTATCAATAACGTATTCAGTATAACAAAGCAAATCATATAACCGTTCAACAACTTCCCTTTAAATTCATCAGAAAACTCAAATGAGCCAGATAGATTATTGAGTAAGAGGTCTACATATGATTTGCCATCATACTTTAGTGCAATCTGAATTAAAAAAACAACAGAAGCAATAGCGCCAAAAGCAATGTACGTTCTTGGCCGTTTGAATATTTTGAATAACTCAATTCGTAATAGCTTCCACATGAGCATGACCTGTTAATGATAAAAAATAATCTTCTAATGAGTGTTTGGAATGCAAGGAGATAACATTCACATCCATTTTTACCAGCTCTTTCATAACAGCCGGCACTTCGTTTCGATGCAACTTTAAGAGCAGGCAATCATTTCTTTTTCCCTGCAGATATTTTTTCAAAGGTGATGAATGTAACTGCTCAAACACGGCAGCATCATCAGTTGTTTTTAATTCAACTACTGTTTCTGCGGGATCAAACAAGTCGTTCACATTTCCTTCTACAAGTTTCTTTCCTTTATCAATAATGAGCATCGAATCAGCAATCAATTCCATCTCACTTAACAAGTGTGATGATATCAGCAATGTTTTACCTGATTCTTTACTTAGCCGGATAATTAAATTTCGAATATCAGCGATACCTTGCGGATCGAGCCCGTTAGTTGGTTCATCTAAAATGATAAGTTTTGGATTATGTACCAGTGCAGTAGCGATTCCCAATCGCTGTTTCATGCCTTGCGAGTATGTTTTTACTTTGCTGTGTGCTCTTTCAGCTAATCCAACTTCGTTTAACTGATCCATTAATTTTTTCTCGCTAATCTTTACGCCGCTCATAGCAGCAAAAATGCGCAGGTTTTCCAATGCGGTAAGATATTTATAAAGATCAGGCCGCTCAATTATTGCACCTACCTGGCTAAGAATTTCTTTGCGGTGTTGCTGCAGGTTCATTCCAAAAATTTCGATGGTTCCTGCACTGGGTTTGATTAAAGTAAGTAGCATTCGAATGGTAGTAGATTTACCTGCCCCGTTTTGCCCTAAAAAACCATAAACTTTCCCGGCTTCTACTGAAAAAGATAGATTGTCAACTGCCTTTATCTCCTTAAATTCTTTAGTAAGATCCTTTACTTCTATTATATTACTCATACTGGAATGATAACGGGCAAATGTATTAAAGGTTTGCACTGAATGAGATGCATTTGTCTTTTTAAAAAAATAATTTTAGCAAAAGACTTGCAATTATAAGCTTCAATAGCTACGTTTGTTTACGATTCGGAAAACCACATATACCCAAGTAAAACTACTATATTCATCCGTACCAAATTCAACTTACTTACTAAGGACGGCTTTATTTCTGTAGATCGTTACAACGTATAATAATTCCCGAAATTGACATCCAATATTTCTGTGGGCCATTTGAAGACATTTATTCAAAACCCAAAGAAATGATTAAGTACGCTGTTTTTTTTACCATTTTCGCATTAAGGCTTTTTTATCAACCTTCGAATGCACAAGAAACACTTGCCCCTTTTGCAAGCCCCTCATACACATCTTTGACAAAGGCTAAAAATCTGCCGTCGCTTATAAACTTTAATGGCAATATTACCAACAACCGGGTTTTATTACAATGGCAGGTAAGTGAAAACCAGGCTGCCGACCAGTTTGAAATAGAGAAAAGTACAGACGGCAAAAACTTTTCGCTTGCTGCATTGATTTTTGGTACCGACAAACCTGAAACTGATAATTACTGGTTTTATGAAAAAGCAAAGCAATCAAAATTTCATTACCGGGTAAAAATGATTACTAAAGCAAAACAAACAACTTACTCTTCTGTTATAGTAATTAAACCAAATAGTTGATATCTAAACTAATTTACTATGTCTGCAAAAAAGATATTAAAGGAAAAGTTTGACCATTTAAAAAAGGTGTTTGAGAAACTGCTCAATGCAAAACAAAAAAAACAACAGCCTCAATTAGTATTACAGCCTTATCGAACAAAAAATATTTTACCGCCTAATAACCACTAACGATTTTCATTCACTTTGAGTTACCAATCGAGAACAGGACCCCGCCAGCTGGCGGGGTTTTTTGTAGTAAATAATTTATTACTACGTTCTATCCTTTTCCGAGGTAAGATTGAAGATTGCTAACATACACTTCAAATGCTTTAACGCCAGGCTTTGTAATTTTGCAGATGGTCTGAGGATAATTATCCTTGAATTGTTTGGTTACATCAATATAACCGGCATCCTTTAACTTTTGTATTTGTACACTGAGGTTGCCCGCTGTTGAATTTGTTTTTTCACGGATAAACGTAAACTCCGCTTCTTTCACTCCAATAAGAAGAGACATAACGGCAAGTCGTAACTGCGAATGCAATATGGGGTCCAGATCTTTAAACATTTGCTTCTGCCAATTCCTTTTTAGCCTTCCTGTAATCCACCTCCATTATAATACCAGGAATAAGCCATGCAAATATGGCTGAGATAGCAGTTAATAGTAAATCTATTTTGATGGTTGTGAACAAAGCAAGAATACAAGATGCCCAACATAATAAACCTCCCCACAACATGGGTTTGAATCGGCAAGCTGCCCCGGTAATAAAAGTTGGTATGCCATATAATAACAAAAAAAGTGGGGCTACATATTCAGAAAATTTAAAATCGATCCAAGCAGTTCTGCCTTGCGCCAATACTTTATAGTCAGTCATTACGGGACCGAGTTCAGCAAACACAGTGTTCACAATAAAAATCATCAGGAAAATACACACCCCAAATGCGAGCCAGATATAATCCATATATGCGTCATCATATGATTTTACCCGCCTGCTTTTTTTTTCTTTAATAGAAATGAATATTTGCGGAATAACTGCCAAAATGGTAAGCAAGTATATATCAAATGGAAGCCGATAGTTAAAATGAATTTCCGATAACTTTACCAATGCACAAATTGTAATGAGACTTCCCCACATAATTGCACTAATTCCAGTATTGTGATACGAGTCTTTGGCCTTATTGATCATAGTGGCAATAAGATCGAGACTTTCTTTTTCGGATAGTTGTTTTTCAGTCTGGGTCATAGCGAACAATTTAGCAATGTAACCAATAAAAAGGCAGGTACTCAGGAACTAAAAAAATAGCAGCAGTTGTTCCTTCTGCTATTTAGTAAAAGATTATTACATCTGCGACATAAAATATTTTACCTGCGACCTTCCCCAATTTGGTGCAATACTATTTTCGGTTTTATATGTATCGAAAAGGTTCTGTGCTTTTTCAAACAACAGCTTAGCTTCTGCTTTACTTCCACCGAATTGCTCAGGTGTATAGAATTTATCTTGTGCTTCTAAAATGTAAATTCGTGGATTAGATATATTCAGTTCCTTCGCTTTCGCTAATGCTTCTGTAGCTTTTGCTCCTTCTGTCATATAGCGGGACATTGGGTTTCCCATCATTCTAAGGCTATGTACCATTTTTTTTACGCAAAATATTTCTGTATTGGGAGTAGTAAGAGCCATAGCTTTATTTAGCAAACTTTCAGCCTTGTCTGCATAAGGATCAGTTATAGAACTATTATCTCCCATGCCGCCATCTTGAGGCATAGAAGCATAGCCAATCATTACATTAGAATAAGAAGCATAGTAATAAGGTAACCATTGTGTTTTTTCTGCTTCAGCAATCCGTTCAAAACTATTAGCCAACTCCTTCCATGCATCAGCAGAATTATTAGAGTCGAGCATTGCAATTTTTGCTTCCATTGCTTTGATATACTTTTCACTCTGCGCAAATGTTGCTATTGCCATTAGCGAAACCAGCATTATAAAAAAAACTTTTTTCATTTTTTTCTCTTTTAATTGTTTAATAATTTTTATTATTGTTTTTTAGTTTTTCGTATTCCTTCTCAGCCGTTATTTCCTTAGGAAATTTATAAACGCTGAAATATTCAATAATCATTGCAATACCCCATCCAACTGTAGGCCATATTGGCCAGGGAATGCCTCCATCAAATTCCTTATCATTATAATTACTGATAGCCCATATAACCCACAAAAAGGCATTGATCACCATGTAATAAACAAGATCTTTTTTGAATGCGGCCCTTTGCTTAGCCATCGCCCATAATTTGGGATCTTTGTCTTGTGAATTTTGAGCTTGTTGTTCCATATATTTTATTTTATAAACCGTTATTAATTACCTCATCGCTTCTGTCTACACCAAAGCTGATAAAGGCTCCAATAAATACAAACATTCTTGAAGTAGGGACTATTGCCTCTTTACGATAACCGTTATAAGAATAATTGTACCCATAGGTTTGTTTGATATTGAAAATATTACTTACCTGCAACACATACACCGCAAATGATTTAGGATTCTCTTTTCCAATAAAAGGAAGATAATTGATCGCAAAACTTACATTGTGATAATCGGGAATAGTTCCTCTATCATTAAACTTATAATCAGTTCCGTCAAAACCAATATTGTAGTAAGGACGACCACTTGCATAATTGTATGCCACATTAAAGTTCATTTTCAGGTTTTGCACAAACTTTTTGGTTACCACGGATGCTGTATGTGTTGCCGCAAAGTTGGGTCGTATTGAAAATGGGAAATTTAAAAAATCTCTTTTGGTGTCGAGATATGAATAAGAAATCCAATAGTCAAAATTTTTGATTGTTTTTTTATCTCTCCAGAAAAACTCAATTCCTTTCGCATCTCCAAATCCATTATTATTGATAGCACCTTCCGTAAAACCTGTACTGCCTGTTTTAACCAGGTTATCGTACTTTTTATAAAAAATTTCAGCCCGGAATGATTGCTGGTTAACCACTTTCTGATATTGTGCGATATAGTGGGTGGCTTTCATAAAGGTTAATGCATTGGGTGAGGGTAGGTATCTTCTTTCCGGGTTTTGATAAAAAACTCCATAGGCTACGGATGCCTGGCTCCCTTTGCCCAGCTTATATGCAAGCGACAAACGGGGGGCAATATTGGCTTTATCTAAAACAGAAGAATGTTCAGCTCTTAATCCAGCTTTTATTGCCAGGTCGTTCGTAGCATACACATCCCCTTCAACAAATATTGCTTTGATATGCTCTTTTATATTGTTAGGATACCGTTGCCCGTCAAATGCTGTATAAACTAATTTATCATCACTAAAATTATACTCAGCTCCGAAACGTATTGCACTCAAGCCCTTTAACTTTTTTTCTACTACTGTTTTGGCATTAAAATAATTTCCTTTAGTCTCAACAGTAAATTTTTTGAACTCGAGTCCTGTTAACTGTACATCAGCTTTATTCATATCCTGCATCACACTATTAATGTCATCTTTATTATTAGTGTAGGAAGCACCGATATTTATTTTCCACCTGTTCGCCAAATTCTCTCTCCAGGTTAAATTATGATAGAAATTAGTGTTACTGATAGCAAATTTGTCGAGGTATCCAAGTGAATCAATGCTGTTGGTAGTAAAACCTAATTTATTGCTGCTGTAGTAGCCATAATATTTCAGCATACCTGTTGCTGATGTTTTGATACGAAAGTTAGCATCTGCATTATGATAAGCAGGCACTTTTGAATAATCCTGTCGTTGTTTTATTACTTTAAATCCAAGGGTTAGATCAGTATAACCATAACTGGCTCCCCAGGACGATTTTTTATTTTTTGCCAGATGTTGAATTCCTGCATTGGCACTTAGTACTGTTATGCCTACACTGGCTGATGATTGTTCTGGCAAATCAATAGACTCTAATATTAAGGCGGAAGACAATGCTTGCCCGTATAATGCAGAATAACCACCGGTACTAAAAACAGTTCCTTTAAAAATAAAGGGAGAGAATCTTCCAAACTGTGCAATATTGGGAACACTGCTGTAGAAAAAATTATTCACCAATGTGCCATCAATAAATGTTTTTGTTTCCGCAGCTGTACCACCACGAACAAACAAACCTTCGCTTTCACCTACCTGCTGAGCACCTGGTAATGTTTTTAATGCACCGGTAATATCACCATTAGCACTGGCAGTAGTTACTATATCAATGGGATCTAAAACAATTGCAGCTCGTTTTCTATCACTAGCTTCAAAAGTTCCGGCAGATAATACAACAGCAGTAAGTTCGCTAATTTCTTCCTTTAAAACAGCATCAACAACCAATGTAGTTCCTTCCAGTTTTACTTTTTGCTCAAATGGTTTAAAACCAATTGAACTAAATACTAATAACTGCTCTCCTTTTTCCGTGGTTTTAAAAGAATAGCTACCCGTTGAATCAGATGTGGCACCATCATAACTATCCTTAATAGAAATACTGACCCCGGTCAACGGTTTTTGCTTATTATCCTTAATTACTCCTTTAATAGTTACCTGGCCATTTACCAGGCAAAAAGAGATTCCAAAAAGTAATACAAGCGGCAATTTTTTATACCAATTCATGCTAATCAGTTTCAAATTTCAGAACAAACATAAAGTAGTTTATATTATAAACCAAATTGTATTTAAATAAAAAAAACCGCCTCGCTTGTGGCGAGACGGCTGTTGAACCCCTATCAAATGATTTTTAATTCTTTATAATCTTTTGTTGTGCCACCTGTCCTTCGCACATTACACGTACAAAATAGAAACCAGGGGTAAGGCTGCTTGTATTTATAGTTTCTGTCTGGCTGCTGTTTGTAGCTACTGTTCTTTTAACCGGTTGCCCGTTTGCACTTACCAATTCATAAGAAACTTGCTTATTCTGCCAGTCAGCTGGTATAGTGATGCGAACTTCATTATTTACGGGGTTTGGATAAGCAACAATAGTAATATTGTTTTCATTTTGCTTACCGATCCTGATGATTCTTGTTTCCGAAAGCTCATTCTTGCCATCGATATCCACTGAACGAAGTCTGTAATAAATTACAGCAGCACGGTTAGTATTTATATTATTATCTGAAAGCGTATAATTAGTTTTATCAGTTGCGTTACCATAAGCAAAGGCCATTCCTGCATCACTGTAACTAATACCATCTGTACTCTTTTCAACTATAAAATGGCTAACATTTATTTCTGAAGCAGTTGTCCATTTTAAATCAACTTTGTTATTGTTCAAGGTGGCTGTAAAAGAGGTAAGTTTAACGGGTAAAGTGGAAAGAGGTGCTAGACTAAATTCACGGAACCAGGTAGAGTTCATGCGAACACCAGCAGAACTTGATAGCAATCCTGATTTTGCACCATATCTGAATTTTATTTTTTGTACATTCTGATATTCGTACATCGTCATCACTTGCGTTGCTAATGTATCAATATTAAGGAAATTAAGAACCGGTCCATTTACTATGCTTCCCGAAATACCCTTAAAAGCATGATCGCACTGGTCATGTAGTTTACCACTACCCTGGCAATCACCACATTCATTACCAGTTCCTGATCCGCTGTTAGTATATCCATCTCCACCACAACTTGTACAACTAACTAATGGGCTGGCTATGTTATCTGCATCACATATATGGGTTTCGCCCAACAACCCTGTTGGGATACTTGACAATAAAGTAATAAGTGAATAGCTAATCGAAGTGGGTCGGTCATAAGTTACATATTCCTTAATTGACAACGCATCTCCATCCACATCGATAGCGGTCAATTTTACGGAATTCATTTTTTTTGTGTTGTTGGTACCGCCTTTATAAAAAATCATTTCAAAATCTACATACCAGTTTTGATTTGGTGCTACATTTCCTGTCAAACCAAATTCCGGTTGAAAGGCTTTATTAAAACCCATAGCACCATTGTCAATTGTGGACATAACAATATCATTCCTTGAAAATTTACTGATTTTAACTTCAGCGTCAACATTGCTTGTTACATTGTTGAAACGGTAAACAGCTCCGGGTGTATTTGCTGTACCACTTACCAAAACCGGGTTCATAAAAATCAATTCGGAACCTGACTGGCAAAATGCTGCGAGGTTAATTAATAATGCAGTAATAATGAGTAGAAATGTTTTCATCGTTTTCACTTTAGGGTTGAGATTAACTAGTACGGTTATGTTCTTTTGAACTTGCCTTAGATTGCTATGAAAAACCAACTTAAAGTGAGAGAAACAGACCGGGAGTATATTCCCTTGTAAGAGTAGTTTGTTTCAGGGGTCGGATTTACGTTGCTTTCTTAGGATTTGTTCGATTCTGAGACAAACATAATACGCAGTTAATTTACTTGCAAGTTTTTTGAGTATTATTTCTTAACAAATACCGTATTTTCTGTAGTAATTTTACTTCTCATTTATGCCATTCGCTGATTTACATCCTTTTATAAAATGTGATTTTGCTATTTAATTTTTCAAATTTAGTAAGCATACAAGCCAGACAGGTACTATTTACGAGGTATGCATGGGAAAATAACTAACCCAGCTTTGATAAACAGGACAAATACCCCCATAAAAAAAGCGACTGATTTCTCAGTCGCTTAATAATATATAGTAATCTGCGAGATTAGGCTTTGTAAGAAGGTATCAGGCCATTTGCCAGTTCTACCATCTTCTTAATGCCATCTTCAGGTAAGCTACCTTTCTTGAATTCAGCCATTACTTCCGGTAGTTTGTTATCCATTTCCATTAAGAAATGTTCTTCAAATTCTTTTACTCTTTTAACGGCTACTTCTTTTAATAAACCGTTTGTTCCAAGGTAAATAATAGCTACCTGCTTTTCTACTGCAAAAGGTGCATACTGTGGTTGCTTCAAGATCTCCACGTTACGGGCACCTTTGTCAATTACGTTTTTAGTAGCAGCATCCAGGTCACCACCAAACTTAGAGAAGGCTTCCAGCTCACGGTATAGTGCCTGGTCCAATTTCAATGTACCAGCAACCTTCTTCATTGATTTGATCTGTGCATTACCACCCACACGACTTACAGAGATACCTACGTTAATAGCGGGACGAATACCAGAAAGGAACAAGTTCGACTCCAGGAATATCTGACCGTCTGTAATTGAGATAACGTTTGTCGGGATATAAGCCGATACGTCACCAGCTTGAGTTTCGATGATCGGCAAAGCGGTTAATGAACCACCACCTTTCACTAAATGCTTAATTGAATCCGGAAGGTCGTTCATGTTCTTAACGATCTCATCGTTATTGATAACCTTAGCAGCTCTTTCCAGTAAACGACTGTGCAAATAGAATACGTCACCAGGATAAGCTTCACGGCCTGGCGGACGACGAAGCAACAATGACACCTCCCGATAAGCTACCGCTTGTTTAGAAAGGTCATCATAAATGATCAATGCAGGACGACCGGTGTCACGGAAGAACTCACCAATAGCAGCACCCGCAAATGGAGCGTAGAACTGTAAAGGCGCAGGATCAGATGCAGAGGCCGCAACAATTGTTGTGTACTGCATGGCACCAGCATCTTGTAATGTTTGCATTACACCAGCAATGGTTGATGCTTTCTGACCAATTGCAACATATATACAATAAACAGGCTTACCTGCTGCAAAAAATTCTTTCTGATTAATGATCGTATCAATACAGATCGCTGTTTTACCAGTTTGACGGTCACCGATAACCAACTCTCTTTGTCCACGACCTATCGGGATCATCGCATCAATCGCTTTGATACCTGTTTGCAATGGTTCTTTTACCGGCTCACGGAAAATAACACCAGGTGCTTTTCTTTCCAGTGGCATTTCATATAACTCGCCAGTAATTGGTCCTTTACCATCTATTGGTTGACCCAACGTATTTACAACACGACCAACCATTCCCTCTCCTACTTTAATAGAAGCGATCTGGCCGGTACGTTTAACTTTCGCACCTTCTTTAATAGCGCCGCTGGCACCCATCAATACAACACCTACGTTATCTTCTTCCAGGTTCAAAGCGATTGCTCTTACACCATTTTCAAACTCCACAAGTTCACCATAGCGAACATTCCCTAATCCGTAAACACGGGCAATACCATCCCCCACCTGAAGTACAGTTCCTACTTCTTCAAGATCTGCGTGGGCATTAAAGTTGCTCAGCTGCTGACGCAGTATGGCACTTATTTCATCTGGTTTAATCTCTGGCATATCTGTTTCTTTTTATCTTTTTATATTACTTGACTTTATAAATAAAGTCATTGTTCTCAAATTGCTTGGCAATAGCTCTAAGGTCATACGCAATACTTGCATCCACTAATTTATCTCCTATCTGCAATACGAATCCACCAATCAAACCAGCATCAACTTTTTCTTCCACTTCTACATTTTGAAATCCTGCTGATTTTTTGACCTGCTCAACAATGCTGTTCTTTAATGCATCGCTGATTGGTGCAGCTGTGGTTAACTTAATGGTCTGAATGTTTTTGTGTTCTTTATAAGAAGCAATAAAGGCATTCACTATTTCAGGCAAATTGCTTTCACGGCCTTTTGTAATAAGCAACGCATTAAAAGATGCTGTTAACTCCCCGATATTGCCAGTAGTAATGGCAGTTAGGATTTTTTTCTTCGTATCCGATTTAATGATCGGGCTACGGAGCAGGTTTACAAAATCAGGATTGCTTTTACAAACAGCCTGCAGCCATTGCATATCAGCAAATACTTTTTCTAATTGGTCCTTTTCAATGGAAAGGTCAATCAGTGATTTTGCGTATCGTGTTGCTAAACGTGGATTGGGCATAATTTATATCTTCTCGTTACTTACTTCTCGCTTCTCACTCAACGAATTCAATTCGTGGCTGGCAGCGAATAGCTTGTAGCTTTTCTTAATTCAATTTTACTTCGTCAACAAGACCTTTAATATGGGCTTCTTGTGCATCCTTATTTCCTAATTCTTTTCTTAATACTTTTTCACTCACTTCAATTACCAATTTACCTACCTGGTTTTTTACTTCCGTTAATGCAGCCATCTTCTGTGCATTGATTGCAGCTTGTGCTTCAGTTACAATTTTGTTTGCCTCTGTTTTAGCCTGCTCTTTAGCTTCGCTTACAATGCGGTCTTTTGTTTCTCTTGCTTCTTTCAGCATTTGAGCTCTTTCTTCACGGGCTTTTGCCAGCAAAGTTTCATTCTCACTTTTCATCAATGCCATTTCTTCTTTTACCCGCTGTGCAGTTGCCAGAGAATCGGTTATTGTGTTTTCACGGTCACGCAGACCCTTTATAATTGCAGGCCAGGCCATTTTCTTCAACAGGAAGAAAACAATTAAGAAAGCTAAAAGGGTCCATACCAGTAACCCGAGTTTAGGGAGAAGCAATTCCATATTATTCTAATTCAGTTTTTAATCAAGTTAAATACTGCATCCTCCGCCCTGTGCATCAGATGCAGTAATTTTTTTGGCAACGATATTACAATACCATTGCAAGGAAGCCAACGATGATAGCAAACAGAGCAGCACCCTCAACAAGGGCAGCAGTCAGGATCATGTTTGCACGGATGTCGTTAGATGCTTCTGGCTGACGGGCAATCGCTTCAACAGCGCCTTTACCAATCTGGCCGATACCAATACCAGCACCGATTGCAGCAAGACCTGCACCAATTGCACCACCTGCGTTAGCAGTAGCTTCCAAAAGAATTACGTTTAGTAAATCCATGTTTGTTGTTATTAATGATAATTAAAAAATACATTTTTAGTGATGAGCAACATGTGCCTCATCGTGATGCTCACCTTCGAATGCCTGGCCGATAAATACTGCTGTTAACATTGTAAAGATGAAAGCTTGTAAGAAAGCCACCAGTACTTCGATCAGGTATATAAACACAGTAAATCCTATTGAAAGCGGAGAGGCTCCCCAACCCGCAATTGGATTTAATTGTCCGAAAATGAATATCAATGAAATCAAACAAATGATAATAATGTGACCTGCCACCATGTTGGCAAACAACCTGATGATAAGGGCAAATGGTTTGATGAAAACACTCAAAAACTCAACAGGTACCAAAATGAACTTTACACCTAGTGGAACTCCCGGCGGGTTGAAAATATGACCCCAGTAATGAGAGTTGGTACTGAACATAATAACTACAAAAGAAATCAAACCCAAAACCGCCGTGAAGGCAATATTACCTGTTACGTTCGCAGAACCAGGTATCAAACCAAATATGTTATTGATCAGAATAAAAAAGAAAACAGTTAGCAAATAGGGCAGATACTTTTCGTACTTGTGACCAAGATTTGGTTTTGCTACTTCATCTCTTACAAATGTGATAACAGGCTCTAGTAAGCTTTGAGAACCTTTTGGAGCAGAAGTAACACCAACACCAGATTTATATCTTTTTGCTATCCGCAACATGATCACTACAAAAAGTGTAAGAGCAATTATCATTTGCACTACGTTCCGGGTAAGGGAGAAGTCGTACACTTTTACAGAAGGGTCAATATTACCAGCTGCATCTACTGCTACAATCGTTTCGGGTTTGAACTTTTTAGGATCTAAACCCATCTTTGCAATATTGTGCTTTGTCAGGATCACATATCCTTCATGTGCATGTTCGCCATGATGAAATGCAGATGACATAAAAGAAGTAAAGCCTTTTTGCGGAGAATAAAGTACAACAGGAAGCGGAATAGAAGCTCCAAAAAAGTGAAACTCATGCCCATCGAGTACATGCTCAAAAATCACCTCGCCTACGTTCAGTTTTTCATGTTCGCCGTCTTTTTTATCGCCTTCTCCCCCGTCTGCCAATGCAGATGTAGAAATTAGTACAAAAAATAAGCTGAAAACCGCTACAGCAAAGGATTTGAAACGATGAACTACCATACCCATTCCGAAATTTGGCGCAAAGATAAGGATGCAGGGGTGAAAACGAACTTTGAAAGAAAGGAATTTGGTGATTTACTGAAAAATGAAATCTACAGCGTTTTAACCCTGCTATAAAACCGACAAATTAATTTGATTATCAGGAACTAACCTCCTCTTTTTTCTCAAATTGCAACTCATATAATTTGCTATAAAACCCAGCTTTTTTCAACAACTCCTGGTGAGTGCCTATTTCTTTTATTTCCCCCTTATCCAGCACTATTATTTTACTGGCTTTGCGGATAGTGGAAAGCCGATGTGCAATTACAATCGACGTTCTTCCTTTTATCAATGTATCGATGGCATGCTGAATCAGCATTTCGCTTTCGGTGTCAACAGAAGAAGTAGCTTCATCTAAAATGAGGATCGCCGGATTGTATAGCATGGCCCGGATAAAGGATAGCAATTGCCGCTGTCCCAACGATAAAGTAGCCCCTCTTTCCATTACATTATAATCGTATCCACCCGGCAATCGCATAATGAAATCATGCATATCAATAAGCTTTGCGGCTTCAATGACTTTCTCACGGGTAATCTCCGGATTTCGCAATGAAATATTATCTATTATTGAACCGGAGAAAAGAAACACATCCTGTAACACTACACCAACATTTTTGCGGAGCGATTCCACTTCAAATTCTTCAATATCCACATCATCGATTTTGATTTGCCCTTTTTTAATATGATATAATCGATTCAGCAAGCTGATAATTGTGGTTTTTCCGCTTCCCGTGTGACCAACAATAGCAATCGTTTCTCCGGGATTTGCGGTGAAACTCAAATTCTTCAACACATAATTTTCGTCGTTATATGCAAACCACACTTTATCAAATTCAATTTTTCCCGCCACTTTTTCAGGAGCATAAACTCCTTCTTTGTTAATAAAATCAGGATTGTCTAACACTTTAAAAACCCTTTCGCTGGCAATGATACCCATCTGGAGAACATTGAACTTATCGGCAATTACCCGAAGCGGACGAAACAACAAATTCAAACATAAAATAAATGCTACTACCGTTCCTTGCTGGCTTTGTTGCAGCTGCAACGCTTCTTTGGATGTCCACCAAACAATCAGGCCGATTGACAATGCCAGTACAATTTCTACTAGTGGAAAAAAAACAGAATAGGCAAATATGGCTTTGATATTGGCATTACGATGCTCCCTGTTAATAGTTTTGAATTTATTAAGTTCCTGTTCTTCTGCCGCAAAAGCTTGTACTACAGACATGCCTGTTAAATGCTCCTGTACAAATGCGTTCAGACTGGCAACTGCATTTCGTACTTTAAAGAAAGATTTATTTATACTCTCTTTAAAATAATAAGTCGCTAAAACAATTATGGGAAAAGGAATAAGTGCAATCAATGTTAATTGCCAGTCGCTCCAAAGCATAAAACCAAGAACAGCTACGATGGAAAGTAAATCGGCAATAATCGGGACTAACCCATCAGAAAAAATATCATTGATTGATTCAATATCATTAACCGTTCTTGTAGTTAGTGTTCCAATAGGTGTTTTATCAAATTGAGAAAGATTGAGTCCCATTATTTTTTTAAAGGTCGCCACCCGCAAATCTTTTACTACCGATTGACCAAGCACCGCTGTTGTAAATGTGAAAAGGAATCGCATGAGGGTTTCAATCACAATCAATCCAATTTGAATAAGAGTGATCGTAACTACCATATGACCAATGGAGTTGGTTATATATTTATCAACAGTAAGCTGAATAAGGAAAGGCCTTACCGGCGTCATAAAAGCCAGTAAAATAGCCAGTACTACAGAGAGGTAAAACTTTTTCTTATAGGGCGAGGCATACTGAAATACCCGGCGCAGTAAAGTAAAATTGAAAAATTGTTTTTTAGGCGCTGACAAAGTGAGTAGTTAAAGAAGCAGCAAATGTAGAAAGAAGAAAGTTATCAGAATGCCCGTTTATCCTCTTCTTCTCCCATCGCTATTTTATATGCTTTAATAAATAAAGCACCTAAGTTTTTGTATGGCGGAATATAATCTTCAAACTCTTTTGCCACTACCATTTTATCCAGCTCTTTCCAGAAAGGTATCCAATCAATATTACTACCTGTTCTTGCCTTATCGGTTAAAAGTTGAAAGAAGGGACGATTTACTTCTGTTGCCCCAATTTGTTTCGAAGCAATAATGTGTGCATCCGGTGCCTTTTCCAGTACATCATGAATTAAATGATAACCTCCACATGAACCCAGGAACACAATTTTGGAGGAAGGAAACATTTGCGCAATGGTAGCATCTGCATAGTAACTATGGCCTCTATGAATTGTTATTGTAGGATATTCCTTTTTGGCTTCCATGTATTCGCACAAAGCTTTCTGAGCTTTTTCATCTTCTCCACCTTCTTCCGGCAAAGCTCTGTTGGCATAAATAGTAACTGGCTTCCCTTTAGCTGAATTAATAGTAACCCATTGCTTATTACTGTTATCTATTCTCCAATTGGCATTGCTAAACATATTTACAAAGCCCCTGAAAATTCCTTGCCCGTCTTTATCACCATAAAAGAACACTTGCATAATTACTCTGCCACTATCATTTAATAATGATTTGTTAGGCACTTCATATACTGGTGGAATACCAAGCTCCTTTGTCAGATCTATTTTGTTTACTGTGTCAGCAGATAAAAAAAGATTATTGAGAATTTTATAAATAGCAATCCCTTTTTTATTATTCTGACTAAGGTTTCGTTGATAACATTCCTGCACATTTCGCAGCATCTCATTGGCAATAGGTTTTAATGATTCTGCTATACTTGCATAAGAGTCTGCCACGTCTACTCCATCTTCCAAACCATCCGTTTTCTCCAGGTTTTTTACAAATGCTTTCATCAATGTGTTCGCCGGGTCTTCTTCATTTGGATTGGTAGATTTAGGAAATGAGCCGAGGAAGTTGCCCAATGTATTGTAACCCGCCGCCATCTTGATCAGTTTGCGATATTTATCAAAGCTTACCAGTGTTAATAATGAATCGCCCCGGTTCCCAATTTTTTTCATCATCAACGGATATACACCTTTTGTAAAACTGGAGGTATAAATAGAACCGTCTGATGATACAATCAGGTAATACAACTCTTCTGCACTAAATGGTTGAATACTTCTGAACCGAACCTCGGCACCTTCATTATGTAAAGCGTTTATCGTTGTTATAAATACATACTTAGCTTTATCTTCTAATTTTTTACCCAGCGATTTATATTCAAATGCAGTATCCTTATTCAGCAACCGTTGATAATAATCCATCTGGGTTTTCACCAGCAGTTTATAATATAAAACGGAATCGTCTTTTACATCATCAATTTCACGGATTGTTATTTTGCCATTTACAATGTTATCCAGGAAAGGAAAATAAAACTGGCCACTTTTGCTTCGGGCCATTGTAGCTATTGTTTTTACAAATACATCATCATTGATATTTCTTATTACAGCACCCAACTTACTGTTAGAAGCAGCATAATCATATAATTGTTTGGGGTATTTTCTTGCTACAGCCCTAACAAGGCTATCCGCAAAAGGCATGTCCGGATTTTGATACAAGGTCAGGAAAGTTCTCTCAGGATGCAACGCACAAAACTTCAAGACCAAATTGTTTTTTGATGATTTATAACCCGAGTTTTTATCAAATATATTAGCTCCGAGTAAATTGTTTCCGGCATCATACGACAACGAACTGACTACTTTTTCAATGGATTCGTTTTTTCTGTCCCTGGCAACTGCGGCTTCAAAAGCATTAATTATTACCGGAAGATTTGCGGGGTTTACTTTTTTATCGGACTTTATTTTTAAGTTTTGTTTGAAATATTTTAATAGATTTTCCAGGCCTGATAAATAATTAACCTTTAAGCGGTGATCCAACACTTTATCCGTTTCCAGCATGTATTGAATTACGTCGACCTTTTTTACCAGTGATTGGGTGATCAGGAAATTGACCTCTTCGTCTTTTGAAGGAGCAAAAAGCTTATCGGCTTTACCGTCAGATGCCAGAATTGATTTTTGTTCTGCATCGATCGCATCGTGTCGGAGAGTGCGGGAAAATGAAGGTGTAAAATTCGTCGGAATTTTTACGGTATCTGCCGCACTAACCCCTTGTGCCCTAACAGCCGCTGCACAAAAAATTAACGCTAAAAGGAAAAGGTATTTGCTCATTGTCATAAGGATAGAAAGTCAAAGTTACTAAGCCCGGCCGACATAGACCGTTTATCGGGTTTATTATTGATACAGACGCTTTTATATGGAATAAAGCTGTCTCAGGATCCAAAAACAGCCGCTTTAACGCCATATTTATTAAGTTATCATTAAGTCTGTGTAAACTGATACCCGCAATTTCCCTGCCCGCCAAATTCCAGTTAGGTTTGCGAAAACTTTCCAAAAAATGGACAATAAGCCCAGAAAGGTGCTAATTGCTGACGACGAGCCGGATATTTTAGAAATATTGAAATACAATCTTTCAAATGAAGGCTATGAGGTAATAACTGCTAAAGATGGAGATGAAGCCCTGGAAAAAGCCCGCCGTACCCAGCCTGATCTTATTGTACTAGATGTAATGATGCCTAAAAAAACAGGTGTTGAGGTTTGTCAATTACTACGGGCACAGACCATGTTCAAAGAGACGCTTATTATTTTTCTGACAGCTGTAAACGACGAAGGCACACAAATAAAAGGACTAGAAACCGGTGCCGATGATTACATAAGCAAACCCATCAGTCCAAAAGTTTTTTTAAGCCGGGTAAATGCACTTTTTCGCAGGTTGAATAAAACGGATGCAAGAATTCTCACTATTGAAAATCTTACCATTGACCCGGAAAGGTTTGTTATTATGGTTGGAGAAAATGAAATCATACTGGCCAAAAAAGAATTTGAATTGCTTTACCTGTTAGCGTTAAAACCAGGACGGGTTTTCCTGCGGAATGAAATACTGAACCAGGTATGGGGAAATGATGTAATTGTAGGCGACAGAACAATTGATGTACATATTCGTAAGATTCGGCAAAAACTGGGAATTGATTGTATTACTACGGTAAAGGGAGTTGGGTACAAATTTGAATTATAAGGTAACGGATGTGGATACCGGGTGTACGGATTTATCCTTTTACCTTTGTCTCAACTGACAGCAGACAAGCTACACCCGACAGCAGATTATGTTCTCCACAAAAAATATTTCTCCCCGTCAACTCTCGGCATTTACAGCATTAGTGTTGGCAATCCCTATCAGCTTATTGATCGGATATATAGAAAAAAGTTGGGAGATTGGAGCTATTTGCTTTGCTATCATTTTCGCAGGCAGTTACCTGCTTATATCTTTTATCTTGGAACGTTTTATTTATCGCAAAATAAAACTCATCTACAAATTCATTCATCAAACCAAGGCAACCAAGAAAGAAGAAACATATTACAAATATGTATTACCGCAAAAAGATATTGCCCAGGTAACAGATGAAGTAGAAGCCTGGGCCGCCGAGCATGAGGAAGAAGTAGAGATGCTACGGAGTATTGAGCAATTTAGAAAAGAGTTTTTGCAAAACCTTTCTCATGAATTTAAAACTCCTGTTTTTGCAATTCAAGGATATATCGATACGCTGCTAGCTGGGGCTTTAGAAAACCCGGAAGTCAATAAAAAATTTTTAGAAAAGACCGCCAAAAATGTGGAGCGGCTTACACACCTGCTGAATGATCTCGATGAGATTTCAAGCCTGGAAAGAGGGGAGTTGGTTTTATATAAAGAGAATTTTATTATACAGGATCTGGTTAGAGAGGTATATGACAGCTTATCAGTAAAAGCAGAGGCAGCAAATATTTTTTGTTCCATTAAAAAAGGCTGCGAATCGCCCTTGACTGTTTATGCCGATAAATCAAAAATCCGGCAGGTGCTTACTAATTTAATTGAGAACTCAATTAAATACGGTAAATATGATGGAACCATTACCGCCAGTATGTATAAAACAGATGGCAAACATATTTTGATAGAAATAAGTGATGATGGAATAGGTATTAACGAAAAGAACCTGCCCCGGGTTTTTGAACGATTTTACCGCACCGAAGAAGGCCGCAGTATTGATGTAACAGGAAGTGGGCTGGGCCTTGCTATTTGCAAACACATTATAGAAGCACATCAACAAACCATTCATGTACGTAGCAGGGAAAATATTGGTACCACTATTGGCTTTACATTGGAAGTAAGGAAGGATTAATACCAATCATTTTCAGTTATCAATTCTTTTAAAAACTTCTTGGGTTCATACTCATTGTATCACTTATTACTTAACCCTTTACATGTAATAAAAATGTTAGCATCCTGCTTCAGTATGCTTAAAATATTATGGGCAGTAAGAAAAATACAAGGGTATAAAAACCACCCCGTCCTGTCTGATACGGGGTGGCAACTGCTGAGAAAAACTGCATCAGGTATATTGCTTACACATGAGAGATGCAATTCCGGACGATGGGTAAAGAACTGCTGCAAAGATGTTTATTGATTGTTACGCTATGATTACAGCAAGATTAAGGGAAGGTTATTAAACAGTTTGTTATAGACGCCTTACGCATTTATACTGATGTTCTAAAAACTTAATATTACTTTATTGTTAAGTTTTGTAGCTTTAATGCAGTCGCCTCCATGAAAACAAGGTGTTATATATTATCCCTGTTGCTTTTCGTAAGCTTTCTGCCAAAATATACTATTGGCCAGGACAACTATTCTATTATTTCATTTGATTTTTTCGGAAACCCTGTTAGTTTAAGCCTGGACAAATCCAATGAAATAAGCTTTGGCGAAATACTTAGCCCACAAACACTACAGACATTCCAAAAGACGATTTCTTCCGGGAACTCTGATACATTTATTAAAGACCTGCTTGCCTACAAAAAAAAATATCAATTAGACGACTGGCTGTATTACCAGTTGATCAGAAAAACAGCACAACATATAAGTGCTAAAGCTGAGAACTATTACCGGTACACCCTATATAAGTGGTTTCTTCTTACTAAATCCGGTTATGATGCCACCATAAAAACCAATGGAGAAAAAATTCTTTTTTATGTGCACACAGAAGAAAGTATCTACAACATACCTTCTTACCTGAAAAATGGCAAGCAATATGTTTGTCTCAATTATCATGACTATGGAGGTTATATAGATTTTGAAAAAGAAAAATTTATGGAAGTTGATCTTCCTGTTATCGGAGCGGAGAAAGGGTTCTCGTATAAAATAACCCGATTACCAGAATTTAACCCGGCTGATTACGAGGATAGAAAACTACAATTTAACTACAAAGAAACTGATTACCAGTTTAAGGTAAAATTGAATCCCCAGATAAAGACAATTTTCGCTAATTATCCGGTGGTTGATTATGAATCTTACTTTAATATCCCTCTTAGCAAAGAAACCCATGAATCACTAATCCCTTTATTGAAAAAATATGTGCGGGGGATGAATATAAAAAATGGTGTGGATTACCTGATGCATTTTACCCGTTATGCCTTCTTGTTTGAAAAAGACTCGGAAGTATATGGAAAAGAAAAAAGGCTTTCCCCAGAGCAAACCTTATTATACGAACAAAGCGATTGTGAAGATAGGGTGGCTTTGTTCTTTTCGCTGGTTAAAGAAATTTATAACCTGCCGATGATAGTACTGGCTTATCCCGAACATGTAACAATAGCCGTAAAGTTTAATAAACCAGTTGGCACCCCCATTATATATAACGGAATGAAATATTCTGTTTGTGAGCCTACGCCACAAAAACAAGATCTTGCTGTTGGCCAGTTATCCCGTAATCTGAAAAAGGAACGATATGAAATTGTTTACGCATATGCTCCATCCCGCTAAAAGTTAATTACTCTTGCCGTCCGGGTAACACCGTCACATTTTTCTCCAGGCTGTTCAATAATTCTTTTGCATCATCACTCATGCAGGTAAAATATTTTTCACCAGTCTTAATAAAAGAAAGTGTCATGCAATCTTTGTTGCGGGAAAAATAAACCGTTTCAACAGTCCCGGCTTTGCCATAAAAATAAATTTTACCCTGTGTAACACAAGTATCTTTTGCTTTAATAACATTTCCATTAACATCATTCGCAATAACGGGTAAAGGATTCTTTAGAATCACCTTTGTCATATTAAAGAAACGTGGATCACCGGGTGCATGATAGTACATTACAACAGCACTGTCACTTTCAGGCAATGCAGGAAGCATTTTAATCATATTTGTTTTATTCTTACACCCAATAACAAACAGACTGCAGCAACAAACTAACAAGCTAACTATCTTCATAAACTATCCTTTTAATACTAAAATTAAAAACGTCCTGAAAAATTTCAGGACGTGGAAAATTATTTTAAATCACTTCTAAATTAATAAGCAGCATTCTGAGGATCCCAGTTTGCCCAACCACTTGTCCAATTGGTTGCACCAAATGCACCACGATAAGCTGTGCTGGTAAAGAAAGCATTCATACCTGCGAAGCTTGAACCTGCTAATGCAGGTGACCCTACAGCTGGTAAGAAGTTTGGTGAAGTTGAATAAAAAGGATTGGTTAACATTATTGCAGCAGATGTTGCATACGTATTACATCCTTCAGCTTCTGCTTTAGTTTGTATTTGTGCATTAGTTGCTAAAGCTACGTTGGCAGTTTTATAAGGAAGCGTTGTAGCATGTACCATGTTATTCTTAAACTCTGAGACACCAGTGGTATAATAATCATTAAGAGTGTTATCAGATTCCATAGAAAAACCAGCATCTGGATGCCCCATTAAAATTGAATTTCGCAAAATAAACTGAGTTGATCTTCTCCACCTATTCGAAAAATTATGATTCCCTGCTGTTCCTGCTGCATCATTTGGTCCAACAAAAGTAAAATTGCTTAGCTGTGGTTTAGTACGGGGAGACACTGTTGTACCAGCAGCATCGTTATCACACTCAATAGCATTACCAGCATCACCGGCATCTACAAAATCAGGTTTGCGACAAGAAACTCCAAACTGTATTTTACCAGTGTAACCAAAGTCAAAATCAAAATCATCATCAGCCGTAGCAAAAGCAACCAGGTTTTTTGCATTCACGGTGCCTCCGAAAAATTCAAACGCATCATCATTACCAAACGATACTTGTATATTTTCCAAAATAGTACCTGAGCCTACACCACCACAAGTCAATCCATTAATTTCAGAACCAGGCTCTGCAGCAATACCTGCATATTCAATACGAACAAAACGAAGGATACCGCTTTCATCTAACGGGTCTGTTCCGCCATATTGACGACCTACACCACCTTCAATAGTTGGAGCAGGGTCAAGGGGACGATTCGTTGGTGCTTTACCCAATAAAATAATTCCACCCCAATCACCAGGTGCTCTTGAGCCAACAGGCTTACCACTGGTAAACACAATTGGGTTAACGGCTGTGCCTGATGCTACTAACTTAGCTCCTCTTTCAATTATCAAAGCTCCTTTTTCAGTTATATCACTTTTTACAATACATCCAGCCTCAAATGTAATAGTTGCGCCATCAGTTACATATACATACCCTTTCAATATCCAGGTGCCTTTAGCATAAAATTTACTAGATGAGATAACACCACTAATAATATTACTGGTAGGGTCGGGTGGTGCTATCACTGCATCGCCTTCATCAAAATTCACTTTTACACAAGAAGTGAAGCTGAAGGTTGTAGCCAGAATCAGCGTTCCCAAAAAAAACTTTTTCATATCAATTTTTGTTTTTGTTGTTTTTAATTTTATAGTCAGTTCTGATAGTTATTTTTTCCCGATATTAAAATCGTAGGTAAATCCAATTGTAATAGTAGAGCCCGGTGTATATGAGTTGAACAATCTGTCGCTGCCGCTGTTAAATGCTTTTTTGCTGTCCACATTTTCATAGAAGTAAAAAGGATTGTTCAAAATATCAGCCCAGGTAAGTTTTACTTCGCCCCTGCTTTTCATTACTTTCTTTGCTAATTGAAAATCTACCTGGTCACGGGGTCTTTCATAGATGTCTGGAAAATCCAGGTTACCTACTAATGAAAGTCGCTGGCCAATTCTGTTATATAATAAGGAACCACTCCATTCGCCTTGCTTGCTATTGTATTGCAATCCAACGTTAGCCAAGTAAGGCGACTGTCCCTGCAATGGGCGATTTACAGAAGTTGCTACACCACCTGCTGTAGTACCCGATAAAGTAACTTTTGAATAGCTGTAAGTAAGATTTGCAAACACACTAAAATTGTCAAGTGATTTAGCCAGGAAGTCCAGGTTCTTTCTTACTTCAAACTCGGCGCCAACTGTATATGCGTTATCAACATTGCTATAGCCGTAATTTCTTCTGTCCAATACACTCGATGGATCAAGACGCAATTCAATCGGGTCATCAAAGTATTTGTAAAAAGCTCCTATAGTAATTGCTTCTCCTCCTTTAGGATAAAACTCATATCGAACATCCCCATTTAAAATAGAAGTTCTTTTCAAATTTAAATTCCCGTTTACTCCATAATTAGCTTCATAATCATAAAATGAGAATGGAGCAATTTCCCTGAACTCTGGTCTTGCAACAGTACGGCTACCAGATACCCGAATACTATTCTTTACATTAGGTGATAGTGTAAAGTTGAATGAAGGCAAGACATCCCATTTTTCAGTATCAACAACTACTCTTTTAGATGTAACATCTTTTGTTGTCAGGAATTGCTGAAAATTTTCAACCCGTACGCCCCATACTAATCTTATTTTTTCGCCAAACTTGCTGTCAAACATTCCATACATACCATTAAGAATAGATACACCGAAGTATTTATCCTGGTTATTGGTAAAGTCATTTAATACAAATCCATCATTGGCAATATTAGAAGGTGCAAAAATCTGGTTGTAAGGCAACTCTGCTTTATTTGCATCGAACTGTGTAGGAGATGCTGGTTGGTATTGGAATATGCGGCTACGGAAGTCACGGATACGAATCAATGTAGAACCGCCGGTTTTAAAAATTTGCTTACTGTTTTTTACAGTAAAAGGTATCGTAAGACTTCCATTGGCTCCATAGCTATAATCTTGCAGGTTGCTGAAAAAGCGACGGGTATCATCATCATTATATTCAAAAGCACTAGTTGATCCTTTTGAACGGAAATAAGCCGACGTTCGTAAATCAGGTTGTGATTTTCCGTTGTAGGCAAAGTTGCCATTCCATTTTAATTTAATACCGCTTGTCGTCAATTGATGATCACCTTCTAACTGAGCACTGTATAATGAACGTTGATTTAATACGGATGAACGAAAATTAATTTCCTGAATACGGTCATCATTGTATCCGCTTCTTACGTAATAATTATCTTCAAAAAGCTGGTTGAATAAGTTTTTAAAAGAGATTTTATGTCTTCCCTTTACATAAGAAATATTAGCAATGGCTCCTGTATTTACGCTGTACTTATTTTGATTATCATTTAGTACTACAATTGCATCACCATCCTGCTCATGCAATCTTCTTTGCACATTGTATTGCAACATGCTGTTGCGATACTGCACAGAAAGAATTGTACCAAGCACTCCCCCGTTTTTAAACTTTGTACTCTTACCCCAGGTAAGGCTGTAGGTTTGAGTAGGAAGTGCTTTGTTGTTTACTTCACTGTACACATCGTTATTAAGTAATTGGCTCCAGGCTATTTTTTGTTGCGTGGTGCCAATACGATATTGTTGCTGAGTTTTTGGAAATCCTTCCGGCAAGCTTCTTGTTTTGTCATCAAAACCCAGCCAATCCCTTCCATTTCTTTCATTGCTGGTAAAATCGTTGAATACTGATTGTGTATTAAAGCCCAATGCTACACTTACAGTTAATAGATCTCTTGTAGGTACATCTTTTGTATTGATTTGTACCAGGCCCCCTGCAAACTCTCCCGGTAATTCCGGTGTAGCCGTTTTATTAATAATAATATTATCAATAAGCGAAGAAGGAATTACATCAAATGAAAATGCTTTTTTATCAGGCTCTGTGCTGGGTAATTGTGCATTATTAATAACAGCAGAATTATAACGGTCGCTCAATCCACGAACCACTACAAACTTGCCATCCTGGATACTGGCTCCACTAACTCTTTTTAAAACCTCTCCTGTATTTCTATCCGGTGTACGACGAATGAAGTCCGCAGCTAACCCACTTGATAAAGCTGTGTTGCTTCGTTGAAAAGTAAGTAGAGCCGCGGTGTTCTCCTGCTTTCTGGATGTTGTTTTAATGACAACTCCTTCCAAATTGGATTTATCTTCCAGCACAATCTCCAGGTAATTTTCCTGGTTAATTGTTACATCAACATCTGAAATAGATTTGGTTTGATAGCCGGTGTTTGATACGGTAAGTGTGTACTTCTTTCCAGCCTCCAGAGAAATGTAAAATTTACCTTCAATGTCAGCCAGTACTTGTTTGCCGGCCCCATCAATGATAATTGTAGCTCCTGGCAAAGCTTCGTTCCGGGCATTTATTACTTTACCGGAAAGCTTAATAGTTTGAGCCTGGACTATTGCAAAAATGCCGATTGAAAGAAGCAAAGTAATGACGATTCGAAGCCTGAAGTACATACCTGGTTATTTCCGGCAAAGGTGTGCTCAGGAGGTTACCGGCAGGTTACCTACATGTTAAGCAATTATAACCTCAATGTTACCGTAATGTTAAGCAGGAAATTAAAAGCGAAATTGAAGGCGGCACGTAAAAATATCGTCCTTCAGGTCGGCAGTATTACCAGCCATTTGAGTGCTTTTATTCTTTACAATATCATAATATAAGATAAGCTTGGTTTGAGGGTTTAAATGATAAGCATACCCTAACCCTAGTGTTGAAAATTTTATATCTGCTACGGTAAGATTAGTCCCGGAACTTCCGATTTCTGCTTCTTTTACTTTTATATTAGGATCATACCAATCATACTTTATCATTAACTGGTGGTTTGTATTAACTATGTTTTGTAAAAAAAGCAAGAAGGCCCCATCAAAATGCCGAACATACGTGGGGACAGCATTCCCGTTCGAAGTTGGTAAGGTTCCGGGATTACTGGTAGAAGCCGATGTTCCTGGCTGCGTGCCAAACCAATACTCAGCTCTCCACTCCGTTTCTCCCCAGCCATGTTTTAATTTAACCTGTGCATCAGCCCCATAATAATGGCGGGGTGAAGATTTTCCTAGATTAGATACTGCTGAATCAACAAGGTAAATATTTTCCCCATTGATGCCTTTTCCCATTTCATAAACATATTTAGTCCCATTCTTCCAACCACCTCTAAGAAAAGATAAACCGCCTGTCAGTTCAATATGATCAAATAAATAAGGCTTAATAAACAACCTTGAGATAAGGTCTTTGTGGCTATCAAAATCTGTGGTACCAGAAAGACCCTGACCATTAAAAAAACCCACATCAAACTTGATATGTGATAACTTATGATTTTTATTTTGCGGTTCAAAAGAAACCATCATTCCAATATCTCTTTCAGACGGCATTAGTATTTGCGACATCCGCCCCCTCTCCGGGGTTTCCCGAAATGCAGAAGAAAGATTTACCTCATAGCCAAATGGACGGGCAAACAAGCCTGCCGTCAATGAAAAAATGTTCTTCCTGGTTTCAAAAAGTTTTAGAAACATATCTCTTACAATCACTCCTCTTTCTGTGGCATCAATTTGAAAAGAGAAAAGAGCTTTTGGATATCGTGTTGCAGAAGGTAGCAAATAGTCAATCTTCACTCTTGCCCGGCGGAGCATAAACCGGCTGCTGGAAAACTGAGAAAAATTTCCCCCTCCGTAGGCCGGTGCACCATCAGACTGTGCTTTTTGAAATTGTGGCTGGATGTAACCGGTAATCCGCAAGTTTTCAAAACGCTTTATCACTGGTCTCACGGTATCTTTAATAAAAAATAAAGAGTCGATATCTGACAAATATCTTTGAGAATAGGACTTTACGCAAAAAATGCTTGTAAAAAGAATGACTAAAAGACCTTTTATCCTCAACTGTTTTGCCCAAAACATGTTCAATTTTTAAATTGATGCAATATAAAATCTTTGTTATTGAAACGTTACCTTAATTTTATTTCTATATTAACAAATTATTAATTCTCCTTACCCTTAACACCCTTCATTAATTCTACCCGGTATTTTCGCACATCATTCGGCAGCAGCCGATATAAAAACTACGAAATATGGCACTACAATCGTTTTTGAAAATCTTCATGCCGAAGAACAAAATTTTTTATGAGCTTTTTGAAAAGGTAGCAGATAATGCTGCCAAAATGGGTTCTATCCTACGGGATATTGTGGCGGAGCCTGATTTCGATAAAAGAGGTGCTTTAATATTACAAGTAGAAGATCTGGAACATGCGAATGATGAGTTGACACATAATATTTTTACAGAGCTTGGCAGAAATTTTATTACCCCGTTCGATAGAGAAGATATTCACTACCTCGCTACATCACTGGATGATATTGCAGATTATATTTACGCTGCTGCAAAAAAAATAAACTTCTACCGGGTTAATCCCAATGATACAGGTATGCAAAAATTTGCTGAGCTGATTGAACAAGGAGCCCAGCAGGTTAAGATTGCTGTTACAGAGTTGCGTGATATGAAAAATATGCGGAACATCACGGAAGCTTTGGTAAAGATCAACAGTATCGAAAACCAGGCAGACGATGTGTTTGATTTCAGCATTGAAAAATTATTTGCTACCGAACCGGATGCAAAAGAAGTAATTAAGAAAAGGGAAATTTACCAGGTAATGGAAATTGTTACCGATAAATGTGAAGATGCAAGTAATGTGATAGAATCTATAATTATTAAATACGCTTAATAATTGTAAATGTGCAAATGTTAGTTTTCGGAAACTGTATTTAAATTTCACATTCACACATTTTCTAACTGACTTCTTATGACAACTTTCCTAATAGTAATTATAGCATTAGCCCTGATATTTGATTATATCAATGGTTTTCATGATGCTGCTAATTCCATAGCAACTATCGTTTCTACCAAGGTCCTTACTCCTTTCCAGGCGGTATTATGGGCAGCTTTGTTTAATTCAGTTGCCTTCTTCATTTTTAAAGATCATGGTGTAGCCGATACAGTGGCTAAGACAGTTAAGCCGGACTGGGTTGGCCCCAATATGATGGTGGTTATTTTTTCGGGACTGATAGCTGCTATTCTCTGGAATTTATTGACCTGGTGGTTGGGCATTCCTTCTTCTTCTTCACACACATTAATAGGAGGGTTTGCTGGTGCGGCTGTTGCAGCGGGTGGATTTGGTGCAGTAAACTCGCCAATCATTCTTAAAACGGCGGCCTTTATATTTATTGCTCCTGTAGTCGGGATGCTAATGGCATTTTTCATGTCGCTTTGGTTTCTTAGTTCCTTTAAAAAAGGGTGGACCTCAAAAATATTTTCCATACTGGTACTCATTTTTGTAGCAGTATTTCTTTACGTTAGCCTGCAAACAGACCCGGCTAAACTTAAATCTGATTACGATTCGCATATTATGAATGTGATCATGTATTCTAAGAATTTTAAATGGATACTGCTTTCATTTATTCTAGTTACAATGGCTGTATTTGCATTATATCTCAGTAATATGAATGCACACAAAGCCAATGTATGGTTTAAAAAACTGCAGCTGATCTCATCTGCCGCCTTTAGTATAGGTCATGGCGGTAATGATGCGCAAAAAGTAATGGGTATTATAACAGCCGCTTTGATAGCAGGTGGAAGTATTACAAATATCAGTGAAATGCCCAACTGGGTGCCTATTTCATGTTATGCGGCAATAGGTTTGGGAACCATGAGTGGTGGTTGGAAGATTGTAAAAACCATGGGAACCAAGATCACAAAAGTTACCCCTTTTGAAGGTGTGGCAGCAGAAACAGCCGGTGCTCTTACTTTGTTTATTACAGAGGCTCTAAAAATTCCTGTAAGCACCACTCACACTATTACGGGTGCTATTATGGGTGTGGGTGCCACCAAAAGATTATCAGCTGTAAGATGGGGAGTAACGGTTAGTCTTTTATGGGCCTGGATACTTACTATACCGATTAGCGGTTTGCTGGCAGCAGGTATTTATAATATTGCCATCCTCTTTTAATTCAATCCAATTTATTAAAATAAAAATCCTGACTTTTGTCGGGATTTTTTATGAAATGAGGTATAAAAATTATCGAGCAATTTATTTTAACTGCGATGATAATTTTTATACCGAATTGCATGTGGCAAATCCACATTGTCAAATAGACACATGAACAAAATATTAGTAACAGGTGGCTGCGGCTACATCGGATCACACACCATCGTAGATTTAATTGAACATGGATATGATGTTATTTCAGTTGATAATAACTCCCGGTCAAATCCCGTCATATTAAAAGGTGTTGAACAAATAACCGGTAAAAAGATAAAAACCTACAAAGTAGACCTCTGTAACTTTGATGATACGTTTGCTATTTTCCAGGAGAATACAGATATAAGCGGCGTAATACACTTTGCAGCTTATAAAGCGGTGGGTGAATCAGTAGAAAATCCATTGCTTTATTTTGAGAATAACCTTACTTCTTTAATTAACCTGCTAAAATGTGTGCAGGAATTTCATACACCCCATTTTGTTTTTTCCTCCTCCTGCACTGTATATGGCAACCCCGATGAAGTACCGGTTACAGAAAACACTCCATTAAAAATGGCTGAATCGCCTTATGGTTATACCAAGCAAATGAGTGAGCAGATCATTGGTGAGTTTTCAAAAAGTGCTGGCACGCAATGTATATTATTACGATATTTCAATCCTGCCGGAGCACATCCTTCATCTATTATTGGAGAAATGCCTTTAGGAAAACCTCAAAACCTTGTTCCGGGAATCACACAGACAGCCATAGGCCGGCTTGCCAAAATGATGGTGCATGGCAATGATTATGATACAAGGGATGGCTCCTGTATAAGAGACTATATTCATGTATGTGATTTGGCAAATGCACACACACTTTCATTGCAATATTTAGAAGAAGCAAAAAATAGCAAGCAATGTGAGGTCTTTAACCTCGGCAGCGGTAATGGAATTTCGGTACTTGAAGCTATTAATGCATTTGAAAAAATTAGTGGCGTTAAATTGAATTATGAAATCGGACCCCGTAGACCTGGCGATGTAATAGCTACTTACGCAAATAACAATCTGGCCAAACAAGTCCTTGGATGGGCTCCAAAATTTTCGTTGGAAGATATTATGGCCACTGCCTGGAAATGGGAACAACGGTTAAAGGCGGATGAAACGGTTTTTGGAAGCCAATATGGTGAGTTGAATTAGCGGAGTCGTTAGTCTTTAATCCGGAGTTTTTCATTTCGTTTGGAATATTTCCAAATGGTGAGTAGTGGAAAGAACGTACAAGAGTGCGACGCAACTGGGTTGAAAGTTGCAATGCTGCCGGGCTAATATATTTCTCTTCTCTGCTGTCTCGGCGACCTCCTGTGATTTACTCTTTTTATCATTTGCCTCTTTTATCCTCTTAGCTTACATTTGCCGCACTTAAATAAAGAGGCATGCTAAAGGAAATTCAATCAACAGGAAATAAAGACACCCGCAGTGGTTTTGGAGACGGTATTGTGGAAGCTGCCCGCAAAAACTCAAACATAGTTGCCCTTACTGCTGACCTTGCTGGTTCATTGAAACTGAACCAGTTTATGAAAGAATTTCCTGAACGTTTTATACAAGTGGGGATTGCTGAAGCCAATATGATCGGTATTGCAGCTGGCTTGACCATCGGTGGAAAAATTCCTTTCACTACTACTTTTGCTAACTTTTCTACAGGGAGGGTGTATGACCAAATTCGCCAATCTGTTGCTTATAGTGGCAAGAATGTAAAAATCTGTGCATCACATGCCGGACTTACATTAGGTGAGGATGGAGCCACACACCAGATCTTAGAAGATATTGGCTTAATGAAGATGCTTCCAGGCATGACAGTAATAGTGCCATGCGATTATGCACAAACTAAAGCCGCTACTGAAGCTATTGCAGAATTTGAAGGACCGGTTTATCTGCGTTTTGGCCGTCCTGTTTGGCCAATATTTACTTCAGACAGACCATTTGAAATTGGCAAAGCACAACAATTTTCTGAAGGCACTGATGTTTCCTTTTTTGCCTGTGGTCACCTGGTATGGAATGCTATACAAGCTGGTGCCATTTTGCAGGAAAAAGGAATTAGTGTGGAAGTAATAAATATTCATACGATAAAACCATTGGATGAGGAAGCGGTACTTAAATCTATTCGCAAAACAAAAGCTGTGGTAACTGCTGAAGAACATAATATCATTGGCGGATTGGGCGATGCCATTGCACAATGTGCTGCTAAAAACTTCCCGGTGCCCATCGAATATGTTGGTACAAAAGATACATTTGGAGAAAGTGGTAAGCCAACTGAATTGTTGAAAAAATATGGTTTGGATATTCCGGATATTGTAGCGGCAGCGGAAAAAGTAATAGCAAGAAAAAACAAGGGTTAATAGATTGTTTTAAAGTATTTGAGCAGGTTCTTCTATTATTGAACCTGCTTTTTTATTTTTAATAATTGAAAATCGTTTTAAACAATTGGACTTCGCCACATTCTAACCGAACCAAACCCCGGCATTAATGTCCCTGACTATAACAAGTGATAGTGAGTTACTCGTTCAATTTCGTAACCCTGATACGAAGGAGAAAGCTTATACCAGTCTCATTAAAAAATACCAGGAAAAGCTATACTGGCATATAAGAAGAATGGTGGTTGATCATGATGATGCGAATGATGTACTTCAAAATGTATTGATACGGGTGTGGAATGGCCTGCAAAATTTTAGAGAAGACAGCCAACTATATACTTGGCTTTACAGGATTGCCACCAATGAATGCCTCACCTTCCTGGAACAACAAAAAAAGAAAAGTGCCGTAAGCTTTAGTGATGTAGAAAGTGGCCTGAGTAATAAAATAAAGGCCGACCAGCATTTTGACCCTAATAAGTTAGAGTGGAAACTGCAATTAGCCATACAGCAACTTCCTGATAAACAGCGAATAGTATTTGGCTTACGATATTATGATGAGATGCCATATGAGGAAATGAGCCGTGTGTTGGAAACCAGCGAAGGGGCTTTAAAGGCCAGTTACCACCATGCTGTCAAAAAAATTGAGGATTATATGCTAAATCATTAAACTTTTAAAGGCTAAATCCATCTTAGTTAGGCATCAAATGAACAACAGAGACAACATATTACAAGAACTGCAGGAATTGGAAAGCATGTTAGCTAATTCTGCTCCTCAAAACACTTATGCTGTTCCGGCCGGGTATTTTGAAGGGTTGGCAGAACAGGTGCTGAACAAGATCAAAGTAATGGAGGCAGGTAATGCTGCAGATGAATTGAATGTATTATCTCCTAGCATGGCTAATTTCTCTAAAGCGATGCCTTACAAAGTATCGGAAGGATATTTTGAAGGGCTGGCTGAAAAAATGTTGACCATAGTACAAGAAAAGAAGCAGCAATCAGCAAAAGAAGAATTGGAAAGCATTTCGCCACTATTAAGTGGTTTGAAAAAAGAAATGCCATACAGCATACCACAAGATTATTTTGAAAATACAATCCAGGTATCTGCTAAACCCCAAATAAAAGTAATTTCTATCAGCAGTAGAAAATGGTTCCGTTATGCAGCAGCAGCTGTGGTAGTAGGAGTAATTGCGATGGCAGGGTTTCTTTATTTAAACCAATCAGGTGATATTACTGCCAGATCTTTGGCCAAATTTGAAAAAAGACTAAACAAAGAAATTAAAAAGACCAGCGATAAAGAATTAGATGAGTTCATACAACAATTTTCAGAAGCGGGATTAACCGGAGAAGAGAAAGTTTCTACTGCGGATGATAAAGAAGTAAAAGAGTTGCTGAAAGATATTCCAGAAACCGAGTTGAAAGAATTTTTAGAAGAAACTTCAGAGACTGGAACTACCACTTCTACTGAAGACCCTTCAATAATGAATTAAGCCTATTAACAATGAAACGATTTTTACTCATATTGACCTTATTCATTTCTACCACTTTGGTGGCTTTTGCACAGGATGATGAGCCAGAAGACCGTATGGGAAAGTTGCAGGAAAAAATGCAGCAGTACATACAAAAAAGGCTGAACATGTCTAAATCCGAATCAGAAAAATTCAGTCCTATATTTCTCCGTTATATTGTTGAGCTCAGAAAAACTCACCGGGAAAATAAAGCAGACCGCCCTATGTTACAATTAAAAGTGGCTGAGTTAAGAATACGTTTCAGGGATGAATTTCGACAAGTAGTAGATGAGCAAAGAGCTAATAAAGTATTCCAGCACCAAAAAGAATTTGAAGATAAGATACGGCAGGAAATACTTGAAAGAAGGATGAACAAGCCCGGAGGGACAAGAAGAAATAAAGCTTTATTATAATTCACCTTATTTGAACGAGGTGTTTTTCATAGGTTAGCAAAGGCCGGTTCTATTAAGAGCCGGCCTTTATTATTAGGAAAATTTCCAAACGGGATTTTTTACGTCATGATAAAAAAGAAAAGTCCATTTTTCCTGTTCTCCTCTTTCCCACCACTCTTGCCTGAGTTCCATTGCTTTTTTCCCATCAAAATCATATTTGGCTGCAAAGCGGTGTTTCATCTGCTGTAATTGTGGCGCATCATCAGCACCAAAGAAAATTGTTTCTTCCTTCTCTTTTATCCAAAATACCTGGTGCTGGGGTGAATGAGCTCCTGTTATTTCATAATGAATGTAATCGTCAAGTATTCCTTTACCTTCCAATAAGGTTACTTGTTCAGAATTCTGGAGACAAACTAATTCTTCCGGTATATAAGAAGGAAATCCTTTTTTAAATGCAAAAGCAAGTTCAGATTGTTGAATATAATAAGTGGCATTGGGCAATGAAAGCCTCCCACCCAGTCCATCTCTTTCTACTCCTACACCTCCTGCATGATCTTTATGCAAATGGCTCATCAATACTTTGGTTACTTCTGAAGGATTTATACCAGCATCCATCAGGTTTTGGTGAAGTTGCAAGGTTCCATTCTTCTCAAAACCAAGTCCGGCATCCAACAGCAAAATGTCTTTAGAAGTAATGACGACAAAGGGCTGAACTTCTACCAGCAAGCTACCAACTGGTCTTGATTGTATATCATCCTTTGTATCATCAAACGGAACAAAGAGTTTTGTTTTATCAATAGTGAATGTGCCTTCGGAGAGTGGAATAATTTTCATTAGATATTTTTATTGATTTTGGCCACATGGAATTCGCAGCAAGTAAAAATTCCTTGCCATGTCTTCTCGCTGCTCATTTCATACTGCAAATTACCGTAAAACCATTTGCCGGTCAGCATCCAGCCGTATCAAAATAAAAAGCATAATCGTAAAAGTGAGTAAGGATGTTCCCCCATAACTAATAAATGGAAGTGGGATACCGATTACAGGAGCCAATCCAACTGTCATTGCTACGTTGATAGCTATATGAAAAAAGAATACTGCTGCTACGCCGTAAGCATAACAACGGCTAAAAGTGCTTCGCTGTCGTTCCGCTATCGTAACAATCCTGAAAAGCAGGATAAGGTATAAACCCAATAATACAAAACTCCCTGCAAAACCAAAACCTTCACCAACGGTGCAGAAAATAAAATCCGTTCGCTGCTCAGGCACAAAATCATACCTTGTTTGTGTTGCATTTAAAATGCCTTTACCCCAAACTCTTCCGCTACCAATAGCAATTTTTGATTGACGCACATTATAGCTGCTACCACTCTCCTTTTTCTTTTTTGATTCTGCAGCCGTCAGTATTTCTCCTTGTCCGGGTTCGAGGTAAGGATTATCTTTTCCAAATAAATCATAAATACGTTCCACCTGGTGGCGTTGTAATACGTTTTTAAAAATGAAAGGAACAGCAAACCGCTGAACACCTACACAAAGAGCCCATATAAGAACAATGGCAATAAAGATTCCCCGGTCTCTTTTGATCTGTCTTCTAAATATATAAATGATAATGGCCGCCATAGCGGTTAGAATAATTGCCAATGTATTGGGATCCACCACTATCGTTGCTACCACTAAAGCTGCTATCGCAAATCCGATGAGAAGAATAATAGAAGGAAGACCTTCCCTGTACATCACAATAAAAAAAGAGAAAAACACCAAGGCCAAACCAGTCTCACTCTGAAGTAAAGTAAGTGCGGCGGGAAAAAGTGCTATACCAGCAGCAATTAATTGAGATCGGACTTTGGTAAAATCCGTTTCAGGTCGTGAAAGATATTTAGCTAATGCCAGTGCTACGAATATTTTACAAAATTCTGCCGGCTGAAAATTAAAGGCTCCCAGTTTAATAATAGATTCTGTCCCTTTTATATTAGAGTGAAAGGGGAATACCAGCAACAACATAAATATTCCCACCGCATAACCCAGGTTCGCTGTAGCAGAAAAAAACTTACTGTCAGTTAGCAGAATAAATAAAGCCAGCACTGCTCCAATACCAAAAAAATAAAACTGCTTGCTGTAATCCGTTTTAAATGCTAGGAAACTTCTTACTAAAGGTTCGCCTTCTTTATAAGTTGCAGCAAAAATGGCCGTCAACCCGATGGCAACTAAAAGCAGGTAGATCCACACCAGGCTCCAATCTATTCCTTTCGATATAGCAGGGTTTCGCTGACTCATGCAATTTTTACAGTGCGGGGTTTGCGAAAATATTTTTCATCCGGCAACATGGCAACTGCTTTTTTATGTTCCTTTTGTGAACCGGGAGTTTCTCTTTTTATTGGCGAGACAGGTTCATTTTTTTCTATAGTAAATCGTTCCAGGTAGGAACTGTCTTTTGTTTTTTGAAACCAATCCATTGCCCTTACCGAATCTGTTTTGTATTGTAATCGTTTAAAATAAGCCGGCATAAGGTTCGCTTTTGAAATACGTTCTACATCAGCTACACTTTTTTTCTGAATGGTATCGTTCAAATATTTTTCAATTAATATCCTGGCTATGGGACCGCCCCAGGTGGCACCAAAGCCTGCATTTTGTACGCAAACAGCAATGGCGATTCTTGGATTATCTTTTGGTGCAAAACAAACAAACATAGAGTTGTTGGGCAATTTAATCCTGCGGTTATCCAACACCGTATACGTTTCCGCGGTACCGGTTTTTGCACACACTTCAATACCTGGTATTTGCGCTACTCTTGCAGTACCAAATTTTACCACATCACTCATTCCTTCTATTACTGCCCTGAATGATGAATCATCAATATGAGTCAGCACATTATGCTTAACCCTGAACTTATTCATGATAGTGGAATCATCAGCCGTTTCATCTTCAATTTTGTCAACAAAATGCGGCGTATAAAAATATCCTTTATTTGCAATAAGAGCCATTGCATTGGCCAGCTGTAATGGTGTCGCCTGCATTTTATCCTGACCTATACCCAATGTAAGATTAGTACAAGAATTCCAGCGACCGGCATTCTCTTTATTATAAACTGATGTATCCGGAATATTACCTTTGTTTTCGCTGGGCAGATCAATACCGAGTTTTACTCCCAATCCAAACTTATTCATATACTCTCTCCACTTCAGGTAACCAAGTTTTGGATTACCATATTTAGGATTATCTGCTTCTAATCTATACAAATGTGTGAAATAGGAGTTACATGAATAAGCGATAGCGGCTCTTAAATTTGCCGAGTGGCCACCACCCGAGTGAGTGCAGGCTGGTTTTCCGGAACCACATCCTACATAGCGACCGCCACAAGGATAGCCATATGCTGGGGTGATAAGGCCTTCATCCAATGCAACTAAAGCACCGATGGGTTTAAAAGTTGAACCAGGCTCATATAACCCATTGATAGCTCGGTTCAACATTGGTCCCGTAACATCCAGTACCATCTTACTGTAGTTTTTACTCTTCTCAGGACCAGTCAAATCATTGGGGTTAAAATTAGGACCCGAGACCATTGCTAGTATGCCTCCTGTTTTTGGGTCAATAGCAACAAGACCACCTACTTTATTACTCATTAATTTTTCTGCCAGTTGTTGCAGTTCTATATCTATATAGGTCTTTAACCCACGACCCGCTATAGCTGATGTATCAAAAGCTCCTTTCTCAAATTGTCCAACTAACCTGTTTTTATTATCCTTAATAAGATACTGCACCCCCCGCTGTCCCATCAACACATTTTCATAATAAGATTCCAATCCGTTTTGTCCTTTATAGTCTCCCATCCTGTAAAAATTGCCGGACGCTTCAATTTGTTTTGGATTTACCTCGCTGATATAACCTAATATATGGGCAGCCGCATTAAACGGATATGACCTTACTGGTCTTTCAACCATAGCAAAACCGGGGAACTGCCAGCTGTTTTCTTCAAACCGGGCTTGTTGTTCGGGAGTTAGTAGATCTTCAAATATGGAAGGACGAACAGAAGTATTTTTAAACCGGGCATCGTTGATCCTTTTTTTAAATTCTGTAATATCCATCTTCATCAACCGGCAAAATTCCAACGTATCAATATTTTTTACCTCCGCTGGAGTTACCAACAAATCAAATATGAGAGTATTGTTTAGAATGGCTTTACCCTTTCTATCGTAGATAATTCCTCTCTCCGGATAAATTATTTTCTGAAATACAGCATTATCCATCGCCAGCTGCCGGTACTTACCTTCTACTACCTGCAGGTAAAATAATTGCACGATGATAATAACAAACGCAACAAGAAAAATAAGGCGGATGATTCGGCTTCTTGATTGGTTAAACACAGACATGGATCGAAGTACGAAGTACGAGTTATTGACTAGGAGGTGAAGAAATAATAATGAAATACAAAGTACGAATTACCTGAGGCGGTTTCCAAATCTATTTAGCAATAAAAAATATAAAATTTAGTACCAACCTATGTATTCAGAAATCTCACCCGAATCTCCAATATGAAAAATAAATTACTCCTTAGACACTAGTGTGGACTTGCAAGAAATAATCTTTGTTAATAGAATAATATGTAGCAGAAATCTACGCCGTATTTGTACGGAATTTCAGTTTTCTTGGAACAAGTAATTCGGTTGTAAAGATCAGCAACATACTGATGGCGGTAGTAGATATTACTTTAATGATGAAGTCGAGGAAATTCCCCACATCTAGCCATTGAAGAAACACCATATAACCATGATGGAGAAGTGTTAGGATAAACACATATACCGCATAAGGCGTCCACTGCATTGCTTTGGGAGATGGCTCCCTGTAGTTGAACTCAGAAGTATCTTTTGGTGTAAGAATATTGATAACGAAAGGACGTACATAAGCAACGAGTACGCAGGCAGCGGCGTGTAAGCCCGGTGTCATTGTAAAATAATCAAGCACCAGCCCTGTAATAAACCCAATAACCAACAACCACTGCCGGGAAACGGAGAAAGGCAACCAAAGAATGAACAGGTAGTATATATATGGAGTAATGTACCGGTGCAGGTGTGGGATCTTGTTTAAGATGTATACCTGTATCAGTATGAACAAAGCAAACCGTATTATATTTCTTACGAGGTCACTCACTTAACTGTTTTTTTGGGATCCTCAATTTTCTTTTTAGTCTCCTGGTTTAGCTTTACCTGCTCATCGTATTCTAAATTCATAATAATATGCACTTGCTGCAGGTTATAAAAATTAGCGGCGGTTTTTACTTTTAATATGTACATACCAGTAGCATTATCAAGCTTTTTATCTGCAACAGTGCCTACAATATAACCGGGAGGAAAATTGAAAGACACTTTGCTGGTAAGTACTGTGTCACCTAATTTAATATCTACTGTTTTGGGAATTCGTTTCAATACTAAGAATTGCGGATCTTTTCCATCCCACTCTACCGTACCTATTTCGCCGGTTTTTTTCAACGAAGCGCTGACTGTACTTTGTACATGCAACAGACTCATTACCTGGGAAAAGTTGGGACTTACATTTACCACTTTGCCTACTACACTTCCATCAGAACTAATAACGGCCATATTATCCGAAACTCCCTGCGCAGAGCCACGGTTTAATTGAATATAGTTTTTTTGTGCATTGATAGTATTATATACTACGGTAGCTGGTCTTGAAGTGTATCGGCGATAATTACCTAATGTATCATATGGAATAGAATCCTGGATGATTCCCATGATAGTATCCCGATGCATAAAATTTCGGGACTGGAGGTTTAACAAAGAATCGTTGAGGCGGTGCACTCTCTTGTTTTCTTCTTTCAACGTAAAATAATCTTCTACCTTATTATATTGAGAGTTAATACGGCCGGTCATCTCATTGGCTACACCCAAAAATTTTGCCCGGTGGAATTTATTGTAACTGTATAAAAACCATAGTGCCACTATCTGCAATAGCAGGAAAGTGAAGAATGTAAAATAGCGGCGGATAAACAGGAATACGTTACGCATATGCTAAGGAACGAAGTAAATATAGGATGGTTATAAAGCCACTTCAATTCCCGTGCCTTAAACCTTATACCTTTGAATTTATCTCATTACAAAGGGATATCTATCGTAATGCTTCAAGGCGATGCCAGTTCCTCTTACCACACTTTTCAGCGGGTCGTCGGCAATATGCACCGGTAACTTGATTTTATTGGCCAATCTTTTATCAAGCCCCCGCAGAAGGGCCCCACCTCCGGTTATATATAAACCACGGCGATAAATATCAGCAGCCAGTTCGGGTGGTGTTTGTTCCAGGGCTTTCAGAATCGCCTCTTCAATCTTAAAAATGCTTTTATCAAGTGCTTCTGCAATTTCCTGGTAGCTTACCATAATTTGTTTGGGAATACCTGTAACAAGGTCACGGCCATTCACTGCAAAATCATCTGGCGGATTGTCGATCTCCTTCATAGCTGCTCCTACCTGTATTTTGATCTGTTCGGCAGTACGTTCACCAATCAGCAAACTATGATAACGACGAAGAGCCTCCATTATATCAGCAGTAAACTCATCCCCCGCAATACGGATTGATTGGTCGCAGACAATACCAGCCAGGGCTATCACTGTAATGCCAGTAGTTCCACCTCCTATATCAATGATCATGTTACCCACGGGTTCTTCCACATCAATACCAATACCCAACGCAGCTGCCATAGGCTCATGCAGCAGGTACACTTCTTTGGCACCAGCCTGCTCTGCACTATCTCTAACTGCTCTCTTTTCTACTTCGGTAATGGAAGAAGGAATGCAGATCATCATTCTCCAACTTGGCGGAAAAAGTCTTTTTTTAGGATTTACGAGCTTGATAAGCTCTCTTATCATCAACTCCGCTGCGTTGAAATCGGCTATCACACCGTCTTTCAGCGGACGAACGGTACGGATACTCTCATGCGTTTTTTCATGCATCATCAACGCCTTTTTGCCAACCGCTAATACCTCTTTGGGATTATTACGATTTAAGGCAACAATGCTAGGTTCATTAACTACTACTTCGTCGTTGTGTATGATGAGGGTATTTGCAGTACCCAGGTCGATGGCTATTTCTTGTGTAAAGAAGCTAAAAAGTCCCATTAATTTATATCGGATTTAATGACAGCAAAGGTGGAGGAAATAATTCGAATTATCAAGGTAAAACCTTGCCAGATAAGGATTTTTTTTAAATACGTCGTTCTGCGAAATTGCAGTTAAAAGAACTTTTACCATTGCATTGTTGGCATTTTTTCGGTAAATAAAGTACTTTCTTTTTCTGCTAACTTCACTGCATGCGAATCATTACAAAAACAGTATTGATTTTGTCGGTGGTTAGTTTGCTGGCAGATATTGCAAGTGAAATGCTGTATCCTGTTATTCCGGTTTACTTAAAAGAAATTGGCTTTAGTGTTTTTTTGATCGGTGTATTAGAAGGTGTGGTAAATTTTACGGCCGGAATCAGCAAAGGTTACTTTGGAAAATTAAGTGATGAAAAAGGACTTCGACTGCCTTTTGTAAAACTTGGTTATTTACTTAGCACTATTTCAAAACCACTGATTGCAACATTTACCTACCCGCTTTGGATATTTTTTGTACGTACTGTCGACCGATTAGGAAAAGGTGTTCGCACTGCTGCAAGAGATGCTTTGCTATCACAGGAAGCAACTAAAGAAACTAAAGCAAGGGTGTTTGGATTTCATCGCAGCCTCGATACAGTTGGTGCAGCAATAGGACCTTTACTTGCTTTAGTATTTTTATTTTTTTACCCGGGACAATATAAAACACTTTTTTATCTCGCTTTTATTCCGGGTATTCTTTCCATACTATTTATTTTTCTGCTGAAAGAAAAAAAACAACCTTCTTCTACATTACAAAAAGGTAATTTTTTTTCATTTTTCAAGTATTGGAAAGTTGCTACACCTGAATATAGAAAAGTGGTAGCAGGGTTATCCTTCTTTGCTATGTTTAATAGTTCTGATATTTTTTTGCTGCTCATTACAAAAGAAACCATTGGAGAAAATGTGCTTATATTATTTGGCACCACATTTAATGCTGATACAATTACAATTGCAGCTTACGTTTTTTACAATCTAGTTTATGCTGCTATGTCGTATCCATTAGGAGCATTAGCCGATAAATTAAGTTTCCGTACTATAATTATTTTTGGTTTTTCAATTTTTGCTATCGTATATGCCGGCTTTGCTTTCAACCCATCTATTCCCGTAATTTTTATTTTGTTTTTTTTATATGGTATTTATGCCGCCGCTACTGAAGGTGTAATAAAAGCCTGGGTCACTAATTTAGCGCATCAGCAAAATACAGCTACTGCTATCGGTCTTTATACGTCTTGCGAAAGTATTAGCGCATTGCTGGCCAGCATTATTGCTGGTGCAATATGGATGAACTGGGGAAGTTTATATACGTTTCTTATTCCCGCTATTATTGCAGTACTTACAATTATATACTTTTCATTGATTCCCAGCAGAAAATAACTGATTCAATCTTGTTTCGTAGCAACTATTTTCATTTTGGCACGAAAATGGGAAAAGTATAACAAATCATAATCCACTAAAAACAATTCTAATGAGAAGAGTATTCTTACTGGTATTTATTTTATCAGTTATTTCTATCACATCACAAGCTCAAAGCTCTGGTTACAAAACTGCATTAGGTGTAAAAGTCTGGGACGGGGGCGGTATCTCTTTCAAACATTTTGTAAATGGCAATAACGCATTAGAGCTTATTGGTTATTTCTGGAACAGGGGTACAAGAATTACAGGCTTATATGAAATACACGGACCTATATCTGGTGCTACGGGTTTGCAATGGTACATTGGTCCTGGTGCCCACGTAGGTTTTTATAACACAAAATATGGCGACGGGGCTTTTATTGGTCTTGATGGTGTACTTGGATTAGATTATAAATTTAAAGGCGCACCCATTAATATGTCGCTTGACTGGCAACCTTCGTTTGAATTTGGAGATAATCGTGGGTTTGTCGGTAGCTGGGGTGGTCTTGGAATCCGTTACACCTTCTAATATATATCCTCTCTTTTATCAGGTAAAAGGAGCCGTATTTAGTATGGCTCTTTTTTTTATGAAACGAAGCCTAATCTTTTTTCTGTTTCATGATTTAGCGCAGGCAATTTTCTTCGTTCAATTAAAAAACTATTCAGCTGTGCAATCTCTCTGAATATATAATGTTTGTCTGCTGCTGCTTTTAAATAATCTTTTCCAGTACTTCCGCCTGTTCCTATTCTTGTGCCGATCATACGGTGCACCATATTCATATGCCGGTAACGCCAGGAACTAAGTTGTTCGTCTATTTCCAGCAATCCATTTAATAATTGAAATGGTAATTGCAATAAAGGATAGCCACGATATAACATGATGAATAAGGCTGCCCTACAAGCTGCTGGTGAAAGTGTATTATCTTTTGATGCAGTGCTACCAAAGATCTCATCAAAACCCGACAGGTTATTTTTTTCTGCTTCAGCAAGGCTGGAACGATAGCTTTCCTTATAATTATTCCAGAAAGTTTCATCCGCTCCTTCTTTTAAAAAAGGCATTCTTTCTAACCAGCTATTTACTAATTGTAATAATGACTGACTATTTTCTGCTTGCTTAATTATATCAACATGTGCAGGACAAAGTTGTGCGGTATAATATTCTTTTCCATGACGGGCTTCGAATTTCAATCCCAACTTTGCTTCGAGTTCTTTAAACTGCCAGCTTTGAAAACCGGATGCCGGACGAAGCATATCCCGGAAATCGAGAAAATCCATTGGCGTCATCGTTTCCATAATATCAATCTGGTGAACCAATACTCTTAATATTGTTACTATACGACTGATACGATGCACCACTGTTTGTAATTCCGGTGAATTATCATTCAACGCCGGTTTACTCATTATAGCAACGATAGAATCTGCTTCGTAATGTAATTGTTTAAACCAAAGCTCATATGCCTGGTGGATAACAATGAAAAGCATTTCATCATGGGCCGCTATACTTAATTTATCACTCTCAGGATGTTGTGCATTCAGAATTTTTTCTAATTGCAAATAGTCGTGATAATTAACCTCGCTGGCCATAGAAAGTATTTCTGCAAAGGTAACCTTACTTCATAATAATTACTCAAACTCGTATCCAATATCACTGCGATACTCCATACCTGTAAAATATACTTTTTGCATTTCTTCTTTTGAAATTTCTACAGCATCAAAAATGGAAAGGCCATAAGAAGTAATACAAAAAACCCGGCCGCCATTAGTAACCACTTTATCCTTTACAGTAGTAGTTCCCATATGGAATAATATACTGTCTTCAGGATTGATATCATTGAGACCTTCAATCTCAATACCTTTTTTATAATCACCTGGATAACCTCCGCTTACGGCCACTACGGTACAAACTGTTCTTGGATCAGTTTCAATTTTCACTTTATCTAACTGTTGATTGGATGCGGCTGCTAATAATTCAACTAGGTCATTTTTTAAACGTGGTATCACCACTTCAGTTTCCGGGTCGCCCATGCGGCAATTATACTCAATCATGTAGGGCTCATCATTCACAATCATGAATCCAAAAAAGATAAAGCCCCGGTATTCTAATCCTTCTTTTTTCAATCCTTCAACTGTGGGTTTAATAACTTTCTCTTCAATTTTTTTCATTAGCTCGGGTGTAGCAAAAGGAACAGGACTTACCGCTCCCATACCACCGGTATTGGGGCCGGTATCTTTTTCTCCTATTCTTTTATAATCCTTCGCTTCCGGCAGTATCACATAATTTTTCCCGTCCATCAACACAAAAACTGACATTTCTACACCTTTCAAAAATTGTTCAACCACTACTCTCTTACCGGCGTCCCCAAATTTTGCCCGTTGTATCATTAATTCAAATTCGGCAACTGCTTCCAGGTGATTTTCACAAATAACTACTCCTTTGCCGGCAGCCAAACCATCCGCTTTCATTACAATGGGTAATTCATGCTGTTTCAAATAATCTACTCCCTCATGATAATTTTCTAAAGTAAATTCTTTGTATGCAGCGGTAGGAATATTATGTCGCATCATGAAAGCTTTTGCAAAAGCCTTGCTGCCTTCTAACTGTGCTCCTGTTTTATCTGGCCCAATTACATCCAGGTCTTTTAACGCCGGGTCATTGATCAAAAAATCCGTAATCCCTTTTACTAACGGTTCTTCAGGACCAACTATAACGAGGTCAATTTTTTTATCAATACATGCTTTTTTAATGGCGTCAAAGTCATTGATACCAAACTGCAGGTTGGTGCCGCATTGAGAGGTGCCTGCATTTCCGGGAGCAATAAAAAGATTTTCGCAAAGAGGACTTTGAGAAATTTTTAGCGCAAGTGCATGTTCTCTGCCGCCTGAGCCTAATAAAAGGATACGCATAGTTCAGTTAATTGCTGGATTTTAAGGTGTTGCGAATATCGGGTATGTCGGCTAAAGATAATCCGAAAAAATTTGCAGGTGGTTAAATTTATGTATTTTGGTTGCTTCTAACGATTAAGGATTCTGATTTAAAAATTAAAAAAAATTAGCATGAATCAAGTTGCAAAAACCGGCAAACATCCTAAAGGGTTAATGGTATTGTTTTTTACAGAAATGTGGGAACGATTTGGATACTACCTCATGGTTGGAATTTTGTTCTTGTACTTAACCGATACTACTACCGGAGGTAAAGAATTTTCAAGAGGAATGGGGGCTGATGTTGTGGGTAGCTTTATTGCACTAGTTTATCTGACTCCATTTATTGGCGGACTTATCGCTGACAGATATCTTGGTTATCTAAAATCAATTTTTATTGGCGGTACATTGATGGCAGCTGGATACTTCGGGCTTGCAATACCGGGTGATACTGCTATGTATGTTTCCCTTGGATTAATAATCGTAGGTAATGGTTTTTTTAAACCAAACATTTCTGTATTGCTTGGCAACCTATACAACAAAGAAGAACTAAAGCCTTTAAAAGATAATGCCTATAACATTTTCTATATGGGTATTAATATCGGAGCCCTGGTTTGCAATTTTGTAGCTGCTTATTTACGCAACAATTATGGATGGGGATATGCTTTTGCAGCAGCAGGTGTCGGCCTTGTTATTGGATTAATCTGGCTTGCTTTGCAAGTAAAGCATGTAAAAGAAGCAGATGTTAAAAAGCCAATGCAGGCAGGAGATATGCCAATTTCAAAAATATTTGGTTCAGTATTTCTTCCGATGATTGTTTTTGGAATTGTAGGCTGGATAATACCAGGTAATATCATGAACTCGGATTCTAATGATGCTTTCATCTTTGCATGTATACCTGTAATTTATTTCTACGTAAACTTATGGCGTAAAGGTAATGCAGAAGACAAAAAAGGAATCGGTGCATTATTATTCATTTTCACTGTATCAATTATTTTCTGGACTATCTATAATCAAAACTCAACAGGACTTACTATCTGGGCAGAAACACATACGGACAGACAAATTTCTTCTGTATTAGAAGGTCCGGCAAGTAGTGTAGACATGGTACAAAGAATAACTTCGGAACCTAGAGAAGTAGGCCAGGTTGATGAATATCTCAGAGCCGTAACAGATAGTGCCGGTAATCCCGTGAAGGTAATGGGGCCAGACCCATATCTAAATAATTTACAAAAGGATAAATGGCCTGCAGCAGGACAAGAGCTTAAACTAATGAACGCAGAGCTTTACCAATCAATTAATCCATTTTTTATAGTAATACTTACTCCCATACTCATTGGCATTTTTGCTTTCTTAAGGAAAAGAGGTAAAGAACCGTCCACGATGAGCAAATTTGGATATGCTTTAATTATATCAGGATTAAGTGCATTAGTAATGGTTTTCGCTGTAATGTCTGTTCCTAGCATATACCTTTATAAAACAGCTGGTATATGGCTAGTCATGACTTATTTTGTTTTCACTATCAGTGAAATTTGCTTGAGTCCAATTGGATTATCATTGGTATCAAAACTGGCTCCTCCCCGATTAACAGCATTAATGATGGGAGGTTGGTTCCTTTCTACTTCCTTAGGTGGAAAAGTTGCAGGTGTAATGGCCAGCTTCTGGGACAAAATACCTGATAAAAAAATGTTCTTTGGTATCATTACCATCGCTGCTATATTAGGAGGCTTCTGGATCTTCTCTAAGATCAAATCTTTGAATCAAATAGTGAAAGAAAAAACTGGATCTGTTTAATTAAATACTTACGATAAAAAAGGTGGCTATGCGGCCACCTTTTTTATTTCCACTAACTCCAATTTTATTATCTTAACTGCTTAAATCCTCTGATTATGTGGAAGAAACATCCGAAAGCATTGCCCTTTTTGTTTTTCTCCGAAATGTGGGAACGATTTGGTTATTACCTGATGATCGGAATTTTTACCTTGTATTTAAAAGATGTAAAAGCAGGATATGCTATGACCGAAGCAGAATCTGCTGATCTGTATGGCACTTTTATCGCTCTTGTATTTCTCACTCCCTTCATTGGTGGATTATTAGCTGACCGCTACTTAGGTTATCGCAAATCAATTATCATTGGTGGCCTGATGATGGGTATTGGCTACTGTCTTATGTCTGTTCACAACATTGCCATGCTTTATCTTTCTATGACATTGGTGATCGTTGGTAATGGTTTTTTCAAACCCAATATTTCCACATTACTCGGTAATGTTTATACCACCCCTCAATACATAAAACAAAAAGATGATGGATACAACATCTTTTACATGGGTATCAACATTGGTGCATTTATTTGCAACTTCTTTGGAGCCGCATTATATATTGTATATGGATGGGGAGCTGCTTTCATTGCTGCAGGAGTAGGAATGTTTATTGGTGTTGTAATCTTTTTAATAGGCACTAAACATTATATAGCATTTGATGTAAAAAAAGGAGTGACAGAAAAAGATATGTCGATGACCCGCATCGTCCTAACCATTTTTGTTCCTTCAGTAATTGCCGGCATATTAGGTTGGATGATACCGGGCACCTTAGTGGGCTCCGACTCTACTGATGCATTTATTTTTGCTTGTCTTCCCGTAATTTATTTTTATGGCTCATTATTTTTTAGCGCAAAGCCCGATGAGAAAAGACCGATCGCCGCTTTGCTTGCCATCTTTGCAGTAGTTATTTTATTCTGGGCGGTATTCAAACAAAATGGTACAGCACTAAATACCTGGGCCGATAGGTATACTAACAGAGAAGTGACGGGCACAGCACAAAAGATATTCGACAAATTCAACTTTGCCCAATCGATTACTTACAAGCAAGATTCAGTTGCGAAATATGATGCGCAATTCAGATTACAGAAAGAAGATGGTAAAGTAATAAAAGAAGTAAACTATCCTGTTTATTTTAAAAATATTCCTGAAAATAAAAAGCCTGATGATGGTGAAACAGTAAGTCTGTGGGCCACTAACTTAAGCCAGTCAATAAATCCTGGTTGGGTAATCTTATTAACTCCTTTGATCGTAGCATTCTTTACCTGGCTTCGCAGAAAAAACAAAGAACCATCCACTGCAACCAAAATTGCTTTTGGTCTTTTTATTTCTGGCCTTTCTGCATTAGTAATGGTTGGAGCAGTTTATGCAAGTAACAATGGCGGCGAAAAAGCAAGTGTATTATGGTTAATAACCAGCTATGGAGTTGTGACAATTGGAGAACTTTTGCTTAGCCCTATGGGACTATCATTGGTCTCTAAACTTAGCCCAGTACGAATAACTTCTTTAATGATGGGAGGTTGGTTTTTGGCTACTTCCATAGGCAACAAGTTATCAGGAGTGCTTTCAACCATGTGGGATAACTATAGCCACAAGGCTGGTTTTTTCTGGCTAAACTTTGGCTTACTGATGGTAGCTACTATTATGTGTTTTGCAATGCTAAAATGGTTGAATAAAATTATGAAAGAGAAAGGCCTAAGCTAACTATCATTTTACGCACAGGAGAAAGGTGATGAATATTATTCGTCACCTTTTTTCATATCTTCCCTTTAACAAAACTCAATTGCTATGTCTGAGCAAACTAAGTTTAAACCTTTTGTACCGGCTGAAACGAAGATGGCGGAGCTAACCATCAAGTCAATGATCACCGGGGCAATATTTGGAATCATTTTCGGGGCCTCCACAGTTTACCTGGCTTTGAAAGCCGGTTTAACTGTTTCTGCATCCATTCCAATTGCTGTTATCGCAATTACATTGGGAAGAAGATTTTTGAAAACTACCATTCTTGAAAACAATATCATACAGACTACTGGCTCCGCAGGAGAAAGTATAGCTGCGGGTGTTGTATTTACTTTGCCTGGATTTTTATTTTTAAGTGATCCAAACAGTGCTAATTTCTTTAACTACTTTACAATTCTTGTCCTCGCAATTTTTGGTGGTATACTTGGAACATTAATGATGATTCCGCTTCGCCGTTCATTGATAGTTCAGGAACATGGAACCTTACCCTATCCGGAAGGTACCGCTTGTGCATCTGTATTAAAGGCAGGAGAAAAAGGGGGCGATTTTGCTAAAACAGCTTTCATGGGATTGGGATTTGCTTTTGCTTATGCGATGTTGCAAAAAATATTTCATGTAATTAAAGAAGTGCCGGAGTTTGCAACGAGGCAAGCCAATAAAGTATTTCCCTCAGCAAGAGTAAGTGGTGAAATTACCCCCGAATACCTGGGTGTTGGTTATATCATCGGACCAAAGATTGCCGGTGTGCTTGTGGCAGGCGGTGTTCTAAGTTGGTTTGTGTTAATTCCTCTTTTATCATCATTAATTAGTCCTGATGTAATTGCAGCGCAACTACATAAACTTGGTTATATAACAGATCTAACTAAACCTGGTCCCGGCAGTGCAGGATCATGGGATCCTGTTACACATGATTTTGCAGATTGGTCATCGGCTATTTATAGAGCTTATATAAGACAAATAGGTGCCGGCGCCGTTGCTGCAGGTGGGTTTATTACATTAATAAAAACAATTCCTACTATCATTTCTTCTTTTAGGGGAAGTATTGGCTCTCTAAAGAAAGATGGTACTGGAGTTGCCGCTAATGTTCCAAGAACTGAAAGAGATCTATCCATGAAAGTAGTGGGAATAGGAAGTCTTGTGCTGTTATTGGTAATTGCATTGATGCCCGGCACACTTATTCCCGGCAGCAACATTGGAAGCAAACTATTATTAGGTCTCCTGATCATAATCTTCGGTGCTTTCTTTGTTACGGTATCCTCTCGCATCGTTGGTTTGATTGGCTCTTCTAATAATCCCATAAGTGGTATGACTATCGCTACATTAATGGGAACATGTTTAATTTTTATTGCTGTTAAATGGACCGGTCATTTCTATGAGCCGATGGCACTTGTAGTTGGTGGAATGATTTGTATTGCTGCGGCTAATGCGGGAGCAACTTCGCAAGATCTAAAAACTGGTTACCTGGTTGGTGCCACACCTAAGAATCAGCAAATCGCTTTATTTGTAGGAGCAATTGTTTCATCGTTAGCCATTGGCGCAACTATTAAAATATTAGATACTCCTACTGCTGCTATGGCAGCACAGGGCATTGAGCATGCAATCGGCACTGATCTTTATCCGGCACCACAAGGAACATTAATGGCCACTTTGATCAAAGGAATTCTCTCCTTCAATCTTGATTGGCAGTTTGTTTTAGTGGGTGTGTTTATCGCTATTGTCATGGAATTATGTGGTATAAAAGCATTGAGTTTTGCAATTGGGATTTATCTCCCCTTATCAACAACGCTTCCAATCTTTATTGGTGGTGCTATCAGAGGTATTGTGGAATGGAGACAGAAAAAGAAAAACATCCAGGTATCAGCAGATGAAGAAGATTTAGGAAAAGGAAATTTGTTTGCAACTGGATTGGTAGCTGGTGGTGCATTAGCAGGTGTGTTAGTTGCAATCTTATCTTCTATTCCAAGTGTAAACAGTAAACTTGGCAGTGTAAATGCAGAACATGGTCTCACAAATACTCTGGGTGGCCAGGGATACACCTGGCTCGGAGTTGCGTTCTTTGCATTGATGGGATATATCCTTTATAAAATTGGAGTAAGCAAGCGAAAAGAAATATAATCACATGCTTTAAAGTTGAAAAATCAAAAAGCCACGAGGAGAAAATTTTCTTCGTGGCTTTTTTTTGATATGTAAGAATCGCTAAATAAAATTCATATAATCATATTGCTTAGTCAATATTGATTTATCATCTGCTTTCAGCCATTTGTTTAAAATGGTAGCATACACATTTTTAAAATCAACATTGTGTTTCAAATCACCTTCATTCAAATCGGCCAGGTCAGGCATGGCATTCAACATTCCTTTTTGTTTTAAACCACCACTTACCAGGAACATATTATTAGCTGTACCATGGTCCGTACCATTGCTGGCATTTTGATTTACTCTTCTGCCAAATTCTGAGAAAGTAAACAACATTACATCTTCAAAACGGTGCTGTTGTTTCAAATCTTTTACAAATGCTTTTACGGCATCATTCATTTCAGTAAACAAACGCTGTTGCTGTGCATCCTGGTTAATATGTGTATCAAAGCTTCCTAACGAAACATAATACACTTTTGTATTGATCTCCGAATATATTAGTGAAGCAATTGTTTTCAAGCTATTGCCCAAATCAGTTTTTGGATATTCTGCATTAGTAGGATGCATTCTGCTTTGCTTAAAAATATAATCTGCACTAGATAATGTTTCCGCCATTGTTTTATATAAATAATCCACAGGTTGTTCTCCCGCCTCATCTTTATGATTTTTCATCACCTCTCTAAAGAACTTTTCGTTAGCTGTTCCATACAATCTTCTTGGGTCTTTAACGGCAATACCTTTTATATCTTCTCCTTTCAATGCAAGACTCAATACATCATCTAACTCAATTGCCTGTGTTGGTTTATCACAACCTTTACATTGCGAATCGAGATATCTACCTACCCAACCATTGGTCCAATATTCAGTACTCTGGCTGGCGGTATGCCAAATGTCCATACTGCGAAAATGAGAACGGTCTGGATTGGGATAACCCACATTATTTAAAATTGCAAGGCTGCCATCATCGTATAATTCTTTGAAGCCTGATAAAGCGGGGTGCAAACTCACTTCATCAGTTACCGATAATGCTTTATCTTTTGCAATGCCCAATTTTGGTCTTGCTTTATAATACAAATCGTTTCTTACAGGAATAACGGTGTTGAGTCCATCGTTACCGCCACTAAGCTGTAATATCACTACCACCTTATTTCCTGGCAGCACCATGCTCTGGTTTTCAAAAGCTTTTAAAAACTTGGGCACCATCAATGAGGCTGTGGCGAGTGAACCGAGTTGAATAAATTCTTTACGTTTTATATGCATATGAAAAACTTTGAGCTATTAGCTGTAAGCTAGAGCAGAAGGGTTTAAGATCTTGCCCATAACTCACGGCTCGTAGCAGGATTTAACACAATTGATATTCAGGTGTACTCATTATTTGCAGGGTAGCGGTTTTAATAAAATTCTCTCTTCCTGTTTGGTCTGCATGTTGCTTAATAATATCCATACTCACTCTGCTCTTTGTTTGCAGCAATACTTTTGAAATCGTTTCTGCCAATGCTTCCCGTGCTGTGCTCTCATAATACTTCACATAATCTTTCCAATCTACATCAGCATTCAATTGCTGTCGTTTCATTCCTGCATAAGCACCGCCTGCCTGCTGCCCTCCTGCTTTTTTAGGCATCTTCATTTGTCCATCCGCATCTTTCATTCCCATCATCGTATCATCATCATCTTTCGGCGTTACATTCATTTCATCTACATCATTGATCAATTTCGGAATACGCATCCGCATCATTAAGGAGGAACTGTCTATCCAGGCTTTACCTCCCGGCCATCCTGCTACATTTGGGGGATAAAACAGTAATTGCCCGAGCACCCGTTGCAAAACCATCAATGCTTCTTCATTCTCCAATTTCATGGGTAGCATACGTTGTATACCTACTAATAATTCTACGGGTGATTTTATTTGTGCACCAATATTTTTCTCCTCATAAAACCAATCGCTGGTAAAAATATCTTCCAGCAGTTTACTTATTTCATAATTGTTTTTATAGAATCTTTCTGCCAGCCAATCTATCTTAGCATTATCAACTTTCTCATTCACCAAAAACTTGTAGAGCTTTTGTGTTACATATTTAGCTGTTTGTTTTTCTTCCAATAATATATCCAGCACTTCACCACCATCAAAATTTCCGGTACGGCCTAAAACTGTTTTGCTACCAAAGTCGTGTTGAAACCGGCGGAACTGAAACTCACCTTTAAGATTAGCACTCCAACCGGTAAATGCTCTTGCAGCTTCTTTTACATCATTCTCTGTATAATTACCACGGCCCAATGTAAAGAGCTCCATCACTTCCCGTGCAAAGTTTTCGTTGGGATGGTCTTTTTTGTTTTGTTGATTATTTAGAAAGTTCAGCATGGCAGCTGTTTTGGAAACTTCTTTTAGCATGGTCCCAAAATTGCCCAACGCATTTCTTCTTATTACATCTAATAATCCCTGTTGGTAAAAAACATTAAGATTTCGGCAGGCAAAATGTCCATGAAAGAAAAATGCGATTTTCTCCCGTAGCTGGGCAGAACTATTTACCATTTCATGCATCCAGAACATATTTAGGTTACGAACACCTTCCCTGTTTTTTTGTTGCACTTTTTTTCGTTCGTCTTTATCCATTTCCTTTTTCTGCTGACGTCCTGCTTCTTCAATACCCATCCATAATCCTTTCAGATAGTCATCTGCTACATCTATATAATCTGGTTTTTTGGAAGAAGCTTTTACAAGGGCTGTAAAAAACTGTTTGGGAGAAAACCTGGACAGGTCTTCTAGCTGTTCTACGGCCGGGCCAAAACCGGCACGCCACATTAAGTGCTGGTTTTTCATCTGATTAGTCAATGACATGTGTGCACATTTAGGTTTGAGACTAGTATAATAGTATCAGGTTTAATGGGTAACGAAAGCTTTCTAATCTAAAACGAAGAATCTTCAGTCTTATTTCCGGAATGAATGATTGTTATTATAAATACGAATTTGATTCCCTTAAATTTTACATTTATTTAGCTGCATTTGCTTTAATATAAGCCGCTAAATGTATTTTTTGTGCTTCATCAAGTCTTGCTCGTGGCATCATATAAGAAAGAATTCCATCCCATCTTTCGGTTGTAAATTGAATGGGGTCCGGTAATCCGTGACACTTACCGCAGCGACTTACAAAAACAGTTTTGCCGATTGCGGTATCGGGATTTATTGTTCCGGGTGGTGGGAAAGTGGTTACACCTTTGGGGGGATCGTATTTTCTTTCTGTAATTACAGGAACAGCTTTCTTTTGACAAGCTGATACAACAAATAACACAATAATCAGTAAAAACGCCTGGTTCATTAAGTAATGCAATCTTGTGTAAAATAAAGATAAACCGATTTTAGTAACCTTGTTGCAATAATAACAGTCGTTAGTATATTAGAAATATAAATAATCCAATAAATTTATTGGTCATTATTTTTTACACACAAACCAAATTCGTTTTTATGAAGAAATCATTCGTGTTAATTGCCAGCGGATTTTTATTGATTGTAGGATGTAATAAATCTACATCTGAAAATGAAATTACTGAAGGAGAACAACCTCTGGCAACAGAACGCCGCTGTTCAGCTGATGATGTACTAAAACAACAGCTTGCTGCTGACCCATCACTGCGTAACCGCATGGATGAAATCGAAGAATTTACCCGTCGTTTTAGAGATAATCCTCAACCAGAAACTTTACTGCCCAATGGTACCATTCAAATTCCTGTAGTATTCAATGTACTTTATAGAACAGCGGCGCAAAATGTATCACAGGCCCAGCTTCAATCGCAACTGGATGTATTAAACGAAGATTTTGCAGCTTTAAATACTGATTACAATGCAGGCAACCCTTATAATAATGTAACGGCCGGAAATGTAGGAGTTACATTTGTGCTTGACCAGGTAAAACGCAGAAGCACCAATACTGTAAGTTGGAGCACTAATGATGCTATGAAAAAAAATGCTAAAGGAATTGCGCCAACAAGCCCAACTACTAAACTCAACATCTGGGTTTGTAATATGGGTGGTGGCATACTTGGTTATGCTCAATTTCCTGGTGGAAGTTCCTCTACCGACGGTATAGTATTAGATGATAATGCAACAGGAAGAACAGGCACTGCTGCCGCACCCTTTAATAAAGGAAGAACAGCTACCCATGAAGTAGGCCACTGGATGAACCTTCGTCATATATGGGGAGATGCTACTTGCGGTAATGACCAGGTGGGTGATACCCCTCTTCATAATACTGCAAACTATGGTTGTCCTTCGGCTACTCATAGAAGCACTTGTACAGGCACTCCTCTTGAAATGACTATGAACTATATGGATTATACGGATGACGCTTGTATGTATATGTTCAGCGCTGGTCAAAAATCAAGAATGCAAGCTGTGTTTGCAGTTGGTGGACCAAGAGCAAGTTTTAGATAATAGCAATAAGTTTTTTTGTTGAATATTTCAATAAAATGCCGGCTACTTCTGTAACCGGCATTTTTTATATGTCAATATAATCATGAAATTTTATCGAACCCCGTGTACTTACTTACTATTGCAGGCAAACTAATTCCTGCTGACGTTTGATTATTTTCCAGTAAACAAGCAATTATTCTTGGCAATGCTAATGAGCTACCATTCAACGTATGAACCAATTGCGTTTTACCATTATCATCTTTAAACCGAATTTTCATTCTATTACTCTGGTAGGTTTCAAAATTAGAAACAGAGCTTACTTCTAACCATTTTTCCTGAGCAGCACTGTACACTTCAAAATCGTATGTAATGGCGGAGGCGAATCCCATATCGCCACCACACAAACGTAAAATACGATAGGGCAGTTCCAGTGATTGTAATAATTTTTCGATATGAAGCACCATTTCATCCAGTACATCAAAACTTTTATCCGGATGAACAATTTGTACCACTTCTACTTTTTCAAATTGATGAACCCGGTTCAACCCACGAACATCTTTGCCAAAACTTCCGGCTTCTCTTCTAAAACAAGGAGAATAACCTGTCATCTTAATGGGTAAATCTGTTGCTTTCACAATTTCATCCCTGTAAATATTAGTGATGGGAACCTCTGAAGTAGGGATCATATAATATTTATCTTCCGGCATATGATACATCTGCCCTTCTTTATCGGGCAGTTGTCCTGTACCAAAGGCCGATGCTTCATTTACCATAAATGGCGGATGATATTCTGTATATCCAGCAGCAGTGTTATAATCCAAAAAATATTGAATGAGTGCCCGCTGCAATTTTGCACCTTGTCCTTTAAACAATGCAAAACCACTGCCTGTAATTTTTGCCCCGGTTTCAAAATCTACAATATCATATTTCTTAATTAAATCCCAATGCGGAACTGCGCCTGCAAATAATTGAGGTTTGCTTCCTCCTTCCCTAACTACAATGTTTTCAGCAGGAGTTTTTCCCGGAGGGACTATATCTGCAGGCAGATTAGGAAGTTTTACCAACTCATCATGCAGTTGCTTTTCTACTACGTCTAGTTTTTCTGAAATAGGTTGCAGCGCTACTTTTAATGTAGCAACTTCCTGTTTTTTTGTCTCGGCTTCTTCTTTTTGCCCTTTTGCCATCAATGCGCCGATCTCTTTAGAAGTGCTGTTTACCTTTGCCTGGTTAGAATCAAAATCCTGCTGTAGCTTTTTTCTTTCTTCATCTAATGCTATAATTTGATCCACCAATTGAGGTTCGGCGAAATTTTTTATACCCAATTTATCTTTTGCTTTTTGAGGGTCTTGCCGTAATACCTGTAGCTGCAACATTTTAATTCTTTTGCGGCAAAGATAAAGGAGAAGCAAGTAGGGGCAAACTACAAAGAGCCGCTGTCTTATCTTTGTACGATGTTTACAAATGATGATTTACAACAACGTTGGTGGAACCTGGAGGCAAGCCTGGTAGAAAGATTTGGTAAAAAACCTGATATGGAAACAATTCTGTTTCTTATCGGGATTCAGGAGTTTGGCGATATCAAAGAAAAATTTACTAAAGAACAGAAACAGGACTTGATGCATATTGCAATTTGCAGCCTGCTTTCTAAAAGTGGGTATTATGAATTAGAAAGAGTGGATGATGATGGTTGGCCACATTTTAAACAACTGAAAGTAATGCCCGATATGTCAGCTCCGGAACAGGAAAATTTTTTAAAAGATCATGTATTGCTTTATTTTGAAGAACATGGTTTAAATGACTAATTAATTTGCATGAAAAAAATTACGCTATTCTTTTGCTTCTTTGCTCTATGTATTTCATTGTTTGCACAAAAAGATTCTACCGTTCGAAAAAAAGACCGGAAGAAAGATGTTTTACTGCAAACTACAATGGGAGATATTGTTATCCGTTTGTCGGATTCAACACCCTTACACCGGGATAATTTTTTAAAACTGGTGAAAGTTCATTTTTACGACAGCTTGTTATTTCACCGTGTCATTAAAGATTTTATGATGCAGGGCGGCGACCCGGATAGTAAACGAGCCGCTGCTGGTGCAAGATTGGGAGGGGGTGGTCCTGCAGCCAGAATTCCTGCAGAATTCAGAACATCTTTGTTTCATAAAAAAGGGGTGATTGCTGCGGCAAGAAGTGAAAACCCCGAAAAAGCAAGCAGCGGAAGTCAATTTTATATTGTACAGGGAAAAATTTGGACAGACGGAGGCTTGGATTCAACCGAAACATACCGGTTAAAAAGAAAAATTCCTTTGGCACATAGGGAAGTTTATAAAAAAATTGGCGGCACTCCGCATCTTGACCAGGGTTATACTGTTTATGGCGAAGTAGTAAAAGGAATTGAGGTAGTAGATAAAATTTGTGCGATCCCAACTACTAAAGGAACGGATAGGCCGCTTGAGGATGTAAGAATTATTAAAGCGAAATTGATAAAAAGAAAAAGACGTTAAAGATTTAAATCTTAGTAAAAAAAAAGCCCCGCAATATTGCAGGGCTTTTTTTACTTTATATCTTATATGATTATTGATTTCCTATTCCGCCTTGTCCACCACCTTCTGTACGTTTTGTTTCTTCTTCAATAGCTGATTTACGCTGACGGGCAGCTTTTACCTGGTTGTTACCAAAACGATAGTTGAAGTTTAATTTGAACTGAGGCATCTCCCCTTGTCCACTAAATGTACTGTTTACTCCAGTAAAATCAGATGATCCACCCCATTTCATTGTTTGGAAAACATCACTCACCGCCATTTTAACATTGGCCTTTCCTTTAAACAAAGTTTTTCCTAAGCCAAGATCAACAGTACCCATTGCTTTTGACTTAATGATTCCCTGCCATACAGATGGAGAAATATATAATCCACTTATCTCTCCTGTCCACCCTTTCCCAAGGTTGAAACTATTTTGCATAAAATATGTCCATGAAAATACTTTCAAATCAACTTTACGATTGCCGCCACCATAGTCTGCCTGGTAATGTGAGTAGTTTGCATTGGCAGTTGCAAAGAAACTATACCATTTTTTCTGGAACGGATAGCTAACATTCAAACTCCATACATCTTGTTTAGCCAGGTTTCTTTTTTGCAAGAATCCTTTGGTGCTTTCACCAGCGGCAGTATCTGGTATCTGTGCAAAAATATCTTTTACATGGCTATAGTTCAGTTTAGTAGTAAGCCTGTATTTATAAATATTAGTAATACTGAAACTGTTGGTGTATTGTGGCCTCAGGTCGATATTACCTTTCATGTAGGTATATTCGTTCAACTTAAATTCAAATGGATTTAAATCCTGGTAGGCTGGCCGGTCAATACGACGGCTGTACGCTACCGTCCATTGCTTCATTGGATTTTTGTTGAACGTTAACGCAGCACTTGGGAACAGATCTGTGTAGTTTCTTTTAAAAGAAGAATCATAATCTGCCCAGTTACTTCCTGATTTTTTAAATCCAGTTGAGGTTCCGGTTAAGTTGGTGTTTTCTGCACGCAAGCCCAACTGAAACATGATGCCTGTTTTTAATTGCTTATTATAGTTTACATATAATGCATTGATGTTTTCTTTGTATTGGAAACGGTTGCTCTTTGCTGTATCCAGCACTTTGCTATTTGTATATACATCATAACGCTGAAAATCATTATCCGTATTTACAATACCGATTTTTCCACCTAAAGCAAGGCGGCCGCCTTTAAAATTTTGTTCATAATCTGTTTTCAAAGAAAACAAATCTATATCTGTAGGCGAAAGCATGTTGTAAATAACCCGGCTGGTCTCAGTTACACCATCTGCCAGGTAATAATAGTTGGGCTGGTATTGGTTAGATCTGATCTTAAAGAAACCATAGTCGGCATCAATATTCAAATCTGTACCGCCTACTACAGAATAACGATAGTTAAGGTTAGTGTTTATATTATTCCTCGTCATATCATTACTGTTGGTAGCTTTCAACACTTTTACCAATTGGTTGGTCGGTATATAATAGAAATTCAATGGACCTGAAGTAGTAAAATCATTATTAGCGATATTACCCGTTACTACTGCCCCGATAGTGCTCTTATTATTAATAAAATAATCAAGCCCGCCTTTAAAGCCATGAGTATTATTAGTAAACAGCATCCTGTTCTTCTGATCAAACAATGTATCCAGTTGTTCCCTTACTGAATTCATTTTCATAAGGTGCTTACCATTATTATAGTTATAACTACCAAAAACGTTGATACTTTTATTACGATAGTTAAGGTTTAAACCTCCATTGTATTTTGGATAAGTACCCTGAACATAGCCAAGGTTTACAGAACCGTTTGTACCGAAAGTTTTATTTTTCTTCAACCTGATATTAATAATACCCGCATTACCTGCTGCTTCGTATTTAGCAGAAGGGTTGGTAATAATTTCTATCGCTTCAATTTGTGCAGACTGCAGGCTCTTTAAAAAGTTGGCCAGATCAGTACCGGAAAGTGGTGATGGCTTACCATCAATGAATACCTGTACGCCATTTTTACCAGCAAGGCTTACATTATCATCTTTATCGATCATTACTCCCGGGCTTCTGCGTAGTAACTCAAGCGCATCATAACCTACAGCATTGATGGTGCCTTCTACATTTAAAATTGTCTTATCGGCTTTTACTTCTATTATAGGTTTTTGTGCTGTAACAGTAACACCTGCCAGCTCAGCTGACATTTTTGCCATATTTATTTCCGGCACCGTTACATCGCCGGCGGCTATTTCAAATACTTTTGAATATGTATTTGTATATCCAACATGGGATGTGCTTAACAGATATGCTCCCGGAACGGATTGAAATGAATATAATCCGTCGTTATTAGTAACAGATAATTTTATAACAGATGAATCTTTTGCACGCAGCAACGAAACGGTAGTTTTCTCCAACCCCTTTCCCTTTTCGTCTTTTACAATTCCTGAAATTTTTTGTGCCTGGGTAGCAGTAAAAAGGCCCAAACTCACAAATAAAACGGCTAACTTTCTCATTATTAATGCTTTTTTTGATTTACAGCTGCAAAGATACCGCTGTGTCACCCAATTGTAAAAGGGTTAACCGACCAAAGGCGCAAATCTTGCCATGAACGGCGTAAAATCTTCGGCGAAAAGTCCAAAAGAAGTTTTTGCCTACTGTAAAACAAGCTTTTACGTTTAAGCCGTTTATCCTCATTTTCCCTTAGGTTTGCAGGCAAAATCATCGATTATGAATTTTCCTGCCGAACTCCGATACACAAAAGACCACGAATGGGTAAGTATTGAAGGTAATGTTGCCACTATAGGCATTACTGACTTTGCCCAACGGGAATTAGGAGATATAGTATATGTAGAAGTAGATACTATTGGCAAACCACTGGAAGCCGGTGCTGTATTTGGAACAGTAGAAGCTGTAAAAACAGTATCCGATCTTTTTTTACCAGTTAGCGGAACTATAATCGAATTAAACCCAGCATTAGCCAACTCTCCAGAGTCAGTAAACACTGATCCTTATGGCGAAGGGTGGATGGTAAAAATGACGGTAAACAACCCGGCAGATGTTGAAGCATTGTTAGATGCTGCAGCATACGAGGCGGTAGCCGGATAAAATCTGAACTTCTTTAATCTCCGTATGTAATACGATACGATTATTCTATTAATCATTGTATCTTAACCAACTAGTTGAATACCCAAATCACATACAGCGAACAAGAGCTGGTGTCATTATTGCGACAGCGTAATGAACAGGGCTTTGCTTACCTATACGATAATTATTCCGGTGCTCTTTACGGGATTGTGAATGGTATAGTTACCGATAAAGAAATAGCTAATGATGTTTTGCAAAATGTATTCGTAAACATTTGGAGAAAAATAGACTCGTATGATGCATCCAAGGGAAGACTTTTTACATGGATGCTTAATATAGCCCGAAATGCCTCCATTGATGAAATAAGGTCAAAGGGTTTCAGGGACTCTCAAAAAAACCAATCATTAGAAGAAAACGTAGATTTAGCTGGCTCATCGATAGGGCCAACTGTTGACGATGTTGGTTTAAAAAAAGTATTGAGTAAGTTAAAAGGTGAATTAAGAGTGTTGATAGACATGTCCTATTTTCAGGGTTTTACACATGAAGAAATTGCAAAAGCATTAGATATTCCTCTGGGAACTGTAAAAACGAGAATTCGAAGTGCTTTGATACAATTAAGAACAATGATTCAATAACAAAGTGAGTATACAAGAATACATATCAAGCGGAATTGTAGAGAGCTATGTGCTCGGACTTACCTCAGAAGATGAGGGAAGAGAGTTCGAGCAGATGTGTACTAAACATCCCGAAGTGCTGGCAGCAAGAACTGCGTTTGAATTGGCATTGGAAAAACAAGCTATGGAAAATGCCATTGCACCTTCATTAGATGTAAGAAATAAAATTTTTGAAGAAATAAATAGTACAGGTAAAGTAGTTACGATGCAACCTGCTATTGCCCGTAAAACAAACTGGTTTAAATATGCTGCCGCTGCTTCTGTTATTTTATTAGCGGGAAGTATTTATTGGAATATTATGCTTTCTAATAAAAACAAAGACCTGCAAAATAATTACAATAACTCTGTAGCGGAATTGAGCGATATTAAAAAAGACATACAAGTACTACAAGCAAACCCAACAGTTAAAATGGCAGCAATGGGTGGACAGGCAGCTTCCCCAACTTCTTTTGCCACCGTGTATTGGGATACAACTTCTCATGATGTTTACCTGATGGTTAACAATATGCCCAAGCCTGCATCTGATAAACAATATCAACTATGGGCTTTCCTGGATGGCCAGCCAGTGGATATGGGTTTAATTGAAATAACAGAAAAACCTTTACAGTTGTACCGGCTTAAAAAAGCACAAGCGGCACAGGCATTCGCTATTACGTTGGAACAGAAAAACCGGCCTGACATTTCCAAGCCTGCCGGAACCCTTTATGTAATGGGCAAACTCTAATTCTCTTTCCCTACTTATCAATCTATTTAAGTCCTTCTTTCGTAACTGAAAGAACTATATAATTATTGCTATAGTAATTTTGGTTCTATAGTTGGTTAAAACAAGGGGCTTCTTTTGGGGCCCCTTTTATATTTATCTTGTTTAATATTGTGGAAATATTTTTTTCTGAAAAAGATCAAACCCACGTTTATCCCGGCAATTGTCTGGCTGTTTATTTCAACTATATTATTGACGATCCCTGGCTCAGCATTTCCAAAAGAAAACTGGTTAAGTAAAATATGGTTTGACAAATGGGTGCACATTGGCATGTTCGCCCTAATGGTATTTCTCTGGTGCTGGGCCATTCATAATAAACAAACCGTGCAATTAAAACTTTCAAATACTTTTTTATGGATTGGAATATTTTGTTTGCTGTACGGTGTTGTCATGGAGTTTGTGCAAGAGTATGTTGTTATAAACCGATCTTTTGACGTAGGGGATATAATTGCAGATGCTGCAGGATGTTTGATTGGTGTGGTATATAGTCTTAAAAGGTATAAAAAAAATTGACCCCTGTGGAAACAGGGGTCGCAACCAAAACTAACTGCTTATGAGAAAATTGAGTTCGTTTATATAATGTTTTAAATAATCTCTCTTTGATAAGTATAACGCAAATTTACTGCCGATAGTATCAATTTTGCTGTTAACGAAAGTTTAAAAGAAAAATATTCAGTAGTAACACTCTCCTCCTTTTTAGTAAAGCCTCTGTACAACGACTGTAACCTTACGATGTTTCAAAATCTTAAAATTACAACCTGTCTTATTCATCTTTACATTGATAAACTTGATAATCAGCAAACAAAGAACTTATACTGTATTTGACGTTTTACTTCAACTATACCTTCAAAATTTCATGCCAAAAAATGTTTTTTCCTGGAAAATATAAAGGCCGTACTAAAACAATTTTAGTACGGCCTTCAATTATAAGTGATTATGTTATCTTGAAATAAATCCTTTTATCAAATCCATTAAACCTCCCGAGGAACCCGCCTGCTGTTCCTGGTTTTGTTGGGTGCCTTTTGTTACCTGACTGATAATATCCTGCAGGTTAAAGCCACCCCCATCTCCATTGTTTCCACCACCAGTGAGTTGATTTAATAACCCCTGGAAATTGAAGCCGCCAGAATTAGATTCGGATGTTGCCACCTTGCCCCCTGTTAATGAACCAATAAGATCATTAAAGTCAAAGGCGTCATTTTCCGGCTCGTTACTGGTTGTACGGGATATAAGGCCGTTAAGTACATTGGGTATAAGATTGTTTGATACATTACTGGCTGCTGAGGGGCTCATTTTATATTTACTAACCAGTTTATTCATAAAATAACCCACCATCATGGTAACAATAGGATTCTTTAAAAGCCCGCCAATTCCGGAACCCGAGGAATTACTGTTACCCGAATTTCCACCACCCTTAAAAAGATCAAGGATATTTTGAAATCCTCCTCCTGCCATTATATTTTGAAACCCACTGGCAATTGTTTTTGTGGCATCCGCCATAACATGTTCATTTTCCTCGTTAGGAACCTCGGGATTATTTACTACCGTATCCTGCCCTACTTGCTTTACGAGGTTAAAAAGTTGATCTAACATTGTTTTTAGTTTTTAGCAAATCAAGGTAGAATATTTAAGCGAAAAATGCTATAAAATATTTTATTGCTGTTTGGTCAGTTTCTCAGAATTTTCGGCAAACTGCAATGCGTCAATTAATTCTTGAATATCTCCATTCAGCACCGCATCAAGATTATAAAGAGTTAGCCCTATTCTATGATCAGTTACACGACCTTGTGGAAAATTATAGGTGCGGATTTTTGCACTTCTATCTCCGGTACTAACAAGGCTTTTGCGATGTCGTGAAATCTCATCTTCCTGCTTTCTGACCTGTTCTTCGTATAATTTTGTTCGGAGCATTCCCATTGCTTTTTCCCGGTTGCCTAATTGTGACCGTTCGGTCTGGCAAACTACTACTGTACCTGTGGGTATGTGGGTCAACAATACTTTTGTTTCTACTTTGTTTACATTTTGACCACCGGCACCGCCGCTTCGGGCAGTTTCCATTTTTACATCGGCGGGATTTAATTCAAAATCTACTTCTTCTGCTTCCGGCATTACGGCAATAGTGGCAGCAGAGGTATGCACTCTTCCACTTGTTTCTGTATCAGGCACCCGTTGCACCCGGTGTACTCCACTTTCAAATTTCAGCACTCCATAAACATCATCACCAGTTACTTCTAATTGCACTTCTTTATAACCACCTACGGTTCCTTCATTCTCACTCAGTACAGCTGTTTTCCACCCTCTTTTTTCGCAATAGCGCATATACATCCGTAACAAATCGCCGGCAAATAAACTGGCTTCATCACCACCCGTCCCTGCTCTAATTTCCATGATGGCATTTTTTTCATCCTGTGGATCCTTAGGGATTAATAACTGGCGGATATATGCTTCAGACTGAGTTTTCTTTTCTTCCAGCCCCGGAGATTCCATTTTGGCCAATTCCCGCATTTCCTCATCATCGCCTTCTATTGCTTCTTTATAAAAGTCAATATCCTCTAATATTTTTTTGTACTCATTGTAGGCTACCACAATCTTTTCAAGGCTTCGGTACTCTTTACTTGTTTCTGCAAATTTTTTATTGTTACCAACTATTTCCGGGTTAGTTAAAGCTACACCCAGCTGGTCAAATCTTGCTTTTATGGCTTCTAATCTGTCTAACATATTTATAATTCTCAGGGCCGCAAATTTAGCGATTTAGCACCCAACACCCTAAATGCAATGAATATTGCTAAAATCAAAAAGTTAGGCAGGAGCTTTCTATTTTTACAAGATGGGATATCTAAAGTTCAAGGCTGATAAACTCTTTAATGGTTTTCAATTTCTAGAAGAGAACAAAGTTTTGATAACAGATGAGGAGGGAGTGATAAAAGACATTGTTGCTATTGAAAATGCAGGCGATGCCATTCAAACATTTAAAGGAATTCTTTTACCAGGTTTAATTAATTGCCATTGCCATCTTGAATTAAGTCATTTGAAAAATGTGATCCCACCCCATACCGGGTTAATAGATTTTCTTTGTTCTGTTGTTACTAAAAGAGATTTTGCCCCCGAAATAATTGAGAAAGAAATTATAAAAGCGGAAAATGAAATGTACGCCAATGGTATTGTTGCCGTTGGCGATATTGGAAACACAGCCGATACTGCTGCTGTGAAAAGCAAAAGCAAGATCTACTGGCAAAATTTTGTAGAAGTACTAAATTTTACTGATGAAAAAGCAGACGAAAATTTCAACCATTTTAAAAAAGTGGCGCAGAATCTGGCAGCTTCATTAACAGCATCTGCACTTAACCACCGGACAACACTTGTACCTCATGCGCCCTATAGCATTAGTCCCAAAACATTTGAATTGATTAATACTGCAACAAAAGGTGCAATCATTTCTATACATAACCAGGAGAACGAAGCGGAAAATGAATTGTATAAAACTGGAGGTGGAGATTACCTGAGATTCTTTAAAATTTTTGGCTTTGATAAATCTCCTTTTCCTGTAACCGGTAAAAGTAGCTTGCGCTCAGTGCTTCCTTACTTTACCAACGGACAAACTATTTTTCTTATTCATAACACCTGCATGGCGGAAGAAGATGTGATATGGGCCAATGATTATGCTGCTACACATGGATTGAAGCTGGTGTATTGTATATGCATCAATGCCAACCTGTACATAGAAAACAAAGTACCCCCAATCGATCTGTTTATAAAACACAACTGTACTATTGTGCTAGGTACTGATAGTTATAGCAGCAACTGGCAACTAAGTATTGCCAGTGAAATAGGAGCCGTAAAAAAACATTTTCCACATGTACCACTTGCAAATGTTTTGCAATGGGCAACTGGTAATGGTGCACAAGCTTTACAAGTGGACTCTTTCCTGGGAAGCTTTGTTGGTGCAGGTTCCGAAAACCGCAGAAAGCCTGGCATAGTGCTACTTAAACAAGACTTAAGTTTTGCTGAACGCATTCTCTGATAGCCGTAGTTTGTTATTCGAACGGCAAAAACTATTTGAGTATTATAGTGGATTGCGGATTGTCTATCGAACAACTCCCTACCAGCGGCCTGCACTAAATTTATTAAATCACACTATTGATTTCGAGAGTTTTTTTTGTGAACATACATCTTATCATAAATTAACTATGGGACTGCTGGCTCTAATCCTAAACAACAAACTCCCACTATAAACTTCCCCACACCCTTTTTTTTAAAAAATATTTTACGAAATATTTGAGAAACCGAATAGTTGCACATATATTTGCAACCGAATAGCTGCGCAACTAAATTTAATTAAAATGAGACGAGATATTTTCCAGGCAATAGCAGATCCCACAAGAAGAGCAATCATTACCCTAATTGCCTTACAAGCAATGACACCAAATGCCATTGCCGAAAATTTCCACACTACCCGCCAGTCGGTTTCTAAACATCTTCGTATTCTCACCGAATGCGAACTGTTAAAACAGGAACAAAAAGGAAGAGAAATTTACTACTCACTACAAGTTGAAAAGATGAAAGAGATCGATAAATGGATGGACCAATTCAGAAAAATTTGGGAGACCAGTTTTGATCAACTCGACAAAGTATTATTAACAATGAAAAAACAAAAAAAATGAACAACTTACTATTTGACTTTACCGTTGATAAAGCAGCAAAAAAGGTATACATAAACAGGGAATTTGATGCCGAACTCGATCTGGTGTGGGATGCATTTACCAAAGCAGAACTCCTTGACCAATGGGTAGCACCTAAACCCTGGTCATCAAAAACAAAATTTATGGATTTTAAAGTGGGTGGACGAAGATTTTATGCAATGGTAAGCCCGGAAGGACAAGAACGTTGGTCAATTCAGGAATATACTTCCATTACCCCAAAAACCAATTTCAAAATGTTTAACGCTTTTGCAGACGCAGCTGAAAACCCTGAATTGCCCGGTTCTGATTGGGATTACACTTTTAGCGAACAAAATGGAAAAACAAAAGTGAGTATTACTATTTATAATAAATCTCTTACCCGTTTGGAAAAAATGATTGAAATGGGCTTCACAGAAGGATTTAAAATGTCAATGAACAATTTGGAAAATCTATTGGCAACTTTATCTCAGAGGTGATGAGGCCTGCATGTTACTGTTAAAATAAAAGTAATGTCATAAAAAATGGTTGAGATTTTTAAAACAGATGTTCAGAAAAAGTCACAAAGTAAAATGCTGAATTGTATTTTGTCTGAAGCATTCCCATCGTTTAAAATAAATTTTGACTTATCGGATTGTGATAAAGTGCTCAGGGTTGAAGGAGAAAATGTAACAGCCCAAAGAATAATGATACTTGTAAAACAGCAGGGATTTACCTGCGAAGTATTAGATTAATAACGATTGTATAGCTACCCGAGAATTTCCCTTAAGATGGGCAGGGTTTTCATTTTTCCAAAATCTGGTATATGTAAAGTATAATACGCTTCATAAACAAAGAGCAAGTTTCTTCTAAAATCGTGATGTAGTTTTATTTCTTCTAACTCGGCCGGATGCTGTGCTTTTAATAGTTGTGAAGTAACAAAGGCCTGTCTTCCTTCGAGGAAATTCGGATGATATGGTTGCTCGCTTACAAAACTTCCTTCCTGTAAATCGAGAAAAGGGTGTTGTTCATCATACTCATCTGTAAAACGAAAACCAAAAAAGTGAGTAAGATGCAATGCAAAAAATAAAGGCAGATTCGCCATTACCGTTCCTTTACAAGTATCTAATTGCAAAAAACAATCTTCCGCAAATTGAAAAAGTTCCGGATTGCCTTCGGGTTGTTTTAAACATTTGGTAAGTAACTCTACCATGAAAAGCGCCACGGCATTTTTTTGTACATCTGACAAAATATACTGGTAGATTCTTGCCCACTTAAATTCTTTAATTCGATTGAGTTGTTTTAATTCGTTGTGATAAACTACCAGATCGAGTATAGCTGTAGGTTGAAAAAGATTAGCCTTACCTGTGCCTTTTTTGGTTGATGTTCTTACCCCATTTACCAGGTATGATTGAACTCCGAACAGTTCGGTAAAAATGATGACGATAACACTTGTTTCGCCATACTTTACCGTACGCAATACAATGCCTTTTGTTTTATAAAGTTTATCGGGCATTTTACTTTTGAATAAAGAAAATTTTTGTTGCGGCTGTTTCTTTCCGGCCATCATCACTCACCAATACCAAATAAACGCCGGTAGAAATTTTTTGCCCCCGGTAATTTTGCCCGTTCCATACTGCCTGGCCCCCCAATGCTCTTGTCTGATACACTAATTTTCCATCTAACTCTGTAATTTTTACAATGGCATTATCTACCAGGCCCCTAATTGCTATAGTGCCCGTAAAACCAGGTGGAACAGGATTAGGAAAAACTAACACTTCTTTATTTGTTTCCTCGCTAGCTGTAGCTGTGCTGCGAAATGAACAGATGCCATTTAGTGTTGCAAAATAGACTTCGCCTGTTTTGCCATCAATAGTTATCCTTTTTACATCACTGCTTAACAAAGGGCTATTATCCTCTGTAAAACGATAAATAACCTTTTCCCCATCTGCACTTACCAGGAACACACCGTTTTTTGTAGCTACCCATTTTCTATCTGCACCATCTACTGCGATACTCTTTACCTCCTGACCTTTAAATAAATAGCCTGCAAAATTCCCATTGGGCACTATCGGCCATACTGCATCACATGCAGGGGTCGTAAATATTTCGCCGGGGCATTGAAAGACAGCAATCCCATCTGCGGTGCCCACCCATATATAACCGTTCTTATCTTTTGCTACGCATAACACTTCATTGTTTGGTAAGTTTCCATTTCCTCCACCTGCTCCTAATCTTCTCCATTTATCATCGTTTGAATTTTCTATGGATGCACCATGGTCAAAACAAATCAACCCATTCCCTTTTGGAGATACGATCCATTTATAATTAAAATCATCCACTAATATTTGTGATAAAGCATTTTCGCCAATTGAGAATGGCAATGAAAAGTTTTGCCAGCTATTATTTTTTTTCAACACCCGCAATGGTTGCGAAGCACCATAGGTTGAAATCCATAAATTGTTGTCTGCATCAAATGCGAGTCCTGATACTCTGTAACTGCCAGGGTCACCCACTGCCACTCCGAGAGAGGATTGCTTAAAAATTTCAAATTCCGGTCCCGGTTTTATATGCAGCAAGCCGCCACCATACGAACCTGCCCATATTGTTTCGTCTCTTTTATCAAGGGCTATGGTAATATAATCCAGTAATGTGTCTATTTTATTATAGCGGTAACGATTGATATTATTCCAATCGCCTTCTTTAAAAATATAAATACCATCGCCATTATATTGATAGTTCCATGCATCATTTACAGTGCCGGCAGTTGCATAAAAAACATTATTGTAAACCAGTATTTCTCCACCCGCCGTTCCTTGTGGTGAATTAAGAGAATACTGCTCATATGCAGATATAGAATTAAAATGTGAAAGGCTTGCAAACTGATCAGCCACCCAGGGGTCATTATTAAATAAAATTGCTTTTCGTGGAAAGGATACTGCACCTGTATTAGCCAATGTTCGAAAAATAGTTCCATCCGTATTGAGAATTATCACACGACTTGTTCCGTTGGATTGCCGTTGAGACAATTGAATTTTATTTTCCGTGCTATTACTGTTAACCCAAGGCCAGCCATCTGTATAAAATAAAGACCAGCTATTTCCTGTTTGTATAAATAATGAACTTCCCTGTTGGATAATTATTTTATTCTCCACTCTCATTACATTATTGCAAGCCCCCGCTGGTAACCCATTCGCAGAACTTACTATTTGCCAGTTAGTATGATTAGCAAGATTGGGGGATGTAAGTAAGGCTTTTTTTAATCCTTCGTCTGTAGCAGCATAAAAAAAAGTACCATCAGTTACAAAGCCATTTACTTTTACCTGGTTCCCCCCACTCCCTACAAACCAGGAATCTTTTACTTCATATTTTTCACCGTCCACTACAATTACTCCAAGGCCGGTAGAGAGATAATAATTTTTGCCCCAAGGATAAATGGCATAAATGTTTTTATCCCCTACTATATTATCTCGTTTGATATCAGGGATGTTGAAAATATCATTTCGGTAAATAATATCAATATTGCTGTTCTTATAAGCAATTACAAGTTTATCATTTACTACATCATACTGAATTGCATTGATTCCTGTTTCATTCAATCCTGTAACCCGACTATACCTTTCAATTAATTTACCTGCAACCGCTACAGAGAATATACTGTAGGGAGTGGCTGCATACACTTTACCATTTCCCGCTGTCACATCAATGGTGCTGTTATATGGTAAATGCTCCCTCCATTCACCTATTGGGGGTAACAAATCCTGACCCGTAAGAGCAAAGGAGTAAAAAAAATATATTATTAATGCATAATATCTCACTCTTCAAAAGTATCACAAACAAGGAAGAGCCCATTGGTCAATTTTGCGTTTCTTTGCGTAATTTATTATAAGAACCGTTTATGTGGCAAAGTCTTGGTCGTTTTATCCTGAAATATCGTTTAGCCCTTTTACTTCTTTTAGTAGCACTTACGGGCTTTATGGCTTACCAGGCCAGCAAAGTGCAGTTGAGCTATGATTTTGCCCGGGCTATTCCGATAAACAATCCTAAATACAAAGATTACCAGGAGTTCAGGAAAAAGTTTGGTGAGGATGGCAACCTGCTTGTGATAGGTATTCAAACAGATAAATTTTTTACGGAGAAAATATTTAACTCCTACACCAGATTACTCCGCAACCTCAAAAAAGTAAATGGGGTTGATGATATTATTTCAGTTCCATCGGCAGTTAACTTAAAAAAGGATACTGCCACAGAAAAACTAAAGGCTGATACCATCTTCTTTGACAGAAATCTTTCGCAAGCTGAAATTGATAGCAGTGCTGCTACTTTTTTAAGCCTCCCCTTTTACAAAGGCCTTTTATATAACCCTTCCACCAATGCCTGGTTGATGGGTGTTCGCATCAACAAAGATTTGATGGCATCTAAAAGCAGGATCGGGGTAGTGAATACAATCAGCAAGCTTGCTGATGAATTTGGCAAAGAAAATAATCTTACGGTTTACAAAAGTGGTTTGCCTCATATCCGCACCGAATTGTCTGTACGGATCACTAAAGAGATGCGTTTCTTTATTGCTGCATCGCTTATTCTATCTGCCATTATTTTATTAGCATTCTTCCGTTCTTTCAGCGCCATGTGGTTATCATTAGCTGTTGTGTTAATCGGTGTGATCTGGAGCTTTGCTACTATTCAAATGATGGGCTATAAGATCAGTATTCTTAATGCATTGATCCCGCCATTGATCGTAGTAATCGGAATTCCCAATTGTATTTATTTTCTCAACAAGTATCATACAACTTATGGTGAAATAGGCGATGATGCTACCAATCCAGCTGCCAGAAAAAAACATGCATTAATTACTATGGTGCAGAAGATGGGTGTAGTAACGCTGTTTTGCAATTTGGCAGCTGCAATTGGTTTTGCTGTATTTGCTTTGACCCAAAGCCAGATATTAAAAGAGTTTGGTATTGTAGCAGGTATCAATATTATGTTGCTGTTCTTTATTTCATTAATCTTTATTCCTGCTGTGTTGAGTTATCTACCGGCACCAAAAAAACGACATACAAAATACCTGCATAGTCCAAGATTAAACCGTTGGCTCGACCGGCTGGAAAGATGGTCACTCAACCATCGCAAACTTATATATGTTGTTACAATAGCTATTGTTGCCGTTTCTATTGGCGGCATTTTTAAATTAAAATCACTTGGCTATATCGTGGATGATTTGCCGAAGACCGATAAACTATATACCGACCTGCGCTTCTTTGAATCTAATTTTAAAGGAGTGATGCCGCTGGAAATTTTAGTTGATACAAAAAAGAAGTATGGTGTTTCCCGCAACCTTGGTAATCTTGAACGCATTGACTCTCTCTCTCAGTTTATAGCGTCTATACCCGGTATTGCAAAGCCATTAAGTATTACCGAAGGTTTGAAATTTGCGAAGCAAGCATTTTTTGATGGCGATAGCAATAGTTATTCTATGCCCTCCAGTTATGATTTACCTGCACTATCCCAATACCTGAGTATGAAAAGCGATTCAGGTGGAGCAAAGAATTCATTTGCAAAATTGATTTCCACTTTTATGGATAGTGAGAAACAGCAGGCCCGTATTAGTGTAAGTATGGCAGATGTAGGAAGTATACGTCTCCCTAGTATTCTTGACAGCATTCAACAAAGAGCCGAACATTTATTTAACAGGGATAGCATTGAAGCATTAACTGCCGATGCTGCAACAAAAAATGAACATAAAGATGATTCCTTGTGGGGTAAACGAACACATAATATTCAACTAACGGGCACCAGTGTTACTTTTTTAGAGGGGAGCCATTATATTATCAACGGATTAAAGGATAGTATCTTTTGGGCATTCCTTTTAATTGCATTGTGCATGTTATATCTATTTAGATCTGCCCGCATACTAATTTGCTCACTGATTCCGAATATTATTCCATTGGTAATAACAGCGGGTATTATGGGATGGGCCGGCATTCCATTAAAGCCATCTACGGTACTCGTATTTAGTGTAGCACTGGGTATTGCCATTGATGTAACCATACGTTTTTTGGTTAATTATAAGCAAGAACTACCCTTGTATAATTACGATATGAAGCAAACAGTGATTGAAACGATACACAGCACCGGCATCAGTATCATTTATACTTCACTTGTATTAATAGCTGGATTTATCATTTTCTGCTTTAGTGGATTTGATGGCACCAAGGCGCTGGGATGGCTAACATCGCTAACCTTAGTAACTGCAACATTTACTAACCTGGTATTATTACCAGCAATACTTATTTCATTCGTGAAGATGAAAAAAGAAAAGAAAAATAAGATGGCTTAGAATTACTGAAGTACTTCCTGCAGTTTGCTTTCCAGTTCGGCACCTCTCAGGTATTCAGCAATAATTTTTCCTTCCGGATCAACCAATACATTGTAAGGAATTCCTTCAAACTTGTATAAGGGAACCACGGGGCTATTCCAGAATTGTAAGTCACTCACTTGTGTCCAGGTAAGTTTATCTTTTTTAATTGCTTCCAGCCATTTATCCTTTTGTCCCGGACGGTCTAGTGAAACACCAAGGATCGTAAAATTTTTATCTTTAAACTTATTATACGCTGCTACCAGGTTTGGGTTTTCCTGCCTGCATGGACCACACCAACTGGCCCAAAAATCAACTAACACATATTTCCCTTTAAAGGAACTGAGTGTTATTTGTTTTCCATTTGCATCCGGCAGTGTTATTTCAGGTGCTTGTTGACCAACCCAACCTTTCGATTTGATCGCCTCAGCAGCTAATGAATTTTTTATTAATAACACTCCCTGGTGTTCAGGATATTTCACAGACAAATCATTTACAATCTTAGTTACTTCTTCATTGGCGATAGGCTCTAATCTATAACCCTGGTTGTTTGCTGTACTTTGGTAATATCCCAATACTATCATCGTTAAGGCAGGGTTTTTAGATTTTGCAATTGCATCACTTGCCAAATTTTTTGTTTCAACACCCAGCTGGGCTCTTTCTACTTGTAATGCAAGAACAGTGCTGTCAGAAGAACCTGCTTTTTGAAGACTATCAGTCATTATATCATTTCTGTATATGGATTGCAACTTGCCGTTAAAAGCATAAATAAAATCCTTCATCTGGCTGCTGGCGGTGGAACCCTTTACTGCATAATTCTCCAGGAATTTTGGGTTTTCTTTATTGAGTGTTATATCAACCGTAATTGTTGCCGCATCATTAATAACATCAGCCAGCGGCGAAGGATTATCATCTACCCGTAAGCTATAAATTCTTGCTTCCTGGGTCGTTGTTTTCAATATAAATTTTCCATCCTTGCCAATCACTGCGGAATCAACTACCATACGCTGCATAGTTGCCATTGGCATTTCATCCAGGTAGATCATCTTATATGTAGTATTATTAATAAGCGACCCATTTACCTCAAATATTTTCCCGCTTGATTTGTCTTTGCAGGAAACCAATACCACGACTAATGTAAGTATCAAAAATATTTTCTTCATTGTATCTTGTTTGCTGTTATGATTTTAATTTCTCTATTAATAATTCATTGGTCTTTTTAGGATCGGCTTTTCCTTTTGATTGCTTTATCACTTCCCCAACAAATAAAGCCAGCAATCCTTTTTTACCTTTTTTGTATTCTACAACTTTGTCAGCAAATTTCGCTAATACGCTATCAATAACTGGTCCGATAGCCGACACATCTGACTCCTGTATTAAATTTTGTTCTGTAGCTATTTGCTCAGGAAGCAGTGTGGGGTTTGCAAGCAGTTGCGGAAAAAGTTTACCAGATGCAATTGAAAAGCTCACTTTACCTGCATCAACTAAAGTTATTAACGAACTAAGTTGTTTGGCGGATAATGGAAATTCTTCTGGCTGCTTATTGTTTTCATTGAGCCATGTTTTAACAGGACCCGACATCCAATTAGCGGCAGACTTATAATTAGTGGCATGTTGAATCAGTTTTTCAAAATAATCTGAAAAAGATCTTTCTTCTGTTAAAACTGCTGCATCATAAACAGAAAGCTGTAAACGATCTGTGTAGTCTTTTATTCTTTGTTCAGGTAAAGCAGGAATCGATGCTCTTATATTTTCAATAAAATCATCTTTCAGGTGAAAAGGTGTAAGATCAGGTTCGGCGAAATATCTATAATCATCCGCATCTTCTTTATCACGGATGGCAAACGTAGTATTTTCATTCGCATCAAAACTTCTTGTTTGCTGAATAATCGTTCCCCCTTCTTCTAATATTTCTATCAGCCGTTTTGATTCCACTTCAATTGCTCTTTTCACATTACGTACCGAGTTGAGGTTTTTTACTTCTACTCTTGTACCCAATTTTGTTTCCCCGTGCATGCGAACAGAAATATTTGCATCACAACGAAGACTGCCTTCTTCCATATTACCATCGCAAATTTCCAGGTAGCGGACAAGTTTTCTTACTTCCGTTAAATAAGCAAATGCTTCTTCACCACTACGTAAGTCTGGTTCACTCACAATTTCGATAAGCGGTGTTCCTGCACGGTTGTAATCTATACAGGTATTATTTGCATCCACATCATGCAAGCTTTTTCCTGCATCTTCTTCTAAATGTATCCTGGTAAGATGAATTTCTTTCTCCTGGTCGGCTATTTTAATTTTTACAACACCCCCTTTGCAAATAGGTGTAGTATGTTGCGATACCTGGTAGCCTTTCGGTAAATCAGGATAGAAATAATTTTTGCGGGCAAAGTAATTATTCTTCTCTATTTCGCTGCCGCAGGCCAAACCCATTTTTACAGCAAACTCAATTGCTTTTTTATTCATCCGGGGCAATGTGCCGGGATGTCCTAAAGTGATTGGGCTGACATGGGTGTTGGGCTCAGCACCAAACGCAATGCTATCCCCACAAAATAATTTACTTTGAGTAAGCAATTGTGCATGTACTTCAAGTCCTATTACCACTTCATATTTACTGTAATCAGCCATTATAAGTGGGCAAAAATAACCCATTTAGCTTATCTGTAGTTGGGTATTCTGTTAAAGGCAAATGCCTCTGCATATAGCAAAGGCATTTGAACACACACACAGGAGAAAGCTGTTTTAGAGATCGGCTGTTTTTATTTTCTTAGGCATTTTTACTTCAATGTTTTGTGTTTTGCCACCACGAAGCAATTTCACCATAATGGAAGTTTTTTCTTTGCTCTCTTTTATCATTTTTACCATGTCATCAGTCGAATTAACAGCTTTGCCATCAACCTCTGTTATTACATCATCATTTTTTACACCGGCTTTTGCTGCATTACTTTCTGAATCTACTTCAATTACTTTAACACCTTTACCATCATCAGTATCCTGAACAGACAAGCCTAATTTAGGAGCACCACCAGACCAGCTCCAATTTTGGCCGCCAAATGGTGAGCCCACTCGTGGAACTCCCTGTACCCTGGGCATTACTTGTTCAAAATTCATATCCCCCATATCCATTTTATATCCGGGTACTGTAAGTGCAGACACACCTTTCCATTTTGTTAACTCGCCAGTTGCTTTTTGCTCTTTTTTATCCCGCAGGTAAGTAACCGCAACTTTATCACCGGGCTTGTGTTCCCGTATAGCTTTTGAAAGCTCATCCGGACTTGCAATTTTCTTATCATCAATTTTTGTTATGATATCTCCTTCTTTTAAACCAATCTTTTCTGCTGCACTTTCTTTAGTAATATCATTAACTAAAACACCACCTTCCGTTTCTTCAGTTGTTACACCAAGCATTGCATGATTGGCATCTGTCCTCAACATACTTCTGCCATTCTTTTCGTCAAAACTCCATGCACCACCGGTGGCATTGTACAAATTAGTAAGTGCATCATAGTCTCTTACTTTGGTTGATCTTACGGTAACATCGCCATCTTTATACTCTTCAACTGGTTTACCATTCACCGTCACTTTATCTCCAACGATTTCTACCACTATTTTATCATCCTTTCCGGATTTGTTAGTGATAATAAACTGGCGAACTTCTTTTTTTTCTTTTACCCCCTTATCGCCTTTATCTCCTTTTTCACCTGGCTGAGCCAGCAATGATGCCGGAGCCAGCAATGCAACCGCTACAATCAAAGCGGATAATCTTACCCATGTCTTTTTCATAAATTATTTTTTATTTTATTAACTACGTTGAGTTTCGTAGTTCAAATATAAGGACATTTTTCTGAATACGAAATGTTTCGGAAATGTTAAATGAATGTACTCCGCAAATGGACTTATTACCGGATAAGCGGATTGGTAGCTTCATAGGTTTTAGCAGGGTGCTCATCTACGATTTCCTCCTTTATATATTGCATTCCGCATTTTTCCAGTACCCGCAGAGAACCGATATTTTGAGGCATTGCCCGGCCTGTAATCCTTTCAAGACCAAGTTTTTCGAACCCATATTTTAAACAGGCATAGGCAGCTTCAGTAGCATAGCCTTTTCCCCAGGCAGTTTTTAGAAACCGGTAGCCAAGGTCAACTTCATTTCTTTCGGGCCGGGTTTTTAAACCACACCATCCGATAAACTCCAAATTTGATTTTAGATGTACCGCCCATCGCCCATGATTGTATAAAGCATATTGTGGTAATATAGTCTGTTCCAGTACCAACCGGGCATGATCGATATCTTTTATTGGGTCACCTGTATAGCGAATCACATCCGGATCAAGATTGAGATTATATACCAGCTCCGCATCATCCAATGTGAAAGTTCTGAGCACTAATCTTTCTGTTTCTATTATAACATTCATGGCTACTCTAAATCAGTATTTTTACTAACCGGTAAGTGGTATTGTATAACATTTTAAAAAGCGGAATTTTGAATAGTGGTTATCCAAAAACCACGACTGCTTTTATGGACTATCTTATAGCTGGTATTATTGTAATTGTATGTATAGTGGCCATTGTATTAGCCCTTCGGGTATTACAAGAATCACCGAAACTGGAACCTCCGAAAAAAGATGAGGAAGATGATTAATCTTCTTTCCCCTTTAATTATTACAACAATTTCTTCACCGCTTCTATCACCTTTTCCAAATTGCTTGCATCTTGTCCTCCTGCAGTCGCCAGGGTTTTCTGTCCACCACCACCACCTTTTATCAAAGGTGCTACCTGTTCTTTTATAATTTTTCCCGCATCCAGATTTTTTGCTGCAACAACTGTGTCTGAAATGCCCACGGCAACAAATGGTTTACCGCCAATATTTACACAAAGCACAGCTACATGATCCCGCAGATGATTTTTCAGATCAAAGCAAAGTTTTTTCAATGCATCTGCATTGCCTACTTCAATAATATCTCCAACGAAGTTTACCCCGTTTATGATTTCATCTTTTTGCAGCAGTTCATTTCGAATGCCTACTAATTGCCGGGCCTCCATAGAATCCAGATGCTTTTTTAAATCGATATTCTCCGATTGCAAATTCTCTATTGCTTTCAGTATATCCTTTGGATTTTTTAATAACTCTCCGAGATTGTTAATGATTGCCAGCTTATCATTTATATAATCCTCTGCTTGTTTACCACAAACTGCTTCTACCCGGCGAACGCCGGCTGCAACAGCAGATTCACTGGTTAGTTTAAATAATCCTAATTCACCAGTTGCGCCAACATGGGTACCGCCGCATAACTCAACAGAATAGTTCGGGTCAATAATAACTACTCTTACCACATCGCCATATTTTTCTCCGAATAGTGCCATTGCCCCCAGCTTCATTGCCTCATCTTTTGGTAATTGTTTGATAACAACAGGGATATTCTCCCGGATCTTTTCATTTACCAGAGCCTCTACTTTGGCAATTTCCTCATCCGTTACTTTGGAGAAATGAGAAAAATCGAAACGCAGATTCTCTTCATTCACCATAGAACCTTTCTGCGCTACATGATTACCCAGTACTTTTCTTAAAGCAGCATGTAATAAGTGAGTAGCGGAGTGATGCAACTCCGTATTCTTTCTTTTTGAAGTATCCACTTTTGCAATTACCTCACTAGATAAATCAGCAGGAATACTTTCCGCAAAATGAATAATGAGATCGTTGTCCTTTTTAGTATCGATTATGGTGAATGGTGAATTGCTAATAGTCAATACGCCTCTGTCACCAACCTGTCCTCCACTTTCTGCATAGAAAGGTGTTGAATCCAATACAATTTGATACAGCTCTTTCCCTTTTGCTTTTACTTTTCTGTACTTCAACACAGAAGCTTTTGCTTCTAAAGAATCGTAGCCAACAAATTTATTGGAACCTTCTTTTAAGATAATCCAATCTCCTGCATCGATCGTACCAGCGGCACGGGAACGATCTTTTTGTTGTTGCATTTCAACTTTAAATGCATTTTCATCTGTAGTAATTTTATTTTCCGCTGCAATTAGCTGAGTAAGGTCAAATGGAAAACCAAAGGTATCATATAATTCAAATGAATCTTTACCTGAAATTGTTCCATATGCAATTAAGTCATCAACTCTTTTCAACCCTTTTTCCAACGTTCTCAAAAAAGCATCTTCTTCTTCCTTCACTACTTTAATTACAAAATCCAGTTGCTTATTTAACTCCGGAAAAACGTTTTCAAATTGTTTTGCTAATACCGGTACTAGTTGAGTTAACAATGGTTGTCTATAATCCAAATAAGAATAATAATAACGAACAGCTCTACGCAGGATACGACGGATGACATAACCAGCACCTGTATTTGAAGGCAACTGTCCATCAGCAATGGTGAAACTGATTGCTCTTAGATGATCTACCAATACACGAAAAGCTATAGCTTGTTTGCTATCACTATAATCATATTTCTTTCCTGTTATTTTTTCTATCTCACTAATTGTTCCTGTAAAAACATCTGTGTCGTAATTACTTTGTTTTCCCTGGATCACTCTCACCAATCTTTCCAATCCCATTCCAGTATCAACATGTTTTGCAGGAAGATTTTCCAGCTTAGTAAACTCAACTACCTTTTTAGATCTTTCTTCCTTTGATGCTTCTTTATTATTTGCTGTCCACTCATCAAATGCTTTTTTATCTTCCCATGCTCTATTGAATTGAATAAATACATTGTTCCAGATCTCCATCACCATACCGGTATCATCATTATTCACTAAAGAATGTGCATCATTATTCGCTTCTGGTCGGGTATCAAAATGTATTTCTGTACAAGGACCGCAAGGACCTGTATCTCCCATTTCCCAGAAATTATCTTTTTTATTGCCTAATAATATCCTGTCTTCGGCTACATATTTTTTCCATTCATTGTATGCTTCCTCATCTCTGGGCAATCCTTCTTTTTCATCGCCTTCAAAAATGGTAACGTAGAGTTTGTTTTTATCAAGCTTGTACACTTCTGTCAATAATTCCCAACTGTATTGTATCGCTTCTTTCTTAAAATAATCTCCAAAGCTCCAGTTACCCAGCATTTCAAACATGGTATGGTGATAAGTATCTACTCCAACCTCTTCCAGGTCGTTGTGCTTACCACTTACCCGCAAACATTTTTGTGTATCAGCCACCCTCGGGTTAACCGCTTTTTTATTGCCCAAGAAATAATCTTTGAACTGGTTCATACCCGCATTGGTGAACATCAGGGTAGGGTCATCTTTTACCACAATTGGTGCAGAGGATACTATATCATGCCCCTTAGAACGGAAAAAATCGAGAAAAGCCTGTCGTATATCTGCGCTTGTCATCATATTTACTACTGTAATTGGGTTGATTTTTGTGGTTTATCGGGCTATATTTGTCAGCCTTCCTCTTTTTTGAGGAGGCTCCAGGCATGGCTAAAGCTATGACTGGCAAGGCGCAAAGGTAAAAGATTCAAGCCGCATTTCTACCCAATGAAAACTGGTTAACGGCAATTGCTCATGAAGAAAATCAAGTATTACTATAATACAAATACGCTTCGCTACGAAAAACTGGAGACGCCGCTGCGGGTAAGATTGTTGCGGGTCTTTGGCTTTATTGCTGCTGCCCTTGTAACTGCTGCCCTTATTTCTTTTGTGGCTTTTCAATTTATCGGTTCTCCCAAAGAAAAAATCCTTGAGCAACAAAACAGAGCCCTTCGGGAAAACTATAAAGAGTTGGATGAAGAACTGAGTTCCGTACAAAAACAAATGAAGGAGCTGGAAAAAAGAGACAACGATGTGTACCGGGCTATTTTTGAAGCCAATCCTATACCTGATAGTGCAAGAGCTAAAGAACTGGAAGAAAAGCTGGAGATTGCTACAGTTGAACGTATAAAAGATAATCAACTGGTAGCTTCTATTACGAATACACTCAACAACCTGATGAGCAGGATAGCTGCACAAAAAAAATCGTACGATGAAGTAGATGAGCTGGTAAAGAACAAAGAAAAATTATTGTCTCATACACCTGCCATTCAACCCGTAAGTAATAAAGATCTTAATAGAATTGCCTCTGGTTATGGTTATCGTATTGACCCGGTTTATAAAACCACTAAGTTTCATGCGGGTCTTGATTTTTCTGCTCCACAGGGAACACCGATTTATGCTACAGCTGATGGTGCTGTAACAACCGCAGGCAATACGGGCAATGGCTATGGTAATTATGTAGTGATAAATCATGGTTATGGATACGAAACATTATATGGCCATATGGTTAGGGTGAAAGTAAGAAACGGTCAGGCTGTAAAACGGGGAGAAATAATTGGCTGGGTTGGCAGCACGGGAAAATCAACAGGGCCACATTGCCACTATGAAGTACATAAAAACGGCGAAAAGATAAATCCTATTTACTTCTTCTTTAACGACCTTACACCTGAACAGTTTGATTTGTTGTTGAAGAAAGCTGCAGCGAGTAATCAAAGTTTGGATTAACCCCACCACCCTAAGGGGAGCTTAGGTCAATGAGTCATTATACTTTTTATAAAGTTTTATAGCAATTATTTTTTGATTGCTTTTACATAAAGTGAATTGAGCAACCTCCCTTTAGGGAATAGGAAAATTTACAGAGAGGAAATATGACAGGGGTTTTTGTTAACTTTTCCACAGTCCTCCGGAGCTGTTCCCTGCCAGCGCATAGGTTGTACCTTTACAATATGCCGAAGCAATTAAGCCAGATCATGTTTGATTTTTCTGCTCCCGATGAACAGGAAAATACTTCAGCACCTGTTTCTACCGTTATGGCCAATGAAGAAACTATTGATCCCATAGCGCAGGAAGATGTGGTGGAAGAAAATGATACTGTTGTGGAAGAAAAAAAAGAAATAAAGGAAAATATTACTGGGCCTATTAAAGGCAAGCGGGGTCGTAGATCTTTAAAAGATATTGCCCTTACTGCCGATTTAATACAAATACCGGAAGACGAAATTCTTTTTCAAAAACAATATTACTCCATTGGGGATGTGGCTGGAATGTTTAGAGAGAATCAATCATTAATACGTTATTGGGAAACCGAATTTGATATTTTGGAGCCCCGTAAAAATCGAAAGGGAGACCGTTTTTTCAGACCCATCGATATAAAGAACCTGGTGCTGATCTACGATTTGCTACGCCGCCGCAAGTTCACCATCGAAGGTGCAAAAGACTACCTTAAGAAAAATAAGAAGGCAGAAGAAAAATTTACTGTGATACAGAATTTGGAGAAGATAAAGGGTTTTCTGCTTGAATTGAAAGCCAGTCTTTAACAGTTTGCAACTTTAACATTGCTTGTCTCATCCTTTCGCCATAGCTGGTTATTTTTACGTTTACTTATTTTTATATGATGAGAAAATTAATACCCGTACTGGTTTTAGCATTTTTAAGCAACATAGCCTTTGCTCAAAATCAATATATAACATTGGTTGAAAGACCGAATGAAAAAACCTACAAAGGAATTATATCCCAGGAAGTTTTATTAGCCGATAGCACTTTCAAATGGTATGCAGAAAATCTTAAAGGCTATTCGCCGAATAAGGCGGGACTAGAAGGTTTGCAGAAGAATAAAGACTCCGTGCAATTATTGGTGTTTATGGGTACCTGGTGTGAAGATTCTCATGTGATCATTCCAAAGTTTTATTCTTTGCTGGAGGCAGCTTCGTTTTCGAAAGAAAAAGTCACACTTATTGGTGTAGACAGAAGTAAAGTCACACTTAGCCATCTTGCTGAAGCACTGAATATAAAAAGTGTACCGACCATAATAATTATGAAAAATGGCAAGGAGTTAGGCCGTGTAGTTGAGTACGGCAAGTATGGCCTTTTTGATATGGAGATGGGAGAAATTTTGAAAACTGCTAACTAGCCTTCGATTCATTATTGGTAAGACGTATATCTGTGCTGGCTCCGGCTATTTCAATTTCCAATTGTTCTATTAATTGAAGTGATCGCAGATTGATTTCCTGCTTTAAGGTATTAAATTCTTTTATTGTTATTGGTGCCGTATAATAATCAGATTGCAGTATCACCGAATTGCTGGTTATTTCTGTAATAAATACATTGGCATCTTCAATTTCCTTTCTTTCTACCAGCTTTTTTATACCGGCTAAAATTGATTCTAACTTTGCGGAATTCGTTTGTACAGCCATTTCCAATTTCAAATCTCCCCGCCGTTGGGTTCTTAAGGATAAATTATCAAGCACACTATCTACCATTTGTTTGTTGGGTACACTTACCAATGTTTTGTTGTCCGTTCTGATCCTTGTACTTCGTAACCCAATTTTTTCTACCGTTCCGCTTACTTGCTGCACTTTTACTAAATCACCAGTGGTAAACGGCTTATCAAAAAAAATAACGAAAGAAGCTATCAGGTTTTCCAGGCTTTCCCGAAGTGCCAGGGCAATAGCAGCACCCACGATGCTTAAACCGGTGATCAGGCTCCCTACATTAAGATTAAAAGCATAATTGAGTACCATCATTACACCAATAATGGCTATTACTACTTTAAAAAAATCCCTGAAGAAAATTATAAGCTGGTCATCTGACTGGTCTGGTGTAACGCTTGCCTTTTTTTCAAGTATACTCGCAATAAAATCAATAATGCGAAGCAGCAGCCAAATAAAAGAAAGAATAAGAATAATAGTGGCAATACCGTGAACTACTTGCTGAACAGTATATTTATAAATTTCAACATTCAGAACTGTTGGAAAATTAAGTCTGTGCAGACTAATGATGGAAATTAATATCAGTAGAAAAAACCCTAGTGGTTGTATAAGAAGGTTTGTAAAAGATGTTTTGTCAACATTTTTCCAAATTTTATTTACAAGTTCAAAAAGAAGACTGGCAAAATAGCGGGAAATAATGCGCTTTAACAGAACGACAAAAAGTATAATCCCTGCTACAATGAGGTAATTCTTTACAGGATTATCCAGCCATATTTGTTCAAGAAAATCATTCATGCCTCAAAAATATCGAATAATAAGAAAGTCATGCAGTGTCTATCAACGTATGGAATAAATATAAATTCCATCTTTCCGTAATGCGTACAGCCGTGAGGAAGTGAAATTAAAGCTGGTGCTTTTATAAATCTCTTCGGGCATCCTCCATTCGTCAAAAACGAAACTGGCAATTTCATAGCGAAGTAAGGTGTCGGCCTTTGAACCAAAAATATATTTACCCACTACTTTAAAATTTTTCCATTGAACAATATGAATATTAGTTCGTAATGCCCCGAAATAGTCAAATACATATACTCCTTTTAAGGAATCATACAGGTACACATATTTGTTCTCGTCAAATATTTTAATTGGAGAAGGGGCTTGGCCCAACAGTAAACGGAAATCTGGCGTCTCTTGTAAAAGCTTTCCCTCTTCATCAATCTTTTTCAGTTTGCTTTCCAGTTCATCATACACCCAAATCTTATTATCATAGGATTGGCCAATGGCTTTGGCCTGTAAGATATTTTGCTTTCGTAAATCAATAATATTTACAGCATTTAAAAAGCGGTCAAGCACCACCACTGTGGCAAAATCCCTGTAATACAATAAAACCTTCAGTGGATTTGACACATCAATCAATGAAGCCTTACCATAATTTTTTACATCATTAAATATTGCGACTGAATCTCCATTGGAGTTTAGCTTCTTTACCTGGTTCCGGCTATTTAAGATGTAAACATTATCGAGGTTGTCCACTGTAAAATCTACAATGTCACCTGTAATATTTTTTACAAACTTAAAAATGGTGTCGGCCTGAGCATTTGCTGTATTAACAAGCATCATCAACACTATTATCGTTACTATACTTTTCATTTAATTTCTAATAATCTTATCGTCTTTTCCCCGGTATGATTTTAACTCCATTTTTTCTCCGTCAAATACTGCATAAGTAAAATACCGTATCCAATCGCCCAGGTTAATATACCGGCTGCCTGAATCCAGACGATGGTCAATCGCCAAATGTCTATGTCCGAATACAAAAAAGTCAAATTTCTTTTTGGCGAGTTCCTCTTTGCAATAAATTATTAACCACTCTTTATCCTCTCCGAGAAAAATCTCTTCGGATGCACCTGTTTGTGCCCTGCTCCGGCGGCTCATATAATTGGCAAGACCCATGCCGAATAAAGGAGGTAATATGCCGAACAACCATTTGCTTACAGGGTTACGAAAAACCTTCTTTAATCTTTTATACCCATGATCACCCGGGCCAAGGCCATCGCCATGGCCTATTAAAAATTTCTTGCCTGAACGTTCAAATTCTTTAGGTTCAAAATATACAGGTATGTTCAGCTCTTTTTGAAAATAATCCCGCATCCACATATCATGATTGCCTACAAAAAAATGCATTGTAATTCCCGCATCAGATAGTTCTGCAAGCTTACCCAATAGCCTTACATATCCTTTTGGTACTACTTTTCGATACTCATACCAAAAATCGAACATATCCCCTACGAGGAAAATTTCTGCCGCATCATTTTTAATCTCATCGAGAAATTGAACCAGTATTTTTTCTCTTTCAAGACTGCTGCTATGGTCGGGTGCACCAAGATGAAAGTCGGAAAGGAAATAAATGTTGTTGCCCACTGGTTGTTTTTAAAAAGTCGTTTCCCTGGAATTTATTTAGCGTATAGTTTATATTCTCCCTGTACAGCAGCGTTGCTGTTCTTATCCCAAACCCGGAAACTAACTGTGAATGCCGTTAGTGGCTTAATTTCTTTTTTAGCATTAATCGTTGCACTTAATGATATTACTTTGGCATCTTCTGCCGACATTCCGTTGGGAAGTTTTTCTGCAAAAAGATCTGCTTCATCCAACAATACTTCGCCTCCCTGCACTACTATTTTTTCTGAAGCACCAAGATGTACTTTCCCCTCCATCTCCTTCCATCCACTTTCAAAGACAATAATCAATTTTATTGTTTGTGAAAAGTCGACAATATTATCATCTGGCACCATTTCGCCATCTGCAAAAACCAGGTAGGCTTTTTCAATTTTTAAATCAGTAGACTCCAGTTTAATCTCATTTAAAATACGAGCACCGCTTTTAGGGTCTCGTACTGCTTTTTTATTTTTCTCCCCTTTATCTCCCACCGAACAACTAAACTCACAAGATTGAAGAACTAACATGGAGGCAAGCAAAACTATTCCTGTAAAAAATTTCATGAGTGGTCTTGGTTTGAGGTATTTACTTTTTATTTAAATATTCCATCATATCACCAGAAGCAATTAACGTACGTCCACTAACATCCCCATTGAACCAATAAATCCAGGCATGTGTTAATTGTCCGTTTATTTGAACCTCTGTTACTTCACGACGATAAAGTTGTACTTCATCAGGCTCTACAGTTACTCCTTCATAATCGTCCAGTTGACCAATGGCCCATGAAAATTCATGTTCATTCTTGGCCTGGTATAATTCGCCAATAATAAAACTACTTTCATTGGTAGCAATTCCTGCCGGATAGCTTCCCATATCGAAAAGCTTACCTCTTACTTTTGCCTCGCCAATAAATTTAAAAAACCGGCTTATATATTCATATACCGGGCTGTGGAAACCACTGCGAAGTGAGCCATACACGAATAACTGGTACACATTAGAATTTGTCATGGTATAAAGATAAGCTAAGAGAGGAAAAGAGGTTGCTTCATCCGGTAAGTAAATTATGATAAAATAAGACTTCCGTTCATGAGATTTTAAAGTGAAAGAAGTAACTACACCAAAGCAAATGCGCTTTCACTAAAATTCTTTCGTACTTACAAAATCCAGATTAGGACTCTAGCAGGAATAAATAAACTTCTTTGGGGCCATGCACACCCACAACCAGGGTTTTTTCAATGTCGGCAGTTCGACTAGGGCCGGTGGCAAAAGTTATTAAGGAAGGAAGTTGGTTGCCATATTTATCCTTGGCCGCCTGCAAAGCATCTTTTAGATCATATACCAATTGATTGGTGTAAGCGATACAAATGTGTATAGGCGCATACACACTTACACTACGGCCACTGGCTTGTGCTGAACTCATTACAATGGAACCTGTTCGGGCCACTAAGTATTCGCAACCGGTAATAGATACATCACAATCAGCAAGCCCGGTTTTAACTATTCTATCGGATAGTTGGGCTGCTACCGGTTCAATCAATTTATCTTCTACACAAAACACTTTTTGCCAATCTTGCTTTTTTATAAGGCTGCTAAATTGAAAAGCAAACTCCTGGCTGTTGATGCAATAGATAAACTTGCCCTGGAGTTTTGTGAATTGTTCTGCAAATTCTACTTCTGCTTCCTGCTCCAGTGGATGAAATACCGGCAGACTACCTTCACTTTGTGGAAATGGCAAAGGCGTTGAGTGACTCAACGCCTTGCGTATTTTTTTAAGGATGTTTTCTTTTGAGGGAGAAACGTTCATTACAATGGTTTATTGGTAACATCGCTATCATAAGGAGGAACTCCTGCAGATATTTCACCAGTTTCGCCAATCAAATCACCGTTTGGCTCCTCTACTAATGATTTCTTCTCTTCATAAGGACGTTTGCCAATCAGTGCCTCTACATCACTCTGGAATAATACTTCTCGCAGTAATAATTCATCGGCCAGTTTTTCTACATCGCCTTTTTTATCTCTCAATAATTGCTTTGTTTTTTCGTACGCATCATCAATCAGTTTGCGAACTTCCTGATCAATCATCTTCGCTGTTTCATCTGAGTATGGTTTGGTGAAAGTGGTTTCCTGCTGCGGATCATAGAAACTGATATTTCCCACTTTATCATTCATACCATACACCGTAACCATGGCGTAGGCAATTTTTGTTATCTGTTGCAAATCATTTTGTGCACCGGTAGATATTTTGCCAAAGAAAATTTCTTCAGCGGCTCTTCCGCCTAATGTCATACAAATCTGGTCGGTCAACTGATCAATATTGTATAAATATTGTTCTTTAGGAGTATACTGCGCATACCCTAATGCTGCTGTTCCCCTCGGAACAATAGTAACTTTTAATAAAGGATAAGCATGTTCTAAGTACCAACCGCAAACGGCATGACCAGCTTCGTGGTACGCAATGATTTTCTTTTCTTCCGGGGAAATTATTTTATTCTTTTTCTCCAATCCACCAATAACTCTATCCACTGCATCCTGGAAATCCTGCATATCTACTGCTTCTTTATTCTTACGGGCAGCAATCAATGCGGCTTCATTACAAACGTTGGCAATATCAGCTCCAGCAAAGCCCGGTGTTTGTTCTGCCAGTTTATGAATATCGAGGGTTTTAGAAATTTTAATTGGTTTCAAATGCACTTTAAAGATTGCTTCACGACCAACAAGATCTGGTTTGTCAATAGTTATCTGTCTATCAAAACGACCCGGACGAAGTAAGGCTGTATCCAATACATCAGGGCGGTTAGTAGCAGCCAAAACAATTATACCTACATCTGTACCAAAGCCATCCATCTCCACCAATAATTGGTTCAAGGTACTTTCTCTTTCATCATTACTCATCATTGCATTCTTTCCTCTTGCACGGCCAATCGCATCAATCTCATCTATGAAAATAATACACGGTGCCTTTTCTCTTGCCTGCTTAAACAAATCTCTTACACGACTTGCACCAACCCCTACAAACATTTCAACAAAGTCGGAACCACTTAAGCTGAAGAAGGGAACCTGTGCTTCACCTGCCACTGCTTTTGCCAGCAATGTTTTACCGGTACCGGGAGGGCCGATCAACAAAGCACCCTTTGGAATTTTACCTCCCAGGTTGGTGTACTTCTTCGGATTTTTTAAGAAGTCAACTATCTCCATCACTTCTACTTTCGCTTCATCTAATCCTGCTACATCTGCAAAAGTGATATTGACCTTTGTTCCTTTATCAAATAATGTTGCTTTCGATTTCCCGATATTGAAAATTCCACCGGGACCGCCACCGCCACCAGCACCACCACTCATCTTTCTCATCAACAGGATCCAAAGACCTACAAACAATAAAACGGGAAGTAAAAATTGAAGTATGCCGCCAAATATGTCTCTTTCGTTTTCAATATCAGAAGGCACTTCTTTAACGGTTGGGTTAGCTTTCAGGTATTCGCTAATTTCTTTTTGAAAAGCTTCCCCCGTTGTAATTTTAAAAGACATGTGAGGTCCTTTTTCAGTAACCTTACCGGCTTTTTTTAGCGTTGCCTGGTATTTTTTCTGCGCTTCGGGAGTCAGGTAAACTTTTACTGTTTTCCTGTTATCAATAATGATGTATTTAGCAACTTCCCCATTCGCCAACATAGTTCTAAACTCCATCGAAGAAGTTTTTGCCATAGTAGGAGAAAACGGGCCAAATAACTGGAAGCCGATTAAAACAGCAAATATGATTGCGTAAATCCAGTATATGCTAAAGCGGGGACCTTTTTTAGGTTGATTAGGATCGTCTCCACCCGTAGGAGGTTTGCTGCCAAATCGGGGGTTCTTATTATCTCTATTTATATTTTCTGACATATTATTTATCGCTGTATTCCTCTAATTAATAATTATAATTCTAAAAAGTTCTTACCGGGGAAATATTTAACATTACTCATCATGTTCCGCCGCCGCCGCATCACTCCACATTTCTTCCAATTTGTAGAATTTTCGGGTATCGGGTTGCATAATATGTACCACAACATTTACATAATCAATTAATACCCATTGTAACGATTGATGCCCTTCATGATGATAAGGATTTTCATCACATACTTCTTTTACTCTATACTCTACGTTATCAGCAATAGCTCTAATCTGAGGCTGGTTGCTTGCTTCACATACGATAAAGAAATCAGCAACGGCTTCATTGATTTTACGGAGATCAAGAGAAATAATATTTTCTCCCTTTTTCTCCTGTATAGCGGCAATAATGGTTTTGATGATCTTTGAGCTCTTCGTTAACCGGGTTGCACTCTTTATTTTGCGGTTGGTCAGTGATACCAATTGTTTCAAATAAAATTATTTTTCGTTTAGTAGGTATGTTGCTGGCTTGATTCTATTATTTGAGAGTTTAAAATGATAAACAACAGACCCCAAACCATAAACTTTGTTTCTTTGTCAAAAATAGCAATTAATTGCCACAACCTCCTGCCATAAACCCTCTTGACTTACCATTTATTGAACTACAATCGGTTGACAGTACCAACAACTATGCCCGCCAGCAAATCCATGCAGGTTTGGCACAGCATGGTATAGCCTTTTTTGCGCATGAACAAGTAGCTGGCAAGGGCCAAAGGGGTAAAACATGGCTATCGGCGAAAGACAGCAATATAGCTCTGAGTATAGTTATTAATCCGGTTGAACTGTCTCTTTTATTGACCCAACAATTTCAACTAAGTGCCTGTGTGGCAGTGGGTGTATATGATTTTTTTACAAAATATGCTGGTGATGATGTAAAAATAAAATGGCCCAATGACCTGTACTGGCAGGACAGAAAGGCAGGGGGCATTCTTATTGAGTCGATAATCAGGAGTCAGAACTCAGAAATGGATTCTTCGGGAGGTTCGGAATCACAGACAGCTTTTACCAATAAACAGTTAGTTAATTCCGGTTGGAACTGGGCTATTATTGGCATTGGTATAAATATTAATCAAACCGGGTTCCCTGATAACTTGGTTAACCCGGTTTCTCTTAAACTGATCACAGGAAAAAAATTTGAGCCTGTGCTGCTGGCTAAGGAGTTGTATGAAATATTAATGGGAAAGTTTACTGAATTAACTAAGAACGGTTTTGAAAGTATCTATTCTCAATACCTGCAGCATTTGTATAAAAGAAATGAAATAGTAAAATTGAAAAAAGACAACCGGGTATTTGAAGCAAGAATACAAACCATCTCACCGGCAGGAAAATTAGTCGTTACACATGCAATAGAAGAAGAATTTGATTTTGGAGAAGTAGAATGGGTGATCAAATAAACTCTGTTGTTTTGATCTTTTCAATTTCCAGCTCACTCCTTCTTGCTTCTACTTCAAACTTATTATTGTAGTAGCCGTTTTTCAGCCAGTCAAAAAGATACTTACAGATAAATACAACAAATCCGTTTCGTTTGTATTGTTCTACATGTTTTAGTTCATGACAAACCCATTCCTTGTTATCTAAAAATTCCGTTCGTGTAGTTTGATGCAGGTGAATGGTATTACCAAAGACAATTGCTACTTTATCAGCTTTCATTTTTCTGGCTGCAATTTTCGCTAGCAGTGAATTCTCTTTTATCCGAACTTTCATGTAACAAAGACCTTAAATAACTCCTTTTCGTTGCAATAAATCATTCACTTCCTATCCGTCCACAACCTGAAACTTCTTGAAATAGTAAAGCCCCAGCGAAACTGTCCTTTCCCCCAGGATGTAACGGTGCGGGGTATAAACCTATTCTCTAATATTTCGGTAGCGTTAGTAAAATTCAACCGGAAAATATGACCAGAAGTGAGTATTTCAAACCCAATGCCCAGCGGGTCGAAGAATTTTATATTTCTATTGACTGCAAAAGAATCCTTACTGCTTTGGCTTCTGAAAGGATGAAAATAATCAACCACTAAATTCAACCGATGTGTTAATGGCAATTTGATAGCACCACCTAAAGCAAACATACTTTTTTGATCGTAAGATATTGCGTAGCCTCTTGTAACAAAGGTTGGATTCAATTGAAGACTTACTTTTCCAACCTTGCGGGCAATGATCAATTGCAACACATTGCTCATTCTTTCTGAAAGGTTATCATAGCTATTGTCTTCGTCCGGAGAAAGATTCATGGGACTTGCTGCAATCACCATATTGGCAAATAATGCCAGGGATACCGGGTTTTTATTATCATTTTCTCTTTGATTTAGGATTTGATATTTGCCTGCTAATTCATATAACTGTTGTTGAGGCCCTGCTCCTTTTGCACGGGCTATTGTAGCATCAAGCCCTTTGGCTAAGCCAACAGTAAAGGCAATTCGTATATCTGCAGCATTATCTAATCCAAAAAAACGTTTGATACCACCATTACTTCCGGCGAGGTCGCCAAAATTGTGCGTAACATTAAAATCCATTTTGCCTTTTTCAATTACTTCGGTAGTCCTGGCATTGATCGTTTTGGTGGAACTAAAAATCCTGACCACTTTACTTTCCGTCATATTTATCGGGGTACTATCCTGTGCGAATAAGCCCAAAGAAAGAATCATTCCTGTGCATGCAGCTAGTAGTCTCATCTTTTGCAAGTTTAATTTATACGAAGTAATCGGCTGAAAATGCCGGTGGGTTGCTTGTAATTAACGTATAAATTAAAAGAATAGATTAGTGTGTGCAAGTACAGGATTTGCACAGGTGGTAATAAAGTTTAACTGAACGACGCTAAGATCTCTTCGGCATGGGCTTTATTCTTTGGTTTAGAAAAAATTTTCCGGATGACCCCTTTTTCATCAATTACAAATGTGGTGCGTAGTACACCCATATATTCACGGCCAAATAGTTTCTTCTGATCCCACACACCATATTTTTCCAGGACTTCATGTGTGGTATCTGCGATAAGCGGAAACGGTAGTTTATATTTTGTTTCGAATTTCTTTTGTACCATTTCACTATCCGGGCTTACTCCTACCACTTCAAATCCATTTTTGGTTAACGATCCATAATTATCCCGAAGGTTACAAGATTCGATAGTACATGTAGGAGAACCAGCTTCTGAATAGAAATACAATACCACCTTCTTTCCTTTATAATCTGCCAGCGATATTTTTTTGCCGTCCTGATCTGTACTTGAAAATGACGGCGCCTTATCTCCTTCTTTTAGCGTAACCATAATTATTTTTTCTTTGTAGTAGTTGGCTTCTTTGCAGTTGTTTTCTTTTTAGTGCTTGTCTTCTTCACTGCTTTTTTCTTTGGGGGCGGAGGAGTATAAGGTTCTCTTTTGAACCACCATGTTTTGGTAGTGCTGTTACCAACCAAGTCTTCCACTGTTACTTTTAATTCATGAACCCCGTAAGGACATCTTTCGTCAAACTTGTAAATCCAGTTGCGGGTTTTATCATTGGTAAACCGAAGCCATTGACCATTCAATTCTGCCCTTAATTTTTTTACCATTCCAAAATTATCGGTGGGAGAAAATACAATTCGACTGGCTGCACTTAAGTTGATGGTATCGCCTCTTCCTAATTCATTTAATTGGGGTGCTGTTATATCTGCAATTACCTGGAAGGTGCCAAAGTCGCCAAACTTCGCTGTAACCCAATCTGCCTGCCATTCTGCTTTGCGGATGGTGCTTCCTTTTGAAGTTTTTTGTATCAGCAATTTATCTTCCCAATCATCAGGTATTTGTTTTGTCGGCTTTATCCGCACCGTTAAATCATCATGCACCGGAAATGAGCCATCGTTTACCTGGTGAACAGCAGAAACAATTGTAGTACCCACAGCATTATTTCTAAAGTAAACTGACTGCACTGTATCATATAAACAACCATCGCCCAGTAACAATTCGAAATCGGGCTTCTCCATCACACTCACCATGTTGGGTGCAAACCGCTGTGCTGTGTTTTTGTATTTCACTATTTGTTGCGCCAGACTATCTGAGTATTGAATAGCAAAATTTACTTGAGATGTATTGCCGTGTGCATCTTTTACATCGATACTTAAATGGCGGATAGTTGTATCCGTGAGATGAATAACACCATTATTTTTAATTACATGATAAGCCGCACCCTTATCACCCGGTAATTTTGAAAGATGTTGGAGGTAGGCACCGCCAGTATAATCATATTTGTAATCAATATGTGCATTCATGTACACGGTTTCATTATAGTCAATGCTATCTAATATGAAACTAAGTTGTGGTTCATAATTATCATACAAGGTGGCAGAAAAAACACCATTAGGATTATTTGAACCAGTTTGCCTGTCATAAGCCTGTATTGCAAAACTTACCCTATCCAATCCTGTTACTATCACCGGTAGCTTGGGAATGATATACCCACTATCTGTATTTTTCAAGGCAAAAAATCTTGGCGACTGATCAAAAACACTTTTGCTCCTATCATACATGGCCAACTTTACAATGTTTGGTGGTACATCGTCTTGAATAGCGAAACCAAATAGCAGCGGATTCAATCGTTTGGTAGTTTTTGTATCAAAAATTTCAAAATGAAGGTGAGGCCCCTGCGAGCCGCCGGTGTTGCCGCTGTATGCAATAAACTGTCCTTTATTAACGGGAAACTGATTTTTTTCAAAATCCAGCTCTACCGCCCAACTTTCCTGGATGTATTGCTGTCCTGTTACATATGCTTCCAATTCCGGATAAAAATCGTTGAGATGCGCATATAATGTAGAAAGTCCGTTGGGATGAGTGATAGTGATAAACCTGCCAAAACTTTGAGACCTGATACCAATATGAGAAATATATCCTTCTGCGGCGGCATAAACGGGCAGGTTTTCCTGTTGATTCGTTCTTAAATCAAGGCCCATATGCCAATGATTAGGACGGAGCTCTCCGAAATTGGCCGACAAATCGATTGGAATACCGAGTGGGTTTCTGAAATAGCCTTTAGGGTAGACAGGAGACTGTGCTTTTATTAAAGATGAAATAAAAATAACCGGAACAAGAAATAAAACCTTCCACTGCATATACAAAAATAGGTATCAGTGTTTATACAAGTCATGTTATGCGGCTTGTAACTCATTAAAAACGACTTAAAATTTTTAGCCAATGAAAATCAGGGCAGGTTGCATTAAATGTTTTATCGCATTGCCTTTTATGAATAGGCTATACCACACAATGTTTGTATCTTTTACCCTTAATTAGTTATGCGAAAGTTACTGTGGCTGTTGCCAGTCGCCATTATATTATGTGCCTGTCCTTTTGAATCAAAAGTTCCATTGGCAGCTGCACCGGTTGAGCCGGTTGATACGACCATGTTCGGCTATTGGTATGGCATTGTAAAAGACGGCAGTGATTTTTTTGGCATAGAAGCGTTGGATATTACTAAACAATCAGATTCAACTTATTCCATCATCCGTTACGGCAAAGCCATAAAAGGTGATATAATATTACCCGATACCGCCTATTTTACAGGCTACACTTCATATGTAGGTGACACAAAATTTATGAATGTTGAAACTACCATTGTACTGGTAGAAAACCGCCGCAACAAACAACCTATAATAACAAAAGAAAAGGTTTATTATATGGCCAAGTTTGAAATGCGAAACGATACCCTCCAACTAAAAACAATTTCTGAAAGTTTTTCTCCCACCAAAAAAATATTCAATACCCCGGACCAATTGAAAACCATGGTGACAGACTTATTAGCCCAGAAAAAAAATATTTACGACGATCTGTATTCGCTTTCTTACCGGAAAATACCAAAGCCGCAGCCTTTCAAATCGTTCTAAATAATCTTGGGGAAAAATCAAATTTCCTCCTCAAAAACCCCTGTTATTCCCTTACTTTTGCGCAATTTGTTTTTCTATAACGATTACTGCCAGCAAAGCCTAAAAACAAAAAATGCCAAAAGACAATTCGATCAAATCGGTTCTCATTATCGGCTCCGGCCCCATCATTATCGGACAAGCCTGTGAGTTTGACTATTCCGGCACACAAGCCGCCCGGAGTTTACGGGAAGAAGGGATAAAAGTTATTCTTATTAATAGTAACCCGGCCACCATTATGACAGACCCCATGATGGCAGACCGGGTTTATCTTTTACCACTTACGGTGGAAAGCATTGAACAGATATTACAGGAAAATGATATTGATGCGGTATTGCCAACAATGGGTGGGCAAACAGCTCTGAATCTTGCTAAAGAGGCCGAAGACCTCGGCATCTGGAATCAATATAATGTACGGTTGATAGGTGTGGACATTAAAGCAATTGATAAAGCGGAAGACCGGGAAAAATTTCGCCAGTGGATGATACAACTTGGTGTAAAAGTGGCGACCGCCAGGACAGCCAACTCATTTTTAGAAGGAAAGGAATTTGCACAGGAAATAGGTTTCCCATTAGTAATCCGCCCATCATTTACACTCGGCGGTACGGGTGGTGGATTTGTACATGATAAAGATGATCTGGACGAAGCATTGAACCGTGGTTTACAGGCATCACCTATACATGAAGTACTGGTTGAAAAAGCAGTACTGGGTTGGAAAGAATTTGAACTGGAACTGTTGAGAGATGCGGCCGATAATGTTTGTATCATTTGTACAGTGGAGAATTTTGACCCGATGGGTGTACATACTGGTGACTCGATAACTGTAGCCCCTGCAATGACACTCAGCGATACAGCGATGCAGTTGATGCGCAATACCGCCATCATGATGATGCGTGACTTAGGAAATTTTGCTGGTGGTTGTAACGTACAGTTTGCATTGAACCCCGAGAACGAAGAAATAATTGCGATTGAAATTAATCCAAGGGTTAGCCGTTCATCTGCCTTGGCAAGTAAAGCAACGGGTTATCCTATTGCAAAAATAGCTGCTAAGCTGGCCATTGGTTATAACCTGGATGAATTGGAAAATCAAATTACCAAAACCACTTCTGCCTATTTTGAACCGGCATTGGATTATGTGATCGTCAAAATTCCACGTTGGAATTTTGATAAGTTCAAAGGAGCGAACGACACACTGGGGTTACAAATGAAAAGTGTGGGTGAAGTAATGGCGATTGGCAGAAGCTTTACCGAAGCAATTCAAAAAGCCTGTCAGAGTTTGGAGAACAATGCAGTCGGCTTAGGCTACTACGGCAAAAGTTTGATGCATGCTGATGAATTACTGGAATATATAAAGACACCGAAATGGGATCGCATCTTCCGTATTAAGGATGCGTTGATGGCGGGTATCTCTGTCGGAACAATTTCAAAAGCTACCAATGGCATTGACAGATGGTTCCTGTATGAAATTCAAAAGATCTGCAATATTGAAAAAGAAATTGCTAAATATGATTTAGCAGATCTGCCTTTAGATTTATTAAGAGAAGCTAAAGTAAATGGCTTTAGTGATGAGCAGATAAGCCGTATTACAGAGCATGGTGATGAAGATGATGTATACAACAAAAGAAAAGAGGCGGGGATAACAAGAGTTTTCAAAATGGTGGACACTTGTTCTGCAGAGTTTGAAGCGAAGACTCCCTATTTCTACTCAACTTTTGAAGAGGGAAACTATAGCGAAAGCAAAGTTTCCGATAAGAAAAAAATTATAGTACTTGGTTCGGGTCCTAATCGTATCGGGCAGGGTATTGAGTTTGATTATTGCTGTGTGCATGGTTTGCTGGCTATAAAAGAATGTGGCTACGAAGCCATCATGGTAAACTGTAATCCGGAAACAGTAAGTACTGATTTTGACATGGCCGATAAATTGTATTTCGAACCAGTTTATTGGGAACACCTTTGGGAAATCATTGAACATGAAAAACCTGATGGAGTGATCGTTCAGCTCGGTGGACAAACCGCCCTAAAGCTTGCAGAGAAATTGACGCAGAAAGGAATAAGAATTGTCGGCACTTCTTATGATAGCCTGGATATTGCGGAAGACAGGGGCCGTTTTAGTGATAGATTGAAAGTATTAGATATTCCTTATCCTGATTATGGAACTGCCGAAGATGTTGATGAAGCAATTGCGGTAGCCAATAAAGTGGGTTATCCGGTATTGGTTCGTCCTTCTTATGTATTAGGTGGACAAAGAATGCGGATTGTGCTGAATGATGATGAAGTAGAAAATGCGGTGGTAAGTTTATTAAAACATTTACCCGGTAATAAAATATTGATTGACCATTTTCTTGACCGTTGCCAGGAAGCAGAGATAGATGGCATTTTTGATGGAGAGAATTTTCATGTAATGGGTGTGATGGAGCACATAGAACCAGCAGGTATTCACTCAGGTGATAGTAATGCTGTTTTACCTGCATTTAATCTTACTCCGCTTATCGTTCATACAATGGAAGAGTATGCAGAAAAAATTGCGAGAGATCTGAAGATACAGGGATTGATCAATATCCAGTTCGCTATCAAGAATGATAAAGTGTTTGTAATTGAAGCGAATCCAAGAGCATCCAGAACAACACCATTCATTGCAAAAGCATACCAGATACCTTATTTGAATATCGCTACTAAGATCATGCTGGGGACTCATAAGCTTACAGATTTCACCTTCGAGAAAAAATTGAAGGGCTTTGCGATCAAAGAACCGGTTTTTAGTTTTAATAAATTTCCGGGGGTGAACAAAGAACTCGGACCAGAAATGAAATCAACTGGTGAAGCCATCCGTTTTATAAAAGATCTGAGAGATCCTTATTTCCGGCAATTATATAAAGACAGAAGTATGTACCTGAGCAAATAGTACAAATTTATATAAGAAAAGGAAAGCCCATCATCAGTTACCTGTGATGGGCTTTTAGTTTAATGGTTACTGGTCTCTGGTTAAGGCAGCTCGTAGTTGGTTTTGGTTATCGCATAAAGCGAACGAATCTTTTATAATTGAGTCACTGTTATAACATAAAGCTAAGGTAGCCTGCAACCAAGCTCATTTTAAATTTCCTGTTTTATTGGGTGTATTACTAAGACGAATATTCACATTTTTAAATGTATATAATTGATATATAATTAATTAGAATCACAAACTATTCCATATTTATTTGAGGTATTCCCAAGCAAAAATTCTTACTTTCAGTGTCAAATTCACGGTATGAATACTTCTTCGGACTTTTTATGGCGTTTAATTCATTCCTTGAGCAGTAGTGAAAAGCTTTTTTTTAAACGAAACTATATTGGTGCTACCGGCCAGGCACTTTACATAAAACTATTTAATGCCATTGCCGTACAAAAGAATTATAACGAAGAAGCCATACTTAAAAAGTTTACTCCCCAACTCAACAGAAAAAACATTGCATCGCAAAAGCATTACCTGCTTCAGCTTATCAGTGACGCTATTGTAGAATACGATAGCCGCAATAGTATTGGTCATTCCATTTATAAACAAATGTTGTTGATTAGAGTGTACCGGAAAAAAGGATTGCTGTCTGAAGCCCATAGTGTATGGAAAAAGGCTGTAGCAAGAGCCCGGCAAACAGAATCGTATGCCATACTTAACTTATTAAAAGCGGAGTATGAAAAAATGATTTTATCTAGCAGTGTTCACATCAGTTACGCCGAAATGCACTCGATTTTTAAAGGTCATCTTATTACACACACACAATATGCAGGTCTTATTACCTTGAGAGATATTTATGCTGAAGTGTTGATATTAAAAAGAACAGCACATTTTGACCTTGATAAAACTCTTAAAGAAAAAACCAGGGTACTCTTACAGCAGGTGGACGACTATAGCTCTGCACTAGATACAAAGTCATTCTGGCTCCGGCATTATTATCAATTAAGTAAAGCCACACTGCTTTACCTGCTAAATGAAATTCCTGGTTCATTTCAATTATTGCAGCAATCGTTAAAAGACTGGGAAAAAAATCCCTCCTTTATAGAAACACACGGCGAACATTATATTGAACTACTATATATGATAAACTATGCCGGTACATTGCATGGTTCCTATGAGTATGTAGAACATGTATTCAATCTTACTATCAACGATCAGCTGCAGGATAAAACACAACGGGCAAATTTTGAAGCGGTAAAATACCTGGCATTGAATAAAGTATATAACAAAACTGCCCGGTATAAAGATGTTGAAAAGCTGGTAAAATCTATGAAAACAAAATACAGGCTTTGGGAACCTGTTCTTAATGCTGACCTTAACAGAACAGTTAGCCTTTCATTGGGCATAGCCAGTTTTGTATTGGAGCAATATGATGATGCATTATATTTTACAAAGCGGGGTGCTATCTATTTTAAAGACGGTGGCCGGGAAGAGCATTCTGCTGTTGCACAGGTTTTATTGTTGCTAATTGCATACAGCCTGAACAATGCAAGAATTTTTGATGCTCAGTACCGCACTACTTATACTTATTTTTATAAACGAAAAAAGAAACATCTTTTTGAAACAGCTTTAGTTCAATGTCTCCGCCGGACTTTTTATATGAAAGATGCAAAAAGCAAAATAGAAGAATATAAAAAAGCTTTAGAGGTATTTGTACAAAACAAAGAAGACAATGTGCAGCAACAATCATTTGCCATTTTTAATTATCCCGGATGGCTTACCAGTAAAATCAGACGCATACCGTACCGACAATACGTTGAACAAAAAGTGAAGGAAAGCAGTTTAGCCTGATTAAATTAGTATTTCGATTTTATGAATACAGAAATTCAATCCATCATTCACCGGATAGAAAATGTAAATAACGGCGAACCCTGGTTTGGGCGGGCTGTATTTTCAATTATGGATGAAGTAGACTCAGCTACTGCATTTGAAAAACCGGCTGGTGCGCCGCATTCTTTAATTGAATTATTATATCACATGATCACCTGGGCAGACTTCACCCTAAAAAGATTAGAGAAAGATATCATCACCGATTTAAAAGCTGCCGAAGAACTAGATTGGCGAAAAATAGACCCGAAACAACACAGCTGGAAAAAGGGGCTAAAAGAATTCAAAACCATACATAAAAAGATCATTACACTTCTAAAGAAAAAGGGTGATGCATTCCTCAACGAGAAAGTAGATTATCGTAAATACAATTATCGTTTTTTGCTAAACGGTATGATAGAGCATACTATTTACCACCTTGGCCAGGTAGCTTACTTGAATAAAATGCTGAGTTAAGAGCATAAAATAACCCGAAAGTGGTATTTTTTAAACCCCTGTACCGCTGTAATTTTCAGAATGTCTTATGGCAGCATTCATCTATGGAAGAAAATTCCATTTATAAAACTATTACTGGCTATGATCGCCGGAATTGTTTTACAATGGCATTCCCAGTTAAGTGCTGCTACCTGGTGGTTTGTTTCAGCAATAGGTTTGTTAATTATCAGCCTCTTCTTTTTACTTCCCTTTTTTAAACAATACAGATATGCTTATGTGAATGGTATTTTCATTAGCATAACCGGATTTTCGCTGGGAGCTCTACTGGCAGTTAAACATGATATAAGGAATGATAAACAATGGCTCGGTAATTTCTATCAGCCTAAAGATGGCATTATTGTTACACTGGATGAACCGCCAGTAGAAAAAACAAAATCTGTAAAAGCAAATGCCAGCGTCGGTTATTTACTACAGAATGGCGAAGCCAGGCCAGTAACAGGAAAAGTTATCCTGTATTTCAAAAAAGATTCTTTACTCAAATTAGATTACGGCTCGCAGGTTTTATTGAAAAAACCATTGCAGGAAATAAAGAACTCTGGTAATCCCGGAGGATTTGATTACAAACGATACTGCCTTTTTCAACAAATAACCCACCAGGTATATTTAAAACCCGGTGAATTTGAAATACTGGAAGGCAAAAAGCAAACTGTTTTTAAAAATTTTATTTATGCTGCAAGAGAATGGGTGCTGAATATTCTTCGTACCAATATTAAAGGGGATAAAGAATTAGGGCTGGCAGAAGCTTTATTGATTGGCTATAAAGATGATCTTGAGCAATCTTTGGTGCAGTCATATACCAACACAGGTGTAGTTCACATTATAGCCATTTCGGGTTTGCATCTTGGTTTAATTTATTGGTTGCTTTCTCTTTTATGCAAGCCATTGAAGAAGAAGAAAAATACAAGATGGCTAAGCCCGGTTATTATTGTTACCGGGTTATGGCTGTTTAGTTTATTAGCGGGGGCCCAGCCTTCCATTCTTCGGTCTGCCGTTATGTTTACCTGTATTGTATTAGGAGAGTCGTTATCAAGGCGAACATCTATTTACAATACAATGGCAGTTTCAGCTTTTATTCTGCTTTGCATAAATCCTTACTGGCTGTGGGATGTTGGTTTTCAATTATCATATGCGGCTGTTCTAAGCATTATTATTTTTATGCGGCCGATTTACAATTGGTTCTATATAAAAAATAAAGCGTTGGATTTTATCTGGAAGCTAAATGCTGTAACACTGGCTGCTCAAATATTGACCGTCCCATTAAGTATTTATCATTTTCACCAATTCCCCAATTTATTCTTTCTAACTAATTTTGTCGCTGTTCCATTGTCAAGTATTATTCTGTTGGGTGAGATTTTGCTTTGTGTTATATTCTTTATTCCTGCAATAGCAACCCTTGTTGGCAAAGCAATTTCATGGCTTATCTGGCTGATGAATACTTATATTGAAAGGATAGAAGTAATAAAATTTTCCTTATGGGATGGATTGCAGATAAATATTGTCCAGGCAATTTTACTGCTGCTTTTTGCAGCAGGTACCAGTCGCTGGTTGATGGATAAATCAACCGCCGGATTAAAGCTGGGACTTTTTTCGTTAGTAGGTTTTATTGGCTTGCGGTCCTACTCATTTATAAAAAGCAACCAGCAACAAAAAGTGGTAGTGTATAATGTGCCCCAAAAAACAGCTATTGATTTTATAAATGGCAGAGACTACAAGTTTATTGGCGATTCAACATTGCTGGCCGATGATTTTGCCCGCAATTTCCACCTGAAGCCTGCACGGATACTTTTCCGGATAAAAGAAACGGATACCTTGAGTACTCTGCTAGCTACTGATAATTACATTGACTATAACGGGAAACGCATCTTATTACTTGACTCAACAATGGCTTTTACTACACAAGAAATCAAACCCACTGTTGACCTTCTTATTATTTCAAAAAATCCAAAAATATATATGAAAAAACTGGCTGCTTCACTAGAAATAAAGCAAGTAGTATTGGATGGCTCTGTTCCCGCATGGAAAGCTAGTTATTGGAAAAGAGATTGCGATTCATTGAAAATTCCGTGGCATGATGTGACGATGAAGGGAGCTTTTGTGATGGATATTGAATAAGTTCTTAAATTACAGTTTAGTATTATTTATGAAAACTATTTTACTTTTTTGTGTTCTGCTTAGCCAATATGCATTTGCACAGAATATCAATGACTCTATTAACAAAGATGAAGTAAGAAAAATCCTCTACTATCTTTCTGATGATGAGATGAAAGGACGGGTAAACTTTTCACCAGAACAGGATACAGTAGCCACATATTTAAGTAACCATTTTAGTGATTATGGACTAAAGCCATTTTCAGGTTATGATAGTTTCTATCATAATTTCAGAGTCTGGGGAATTAAAGATGGTGATAGCAGTGCTGAACTTAAAAATGTAATAGGCATGCTGCCCGGCAATAAATATCCTGATGAAGCTGTTATTTTTTCTGCTCACTATGACCATGTAAAAGGGAAAGAAATTCATAATGGTGCAAATGACAATGCATCGGGTACTGCCGCAGTTTTAATGCTAGCCAAATATTTTGCTATGCGAAAGGATAATGAAAGGACTATTGTGTTTTGCCTTTTCGCAGGCGAAGAATTAGGATTGCTTGGTTCAAAGCTATTTGCAAAAACAATACTACCCGAAACCATAAAAGCGATGATTAATATTGAAATGATAGGAGTAACGAACAGGACAGGAAAGAATGCTTTTTTTCTAACTGGAGATACCTATTCCAATATGAAAAAAATATTAGCCAAAAATCTTGAAGGAACTGAAGTAAAACTAAAGAAAGAAGGAGCCGACCCAAGATTTTTGTTTATGCGGTCTGATAACTACCCATTTGCCAAATTAGGAGTACCGGCCCACACAATTATGTGTAGCGATGATAATGACCCTTGCTATCATAAACCCTGTGATGATGTTGAAAGAATTGACACAGAAAATATGACAAGGATAATACAGGCTATTGCCATAGCATCCCATAGCTTAATTAGTGGATTAGATACACCAAAAAGAATAAGATTATAGATGTTATTGAATTTTTTTTCTCCCCATAAATAATATTCCCCCTCTCGAAAAAAGCCTCTTTTGCAAAGAAACTACAGACACTTACCTTTGCGGCTTCCAACGATTTTCCTGCCTTCAACACCACATTTTTATGAACAAAAAGATTCAATCGGCGCTTATTTCTGTTTTTTATAAAGACGGACTCGAAAACATTGTACAACTATTATCGCAACATGGTGTAACTATCTATAGTACCGGTGGCACACAAACTTTTATTGAAGGTCTTGGTGTAAAAGTAACTCCTGTAGAGGACCTGACTACTTATCCGTCTATACTCGGTGGCCGTGTAAAGACTTTGCATCCTTCAGTATTTGGTGGCATATTAGGAAAACGAGATGATGCACAGCATGTTTCTGAAATGAAACAGTACAATATTCCTGAAATTGATCTGGTGATTGTGGATCTCTACCCCTTTGAAGAAACTGTAGCTTCTACTACAGATGAAAAAGCCATCATTGAAAAAATAGATATCGGGGGGCCGTCTATGATAAGAGGCGCAGCGAAAAATTTTAAAGATGTAGTGGTAATTGCTGCTAAAAAAGACTATGCCGCACTGGAACAACTACTGAAAGATCAACAAGCTGAAACAACCTTAGAACAGCGAAAATCATTTGCGGCCAAAGCATTTGAAGTAGTGGCACATTATGATGTGGCGATTGCGAAATATTTCAACCTGCCTGCCGGACAGGCAGGTCCATCAGGATCCTTGTTCTTTTTGGAATCAATTACCAATCCAAAAGCAATGCGCTACGGTGAAAACCCTCACCAGTCCGGGGTATTTTATGGCAATTTGAATAAACTCTTCAATCAATTAAATGGAAAAGAGCTTTCATATAATAATCTTGTGGATGTAGATGCAGCAATGCAATTGATAAAAGAATTCAACAGCACAACATTTGCTATTATTAAACACACCAATGTTTGCGGTGTTGCACAACGACCAACCGTAAAAGAAAGTTGGGATACTGCATTAGCTGGCGACAATGAAAGTGCTTTTGGCGGCGTGTTGGTTTGTAACGGCACTATTGATAAAGCTACTGCGGACGCCATTAATGAAATTTTCTTTGAGGTATTAATTGCTCCTGCATTTGATGAAGACGCACTGACAATTTTAAAATCCAAGAAGAACCGAATTTTATTACAATTAATAGCACAACCTGAAAATAAAGAACAATATAAATCTGTTTTGAACGGTGTATTAATTCAGGGAACAGACGAAGGCAATTTTACAGAGTGGAAAGAAGCCGGTGGAAGAGAAACAACACAGGCAGAAAAAGATGATTTGACTTTTGCGAATATTGTATGCAAGCATTTAAAATCGAATGCTATAGCATTAGTAAAAAACAAGCAATTGATTGGTAAAGGTTGCGGACAAACAAGCCGTATTGATTCACTTCGCCAGGCGGTAGAAAAGGCAAAGCAATTCAAATTTGATTTAACAGGGGCTGTTATGGCCAGCGATGCATTCTTTCCCTTTAATGATTGTGTGCAATTGGGACATGAAGCAGGCATCACTGCTTTTATTCAACCCGGTGGTTCTATAAGAGATAATGATTCAATAGAATATTGTAAAGCGAATAATCTTGCAATGGTGATAACAGGGTTACGGCATTTTAAACATTAATGAACATTTTCGACTTCCATAAAACCATTATAAACACTTCTGCGGACTACTTAAAAAAGCTGTCCGTATTCAATCCGCTTACGATCAATAAAAAAGGAGCAAGGTCCAAAGCTTTGTTTGCATTAGCCTTGGTATGTGTTTTATGGGGTACCACCTGGATCGCTTCCAAAGAAGGTGTAAAACATATTCCTGATGCGTTACAGATGGCAGCGATACGACAATTGATCGGCGGCGCCTGTTATGTTGCTTTCTTTCTTTATAAAAAAGCAGCCTTACCAAAAGGAAAAGAATGGATCCCCATTCTTGTTTTAAGTTTTCTGAATTTTATTATGAGCAATGGCCTTAGTACATTGGCCCTGCAATACGATATCTCTGCAGGGCTTGGAGCAATCATCGGAGCAATTTTTCCGTTATGGATTGTTGTCATCGGTCTTTTTATCTCAAAAGAAAAAATGCCGACTAAGGCTATTATTGGTTTGCTACTTGGATTTGGTGGCGTCTGTGTTATTTTTTACGATCATCTCAATGATTTTCTTAATCCAAAATTTCAAATAGGGATTTTATTCTCCGTTGTTGCTACCTGGACATGGGCCTTTGCTACATTGTACACAAAAAAACAGGCCTTAAATTTTAATCCCTATTTCAGTCTTGGTTTACAAATGATAATCAGCGGAATCGCTTTGTATGGTTTTTCATCAGCAACAGGCAGAGCTATTCCGGTAGCAGCTATTCCCTGGCAATCCTGGGCGGCCATTGCATACCTGGTAATTTTTGGGTCCCTTATTGCCTTCATTTGTTACTTGTATGCATTGCAAAACTTACCCACTGAGCAGGTTTCTATTTATGCTTATGTAAACCCAATGGTAGCGGTGTTGTGCGGATGGTTAATCTTCAATGAAAAAATCACTATTTATATCACAATCGGCGGATTGGTAACCTTACTCGGAATATATTTAGTGAACAAAGCATTTAAAGCAGTTCCGGCACCGGAGCAACCCGAAGCTGAAGGAATGTAGCTTACTTAGCAACTTCTTCTACAAACTGCCTGTATACTTCTTTCCATCCTTTAAACTTTTCATCTGTACCTAAAAAAGTATTATGCCAGATGGTAATGAGTGTCCCTTCAACTGCTTTTGTTACTTTATAATAATGGCGCATTTCTTCTAACGCCTTTGCCGGAGTAAATTTCTGTTCATAAAAAGAATTAGCCTCCATATAGCAAAATGGATGCAATAAAAGATTGGTGATTTCTTCTTTTTCCAAATCATACCAATAAAAGGGGGAAGCAACAGATGCTCGAAATCCATTGATACTTCCATAGCCCATAGAAAAATCTTCCTTGATACCTGCCTCAATCAAATGACGAAAAGTTTGTGGTAAGGTAAATCGTATATAATGCTGGCGTGATGAAGTGACTTTAGTAGTAGAGATATGTTCAATCCATTCTTTTTCTTCTTTTATTAATTTAGGCTGATCACCACTTTGCCAGGAGGGATGCAGACCAACAGTATATTTTTCTGCATGTTGTTTTAAAATGGTTTGTAATGCAATTTCAACAGGCAAAATATTTCTATCGTACTTGCCTGTTTTTTTTGCCACCAGAAAAAAATATCTTGGCTTTAATTGATGCGGACGATGTAGGTCGTCAATCCAGCTATAAGAGTCAAAAGGATCTGGAATCTTATTGTTCAAAACCTGTCTTCGTATTGAAAATCTCTTGAATTCTCCTTTTAATAAATCTTTTATAGCTGCCCCTGCACTTCGCCACCATACTTTATGCTTATAAGAATAGGCTTCATCAATATCGTAAGTAGGAAGAAAAGTGAATGGGGAATGGAGAATGGGGAATGAGGGAAATCGTTGCTGTACTGATTCTTTAAAATTTTTCACCCAAATATTAACTAAAGGAATATCCAGAAAATTTTCTTTAAACGCCAATGAGTTTTTATGTGCATAGCGGCCATATATATCTTTTTCATGCGGCAGGTATTCTTCATACCGGCTCAATAAATAAAAAGAGGCGGCAAAAATGTCAAAAGGAAAATCTCCTTCGGTTTTATAGAAAGCTTTGTAATCATTTATTGCAAAGCAATCAATTTGCTGTTGACAGATATTTATTTCAAAAAGAAGTGCGGCTGGCTTTATCCAAAATTCATCCGGAGTAATCGGCTGATCGCTATAATTAATTTTTGAACCAATATGTCCAATAAATTTATCAGGATTATCAGTTATATCAAAGGCTTTACCAGCTGTTTGCTGCCCGATAAAATCAGCGATATACTTTAGGCGATGCGTTATTGTATTTGAAAAAATAATCACCAACTAAAGATAACTATCTGTTGCCGTTTTTATCCTTCCACAATTCGTTGAATGATTTTTTGGGAAATTCCATTTTGCCGCGGTGTTCCTGCCAACCTTTTACCATACTATTCACCACCCAATTTTTAATACTGCCGTTAGCCATGTTCATCCATTTTCGGCGCAGCATTCCCTGCTTCCACATTTTCCAGGCCATTTTTTCGCCGAAGGAAGCATGGCCTTCTTCTACCGCTTCATGCCTGTTCTCTAATAATAATTCATGCAGGTTTATTTTTACAGCGCATACTTCTGTGCAATTACCACATAAGGAAGAAGCGTAACTCAAATGTTTCCATTCATCCATTTCTTTTAAATGCGGGGTAATTACAGAACCAATCGGGCCACTATAAGTAGCAGCATAAGTATGACCGCCAATATTTTTATAAACGGGACAGGCATTTAAACAAGCCCCGCAACGTATACAATACAAACTTTCCCGTTGCTTTTCATTTGCCAGGATATTGGTGCGGCCGTTATCAAGCAATATCACATACATATCTTCAGGCCCATCAATCTCGTTGGCTTGTTTAGGACCAGTAATGATAGTGTTGTAAACTGTTACTCTTTGTCCTGTACCAAATGTGGATAGTAAAGGCCAGAATAGCGCCAAGTCGGTCATCGATGGAATTACTTTTTCTATTCCTGCAATTACAATATGTGTTTTCGGCATCGAACAGCTTAACCTTGCATTACCCTCGTTTTCTGTAACTGCTATTCCACCTATATCTGAAATGATAAAATTCGCTCCTGTTACACCAACTTCAGCTTGAACATATTTCTCCCGAAGAATATCTCTTGCTACTAATGTTAATTGCTCAGGTGTAGCTTTGGGATCAGTTCCTAGTTTCTCTGCAAAGAGTTTGGCTACATCCTCTTTACTTTTGTGCATGGCCGGAGTTACAATATGATAAGGAGGTTCACCATCTAATTGCTGGATATATTCTCCCAAATCTGTTTCTACACTTTCAATTGCGTTCTTTTCTAAAAAATCATTCAGGTGAATTTCTTCAGTCACCATACTCTTACTTTTCACCAGTGTTTTACAATTCTTTTCTTCGCAGATTTTCTTAATTGCAGCTAAAGCCTGTTGCGCATCTTCTGCCCAAATAACTTTAGCTCCTCTTTTTGTAATGGCTGTTTCAAATGTCTCTAATTGTACATCCAGTGATTCTATAGCTTTCCATTTAATATTCTTAGCTCTTTCTCTTGCCAGGTTAATATCAAAAAATTGTTGCTTCCCCTGCGGCACAACAGCATTATACTTACCAATATTAAAATTGATTTTGCGACGATGTTCTTTATCGGCAGCTTTAATGGTGCTCTTCGCTATAAAATTATTAGCTGTTTCTTTCACTTTTACTTATTAATTATTCTTTAAAATCCTTCATCTCTTCCCATTCACCTTTTGCAATTGTATCTAAAGCGTTATAAAATTCTTCGCCGTATTTTCTTATGATCGGCTCTTTCAGAAATTGATAAACAGGTACTTTTAATTTTTCTCCCAAAGCACAAGCAGGGCTGCACATTTGTTCTCTCGGTTCATAGTTCACTCTTTCGTAATCACCATGTTTGCCTTTTTTTGCAATGATGGGATATAAATGGCAGCTAATCGGTTTTTTCCATGGAATTATTCCATCATTATATGCTTGTTCAAATGCACATTTGATAATTCCATTTTCTCCACGAATTCCATACACACATATCTCATTATCGTTATCCAGTGTTGGTGTCACCCATTCAAACTCCTTATCATACACATAAAAACCTTTTCGTTCAATCTCTGCAATGGAATCCCTGGTGAGGTAGGGTTTAACTTTTTCGTACAGATCAGTTATGATTTTTAGTTCTTCTTTGTCCAGCGGTGCACCGGCTGCCCCATCTTCGCAGCAACCCCCTTTACACTTGCCGAGGTCGCATACAAACTGCTTGTCCACAACATCCTCGGTTATTAAAATATTATCAATTACGATCAAAGCTATCTTTTTTGCAAAGGTAAGACCTGGCTTATTCCTGATTACTTTTTGTTCGCTTTAAAAACCTGGTTTTAAGATGTTGTCCCGCTTTTGTTAGCCGGTTATGAGAGGTAAGGTACTTTATTACCCGGTGCTCTAACCAATGATGGAGGGGCAACAAAACAGCGGCCAGCCCGATCATGAACAACAAATCCTTCCACGGCTCACCTTTTGTAAAAGCATAAATATTTTTCTTAAACAACAGAAAGATAAATTCAAAGAACATCAGGAATACAAAAAAACCAATAGCCTTGATAGTGTTTACAGAAACTTTAAACATTCCCATCATTACTAATAAAATGAACAAGGCCGCTATCCCGATCGTAATGGCCAGGTATTGGATACTATCCCGCTTTTTCCGTTTCTCTTCCTTTTCCTTAGCAATTCTTTCCTGTCGCTGTTGTTCATCAGCTGCTTCAACTTGTAACAAGTCCTTCTCTTTGCCAAGCTTTGCAAGACTATCTTTGTACTTGTAATTTAAACTTCCATAATAAACAGCTTTCCTGTAATCCCCTTTTAACTGGTACAGAGTATCCAGCATTTCTGCTGTTGTTTTCATTATTTCCAGGCTACCTGTTTTATCGGCAATGACATTTGCTTTTAAAAAATAATCAATTGATTTATCGACCTCCCCTGTCTTTTTATACAAAATACCCAGCTGGTAATAATAATTATACTGATTGCCAGTGTTCACATCGTTCTCAAAAAAAGATGATACTTTATTATAAAAATATTTTGCTGAATCATAATTGCCCAGCATGGTATAAATAAATCCATACGACTGGTCAACAAAATGGCTAAAGCCGACGGTTTCAAGGAATTTTTTTAATTGCGGATGTTCATTAAAATAATCTAATGCCTTTTTATGTTCGCCTGCGGCCATAAAATTATTTACGATTCCCCGGTAACCAATCGCTTTTATGGGTTCAAACTTTAATGAATCAGCAAGAGCCAATGATTTTTCATAATAAAATCTTGACATTTCATAGTTCTTCTTCGCTGAATACAAATCGCCAATGCGGTTTAAATCCTGTACTCGATTATAAGGGGTCTGCCCTGTTTTTATTCTTGCCAGCACATCTTGTGCTTTTACCTGGTAGTCTATTGATTTATCCAAGTCTTCAATTTCTCCGTAAAACAAAGAAAGGCGGCTATAACCAGCTCGCAATAGATAGGGATTATCTAGTTCTTCAGCAATTCTTAGCCCCGCCATCATATTTCTAAGTGCCAATAGTTTTTCATTGCGGGACATATATACCATTCCATATTCCAGATGAACTTTAGCAGTAAGACTGTCACTTTTTATTGTACCTGTGTAGGAATAAGCCTGGTTACAATAAGTCAAAGCTTTATCTGCATCCAGAACAAAACGATGGATTTCTGACAATAACAGGTAGGCACTTACGGTTAATACATCCAACTTATTCTGTTTTGCCATTTCCAGCCCTGCAGTATAAAACACAATAGCTTTATTTACATTTTCCTTTTTGCCTGCCAGGTAAGAAAATCTTTCTCCATTTACCAGTTGTGCTTTTACCATTAGCTCCCGTTTACGAGACTCTTCTGCCATACGGATTAGTCCTTCGCCATAGTTATCTGCTTCTATTGGATTTACATTCATTAATATCCGGGACAATTGACCGGTCAATTCAAACTTTTCTTCAATGGTAGAAGCAATGGCAATTCCCTTTTTAAGAGAGTCAACGGCAGCAAGTTGAGATTGACCCTTTGCCATGGAATAAATAGCCACGAGGCTGAAAAGAAGAAGCATTTTTCTCATAGCCTAAATTAACTCATTTTCTCTTTAACATAGTTCTAACACACATTGTTTATGGAGGAATTCCTTCAGTGGCATCCTACGCATACAAACCACTGTATGCGTAATACAAGAATGCTAACTCTTCAACAATCTGCAAAGGTTTTTTTCCAGATGCTATTTTGGGTGCCGGTTATTGGTTTTAGCTTATTACTTATATATAACACTCTCCCTTATTTCTCTTTTAGCAAAGAATTTGATTTCATTACAGAAAGGAGCTTTTTATTTAAAAGCAATTTTTATAACACCTGTTTCTATATCCATATAGCTGCGGGAGCACTTTGCATTGGTGCAGCACTCATCCAGTTCTCAAGGTATATTCTTAAAAAATCGAAAGGTATACACCGCATTTCAGGAAAAATGTATGTAGCCGTTGTATTGTTTTTAGGTGCCCCTACTGGATTGTATATGTCCTTCTTTGCTAAAGGCAGTTTTTGGGAAAGATCACTGTTTTTGTTTATGGCGGGTTGGTGGTTTATTACTACCCTGTATGGCTTAACCACTATTCATAAAAGAAATATAGTAGCGCATAAAGTATGGATGATTCGCAGCTATGCAATGGCAATGACAGCGGTTACTTTCCGGGTGTATCATATTATTTTTTACCTGCTTGATTGGGGACATCTGGAAAACTATGAATTATCACTTTGGATAAGTGTCATCGGTAATATGCTGTTTGCCGAGTGGGTTATTTACCGGCAAAGCAAGCATTATTTAAAATCTTTTACTACCTGATTCATTAAATATTTTTTAACCTCAAAATTAGTTAACCATGAAATCTGTTTTGTACGTCGGCGCCACGTTAATGATTGGTGCCAGTATTTACGGCTTTGTTGATTACAAGCAAACAAGCCATAACAAAGAGTTTACCAACATGTATGTTGAAGAGAAAGTAAATGAGCCGACTCCCGAAGTTGCTACCGAAAAAAAGGAAGTTGCAGTAGTTAACGAACCTGTCAACAATTCTAAATCGGTTGATGTAAAAAAGAAAGCATTAAAAAAAGAGGAAGCTGTTGATTACCCTACCGTTGAAGATATTAGCCCGATAAAACCCATTTCGGAAGAAGATATGATTACTAGCGGTGATAATAAAAAAATTGAGGAGGCAGCTGTTACCGTTACTCCTTCCAAAGAACATAAACTTAAAGTAAAAAGAAAGAAACTAAGCACTAAGATATTCAGCCGTGCCCCTATGAAATATGAAGTAGAAGAAGTAACTATTACGACTGCAAAAGCTGATGCAAAAAAAGAAAAGTAGTAATAAATATTTCAGTGTGTCTATGTGTGTTCCAACCCGGCGGTGTGTTACTGCCGGGATTTTTTAAAAAAAACTATAGCTATTTCCAGCGCAATGTATTGATCAGGTGCTGTAAATCCTTTTTCAAAAAATCATTTACAATTCTCAACGAGTCTGCATTCGGTGTTGCATCAAAATAAAGAGCTCCCCGTAAAAAATGCTTAGTAGAGTCTGTCAAAAAAAACTGGTTTGCTGTAGCGGTATTACCGCCAAGGTCAAAATAAATGCCTTCTACTTTATTTGGTGTTTCTATACGGCTTTCTTCAATCCCTGTTGACACATCCACATGTTGCTTGTAAGCCATTTTAAAACCATCTTTCACCAATGAGTCAAAACTGGCTTGCCCCTTTATGGCTTTATAGCTGATGTAAATTCTACCGCCAAACTGCGGTACATCAATATTAATCCACCAATCGCCGGCTTTATCTTCAAAGAAAGTAGTGTCCTTACTAACGGTAGCATACACAGGATACTCAAATATATAAGGATAACCAGGCTGGTTAAATAACTGGTATTTCTTTTCAGGGAAATCAATATGAAAATATCCTTTCTTCTTACCTACAGAATAGTCGCTGTTGCAGGAAAGGAGGTACAAAGAAAAAAAAAGAAGACATAATTTTATCCTGTAAATGTGGTTTTTCATTACTCTTATTAATTCGGTTTAATAGTCACTTTTATCTGTTGTATCCTGTTATTATCGGCCTGCAAAACGGTGAATTCAAAATCGCCGCTTGGCACCACTGAATTAACAGCCGGAAATTCTCCCGCCAATTCCAGTACTAACCCCCCTAAAGATTCACTTTCACCCCTCACTGCATCAAATGTATTCATCGGCAAGTGCATAATCTTGCATATATCATGTATCATCGTCTTCCCTTCAAAAATGTAATTGCTGTCATCAATTTTTCTGTTACCACTTTCTTCTTCATCAAACTCATCTTTTATCTCACCAATCACTTCTTCTAAAATATCTTCCATTGTTACAATACCACTGGTGCCGCCAAATTCATCCACTACTACTGCAAAATGAATTCTCTTTTGCTGAAAATCTTTTAATAAATCTTCAATCAATTTTGGCTCAGGTACAAAATAGGGTTGCCGCATTAATGGATGCCAATCATAATTATCAGATTCGTTAAGATGGGCAATCAGGTCTTTGGTATTAATAATTCCGGCTACTTCATCCAGGCTTCCCTTATATACCGGTAATCTTGAATAATGCAATTCTTCTGCCCTTTTTATCAAATCGCCGAAGGATGAATTATATTCTATGCCACTTACATCCAGCCTGCTTTTCATTACCTGCTTCACTGAAATATTTCCAAACTTTACAATCCCCTTCATGATACTTTTTTCTTCCGGAGAAGCTTCCTCGTCTGTTTTTATATCTATCGCTTCATCCAATTCCTGCATACTCATAGCATCAGTTCTTTCTGCACCCACTCTCTTACCAATTCCATCTGCCAGCGAAACAATCCATTTGCTGATACGGCGCAATAACAAATGAAGTGCTTCCACTACAAAAGAAGAACCATATGCAAAGCGAAGGTTATGTTGTGTGGCCCAAACTTTAGGTAGAATTTTTCCAAAGAAAATAAGCACAAAGGCAATGGCAATTACTTTAATAAGAATCTCTACAAGAGTGCCCATGTTGCCGAATGAAATAAGCTGGCTGAGCATGTAATTCGCAAGAACGATAATGCTAATATTAACAAAAGTGCCGGCAATCAATAGTGAAGCATATACTTCTTTTGATTCTTCCAGTAAGGTTACAATGCGTTTGGCTGATGAATGCTGTTTTGTTTTCAGCATATTCAGATCTTTATTGTTGAGAGAAAATAAGGCCACTTCTGCACCGGAGATAGTGAATGTAAGCAGCAATAAAACTCCCAGCGAAACAGCTAAGAAAGTTGTGCCCTGCGTGTTAATAGCGAGGAAATAATAAGAGATATTATTGAGTATGGAAATAAGTACCGAATGACTTTCCAAAGCAAGGTTTTTTATTATCAAAAAAGGCAGGTCATTTGGCCTGCCCTGTTATCAAACAAAGTTATTGTTTTTAAAGTACACTACTAAAAAGGAAGACTTTCAGAGGGATCTCCCATGGGCATATCTCCACCCATTCCTTCAATTCCGCCGCCTTCTGAGCCAGACCCGCTACCATCCATTCTTTTATCCAGCATTATAAGGTTGTCTCCGACTACTTCTGTTGCAAATTTTCGATTCCCATCTTTATCGTCCCAACTGCGGGTACGCAACCTTCCTTCTATATATACAAGGCTGCTTTTGTGCAGGTACTTCTGGGCCAATTCTGCAAGGCCACGCCATAGCACCACTGTATGCCACTCTGTTTGGGATACTAATTTACCGGTACGATCTTTAAATGTTTCAGTAGTTGCCAGTGGAAATTTAGCTACCGCAATATTTCCTTCCAGGTGCTGAACGTCTGGGTCTTTACCCAGGTTGCCGATAAGCATTACTCTGTTTACGCCTCTCATATATTTATTCTTTAGATTAATAAATCATTTAGGGGCTACTAATGCTCTTTAAAGTTAATTTGTTTTTTATAGGGAACCAACAAAAATTAAACCATTGGAATTTATTTGACATTAAAACAAACTTTGTTGTCCCAATTTCTCTTTAAGGTATTGGTTTATGTATTGCGGAAAAGCGTATTTGGCAATTTTGTTTTTTGTCACCCATACCCAACCGTTATTGTCTTTAGCTTGTTTTTTTAGCTGTATGCGGATAAATTGCCCCGCTATTAACTGGTGAGAAAGTTGTTGTTTAAATAAAGGTGAAACAGATACCACTTCATAATCACTTTTAACCAACCAGTTTTTCTTTGTTGCTTGTTGTAAAATATTTTTTACAGTCATGTCAGTATTGGCTTCAATAAGTGGAAACTGATAGAGGTCTTGCCAAATATCTTTTGTTGTTCGCTGGTGAATTGCTATTTCATTTTTATACACTAACACTAAATAGTAGAACCAGCGTTTCCTGATAGTTATTTTCTTTTCTTTTACCGGTAAATCATATACTTTATTAGTAAGAAAAGCCACGCAATTTTTTTTAAAAACACAAGTTGTACATAATGGGGCAGCAGGTTTACAAATTACAGCGCCAAAATCCATAATGGCCTGGTTATATAAACCCGGTTGCTTTTTATCAAGTAAGTCATCCGCCAGTGAAGTAAAAAGTTTTTTCCCTTCTGTAGTATCAGTTGCTGCAGCGATCCCAAATACTCTTGCTAATACCCTAAACACATTTCCATCTACCACTGCATGCGGCAGGTTAAATGCAAAGGAAGAAATTGCTGCTGCTGTATAAGGACCAATTCCTTTTAAAGATTTTATGTCTTCATAATTGGAAGGGAATTTACCTTTTCGTTCTTTTGAAATAAAGCGGGCAGTTGCTAACAGGTTTCTGCATCTGGTATAATAACCCAATCCCTCCCACAATTTGAAAACTTTTTCATCAGGTGCTTTCGCCAGTTTGTGAACGTCGGGAAATGTTTTAATGAAGTTGTTGTAATAACTCAACCCCTGCTCTACTCTTGTTTGTTGCAATATGATTTCGCTTAACCATATTTTATAGGGATCCTTTTCACCTTTCCAGGGCATTTGCCGGGTATTGTTTTCTTTATTCCACTTTAATAAGAGGGGGGCAAACTTGTTTTTAGGTAAGGGCAGGTCGCTTTTTTTCATCAAGTGCTTATTCTTAGTGATTTTACGGCTAAATATCTATCATTCCAGGCTTATAGCCACAGTAACCCGGCTAAAAAAAATCGAATTGGATCAAAAAATTTATGCCTATTTAGTTGACTATCATATAATTTTGTCCTAAATTGTCTTGTAAACCAATTAAAACCCTGCAACAATGAGAAAAGCCGACCTGGTAAATCAGATTTCTGAAAAAACAGGCATACCAAAGGTAGATGTGCTTGTTACTCTTGAAACTATGTTTAAAGAGGTAAAAGACACCCTCTCTGCCGGCGAAAATATCTACATACGTGGATTTGGTAGCTTTATCACTAAAAAAAGAGCCGCTAAAATTGGCCGTAATATCAAAAAAAATATTGCAGTGCACATTCCGGAACATTATATACCTGCTTTTAAGCCTGCCAAAGAATTTGTGGCGGAAGTAAAAAAGCTCAAAGAGGTAAAGCCTGATGCGGGTCCGGGTGAAGATGCTTAATAAACATTCTCTTACTACATTTTTATAGATGCCTTTGAGGTAACTTCGCCACCTGAAATTTTTTGACAGTGAAGAAACCTCAATGGATTACTATTTGTGCTGCTTTGCTAGTTACCGCAGCAATTTTTGTTTTTGGAAGAACTGTACCCACCAAAAAAACCATTGTGGCTGAGCAACATAGTGCTGATGATGGCCATGACCATGGTCCAGTTGAAGCCCCTGTTTCCATTGATACAATTTTGAACCTTGCGAAGAAGCAATTAACTACTGAACAGGTGGTTAGAATAAATAGTTTAGAAAATTCCATCTCCCGGGGTGATGTTAAGGACCAGCAGATTCATGTTTATCATCAATTAGCCCGGTTTTGGGCTGATTCTGCCAAAATATTTGAACCCTACGCATGGTACGAGGCCGAAGCCGCCAGATTGGAAAATTCGGAAAAAACCCTCACCTTTGCCGCCCAACTATTTTTGGATAACCTGCAAAGTGACGAAGTAACGAACCGCAGACAGTGGAAAGCTTTACAGGCCAAAGATTTGTTTGAAAGATCTTTGATGATTAACCCGGATAATGATTCAGCCAAAGTAGGTCTTGGTGCCTGCTACTTATTTGGAAACATTTCTACCATGCCAATGGAAGGAATATCTAAAATAAGAGAAGTGGTAGAAAAAGACAGTACGAATGTGTATGCACAAATGATGCTGGCAAGAGGATCGTTAATTTCCGGGCAATATGATAAAGCAATAACCCGTTTACAAACAGTAAACCAGTTGCAACCGGATAACCTGGATGCAATTTTATTATTAGCAGAAGTATTTGAACGTACCAAGGATAAAGCAAGTGCTGTAACCTGGTATCAAAAAAGTCTCGCATTCATCCAACAGCCGGAAATAAAAAAAGCTGTTCAACAACGGATTAACGAGCTTAAAAAATAATCATTAAACCGAATTAAGGACTTAGAAACGTATTTATAAACAAGATTTAAAAAACATTTTAGTATGCCTTGTGGTAAAAAAAGGAAGCGTCATAAAATTGCGACGCATAAGCGTAAGAAAAGACTGAGAAAGAACCGTCATAAGAAGAGAAATAAATAAGATGGAAAAAGTAAGTAAAGTAAATGTAGCAGCATAGTCTCTGTATTTACTTTATTTACTTTTATTTATTCAAGTTTTCAGTCCCCTGGTTGTTTGCCGTACTTGTTTGCATAAACCTTATTGCTCGCACAGTACTCCAATACATTCCCCGCACATATTGTACGGATTTTCATCAGCCAGTACCGAAGCCATCGGAACAGCAGAAGATGTTTCATTTATGTAAGCTGTAATGAACAAAGAACTTATTATTAATGTAGCTCCGCAGGGAGTGGAAATTGCCCTACTTGAGGATAAGAAACTGGTAGAACTGCATAGCGAAAAAAGCGATGCCCGTTTTGCGGTAGGTGATCTCTATTTGGGTAAGGTAAAGAAATTAATACCTGGCCTGAATGCTGCCTTTGTAGATGTTGGGTTTGAAAAAGATGCTTTTCTCCACTATACGGACCTGAGTCCTTATGCCAAATCATTGCTCAAGTTCACGAGCATGAGCATACAGGATAAAAGTGAGGATGGGCTTGACTTCAGTAAATTCACTATCGAACCCGAAATCATTAAAACAGGAAAAGTTAATGAGGTGTTGGGTGGTAAACCTAATGTGCTGGTTCAAATATTAAAAGAACCTATTGCAGCAAAAGGCCCACGACTAAGCTGTGAATTATCCTTACCGGGTCGTTTTGTTGTGTTAACTCCTTTTAATGATATTGTTGCGGTATCCCGCAAAATTCATTCTTCAGAAGAAAGAAAAAGATTGCAGAAGATTGTTGAAGCCATCAAAACCAAAAACTTCGGTGTAATTGTAAGAACTGCGGCGGAAGGAAAGAATACAGCTGAACTACATGAAGATTTATCTGCATTAATTGAAATGTGGAAGCTCATTCAGCGTAACCTGAAAAATGCTGTTGCTCCCGCCAAAATATTAAGTGAGCAAACAAAGACCACCAGCATGCTGCGTGACCTGCTCAATGAAGATTTCAATAAGATCGTAATTAACGATCGCAACATATTTGCGGATACAAAAAATTATATACAACGTATCGCTCCTGAAAAGGCTGATATCGTTTCTTTCTATCAAAACGGCTCTCCTATTTTTGATTCATTTGGTATTACCAAGCAGGTAAAATCTTCTTTTGGCAAAACAGTGAATATGGATAGCGGGGCTTACCTGATTATTGAACACACCGAAGCTTTGCATGTAATAGATGTAAACAGCGGCTATAAAAGTGTAAGCAACAACCAGGAGCAAAATGCACTGGAAACAAACCTGGAAGCAGCAGAGGAAATTGCCCGTCAGCTTCGTCTTCGGGATCTCGGTGGAATTATTGTTGTGGACTTCATTGACATGAAGCTTCCGGAGAATAAAAGGAAGTTGGTAGAAAGAATGGAAGAGTTCATGAGCCCCGACAGGGCTAAACATGCTGTGCTTCCAATTTCTAAATTCGGCATTATGCAAATTACCCGGCAGCGGATGAAGCCGGAGATGAATATCAATACACAGGAAGTTTGCCCAAGTTGCAACGGCACCGGCAAAATTTCTTCTACTTTATTGTTGGAGGATGATATTGAGAAAAACCTCAGCTACCTTGTTACACACAAAAACAGTAACCTGAAGTTAGTGGTACATCCGATTCTTTATGCCTACCTCACCAAAGGTTGGTTTTGGAATACAAAGATGGCTAAATGGAAAAAGAAGTTTGGTCAAAGTACAAGGTTAGAAAAAGATAGTAACTACCACCTGACCGAATACAAATTCTTCGACCAGCATGATGAAGAAATTAAATTATAAAAAAATCCCCTTGTTTTGAACAAGGGGATTTTTTTATAGAATTCAATATTTATTAAAAGTAGCCTGGGTTCTGAACAACTATATTGTTAGTTGCATCAACTTCACGCTGAGGAATTGGGAATACCAATTTATCTGCATTGTATGCAAAACCATCTACAGTTAGTTTCAATCTTTTTGCATCAGCAATTGCATGCCCTTCATGGGCTAGCTCCAATTTTCTTTCTAAAAGAATGTCTGCCAATGTTACAGCAACTGCGGGCGGCAAACCTGCTCTTTCGTGTGTACGATTATAATCAGCAACAGGTGTAGCACCAACTACAGTACCGGCCCTAAAATTAGCTTCAGCACGGGTAAGGTACATTTCGGCTAAACGGATTATTGGCAAAACTCTGTATTGTTGCTGCCATTTACCGCTGCGAACATCACCGGCTCCAGTGTAAAACATAGCCAATCTTGCATCCAATGGGTTGTATAATGCAAGATGGCTTGGCTGTATTGATACATCTCCATCACGACCGCCAAAGGCAGGAATAGACCAGTATAAATGCATGTTGTTGTCACCATCTAAAGCACTTACCTGCATTGCAAAAAGATATTCTGCTGAATTAACCGTGTTATTAAATGCACCGGAATATGTAGGTGCTAAACTTCTGCCATTATTTGTTGCTTCTGTGATAGCCCTGTTGGCTGCATCTCTTGCTCCCGGATAGTTTTCCATTTGCAAATAAACCCTTGACAGCATTGCTGCTGCTGCTGCTTTTGTTGCAAAAACCATTCTTGTTGTAGCGTTTGAACCCGGGTTTATAGATGGGAGTAAACTTTCTGCTTCAATAAAGTCTGCAAGTATCTGGGCAAATGTTTGTTCTACGGTGCTTCTTGGAACTTTTGATGATGCGTCAATTCCTCTTGTTGGAGTTAATATTAGTGGAACCCCAAGATTCGTAGTTACACTACCAGCACTATATGGTTTAGCATATAGTTTAACCAACTCAAAATACATAGAAGCTCTTAAATACAATGCTTCACCTTTTACTCTGTTCTGATCAGCCGGAGCAACAATGCTAATTGCACTAAGAATATTATTAGCTCTGTTTATAGCATCATATGCATCTAGCCAGGTATCTCTTACAAAGCTGTTTGTAGTGATCATTGCTTTTTGCCAGATCTCATCAGGTTGGTTAAAAGTTCCTTCCCATCTTATCTCGCCATTTGCCGCAAGTAATTCCGAAAACAACAGAATATTGCCCCCATATAAATCGCCATCTGAAATAGCATCATAAGTACCGTTAAGTACTTTCTTTACATTGGCATCTGAAGTAAGAGCCACTTCCTCAGCTACACTTTGGTAGGGAAATAACTCTATCTCTTTATCGCAGGAAGCGATAGAAAGAGAGAGGATAGATAAAATAATTATGTTACGTTTCATATTTTACTTTTTTAAGGTTAGAATCCGAGGTTAATGCCAAAGCTTAATGACTTGATTTGAGGAGCAGCATAAAAGTCGCTACCCTGGTTACGGTTACCCGCACGGTAGTCAGTATTAACTTCTGGGTCCCATCCTGTATAATCAGTGAAAGTAGCCAGGTTAATTCCTGTAGCAAAAATTCTCGCTGAACGGATTTTAATTTTTGTAAGCAATGTTGCTGGAATATTGTATGCAAGAGTTACGTTTTTCAAGCGTACATATCCACCATCTTCTACATAACGGCTTGATGCATTGATACCATTACCATAACCCAATCTAAGTTGTGGTACTTGTGTAACATCTCCGGGATTTTGCCACCTTTTTAACTGGTCGCTTGTTTGATTATCAAACCAATCAAAACTGGCTGACATAAACCCGCCACCGCCATTTTGTATTTGATTACCAAAAACACCCTGGAACAATACAGATAATTCAATTCCTTTATAGCTAAATGTATTATTCAAACCACCAATCCAATCAGGATTAGGATTTCCTACAACAAAGTCTCCAGCTAAATCATAATCATTTGTAGTAGTTTTTCCATCAGCAAGGTAATACAAAGCATCTCCGTTTGCAGGATCAGCTCCGGCAAATTTGGGTCCGTAGAATACCCCGATCGATTCTCCAACTATAAGCGAATTCAAGTAACGACCATCATTACCTGGAATTATTGTTTGATCGCCATCAAGCTGAGTGATTTTATTTGAATTCTTTGCAAGGTTGAAATTTGTTGTCCATGAAAAACTTCTTCCTTTAATGTTAGTTGAATTAAGAACAAATTCCACTCCTTTATTCTGCATTGATCCCACATTAACTAATTGGGTTGTAAAACCAGAAGTACCAGGTACCGGAACACTATAAAGAAGATCCTCGGTATTTCTTACATAATAATCAATTTCACCGCTTATACGATTGCCCCATAAGCCGAAATCCAAGCCAATATCAAGCTGCTCATTCTTCTCCCAGGAAAGATCTGGGTTTGGTAATTGAGTTGGAATAAGACCTGATTGATTGTTATACTTGCCCGCACCAAACAATCCCAGTTGGCTAAAATTACCAATCTGGTCATTACCATTTACGCCATAACTACCCCTGATTTTCAGGAAGCTGATAAGATTTGATGAAGAAAGGAATTTTTCTTCACTTAGTACCCATCCTGCAGAAACAGCAGGGAATAAACCATAGCGATTATTTTTACCAAATTTTGAAGATCCATCTGCACGTACACTTACAGAAAATAAATATTTGTTATCAAACTTATAGTTAGCTCTTCCAAAATAAGATACGATAGCAGACTCTGTCTTTGTAGTACTTCCGCCAGTTATACGACCAGCACTTGCCAGTGTTTGTAAATCTTCAACGGGGAAATCTTCTCCAAATACACTTGAGAAGTCCTGTGTGAATTTTTGGAATGACATACCAAGTGTTGCATCAATATCATGTTTCTGAGCAAATGTTTTGGTATAGGTAAAATAGTTGTTTGTATTCATTGTAAAGTTCCGGAACCAGTCGGATTGGCCGTAACCATTTGTTGCCAGACCAGTCAGAGTTCTAAATCCTCTGAAGAGCACATCATTTTGCGATTGAATATCTGCGCCAAACTCCGTTCTGAAAGTAAGGCCCTTTGTAAACTTATAGGTAAGAAATACATTACCAATATTTCTAAATGTAGTGGACTTATAAGTTGAGTTTTCAGTTTCAATCAAACCATTATAATAAGTAGTAGTTGGAGTATTATATAAAACTCCATTCAAATCACGGATTGGAGTAATTGGAGCTAATGCCACTAACTGCATTGGAGTTTGAAAGGCATTATCCAGGTTGTTTCTATTACCAACTGTACGGGATACACCAAGATTGATTCCAATCTTTACTTTATCACTTGCATCATGTTCAAGGTTAAACCGAGAAGAGATTCTTTCAAAATTATTCAGAATCAAAATACCATCAATATCATTAAAACCGCCACTTATATAGAAACGGGTTTTTTCATTACCGCCCGATGCAGTTATATCAACCATTTTAGTATTAGCATCAGGATTAAATGCCTGTTTTTGCCAATCAGTATTGGTTTCCAGGTTTCTCCAATTTGAATATCCAGAATAACGAGTAAGCCTGTTCTCTGCAAATTGTAGCCATGAGCCTGCATATTGTGCCGGATCTAAAGGATCTACTCCTTCTATAATATCACTGTTTATTGCAGCTTCTCTTAATAAATCTACATATTGGCGTGCATCTAAAAAGCTTCTGTAACCAGTTGGTTTGTTAGTGCCATATTGAAGATTCACCCCCAGATTTGTTCTGCCTGCACGGCCTTTTTTAGTAGTAATGATTACTACACCACCAGCAGCACGGGAACCATAAATGGAAGCTGCAGAGGCATCTTTTAAAATGTCAAATGTTTCAATATCATTGAAATTAAGATCAGCCAAAGCATTACCAGAAAGACCATCAGTATTAATAGGAATACCATCAACAACATATAATGGGTCGTTACCGGCAGTTAATGAACCGCCACCTCTTATTCTAACTTTTACACCTTCCCCTACTTTACCATTGTTAGCCTCTACGAAAACACCAGCAGCTCTTCCTTGTATGGCTTGTGTAAAATTAGTTACAGGAGTATTGGCTACTTCTGAACCTTTGATCCTGGCAATATTACCAGTCAAATCTTTTTTAATTCTGCTACCATAACCTGTTACAATGACTTCATCCAGATTACGGGATTCACTCACTTTCATGGAGACCTGAACACTTGAGCCTTCAATCTCCACATCCTGGGCCTCAAAGCCGACCCCAGTTATTAGTAATTTTTTTGTGTCTGCCGGAACTGAAAGTGAAAAAGAACCATCGGCCCCTGATACTGTTCCAGTCCTCGTTCCTTTTGCTACAATGGAAGCTCCCACAATAGGAGATCCGTCTCTTGAATCAGTAACTTTTCCTGTTACTGTTTTGTTTTGTGCCCAAAGTTGTTGAGTAAGCAGCAAGATGCTACTCATTAAGAGCAGTTTAAGTTTTCTCATGTTTTTCATTTTAGTTAAGCTAGTCCGCAAATATATTGTTAACAATTCTTTACCAATCACTAAGACAAAAAAAAACATGCAAATTGCTGCATGTTCTTTTATATTGATTTAAATCAAATTATCGCATTTACCGGTCCCTGCTTCCCAAATAGATCATAATGTATTGAATAAGAGTAACTACCGCAGCTAAAGCAGCTACCACATAGGTTGTTGCAGCCCATTTAAGTGCATCTTTTGCCTTTGGGTACTCCTCAGCGTTGGTAACATTGGTATTGTTTAACCAGGCCAATGCTCTTTTACTGGCATCAAACTCAACAGGTAAGGTTACCAAGGTAAACAGCACCGTCACACTCATTATTATAATACCAATCAAAAGGACGGTTGGATTCTTAGTGCTTGCCAACACGATAATACCAGCTAGTAAAATCCAGTTTACCAGCATAGAACTCACTTGTACCGCCGGCACCAATTTGCTTCTGAACATCAACGGACCATACGAAGTAGCATGCTGTACAGCATGGCCGCATTCATGTGCCGCAACTGCTGCCGCTGAAACACTGGCTCCATTATATACATCACTGCTTAGATTAACTGTTTTGTTGACCGGATTATAGTGGTCCGTCAAAAAACCATCAACAGATGTCACTTTCACATCATAAATACCACTTTCCCGAAGCATTTTTTCGGCTATTTCCTTGCCAGTCATTCCATTACTTAAGGGTACTTTACTGTACTTCGTAAACTTACTTTTGAGCACAGCCGAAACCAAAAAACTGATGCCTAAAAAGACCAGGGAGATTATCATTATTTCACTTGTCATGTCTATTTTTTTTTATTAATTATATCAAATTTACTACCATTCCGGCAAAGCAGTTTTTTTCAGCCTTTTTGTCACTCTTAAGTTTTAAAATTGAATAAATTAATAACGGGAAGGATTTTTAATTAGGAAAAAAATATTCGCATAATATTGATAATCAATTATTTAATAGTAATAATTTTGTTTCATTCATTCATATTAAACATAGTATCAAGCTAACGGAAGTTATGCACAGCAGTAAAAATTTATTTTGAAATGTGGGTCTTAATTGTAACTTAGCAATAGAATTTAATGGGTTAGTAAGTAAAAGGGTCAATCGAAAGGTTGGCCCTTTTTACTTTCAAATATGCTCCGCATTTTTTCCTCACTTTGCAGTAATATTCTTGTATAAATTTTCTAAAAAATGATGGATGATTGTTTGATACAATGTTTGCTGTATAAACTTTTTATCAAACACACTGCAATCATTTAATTTTATTTAATGAGTAAAGTAAAAACATCATTTTTTTGTCAGCATTGTGGATATGAAAGTGTGAAATGGGCAGGTCAATGCCCTTCATGCAGTCAGTGGAATACATTTGTTGAAGAACTTGTTCAAAAAGACAACGGTAAGAATGACAACAGTTGGAAAGATTACAGCGACGATAAAAGAACCAGCAAAACGATCGCCTTACACGAAATAAAAAACAGTGAAGAAAAAAGATTGCCAACATCCGATGCTGAATTAAACCGTGTGTTAGGCGGTGGCATCGTTCCGGGAAGTTTAGTATTAGTGGCCGGCGAACCCGGCATCGGTAAATCAACTTTATTTTTACAAAATGGATTGTGGTTAAAAGATATTCCTGTTTTGTATATAAGCGGTGAAGAAAGTGAGCAGCAAATAAAAATGAGGGCCGATAGATTGGGATTAAAAAATGACAACTTCTATTTACTGACAGAAACATCCACTCAAACAATCTTCCAGGAAATAAAAAAATTGAAACCCCAATTAGTTATTGTTGATTCTATACAAACATTACAAACGCCATTTATTGATTCCTCCCCCGGTAGTGTTTCACAAATAAGAGAATGTGCTGCCGAGTTTCAACGCTTTGCTAAAGAAACGAACACACCCGTATTTCTCATAGGCCATATTACTAAAGATGGAAGTATAGCAGGGCCAAAAATATTGGAACATATGGTAGATACTGTGCTGCAATTTGAAGGTGACCGGCATTATGCTTACCGTATTTTAAGAACATTAAAAAATCGATTTGGCAGTACGGCTGAATTGGGTATTTATGAAATGACTGATACGGGCATGCGGGGCGTACTAAACCCAAGCGAAATTCTTATCACACAAAAAGAAGAACAGCTAAGCGGTATAGCCATAGCAGCAACTATTGAAGGAATGAGACCTTTGTTAATAGAAACACAGGCATTGGTTACACAATCTGTTTATGGAACCCCACAACGTACTGTTACAGGTTTCGATCTGCGGCGTTTGCAATTATTATTAGCCGTATTAGAAAAAAGGGGTGGCTTTCATTTTGGAATGAAAGATGTTTTTCTAAACATTGCCGGCGGTATTAAAGTAGAAGATCCTTCTATTGATTTGGCAGTACTCTGCGCTTTATTATCATCCTATGAAGATGTACCATTACCTCAGCAAGTTTGTTTTGCAGGTGAAATTGGACTCAGCGGTGAGATAAGAGCTGTTAATCGTATCGACCAAAGAATTGCTGAAGCAGAGAAATTAGGTTTTGAAAAAATCATTGTTTCTAAATACAACCAAAAAGGATTAAGCAAACAAAAGTTTAATATTGAAGTAGTGATGATGGGAAGAGTGGAAGAAGTTTACCGATACTTGTTCTAATGATCAGCCTTACCGAAATAAAAGACTCCGTATTACACCTTCTTTTTCCGCATGTATGTGCAGGATGCGGCAGCGATATACTCAGTAAGAACAGCATAATATGTATGCGCTGCGTAGAGGCAATGCCCGAAACTAATTTTGAATTACATACTGGTAATCCTGTAGAAAAATTATTTTGGGGTAGGATCCCATTAACAGCCGGAACCGCACAATTCTATTTCACCAAAGAATCATTAATGCAACACCTGATGCACCAGTTTAAATACAAAGGCAATAAAGAGCTTGGGTTACAACTAGGTCGGCTAATGGGAGAGCAATTAGTAAAATCTGGCAATTACATAGTTGATGCTTTGGTTCCCTTACCGCTTTTTCCGGCCAAAGAAAAAAGAAGAGGTTACAATCAAGCCACTATATTATGCGAGGGAATGAATGAGGTAATGAATATTCCCGTTCTGGAAAAAGTAGTTACCCGGCCAGCGCATACAGAAACCCAAACAAAAAAAGGAAGAATTGAAAGATGGAAGAATGTAGAAGGAAAGTTTGTAGTTGCTGATCCAGCAGCCATCCAGGGCAAACACCTTTTATTGGTAGATGATGTTGTAACAACCGGCGCTACGTTAGAATCTTGCGGACTGGCATTACTTAATGCCGGAGATATAAAACTAAGCATAGCCGCTTTATGTGTGGCTAATCGTTAATTTCAATTTGTTAAGCTATTTTTGATACCAATGAAAATTCCCGGCTTCTTAATTATATCCTTACTCGTTATTTTATTTTCCTGTCGCAAGGATAGTTTTATTACTTCGGCCGAAGCCAGGGTTACTATCACTTCGGATACATTAAAATATGATACCGTATTCGTATCAGCAGGCTCTACTTACCGGACTTTTAAAATCATTAACGACAACAATCAAAAGCTACGTTTATCATCTCTTAAATTAATGGGCGGAACTACTTCGGTATTTAAGATGAATGTAGATGGAATAGCCGGCACCCAATTCAACAATCTCGAAATTGGTGTTAACGATAGTATTTATGTATTTGTACAGGTAAATGTAAATCCCAACGCAGCGAATCTTCCTTTTGTATTAAGAGACAGCATAGAAGTGCAATATAATGGAAACAAAAAACTGGTACAATTAGAAGCATGGGGACAGAATGCACATTTCTTCAGAGACAAAGTAATTAACGCCAACGAAATATGGAATAATGATTTGCCTTATGTTATTCTGGGTTCATTGTTTATAAATACCAATCAAACACTTACCATAAATAAAGGCTGCCGCATATATGTACATGCTGATGCCCCGATAGTAGTGAACGGAACTTTATTGGTCAATGGATTAAAAGATACAATTGACCGGGTTTATTTCCAGGGCGACAGGCTGGACGAACCATATAAAGATTTTCCTGCCAGCTGGCCAGGTATTTTCTTTCAAGCCAGTTCAAAAGATAATGTGCTTACTTATGCCGTAATAAAAAATGCCTTCCAGGCAATTGGTATTACAGACCCTTCGCCCAATGCTAATCCTAAACTTGTGTTGAATGAATGTGTCATTAATAATGCTTATGATGCGGGCATCATCTCCATTAACTCAAGTATAAGAGCCAGGAATTGTTTAATAACGAACTGCGGTAAGAATCTTTATTTAGCAAAAGGTGGTGACTACCAATTTACACATTGCACTATTGCTACCTATGCCAGCAGCTTTATTGAACATAAGGATCCTGTACTCACCCTTACAAATTTTGCTAATAACACATCCGCCAACCTTACAGCCTTATTTCGGAATTGTATTTTCTGGGGTGAAAATGGATTAGTGGATAACGAAGTAGTTGTATTAAAAAATGGCAACACAACTTTTAATGTAAACTTTGATCATAATCTTTGGAAAGTGCAAACTGCGCCTGCAAATATTACCAGCAATCAAATTATCAACAACCAGGCTCCCCAATTCGACAGTATTAACACTTCAAAGAATTATTATGATTTCAGGCTTACAACCTCGCCTGCTATTAATAAAGGCGTAAACGCCGGAGTAATAACCGATTTAGACGGCAAACCCCGGCCGGTTGGAATACCCGACTTAGGGTGTTTTGAAAAACAATAAAGGCAACTATAAATAAATAGTACCCGATTAGAACAAGGTTGGTTTAACTTTGTTATTCCTACAAATAAAATACTCAAGCATGAAATCTCTTTTTGTCGCAATGATATTTGCTGCCACTACGCTAACCGGTGGTTCTATTTATGATTTTAAAGTTCCCGGCTTAGAAGGAACTGATATTGATTTTTCTCAATACAAGGGGAAAAAAATAATGATTGTAAATACAGCCTCCAAATGTGGTCTTACTCCTCAATATGAAGGATTGGAACAATTATATAAAAAGCATAAAGACAAATTAGTCATCATTGGTTTTCCCGCCAATAATTTCGGTGGACAGGAACCATTGGAAAATGGTGGTATCAAAGAATTCTGCAAACAAAATTATGGTGTTACTTTTCCCATGGCAGAAAAGATTTCTGTAAAAGGTGATGATATCCATCCTCTTTATAAATATTTAAAAGAACAAGCAGTGGCCAAAGGCTTTGCTGACCCTGTAACCTGGAACTTTGGTAAATTCCTGGTAAATGAAAAAGGTGAGTTGATTGCAACTTTCAGCCCCAGAACAGTGCCGTTGAGTGATGATATTTCCAAGTATCTAAACTAATAATTCCAGCATAGATTTTAAATAAATTGTTTGTAAAAAGCGATACAAGTAAAATTCTGTGTCGCTTTTTTATTTACAGATGGGTTACTTTCGCCTTCCATGCAATTCACCAATATCATAGGTCAATCATCCGTAAAACAGCAACTGGCAGAGTTGGTACAACACAACCGTCTAAGCCATGCTTTATTGTTTTTGGGTAAAGAAGGTAGCGGTGCATTACCACTGGCAATTGCCTTTGCTCAATATATTGTTTGCGAAAAAGTAAATGGCAAACATTCGACAGCCCAGCAACAAGGGCCATCGTTATTTGGAGATGCTGAACCAGAACCTGCAATTTCTGCTGCTGAAGTAATAAATGATGCCTGCGGTGTTTGTTCTGCTTGTTTAAAAACTATTCAGCTAGTTCATCCGGACATTCATTTTTCTTACCCAACAGTTACAAAAAAAGCTGGTGAAAAACCTATTGCTACCGATTTTATTACTGAATGGAGAGAGTTTATAAAACTAAATTCTTACGGCAATTTGTTTGACTGGATCGAACAGATAAAAGAAAAAGAAAATAGCCAGGGAAAAATAACAGCCGAAGAGTGTAACGAGATCATTCGCAAGTTGAGTTTGAAAAGCTTTGAAAGTGAGTACAAAATTCTAATTATGTGGATGCCGGAAATGCTGGGCACAGAAGGTAATAAATTATTGAAGCTGATCGAAGAACCGCCACCGAACACCTTGTTCATTTTGGTTGCAGAAAATGATGCGCTGGTTTTGCAAACTATTGTAAGCCGGTGCCAGTTGATCAAAGTACCATCACTGGATACAAAAGAAATAGAAGAGGCGCTTATCAGTCGCAATAAAACCGAACCTGCCATTGCCCGCCAGGTTGCCAGTGTAAGCGAAGGCAATTACCGGGAGGCATTGCAATTGGTGCAGCATGCAGAAGAGGACTGGCAATCCCTTTTACGGGAGTGGTTAAATGCGATTTTAAAAACCGGCCCGGTTGCACAAACCAAATGGGTGGAAGATGTAAGCCGGCTGGGGCGGGAAAAGCAGAAGCAGTTTCTCCGCTATTTTAATCATTTGCTGGAGCAGGCCATTCATTACCGGATAAGGGGTGAAGAGCTTGTAATTGGCGAAAAAGAGAGGGATTTTGCAGAAAGATTGAATAAAATCGCCGGAATTGAGCAACAACAGGCCATTATTGAGGAATTGGACAGGGCCAGTTATTATATAGAACGGAATGCCCACGGCAAAATGCTCTTTCATGCCTTAACCATTAAGCTCTACCATATTATTCAGGATAAGATTGTATTTTTGGAAAACTGAGGGGAGCTAAGAGGTTGAAACCTGCCGGCAGGCAGGTAGAAAATGAGGGAAAGAAATTAGCTTCTAAAGATTTGAATTAATTACTTGTGTTCACAACTACTTCTACATATAATACCACTGTTGAAACTGCCCCGGCATTGCTGAGCAGCGAACAGAACCCTGAAGAGTGCGACGCAACAACAGCTCAATAGAATTTACCGAGCTGGGTTCATCATCTGTCCTCAACTATTAGTTTTTATCTTTTAATTATTATCTGATCATGAGTTGTACAAGTTGCAGTACCGCCAGCAAGGGCAAACCGGGTGGATGTAAAAGTAATGGCGGGTGTAGCACCGGTGGATGTAACCGTATGAATACACATGATTGGCTTCGCAACCTGCCCATAAGTGATGTGGCCAGTGCCTGCAAAGTAATGGAAGTGAGTTTTAGCCAGGGAACCCGCAAAGATTTTTATCGTAACCCCACCTTACAGCCTTTTGAAAAGGGTGACCTGATAGCTGTGGAAGGAGTAAGTGGTTTTGACCTGGGGGAAGTTTCGCTAACAGGTGAAATTGTACGCCTGCAAATGAAAAAGCGAAATGTAAAAGAAGATAACCCGGATATGAAAAAAGTGTTGCGCACAGCAACTGACCGGGATATTGATATATGGAAACAGAATAAAGCAAGGGAACCGGAAGCGGTAATTCGCAGCAGGGCAATAGCCCGGCAATTGAAACTGGATATGAAAATAAGCCAGGTGGAAATGCAGGCAGACGGACGTAAAGCGACTTTTTTTTATATAGCTGATGGCCGTGTGGATTTTAGAGAGTTAATTAAAGTTTATGCTTCGGAGTTTAAAGTAAAAGTTGAGATGCGCCAGATCGGTGCAAGGCAGGAGGCCGGTAAAGTAGGTGGTATTGGTAGTTGCGGCAGAGAACTTTGCTGCAGTACCTGGCTTACAGATTTTTCTTCGGTCAATACAACTGCAGCCCGTTATCAGAATTTATCGATCAATCAAACAAAACTGAGCGGACAGTGTGGCCGTTTGAAATGTTGTTTGAATTATGAGTTAGATACTTACTTAGATGCATTGCAACATTTTCCTGATAACTGTGATGTATTGCAAGTGGCAAAAGGAAATGCTTTCTTAGTGAAGAAGGATATTTTCAAAAACCTGATGTGGTACACATTGCCGGATAGCAATAAACAGTACCCATTAAGTATTGAGAGAGTTAACAAAATAAAGTCCTTGAATCAGCAGGGCATCAGACCTGAAGAGTTGGAACCAGTTGATGTATCATCTAAAACTGTAGAGAAAGAACCAGAATTTGTTGAGTTGGTTGGTCAGATAAGTTTGAAAAGTTTGGATAAAGCCGCGGCAGATAAAAAACGTAAGCAACAAGGTGGTCAGCAACGTCAGCAAGGCGGACAACAACAGAGACCTAACAATCCCAATAGAAACCAGCAAGGCGGGAATCAACAACGCAATCAGCAAGGTGGTGGTCAGCAACGTCAGCAAGGCGGACAACAACAGAGACCTAGTAATCCCAATAGAAACCAACAAGGCGGGAATCAACAACGACCTAATAACCCGAACAGAAATCAGCAACGACCAAACAATCCAAACAGGAATCAACAAGGGCCAAATAATCCAAACCAGGGAAGCGATAAAAAAGATTAATTAAGGATAATAGAAATCGTACTTAAGTTCAGTTTTGCTGATTAGTTTATCAGCTTTACCATCAATTGCAAATATTCTAACTTCTTCTTGTAATCCTTTCTCATTGTATTTATATGTTGAAAATCCCCTTAAAATACCATCAGATTTGTATTCTACTCTTGTTGCATCCCCAGTGCTATTCATTTCTGTAATGTTTACTTCTGTCTTCTTACCGTTCTTTATAAGAATAAGTCCCTCTGATTTGCCTAATGAATTATACTTGAACAAACTTGTATCAGAATTATCAAACACCGTTAATAGGGGCTCATGTTTTGAATTATACTTATGATATTCTGTCCTCTTTTCTTCATACGCTAAGATTTCAATGGAATAAGAGCTATCCGAATTGTATTTGTAAAAATGAAGCTGATCCAAGAACCACCCTCCACTCACCCTTTCCAATTGTACTATCCGGCCATTTTCTACAATAGTTGTAAATGAATGAACCATTTCGCCATTTATAAAAATTAATGAATCGTCGCCCCGAATCGTATAATAAGTTTTTGTTTCTCTCCTTTTATTCCCGGGCTCTTTATACTCAGCTTTTGTAATCGCTTTAATTTTATTATCGATAATAGCTTTTCTAGAAGTCTGCGAAAAACCTATCAAAATAAATGAGTGTAGAAATATTGCTATAAAAACAACTCTCTTCATCAACTATATTTTATCTTTTAATTGTCACCGACTCCCAACGCCGTGTAAATCGCATCTTGTATTTTCCCCCGTATCAGCATTTGGCCGAGCTTATTATTATTTCTGGTAGGAAAAACCCTGTTTGATAAAAAAATATACACCAGATCTTGTTTAGGATCCACCCATACACAAGTGCCGGTAAAACCAGTATGGCCATAAGTTTCAGGGGATGCTAATGAAGCCGGATAAGGTTCTTTGCGCAGTGTATTATCTTTCTCCGGTTTATCAAAACCTAAACCACGGCGACTTATTTTACTATTATAAGAAGTAAAAAGATTGATGGTTTCTGATTTTAAATATCGTTCACCATTCAGCACACCGCCATTCAATAACATTTGATACAACAACGACAGATCATACGCATTAGAAAATAAGCCTGCATGGCCAGATACACCACCGAACATGGAAGCTCCCTCATCATGCACATATCCCCTCGCTGTTTGCTGACGGAAATGTTTTTCTGTTTCAGTTGGCACCAAACATTCCATTGAAAAGCGTTTAGTGGGATTGAAGCCAGTTGACATCATTCCAATTTTATCGTAGAAATTTCGCTTGGTATATTGGTCCAGCGTAAGACCTGATACTTCCTGTATAATTCTTCCTAAGAAAATAAAATCGTTATCACTATACACATATTTATTCTTAGCAGTTAACGGACTCTTCAAGATACGGTTCCACATCGTATCCTGCCAATCGTTACGCATATACATATTTTCTGCCACCTTTACTGTGTAGCCAGGCTTCAGTTTATCAGAATAAAATCCGGGTTTTGGAATACCCGTAGCTACATCAATTGTTTCTTTATAAAAAACAATAAAGGGATGGAGGCCCGCCTGGTGCAATAAAATATCTTTTATGGTAAGATTGGCTTTATCTGTTCCTTTGGTCCAGGGCAAATAATCGCCGATTGTTTTATCGAGGTCCAATAAACCTTCTTCATATAACTTCATTACAGAAACAGTAGTAGCCGAGATTTTAGTAACAGAAGCCAAATCAAAAATACTTTCCGCACTCATCATGGGTGATGAGGGATCGAATTCATAATTGCCAAAGGCTTTATGATAAATTATTTCTCCTTTATGAGCTGCTAATACTACGCAACCCGGGTATGCTTTTTTTGCAATGCCATCCAATGCGATCGAGTCAACGGTCTGTAGTTTTTTTTTAATTTCTTCTTTAGAAGGTTTTATGCCTCCATATACAATTCCATCTCCGAATTTATACTGACAAACAGTGACAGGCAGTTTACCTTTTGCCATGATCTTACCCTGCAAAAGATCAGCAGCAGCTTGTTGTGTTATTGCATCATCCTGGTAGCAGGCTACTAATGTATATGCATCGCAGAAATTTTTTGTGGCCAGAACATTCCCAAAAGTGAGGGTTATGGTTTTAATAAAATTTAAGTCTTTGTATAATTTAAGTGCGGCCGGGGTAAGGCCAAAATTATTAGCCGGGCGAAGTGAATAATTATGAACCCCGATTACAATCGCATCATACTTGCCATCTTTCTGCACTTCCTTCACAATTTCATCTGCTTTTTCCTTCCCTTCATTATAAGAGAAGTAAAAAACATTAGCGTCAAAATCACTCTGCATTCTTTTGCCAAAATCGTTTAATTCTTTTGTACCGATAGCAACGTATGCCACTTTCTTTTGTTTGTCCGTTAACGGCACTTGTGCATAATCAGTTCTTGACGCCTTATGACCTCCCTGCGAAAGTATGGTGATGCTATGTTGTGCCACTTCCATTCTGATAGCATCAGTATTGGCATTGATATCTGCCAACAAATTATTGGTATCCACCCACTGTTTTTTATTTAAACCGAGATCATACTTAGCCAATAAAACTTTTTTTATTTTTTGATTTACTTCATCCCAGGTTAATCTTTTTTCTGCGATAGCTTTTTTAATTGCCTCTATGGATGCTCCTACATTTTCCGGCAGACACAACATATCGTTACCCGCAATCAACGATTCTACTGAAATAGTACCTCCCGGGAAATATTTGGTGACCCCTTTCATTTCTAATGCATCGGTAAAAGTCAACCCCTGGTAGCCCATATCATTTCTTAACAAATCAGTTACACTTTTTTTAGAAATAGAAGTTGCCCTGTTAGCCGTGTTATCAATTGCAGGAATAGATAAATGTGCGATCATTACACTTCCAACACCTGCATCGAACAAGGCACGGAAGGGAACCAATTCCATAGAATCTAATTGCTTTCTTGTTTTATTAATAACAGGTAAATCATAATGAGAGTCCACATCTACATCGCCATGACCGGGAAAATGTTTAGCACAAGCCATTATTCCGGCATCCTGCATGCCTTTCATATAAGCAACGCCAAAACGGGAAACTTTCTCTTTGTCTTCACCAAATGAACGATAACCAATAACCGGGTTGTTTGGATTATTATTGATATCAACTACCGGAGCATAGTTAACATGCACACCAATGCGTTTACACTGTTCGCCAACAGCAAGCCCCATTTTATAAACAATATGCTCATCGGTCAAAGAACCTAATGTTAGTTGAAAAGGAAATTTAATGGCACTGTCTAAACGCATACCCAATCCCCACTCTCCATCAATAGTAACCATAAGAGGAGTTTTAGCAATACCCTGGTAATAATTTGTAAGATTTGCCTGTCGTACTGGCCCGCCCTGGAAAAAACACAACGCACCAACATTATATTTTTCAATATCACTAACTACTTTGGCCACATGGTCTGCTCCGAGATTAGAATGTGCCCGGACAACCATTAACTGGGCAATCCGCTGGTCTTCGCTGAGGCTATTAAATACACTATCCACCCATTGAGCTTTAGTCAAACTACTTTTATACTGGGCAGTAGAAACAAGAGGAGTAAAAAAAGCAATCGCAAGAGCCAGTTTTAAAAACTTCATAATTCGGCAAATTGTAATGTTAACTAAGAGCTTTAAAATTAACCCTTTTGATGCAAAGGTTTTGCGAAGAGTTGCTTAAAAATCAAATCGTTATTTTTGGCGGCTAAAGAAGAATTGTGCCAGATAAGATTACATTATTACCAGACAATATTGCGAACCAAATTGCAGCCGGAGAAGTAATTCAACGGCCAGCCAGCGCCATAAAGGAATTGCTGGAAAATGCGGTTGATGCCGGAGCTACGGAGATCAAACTAATTATTAATGATGCCGGAAAATCTTTGATACAGGTTATTGATAACGGCAGCGGCATGAGTGAAACTGATGCCCGTATGAGCTTTGAACGTCATGCTACTTCCAAAATAAAAAGTATTGAAGATTTATTTCATATAAGAACCATGGGCTTCAGAGGTGAGGCATTGGCTTCTATAGCTGCCGTGGCACAAGTAGAATTAAAAACAAAAAGAGTCGAAGACGAAACCGGCATTTATATAGAAGTAGAAAACAGTGCTGTAAAAAAACAAGAGCCCATTGCTGCACCTGTTGGTACCAGCATCGCCATGAAGAATTTATTCTTTAATGTGCCTGCCCGCAGAAATTTTTTGAAAAGCAATGCTGCCGAAATGCGGCATATTGTTGATGAGTTCACCAGAGTGGCAATGTCCTTTCCTGAAATACTGTTTACACTCACTGCCAACAATCAACAATTATTTCATTTAGAATCCGGAAGTTTAAAGCAGCGTATCGTTCAATTGCTCGGCAATAATTACAATGCAAAACTGGTAACGGTTAAAGAAGAAACCGATTACATGAACATTTATGGTTTTGTAGGCAAACCAGAAACAGCAAAAAAAACAAGAGGCGATCAATACTTTTTTGTCAATAACCGATTCATTAAAAGCCCTTATCTCAATCATGCGGTAATGAGTGCTTACCAGGAAATGATCCCTTCGGATAGTTTCCCGATGTATGTATTGTTTATCGACCTTGATCCGGCGGTGGTGGATGTAAATGTTCATCCAACCAAACAGGAAATAAAATTTGAGGACGAAAAAATAATTTACGCTTTTGTACAAGCTGCTATCAAACATGCACTGGCACAATTCAGTGTAACACCCACCCTGGATTTTGACCTGGATGCTTCGATACAACAATTATCATCCATACAACAACCTTTTACGGAAGAAAGAAAATCAGCGGCCTCGTCCGGTTCGATCTTCAAAGGATTTACACAAAAACACCAGGCGCATTTTATTGAGAAGAATGATAAGAATGAGTTGAAACATTGGAGGGATTTCTACGAGAGTCCGGAGACGAGAGTCGGGAGTCAGGAGTCAATCCTAAAGAGCGGAGATACAATCCCAACACATGACACAAAACTAAAGACTGATGGAGAGCTGACTCAATTACTCAACACCTACATCACCCTTCCATCTGCGAATGGCTTTTTGCTCATTCATCAACAGGCAGCTCATGAAAGAGTATTGTATGAACAACTGAAAGCAGCAAGCAAAGACAAACCAGTGGCTACACAGCGTAGCATGTTTCCATCTACATTAGAGCTAACTCCTGCTGATGCTGCAATAATGCAGGAAATTATTGAAGACTTACAACAACTCGGTTATACAATTGAACCATTTGGAAAAAACACATTTGTTATTCAAGGCACACCGGCGGATGTTGAAGCAGGCAATGAAAAACACATCATTGATATTTTACTGGAGCAATACAAACATTTCAGCAATGAAGTAAAATTCTCTAAAAGAGAAAAACTCATCCGTTCTTTAGCAAGACAACAAGCCATTAAAACTGGTGTTCGATTAACGGAAAGAGAAATGCGCCAATTGGTGAATGATCTTTTTGCCTGCGAACAATCTAACTCAACGATGGATGGCAATCCAACTTATCTGGAGTTTAAGCAAGAACAGTTGGAGAGAATGTTTGGAAAATAAGTTTTCGCTAAGGAGTAATTAATAATTATTACGAATACCCTGCAAGAATTTCTCCATCGCTTTTCTTACATCTGTAGCTGATGCCTGGTGATTATTGACAAGCGTAGAAAAAATAAGCAGCTTTCCTTTTTTTGTATATAAGAAACCGCTGAAAGCCACCACACCAGAAAGTGTTCCTGTTTTTGCAAAAATGAAACCGCTTTCAGTTTTATAGTAACTGCTGATCGTTCCTTCGCCGCCTGTTGGGAAAACAACTTTGATACGTTCAATACCAAATTCATTTTTCATTTTAGTAAGGATGACGACAAAATCTTGCGGAGTAAATAAATTATAGCGGCTAAGGCCAGACCCATCTACCCATCTTGGCTTTTGTGGCAGGTCTTTAAAATCTGTTTTAAGAATGGTGTCAATAATTTTTGCATCGTTCATTACGCCCAGCTTTTCATTACTCACCATTAATAAAGATTGCTCTGCAAAAAAATTATCGCTGCGGTGCATCATGGGTTTTAGGAGGGAGTCGGTAGGTTGGGAGTGAATTTTAAACCAATTCTCAACATGTACACTATGCCCAAATCCACCATTAAACTTACTTTTGGTTCTTGATGGCTGCAGATTCCTAAAACTAATATTCAAGCTATCTGCAATTATCCACTTAGCTGTTTGGCTGCCATTTGCAACAAAAGGAATATTTACTTGTGAAAATATATTTGCGGATTCCTTTATACTAAATTCATTTCTATCAAGCTGTCTTTCAAATCTCCCATATAAATTTTCTGAAGCAACAGTTTCTCCGTTAAAATAAAAGCTATTTGCTTCGATGCTTAAGTCACTATTGATTAGTGAATCAAAAAAGTGACACTGCGTTTTAAAAACATTATACCTAGGCCTTCTTAAACTACTATCCAGAAATCGATCAGCAGCTTTTTTAAGCTTAATATTTACTACATTACCAAAAACAGGCATACTACTTCTTTCAGCCATGTACGTTGCATCATAATCATTCCAAGTCCAACCACTACCCCACTTTTCATCCTTCCATATTGTATCAAGAAATCCCCATGAAATACCAGCTTTATCAAATTTTAAAAAATTAAATGCGGGTTGCCTTTTAAACTCTTCGTGCAAAAAAGTTGGATCACCTGTAGGTTGAATTACAATAACATTATCGTTTGCAAAGGATGTTGAATACCCATACCTCAATCCCACTAAACTATCCCCCAAATATTTCATCGCTGCATAACAAGTAGGAATTTTAATATTACTGGCTGGTACAAAATATTTATCGCCCTGGTAATTGTATAAATATTTATTGGTCTCAGAGTCAAAAATGCTGATACCTACATGTGCCGTCTGTAAGGCTTTTGCATCGAGTACATCTGCTTTTGCCGATTTGGCAATTTGTTTTTCTATGGAACAAGAAGACAGAAGAATGATGAATGATAAATGATGAATGATGAATTGCTTAATACACCTAAATAATTTCGTCTTTCTTGTAATGCTGAATTCATACTTCATAATTCCTAAATTAAAATGTAACAATTTTGCCAGAAGCAGAACTTTCCAACGCCGCTACTATTATTCTTGTATTCTTAATTCCATCCGCAGCTGGAACCGGGTTAGCTCCTTGTCCTGCCAATGCTTTATATACATCATCATAATAACCCATGTAGTTACCAGGAGAAGATGTTGTTTCTTTACGCACCACTTCGCCATTTATTTCTGTGTGTAATAATCCATCTGGTGATGTTGGACCGGGACACCAGGTTTCTAATGATGGTTTTGTTCCGGCTAATAATTGTTGCTCCTGCATGTCTGATCGTTGTTGTAAAAAACTTCCTTTCATTCCATGTAATACATACGCATAGGTTGATTCCCTTGCAATCACTGTTGCTTTTAATCGAACTCTTAAACGGTCATAATAAAATAGCATTTCAAAATAATCGGGTACTGCTACATCATCTCTCATTTTTATCAGGTCGGCAAACATGGCATTGGGAAAACCAAATAATTGAATGGCCTGGTCAACCAAATGCGGAGACAGATCAAATAAGTTTCCTGCACCCGGCATGGCACCTTCTTTATGTTGCTTGCCACCAAAAGCTGGTCGGTAACGGTCGTAACGAATTTCTACTTCTCTTATTTCTCCCAATAAGTTTTGTTCTACTATTTCCTTCACCGCCCTGTAATCGCCATCATAGCGGCGGTTTTGATATACACTTAAAAACAAATTATTTTTCTCTGCCAATGCTGCTAACTCTTCTGCTTCTTTAACCGTAATCGCAAATGGTTTTTCAATCACCATATTCTTGCCCGATTGCAAAACCAATTTCGCCTGTTCAAAATGCAAATGCGTGGGTGTATTCACCACTATCAATTCCAACTCTTTATCGGCACATAACTCTTCTACCGAACGGTATAATTTTGAATCCGGGTATCTTTCTCTCGAATCATTATTGTTTCTTTCAACAATAGCCGCTAATTCATAGCCGGGATGTGCCTCCAGAAATGGTGCATGGAATAATTTACCACTCATGCCATAAGAGCAGATACCGGTTTTTATTTTTGATTTGGACATACTGTATTTATGTTGAGTAATGAACAGAACGATGAAGAGTGATTAATTTATTCTCTTCCACCGGAAGAAAATAAATTAACAGACCTTTGGTCGCAACGAAGATGCCATGAAAAACTAAAGCCTGGTACATAACAATTAACTCAAGACTACAGACAATGAACTCCGAACTGCTCTACCCTCTCTCCTGCGCCCTCAACCATCTTTCCGGTATCTCATTACTGCTTGCCAGCAAATAATCCTTATAACTACAGGCAATAAATTTTTTATCGGGCAATTGCATCCACCATCTTCCCGTCTTTTTGCTTTGCAGAAAAATCGTTTCTACTTCTGCAAATGCCATATGATATTCGTTGAAAGAATCTTTTTCATCCAACGCCGCTTCTCTTCTGCTGCGGCTGCGGCCATCCAGCACATACCAAAGCATATTACTGATCTGTTTCGCTGTCAGCTCATCTTTATCATGCTGTGCATCATAACCGTAAATACCAATGCTGTTTACATTCGGACTCATACCGGCATATTGCATCAGCACACAAGATTCTTCTCCATTCAATCCATTTGGCGAAACTGTATTGGCTGGCGCATAGGCATTGGCAATAGCCGTAATATCAAAGCTGAACATATTGCTGTTGCGGATAACCGGTTCCATCTCATCAATATTTTCTTTTACACTACCTACCCGGTAACAATCGAATCGCAACTTATCCATCGTTTCTAACATCCGTGGGTGCACATAATAACTTTGAAAAGCTATATGATTATAATGACGGAGAAAATTCGGCTCACCCGTCAGCATCTCCATTAAAAAATTTTCATGCTTAAATGGAGATTCAAGATTCAGATCGATCAATGCATCCACACAAGAGGCTTCAATTAGTTTTTTATTTTCTGCATATGCATGGTATTGCGAAAGAGTCAAATCATGAGAGCCGCCCAAAATAATAACTGTCTTTCCATCACCCATCAATTCCTGCACTACCGTTTTTAATGCCGCATACGAATCGGTATATAATGAACCCACTCTGATATTGCCTACATCAGCAATCTTAATATCCTGGTGCCAGTAGTATAACGAATAAAAATGCCGGCGGATAATATCCGGCGCTTCGCTGTGTCCATGTATCAAGCCGCTGCCCCGCTGTTCTCCGCAACCAACAATTACGATCTGGGCTTCATCGAGGTCAGGAAACTCCTCGTCGTAGACACTTATTATTTTTCCCAATTGTCCTTCTTTATATCCTTCATCGTGGGATATTTCGTGGAGGTTAACGGGAGAAAGGAAGTCCGAAATGTTGAGATGGTCCATATCTACAAAGCTAAGGGTTAAGGAGAAAAAAGAGAGGTTTCATGCAGCGTTCACCGCTATCCTCCATTTCTTATCTTTGCCGCCATGGAAAATTTGTTGAAACAAATAGAGAGTCATAAAAGTGAGATCGCTGCTTTTTCTGCAACAGATGCCAATGCAGTAGAAGAATTCCGCATCAAATATCTTGGCACCAAAGGCCTTGTAAAAGCCATCATGGGCGAAATGAAAAATGTAGCCCCCGAAAACAAAAAAGAAGCCGGGCAATTACTTAACGAGTTCAAGCTTTTTGTAGAAAATAAATTTGACACCTTAAAGGAGTCAACAGCCAACGGTCAACAGGCTAGTGCTAACGCAATCGACCTCAGTTTACCCGGAGATACATTACCGATCGGATCAAGACACCCCGTTGTTTTGATGAGAAACAGGATCGTTTCGATTTTTCAGCGTTTAGGTTTTGCCGTAGCAGATGGACCAGAGATAGAAGACGACTGGCACAATTTCGGCGCCTTGAATTTACCGGAGCACCACCCTGCAAGAGATATGCAGGATACATTCTATATACAGCAAAATCCGGATTGGGTATTGCGTACCCATACCAGCAATGTGCAGATACGGGAAATGGAAAAAGGAAAATTGCCTATCCGGGTTGTTATTCCAGGCCGTGTATACAGAAATGAAACGGTGAGTGCAAGAAGCCATTGCTTTTTTCACCAGGTAGAAGGATTATATATTGATGAAAATGTTTCATTCGCCGATCTGAAGCAAACACTTTACTTCTTTGTAAAAGAAATGTATGGCAAAGATGTAAAGGTTCGCTTCCGTCCTTCTTATTTTCCCTTTACCGAGCCAAGTGCGGAGATGGATGTAAGTTGTTTTATCTGCGGCGGCAGTGGTTGTAATATTTGCAAAAAAACAGGATGGGTTGAGATCTTAGGTTGCGGTATGGTACATCCAAATGTATTGACCAACTGTGGCATCGATCCTAATAAATACACCGGCTTTGCCTTCGGTATGGGTATCGAACGTCCTGCCATGTTGAAATATGGTATCAATGATATTCGTCTGTTCAGCGAGAATGATGTAAGATTCTTAAAGCAATTTACGTCGGCGATATAGTGTGAGAGTTCGGAGTTTTTAGTTAGGAGCCTGCCTGTCCGGTAGGCAGGTTCGGAGTTGGGTCGTTGTAAATTTATGTGCCAGGCTTATTGCTACTATCATCGTCTGTTGCGTCGCACTCTTCATCGTTCTGTTCGCTACTCAGCTTTATGCAAACCTCAGTACTAATTGATATAGGCTTTCTCGGCCCATTGCAATTCTCCAGGCAGTCTATCTTTTGAAAATTCAATATGAATTACCCGTCTCTTTTTATTGTTTGTCGTTCTGGAAGAGCTGTGAAGCAATAAAGGTTTCATCAACATAACTCCACCTTTAGGAACGTTACAAACTTCTTCAGTATCTTTTGCCCAGTCAATAGTTTCAGGGTGATAAACGCCGTTTAAATGAGATTTGGGAATAACTTTTAATGCTCCGTTATTCTCGTCCGTATCATCAAGGTGAATACGTATCGTAAAAATATTTTGCAATATTTCAAGAGGTGGTTTTACCGCAAACTGACCTTGCTTCACTGTCCAGGAACTATAACCTTCCATTTCAATTCTTTTATTTACGGAAATAGTTAGATCCTGGTGATAGGATACATACCAGTTTGATGTATGCGGTTTATCAAAATAAATAGACTTTACTACAAAAAATCCTTCCCCAAATAGTTGTCTTATTACTTGCTTAAGATTACTATTAAAAATTATTTGTGCGGACTCGGGAATTTCTTTTAGGAATTGACGGATAGCAAATAAGTCGTTCAATTTTCTGAATGTATCGTTTGAAGTATTGGCAGTATCAACAATTGAAATTATTTCATCTATCTCCGAATCTGAATAAATTTCTGATACAGAGGTAAACCCGTTACTATTAAAATCATTTCTAATTGTAGAAAAATCCATCACTTGAAATAATATTTACCCCCCACTTCCGCAGTGCTATATTCAAAATCATTCAAGCCTTGCTGAAAACGAAGCAGCAAACCAATTTTACTTATTCTGCGTTGTGCCTCTGCTCTAAATACAATTGGCTTATCGCCGCTGTTTTCAATATAACCAAGGTACCCGGCCACATATGATTTTACTAACCAGTTTTTAGGACTCCATTCCAGACCAGTACCAAATAAGAACGCATCATTCTGCCTAAAATCATCCTGTTCTATTTGCCAAACATAAAAACCCGCCATGGCAATCCATTTCAATGCAATAGCATTGAAAGGCTTTGCTGCCGATATATCAATATGATAGCCCATACCATCAATAAACCTTGCTGCCCCAAAACCAGATGAAGATGGCAACCGATAACCAACCCTTAATGCCAATTGTATATCCTTTCTCCATCTATTAAAAATTTGAATGTTGGTGTTCACCAACACATCGCCTCTTGCTTTTTTATCATTGTAGAACTGGTGATACACATGCCTTTCTTTTTTCACCGCATCACTCATCGTATAAAATTCATAGGGTATATAGGATATATCAAATGAAATAAGATCTTTTACTAGGCAGATGTTGCCATACAAAGCAATGGTTTGTGTTTTATCGCCTTCCCGAAAATGAAATTGACCGCTAATACCAGCTGTCGAATTGCTATCAATACTTCCATTGGAAATAAAAGGCACCGCCAATGCATTCGGCCCCATCCATGCTGCCCGCACTTTCATATATTTTGACCAGTGAGATACACCATCCCAGTTCACTGTTTGGGCCCACTCGGCTTGTGTTTGGGCATTTGCCTGTAAAAAAAAGATGAATGGAAAAGCAGTCAGTAAAAACTTCATTGCAGTAATTAAAATTAAAAATCTAAAATATCCCTAATTGCTGAAACAAAAAAGGCTGCTCATGGCAGCCTTTGTAAAACCTATTGAAACAGTTAGGACTTGGGATGATAAATGGCAAGAATAAGAGAACCTACTAACATCATCCACATTCCAACGCCAAAACCTTTTATCATATCCATAATATCAACTTTCACATCCAGCATGGGACGAATAAGCAGGTATAACAGGGCTAATAAGGGAAGTATTGCCCAAAATCCTCTTCCCAAAAAATAATTTCCATTATTTAATGCTCCTATCAGAAGCATGATACCCGACAAAGGGATCAGGATCCATAAATATTTCATCAACATATTTTCAATTCCTGTACCGTATGATGGTGATTGTACAGCATCAAAGGCACTGGTGCTGCTGATAGACCATACAGGAAGAAAAAAGCTGGCAATTAATACCATCGCCAGGATGATGGTGAATAGTTTTCGGTTCATGTTGGTTTTGGTTTTATGATTAATAAAGAAAAGAGAAATAAAATTTTTTAGGTTTTAGGAGTTGTCATCCGCTTATAACAGAAAAAAGCGGCTGCAAGAAAAGCTATGATGGCTATATAAAACCAGGGTGTAAATGCAAGACTGAGTTTTACATCTCCCATTTTACCAAGACCCAGCGAGTCGGTTCCATCAGTGGCCTTTTCCGATGCCTGCTTGGCCATTCCGTCATTGAACCATTTTTTAATATCAAACATAAAGGCTACCAAAACTCCCGCTGCCAGTATTCCGGAAACCATTGCTATTCTTGTTCCTGTTTTTACTTCGGTTAGAGAGAGAATTAAACCTAATACACCCAATGCCATTGCAGCAATAATAAAATATTGCGCATTACCGGCTTTCTCACCACCAGTTTTTGAATTCTTATCGTTCAACATATCTTTTCCATAACCACCGGCGAATTTCCATTCTTTACCTAATGCAAAGCCCAACCCTGAATTATTCATAAGTGCCTGCCCACCACATTTGATTTCTGAAAATGGCAGGAAGAATAAAAGGATAGCAATTGCAAACGCAACGGTAGAAGGAATTTTTGTTCCAAACATACCCGGTGCTGCTGCCACTGTTGTATATACGGGAGTAGCTGTGGGTGGTGTTGGTGGTTGGTTAAGGTCCATAAAACAAATTTTTCTTTAAGATAAGAGAAACTTATCAAAAATCAGCGCATCCGTTATTGGGAGTTCATAAAGCCTGCATAACTATCTTTACAGCCGTTAATTTACCAGTAATGAATATTAATAGTATTTGTGTTTGCGGAGCAGGCACCATGGGTTCGGGAATTGCACAAGCATCTGCACAAGCAGGTTTTCACACAATTCTTTATGAATTAAATACGACCGTACTGGAGAAAGCAAAAAACAGCATTCAAAAAAATCTTCAGTCATTAATAGCAAAAGAAAAAATTACTGCTGACGAAGGAGAAAAAATTTTTCAACGCATTCTTTTCACCAGCGATATTCAAGTTTGCCTGGCAGATGTTTTTATTGAAGCTATCATCGAGAAACTACCTGTTAAGGTTTCATTATTTAACCAGTTAGCAGAATTAAATCACAGCGAATGCATTTTTTGCAGCAACACATCTTCTTTGGCTATTACAGCAATTGCAGCACAGGTAAAAAATCCGGAACGGGTTATTGGTATGCACTTTTTTAACCCTGCTACCATTATGAAGCTAGTGGAAATAGTAAATACAGTATATACTTCGCCCAATGCAACTACTACAATAACTGAGTTGGCAAAACAAATGGGTAAAACACCTGTTATCTGCAAAGACTCCCCGGGCTTTATTGTAAACCGTGTTGCCCGCCCTTATTATATAGAATCCCTGAGAGTAGCAGAAGAAGGTGAAGTAAGTTTTGAACAAATGGATCGTCTGTTAGAAGCCAGTGGATTTAAAATGGGTCCTTTTAAACTGATGGATCTTATCGGCAATGATATTAATTACGCAGTGAGTTGCTCCGTATATGAACAAATGAATAACCCGGAACGACTAAAACCTTCCTATATACAAGAGCAAAAAGTTAAAGAAGGCAAATTGGGTAAAAAAACTGGTGAAGGATATTATAGCTATTAACTTAATCAATCATGATATTAGTAACAGGTGGTACTGGCTTTTTGGGTTCATATATCATTAAGCAATTAATAGAAAGCGGATATAAAGTAAGAGCTATTCGCCGCGGTACAAAAACTCCATCGTGGATATCAAAAGAAATTAATGACCAGGTAGAGTGGGTGGAAGGTGATATACTAGATGTAGTAGCATTGGAAGATGCCATGGAAGGGGTAGATACAGTAATTCATTCTGCCGCTACCGTTTCTTTTGCAAAAAAAGACAGGGCTTCTATGTATCATACCAATATAGAAGGTACGGCCAATGTCGTAAATATTGCATTAGAAAAGGATATAAAGCGGTTTGTACATATCAGTTCAGTTGCAGCACTGGGAAGAACAGCAAACGGCGGTCATGTAAATGAAGAAAAGAAATGGGAAGAAAGTAAAATGAATACGCATTATGCCATCAGCAAATTTAAATCGGAGCTCCAGGTTTGGCGGGCCATCAGCGAAGGACTAAACGCCGTTATCCTTAATCCCAGTACAATACTTGGCTATGGCGATTGGCATAGCGGTAGTTCTGCCATTTTTAAAAATATTTTTGATGGGTTTAAATGGTACACAACAGGTATCAATGGATTTGTAGATGTAGAAGATGTGGCTAAAGCAACTGTATTATTAATGGAAAGTGACATAAATGAACAACGATTTGTAATAAGTGGTGACTCATGGACTTTTCAAAAACTACAAGACACAATTGCAGAAAATTTTAGTAAGGAAAACCCGGCGAAACATGCTACTCCTCTTTTACTATCAATAGCCTGGCGGGTTGAAAAACTAAAATCATTCTTCTCCGGAAAGAAGCCATTACTTACCAAAGAAAGTGCCCTGGTAGCTCAAAGTAAAACCTGGTTTGAAAATGATAAACTACTAAAGGCGCTTCCGGGATTTTCCTTTACACCACTGGAAGAAACAATAAAAAAGGCCTGCAAAAACTACCTTGGCACCATTCATGACGTGCAACCGAAGTAATAAGAATTGTATCTTTAAGCCACATGAAATATTCATAAAAATTATCGGGCTGGCTTTTAAAAAAAGCGATGATAATTTTTATGGATAAACTATGTGACAAATTTTGAAATATAGCTTACACATGAAAATTCATTCTATGAAACTCATTGCAGGTCTTCTGTTTTTCTTTTTTTCCTCAACTATAGCACAGTCTCAAATTGTTATTTCCGGAGTAGTGCTGGACTCCTCAACCCGTGAGCCTTTACCTGGTGCAAGTGTATTTGCCCAAAACACTACCTTAGGAACAACCAGTAATAAAGATGGCGAGTTTTCTATTTCACTTAAATCCGGGGGGTATGAATTGATATTCAGTTTTACCGGTTATAAAAACCAGGAAGTTAGAATTACAGAAAATAAAAATGAACGATTGGAAATTTTGTTAGTGAAGGAAGATAAATCAATGGGAGAAGTAGTAATACAAAGCAGCAATGAAGTAAAAGATGGGTGGGAAAAGTATGGCGATTTTTTTCTTGGTCATTTCATCGGCACCACTCCTTTTGCAGCAGAATGTAGCATACAAAATAAAGAAGCTGTCCGGTTTTTTTATTACAAACGAACTGATAAACTAAAAGTATTGGTTACCGAGCCACTTGTTATCAGTAATGAAGCTTTAGGGTATGACCTGCGTTATCAATTAGACTCTTTCGTCTATTATTATAAAACGGATATCAGTTCTTACAGAGGCACTTGCTTTTTTTCTGAAAAGCTAGGCACGGTAAGCAAGGCAATGGTTTGGAAAGCCAACCGGGAAAAAGCTTATGCAGGTTCCCGTATGCACTTTATGCGTTCTTATTATGACAGTACATTAAAAGAATCAGGCTTTACTATTTCATTAATCAATGATGATAAAAAAACATTTGGTTTATTAACCAAGCCTTACTTGCCGAAATATTATTCCGTGTCCGACACATTGGATGAAGTGGAGATCCAATTTCCAGATAAAATAAGTGTGGCGTATATAAAAGCAGTACCTGAAAATGCTTATCTAAAACAATTTAACCTGCCAATGGATGTAGGTGTGCAAGTTTCCTATGTAGATGTTTTGCGGCCAATCGCCATAAAAGAAAACGGGTATTTTTATGAGCAGCGAAGTTGGATAAACCAGGGATACTGGAGCTGGAAAAATGTTGCCGATTTGCTTCCTTATGATTATTGGCCCAATTAAAAAAAGTTAAACCTTAAATTGGTTTACTTTTTAGCTGGTAATTAAAGAAGCGTTATTCCTTCTCCATTAATTTATTCCATAACTGGGGAATTCTTTTTACCCAGACAAACTCTTTCATTTTTTCTCTTGCTTCTTCTACCGGCGAGCCAAAATATACTTTGCCGCCCGCAATGGAATCTTTTACACCGCTTTGCGCATATACAATAGCATCTTTACCAATTGTCAACGTTTTATTAACTCCAACCTGGCCCCAAAGAATCACATTATCTTCAATAGTAGTTGCACCTGCGATACCAACCTGTGCAGCAAATAGACAGTTTTTTCCAATTACCGTATCATGCCCAATATGGATAAGATTATCCAGTTTCGTACCCGCCCCAATGATCGTATCATGGCTTACTCCCCTGTCGATAGTACAATTGGCACCTATCTCTACTGCATTTTCGATTAATACCCTTCCGCTACTGTTCATTCTTTTATAATGAATATCCCTGTTGGTCTTCTTATTATAATAGAAGGCATCACTACCGATAACCGTACCGGCCTGTATCACCACACTATCGCCAATAACGCAATGATCAAGTATAGTAACATTGGGGTGAATGATACAATCCTTTCCTATAGATACATAGTTGCCAACATATGCACCCGGCATAATGACTGTTCCTTCACCCACTGATGAAGTATCGCTGAACATTTTCATGGAAGGTTCAAAAGGGCGATAGAAGTTTACAATCTTTAAGTAGGCTTCAAACGGATCATCAACAACCAACAACGCTTTACCCTCCGGGCAATCTGTTTGCTTATTGATAATGATAAATGTTGCATCGGAGTTAATGCATTTAGCATAGTATTTTGGATGGTCTACAAAAACTAAATCACCATTTTCAACTTTATGAATTTCATTAATGCCCGTTGCAATTCCATTTACATTACCGAAAATCTCAGCACCAATAAGCTGTGCGATGGTAGTAACAGGAACAGGTTTATCAAAATGCATATAACAAATTTTGCCAAAGGTAATGCCCTATTGAATGGCAGCTTACAGATAAAACAAGTGATTTTGGTACTTTATCCCTGTTTGGGGCATACTTTTTTAAAAATTTTTTTTGGTGTTTTTTGGTGTTTTATTGAGTTGTATCAATCAATAAAATAAATTGAGTTATTAAAAAATGATGGAACAGTTTTATAAAAATTATAAATATGCATATTGATACAAACCTTTGCTGTCAAGCATTTCAGCGTATTTCATATTTATTGCAAAATAATTTTTTTATAAAAAAGTTTTTATTCTCGCAATAGCGATGTACTAAAAACTGCTTTTTTAATACCGGCTTATCCACAGCTACTTTTAAAATGTTAATAAAATAGTTTGGAAAAATTTTTTGGTTAAAAGAAATAATTTATAATATTGTGTAGGGAAATTTATTTCCCAGTACTTACTAACCCATCCATATATTATCCCTCCGCTTACTACGGAGGGATTTTTTTGTCCTTGAATTAAATAAAAACAAGTTTGGTTCAACTTTAATTTACCGGGTTATCCTACTTATTAATTAATAAAGGCACATATATTGAAACAACCAAATTCGATCTTCACAATCTGCCTATTCCTCCTCCAACTTTCATTAACCCGATAATCAATAATTAAAAATACCTTTACATCAATCTAAAAAATATTGCATGCTGAAATCAATGACAGGATTTGGAAGAGCCGAAAAAAATGTGGGTGATAAAACTTTTCTTGTGGATATAAAATCACTCAACGGAAAGCAGTTTGAATTGCAATTACGAATCCCCTCTCTATTAAAACCTTTTGAATTTGACATCCGTCGGTTACTTTCTGAGAAATTGAGTCGTGGTAGTGTGGATTGTAATATCAGCCTTAAAGATACCGGCAATGCCCGCCCGGTTACTATTAATACAGACCTGGCCAAAGCCTATTATAAACCACTTGCTGAATTAGCGGCCGCCCTAAATCTTGATACCTCTACCATTTTAAGTACCCTGGTAAAACTGCCGGAAGTAATAACGCCGAGCAGCGACACTCTTTCCGATGACGAATGGCAGGATTTTCAGCTAGTGGTACAGGAAGCTATAGACAATCTGAATACCCATCGCCTGAATGAAGGAAGCATGATGGAAAAAGACTTGCTCCTCCGCATTGCTAATATTTCCAAACTCCAGGAAGAAGTGATAAAACTGGAACCACTTCGTCAACAAAAAATCCGGGAAGGCATCACCCGGCTGCTGGAAGAAAATGTAGGTAAAGAAAACTATGACGGCAACCGGCTGGAGCAGGAACTTATTTATTATATAGAGAAAATAGATATTACGGAAGAACAGGTGCGATTAAAAAATCATTGCCAATACTTCTCTACCCTATTGGCGGATGCCGAAGATGCCAAGGGAAAAAAACTGTCCTTTATTCTCCAGGAAATAGGAAGAGAAATAAATACGACCGGTTCTAAAGCTTACGATTCCACTATTCAAAAAGCAGTGGTGATGATGAAAGATGAATTGGAGAAAGCGAAGGAGCAGGTGTTGAATGTTCTGTAAAAACGCTATTCGCTTATCGCTGTACGCTACTAGCTTTTCAACTATTTTTGTACAATGAGACATTTACAAAAGAATGTATTATTCTGGCTCGCAGCGGGCAGCTTGTGGCTTGCATCTTTTTCCTGTACTACCATTGATTTGTACGAAAAATCAGTTGCTGTTCCCGGCCACGCCTGGCAAAATACTTATCAACCTTCCTTTACATTTACCATAAAAGATACAGGCTCAGCCTATCAGGTTTTTTTGGTACTACGACATAACGACAAGTACAACTTTAATAATATCTATGTAAACCTGCACACCAAACAACCGGGCCAGGATTCTGCACAAACAGCGAGGTACGATCTTACGCTGGCCACAAATGAAAAAGGGTGGTTGGCCAGTGGTATGGATGATATATATGAACATCGTATTTCGCTAACACCAACCGGGCAGGATTTTTATTTTAAAAAACCCGGCGATTATACTTTCGCTATTGAACAAATAATGCGGGAGAACCCTTTGAAGAATGTACTGAATGTGGGCCTCCGGCTTGAAAAGAAACAATAACCTCATTTTACACAATGGCCGATATAAGCCGCAAAAGATTCCGCCGTGCATCCTTTATTTATTGGATGCTTCTGAGTTACATTATTGCCGCATTAGTATGGTGGTTCATTTCTCTCAATAATCATGTGGATACCATGCAGGCTTTTAAAGTCAACCAGATCAACGCAACCATCAGCAAACAACAACACCCGGGTTTGTACCAGGTGGAGCTGGATAAGATAAATAAAGAACATAGCCGTGAAAAAACAAAATACATCAGCGAGGGAGCTATTTTTCTATTACTGATATTGGTGGGTGCTGCCTTTGTTTACCGGGCTATACAGCGACAGTTTAATTTACAACAGCAACAGCAGAATTTTATGATGGCCGTAACCCATGAATTAAAAACACCTATTTCTGTAACAAGGTTAAATCTTGAAACATTACAGAAGTATAATCTTGACCCCGAAAAACAAAAAAAAATTATCCGTACTACATTAGACGAAACAGCCCGGCTTAATTCTTTAACCAATAATATCCTTATATCTGCGCAACTCGAAGGTGACCGCTACAAATCTGCTAAGGAAGAACTGGATCTATCTACATTGTTTAAAGATTGCATACAAGATTGTAAGAAACGATTTCCCGAGAGATCAATTATTGAAAATATAGAGGAAGATGCAGATGTACAAGGTGATGCATTATTATTACAAATGCTTATCAATAACCTCCTGGAAAATGCGATAAAATATTCGCCTAAAGAAAGCACCATAACCGTGATGTTAAAAAAATTAAATCCCGGTATTTGCCTCCAGGTATCTGATGAAGGACTTGGTATTGAGGACGCTGAAAAACAAAAGATATTCAACAAATTTTACCGTATTGGCAATGAGGGCACCCGTAAAACACAGGGCACAGGACTTGGCCTGTATCTTTGTCGCAAAATAGCAAAGGCACATAATGCCGACATTTCGGTGACAAACAATGAACCCAACGGCAGTAATTTTGTCGTCGTTTTTAAAAGCTAAGAAATTACGCTTTAGTCAAGTAGAACAGCCACAATGACATCAGAAAAAAAATCGTCCATATTACTGGTTGAAGATGAAGAAAACCTTCATGAAGCTCTTAAACTTAATTTGGAGCTGGAAGGATATGAGGTAACATCTGCCTACGATGGCGCAGCTGCCTTACAGGCGGTGCAAGGTGAGTACTTCGACTTAATTATCCTGGATGTAATGTTGCCGGAGATGGATGGCATCAACGTAACGGAAACGGTTCGTATCAGCAACAATGAAGTGCCGATCCTGATCCTTAGTGCAAAGAATAGCAGTGCAGACAGAGTGTTAGGGTTAAAAAAAGGTGCAGATGATTACCTGACTAAACCTTTTAACCTGGAAGAGTTATTACTTAGAGTATATAAATTGATCAATAAGAATAAAAAACTGCAGGATAAATCAACTGTTGACGACTCTTACAGTTTTGGCAACAATACGATCGATTTTAAGGCACAGGAAGCCACTAAGAAAAGTGGTGAAAAAATACAACTGAGCAAGAAAGAAACCATGTTACTGAAACTGCTGATTGAAAATAAAAACGAAGTAGTTCCAAGAGAAAAAATATTACAATCTGTTTGGGGCTATAACGTTTATCCCACTACAAGGACAATTGATAATTTCATTCTAAGCTTTCGTAAATATTTTGAAGAAGATAGCCGACACCCAAAATATTTCCATTCGGTAAGGGGTGTAGGATATAAGTATTCAGAGTAATGCTTTCTCTATTTGCTCCAATAATCTTTTTGTATTGTCAAAGAGCAATTGCCGGTCTTCCGTAATTGCTACATTGGTATACATCCCCGTCTCACATTGTTCTAATACGGCTGCTGTTTTGTCAATCAGCAATTGATCAAGCCCACTTTCTTTCATCCGGGCAAATAAATTTTCTTTTTTTATTTCTGTACCCGAAAGCTCATAATATGTATTGAAGAAATTCCAAACAGATTGTTGCAGGCTTGTATAAAAGTCTTTAGCGCCGGCCTGCATTTTAACAGGTTGCAACAACTCATCAATTGTCACAGAGTTTGCCCTATCAACTTTGAGTAGTATTTGTTCCGCTTTGTTGATTTTTCTTTTTCTCATCATCCAAAAAACAACTCCTGCTAAAGCAATGATGATACCGGCTCCAATCAGCCAATATTGTCCATTACCATTTGGTTCTTTTCTATCAACCAATGAAATCTTTTGTTCCTTTTTTTCTCCTATCCTTACCTGTTGGGACTGTGTAGTTACTGTTTTGTAATTACCCGTATCAATATTAAAAAAAGTAATACTAATAGGAGGAATGATGTAAGAACCCGGTGCAGCTGCTACAAAAGCATAACGAAATTTTCGTTTGCCTTTCAATGGTGTTGCATAAATATCAAGCGAATCTTTTACTACAGGATCAAAGCCTTCCATCCCTGCAGGCCAGTTTATTACTGGTGCATTCAACTGAATAAAATTCCCCTTTCCTGCTATGACTATTTCCAAAACACCTTCCTCATTTGCAGCTATATTCTCATTAATAATTCCAGATGAAATAGCATAATTCCCTACCGCTCCGTTAAACCCGGTTGGTTTTGCTTTTTCAGGTATTGGCTTTACCACTATTGTAATGGGGGTTGTACTGATGTCGCTTTCAAAAATTTCTGCATTAGCAGGTGCTTCTTCTGGTTCATTGTTCAATACACCTTCTACAATTTGCTGCTCGGTTTTTCTATTCACCCTGCTGCGTGAAAACTCCACCTTATTATTTATTTCCATTGCATCAACCGTAAATAAGCCAGCTTGCAAAGGATATAGCTGCACTTTTCGGATGGTATGAACATCAAAAATTCTTCCATTTACTTCTTCTGTTGTAACAAAGCGGTCGGAGAGGTTAATCATATCCAGCACTGAAAAACCATAAAATCCCGGATTTTTTACAATGTCAGATTTAGATTCCAGTCGTGAATACAATTTAAAAGTGGCTACCACCGCCTCGCCAACAAAACAGGTTTTCTTATCCACCTGTACTTTCATAAAAAGATTTTGTTTGATTTTTTGCTGTACATCTTCGCCGGGTTGCAAATAATAGTCAGAACTCATTATCATTTCTTTTTCAAAACGTTTCATCGCAACCTCTTTAGAAATAACTTCAATATAATTGTCGTTACTTTTTACCTGTTTACCATTTACAACAATGAAAGTACCCGGAACTATCAGTTTACCCGGGTTAAGTGCTATGAGTGTAAATACATAATTCTTCGATATCCTGTCGTTATTTGCAAGCCTGGTTTTACCGGGATAGATATAGGGTCCGGCCACTGTTTTAAATCCTTTGAATATAGGTGTAATAAAACTGCCAGCACCCTCACTATCATCTATTACGTATTGCACCTGGAATGCTTCTCCCACAACAATGGGGGTTAACGGCACAATCGTTTTGAAGGAGACCTGCGCTATTGCAAAAGCCGCCAAACAAGTAAAGAATAAAATAGCAATGATTTTTTTCATACCGTATTCAACACTAAAATAGTGTGGCTTTCCTAAAAACCACCCTAAAATATGTTAGCGGGTAATACATCCTTTTAGCGGATAGCTTAAAGGTCGCCCAACTGCGGACGAATGACAATATCTTCTACACAAGCCTGGGTTGATAATTGAGAAGCTGCATAGATCATTCTAGCAATATCGCCTGCTTCCATAATCCGTTTTGTGGAATTATCATAGTTACCCCAGGAATCGCTCAAGACCGCACCGGGATGAACGGATGTAACTTTTATTCCATGAGGTTTCATTTCTTCCCGCAGGTTTTTACTAAAGCCATACAGAGCAAATTTACTGATGCTGTAGGCGCCACCATTGGCATAAGCATGAAGGGAAGCAATTGAGCACATGTTAAAAATATGTCCGGAATTTTTTCCCGCAGAAGTACGTTCCATCATTTTGGGAAGTACAGTTCTGGTAACATGATAAGCACTTAATAAGTTTGTTGACAATTGACTTTCCAGCGTTCCATCAGGTTCATTGTACACACTACCTGGCTCAAACAAACCTGCATTATTAACTAATATATCGGGAACTGCAAACGACAAACACCAATTACCAAATGCAATGCATTCTTCTTTTTTGCTTACATCAAATGGCCGGGCTTTTATTGTAATAGCTGGAAACCTTGTTATTAATTCTTCTACCGTTTTATACAAAGCCACTTCTCCCCTTGAGCATAGAAATAAGTTATGTCCATTGGCAGCAAAAATTTCTGCAATGGCCTTGCCTATTCCTTTTGAGGCACCGGTTATTATAACGTTCTTACCTCCATCTTCTCCTAAAGGAGAGTGTTCTGAAGTTTGTTGATTAACCAACATTTCTCTTATTAGTTTAAGTTTGCAAATTACTTAAGTAATGCACAATTATGAATACTAAAAACTCTCCTTCAGGGGCTGGGAGTACCTACAAACATCTTTTCTTTGACCTCGACCATACTATTTGGGATTTTGAAGCTAATAGCAGGCTAACATTGAGTGAGCTATACGAATCAATGAATCTGCTGGAAAGAGGTGTTCATGATTTTGATTTGTTTCATAAAAACTACCTGTTACATAATGATAAACTCTGGGACCGCTACCGCAAAGGCTATATTAAAGTAGATGAGCTTCGTTGGAAGAGAATGTGGCTGACCATGCTGGATTTTAAAATTGCTGATGAGCCTATGGCCAGAAAGATGGGAGAGATTTTTCTTGATTTATTACCTACCCGGAAACTACTTTTTCCCGGAACCATTGAAATATTGGATTACCTGGTAGAAAAAAACTACCAGTTGCATTTAATCACCAACGGGTTTGAAAAAACACAACATAGCAAACTACAAAACTCGGGACTAGATAAGTATTTTATTGAAGTAATTACTTCTGAGGGAAGCAATAGCCTGAAGCCACACAAAGAAATTTTTGATTACGCATTACAAAGAACAAATGCAAAACCCGAACAAAGCATTATGATCGGCGATAGTATAGAGGCTGATATTCTTGGTGCTATGAACGCCGGAATAGACCAGGTGCATGTAAATCATTTAACTACAGAACCAGAAATAGTAAATGGCAAATTGCCAACTTACACTGTATATACATTAAAAGAATTAGAAGGGATCTTTTAGAACAAGTGTTAGATTAGATGAGTAGCAGAAAGCTTACCATGTAGCAATAACAGTTACTCCCCCTTTGGGCTTATCACCAATGTTTACCAAGATTTTTGCATCAAGCGGCAGCAATAAGTCAACTCTTGAGCCTAGCTTAATAAAACCCATTTCGTCGGTTTGATTTACCTGCTGGCCTGGTTTTAAATAATTGCAAATACGCTTGGCTAAAGCACCGGCAATTTGTTTTACCAAAATCTCTTTCCCGTCTTTACGGTACACAACAGAATGACGTTCGTTTTCTGTAGATGATTTTGGATGCCAGGCTACCAAATATTTTCCTTTATGATATTGACTGTACGCCACTTCACCACTAACAGGGTTACGATTTACATGCACATTCAACGGACTCATAAAAATAGAAACCTGCATGCGGCGGTCAGTAAAATATTCATCGGCCTGTACTTCTTCTATTACCACTACTTTTCCATCTGCCGGAGCAACGATCGCATTTTCCTGGATGGTTAATTGTCTTTTGGGTATGCGGAAAAATGAAATAAGAAATAACAACAAACCTAAAGTGCCTATAAAAATCAATAAGCTGAGAAGTGGAATAGAAGAGCTAAGAAAATAAAAAGACAGCACATTGATGATACCGAAAAGTATGGTGGCAATCGCAATGCTTGTATATCCTTCTTTGTGAATGGTCATTGTACCTTAGGTTGAGGGGCAAATATAGGAAAATGGTGAATAGTCGATAGTGAAGGTTGAATAGCTTATCGTATAAAAAGCTTTACATATATCCAAACGAAAGGCACTGCAAGTAATAAAGAATCAAACCGATCTAAAAAACCACCGTGGCCGGGCATTAATGAACCACTATCTTTTACTCCGGCCATTCTTTTTAGTTTGGATTCGAGCAAATCGCCGAAAGTGCCGGCAATAGCAGCAATAGCAGCAATTATATACCAGTGGTAATTAGGAATTTCAAAATGCCAACCCGGTAAAACCAAGGCTGTAGGAATATTAGAAAATAGTAGCCCGATTGCAATCACACAAAGCAAAATTCCTCCAATCGTTCCTTCCCATGTTTTTTTGGGTGATATCTTTGAAAAGGGGGTTTTGCCAATGAAAGAGCCAACTATATAAGCCATTGTATCATTTATCCAGATTGAAAAAATAATTGCAACAGGAATAAGTACTGGTAAGTAATCGAGAGAACGAGATGTAAAATTTGTATCTAAGAAATCAACATTCAATCCCTTATTAATAAAACCATACAAATCCATCATCAATCCCCAACTCAGCGATATATATATAAGGCCAAAAATTGAATGACCAATATTTTTTAATTGAATGTTTTTTGTGAAAAGTAATTCAGTTATTGGTAATATAAATGCAATAATTAATCCGAGCCACCAACCGATCTCATGCAGGCGCATACCAAAAATTGTATAAGCACTGCTGAACCAAAGCATCAGACACCAGCCTGCTATCATTACTCCGTATTTATGAAAAGGTGTTATCTCTTTATATCCCGGATCAATTAAAGCCACGAGTTTTTGGTATTCTATCCAGCATCCGAAATGAATAACAGAAAATAAAATAAAAAAACTCCAATGGTTCCATAATAAACCTAATAACATTACTGCCGCAAATATGATTGCAGTGAGTGCTCTTGTTTTAAAGGTTTGTATGTTAAAGGCCATCGCTGATTATAAGATTTTAATACAGGGATTTATGGATTATTTGCCTGCCGTAGTAAACGTCGCCTATGCTCATCTGTGTTACTATCGTACAAGTGTGATTCTTCTTTTCTTTTCCCAAAAGAAAAGAAGAACAGAACAAGTTCGCAAGGACGATGATAGTAATACTTCAGCTGGCTTCATACATTTATTTTTCAAAATCAAATGGATCTTTTTTCGGCACTTCATCATCGCCATACACTTCCGTATATGTAGTAGTTGATTTTCTTCGTATCCATTCAAATAATAATACCACCAGCACAAAACTAATAGAACCTGCTAATGCAAGATTATTGGCTTGTACTACATTTTCATCATTCAGCATTTCTGGATTAAAATAAGCCAGCACTATTAGCACCGCATCATAAATAAAATGTGCTAGAATGGCTACCCACAAACTACCGCTATACCAATATAATGCTCCCAGCAATATGCCTAATAAAAATCGTGGCAGAAAACCATAGAATTGCATGTGCATGGCAGAAAATAAAAATGCTGCTACAATAATTCCGGCCCAATGATTTTTAAAAATCTTAATTAATAGTCGCTGTGCAGCTCCCCGAAATAACAGTTCCTCCCCTACAGCTGCCAAACCCGCAATACAAATAATATTCAATATCAAATCCTGAATGGTATGCCTTGATAGCAATGCTTTAACGGTTCTGGCCGCTTCTTCTTCACCGCTTTTCATCCAACCTTGCCAGCTTTTTGGAAATGGAAAATTTCTGTTTAATTCTCCCAGATAACTTACAAGAGGAAGTGCAACGATCATTATTGCAATACCTGCCAGAAAATAAAATCCGTTGGAAGGTTTTTTGAGGCCTAAATATTTTTTGGAATCGGTGCTGAAAAGTCTTGCGCAAATAAAAGTTGGCAATATAAATAAGCCTAAAAACTGGATTACCTGCATACCACGGAGAAATGTTATCATAGCAGGTTTAGAAAAATCCCAATTACCGGAATCCATTAATTCTGATGTTTTAATCCCCGTAATTACAGAAAGAATACTTGTGCCTATCATCGCCATCATAAATAAGCTGAACAATGCAATTCCTATCAATAAAAGAAATTGACTCGACGCAGATTTTCCCTTTAATAATCCTCGCATTAGTAAACTCTGGTTTTAAGATTGTAAATTTGCCGTTTGTACTCCTTGCAAAAGCTCTGGCGTACGCTGTAAAATGGTAAAGATAGGTAACATACAACTTCCTGATTTTCCGCTTCTATTGGCTCCAATGGAAGACGTAAGTGACCCCCCTTTCCGGGCTGTTTGCAAGGATAATGGGGCCGACCTTATGTATACGGAGTTTATTTCATCTGAAGGGCTGATCAGGGATGCCATTAAAAGCCGCAAAAAGCTTGACATATTTGAATACGAACGACCTGTTGGCATCCAGATATTTGGGGGCGATGAAGATAGCCTGGCCATGGCGGCAAAAATTGTAGAAGTTACCAATCCAGATTTATTGGATATCAACTTCGGTTGCCCGGTTAAAAAAGTAGCATTGAAAGGTGCTGGTGCCGGTGTATTAAAAGATATTGATCTGATGGTGCGGCTTACATCGGCTGTGGTTAAAGCAACGTCGCTACCTGTTACAGTAAAAACAAGATTGGGTTGGGATGATAAGACAAGAAATATTGAAGAAGTAGCAGAACGTTTGCAGGATGTGGGCATACAGGCTCTTGCTATACATGGAAGAACAAGAACACAGATGTATAAAGGCGAAGCCGATTGGACATTGATTGGCAAAGTGAAAAATAATCCCCGTATAAAAATCCCCATTTTTGGTAATGGCGATATCGACTCTCCTGAAAAAGCAGTAGAATATAAAAACCGTTATGGTGTAGATGGTATTATGATTGGCCGGGCAGCTATCGGTTACCCCTGGATATTTAACGAGATAAAACATTTTGTAAAAACCGGTGAGCATTTACCACCACCAACTATTGAAGACCGTTTATTTGTATGCCGTAAGCATTTGAATAAATCGATTGAATGGAAAAACCCGGTTGTTGGCATCAATGAAATGCGCCGTCATTATGCTAATTACTTAAAAGGCCTACCCAACATAAAAGAATTCCGCAATAAATTAGTAACACTTACTACTGAAGAAGAAATAAATGCGGTGTTTGATGATATTGCCAAAACATACGGCGGCTATGAATTTGAGAAAACACCAATTGAGTTAGTAAACTACCACGAGAAGTGCCCGGTGGAATAATTTTTAACGATGAGCTGGTTTCTATTAATCATAGCTGGATTATTTGAAGTAGGCTTTGCTTCCTGTTTGGGAAAAGCAAAAGAAACTTCTGGTACAACTTCTACCTGGTGGATGGTGGGCTTCTTTATATGTCTTACCATTAGCATGATACTTCTTTATAAAGCCACGCAAAATTTACCAATTGGTACTGCGTATGCGGTGTGGACAGGCATTGGCGCCGTGGGAACTGTATTAGTAGGAATTTTTGTTTTTAAAGAGCCTGCAGATTTCTGGAGACTATTCTTTATTACCACACTTATTGCATCAATTGTGGGGCTGAAAGTTGTATCCCATTAAAACCATTCTACTCATTTTCTAATAGCGGTTCTTATTTCAGTGTTAGCTGGTGATACTCCCGGGTCGAAATAATTGGTCAGTACTCCTTCTTCGTTCACTAAATACTTTGAAAAATTCCAGGTAGGATATTGATTACACCAACCATTTTTTGTACTGTCTGTCAACCATTGAAAAACCGGGTTCTGTTCTGTTGATTGCACAACAACAGACTTTTTAGCAAGAGGAAAATTTACACCGTAGTTCTTTTTGCAAAATGCAGCTATATCAGCATCTGTTCCTTTTTCCTGTTCTTTAAAATCATTAGCAGGAAAGGCAATTACAACAAGTTTGCTGCTGTTGTCGTTGTATAATCTTTGCAGGTCATCATACTGATTAGTATAGCCGCAGTCACTGGCGGTATTTACCAGCAATACTTTCTTTCCTTTCAATGATGAAAAAGAAAGTTCGCTCCCATCGCTAAGGGTTGCTTTTAAATCATAAAAAGAAGTTACCGGAGGCTTTACTTGAGTGTTTTCCATTTTTTTTGATTTACTGCCGGTTATTTTGTTAAGCCACATAATAGCAGGGTACGTCGCTTTCAATATTTTCTGTCGATAAGTCATGTTTTGTGAATTACGATTAATGATTTCTACATATACAGCAAATGCTGCTATCAGTACCAGTAGAACAATTATAAACCGTTTTAGTTTTTTCATTGTATTGATACTAAAATAAAAAGAATTAAACTTTGACAGTCGCCAAAGCTATTCTTTTATTATTGCCGGAGGCCATTAAATATTTACTGAAAAAAATAGACATTACTAACCACCTATTTTATCACCCACTTAAACAATTTCAATTTTCCTTTAAAAGGAGGGTACTTAATACTAGGATCAAACCAGGTTGGTGTTTTCATCACCGCTTTTTTGTGACTAAATGTATCAAATGAATATTTTCCATGATAATTACCAGTACCACTATAGCCTCTGCCACCAAAAGGTAAATGATGATTAGTTAAATGCCAGCTTGAATTGTTTACACAAGTTCCGCCTGCCGGAATTGCCTGCAGCCATTCTTCTGCTTTTTTATTACTGCTGGTATAGATATAAAAAGAAAGGGGGTTAGGATTTTGTTGAATGATAGATTTTGCATCCTCCATGGTTGTAAAAGAAATTACCGGCAACACCGGACCAAATATTTCTTCTTTCATGATAGATCCGTTCATCCCAACATCAGTAAGGATAGTTGGTTCAATAAATAATTTTTCTTTATTGGTTCTGCCGCCATGTACAATTTTCCCCTGCGATAAATAACCGGTGATGCGGTCAAACTGTTTTGCATTAATAATTTTTCCATAGCTGTAGCTATCTTCTGGATGGTTGGAAAAAAATTTTATGATTGACTCTTTTAATGCTTCTATCAATTTATCTTTTACGGAAGCATGTGCTAAAATATAATCTGGCGCTACACACATTTGGCCTGCATTGGAAAAAGTTGTCATCGCAATTCGTTTGGCCGCCACTTTTATATTCGCATCTTCCTCCACTACACAAGGGCTTTTGCCACCTAACTCCAATGTTACCGGAACTAAACGTTCTGCAGCCATTTTATAAATAATTTTTCCTACTGCCGTGCTGCCCGTATAAAACACATGGTCAAAGGAAAAGATATTCATCATGGCGGGAATCACCGTAGCCCCATCTCCCTGTGCATACAAAATATAATCGCTGGAAAAAGTACTTTCAATTATTTTTTTCATCACGGCCTCTGTAGCAGGAGCAAATTCGCTTGGCTTTAATACCACACAATTACCGGCAGCTATTGCACCGATCAACGGATTAATTAATAATTGAAAAGGATAATTCCATGGGCCGATAATTAACACCACCCCTAATGGCTCTCGCATTACTTTACTGCTTGATGGAAGATTTAGCAAATTGGTGGTTACAGATTCTGGCTCCATCCAGTCCCGCAGTTTTTTTATAGCTACACTTAGTTCAGCCAATGTCATTCCTGTTTCGGTGGCCCATACTTCCTCCGGGCTTTTCTTCAGATCAGCATACAAGGCATCGTATAAATCCTGCTCATGATCAATAATTGCCTGCTTAAGCTTTTTTAACTGCTCCTTTCTAAAACCGTAAGATCTTGTGGCACCACTATTAAAATATTGCCTCATTTTTTCAAGGCTCGAAATGTCTGGCATTAATTCTAATTTTATACCAAGGTAATTAAAACTCTCCGCTCCATGACTGATGAATATTACATGATGCAGGCATTAAAAGAAGCTAAAAGAGCTTTTGAGGATGATGAAATACCTATTGGAGCTGTTGTAGTAATGAATGAAAAAATAATTGCCCGGGGTCATAACATGACAGAACGTTTAAATGACCCCACTGCTCATGCAGAAATGATTGCATTAACATCAGCCTTTAATAATTTGGGAGCAAAGTATTTGCCTGAAGCTACTTTATATATTACTGTGGAGCCTTGCTTTATGTGTGCAGGGGCTATCTACTGGAGTAAACTTGGAAAAATTGTATACGGAGCAGATGATGAAAAAAATGGTTATAAGAAAACGGCTGGTACCAATTGGCCCTTTCATCCTAAAACAGAATTGATACGTGGTGTTTTAAAAGATGATTGTGCTAAGCTGATGAAAGACTTTTTTAAGAATAAACGATAACCATGGCCAAAACCATCAAATCCAAAAAGACAAATGTTACACATCCCGTTACCGGAACAGAACGAAAATTTGATGCTGCCATCTACGATCCTTTCAAAGCTGCCATTCTTCAAAGTCTGAAAGGAAGCAAAGGAAAAAGTTTTACAGAGCTAAGTGATGATGTGGTTAAGATCATTAAAAAGAAAATGCCGGGTTTTAATAAATCCATTCCATGGTACACTATTTCTATCCGACTTGATCTGGAAACAAGAGGTATAGTTGAAACTTTTACAGATAAAGGGAAGAAACTGAACAGGCTAAAGTAAAAAGCAGTTTCAGAAAATCTGAAACTGCTTTTATAATAATGTCAGTTTAGTAAATTATTGATCCCACCATAATTTATCGGCCAATGAGGCAACAGGTGGTACATTAGCTCCATTCTCACTTCTTTCTAATGTTGGGTATTCAAGCCTGCGGATAAATGTTGGAAGAACTGCCCCGACAGGAAGACCGAAATCTTTATAGGCGTAGTTGTAACGACGGGCATCATTCCAGGCTTCTGCATTTAAGTAAGTAGCTACATATTTTTCTCTGAATATCATATCTTTTGTTAAGTTGGCAGAACCAACCGATACAGCAGCGAGATACGCAACTCTTTCAGCATCTGCTGCAGGCACCTGCAACTTATCCATATTTGCATTGATACCAGCCAGGTATGCCGTGTAAGCCCTTCCAGGATTAGATACTAATGCAGCTTCGGCTTCAATGAACTTAAGTTCAGCATATGTAACAATCAGCAGAGGTGCTACATCACTGGTCCATGGAGAACTAATAGCTACATAATTTTCATCTTTTACTGTGTTGTTTCCCGGTGGCCTGTTACCAGCTCCATTAACAGTGCCTTTCCAAAGACCATGTGTTGTAACAGGATTGGGATCGGTGATCTTTCTGATCCTTGGATCAAAGATGCCATAGGTAACGCCGTTGAGGTGGTCTACCAATTGTTCCGACAACCAACCCGACAAGGTTAAACTTGCATTATTTCTTGCCACTTGCGCCCAGTTATTCCTTAATTGAAATGCTGCCATTCCCGCATCATCGCTATTAGAAGTATATGCATTATCAATTGCAGTTAATACAGCAGCAGCATTATAACTTGGCAATTTGCTTACCTTGATCAACATCCTGGCTTTTAAGGCTTGTGCAGTTTTTATCCAACGGGTAAGTACGCCTCCATGAATAAGATCGCTTGTCGGAGCTAATTTAATAGTGGCATTTGTTTTTGCTAATTCTACAATTCCTTCATTTAACAACGTAAGCGCCGTATTATAAAGATCCTGGTGAGTATCATACTTTGGAGTAAGAGATTTACCAAATGCATCAGAATAAGGAGCATTGCCCCATAGATCTGAAACAAGGTTAATATGATAGGACAACAATACATTGGCTACTCCTAAATATTCGCTGGAACCCAGCTTTATAGCCAGGTTTCTCATATCCCATATATCCGCCATAGCATAATAAAATGCATCCCATGTACCTGAGTAATCAACTATCTGATAAATATCTGATGAGGCACTGGCACTTGGGTTGGCGAGGTATTGTACATAAGGTGCCACAGTACTTCCTGCATTATAACTATTAATACCTGTTTTATGCGTAGCTGTACTTAATAAAGATGGCAACGAAGGTGTAGTAACCTGGTTGGGATTATCATTTAAATCAAAGTAATCCTTACGGCAACTTTGAAGACTAAAAACAATCATCACTACCAGTATAAATAAATATTTTCTATTTTTTTGCATGATATAAGTTTTTAGAATCCAACATTAAGAGTAAATAAAAATGTTCTGGCTGCCGGATAGGTAAATCCTGAAAATCCGTCAACATTACTACCGCTGTCAGCTGAAACCGATTCCGGATCAAGGCCAAAATAATTGGTGTGAAGCCAAAGATTGTTACCTGTCAGTGTCACAGAAACATTTCTGACGAACTTATCATTAAACAGTTTTGCTACCGGCAATTCATATCCAAGGCTGAGGGAACGTAGTCGAATCCACGATGCGTCTTGCACAAAAGGTTCTGAAATGGTGCGGTGATAAAGACGATAGTATCCTTCTCCATAATTCACTCCATCCGGACCCATTGCCTGGCCTAACCATACTGATTTTGTATTTTTTGATCCATCCGCCAATACACCATCAAAAATTTTAAAGTCCCTTCTATCGGTTGTATAATCAGCAATACCAAAAGCAGAGAAAAAGTTTTCTAACCGATTATATTTTTCAAACCCCCAGCGGGCATCAAACAAAGCAGATAAAGAGAACCTCCGATAACTAAATGTATTGGAAAGGCCACCCACCCAATCGGGTTGTGAATTGCCCAATAATTTCTGACTTGAGACGGGTGCCAATACCGGGAAGCCATTGGCTCCAATTACCATTGGTCTTGATTTATCCGTTCTTACCGGATCTGGAATATCAGTTCCATAAAAACGCAAATAATGCGTTCCATATAAATTTCCATATGCTTCGCCGGGAATTAATTTCATAGTAACAGCAGCATTACCATAGCCAGGATGTACCGCATACGGTATTTCAGTAAGCCCTTCCCTGATACTTAAAATTTTATTTCTATTAGCAGAGTAATTAAGGTTAATATCCCATGTAAAATCAGTTGTCTTAACAGGCGTAGCTCTTAGCACCAACTCAACTCCTTTGTTTCGCATGCTGCCAGAATTAACAGCTGCTCTTACATACCCTGTAGCAGACGATACATTCACATTAATAATCTGGTCTTTGCTTATTGAATGATAATAGGTAAAATCAAATCCTAAACGGTTTTTGAAAAAACTCATTTCCAATCCTCCTTCAAAAGTATTCGTAAACTCTGGTCGTAAGTTAGGATCGCCGAGTATTGATCCTCTTGTAAAACCAGTGCTGCCAGAAGGTAAACTTGTATATGCAGCATAACCAGTTGAAGTGCTGTATGGAGCTGCATCTTTACCAATTTTAGCATACGAAAGACGGAGTTTACCAGTAGTTATTAGCTCCGGAAGTTTGAAATGCTCAGAAAAAATATAACTTAGACTAACAGAAGGATAAAAGAATGAGTTGTTAGGTTTTCTTAAAGTAGAAGTAACATCATTTCTACCTGTTATAGAAAGGAAAACGAAATTTTTATAATCAAGTGTAGCTTCTCCAAAAAGACCCATCAAACGATATTGTGATAAGTTATCTGTAGATTCAAGTACCGCTGCATTTCTCAGGTTAAACCAATCAAACACATTTAACTTAGAACCAAGTACACCTTTGGAACTAACTCTTCTGTCATACACATCTTGTCCTAACCGCAATGTTGTATTGAAATTTTTACCCACTTTAGTAGAGGCAATCGCCATCAGCGTTGAATTTATAGCTCTGAAGTTGGTATTGTACTCTCCCACAAAACCCTCAGCATTGTCATAAGACCTTTCACCTGCAATTCCTCTAAGACCCGGAGCTGTACGTAACCGGTTATCTGTGTAATTATCGATACCTATGCGGTAACTAAAATTTAGCCATGACAAAGGTTTATACTCTAATGAAAGGCCTCCTACAAAACGGTTTACATTATCTTTTAAACGATTAGTGGCTGCGCCATAAATAGGATTGTTGGTGCCTCTCCATTTTTGTGTACCATCTTCATTTATATAATCTCTCACATCCCATCTTCCTGAAAAATAAGCCAGGCTTTCACCAAAACGATCCGCATCATATTTATAACCACCCGAGTTGGCATAACTTAAATTAATGGATGATTTTAACTTGCTGCTGATCTTAATATCTGTATTTACACGGGCCGATATATTTTTGTAATCAGTAAAGTCCAGCATTCCCGTTTGCTTAAAATAAGATAAGGAAGAAAAGATTTTTATTGCTTCTGTTCCAGCAGTTAGATTAATAGTATTGCGAAATTGAGTTCCGGTTTTATATGCCCTTTCATAATTGTCAAACAACTGATCAGGATGAGTTGGATCTGGAGCAACATTCCCCGGACCTGTTCCAGCTTTTGCTTCAGCAATTGTTGGTCCCCAAGCTGGGCCTAAACCAATTGGAGTATAAACTCCTAATATACCAGCCGTATAAATATTTTGTACTTCCGGATATTTATTTACATTATCAAACCCGTAAGAACTATTAAAATTAACTCTTACCCCATCCCCCTTTCCTTTCTTCGTAGTAATAACAACTACTCCGTTAGCACCACGCAGTCCATAAAGAGCAGTTGCGGCACCCCCCTTTAAAATACTAATGGTTTCAATATCATCAGGGTTAATATCAGAAGCTCTGTTACCTACTGATCTTACATTATTAGATGACCCTGCTCCTAATGTAGAAGTGCTATTATCTAATAATACACCGTCAATAACAAAAATAGGTTCGTTGGATTGTCCTATATCAATGGAATTTATGCCTCTTATTCTTATACTGGCACCTTGTCCGGGTCCACCTCCAACACTTGAAATGGTAGCACCAGCAACTTTTCCTTGTAGGGCATTTACAAGATTAGCCTGGCGGTTAATATTCAGATCGGCAGATTTGACCTCTTGCGTAGCATACCCCAGTGCCTTTCTGTTTTTGGAAATCCCCATGGCTGTTACCACAACTCCCGTCATCTCTCCTGCTTCTTCCATTATAACATCATAAGAGGAAGCTGAACCTACAGCAATCTCAACTGCAGAGAATTCTGCAGAAGATATTACTAATACAGGCTTAGAGCCAGTAACAGTAATAGTAAATTTTCCATTGTCGTCAGCTATTACACCATTTCTGGTGCCTTTTTGCTGCACACTTGCAGATGGAACTACTTCGCCTCTTTTATTTTTTACTGTACCGGATACTTGCCGGCTTTGGCTAAAGACAAGCAGTGGGATGGTTAAGAAAAATACCATCCATGCTAGTAACATGTTTTTTTTCATACGCAGTTAATTAAGAGTAAGTATTGATTATTTAAACCTGTTATTTCCAGTAGTATATTGCAGTAATCAGCATTATACCGCAAAAAATTACGCATAAAACAGCAATTTGAAAAAAATATTTCTCCCCAGCACAACAATGATTATCAATAGCTTCGGAGATAGCGTTTAAAAGTATAAAAGTCATTGCTTAAAATACATCAACAAAATCATTGTTGTCGAAAAGAGGAACTAAATCATACATTGAATATCATTCAAGCTTACATTCAGTAAATTTGTACTCTTATAATATTTTCTCATTCACTTTTTAAATCATTAATCTCTATGGCATTTACATTAGCTCCCCTTCCTTATGCACACGATGCATTGGAACCGCATATTGATACTTTAACCATGCAGATACATCATGGTAAACACCACCAGGCTTATGTTGACAATCTTAATAAGGCTATTGCCGGTACTCCCAACGAGAATAAATCATTGGAAGAATTGGTAGCTGCGGCAGGTTCTATTTCCCCCGCAGTTCGTAATAATGGTGGCGGTCATTGGAATCATACTTTTTTCTGGGAAAGTCTTGCGGCTAATGCAGGAGGTAATCCTTCAGGAAAGCTGGCTGATGCAATTAATGAGGCTTTTGGTTCTTTTGATGCATTCAAAGAAAAATTTGCGCAAGCTGGAATGACAAGGTTTGGCAGTGGCTGGGCCTGGTTAATTATTAAAGATGGTAAGCTTGAGATTTCCTCAACTCCTAATCAGGATAATCCTTTAATGGATGTTGCTGAAGTAAAAGGAACACCCATTTTGGGTTGTGATGTATGGGAACATGCATATTATTTAAAATACCAGAATAAAAGAGCGGATTACCTGGCTGCATTCTGGAATGTGGTAAACTGGGAGAAAGTAGCACAAAGATTTTCGAAATAATTTATTCGGAATAAGATAAGAATAGTAAAGACTGCTTAACGGCAGTCTTTTTAATTTATACCGGGGTTATTTAGCTTGTTAACCGCCTCCATTTTATTATTTACATGAAGTTTGGTGTAAATTTTTTTTAGATGTTCTTTTATGGTATGCTTACTCAAACTCATTTTATCGGCTACTTCCTGAAAACTTATTCCTGTAGCTACTAATTGTAAAACTTCGTTTTCTCTTTCTGTAAGTTCAGATAAACTGGGTTTGTTTTGATTGTGATGAAAGGCTTGAATCACTTTTCGGGCTATGTAACGACTCATAGGTGAACCGCCTCTGTGTAATTCTTTAAGCGATTCAATAATTTCAAGCGGCATCGTATCTTTTAAAATATATCCCGAAGCGCCATTTTTTAATGCGTTAAACACAAACTCATTATCATCATAAAAAGAACAAACCATACACAGTACATCGGGAGTTTGCTGTTTGATAACGGAAATAATATCAACACCACTCTTACCGGGTAATTTAATATCGATGATCGCAATGTCCGGGGGATGATGAATAATATGAGGAATTGCTTCGGCGCCAGATGCATAGGCATTAAGAATAGTGAAATAGTCAGAATTGCTAATCAGCGATACTAATCCTTCACGATAATGCTTATCGTCTTCAATAATAGAAACCTTAACCAAAGCCTTTAGTTTTATAAAACAATATACATAATAAATACCGGCTTATAATTTGTAAAATTCTATAGCGATACATTGACTTATGGAACTGGATCATATCCACTTCCGCCCCAAGGATGGCAACGGGAAATTCTTTTTATAGCCAGCCACATACCTTTAAACACACCATGTTTTTTTAGCGCTTCTACTGCATAGTGAGAGCAGGTAGGTGTATACCGGCATTTAGGACCCAGTATAGGAGAAATAACCCATTGATAAATTTTTATCAGGGCTATAAAGGGAAGACTCAATAGTCGCAGGAATGTTTTCACTTGTTTGTCAATAATACTTTATTGAGTTTACTTATCGTTGCGCCAACTTTATCATATACTTCTTTGTATTCCGGTAATTCTTTGCTGGTATAAATAAAGAAGATAATCAACTTTGATTGCAGTAAATGTTGTTGCAACCGCCAGGCTTCCCTGACTAATCTTTTTATCCTATTCCTATCTGTTGCTTTTTTAAATATCTTATTGCTTACTCCCACTCCAAATTGATTCCTAGCATTTTCTAAAGTATTAGTAGTATAAAAAATACGAAATGGGACTAACGAAAATTTTTTCCCTTCGCTAAACAACTGGTCTGTTTGCTTCTTGCTTTTCAGCCTTTCGCTTTTTCCTAATGTAAATTGTTTTGCCATGCTGGAAATAAAAAAGCTCCAGCAAAAACTGGAGCTATAAAATTATCGAATCCTCCCATATTACCCTTTGGGGTTTTGGGGAATACTTTTATTTCAGTTTACTCTCATCAGAAACTGTCAGCTTCTTACGGCCCTTAGCTCGGCGACTTGCCAATACTTTGCGACCATTGGCAGTTGCCATACGCTTACGAAAACCATGAACAGATTTACGACGCTTACGATGAGGTTGGAATGTACGTTTCATTTTTTTATACTTTTTTCACTTTTATGAAATACGAACCGGGAGAACAGTTCAGGTTTCAAACTTCACCAGCAAATCACCACATCCGCTGTTTGTGAAAGGATGGCAAAGGTAAGGGAAGCAAGCCAGAAGTAGAAGCTAAGAGGTATGAAATTTACGTTTTTTCAAACCCGCTGATAATCAATGTAATTATACTCCTAAGTCAACATGTTTAGAAGCTACTGCTTCGCCGTAGAATGTTGCTGCATGGTTATCGAAATCCTCGGTTGAATCAGTTGTATAAAAATTGCGTTTCCCATTTTTACTGCACTGGCTCTCTATTTCAGGATGCCGGTGCAGGTAATCTGCCAGGCCTTCCGCTACTATTTCTCCTTGTGAAATCAGTTTTACACCCACTGGCATGTATTCGATAATTTTTTCTTTTAATAAAGGATAGTGTGTACATGCAAGTAACATTACGTCGATAGTTGGGCCTTTCTCAAAAATATTATGCAAGTGCTTTTTTACAAAGTAGTCGGCTCCATGGCTGGTATGTTCATTACTTTCTATCAAGGGTACCCACATCGGACAAGCCTCCTGGAAGACTTTTAGATCAGGATAAAATTTTGCTATTTCCATGGGGTAAGATTCTGAAACCACCGTACCATTTGTTGCCAGCACACCTATATTCATTGTTTCTGAAAAAGTACCTATTACTTCTGCGGTAGGTCTAATCACTCCCAGCACTCTTTTACCGGGAGCAATTTTTGGTAAATCTTTTTGCTGAATAGTTCGCAGTGCTTTTGCAGAAGCAGTATTACAGGCAAGAATTACCAACGAACAGCCTTGCTCAAAAAACCATTGCACACATTGCAAAGTATAATGATATACTGTATCAAAAGAACGATTTCCATAAGGAGATCTTGCATTATCGCCCAGGTATAAATAATCATACTGCGGTAGCTTATTTACTATTTCCGTTAAAACAGTAAGGCCGCCGTAGCCCGAATCAAAAACACCAATGGGACTCTGCTTTTGCATACTACAAAAATAGGGTTGATACAGTATGGGTCCATTAAAAAAATAGCCCCTGCAAAATTGCAAGGGCTATCTAAAATTTATTGCTATTAATTCCTGCTATTTATTTACCGGCGGGCTTAGGTATATTTATTTTAAGCTTAGCGGCCACCAACAGGATCATATCATCTGCTTCCGGTGCGACCAACAAAGATTCTTTAGAAAGCACATGAGTATAGCCCTTTTCTTTTGCTACTAATTTAATAGCGTCATATACTTTTTTATAGATAGGTGCTAACAACTCATTTTGCTTTGCTTCAATTGCCTGGTTAACTATTTGCTGCCAGTTTTGAATCTGGTAAATCAACGTAGGTAGTTCCTGCTCAATTTGCTTACGAACTGCCGGAGGAGTTTTTATCGAATCTCTGTATACGCTGTCTTTATATTGATATAAAGAAACAATTTGTGCATACTGAGGATTGATAGAATCAGCCTGATAGCGTTCGAGCAATGAGTCTAACTTGGCCGTTTCTGGCATAAGTCCAACTACATTATCAACACTGATGTAGCCAAATTTAGATTGCGCATTAGCACCACCTGCGAATAACAGGCCAGCGGCCAATGTTAGTACTGTAAAAATCTTTTTCATCTGTTTTGTTTTGTTTTTCTGCCTCACCTATTTTAATGAGGTCGTTTTATTGCTTTACTATGATTATGCAAAATGGAATTTAGTTGTCAGTGCTGATGCCGATAAATTTCCTTTTGTTTTCTTTAACAATCTTCGGTTATTGAAGTTGTTAGTTTCTCACTCCCAGGTCCTTCAGTACATCTTCGCTCTTGTCCAATTTTGGGTCGGCAAATATAATGGTAATTCCCTCACTTTTATCGAGCACAAAATCGTATCCCCTGCTCACTGCCATTTTCTGTACAGCGTTGTAAACCTTGTCCTGTATAGGTTTTACCAGTTCCTGTCTTTTTTTGAACAGATCACCTTCAAAACCAAAGCGTTTGCGCTGTAAATCCCGCAGTTCTTTTTCTTTATTAAAAAGTTGGTCTTCTCTTTTTTTCTTTAAATCATCACTCAGCATTACTTGTTCCGCTTCAAAATCTTTGTACATTTTGTCCAACTCGGATTGCTTTCCGTCAATTTCTCTTTGCCAGCCAGCGGCGATATCATCAATTTGGGTTTGAGCCTGTTTGTAGTCAGGCATCTTATCCAATATATACCTGGTATCAATAATGGCATATTTCTGTGCTTCTGCAACAAAAGTTATCAGGCACAAGCTAAGGGCTACTAACAAAAATTTTTTCATGTGATAATTTTTTGAAGTTTGTATTAGTAACATTTATTCTGGCTCAAAGCCAAGCATAAAGGTAAATCTTGTTGCGCCTTTTAAACCCTGTTGACCAGGAGTAATGCGATCCAAACCAACTCCATAATCAAATCCAAGTAAACCGAACATCGGCAGGAAGAATCGCATACCTACACCAACACTACGGCGTAATCGGAAAGGATTATAATCTTTATAATCATGCCACCCGTTTGCTGCTTCAAAAAATGTTAATGCATAAATAGTACTGCTTGGATTAGTTACCAATGGGAAACGCATTTCCAATGTGTACTTATTAAAGATGGTAAAGAACCTGCTTGCATTTTGCTGGTCAGGGTTTAATGATGGATCTGATGTTTCATAAACAGGATAGCCTCTATGTGCTATAATATCATACCCCAGCAAACCAAAGTTATTTGTCAATCCTGCATCACCCACCTGGAATCTTTCAAATGGTGAATAATCAAGCTTTCTGTTGTAGCGGCCCATAAAGCCATATTTGGCAGCTATCTTCATTACAAACTGGCGATTTTTTTCTGCTCCCATAGCTTTACCAATAGGCACATACCATTCTGCATTAAATCTCCACTTGTGGTACTCAGGTGTTTTATAAGGATTTTTTGAGGTGGCTATATCCTTATTAAATAAAGAGTAAGGTGGGGTAAATTGAACAGTGGCTAAAAAGTTAGATCCGCTGGTTGGGAAAATAGGATTGAAAACAGATGAACGTTGTATACCAATTTTGAAACTGATATTACTTGATGTGCCATCTCTCAAACCTTCAAAGATTGGATAGTTACGCAGCTTATATTGTGTAACGTTCAACGTATATACAAGGCTAAAATAATCATCCGGCCATTTTAACTGCTTACCCAAAGAAACAGAAAAACCAGTAGTCTTTAAAAAGTTCGAGTCTGATCTTGCCCTGTCTATTTGTCCAAACTGGTTAAATGCATTGGAATACTTACTGCTGTTAACACCAAAGGTTAGTGAATTTCTTTTCTTACCTCCCAACCATGGTTCTGTAAAAGAGAAACTATAAGAGCGGTAAGCCCGGCCGTTTGACTGTACCCTAACACTTAATTTTTGACCATCACCAGTAGGCAATGGATCCCATGCCTGTTTTTTCCAAATATTTTTAATGGAGAAGTTATTGAAGGTAACACCCAGTGTTCCTGTAAGTCCGACACCACCACCCCAACCGGCAGAAAGCTCCAATTGATCGGATGATTTTTCTTCCAGCTTCCAGTTGATATCAACCGTTCCATCACTGGCATCGGGCACTACGCCAGGATTAATGGTTTCCTGGTTAAAGTATTGAAGGTTGCCCAATTCCCGCTGTGAACGAATTAATTCTGAACGACTGAACAATTCTCCCGGAATAGTTCTTAACTCCCGGCGAATTACATGGTCTTTAGTTTTATCGTTTCCGGCAATTGTTACATTTTTTATTCTTGCCTGCGGCCCTTCGGTAATCCTTATTTCATGATCGATAGTATCATTATATACTGCAGTCTCTACTGGCTCTATCCGGAAAAACAGGTAGCCGTCATCCATATACAAACCACTAATGTCGCCGCCTTCTTGTGAAAGTTCTTTACCTATTCTTTTATTCAACAAAGCAATATTATAAACATCACCTTTATTAATACCCAACAATAGATTTAAAACAGAGTCAGAGTATTTCGAGTTTCCTTTCCAAACTATATCGCCGAAATAATATCTTCTTCCTTCGTCAACTTTAAGGTCGAGATTAAGATTACCAGTTTTTGTTAGTGTGATGGCCGTATCAGCCACAATTACTGCATCTCTATAACCCTGGGAGTTATAATAGTCCAATACTTTTTCTTTATCTTCTTCGTACTTCGTTTGATCAAACTTAGCACCGCTAAACATCTTGAAGCGGAAATAAGGATCTAATAATCTTTTGGTTTTACTCAGAGAAAGAGGCCCCCACTGACTGAGGTATTCTTTAAAAGAAAAAGGTTTGCTTTCTCCATAAGGACTTGGTTCGTTATCTGCCTTAAGGGTAAACTTGCTCATTTCTTTGGTACCCTTCATCTGCTTTTTCAATCGGCTATCTTCTATACTTTCATTATTATAGAAACGAACGTTATCAACCTTTACTTTATCACCCTTGTCAATATAAATGTTCATTGAATTAGAATTCACAAAAGCCGGATCAGGCTGCTCTTCAATCCGAACAGTTACATTGCGAAAACCTTTCTCTGCATAAAACTTATTAATTTTCTCGGTTATTTCACGTCTTGTATTTTCAGTAATGATAGTTTGCTTAGCCAGGTTTATTTTACCCTGTATCTCTTCTTGTTCTGTTTTTTTAATACCGATAAATTTGAAATTGCCTAAGCGGGGACGTTCCTGTACATTAATTTCAATCCAAACTTTATCATCATCTACTTTAGTAACATACATCTGTATGTTGGCAAAAAGTTTTTGACGCCATAAGTTGGCTATTGATTTTGAAAAAATATCAGCACCCGGATGCATAAATTTATCGCCTGGTTGAATGTTGGCGATAGAATAAACAATAGCAGTATCTAAATATTTAATACCTGAAATAGTAACGTTTGCAACAATATATTCCCTGGGAATACGGGCATTTTCCCATTCTAATAATTTAGGATCTACTGAGGTGGGCCGGGTAGTATCTTCTTGTGCATTCACACTGATTGCAAGCATCACAGCAGTAATCAAAGTGATACCAAGTCTTAGTAAAAATCGTTGCATGATTGATTGTTCTGGTAGTCTTCCCTACTTTCGGGACTTAATTAATTTGTTATCTGCGATTTATAAATAAGCCGCCTTTTGGATCAGGCGGCAAAATAACGGTAAATATTTGAAGTCTTTGTTAAAGAAAACTGCAAAAAGGTCAAAAAAAGCAAATGCCTCAAAATTCCTTTCAACCATCGTTTAGGAATGGGCCTGATTCTCTTGTAATTGGTCGCCTGTTTTGCCAAATCTACGTTCCCTGCCCTGGTAATCTAAAATAGCTTCGTACAGGTTTTCTTTTCTAAAATCCGGCCAGCGAACATTGGTAAAATAAAGCTCCGCATAAGCTAACTGGTACAATAAGAAGTTACTGATTCGGTATTCTCCACTGGTTCTTATCATTAACTCCGGGTCGGGGAAGCCACTGGTACACAAAAACCGTTGTAATGTGTCCTGATCAATTGCTTCTACGGCTAATTTTCCCTGTTTTACTTCGTAAGCAATGTTTTTAACAGCATTTAGCAATTCCCAGCGGCCACTATAGCTTAATGCCATTACCAGATTTAGCCCTGTATTATTTTTTGTAATAGCCAATGCCTCATCCAGTTCATTTTTGGCATAGGCGGGCAGCATACTCATATCACCAATTACATGAAGACGAATGTTATTTTTATTAAGGCTTTCTACCTCCTTTCTGATAGTACTGACCAATAATTCCATCAGACCCACTACTTCATATTCCGGCCTGTCCCAGTTTTCCGTAGAAAAAGCATAAAGCGTAAGGTATTCAATACCAAGCTCTGCAGAGCCTTCTACTATATTACGTACACTCTCCACACCATGAAAATGGCCAAAAAGTCGGTCTTCTCCTTTCTCCTTAGCCCAACGACCATTACCATCCATTATAATAGCGATATGACGGGGAAGATGTTCTTTATCTATTTTATCTAAAAGTTCTTGCATGCTACAGGCTCTGTAATAGGGGCACAAAGGTATAAAAAACAAATCCCGGAGCAAGGGTAGTTTTAACTGCCAGCTCAGCTCCGGGGTAAAAGATGTAATGAATTTATTAGTTTCTTCCCCAAATAGCCACTCTTGACTTTCCTCTTGCAAAACCTTTTGTTTCATACCAAAATTCTATTTTGGTAAGATGACGAAGGCCACCGGTAAGGTCTATAACCCGGCTTTCACTTCCTTGAGCAAACCGGTTTCTAAGTTCAACATCCTGAACACCCCCATTATCAAAATGTATTTTCATAGAATACATTTTTAAAGGACCATCTGTTACTTTCAACTTTACCTGCCGTACATCATCTTTCCAGTTTCCAAAATGAATAACATCATGATCAGCTCCAAAGCCCACATTTTTGTCGCCAAGAAAAAACCATTCTCCGGCGGGTTTGTTTACACTAGTAAAAGCAGTTGTAAGACTAAATACAGTGACAATAAAAGCACTGTATAAAATTGTTGTGAAGCGCATAGCGATAAGTGTTTGGTGAATGAATATATTATAGCCAAGTAGACTTATACTTCATTATAGTAGTTTAATGCCCTACTAAATTTACTACTTATCAGTGTTGTTAGAAAGCTTACTTAGCGGTAGGACACTTGTACGATTGCAAGTTGAAAGTAAGATGGAACATCGCTGTAATGAACTGGTCTTTTTGTTTGCTGTTCCCTCTTTGCCTGTCTGTAATTCCAATGGGCTCCCCTAATTCATAGGACCGGTCGTACAACAGAAACGCATCAGACGGGCTTCCGTCGGGATTGGTGGGGAAAGTAAGCGGATTTACATAGGTTTTACTTACATCATCCAGGTAATCTGTATTAGTAAACCGATGTAATAATTCAAAGCCGATATTAATTCTTTCGTTCAAAGCATATTTAATCCCCCCTCCAAATGGAATACAGATGGCCATTGAACTGTACTGCTTACGTTCAGGATATAAATCGCTACCCTGTCCTTCCGTTCCTATAGGCCGGAGCAATACTTTTCTTCCTCCCAAATAAGCATAGGGATCATAGCTAAAAATACCAGCACCAAATGTTACATATGGAGTGAAACTATACTCCGGTTCGCCGGGCATAAAACGGAAAAAATTAAAATCGCCCTGTAATGTAAGCTCCCAAACACGGCTATTAAAGCTGAGATTTCGGGTGTACATGTATTCATTATGCGTATTGTATTGATCGGAATAACCTAACTGGGCAAAAGAGGCACCAACTCGTAAAGCAATGTAGTTGCCGAAATTTTTACGGAAGAAAAGACTACCAGCAAGCTTAGTCCTGTTTATACGGCCCCGGGTGTTTAAATCGCCAAAATAATGACCACCGCCAAGGCCAATACCAAACTCACCTTCCTGTACTATAGCATTTTGTGCTGTAAGACTATTGCCAGCAAAGAAGGCAATAAAGCAAAATGTAATAGCGGCTATAAACTTTCTCATCATAACTAATTAAAATGGTCCGGGATTACTTAGAACGATAAAAATAGGATTTTCTTGTAAGGAACCTCCCTTTTAGTTGCGTTTATCGAGACCCCAGGTGAGTTTATTGCGGAGTGTTTGCAAAAAATTATTCTCGCTGAGCCTTACCAGGTTTAAATCAAAGCTTTCTTTTTTAACGGCCAGTTGCACATTCTTGCTGATGATCTCTCTTCTTGAATCGAGGGCACAAATAATTTGCTCTGAGCGGCTTTCAATCTCAAAGGATATAATATTATCGTCCGGCACAATGATTGGCCGCACATTCAGGTTATGCGGAGCTACCGGGGTAATTACAAAACTGCCCGAATCTGGAAAAACTACGGGCCCGTTACAACTAAGCGAATAACCGGTGGAACCAGTTGGAGTAGCAACTATTAATCCATCGGCCCAATACGTATTTAAAAATTCCCCATTTACATAAGTGTGAATTTTTATCATAGAAGCCACATCCCTTTTATGAATGGAGAACTCATTCAAAGCATAAGGCACTTTCCCAAATAAAGGAGCATCTGCATCTACATGGATCATAGTTCTTTTGTCCACTACATAGGTACGTTGTGCAATGGCTTTTACAGCCGTCTTCACTTCTTCACGGCCAATACTGGCTAAAAAACCCAGCCGTCCAAAGTTGATCCCCATGACTGATATTTTTTTTTCCCGAACGAGGGTAACAGTATCAAGCAGTGTTCCATCGCCACCAAGACTTATAATAAATTCAACATCATCTGTAAGATCTTCGGAAAGTGAAAATGTTTTTGTTTCCGGGGAAAGATTGATCTTCCCTTTTATTTGTTCAAAATAATGCTGAAAGACGACCGGTTCAATTTTTTGATTTAATAACTCATCAAAAAAAAGTTGTACATCTTCCAATTGATCTTCTTCTATAATTCTGCTGTAGATGGCTGCTTTCATAAATGATCAAAAGATTGTTTTCCGGTGTATAAATATACCGTTTTGTCCTAACTGGTTAAACGTCCATTCGAGTTTGAATGTAACATCATAAAAAGAAAGAATATCAATTCCAAAACCACCTGAGTACAGCATTTTATTTGATAAGTCATTTTCTCCGGGCTCGGGATTATGAACATAGCCTGCATTACCAAATACCTTTGCAAAAATCCGGAATGGAATCCGTTGTGCCTCTTTGCCCCTTTTTATTGGCGGTACCCTGATATTGAAATTGAATAACTCACGGGTAAGAGTGGTTTTTAAATAACCGCCTGCTACTCCATCAATCACATAATACTCATAACCCTGCATAAAAACATCTCCGTAACCTAAAAATCGCCGGTTAAAGTAAGGCTGTTTAAAGGGTAGCTTAATTCCTCCGTAAGCATTCAGGTTTAAAAAAGTTTTCTTTACTAACGGCCAACTGGCAGATCCTTTTGCTGAAAGTTGCCACAGGTTAATGGTTTTATCAAAGCCACTTTTACCAACAAATATTTGTGCAGCATATCCTTTAGTAGGATAAGGAATATAATCAAGGTCGTAAAAAGTCATGCTATAATAAATCCAGGGAAACTGAACACTGTTTCTGCCTTCTTTAAAATAAGTAGGATTTAAAGAGACAATAGTATCATTGATTTTCTCTGCATTATACCCTATACCAAAACTGTGTCTGGTATTAATTGCCTTTCTATAAGTGAGACCGAAACTGGTTGTTACAAAACTTCTCAGGTAAACATCGCTATTCTTAATAAAGACTTGCTTGTCTTCAACGGTATTATAATTTATTTCCCTGTTTTTACCGTAAGCAAACACAGCATTCAATCCCCACTTCATCTTCTTATCAAAATATAACCTGTCATAACTAAATGAAATTTGTTTGGTGTAACCGGCGCCGAGAGTAAGTCTTAATTTGTCATTATTACCAGTAGCATTATTGTATAAAACTTTAACGCCATAGTTTACCCTGCTCAGGCTTGCTTTTTGTTCTACAAGCCATTGGTTAAGATTTCTGTCCACTGGTTTTAAATAAGGCAAAGGAAAAATATACCACCGCTCTTTTACTTCTACAAGGATATTTATTCTGTTTCCTTCAAAATTTTTAGCTGCAACAACTACTGTATGAAAAAGTGCGGTATTCATTAACTGGCGGCGGGCCTCTTCAAATTGCGTTACCAAATCCTGCAAGAGGTATTCATCACCTGTTTTAAATGGAATTTCCCGGAGAATTATAGCTGGCTTTGTTTTTTTATTGCCTGTAATAATAATATCACCAATACTATATGCCTGGCCTGACGATTTAACCGACGTGTCGGTCAATGGTATTGGGGTAACAGGCTCTTGTGCTGTCAACACTGAACAGTTTGCTAATAATAAAAGCAACCAAAGTCGATATTTTTTTCCCCCCGGCATTTCTGGCTATAGCAAGAGTGTCTAAATTAACCTGATTTTTTGATTGCGCCTGTAAAACAAAGCACAGATATCAGATCTTGAGGTAGTTCATCAGGTTATCGTAATTCGTACGCAGTTCGTTGGTGTATAATTCTTCTCCGAAGAAATATTTTACGTTATACTCATATCGCTGAAAAGTAGCCACTATATCAGACACCTGGGGCTTGTTGATCCGGATAGTAACCTGCATCATGCCGGTTTCAGCATCATTAGATGTATTTAATTGTGTAATCTGCGCATCATTGGTTTCTACCAGTTTACTTATTTCATTAAAAGAGTACTGGTTACTTTCCATTTCTACTACAATAAGACCGCCTGGTTCATTTAAGCTCATAAATTCCGATGCCCTGCGAAGTAAATCGTTGTATGCTACTGTTCCGGCTAAATCATTATCCTCTGTAATCACCGGCACTACACTCAATCCATTTTCTGCTGCTACCTGTACCGCAGTTAAAAAATGTGCATCTTCCTTCACTGCAATGGTAGCGAAGGATTGCTCTAATTTATCTAATGTAAAATGATCGTTATCGGTTTGCAGTAAATCATCCTCGCTAATTAATCCTACATATTTATCTCCGTCTACAATTGGTAAATGAGTAACCTGGTTATCATTCATCAGTTGCAAAGCCTGGTACACTTTATCGTGAAAGTGCAGGTATGGTAATGTTTGAGAAAGTAGTTCCCGGATTAACATGGATAGCGGCTTGTTTTCAATGAGACATCAACGACTAGCTAACTGTTGCAGGCTCATTTTGTTTTTTCAAAAATTTGTGCAGGATGGCATTGAACTCATCAGGCACTTCCATCATTGGTGCATGGCCACACTTATCTATAAAATGTAATTCACTATTTGGAATCAACTTATTAAATTCTGTAGCTACAAATGGCGGTGTAATAGTATCGTTATTGCCCCACACTAATAGTGTGGGCTGCTTAATCTGGGTTAGCTCTTCACCCAAATTGTTACGGATAGCACTTTTTGCTAATGCAATAATTTTTATAACTTTTAGCCTATTATTAGTAATGCTATACACCTCATCTACCAGTTCTTCGGTAGCCATCGCAGGATTATAAAACGTTAGCTCTGTTTTTTTCCTGATATATTCTTTATCTCCTCTTTTAGGATAGCTATCCCCCATTCCATTTTCAAAAAGACCCGAACTACCGGTAAGAATTATTGATTTTATCCTTTCAGGATGTTTCAGCACATGTACTAAACCTACATGTCCTCCCAAGGAATTGCCCAGCAAATGAACACTTTCAAGATTTCTTGCTTCTAAAAAGCGATGTACAAATTTGGCTAATCCGCCCACAGATGTGTGCAGGAGATCCATTTCAAGCAATGGCAACATGGGCACAACTACTTTATAATGATGCCTGAAATATTCGATTAGTGGTGCAAAATTGCTCAATGCTCCAAACAGGCCATGCAGCAGCACCAACGGTTCGCCGTTGCCTTCTTCTATAAATTTAAACTTATCCTGTTGTTTGATTTCGTATGCCATGGCAGTCAATTCTGAATCATCCCGTCAATGACGGCTTTCTACGTTGCTAAAGTAGTCGTTTTGCCGCAAAAAATGGCCGCTTTACTGTATAAAAGATGGCCAATCAGCCAAATAGAGGTATAAATGACTGATTTAAAAAATTGTTGTACTGCCGCTGCAGGTTTCTGTAATGATCTATTAGACAAAAAGCCAATATAATAAAACAGGAAGGATAGTAACTAGCGATGTGATATTTGTTTTGCCACACCATCAAAAAAATGTTCCAGTTCACCAAACATATCCTTGAAGAGAGGAATAATAGTACCAAATCCGTTGATAGCTTTCGGCCCCCAGGGCTGAACAAATGAATAAGTAACTGATTTTTCAATTGTTTCTGGCTCTATTAAATTTATTTGCTCTGCATAAAACAGGAGCACACTAAATACAATGGTATAAATAACGACGTATAAAATAATGCCGCCTAACCTGTTCAACCAACCTAGCATTACCACTTCAATGGTCCTTTCAATAGCATTTGCTCCAAGACGAATCAATAAAACGACTATTATAAAAACTACTGCAAAAGAAATTACAGGTAACCATTCGTCGGATACTTTTACAGCGTTGCCGATATACTGTGCAACCACTGCGGAAAGTTTCATCGCTGCTGCCAGACCGATGATAACTGCCACGAGGGAAAACAGTCCTACGATCAGACCTCGCTGATACCCTTTCAATATCGCTAATACAATTACAACAGCAAAAATCAGATCAAGAATCATTGATTTTTTTAAATGGTTATTATTTTGCCAGCAATTCTTTTACCAAACCTGAAATAGTTTTTCCATCCGCCTTTCCCGCAAGTTGTTTAGTAGCGGCACCCATCACTTTACCCATATCAGCAGGAGAAGAAGCACCTGTTTCTTCAATGATTTTAGTAAGTGCTGCTCTTACTTCGTCCGCAGACATTTGCTTGGGTAAAAACTTTTCAATTATTGCAATTTCTTCTTCTTCTTTTTTAGCCAGCTCTGGCCTGTTTTGTTGCTGAAATATTTCTAATGAATCTTTTCTGCTCTTCACTAATTTTTGCAACAACTTTACTTCATCATCTTCAGATATTTCGCCCTTGGCTCCTTCTGAAGTTTTTGCAATAATGATGGCTGCCTTAATAGCACGCAGACTTCTAAGACCGGCTTCATCTTTTGCCAGCATGGCTGTTTTTAATTCAGCCATTATTTTTTGTTCCAGTGACATATAAAAAATTTATAGTTAGTTGTTTATTATCATAGTTATTCGGGGAAAAAAAATTGAACTTGCCCGCTTACTACTAACGACTCCGAACTAATCTGCTTTATTCTCTTTCAAATTCTTTGCTTTAAACTTTTCATAGAAGTCATGCGCAAATTTTTTCATTTCTTCTACCTGTTCGGTGTATTTAGTGGCCCGGCCATAAGTATCGGCCATGGTCATCATAGTTTGAAAAAAGAAATCGGCCATTTCATCAACCATCATATCTTTTGTCCACAGGTCAATGCGTAAAGCAGCTTTGTCAGCACTATCCCAAAATGAGATCATCATCGCTTTAGCTTTTTGTACATTTTCAACGGTAGTGTCCGAAGCACTCCAGGAAATAGAATCTGGTACCCGGTTCTCATCTGTTACTACATCTATTGTAATTGTTGACTTATTCATATTCTCTTCAGTCTTCCCTCGGGAAGTGTTTTTAATTTAAAGGATGCAAAGATAGGAACACGGATGACACTGATAAGAACGGATTATTACCACCTATTTATTTACAGCTTTTAAGATTGATTGCCAGAGTAATGTTGCGGTTCTATCCCAACTATACTCTTGAGCTATTCTATTTCCTTTTTCTATTAATTCTTGCCGCAGATTTTCATCTTTATACAACAACATCATTTTATCGGCAATATCTATGTGGCTTTCTGGTTTACTATATAGTGCGGCATCTTTTGCTATTTCCTGCATAGCAGAGTTGGCAGAAGTAATAACAGGAACATTACAGTTCATAGCTTCAATAACCGGAACACCGAATCCCTCCAACAACGAAGGGTAAACGAGGGCATACGCAGCTCCGGTAATTTTTACCAGTTCAGCCTCTTCTATATAGCCCGTCATTACCACATCATTTCTATATTTATATGATTTCAAATCTTCAGTAAATGATTCATATTTCCAGGCAAGGCGACCTGCTAATAGCAGCTTCATATTCGTCTTTTGCCTTTTTTTAAATACAGAAAATGCTTTTAGCAAATTCATTAAATTTTTACGGGGGTGAACAGCACCCGTATAAACAAAATATTCCTTGCCTTCGGTATATTTATTCTTTATTGACAACTTAGCTTCATCGCTAATCGGTTTAAAAATTTTTTTTGCGGCACTATAAACCACCTCAATTTTTTCATCCAATATTTTGTAGCTATCAATAATATCCTTTTTTGAAAACGCAGACACCGTAGCTATCGAAGCAGCTTTTTCTAAAAACTTAGGCGTATATTTTTTGTAAAAAAGCAAATGTGATTTTTTATTGAAGGATGGATAATGGAGAAAGGCAAGGTCATGTATTACCAGGCATTGTGGCACTTTTGTTCTCAATGAGCAAAATCCATCGCAGGATACAAATACATCTGCCTTATATTTTCGCAAAACGGGAGGAACTTTTATATCATACCAGTATTTCCATAATAAAGGATGCCGTGCTGCGGGACCGATTACTACAGGTGTTACATTTTTTTCAAAAACAAAACGTTCATCATACGGCCTGTCAAAAATGAAAACAAATAAATGTTCGGGGTGATTTCGCACAATTCTGCTGAAAGTTTCATGCAGAAAGTACCCATATCCTTCCAGGTAATCTTTCAGTAAAAATCTGGTGTTAACGGCAATTGTCATCAGTATTTGCAAAGGTATTGGTTGCCTTCGTTATTTACTTAGTAATCCCACACAAAAGCAGATCTACAAAAAAAATATCATATTGATATTTACCTTCTTGTTTTACTAATTAACAACAACTTGTTTCGCATACAGCTGCTGCAACTAATACAAGAAGATTTTCTGTGGATATTCGTTTAATACGGGTTTTTAAAAAGGGCACTTGTACAATTGATTCCAACTACTCATTCACTTAGCTTTATGATACCAATAAGTGAAAACCAAAACACTCCCTATGAAATACAATTATACCAGGCTTTTCTATTCACTTAGTTTTTTCTTTATCATCCTCTTTATTAATAATACAAGAGCAACTGCGCAATGCCCTGTTGGTTATCCACCAGGTTCAACAGCGTTTGATACTACGATTGCTTTTCCAACAGGTACAACCTCCATCCCTGTTAAGTTCCCACAGTTTAACCCGCAGGACGGAATGGTGACCTGTGTTCGGTTATGTGTTACAATTACCGGTATTATTGATACACTGGCAATGCAGAACTATGCAGCTTCTTCTCAAACCGCCACTTTTGTTTATACAAGGAATGATCAAATTACCGGCCCTGGAATCAGTACACCATTATCAAATAGTGCCAATCTTACCTATGGCCCTCCAGGTAATATTTTAACTGCCTATGATGGTATACCTGGTGCCGGATCAGATTTTTATTCGCTGGCACACGACACTATTTTAAATGAAGTGCTTTGCCGCACCATCAGTGATTCTACAACCATTGTTCAGTTTTACGGGCTTGATAGTGTTACCTATAATTATGATATTAATGTAACAACGAATGCATCTATATCAGGGGGAAGCAGCAGTACATTAGTATTAACTTCTGCGTTAGTGAACTTTCATTTTGAATACTGTACCTGCCCTGGCGTTACACTACCAATTAATATCCGCAATTTTTCTGTAAACAAAATAAGCGATAATACCGCCGAGTTAAAATGGGATTCATTCGATGACCCCGAAACGGGTTACCGGTATGAAGTCGAGTTAAGCAATGATGGACGTATTTTCTCTTCTATAGGACAAGTGGCTAAAAACGTAGCAGGAGGTTCGAATGTTTATAAGTTTCTATATACAGCATCCATAAATGCGGGTATTTACTTTTTTAGAATAAAACAAGTTTATACAAACGATTATTCCCGTTTAAGCGACATAAGAACTGTTGATTTAAAAAAATCAGGTTCTAATGGTTTCCACATATATCCTCACCCATCAAATGGCATTATTGGTATCAAATTTGATGATAATGAGAACGGAAAAAAAATAGTAGAAGTTTATAATACACAAGGACAAAAATTGATGCAGAAAGAACTAGTGGTTACGGGCTTATCCTATCATCAAATTGGTACGTTAAAGCAAGGAACTTACTGGTTAAGGCTTACAGACATAAAAAGCCGGCAGTCCCGTATTAATCAACTTTTCGTAAAATGACCTCTTAGGTGGAAGAGGATGGTGGCTTGTAAAAGGGGCCTTGGTTCGGGGCCCCTTTCTTTAACCTTCCAAACACCTTTAAAATAACACAAAACGCAGCCTGAAATAGGCTGCGTTTTTCTCTTTAACCCGACGGAGTTGTTAACTCCCCAACTCTTCCCTACATTTGTTACAATGGATTTAGAAAACATGGAGTATAATACGACAAGAAACCATCTGACGATGCGGGAATACGGCCGTCATGTGCAGAAGATGGTTGAGCATATTATGACTATAGAAGACCCGGAACGCCGGCAGCGAAATGCCCAGGCTGTAATTGAATTAATGGGGTTTTTAAACCCTCATTTAAAAAATGTGGAAGATTTTCGTCATAAACTTTGGGATCATCTTTTTTTGATTTCGGATTTTACCTTGGATGTAAAATCACCTTATCCCATTCCAACAAGAGAATCTTTAAAAGCAAGACCCGACCCACTTCCTTATCCAAAAAGACATCCGAGATTTTCTCATCTTGGTAAAAACTTAGAAGTAATTATAGATAAAGCGCTGAAAGAAGAAAATCCGGAAAAGAAACTGGGTTTTGCAAATGCAGTGGCGTATTATATGAAGTTGGCGTATAACAACTGGCATAAAGAAATTGTGCATGACGATGCCATTCAAAGCGAACTATCAGTTATTACCAATGGCCAATTAACTTTTACCAACACACCTTATGTAAAAGCTTTCCGTCCCCAACAAGAAGGAAGAGATAACCGGGGCGGCGGACGCCGGGATAACAGAGGTGGTGGTGGCGGACGCAGAGATAACAGAAGTGGTGGCGGCGGTGGCGGACACCGTGACAACAGAGGTAGTGGCGGTGGTGGCAACTTCAAGAAGAAAAGATATTAAGTCCAGTTGATTTTTAAATAGCTGAATGGTTGATTAGGTTTTCTAGTCAACCATTTTTTATTGCTACATGCATTTGCTTTTACTTTGTAAAAAGTTAACCAATAACCTATCACATGCATTCATTTGAAGTAAGAGGAGGAAAAAAATTAAGTGGTGAAATTATTCCACAAGGTGCCAAGAATGAAGCCTTGCAAATTATTAGTGCTGTATTACTTACTCCCGAAAAAATTACCATCACCAATATTCCCGACATTATTGATGTAAACCTGCTGATAGAATTGCTGGGAGAAATGAATGTTAAGATAGAACGCAAAAGCAGGGATACTTGTATTTTCCAGGCAGACGATGTAAATATTGATTACCTGCACAGCGAAGCGTACAAAAAAAAGAGCGGAAAATTAAGAGGCTCTGTCATGTTTGCGGGACCGATGTTGTCTAGATTTAAAAAAGCATTTATACCAAAACCTGGTGGCGATAAAATTGGAAGACGACGATTAGATACACATATCATTGGGTTTGAAAAACTGGGAGCCACATTTACCTATCATGAAGAAGATGGATTCTTTCATTTAGAAGCTCCTAATTTACATGGGACAAATTTATTACTGGATGAACCATCAGTAACAGGTACTGCTAATATTGTGATGGCCGCTTCTATGGCGAAAGGCATAACTAACATTTACAATGCCGCCTGTGAGCCTTACTTACAGCAACTCTGTAAAATGCTGAACCGGATGGGTGCAAAAATTTCCGGTATCGGCAGTAATATGCTAACGATTGAAGGAGTAGAATACCTCAGCGGAACAGAACATCGTATGTTGCCTGATATGATTGAAGTGGGTTCTTTTATAGGTCTTGCAGCGATGACGCAAAGTGATATCACTATTAAAGGTGCAGGTATTGAACATCTCGGTATTATTCCGGAGAAATTTCAGCAGCTGGGAATACAACTAAATTTTAATGGTGATGATATTCATATACCAGCACAGGATAGTTATGAAATACAAACTTTCTTAGATGGCTCGGTAATGACTATTTACGATCATCCATGGCCGGGATTTACACCGGATCTGTTAAGTATTGTTTTAGTAACTGCTATACAAGCCAAAGGCTCCGTATTGATCCATCAAAAAATGTTTGAAAGCCGTTTATTCTTTGTTGATAAGCTCATTGATATGGGAGCAAGAATTGTTCTTTGTGATCCACACCGTGCTGTTGTAATTGGTTTGGAAAGAGAACAGGCATTGCGGGGCATTACGATGAGCAGTCCCGACATCCGTGCAGGTGTGGCATTATTAATTGCAGCACTTAGTGCGGAGGGGAAAAGCATCATTCAAAATATTGAACAGATAGACAGGGGCTACCAGGATATTGATGGACGATTGAGAAAACTGGGAGCGGATATTAAAAGAATTGAAGGGTAGCATAACAAATTATTTCAATCACAATAAGCGACAGATGCAATGACTTATTCCTAACTTCTAAAAGGGTAAAGCTTTTTGCTGAATAATAATTTGCTTCTTTATTAATCCTTGTTTTATTCGTTGATAACTGATACGCCGGGAAGTACCGGGCACCCGAAACACCAATTTGCCTTTATACACTTCTGTAGTTAATTGTATGGCGGGATTTACAGATAATAGCCAGGCCTGCCGCCAATTGACCAACCCAATTTGCAGTTTCGTATTTACGTATTGTATCCTTACAATTTGTTCCATTTGGCATTGAAAATTAATTAAATTTGGAACAAGAACATGCGGCAATACAAACGTTGGCGGTAATTATAAAAACGACCCATAACCAAATGAATTGACCAATGAAACTACCGAAAGACAGAGTAATTATTGCAAGTGATGTTAGTGGCGACCGAGATGGTATTGGCGTTGAAATTTACCGTGACGACAAAATAATTATCGAAATATTTCGTGATGACACAAAGCGAACACGAACTGTAACCTTTTTTCAGCAAGATATTTCGTTAGACTTGCTTGAAGAAAGTATTCAGACTTTCAAAAAAGAAATTCCTTGGAACTTTATTGACTAATATCTAAAAAAATAGAAAAATGCCATTCCCATTAGATGAAAAATATATTATCGAAACTGAAAACGAACTTGGAATTATTTTTCCTGACAAGTTCAAGTCTAAAATGATGCAAGAAAATGGAGGAGAATTAATGACAGAGGACGACGATTGGAACTTATATCCATTTTTTGACAAATCAGATAAGAAAAGAATTAGTAGAACTTGTAATCATATCGGTTTAGAAACTAAACAAGCAAAAAACTGGGGTAATTTTCCCTCAAACGGAATTGCAATTGCTTCAAATGGAAGTGGCGCCCATTTAGTATTATTACCGACAAAAGAAAATAACGGAAAACTAAGTGATGAAATTTTCACTTGGTATCACGAAACAGGAAAAACAGAAAAAGTCGCAAATAAGATTGACGAACTAATTGACAACTAATAATAACTACCGCCAACAAGGGTTTTGCAATAGTGGGGCGAAACTGCAAAGTTCAACTGGAGTTCTTCGATTGAACCTTTGTACAAAATTGAAGATTTGTGCTTCGATTGCCCCACCATCGCAAAGCCCCGAAACGTTGTGCGTTATATTTTGAGACTCTTCATCGTCATATCATATTTTATCTTAGCGTTTGCACCTAACCATGCAACTGCTCAGACAAACACTGAAAGGGTTAAGCAACTCATAGACAGCCTTTCATGGAACTCAATTTCTATAGACTGCATGGGCGGCATGCTTGTTTTGACACACTCTGACAAGGCCGAGCAAGAGTTATTAAGCATTGGAAAGGAAGTGACAAAGCAATTAATTTATTCGTTAGACGACAAATCCAAAACCGTTATAGCCCACATTATTCTAACCCAATTATGGGAGCCGAAGAATGGACAAAACTTCTTAGGAACAAAATACATCTATAAAGACTGTAACAACCTTATTGGGTGGCATCACGTTTACAACGGACTTGTTTGGGACTGGCACGAAGATACAGACCATACGATTGAGGAGAAAGAAATTAATAAAATAAAAACTTATTGGACCTCAAAAATAATCGACCAACGCCCAACCCAAAATCTAATTACCCAAGTAATATTCGATGAATTAGGAAAACAAGATGAAAGATTGTTTCCTTGTAACAAAGTGTATCACAACAATTCAACTTCCGTAAAATCCACTGAACTTTTTAGCTTACTGAATAAAAAGTCAAGTGATCCTCTATTTCAAAAACTATGGACGAGATTTGGCAATGACTCAACCATTCATTCGTACAATGATTGTTTTTTCATCACGTACGGACCAGAAGGATTGTCATTTAGATTTGAAAAGGACAGTGTTTTAAGTACAATTTTTGTTGACAATTCTTACACTGGCGAGCTGCCTTATGGGCTTAGACTAACTAACCTAAAAGCTACTGTCGAAAAAAAGATTGGCGAGCCATTCAAGTCAAGTAAATATGTTGACAACACTTCTAATTGGTACAAAGAGCAAAACCTTTTTTTAGACTTCGACAAGAATGGGAAAATAATAAAGTTTGCTATTTCAACGAATTAATACAACGCACAACATGAACTGTGTAAAAAAACAAATAAATTTTTTACTTTTTCAGGGTTTAGGTGACCAATAATTAGGTTGATACAAACTGTTGTTTTTTACAACTGCAAATACCTGTTTTAAAAGTTTGT